>CAVTTR010000007.1:0-871273 GCA_963737745.1 uncultured Acidimicrobiaceae bacterium | reverse complement strand
CGGTCGCGGTAGCGACGGCCGCGCACGGCGCCCTTCCTCGAAGTCGTCGTCGGAGTCGGCGGAGTTCGCTGAGTTCGCTGAGTTCGCTGAGTTACCTGCGTTGCCGCAGTTACCGTTTCCGGCACAGTTGCGGAGTGGCCGCCCTGGTCGCGTTCGGTTCTGGTTGCCGCCGCCCCGTTCTGCTGGCGGTTGCCGTTCTGCCGGTCGCGCTCGGCCGCCCTCGCGGTCGGGGCGGTTCTGATTGCGCTCGCGACGCGCGCCGTTCTCGCCCTGACCACCGGCCTGGGCTGCGCGGGCGCCTGCCGGACGCGGACGGCGCCGAGTTGTCGGCCGGACCGAGGTCGGCGATCAGCGCAGGCTGAACGGGGCCGTGTCGGTGCGGTTCGAGTCGGCCGATTCGGCGGCGCGGGGGGTGCGGTGCGACTGCGCGTCGCGCCGTCGAGCCGGCGTTCGAGCTGGCACCGTTACCGCCCGACTGCACGCTTTCGATCGCGGCGACGAGGTCGCTCTTCTTGAGCTTGCCCGGCGAGATGCCGAGGCTGCCGGCCAGCTGCTGCAAATCGGGCAGCAACATGGTCGAGAGGGAGCCGCTGCGCCGTTTGGCGGCGGCCCGGGCCGATGAGTCGATCGCGCGCTGCATCGGCACCCGAGTCGAGTACCGACTCCTGGGTGTCTGTCACGGTTATGTCTTGACCTTTCGAGGGTGTCTGCGGGCCTGGGGCAGCGCAGACGACTGGTCGGACCGGCTACTGGCCGACCCCTTCCCGGCTCCGCTGCGCTCGACCCCCTGATCGAGGATTCGGTCTTCGCGCGGTACTGCACCGGAAGCTTTCGAGGGAATCAGTTCGTTGTCCGCGGCGGGCCGCGGACGTAGCGGCGCGCCGACAACATCTGGTTGACGCGAGTGAGGTTCTGACCAGAAACCCTGGATTCGGCGAGCTGGTGGAGCCGAACAGGGGGCCGGCGATTGTCGCTGGCGTCATGAACTGACACGGATAGCGTAGTCCGTCGGACGAGCGGCAGCAACATGGACGCCCGGCGCGCCGCGCTCGAGCGCTGGGCTCGGCGACGGCGCTAGCGCTGGGCCGGCACCAGTGCGCGCCGACCCGGTCGACCGCCAGCTGCAGCCCGGTCCAGCCCTTCGGGACGGCCGCCGGGCGGCCTCGACGTCGGCCGCGGACCGGGTGAAGGCCAGGACCGACGGCCCGGCGCCCGACATGACCGCGGCGATCCCGGCGCTGCGCAGCGCCGCGACCAGGTTGGCCGTGGCGATCATTCCGGTGCGCCGGTATTGCTGGTGCAGCCGGTCATCGGTCGCCGCGAGCAGCACGTCGGCCGGCATGGTCGCGACGCGAGTTCGATCTCGTCGCCGTCGGGATCGTCGACGCACGAGCCGGCCGCTGCCGCTCAGCGCCGCGACCAGCAGCGCCGCCCGGCCGACGTTGTGGGCAGCGTCGGCGTGCGACACCGTCTCGGGCAGCGCCTTGCGCGCCGCCTTGGTCGACGACGCGGTCGGCGGGACGAACACGAACGGGGTGATCGCCGGATCGAGTTCGACCCGACCGCGCTGACCGTGGGCGGGCGCTCGGCTTCGGCGCGCACGGGCCGGTCGCGCCGGTCCGGTGCGCCAGCGTCCAGGCGATCGTCAGGCCACCGAGCAGGCACGCGGCGACGTTGTCGGGATGCCCCTCGAGCCGGCTGGCCAGATCGAGCACGGCCGACATCGGCATCGCCTGGTCGCCGCCGAGGACGAGCGCGCGCGCCAGCAGCACGCCGGCCATGATCGCGGCCGCCGACGATCCCAGCCCCCGCCCGTGCGGGATCCGGTTCGCACACGACAGCTCGATGCCGCGGGGTTGCCCGCCGAGCTCGTCGAACGTGGCCCGCATCGCGCTGACGACCAGGTTCTTCTCGGTGCGCGGGCACTTCGTCGGCGCCCTCACCGGCGATGTCGATGCTGACCCCGTCCTCGCCGATCACGGCGACGCACATCGTCGTGCAGGTCGAGCGCCAGCCCGAGCGCGTCGAAGCCGGGACCGAGGTTGGCACTCGTCGCCGGGACCCGGACGTGGGCCGCGCCGCCGCGAAATGCCGGACGGGCCATGTCAGTCCACCAGCCCGAGCTTGGCCGGCGGCGGCGTGGGCATCGACCGGCACCGTCTCGGGGTTGGGCGCGCCGGCGATCGCCCACTCGGGATCCTTGAGCCCGTTGCCGGTCACCGTGCAGACGACCGTCGAGCCGGCCGGCAGCCGCCCGTCCGCCGCGGTCATGAGCAGCCCGGCGACACTGGCCGCCGAGGCCGGCTCGACGAACACCGCTTCGGTGCGGGCCAGCAGTCGGTAGGCCTCGAGGATCTGCCGGTCGGTGACCGCGTCGATCAGGCCGCCGGACTCGTCGCGGGCGGCGACCGCCTGCGACCACGACGCGGGGTTGCCGATCCGGATCGCGGTGGCGATCGTCACCGGTTTGAGGACCGGCTCGCCGTTGACGATCGGCGCCGACGCCGGCGGCCTGGAAGCCGAACATCCGCGGCGTCGTCGCGACGACGCCGTCCTTGCGCGTACTCGGTGTAGCCGGCCCAGTAGGCGGTGATGTTCCCGGCGTTGCCGACCGGGATCAGGTGGACGTCGGGCGCGCGGCCGAGCACGTCACAGATCTCGAACGCGGCCGTCTTCTGCCCGGCGATGCGATCGGGGTTGACCGAATTGACCAGGGCGACCGGGTAGTCGATCGCCAGCTTCTGCGCCAGCTCGAGGCAGTCGTCGAAGTTGCCGTCGACCTGCAGCAGCCGGGCGCCGTGGACGAGCGCCTGGGCCATCTTGCCGAGCGCGATCTTGCCCTGCGGCACGAGCACGGCGCAGATCATTCCGGCCCGGACGGCGTAGGCGGCCGCGCTGGCCGAGGTGTTGCCGGTCGAGGCGCAGATGACCGCCTTCGCGCCGGCCTCGGCTCGCCTTCGAGATCGCCACCGTCATGCCGCGGTCCTTGAACGAGCCGGTCGGGTTCGCGCCCTCGACCTTGAGATAGACCGTGCAGTTGGTGCGCTCGGACAGCCCCGGCGCGGGCAGCAGCGGGGTGGCCCCCTCGAAGAGGGTCACGACCGGAGTCGCGTCGGTGACCGGTAGTCGTGATCGGTAGTGCTCGATCAGGCCCGGCCAGCTGCGGTACGACATCGACTGCTCGAACCCTCCTGAAGACCCGCGGAAAGACCGCCGCGGCACTGCCGGCGCCGCTGCCGGCGTGGCCGAGTCCTAGTCCGCCGCCATTCCCTCGACCCGCATGACGCTGGCCGCCCGCCGGATGAACTCCATCTCGCCGAGCCGCTCGATCGTGTCGGTGAGCGCGGCATCGGACGCGACGTGGGTGACCAGCACCAGCGTTGCCGCGTCACCGCGGCCTTCCTGGCGCACCGTCTGGATGCTGACCTCGTGCTCGGCGAACTCGCGGGCCACGGCCGCCAGCACGCCCGGCCGGTCGGCGACGTCGAGAGCCACGTGATAGCGCGTGGCGACCTCGCCCATCGGCTGGACGCGCAAGTCGGCGTATGCGCTCTCACGGGCGCCGCTGCCCCCGTTGACCCGGTTGCGGGCGACGGCCACCAGGTCACCGAGCACCGCGCTCGCGGTCGGCGCTCCCCCGGCTCCGCGGCCGTAGAACATCAGCGAGCCGGCGGCGTCGGCATCGACGAACACGGCGTTGAATGCATCGCCTACTCCGGCCAGCGGATGCGTGCGCGGGATCATCGCCGGGTGCACGCGCACCGACACGGTGTCCTTGTTGCGCTCGCAGATCGCCAGCAGCTTGACCGTGCAGCCGATCGCCTTCGCACTGGCGATGTCGGCCGCGGTGACCTTCGCGATGCCCTCGCGGTGGACGTCGGCGATCGTCACCCGGGTGTGGAAGGCGAGCCCGGCCAGGATCGCCGCCTTCGCGGCCGCGTCGTAACCGTCGACGTCGGCGCTCGGGTCGGCCTCGGCGTAACCGAGCGCGGTCGCCTCGGCCAGTGACTCGTCGAAGCTGGCCCCGGTCGCGTCCATGCGCGAGAGGATGAAGTTGGTCGTGCCGTTGACGATGCCCATCACCCGGGTGACCCGGTCACCGGCGAGGGACTCGCGCAGCGGCCGGATCACCGGTATCGCGCCGCCGACCGCCGCCTCGTAGTAGAGGTCGACGCCATTCGCGGCCGCGGCCTCGTACAACGAGGCGCCATCTTCGGCCAGCAGTGCCTTGTTGGCACTGACCACGCTCTTGCCCGAGCCCAGCGCCGCGAGCAACAGGGACCGCGCCGGCTCGATACCCCCGATCACCTCGACGACGAGATCGACGTCGTCGCGCTTGACGAGTGTCTCGGCGTCGGTGGTCAGCAGGTTCGGCCGGGACGTCGGCGTGGCGGTTCGGCCGGCGGACGGCGACCCCGACGAGTTCGAGCGGAGCACCGACCCGGGCGGTGAGGTCGTCGGCCTGCTCGTGCATCAGCCGCACGACCTGCGAGCCGACGACGCCGCAGCCGAGCAACGCGACACGAAGTGGTTCAGCCATCGGTGCCGCTGTCCCAACCGGTGTCGAGCGCCAGAAGATCGTTCTCGGTCTCTCGCCGCACGAGCACGCGCGATTCGCCGTCGCGCACCGCCACGACCGGCGGGCGCGGCACGTAGTTGTAGTTGCTGGCCATGCTGCGGCAATAGGCACCGGTAGCCGCGACGGCGATCAGATCGCCCGGCGCGATGTCGGCCGGGCAGCCACGCGTCGCGAACGACGATGTCACCGCTCTCGCAGTGCTTGCCGACGACGCGAGCGCGCATCGGGGCGGCGTCGGACGAGCGGCTGGCCAGCGTCGACCGTGTAGCTCGGCGTCGTAGAGCGCGGTGCGGATGTTGTCGCTCATGCCGCCGTCGACCGACACGTAGGTTCGTTCGATGCCGCCGTCGAGCAGGACGGGCTTCACGGTGCCGACCTCGTACACCGTGATCGCGGCCGGCCCGACGATCGCCCGGCCGGGCTCGACGGACAGCCGCGGGCAGCGGCAGGCCCGGCGCCGGCGCATTCGTGCTCGACGATCGCGCGCAATCGCTGACCGATCTCCTTGGGCGATTCCGGATCGTCGCCGGCGACGTAGGCGATACCGAGGCCGCCGCCGAGATCGACCTCGGCACACGTCGATGCCGTGGCGATCGCGCAACTCGGCGGCGAATTCGACCACCCGGTGCGCGGCGACCTCGAAGCCGGCGGTGTCGAAGATCTGCGAGCCGATATGCGAATGCAGGCCCGACGAACTCGAGCGAATCGGCGGCGACGACCTCGGCCACGGCTCGTTCGGCATCGCCGCCTCGCAGGCTGAAGCCGAACTTCTGATCCTCGTGCGCGGTCGCGATGTATTCGTGGGTGTGCGCCTCGACCCCGACCGTTACGCGCACGAGCACGCGCTGCGTCCGTCCGGCGGCGCGGGCCAGTGCCGTCAGCCGGTCTATTTCGGCGAACGAATCCACGATGATGCGTCCGACGCCCGCCGCGACGGCGCGACGCAGTTCGTCGACCGATGATTGAAGACACCCTGGCCAACGAGGTCGGTTCACCCGTCCGGGGGCGTCTCGAAGTACAGCAGCAAGAGGCCATCGAACCCGAGTTGGAGGAATTTCTCGGGGTCCCGGCCCCAACCGAGACCTTCGAACGACCTGCGCCAACCTCTCCGGTCAGCATGAATGGTCGGGAGTCGCCGGCGGTCCAACTCGACCCCAAGTTCGTCTTCGAGACTTTTGTGGCCGCCTCCTCAAACCGTCTGGCCCACGCGGCGGCCCAGGCCGTTGCTGAAACCCCTGGTCGTTCCTACAATCCACTCTTCATTTATGGAGACAGCGGACTCGGTAAGACCCACCTCCTCCACGCCATCGGCAATTACGTCTCAGAGAATTTCAGCCGTCGCAAGGTGCTGTATGTCACCACCGAGACCTTCATGAATGACTTCGTCGATTCGCTCCGAACCTCCACCACCCTGGCTTTCAAGCGCCGGTATCGCGAGTGTGACGTCCTTCTCATCGACGATGTGCAGTTCATGGAGAACAAGGAGGGCCTTCAGGAAGAGTTCTTCCACACCTATAACGACCTCAAGGGCGCCTCGAAGCAGATTGTCCTCACCTCTGACCGGCCTCCTAAGTCGATCGAGACACTCGAGGACCGCCTCCGGAGTCGTTTTCTCTCCGGTCTGATCACCGAGATCGACCCCCCTGACCTGGAAACACGGCTGGCTATTCTCCGTTCGAAATCGGAGAGCGAGAACCACGAAGTCCCTGACGACGTGCTCGAATTCATCGCCACCCACGTAAAGAACAACATCCGAGAGCTCGAGGGTGCCCTGACGCGTATCAGCGCCTTCGCCAAACTCAACAAAGAGGCAATCTCCCTGGCCCAGGCCGAACGGGTCCTCTCCGACATCGTTCTCGCCGGCGAGCCACGGCGGATCACACCCCAAATGATCCTCGAGGCCACCGCGGCCAGTTACGGGTTCAGTATTGATGCAATTTGTGGTCCCAGCCGGACTCGACCCCTCGTCACGGCACGCCAGGTCGCAATGTACCTCGTCCGAAATCTCACCGACTACAGCTATCCGGCCATTGCCCGCGTCTTCGGCAATCGCGACCACACCACGGTCATCCACGCTGTGGACAAGATAAGCGGCCAAATGCAACAACGCCGCCAGATATATGAGCAGGTCACAGAGCTAACCCAGCAGGTTCGAGGGGGTACATAAATGCCCTGCGGCGCACCCGGAGAAGCTGTGGACAACCCTGGTCGCGCTGGGGATAGCGTGGTCGCCCGTCCCCAGGCATCCGGATACGGTTGAATCCTTACCGACGGCGGCGGCCCGTCACCCACACCGCCATGGGGACGGTATTCATGCCTCTCACCAGCGGTGGGCGGACGTCGTCCACAATCCACAGCCCTTATTACCTTTACTAAATACATTTCTCTCCTCTTCACTCAACGGTGACTGGGGACACGGCCGAAAGGACAAGCTCCGGTGAAGTTCAGATCCGAGCGAGATGCACTCGTCGACATGCTGGCAACGGCCGGTCGTGCCGTTGGTGCGCGTGCCACCTCTTCACCAGTGCTTTCTGGTCTCCTTCTCTCCTGTACCGGGAATGTGCTCTCGGTCACTGGAACAGACCTCGACCTGACTATTCAGGTAACCGAAGAGGTCATAGGAGTCGAGGATGGAACCTGTGTTGTTCCCGCACGTCTCTCGACTGACATCGTCCGCCGGCTCGAGCCGGGGGCGGTCACATTCGCAAACGATGAAGACCACATCACCATTTCCGCCGCTCGCTCAAACTTCAAGTTGCGGACGTATCCCGTGGTTGAGTTTCCCGCCGTAGGCAAAACAACCGAAGCGACCACCCAACTACCCGAGGCGGCTCTTGGTGAGGCGGTGCGCCAAGTCGTGCGTGCCGCCTCGCATGACGACGCTCGCCCCCTTCTCACCGGCGTCTTGTTGTCACGTATCGACGGGTCCATACGCATGGTGGCCACCGACTCGTATCGGATGGCCATGCGAGATTTGCCCGGCATCAGCGCGTTGCCCGGTGAAGAGGACCTTTTGGTCCCGGCTCGAGCCTTGGCTGAACTCCAACGACTGCCCTCTCGACACGAAGGAGGAGAGGGCGACGGTAATCACGTCGGCGTCGCCGCAAGTAGCAGCGAAATCACCTTTTGGCAGGGAAATGTGCAAATAAGCACCCGACTTCTCGAGGGCCGCTATCCGGATTACAACCAGTTGATCCCAGACCATTATCCGAACCGGCTTCACCTCGGGAAAGAATCCTTTCTTTCCGCCCTACGCCGCGTCCAACTGCTCGTGCGTGACAACACGACGCCCGTGCGTCTCTCCATGCGCCAAGGTGGAGTGGATCTCACCGTTGTGAGCCAGGAGGTGGGCGACGCGTCTGAGTCGGTGGATGGCGATTTCACCGGAGAGGATCTCGTGATCGCCTTCAACCCGTCCTATTTGATAGATGGGACCGAAGCCGTACAGGGCGATGAGGTAATTCTCGAGTCCGCCGACGCTTCTCGGGCCGCCACCGTGCGCGGTGCCGACGATGACCACTTCCGCTACCTACTGATGCCCGTACGCGTTTCCTGAGCGGATTCACCACTTTCGATGAGTCTTGAGCAAATCGAACTCATTGATTTCCGCATTTTCACCGTGGCTGCATTCACCCCTGAAAGTGAAGGAACAACCGTCATCACCGGTCCGAACGGGACGGGAAAGACGAGCGTGCTCGAAGCACTGGTGTATTTGGGTACGCAACGCTCATTTCGAGGCGCCCCACGAGAAGCCATGATCCGAACCGGTGCTCCTCGGGGAATTATCCGAGCTCGAATTGCAGAAACAGAGCCTCCCCACACTGGTCGAGGCCGAGATTGTGCCGGTGGGCCGAAACCGCACCCAGGTCAACCGCAAAGTGGCCCACGCCCGCAAAGACCTCACGAGAGCCACACCCTGCACGATCTTTTCTCCCGAGGACCTCACCATCGTGAGCGGTGGTCCGAAAATTCGCCGGGACTTGCTGGACGACGCCCTGGGCCTCCTCGATACCGAAGGAGCGCGTGCGGCCGACGAAGTCGAGAGAGTTCTTCGTCAACGTGCGGCGTTGTTACGTCAGAGCGGAGGTCGGGTCGGTGCCGATGTCGCCACCACCCTCGACGTTTGGGATGAGCGACTGGCTCACGCCGGAAAGATCCTGGTCACGGCGAGAGAGCGCCTGGTTGGTGACCTGGAGCAGTATGTCGGCCCCGCCTACGGCCGCCTCGCCGGCTTGCCTGACGAGGTGTTGATTGGCCAACGCTATGTACGGAGTTGGACGGGCGAGCTTCTCGACGCCCTGGTGGCACACAGAACCGAGGACCTTCGCCGCGGGGTCAATACGGTGGGGCCACACCGAGACGACCTTCTGCTGACACTCGAGGGACGTGAAGCCAGGACCCATGCCTCTCAGGGGGAACAAAGGTGTTTGGCCTTGGCGCTACGTATCGCGGTCCATCAGCTGGTGGTGGCCAAGACGGAGCTGATCCCGACCCTTCTGCTCGACGATGTCTTCTCTGAGCTGGACCCCGACCGCAGCCGGGCGCTGGTAGCCGAGCTCCCTCAAGGCCAGTCCATCCTCACGACCGCAGCACCCCTGCCGGCCGGGATTGATGTCGCCCGCATCGTCGACATCGCTCGCATCGTGCGACTCTCGTGAGCGACGAGCGTCGTCGGCGTCCGCGCGGGCCAGACGCAGGCCCTCAACAGGTCGGAGAGGCTATTGCCAAGGTGCTGAGCCGTATCGGCGCAGCACCTTCGGCACAGACCATGGAACTCGTGTTCACTCGTTGGGATGAGGTGGCAGGGACGGAAATTTCGGCCCACGTTCGTCCGGTGCGCCTGCAGAACTCGGCTCTGGTGGTCGCCGCGGACCACCCGATTTGGGCCACACGCGCCCGAATGGCCTCTGATCGAATTCTTACCCAATTGCATGAGTTGGGAGACACTTCCATAGAACGACTCGAAGTGGTGGTGCAGCGCTCCTGATGACCTGACACGGGCCTTGAAAGGTGCCGAAAAGTGGCCGTTGTCGGGTAGGATGGGGCGTTCGCATCGGAATGCCAGGGACCATGGTTCGGGGATTCGATTCGCACCGTGAAGACTGCCGTTTTGAAAGGGCGCGCCTGTGGCGATAAAGGTTGATGGAGTTGCAACTCCGCAGGACAGTTCCTATAGCGAGAGCGACATCACGATTCTTGAAGGGCTTGAGGCGGTACGCAAGCGCCCCGGCATGTACATCGGTTCGACCGGGCCCACTGGGCTGCACCACCTCGTGTGGGAAGTTGTCGACAACTCGGTTGATGAAGCAATGGCGGGTCGGGCCACCCGGATCGACGTGACGCTGTTGGCCGACGGAGGGTGCCGCGTTCGGGACGACGGGGCGGGGATTCCCGTCGGGCCGCACCCCAAAAACCCCAAAATGTCGACGGCAGAGATCGTTTTGACCACGCTGCATGCCGGTGGAAAGTTCGGTGGCAAGGGCTACCAGGTTTCCGGAGGACTCCACGGAGTCGGGATATCGGTGGTCAACGCCTTGTCGACCCGGCTAATCCTCGAGATCGACCGTGACGGGCAGCGGTGGGAAGCGGAATTTGAAAAAGGCGGCAAGGTCAAGCGCAGGATCACCGCCACCGGGCCCTCCCCTATTGACCGAGCCACCGGAAAGCCGCGGACGGGAACGACCGTCACTTTCTGGCCGGATGCGTCAATTCTGGACGAGACCGAATTTCGCGCGCAGACGATTACCGAGCGGATGCAGATCATGGCCTTCTTGAACAAGGGACTGGAGATCCGCTTCACGGACGAACGGCCGGACCCGGAGGTAAAGACCACGTTCAAGTACGCCGGCGGAATCGTCGACTTCGTGAAGCACCTCAACGCGTCCAAAGAATCCCTGTTCCGTAAGGTGGCCGGTTTTGAGGAGGCCGAGGAGGGACAAGAAGTCGAAATCGCCATGCAGTGGAACACCGGATTCCACGAGTCGATCTTCTCTTTTGCCAACGGCATTTCGACCATCGAAGGCGGCATGCATGAGGAAGGGTTCCGGACCGCTCTGACCAACAGCGTCAACCGATATGCACGAGCCCGGAACCTGCTGAAGGAGAAGGAAGACAACCTGCAGGGCGAAGATATTCGCGAGGGCCTCACCGCCATCATCTCGGTGCGGTTACGAGATCCACAATTCGAGGGGCAAACCAAGGCCAAGTTGGGAAACCAGTCGATCCGGTCCCTGGTCGTGAAGGCCACCAACAAGAAGCTAAGCGAATGGTTGGAGGAGAATCCCAAGGAAGCCAACCAGATCGTGGCCAAGGCAACCCAGGCCGCCCGGGCTCGCATGGCCGCGCAAGGCGCCCGTGACCTCACCCGGCGCAAGTCGGCCCTTGACGGCGCCGGATTGCCTGGAAAACTATCGGACTGCTCATCACGCGACCCGCGTGAATCGGAGCTCTTCATCGTGGAAGGGAACTCGGCCGGCGGATCAGCCAAGGATGCGCGTGACCCGCGGACCCAGGCCATCCTGCCCATCCGGGGGAAAATTCTCAACGTCGAACGGGCACGGATCGACAAAATGCTGAAGAACGCCGAAATTCAGGCCCTCATTTCCGCCATCGGCGCGGGGTTGGCCGATGACTTCGACGTCGAGAAGATCCGCTACCACAAGGTGATTCTCTTAGCCGACGCCGATGTCGACGGCAGTCATATCCGGACGCTTCTTCTCACCTTTTTCTTCCGGCAGATGAAGCCGCTGGTCGAAGGGGGGTTCGTCTACGTCGCCCAGCCGCCGCTGTACTCGACATTGGTCGGCAAGGAGAAGGTCTACCTGAAGGACGACCTGGCCAAAGCGGCGTTCCTGGCCGAACATCCCGACCACAAGCACGATTTCAACCGGCTCAAGGGCCTCGGAGAAATGGACTTCGCCGAACTGCGGGACACCACAATGTCGTCATCCTTGCGCTCGCTCCTCCAGATCAACGTGGAGCAGGCCGCATTGGCCGACGACGTGTGCTCCATCCTTATGGGCGACGACGTCGAGCTCCGCCGGCACTTCATTCAGACAAATGCAAAAGACGTCCGCTTCCTCGACATCTGAGCAATAGGGCGAGGAGAACACATGGCACGACAGGCGACCAGCGGGAGCGGTGGGTCAGGCACGAGCGGCGGGGACGGTACGCCCCCCAGCGGTGACGAGCCCGTGAGTGGGTCGGTTGAACCGATTGAGATTCAAGAGGAGATGGAGCGGTCGTTCCTCGAGTACTCCATGTCGGTCATCGTGGCGCGGGCTCTGCCCGACGTTCGCGACGGACTCAAGCCGGTGCACCGCAGGATCCTCTACTCCATGTTCGATCGCGGCTTGCGACCCGATCGACCGCACAACAAGTGTGCCAAGGTCGTAGGTGATGTCATGGGGACGTACCATCCCCATGGCGACTCGGCCATCTACGAGGCCTTGGCTCGAATGGTGCAGGAGTTCTCTCTCCGTCACCCGCTGATCGACGGGCACGGGAACTTCGGGGGCGCGGGCCGGACGATGGTCCGGCGGCCATGCGCTACACCGAGTGCCGGTTGGCCCCGTTGGCGTTGGAGCTCATGGCGGACATCGACGAAGAAACCGTCGACATGGTCGCCAACTACGACGGCTCTGACGAGGAGCCGGTTGTCTTGCCGGGCCGATTTCCCAACCTGCTTATCAACGGCTCCCAAGGCATTGCGGTGGGCATGGCCACCAATATTCCTCCGCACAACATGGGAGAGGTGATCGACGCCGCCATCCACGTGCTCAACAACCCGGCCGCCACGCCTGACGAACTTATGGCCTTCGTAAAAGGGCCGGACTTTCCGACCGGCGCGCTCATTCTGGGCCGTCAGGGAATTCTGGATGCCTATCGGACGGGGCGCGGCTCCATCAAGATGCGGGCGGTAGCCGAGATCGAAGAGGGCCGAGTCGGCGATCGCATCGTGGTCACCGAGTTCCCGTACCAGACCTCGGTCGAAGTAATCGAACAGAAGATCTCCGACCTGGTTCGAGCGGGAGAGCTGGATGGCATCAGCGGGGTTCTGAACTCCTCCGCCAACCAGAAGCCACGTTTGGTCATTGAGCTCAAACGAGATGCCAACGCGAACGTCGTGCTCAACAATCTCTACAAGCAGACGCCGCTGCAGACCAGCTTTGGCGTGAACATGCTGGCCTTGGTCGACTCCGTACCGCGGACGCTCAACCTGGCCCAGGCGCTCTCGCATTACATCGATCACCAGATCGAAGTCATCACTCGACGCACCGAATTCCGACTCCGCAAGGCGCGGGATCGCGCCCACATCGTCGAGGGCCTTCTGCGGGCAATCGACATGCTCGATGCCGTGATTGCCACCATCCGGGGTTCGGATGACCGTGGCGCGGCTCGTACGTCCCTGATGGCCGATCCGTTCTCCTTCACGGAGATCCAGGCCACGCACATCTTGGACATGACCCTGGGGCGACTCACCCGCCTGGGTCGTACCGAGTTGCAGGAAGAGATGGCCAAGCTGCTCGAGACGATTGCCGAGCTCGAGTCGATTTTGGCCGATGACGCAAAATTGCGGGGTGTCATTGCGACGGAAATGACGGCCATCCGCGACAAGTACGCCAACCAACGCCGCAGCATCATCACGCACGATCCGGGTGAGATGGGAGTCGAAGACCTCATCGACGACGAGGAAATCGTCGTCACCATGACCAAGGGCGGGTACATCAAGTCGGTGGCGGCCGCCGCCTTCCGGACACAAGGGCGGGGCGGGCGCGGCGTCCAGGGGGCCCGGCTGAAAGAAGAGGACCTGGTGAACCAGGTCGTCCATTCCTCATCGCACTCCTATCTGCTGCTCTTTTCCAATCACGGCAAGGTGTATCGCCTCCGCGGCCATGAGATACCGCTGAAGGAGCGCACGGCCAAGGGCACGGCCGCGGTCAACCTGGTCCCACTTGCTCCGAGCGAGTCGATACAGGCAATCATCACGACCCGCGAGTTCTCACCCGATCAGTATCTGGTCTTCGCCACCGCGCAAGGGCAAGTGAAGAAGACCGCGCTCAGCGAATACGACAAGTCGCGCCGAGAGGGTTTTATCGCCATCAACCTGCGAGAGGGTGATGAGCTCGTACGAGTCGTCGCCACATCGGGGAGTGACGATATCTTCGAGGTCACCCGTAGCGGCATGACGATCCGCTTCAACGAAACCGACGTGCGAGCGATGGGACGCGATGCCGCCGGCGTACGCGGTATCCGACTTCGGACCGATGACGTGGTCGTCTCGTGCGACGTCGCCGCCGACGATACCGACATTCTTTTGGTGACCGACGCTGGCTACGGCAAGCGCACGAAGTTGGAGCGCTTCAACCGGCAGGCTCGCGGGGGTCAAGGGGTGCGCGGGATCCGGTTGACCGGAAAGCGCGGCTCGGTGGTGGCTGCCTTCATGGTCGCACTGGACGAAGAGATTCTCCTCGTCTCTTCGGGTGGCGTCGTCATTCGCACGGCGGCCCGCGAGATCGCGTCCCAGGGCCGAGACGCCACCGGCGTACGCGTCATGAATCTCGATGACGGGCAGTCCGTGGCGGCCGTGGCCCGTGTGACGGCGGAGGGTGAGGACGACTAACTAACCGGCCAGAGCGATGAGATGCTGGCGGCTCTGCGAGGTCAGTTCGTGGCGTTGAACGTCATGGTGAACGGAACTTGGGTCGGCACGTACGAGCCGATCTGCTTGAACCCCATGTAGATGTAGGCCCGACCGGCGCCACTACCTGTCTGGATCGTCATTGAGCTCGTCACCGCGAATACGTGGCTCTGGCCCGCCTGAAGGGTCTGTCCGAAGACCGGATGAGGACTGCCAGCCGCCACTGCTTGCACCCAACATGGGCCGTTGACGGCCTTGACCAGGACGTCGAAGGAGGCCAAGGAAACGTTAAAGGTGGCGGTTCGTCCTGTTGGGTCCGTGGTGATCTTGACCAGGGTGGCTTTGGTCCTGGCAGTCGACGACGTAGAAGTCGCCGCCGTGGGGTGATGCGTGGGAGCGGACGTGATGCCGACCGCAACCTTGGCGTTGTTGTACCAGTGGGCCGTCGTGGTCCGGACATCATGGGCCCAATTGTCGACGTGGTTGTGCTCTATGAGGGCCACGCCGCCCGCGACAACCAGAAAGGTCACAAGCCCTATGAGCACCTTGAGGAACCTCGGTACAGCGAGGCTGACCGCAGGCACCTCGCCGGTGTCCACCATGGGGATCTGACCGGTGTCACTCAGCAGGCCGGTGTCGCTCAGCATGACGGGCCGGGTGACGGGCTCGAAGACACCGGTGGTGGTGGCCTCAGCCACACCCGTCGCGTCGCTGGACCAAATCGCTCCACCTCCGACGGGCGAATGCCCTCCGGCCGGAGCCGACGAGATGGAGACGACCGGGACGAGGGCGGTGTCGCTCGCCGTGGCGAGAGGTTGCCCCCCGGCAGGCCAATGCTCGACCGCCACCAGGACGTAATGGTCACCAGACAGGCCCAGTGAGTTGGCATAGGACCGGAGATTGCGCAGGGTCTCGATCCGGTCATGCTGTTGGCCGACGTTGCCACTTTCGAGGGCCATCAGCGCCATGTTGCTGATCCCCAGCCGTTCTGCGGCCTCCGTGACGGTGAGTTCGGCCCCTTCCCGGGCGAGCTGAAGCGAACGGCCGAGGTCCGGCAGCGAAGCCAGCAAGGTGTTGTTGGCGTCTTCCGTCGCAGGGCTCTCGCCGCGGCTAGGCACCATCTCGTCCCTTCTGATCACGAAAAGATTGTTCACAATCGTACTGAGCAGTGGGACAAACTTGACCGCGGCACCAGCTGCTGTCCCACGACTCGGGCGTTCAGACCGTTCCGGGGACGATCGGCGGCCGGTTGGAACCCGGGTTGCTAGAAGATACGCAGGCTCGTGAGTGGCCACACCCGAAGGTCGACCTTCCCCACGATGAGGGAGCGCGATATCGGACCCCAGTAACGACTGTCGCAGGAGTCAGACCGGTTGTCGCCCATGACGAAATAGTGGTTGGCCGGGATCACGTAGGGCTTCGTCAAGTTGTAGGGCTTGCCGGCCGGACCGGGGAACGTCATTCCCTGCACCGAGGACGGGAGCCATGTTTCGTCCAGACGCTTCCCATTTATGTCGACGTACCCCTTGGAGCCCGTGGTCACCAGCGAAATGGTCTCACCCGGGAGCCCTATCACCCGCTTGACCAGATCTGCCACCGGTGTACCCCCGCAGTTCTCATCGGCGGGACGCTTGAAAACGACGATGTTGCCCCGATCGACTCCATGGAGGTGATAGCTGAGCTTGTCGACGAGGATGCGATCGCCGATATGGAGGGTGGGCTCCATGGAGCCCGAAGGGATAAAGAATGTCTGCACCACAAAGGCGCGGAGCAAGAGCGCGGCCACCAGGGCCACGACGATGACGACGAGGGTCTCGCGTAGCCAACGCGACTTCTTGGGCGGACCCTCGGCGACCGTCGCTTCGGAGGGGTCTGCCATCACGCTAGGTCGCAGGCTACTCGCGGCGAACTGGGAGTTTCGATCACGGCGCCAGACCGAGGAGGCCTGCTCGGAGAGATGACCCGACAGCAAGGAATCGGTGGCCATCTGTGGATAACTATCGGGTGCCTATCTGACGATAAAGATCCGCAGGTATTCCCCAAGTCATCCACAACATGACCGAGACTTTTGCCTCCAGCGGACTTTCGCGGCGCCACCACACGTGCTTTGCTCATAGCGTGACCGTGTATGACCTCTCCTGATCGGCGTCGCCCATGGTGCTGAGCCTGCCTTCCAGCGCCGAGGGGGTTCTTCCCGGTCACTTTCTCGAGCGGGCGATCCGGGCCGGCTACATCGATGCAGGGCGCTTCAATGTCCCCATTTCCAACGTGCAACCGGCCAGCTTGGACCTCCGTCTGGGCGAACGTGCGCTCCGCATCCGCTGCAGCTTCCTGCCCGGTGACGACACGGTCGAGCGCAAACTCAAGGACTACATCCTCGACGAGATCGACCTACGCGGCGATGGGGCCATGCTCGAGGCACGCTGCCCCTATCTCATAGAGCTCAAGGAACGGCTCGATCTTCCGGCTGGCCTACGGGGCAAGGCGAACCCCAAGAGCTCCACCGGTCGCATCGACGTCTTCACCCGGGTCATCACCGATCACAGCGATCGCTTCGACGAGATTGCGCCCGGATACCAGGGGCCGATGTACCTGGAGGTCGTACCACTCTCCTTCGCGGTGCGGGTCCGCGAGGACCTCACGCTGAATCAATTGCGCTTGTCCATCGGCCGCCCCTGGCTGACCGATGACCAGGTGCGGTTGGCGCACGAGGAGGAGCCCATCCTCTTCCGCGACGGCGAGCCCGTGGCGAGCGAGCGCCTCGTGCTCTCCGACGGCCTTTTCCTGGGACTCGACCTGCACGGGGACGCCCAGGGCCGGGTGGGTCACAGCACGAGGGATAGCGCGCCTCTGCTCGACCTGACATCGGAACGTGAGGTGGATCCGGCCGCGTTCTGGGACCCTGTGTATCGGGAGGACGGCGACCGCCTTGTGCTCTCCCCGAGGCGTTTTTATCTTCTGATGTCGCACGAGGCGGTGAGCATTCCGCCCAACCTGGCGGCCGAAATGACGGCGTACGATCCGACGAGTGGGGAGTTGCGCACCCACTATGCCGGGTTCTTCGATCCCGGTTTTGGCTTTGATCCGAGCCGACGCTTCCGAGGCTCCCGGGCCGCGCTCGAGGTGAGAGCACATGACGTGCCCTTCATGGTCGAGAACGGGCAGGCGGTCTGCAAACTGACCTTCGAGCGGATGCTTGAAGAGCCGATGGCACTGTACGGATCGGACATCGGGTCGTCCTACCAGCAACAAGAAGAGACATTGAGCAGATACTTCGCGCGGACTTCGCGCTAGAGGAGGTCAACGATGCACTACACAAATCTGGGCGCGTCGGGACTGCGTATCTCCAGGGTTTGTCTCGGCATGATGGGGTTCGGGAAGAGCGCCGACCGGCCATGGACACTGAGTGAGGACGAGGCCGAACCCATTGTGCGGGCTGCGGTCGAAGGTGGGGTGACATTTTTCGACACCGCCGATGCCTACAACGGTGGCGCCAGCGAGGTGGTCACGGGAAAGCTCGTGGGTAAGTATCTCAGTCGGGACGAGGCAGTCATTGCCACGAAGGTGTTCATGCCGGTGGCTCCGGGAGAGAACGGCGGGGGCCTTTCGCGCAAACACATTCTGTCGGGCATCGACGCGTCACTCGGTCGCCTTGGACTGGACTACGTCGACCTCTATCAGATTCACCGTTGGGATCCACGTACGCCGATCGAAGAGACGATGAGAGCGCTCCACGACGTGGTCATGGCCGGGAAAGTCCGGTATTTGGGCGCCAGCAGCATGGCCTCGTGGCAATTCGCCAAGGCGCAGTACACCGCCGAGAGGAACGGGTGGACGAAGTTCGTGTCGATGCAGAACCACTACAACCTGATCTACCGAGAAGAGGAGAGGGAGATGATCCCACTCTGCCTCGATCAGGGGGTCGGCGTCATCCCGTGGAGCCCGTTGGCCCGGGGGACCCTCGCGGGCACTCGCACCCGTACGGGCGAACGAACCACCACTCGCGCCAACACCGACACCTTCACCGACCATCTCTACGATCAACCAACCGACTTCGACGTGGTGGAGAGCACCCAACAGGTGGCGGCGGCTCGTGGCGTCCCCATGGCGCAGGTTGCTCTAGCCTGGCTGTTGGGCCGACCAGGGGTCACGGCCCCTATCGTCGGTTCGACCAAGCTGGTCCACCTGCTCGACGCTCTGGCGGCCGAGGAGCTGACGTTGACCGAGGACGAAGTGGCTACGTTGGAAAAGCCGTACGTCCCCCACCCCGTCTTGGGTCACTCGTAGAGCGTTCACGAGCACTTTGGGGCGATGAGGGGGGGTACTGATGCGGGTCGCACTTACGGTGGCGGACTTCTTGGCGCGTGGGGCACAGGTCTATGGCGCGCGTACGGCGGTGATCGACGAACCGGGTGCGGCCGGTTCGTTCGGGGCCCTGACGTATACAGAGCTCGAAGCACGGGCTCGTGGCATGGCCCTGGCCCTGGACCATCTGAACGTGAGCCACGGGGAGCGGGTGGCGATCGTCAGCCCCAACTCGGGTCGGTTCCTGGCCTCGTACTTCGGTGTCAGTGGCTTCGGGCGCACACTGGTGCCCATCAACTTTCGCCTCACGTCGGCCGAAATCGCTTACATCGTCGAGCACTCCGGAGCGTCCGTCCTCCTTTATGACCCGGATCTCACCGAGGTGGTGGCCGACATCTCCGTGAAGCACCGGTTCAGGCTGGACGGCGTCGACGACGCCGAGCTCTTCGTTCCGGCCCCGGCGAATGCCCATCCCGTGGAATGGGCGGCCGACGAGGACGACCCGTGCTCGGTCAACTACACCTCGGGAACCACGGCGCGTCCGAAAGGGGTGCAGCTCACCCAGCGCAACTGTTGGCTCAACGCCGTCACGTTCGGCTGGCATTCCGGCGTGAGCGACCGCGACGTCCTGCTGCACACGCTGCCCATGTTCCACTGCAACGGGTGGGGCATGCCCTATGCCCTCACGGGGATGGGCGGGATGCACGTGGTGCTGCGCAAGGTCGACGGCGAGCAGATCCTCGCGCGGATCGAGCAGCACGGCGTCACGCTCCTGTGCGCCGCCCCGGCCGTCGTGGCCGCCATCCTCGACGCCGCCGCCGCCCGGGCGAAGGAAGGACGCGCCGTTCCGGGAGTGGGCACAGTGCGCATCGTGGTGGCGGGCGCGCCGCCGCCTTCCAAAACTATCGAGCGGATCGAGACCGAGCTGGGGTGGGAGTTCTTGCAGATCTACGGGCTGACCGAGACGTCGCCCCTCCTCACCGTCAATCGCGCCCCGGCGGAGTGGGACACCGCGACCGCGGCCGAGCGTTCGCAGCGCCTGAGCCGAGCCGGTGTCCCGGCCATTGGTGTTCAGATCGCCCTCAGCGACGACGGCGAGGTATTGGTCCGCTCGAATCACGTCTTTGCGGGGTATTGGGAACAGCCCGATGAGACGGCCGCGGCGCTCGAGGGCGGCTGGTTTCATACCGGCGACGGCGGGTTCCTCGACGGCGCCTACCTCGTCATCTCCGACCGCAAGAAGGACGTGATCATCACCGGCGGGGAGAACGTGTCCTCCATCGAGGTCGAGGATTGCCTGTACCAGCATCCCGCCGTGGCCGAGGTCGCGGTCATCGGTGTCCCCCACGAGAAATGGGGCGAGACCATCAAGGCTCTGGTGGTTCTCCGCTCGGACGCGGAAGCATCGGAGAACGACCTCATCGCCCACTGCCGGGCAAACATGGCGCACTTCAAGGCCCCGACGAGCGTCGAGTTCCGAAGCGCCCTCGACCGCACGGCGACCGGGAAACTTCAGAAGTACAAACTGCGCCAGCCTTACTGGTCCGGGCGTGAGCGCACGGTGAACTGACGGCGAAAGCTCCTCTCCTCGAGGACGAGCGAGCCGTCCACGTCGAAGGCCGCAGCCACGGTGCCGGCCATCAAGCTCCGGAGCGGATCGCCGGCGATCGAGCTGCGCCACCCCGTGTCGAGCCGGCTGGCCTGCCCGCTCAGGAGGTTCGCAATGTCGGTCCGGGTGGCCAAGAGGCCCTGGTCGAAGCTGAGGTCGTCGGCGATCTGGCGTACGAGACCGGTGCAGACCGCTACCGCCGCCGGTGGAGCCTGCGCCTCCTTGACGTCGAGCGGAAGCCGCAGGTCGCCGGGAGGAAGCGCCAGCCCGCGGGCGACCGCCGCCAGGATTTCCGCTGCCGCACCATGCGCCAGATGACGACTATCGACGCCCCGTGTCTGCTCGAGCTCATGGCGGTTCCTCGGGGGCCGCTGGGCGATGGCGAGCAGGGCGAGGTCCGACAGGACAGATCGGCGCGGTCGATCGACCGCCGCGGCTCGACGATCTCTCCACGCCGCCATCTCTTGGGCGACGCCCCGAGAACGTCCCGACAACTTGCGAATGTCGCCCATCTTCCACCAGAGCTCCTCGGGAACGTTGTGGCGGCGCCGCACGGACAACATTTCCGCACACTCCTCGAGGGCCCAGGTGAGCCGCCCCAGGTCTTCGAGCCGTTGTGTGATGACGGCCCGAAGCTCGAGGAGATAGGCGACGTCTCCTGCGGCGTAGGTGATCTGACGATCGGGGATAGGGCGTTGCATCCAATCGGACAGCTGGTCGGCCTTGGGCAACGAAATGCCGAGTACCTGATCGACCAGGCGCGAGAGCGACGGAGACGACATCCCCAAGAACCCCGCGACGATCTGCGTGTCAAAGACAGTCGAGGGCACAGCGCCGCAGGCTGTCATGAGAATCTCGATGTCTTGTTCGGCCGCGTGTGCCACCGCGATACCGGGCCCGCGAAAGACGCGCGCCAGTGGCCGTGGATCCACCGCAAGTGGATCGATCAACGCCACCTTGTCGCCCCACGCCAACTGAATGAGGGCCAGCTTGGGAAAGTAGGTGCGCTCGGTGTGGAACTCCGTATCGACGGCGTAGTACTCCTCCTCCGCCAACTCCGCACACAACGCGTCGAGGCTGCTCTCTTCCACCACCATGCGTGGCGCGGAGGTCCTGCTCATCCCCACGGCGCCACGACAATCGGTAAGCCGGGGAGCTGCACGCACAAGAGATTCTGCCAGGTTTAGGCTCGAAGTATTGGGACTTTCGACCCTATGCCGGGGGGTGTGCTCCGGGACCTTTGGCCCTGGTAGAGGGGCCAGAAGGGTTGGACAATAGAAGAGCATCAGCGAGTTCTTTCAAAGCTGGTGACTTGGCAGGGACGCCACTCGGGGTCGGTCACCGTCCGACGTTGTCGGACGGTGACGCCCGAGAGTACGACCTCAGTGGAGCGGCGCGAGAAGCCCCTCGTAGTGTTGCGCCAATGCCGCGCCGACCCGTCATTGCCTATCGGCGGGCCTTCGAATTCGGGCTTGATCCTGTTGACGTCTGGGCGACGATCGAGCGCGTCGATCAATTTCGAGCGTTGGTGGCCGTGGCTGCAGGAGTTTCGCATGGAAGGCGAGGCCCTCGCCGTGGGGTCGGTCTTGCACGGAATGGTCGTGCCGCCACTCCCGTATCGCATGCGCATCAAGGTGACGCTTACGGGCTGCGAGGCACCGCGCGCTATCGACGCCTTGATTGAAGGGGACCTCGAGGGACAGGCGCAGTTGCGAGTCGAGCCGAACGAAAGCGGCTCGAGTATTGAGGTGGCATGGACCGTGGAGATGATGCAACGTCCCATGCGCGTGGCCAGCCGATTCGGCCTTCCCTTGTTGCAGTGGGGTCACGATCGAGTGGTGGAGATGACGGTGGCCGGATTTCGGCGGCGTCTCGAATCTGCCTCGTAGCGGGAAGTCAGCCCAGCCGAGCCACCGCCAGCGAGGCTGCCACGAATACGACACCCCACGACATCGCCTGGAGGGCCCTTTCGAGTGGAGCCAGGAGGGTCTGGGCGTCGAGCGGAATGCTGCCGCCATCGGCCAGCCCGATGTCACCTTCGATGGCGCTGGCCCGGCGACGGATCATCCGGGCCGGCGTGCTCAAACGGCGTTGCGCCACCGAGAGAGCGAGGGCAGCGACGCTAGCGAGGACCGGGCTCACCGCCAATCGACCCGTTTGTGCCACATAGGCCACCAGTACGGGGAACGAGCCCCAGGCGAAGGCGAACCCGGCATCAGTGTGCACCAGTCCACCGAATAACTCCCAGTTGTAGGCCACCACGAGGAGCGGCCCCAGCACCATGAACGGGATGAGGGGCCAGCCGACGCGGGACAGACCGATGATTCCCAGTGCCACCGCCCCGGCCAGTCCGGCGATCGTGACACACAGCAGGGTGGTCGCCGAAATCCGGGTCCCGAGCGGCCGTCCGTGCAGCTCGTCGAGGGCATGCGCGGCCAGGCCGACGGCGAGGAGGAATGCCAGGAGGGTGGCCAAGAGCCGGCTCAGACTCACATGCGGCGCCAGCGACGCGCCGATCACCACGTAGGAAAGGTGCCACGCGGTATACGGAGGGTGGAGCAGCGTCCACCAGTCCCGCCACCCGCCCGGGCGGGCGGCATAGAAGGCGGGACGGCGCTCAGCCTCGGGCGGGTCCACCACTCCGCGTTCCCCACATCACCAGGCCTCCACCGAGGCTCATGACCCGGACGCCGACATTCTCGAATCCGGCCTGCCGCCATGCGTCTTTCGTCCACGACAGTGGGTATTTCCGGTAATGGCCCGAGATATTGGGCCCGAGGAACTTGCCGACGGAGAACCACTCGCGCCCTCCGGTCAGCCATCCCCCGGCGGGGAGGAGGAGCCGTGTGTAGAGGAACCACCAGAATCGCCAAAACGCACTGGGGGGAACGAAGAACTCGAGGCTGGCGACGGCGCCCCCGGGCTTGACCACGCGGGCCAGCTCGCGCAATGTGGCCTGGGGGTCCTCGACGTAGCGCAGCAGATAGGTGAAGGTGAGGGCGTCAAACGATGCGTCGGGGAACGGCAGCTGCTCGGCGCGGCCAACGAGCAGCTGCACACGCTGACCCAGGTCAGCGTGCTCCACGTTTCGACGGCCCTGGGCCAACATGCCGATCGTCAGATCGACCCCCACGACTTCGGCGGACGTCCGGTCCGCCAACTGCAATGCGACACCCGCCGTCCCCGAGGCCACGTCGAGCACCCGGTCGGGTGACGAGGGCACGATGTGGTCGACCATGGCCCGCCGCCATCGACCGTTCTGGCCCATAGAGAGGAGTTCGGCCAACCGGTCGTACCGCGTCGGGAGGGTGGTGAACAGCTCTTGAGCAAACCGGTTCCGATCGCCAGTGACCTGCGGCAACGCTCAACCTCCGGGAATGGGAAGATCTCACTGTAGGTCGGACGGGTCGGAAGGAGCAGCGTGGGCGGGACGCGCTTCGATGTCGCCGTGATCGGAGGTGGCCCAGCGGGCAGCGTGGCTGCGCTCGTGCTGGCCCGAGGTGGAGCGCGGGTGGCGCTGGTGGACAAGGCGACCTTTCCGCGCGACAAAGCCTGCGGTGACATGGTCGGACCGCGAGGCCTCCGCCTACTGGCCGACTTGGGATTGCCCACACCCGAGGGCCCCCATGTGGGGGACATGCTGATCGTGGGGCCGACGGGCAGACGTGTACGGCTCCCGAGCGCCGAAGGCCTCACCTACCCCGGCCACGGAACGGCGGTGAGACGCAGCTCATTTGACCAGACGCTCCACCGTGCCGCCCTCGAGGCGGGGGCAGCGTCGTTCTCCGCTCGGGCCGAGGTGCCATTGGTCCGCGAAGGAAGCTCCGCCGAAGGAAGACTCGATGGGTACCGTCTGAGCACGGGGGAGGAGCTCGAGGCCGATTTCGTCATCGGAGCCGACGGCGCCACCAGCGGGGTAGCCACGTCGGCCGGTCTGGTCGAGCCGTCGCGTGTCTTGTGGGGCTTCGCCATCAGGACCTATGTGCCCCAGCCCGTTGAACTCGCCGCCATTGTGACGTGGGAACCCACCCCCTGGAACGCCTTCCCCGGCTATGGCTGGGCTTTTCCCGCTTCTGGCGGGGCCAACATCGGGCTCGGGATCGCCACGCGTTCAAACCGGCACGCCGGCGCCCGTGTGGTGCGCGCGTTGCCGGCGTTCCTGGCTCATCTTGGTGCCATCGGTCTCCTCGCCGGTTCGCCGTCTGAACCACCCGGGCGCCCCCTCGGCGGGTGGCTCAAGATGGGGATTGTGGGGACCACGCCGGCCGCCGGCACCGTCTTGCTCGTGGGCGATGCCGCCGGTCTTATCAACCCCCTCCAAGGTGAGGGCATCGCCCAGGCGATGAGCAGCGGCCGGCTCGCGGCCGCAGGCGATCCTGACGGACCCGGGCCATGCGGCCGAGCGTTATCGACTCGCCATTGCGGCTGCGCATCTTCCGTATCAGCGCATCACTGCCGCGGCCCAGTCGGTCCTGGTTGGGCGACCACGCGCCATCGCCACGCTGGTCCGGCTGCTCACCGTGGTGAGTCGCCTCGATTCCGTCGCCGGGGGGTGGGCGGTCTTTTGGAACGAGTTGCTCGACGGCGCTCCCCCGGGCAGGCACCGGTCAGTGGCCAGCGCCATCACCCGGGCCGGACGCACGGTGACCAACCACACGGCCGCGGCGCGTTGGTTCGACCAGGTCTGGGGAGAGGAAGCCCGACCGGGGATGCAGGAAGTTGGGTTCAGACGCCGAGAGTGCGCGGTGCGCAGCTGTGAGGCCAAGGCGCTCGTCGCCCGTGATCTCTACCCGGGCCGCACTTTGGCGACCGGAGGCGAACAGCATGAGCTCTCCCGGATCGCCGGCCAGAACGAGCCGGGGGCCGGCACCGGCCTCTTTTTCGGGCCGCCCGGGCGACGTAATGACGATGGTGGCGGGGACCTTCTTCGCCATGCCGCGGGGGCTCACTCGAGCCCAAAGAGCGTCGGCCAGTCCGTTGGGGATGGCACGGGGCTCCCATGCTGGTTGGGCGCGGCGGACGTCCTCGACGTGGATGAAGAACTCGACGGTGTTCATCGGGACGTCGACCGGGCGGAGCAGCCTCGGCGGCCCCTGACGTACCTTCTCCACCAGCTTCGGCCACGGGTTACGCGCCTTTTCGGAGCATCGGACCTTTTCGGTATAGGCGGCCAGCGGGGGCCAGAGGATCCCTGGCCCGCTGTCGGGTCGCCGTTCCCGGACGACAAGATGGGCGGCCAAGTCCGAGGTGGTCCAGCCCTCACACAGGGTGGGCGAGTCCGGACCGAGCTCGACGAACAAGTTGCAGATCACATCGCGTTCCTGCTGGGCAAGACTCGCGGGTGCCATCGCCGCATCCTACGGTTGGTCCAGCGTCAGCGTGCCGCGAGTGCCGCCACGCGGTCGGCCAATGCGCCGTCCCTGAAATACTGGCAAATGTCCTCGAAGTCGCTCGTCGGTCCCTGCCAGCGGAGCGATGCCACCTCGTCGAGCAGCGTGGGTTCTACGCGGAGGGTGGCGAGGTCGCGGAAGAGCTCCGCCAACTCGCGCTCTGCGGCAAGCTTTTCGGCCAGCTTGGGTGCACCACGCACCGCTTGGCGCACCGCAGGGTCCCAATCGGCCACGCGGTCTGGCACCTCGCTGATCTGTCCGTAATGGGCCAACACAAGCGAGGCCGAACGTTTGCCCCAACCGGCTAGTCCGGGGAAGCCGTCGGCGGAGTCGCCAACAAGGGCGAGCCAGTCGGGGATGGAACGCGGTGCCACGCCGAACTTCTCCCACACCTGCTGCTCGGTGCTGATGGCTCCGCTTCGGCGGTCCAGTTGAACGACGCGGTCGCCGACGACGCACTGGGCCAGGTCCTTGTCGGGGGTGCAGATAATCACCTGCCCCACCGCAGGGTCTTCGTGAGCGACGTGTGCGGCCGAGGCCAAGGCATCGTCCGCCTCCAGCTCGACCATGGGCCAGAGTCCGACCCCCAGCGCTTGGAGCGCCGTCTCGAGAAGTTCGAATTGGGCTCGCAATGTCGGATCGATTCCCGCTCCGGTCTTGTACCCAGGCCACAGGCCGTTGCGGAATGACTCGATGACGTGGTCGGTCGCCACCCCAACGTGGGTTGCGCCGTTTCCCAGCATGCTCACGACGGTGGTGACCACCCCACGAGCGGCGCCAATCTCGCGTCCATCATCAGCCTGGCGCGGCGGCTGGCCGAAGAAATGTCGGAAGAGCTCGTAGGTGCCGTCCACGAGATGGACATTCATGTGCGCAGTCTGTCAGCTACCAGGTCACAGCTCTGACGGGTGGGCACTTGGGTGGGCGCCTTTTGCTGAGCCGGGTCGTGGGCGGAGAGCTCCGGCACTTGATTTCGCAACAACCGACCGCGCCGCATCGTTTTGCACAATTCGCCCCCGGCGGTGCCTGGGACCGGTCATCTGCCTCTGAACGGCGCTTTTAGCGTGGGCGAGGGGGGACTTGAACCCCCACATCCTTTCGGACACAGGAACCTGAATCCTGCGCGTCTGCCTATTCCGCCACTCGCCCGAGCGACCGGGCAAGAGTAGTCCCTGGCCGGAGCTGCCCTCCGATCGCGCTCGGTGGGCAGGTCAGGACGCCAATAGGCCAGTATTGGTCGCACCGGCCCATTAGTCTGAGCGAGGACCATGGGACTCCAGCAGTTCGAGGAGCGCCTCGAGCGTTTGGTGGAGGGTACGTTGGCCAAGCCGTTTCGAAGCAACCTCCAGCCGGTCGAGATCGGCCGGAGGCTCACACGAGAGATGGACCTGCACCGCCGGGTGGGCGTGCGAGGCCTCATCGCGCCCAACGCCTTCGTCGTGACGCTGGCGCCGGCCGACGTCGAGCGGTTCTCCAATTTCATCGATGCCCTCTCCCGGGAGCTCTCCGATGCCGCCCGGGAGCACGCCAAGATCGAGGGCTACCTCTTCGTGGGTCCGGTTGAGGTGGAGATCTTCGAGGGTTCGAAGCTCAAGGCCGGAAGATTCACCGTCGAGGCCGAGGTGCGGGAGGACGCCGACGGCGGGTTCCTGGCCGAGCTGATCCTGACCGACGGGCGCCGGGTGCAGGTCGGGTGCCGAGCCCCTGGTCATCGGTCGCCTCCCCGAGTGCGGCGTCGTGCTGGCGGACTCCAACGTGAGCCGACGTCATGCCGAGCTTCGTCGGGCCGGCGACACCGTCGTCCTGACCGACCTGGGCTCGACCAACGGGACACGCGTGAACGGAGCTCCCATCCGGGAGCGAGTACTTGCCAGTGGAGATGAGGTCAGCGTTGGGTCGACGAAACTCATCTTCGAGATGACGTGAAGGAGCTGACCGCGCTGGCGCCCCTCCTCGCCACGCAGAATCTGAACGCGGTACTCCGGGTCCTGCAGTGGGGGGTGATCGCGCTCGTCTTCCTGTTCTTCCTGCGCGTCATCCGCGCCGTGTGGGTGGAGATGAGCCCGGCCACCATCCGGAAGTCCCGAGGCGAGCGGCGGCAGGAGAAGGCGGCCGCCCGGCCCGTCCGGGAGCCGAGCCGAAGCGCAAGCAGCTGTACCTGCGCATTGTGGAGCCTCCGGCCCATGAGGGTCAGACGTACGACCTCGACGACGAGCTCACCATCGGGCGGTCGCCCGGCTGCGGTGTCCCGACCCCCGACGACATTTACGCCTCGACGCTGCACGCCCGGTTGTTCCGCCAGAAGGACCAGCTCTGGGTGGAGGACCTCGGCTCGACGAACGGGACCTACGTCAACTCGGAGAAGATCACCCAGGCCCAGCGGCTCGGCAAGGGCGACATGCTCCAGGCCGGTTCCACGGTCTTCGAGGTCACCCGGTGACGGTACTGCGCTCCGGGTCGGCAACCGACGTCGGCCGGGTGCGCAAGGTCAACCAGGACCTACCCCTCGAAGCGTCCAATCTCTTCGCGGTGGCCGACGGCATGGGCGGGCACGTCGGCGGGGAAGTGGCGGCGCAGGTGGCCGTCGACGCCCTACTCCAGGTCTTCAGCCGTGAGCCGACCAAGGCCGGTCTCGAGGACGCCTTCTCCAAGGCGAATCAGTGCTGTCTGGCAGGAGAGCCAGGACCACAGCGAACTGCGGGGCATGGGAACCACCCTCACCGCCGTCGCGCTGGTGGGCGACGACGAGGGCCACGACACGCTGGCCCTGGCCAACGTCGGCGACTCGCGGGCCTACCTGTTCTCGGACGGACAGCTGGTGCAGATCACGGCCGACCACAGCCTGGCCGAGGAGCGCATGCGCCATGGCGAGATCACCGAAGAGGAAGCGGCGGTGCACCCGCAGCGGCACATCCTCACCCGGGCGCTCGGGATCTCCTCCGAAGTGGAAACCGACATGTGGGAGCTGCAGCTCCGCTCCGGAGACCGGATCATCCTCTGCAGCGACGGGCTCTCCAACGAGCTCAGCAACGAGCAGATGGCCGAGGTGCTGGCGACCGAGCCCGATCCGGGCGAGGCGGCGCACCAGTTGGTCGAGCTCGCCAACGAGCACGGTGGGTCCGACAACATCACGGTGGTCGTGGTGGACGTCCTCGTGGGCGAGACAGACTGCGGGCGCTTCGGTGATTATGCCCATCGGAGCACGCGCCGGGCCGCCTCTTGTTGTGGTGCCCGACTCCGATCTCGCCGGCGGGCTGGGTGCACCAGATGCCGCAGATGACGCGGCGACCGGAGCAGGTGACGGGGCCGCAGGCGCCAGCACTGCACCGGCTGGTCTCCGCGCCATCGCAGTTGGCGGAAAATGGCGCCGGCAGACGTGCTCTTGGACAGACACGCAAGCGGTACCGGTGGCCCGGGCCACGGTCCGGTCTGCCGCGGTGTCCACCCTTCCTCCCTCAGCAGTGGTGCCACCCAACGAGAGTCGCGGCGCACGGCGTCGCCGCTTGGGCATCCCACGACGGATCACCCTGCGGGTGGTTCTCTTCATTGTCCTGGTGGCGGCGATCCCGGTGGGGGCGTTCTTCGCCATCCGCTGGTATGCCTACGACAACTGGTTCATTGCGATCCAGAAGAGCCAGATTGTCGTCAAGCAGGGCCACCCGGGCGGAGTGCTCTGGTTCCACCCCCGGGTGGTCGACAAGACCAAAGTGACGACATCGGAGATTCTCTCTGGTGGCACGGATCAGATCCGCGCCGGCGGCGTGCAGGAGCCTTCCCTGCAGGCGGCCAAGCGTTACGTGGCCAACCTGCACGACGAGTATCTCAAGGCGGCGGCGGCCAAGAGGGCCAGCCAGCAGGGGGCGGGTTCGAGCAGCACGACAACGACGTTCCCAGGTGCCGGACAAACTCCGACCGCGACAGGCGACCGGGACGACGATTGCACCCGGCGCGACCTCTCCCACCACCACGTCAGTCGCGGCGACCCTCACGCCGGCTGGAACGTCGACGAACACACCGACAAGCACCGCCAACACCGCCAACACCGCCAACACTCCCGCATGAAAGTTTCGTTCTAGTGGGGCGCCGCATCCGCTGGCTCGGCGTGGTGCTCCTCGTCTGTTTCGCGCTGGTGGCCATTCAGCTGGCAAACATCCAATTCCGCCAAGCCGAGTGCGCTGGCCAACTCCCCGAACAACCCGCGGGTGGCGGCGAAGATCTACGACAACCAGCGGGGCACCATCACCGCTTCGGACGGGACGGTCCTGGCCAAGTCGGTCACCACCACGGCCACCGGAGACCCCTACCACTACACCCGGGTGTACCCCCAGGGCCCGCTCTATGCCGGCATCACCGGGTACGACTCGCGTCTTCTACGGGACCTCGGGGATCGAATACGAATACAACCAGTACCTCCAGACGCACGCGCAGGCCCCGCAGAACTTCAGCCAGCTCCTCTTCGATAAACCGCCCTCGGAGCCGGACAACGTCACGCTCACCGTGGATCCGGTCCTGCAGGCCGCCGCCACGAAGGCACTCACGACGGCACCGTTGAGCAATCAGGGATGGGTCGGTCGTCGTGCTCAACCCGACCACCGGGGCCGTGCTGGCCCTGGTCTCCAATCCGACCTACGACCCCAATGGGATCTCGAGTCCCGACGTTGCGACAGAAGTGACGGACCACGGCACCGACTCCAGTGCCGGACTCGGAACAATTCAACGGCCTGGAGCCGATGGCCACCGAGGAGAGTTTCCCTCCCGGTTCGACCTTCAAGGTGATCACCAGCACCGCGGTCTATAACCTGGCGCCGAGCCTCAGCGACTACAGCTTTCCGCCCGCGTCGTCGGTCATCTTTCCGGACTCGGGTGGGGTGCCGCTGAAAAACGACGGGGGCAGCGCCTGCGGCGGCACCATGGCGCTCATGCTGCCCGCAGTCGTGCGACCCCGGCTACGGGGCGCTCGGAGTAAAGCTGGGGGTAGCCCACACTGACCAAGCAGGCGCAGGACTTCGGGTACGCCCTGTCTGGCTCCGCCTCGCCGTACGTGCCCAAGCTCGACCTGCCCAATGTCGTCCCTTCGATCTTCTCGGCCCTTCTGCCCCGAGCCCAGGCCTTCCTGGCCTAAAGCGCCATCGGGCAGTACAACGACCGGTCCACGCCGCTGGAGGGCGCGCTGGTAGCGGCCGGTATCGCCAATAACGGGGTGATCATGACGCCCCACCTGATGGAGCAGATCACGAATGCGCAGGGAGCGGTGGTGGCAGACGTACAAGCCCGACGCCGATGCTCACGGCGTCAACGCCGGCCGCGGCCGCCGCGGGTGAGCAAATTGATGGTCTCCGTGGCCAACGACACCGTGTCCGGGCGCCACGGCGAACGGGATCTTCCCGGTTTCATGGCACGTGGCGGTCAAGACCGGTACGGCGCAGGTCCAGGCGCCCGGCGGTCCCCGAGCAGACGGACGACTGGATGATCGGCTTCATGCCCGCCGTAGGCAGCCCCGCAGATCGCCATCGCGGTCGTCGTGCCGGATCAGAGCTTCACCGGGACCGGGGCCGGGGAAGCCGGACCCATCGTCAAACAGGTATTTCAGGCGTATCTCGACGAGACCGGAGGACAGGGATGAACCTGCAGCACGCACACTGCGCCGCCGGACGCGCAGCGTAGGCTCAGGGCGCCATGGAACCGGTCGAGACGCCGCGAGTCTTTTCGGATCGCTACGAGCTGACGCACCTCATCGCGCGCGGAGGCATGGCGCAGGTCTACCGGGCCCGTGATCGCCAGCTGGACCGCCCGGTGGCGCTGAAGGTGCTCTTCCCCGAGCTCTCGGTCGACCGGGCCTTCGTGGAGCGATTCCGCCGGGAGGCCCAGGCGGCCGCCAACCTCTCGCATCCCGAACATCGTCCCCGTCTTCGACTGGGGCGAGGACAACGGGTCGTACTTCATCGTCATGGAGTTCGTCGACGGCCGCGCCCTCTCGGCCGTCCTGCGTGAATCCGGGTCCGCTGTCGCCGCAACAGACGGCCACCATCGGGGCCAACGTGGCCGCCGCCCTGGCCTTCGCCCACCGCCACGGCGTGGTCCACCGCGACGTGAAGCCGGGGAACGTGCTCATCACGGCGGACGGCATCGTGAAAGTGACGGACTTCGGCATCGCCCGGGCCATGAACACCGAGGAGAGCCTCACGCAGACCGGGGCGGTCATGGGCACGGCGGCCTACTTCTCGCCCGAGCAGGCCGAAGGGCATGGGGTCGATGCCGCGCAGTGACATCTACTCCCTCGGGGTCGTTCTCTACGAGATGTCGACCGGCAAGCCGCCGTTCACCGGGGACTCACCGGTGGCGGTCGCCTCCAAGCACGTGCGCGACCAGCCGGCACTGCCCCGCAGTGTGAACCCCGCCATTCCGGCGGCGTTCGAAGCGGTCGTGATGAAGGCCATGGCGAAGTCGCCCGACGATCGCTATGCGACGGCGGAGGAGTTCCGGGCCGACCTGCTCCGCTTCGCCGACGGGCGGCCGGTGGAAGCGGGCGATCCCGGGCGCCACCACCACCATGGCGGCCGTCGGCGCCACCCAGGCCGTCATGGTGACGGGACAGACCCAGGCCGTTCCCGTTGGGCGCCGGGGGTGACGGCAGGGACAATGGTGGCGCGGCGCCGGGCGGTGGTGGAGGCAGGGCCGAGCAGGAGCGGCAGCGCCGCATCCGGCTGGATGGTCGTCACTCTGGTCGACGCTCCTGGTCGTGCTGGCCGTCATCGCATTCTTCTTGGTCCGTGTCGCTGACGACGACGCAACATGTCACGGTCCCGCAGCGTCGCCGGCCAGACCGTGGCGCAGGCCACGCAGACCCTGCAGAACGACAAACTGGCCGTCGGCGCCACGACCTCGAAGACCAGCACCACCGTCGCCAAGGGCGACGTCATATCGAGCGACCCCGCCGCGCGGCGCCAAGGTGGACAAGAACAGCCGGGTCAACCTGGTGGTCAGTGCGGGCACGACCGTGACCAACGGTGACGGTGCCACTCGGTCGTGGGCCAGCAGTTCGACCGCGGCCATCCAGCTCATCACGAAGCCGGGGCTGTCGTTACAAGATCAATACGTCACGCAGCACCAAGCCGTCGGGAACCGTGCTCAAGCAGAATCCCGCCGGCAACGCCACCGTACCAATCGACCACCCAGGTGACGCTGACCGTCTCGAGCAGCCAATCCTCGGTGCAGGTCCCCAACGTCGTCGGGTTCTCCCAGACGTCGGCCGGGAGCACGATCACCAGCGCCAACCTCACGGTCGGGACACAGACGCACAGCGTGTTCGCCAGCAGGTTGCCACCGGCAACGTCGCGTCGCAGAGCCCGGCGGCCGGAACGCAGGAGCCGCCGAACACACCGGTCAACCTGGTCATCTCGACCGGGCCCTGTTCGGCCACCGTGCCCGCACGTGGTCGGTGATACCGCAGAGCGCGGCGAACACCGCATCTCGAATACCCCTGGGCTGACGCCGGCGTTCACGCAGGTCGACTGCTCCTCAGAGCGGGGGCACGCCCGGCCAGGTGCAAAGCCAGAACCCCTCGGCCGGAACCGTGCTCAGCCCGCCCGTTCCCCCAGACCGTCACCATGTCCGTGTGCTCGACGTCCTCGACCACGACCACCACCACGTCGTCCGGAGGAGGGACGACCACGACGACGGCCCCTCCACGCCCAATACGAAATCGACGACCTCGACGACACCTCTAAAGACGACCCCGCCGACCTCGGCCGCCAAAACGTCCTGAGCCCGAGGTCAGGGGGCGGTTGCCACCCCCGACAGTTGCGCCAGGAAGTTGCCCAAAAGGGCGGGGCCCGAGACGGTCAGGACCGATTCAGGGTGGAACTGGACGCCTTCGACGGGCAGCTCACGATGGCGCAACCCCATGATCACGCCGTCGGTCGAGGTGGCGGTCACCATCAGCTCCTTGGGTACCGAGTCCGGGTCGACGACGAGAGAGTGGTAGCGGGTGGCCACGAAGGGGTTCGGTAGCCCGCGGAAGATGCCCTACCCGTCGTGGTGGATCTCCGAGGTCTTGCCGTGCATGAGGTGCGGGGCCGCGACGACCGTGCCCCCGAAGACCTGGCCGATGCACTGGTGACCGAGGCAGACGCCCAGGATCGGGAGCTCGCCGGCCAGCTGGCCGGATGGCGTCGAGCGACACGCCGCCGTCCTCGGGCCGCCCCGGGCCCGGCGAGATCAGGAGGGCGTCGGGCTGCTGGGCCCGGATCCCCTCGACGTCGATGGCGTCGTTGCGGAAGACGAATGGAAGCCGCCCCGAGCTCGCCCAGCTCCTGGACCAGGTTGTAGACGAACGAGTCGTAGTTGTCGAGAACGAGGATCCGTGCCGCCATGGGCAGACGATGGTAATCGAGCCGGACGGAGTGCCCGGCCCGGGCTGACTATCCTCACGCCCGTGGCAGCCAACACCAAAACAGGACCGGGCGGCGCTTCCCGCAAGGGAAAGTCGGCGGCGGGGCGGAGCACGACGAAGGGCAGCACGTCCAAGGTCGGCCGTCCCTCGACGGCCGAGGAGAGTGGTCGCTACACCCGGCCCGATCCCCAAGAGCGTCCGCCGCAGCCCGCCTTGGTACGGGCGCGGTCGTCCTGCGCTCTTGATCGTCGGCGTGGCCGTCATCGTCGTCAACTACCTGGCCCACATACCGGGGGTGGCGCATGGCTCGGCCTGGGGGCTCGTGGCCGGTCTGGTGCTGATCTTCGTCGGCTTCCTGTTGGCCACCCGCTATCGCTGATTACCGGAGGGGTGCCGGTCGGCCTAGCCCAGTCGCTCGATGATGGTGGCGTTGGCCAAGCCGCCCCCCTCGCACATGGTCAGGAGCCCGTAGCGACCCTCGGTGCGCTCCAGCTCGTTGAGCAGCGTGGCCAGAAGCTTGCCGCCCGAGGCGCCGAGCGGGTGCCCCAGAGCGATGGCGCCCCCATTGGGGTTGACGATGTCCATGTTGGGGTGGTGCTCCTTTTCCCACGCCAGTACGACCGAAGCGAAGGCCTCGTTGATCTCGATCGCATCGATGTCGTCCAGCGTCAGCTTCGCCCGCTCCAGTACGGCGGTTGTGGCGGGGATCGGTCCGGTGAGCATGGTGATCGGATCCACGCCGGCGAGTGCGAAGGCGTGAAAGCGGGCTCGGGGACGCAGTCCTAGTTCGCTGGCCTTCTCCTCGCTCATGATGAGGACGGCCGAGGAGCCATCGGTGATCTGCGAGGAGTTGCCGGCCGTGATCTTGCCTCCTTCGGGCTTGAAGGCGGGCTTGAGCTTGGCCAGCGCCTCCACCGTGCTGTCGGCGCGTATGCCCTCGTCTGCGGTCAGTTGGTCGGCCGTGTCATTGCCCTCGTCATCGCGGATCGTCACGGCGATGATCTCGTTGTCGAAGCGCCCTTCGGCGGTCGCCCGGGCGGCGCGCTGGTGACTCCGGACCGAGAACGCATCGAGCTGCTCTCGAGAGATGTCCCACTGATCGGCGATCATTTCGGCCCCGATGCCCTGACCGACCAAGCCTCCCTTTTCGGCATAGCGGTCCCTCATGCGGGGTCCGAACGGGTAGCCGAGTTCCGGCACGACGGTGGAACCCATGGGGGTGCGAGTCATGCTCTCCACGCCGGCCGCCACAACGATGTCATAGGCCCCGGCCATGACGCCCTGTGCCGCGAAGTGGAGTGCTTGCTGCGACGAGCCGCACTGGCGATCGATGGTGGTGCCCGGTACCGATTCGGGCCAGCCGGCAGCCAGCACCGCGTTGCGGCCGATGTTGAGGGCCTGCTCGGAGACCTGCAAGACGCAGCCCATGATGACGTCGTCGACCAGGGCAGGGTCGAATCCGTTGCGTTCCTGTAGGGCGCGGAGCGCCTCGGAGGCGAGATCCACGGCGTGCCAGTTCCGCAGTTTCCCGTTTCGCTTGCCGCCAGCCGTTCGAACGGCATCGACGATGACTGCAGTGGTCATGGTACGTCTCCTCCCGGCGGTGGTGGACTTCCAACCGGGCCCGCATTCTACCGGCCCTGGGGCAAACGGCAGCCCGAACGCGGGACGGCGAGGGCGCCGGAACAGGGCGGTGACCAGGCAGGATTACTGACTGAGTCGGCCGGCGGCCGATAGGGTCGCGCCGTGAGCCGTGACGAGTGGCAACGCAAGGACATGGATCGCTGGCTCGGCGATGGCGGCATGCCGATCATCGCGCTGGTGGGAGGTGCTTTTACCGCCTATGGAGTCGACGGCGACGACCTCGGGTGGGTCGCCGGCACCTTCACTCCCGCCGAGCTGGCGTGTAACCCCCACGGCGTGACGCAGGCGGGGATCCACTCGCTTCTGCTCGACGCCAGCATGAACTTCGCCATCAATGCGGCTCTCCGGGGTCGGGACCGGACCCGAGGCACATTGGAGATGAAGACCGAAACGATGCGACCCGCCGTACGGGGCACGGGCTACGTCCTGCGGGGCGAGGTGGCGCGGATGGCGAAGCAGGTGGCCTACGGCGAAGCAACGATGCGTGACGAAGAGGGTCTGCTCGTAAGCCGGTCCACCGGGACCTTTCTTCTGCATCGAGATGAGGTGGCCCCCCACACCTGAGCACGTTCAGACAGCCGGAGTAATCCGCCCGGCCGAGGGTCTGATCCAGGCCTGCCGTGTCTGCTGTGGCCCGACGAGCCGTCGTTTCGTCCATTGCTTCGCCTGTCGCGCTGTGGCGAAGCTCCTCAAGTTGCCGCTGAGCTCGGTGCTGCCGGCCCACCTGTGCCCGGTTCCTGGTCCCCTCTATCGCGTGCTCATGGGCTACAAGGAATCGCCCGTCGACGAGGCGCGGGCGCACTTCTCGGCCCGCGTCGGGGAACTCTTCGCCGCCTTCTTCATCGATCATGTCGGGTGTATGAGGTCGGCACTCGGGGGCAGTCCCGATCTCGTGGTGCCGGTTCCGTCTTCCTCTCGCCCCGATGGCGCGTCGCTCGAACGTGTTCCTGGTCTGATCGAGGCGCTTCACGGGGCGCTCGGCGCGCAGACGACGTGGTCACCATCGGCCTTGCAGCGGTCCGGGGGCGAGATCGGACCGATGCGACCCAATCCACGTGCCTTTGCCCTGCCGGCCTCGATGCGCGGCGCGGTGCACGGTTCCCGGGTGATCGTGCTCGACGACATCTACGTGAGCGGGTCGCGGGCCCAGAGCGCAGCGGCCGCGCTTCGACTCTCAGGCGCCGCCGCGGTCCTCGTCGTTCCCTTGGGTCGAGTCATTCGCCCCGAAAGATTGAGCACGCATGCCGCGTTCGTCGCGGCCAACGGGACCGCCAACGGCCATGCTGCTCGGTGCGTGCTGGGTGATCGGGGAGGCGGTCAGGCCAACGCGGCGAGGGCGTAGTGCACGTCGCTGAGATCTTCGGAGATTTCCCAAAGGCGAGTGGCATCGCCGCGATTGCGAGCCTGCCGGCTGGAGGACACGACCGTCGGCGGCCCAAAGAGTTGAAAGGCGTGGCTCGGCCCGAAGAACTGACCCGAAGTGACGTCCGGGGCCGTGGCGGCGTACAGGAATTGGCAGCGCCCCGGAGGCGGCAGATTGCCCAAGATGCGACCCGAGCATTCTGGCTGCGCTGGCCCGGGTTCTTCCGTTACCGAGTGAGGCACCCGTGGCCAGCAGATTGCTCCGTGTCCATCCGGGGTGAGCGGCCACCGCGATGGTGGATTCGCCGCTGCGCTTGGAGACGTCGGCTGAGTTCGGCGGTGAAGAGGAGGTTGGCCAGCTTGGACGTCCCGTAGTGCTGCCAGGTGTTGCGAATCCTGAGGCCGGCCACGTCGTCGAAGTCGAGGTGGCCGTAGCGATGCATGTGCGAGCTCACGGTGACCACGCGGGAATGGTGCGCCGTCACGAGGCGATCGAGGAGGAGGCCGGTCAGCGCGAAGGGCCCGAAGTGGTTGGTGGCCATCTGTAGCTCGAAGCCGTCCGCTGTCTGCCGATACGGGGTCCCCATGACGCCAGCGTTGTTGATGAGAAGGTCGAGCCGGGCGTGCTCGGCCAGGAACTGCTCCGCGGCACGGCGCACGGAGACCAGGTCCGACAGGTCCAGCGCCAACAATTCGAGCGACGAGTGCTCCAGATCGTTCTGCAGGCGGTCCGCCGCGCGCTGTGCCTTTTCCAGGTCGCGACATGCCATGACGACGTGGGCCCCGTGATCAGCCAAGACCCGCGCCGTCTCGAATCCGATGCCGCTGTTCGCACCGGTGATGAGGGCGACCCGTCCGGTCTGATCGCCTATGTCGTCGAGGGTCCAGCCTTCTGGCGGCACGCGTCTGTGTCCGATCAGCCGTGACCGATGTGGTCCACCGGCACGGTTCCCAATCGGCCGGCCTGGTAATCGTCGAAGGCCTGTCGCAACTCCTCGCGTGTGTTCATGACGAAGGGCCCGTGCGCCGCGACCGGCTCCCGGATCGGTTGGCCCCCGAGAATCAGCACATCCAATGCTTCGTGCCGCGAGTCCTGCACGGTGTCGGCTCGGAGCGAGATGGCGTCTCCGGATCCGTGAACGACGAGTTGACCCGAATGAATCGGTTGGGCCTCGCGCCCCACCGCACCTCGCCCGGCCAACACATAGACCAAGGCATTGAATTGGCTGGGCCACGGAAGGACAAGTTCCGCACCCGGCTGGAGCGTGGCATGGACCAGAGAAATGGGAGTGTGTGTCGAGCCAGGCCCATGCTGCCCCGCCACGTCACCGGCGATGATGCGCACGAGTGCGCCACCGTCACGTGACGTCAGGAGCACCACATCCTCGGCCTCGAGGTTCTGATAGCGGGGGTCCACCCACTTCTCGGCCGCCGGAAGGTTCACCCAAAGTTGCACACCGTGGAACAGCCCGCCGGTCGCGATGAGTTGCTCGGGTGGGCGCTCGATATGCAAGATGCCAGAGCCGGCGGTCATCCATTGCGTCGAGCCATTGGCAATGAGCCCTCCACCGCCTATCGAATCCTGATGTTGGAACGTTCCGTCGATCATGTACGTGACGGTTTCAAAGCCGCGATGTGGATGCCACGGGGTGCCCTTCGGCTCACCGGGTGCATATTCGACCTCGCCCATCTGATCCATGTGAATGAACGGGTCGAGATCGGACACCGAAACACCCGCGAAGGCACGACGTACAGGGAATCCCTCCCCCTCGAATCCCGAAGGGGCATCGGTCACGCTCTTGACCGTGCGCACAGAGGCTCCGGGTTCGATCGTGGCCACACGGGGAAGCGTCAAATTGTCTGGAACGGTTACTGCAGGCATGTCGAACTCCGTCTCTCTACTGCTCGGCTACAGCAGATTGCAACACTGGAGGCGGTAGTTCTGTTCCACCTCGGGCGTCGACGAAGGTGCGCCGGTGGAGTGGCCGGCCCCTCCGCACTTCTGGCGATCATGACCTGGGTCGGGCAGACTCCGCCGGGGGGCTTCTGACGAGAACTACTCATGCGGCCCTGAGGAGGTGTCATGAATTTCGATGGCAAGGTGGCGCTGGTGACGGGGGCCGGTTCGGGCATCGGCCGAGCGGTTGCGCTTCGTCTCTGCGGAGCGGGGGCTTCGGTGCTCGGGGTGGATGTCAACGAAACTGGTCTCGACGAGACGCGGGAAGCTGCGTCCGGTGAGGGTGACCTCTCGACGTACCAGGCTGACTTGAGCGAGCCTGACGCGTGCGTGGCTGCGGTGACGCAATGTCTCACATTGTTCGGACGTCTGGACGTTCTCGGCAATGTGGCCGGGATCTACTTTCCCGCTCATACGACACAGATGAGTCGCCAGGACTACCGCAAGGTGATGGCGGTAAATCTTGACGCGTACTTCTTCCTGGCGCAGGCCGCGATTCCTCATCTCCTTGAAAGTGGCGGCAACATCATCAACATTGCTTCGAATGCCGGGCTTCAAGGCGTGCCCTACTCGGCTGCGTATTGCATGAGCAAGGGTGGCGTGGTCCAGCTGACCCGCTCCTTGGCGGTCGAGTTCATCAAGACACCGTTGCGGGTCAATGCGATTGCCCCCGCCGGCACGAAGACGAATATCGGCGCAGGAACGCCGTTTCCGTCGGACCTGGATCTCGATCTCCTTGGGCGAATGGCTGGCATGCGAGGACAGGCTGAGCCAGAAGAGGTGGCGGCCCTCTTCTGCTTCCTCGCCTCGGCCGAGGCCCGATCGATTACGGGCGCGATTTACACCCTGGACAACGGGATAACGGCGAGCTGACGGCTTGCTCACGTGACCTCACCTGGCACGCTCAACGCGCCGGCTTACGAAGACGATATGGGGTCTGAGTCGTAGGGGAAGTGGGCGCGATATGGCCCGGCAGTATGTCCTCCGTCAATGACGAAGGAGGTTCCGGTGCAGTACGAGCTGTCGTCGCTGGCGAGAAAGAGTGCGAGCTGGGCGACTTCGTCGGCCCGGCCGAGACGCGGGATTGCTTGTTGAGCAATTTGCATCGATTCGGAAATCATGTCTTCATTACCGCCCATCATGGGGGTGGCGATCGCCCCGGGGTGGATGGAGTTGACCCGGATGTTCCGATGCCCGACTTCGAGGGCCACCGATTTCGTCAGGCCGGTAACGGCGAACTTGCTGGCTACGTAGGAGGCGACACCTGGAACTCCGACAAGGCCATCGATAGATGAGATGTTGATAATGGACCCGGATCGCTGGCTGCTCATGGTCGGGAGGACAGCGCGGATCCCGTTCCACACGCCCGTCACGTTCGTGCGCAAGACAAGGTCGTGGTCCTCGAGCGTCTCATCCTCAATGCGACCACCACGACCGATGCCAGCGCTATTGACAAGGATGTCGATGCGTCCAAACGCATCGTTGCACCGTTCGGCGGCGGCGGCCCAGGACTCGGGGCTCGTGACGTCGAGGTAGTGGAAGCGGCCGTGCGGTGCGAGGTCTGCGGCCACCTTCTCACCTCTGGTTGTGTTGACGTCGGCCAGCAAGACCTGGGCGCCCTCGGCGACGAAGAGACGAGATGTGGCTTCGCCCATGCCGCTTGACGCGCCGGTGACCAAAGCAACCTTTGCAGCTAGGCGTTCCGACATCTCCTACGACCTCCTCGATCGGTGTGGCGGCGGGTCCCGAGAGCCCCAACCCATTTGCAATCCAAACTATATTTTGCAATAAGGAAGGATTATTCCTACTCTGAAAGCCTACCTATGGCCCGACCAGCGCTGTCCGCCAGCCGAACAATCGCGGTTCTGAACTTCTTGGCCGAGCGATCACCTGATGAGTTCACTCTGTCCGATCTTGCCGCTCGGCTCGACATCAATCTGGCCTCCTGTCACGCGCTCTTGGCCGTCTTGACGGAGGCTGGGTATCTCAGCCGGAACCCAAGACTGAAGACGTATTCGCTCGGTTCGGTCCTCGTGGCCTTGGGCAATGCGGCTGAGAGCCGACACCCGGCCATTGAGCACGCACACGAGCAGGCCCGCCAGCTCAGTCAGGATCTGAAACTCGCGGTCACGATTACTGCTCTGGCGGGGGAGGACATCGTCTTTTTGGAACGGCTAGGAGAGCACCGTCCACAAGACATCGGCATGCAGGTCGGACAGCGCATCGCCATGGTCCCACCGGTGGGAGCGGTCTTTGCTGCGTGGCACGATCCGGAAACGTGGCTGACCAGAGCGTCGGACCGCCCGGCCATGGAGGCCGTGCTGGCCGACGTCCGGGCCCGCGGGTGGGCGGTTGCTCTCGGTTCTCCGCGCAGCACCGAATACGAGGCTCTCGGTTCGATCAGTACCCGGCGTACCTACGACGCCGTGATGATCGCCGCGCCAGTTTTCGGCCGCAATGCCGAGGTGGCCGTCTCGCTGACGCTGCTGGGAATGGAACCCGGATTATCGGCTCGAGATCTCGTCGCACTCGGGGAGCGAGTCCGAGACGCCGCGCTGATCGCCACCCGGAGAAGTGGCGGCCGAACTCCGGGCTCCTAACGGTTGCTCTCGGAACTGGTGGCGTGGAAGCCCGCGGTCTATAATCTCTTCAGCCGAAAGAATCTTCGTCATTACAAAAGAGGGGCCTGATGAAACTCGATCTTCTTTATGAATTCCAGCCCAAGCCGAAGCCGTGGGATCTGCCCCATCCTTACGGGCAGCGCGACGCCGAGCAGTCGATCTACGCCGAAGGGGTCGAGCAGATCCAGTTGGCGGACCGTCTGGGTTTCAACACGGTGTGGGTGGTGGAGCACCACTTTCGCGACGGCCGGTCAGCCTCGCCGTGCAGCGAGGCCATCCTCGGCGGTCTGGCACTGAGCACTGAGAAGATCAAGTTGGGTTTCGGGGTGACGTTGATGCCGTTCGGGTTCATCCACCCGGCCCGGGTCGCCGAAAAGGTGGCGACAGTCGATGTGCTGAGCGGAGGTCGCGTCGAATGGGGGACCGGCCGCTCGACCCCGATGGAGCAGATTGCGTTCGGGGTGCCCACCGACGACCGCTCTCGCGAAGAGTGGCGCGAGGCGATTCAGATCGTGGTGAAGATGTGGGAGTCCGAGCTCTTCGAGTGGGACAGTCCCAATCTCAAGTTCCCGCCCAGGATCATCACCCCCAAGCCGTTCCAGGATCCCCATCCGCCGGTGTGGCAGGCCGCGGCGTCGGAGAAGAGTGCCATTACTGCGGGCGAACTTGGTCTGGGTCTTTTGCATCTGTCCTTGACGCATCCCGTCGAGAAGATGGCCGAGACCATCGCCCTGTACCGCCAGGCTCAGGCCAACGCCAAGGTCGAAGACCAGCTGACCCGGGTCAAAAATGATCGGGTCGGGGCCTACACACTCGTCCATTGCTACGACGATGAGGCGGAGGCCGCGGCGTACGGGCTGTGGAGCTCGGTCAGCTGGTGGTACCGCAATCTGGCGCAGTTCACCTTGCAGTGGGAGCTGGCGGGCATGCCAGAAGAGCAGAAGGCCATGGCCTTTCCCCTTCTGGAGGCAGCGATGCAAACAGATCCCCCCGTTGACAAGTACCGGCGCGAGGACCAGATCATCGTCGGGACGCCCGACGAGGTCCTAGAGAAGGTGATCCGCTACGACGAGGCCGGGGTCGACGAGCTCCTGTGCTACATCCAGTTCGGCTCGCTTCCTCACGACAAGATCATGCGCAACATCGAGCTCCTCGGGACCAAGGTCTTGCCGAAGCTCGAAGAGCGCGGTCACCGGATCGATACGACCGTCTCCGTCGGGTAGAGCACCGTCCACGAGGCCCGACACGCATGACCTCACGACCATGCATGCCCCGGCGGAACGCACCCGATTGCGGCCAGTTCGGCGCGACCCTCGTCGACACGGTCTGCGAGCAAGAGAAGCGTGCAGGCGCGCTCAAACCGTGCGCCGATCGCTTCCCATCCGGCCACGGAATCCTCGAGGGCAGTCTCGTCGCTGTGCAGGCGGCCCGTGGCACGGAGAAGCTGCGCCGCTAAAAAGTCGTTCTCCTTGACCAAGCGCTGCGCTGCGGCCAACTGCTCTTCGGCATCAGGCAACTTGACGAGCACGGCCGTCTCGACCCGTACGGCCTGCACGTAAGGGAAGTAGTACGGGTCATACGAGTCCGGGATCATCGCCAGCGTCCAGGCCTGCTCGAGCAGACCGTGGTGGAGGGCGACTCGGGATTGGAAATAGGCACGGCAGGCCGACTTGCCCTCCGACTTCCGCGAGATCGACTCACCGAGCTCGATCCACCTGGTGTGCTCTTCTTCGTCTCCCCGCAGCCCGTGCACGAGCGCGGCAGCGAAGAATGCAGGCGACATCCACCCGGCCGGTGGCCGTCCCGCACGCTCCCAGCCGTGACGCATCACGATCGCCTGTTCCACCGCTTCGGCGAATTCCCCTCGGAGCGCGAGCGGGGGCAGGAGATGGGTCGCGGCAAACTGCGGCAGCCCCTGATTCGTATCGTCAGCGTATGAATTGCGTGCGCTGGCGAGTGCCGCGCCGAGCTCGCCGGCTCCGACCCCCGCTTCGGAGGCCATATGGAAGATGTCGGCAATCTCGCCGCCGACTTGAGGGTCGTGACGCGGCAGTTCGTCGAGCAGCTGCAGTCGTTCCAACGAGTAGCGGGCCGCATCCTTGAAATGCCCATCGTGACTGGTGCCGCTGCCGCCGCGGCATCGAGGGCCGAACTGATGAGAGTCGGGGCGCCGAATTCCGCCGTGCGCTCGAGCGCCTCCTGCGCCTCGGCCACCGTGGGTATCGTCAGGCCCCGAGCACCATGCCACGCCGTCGCCAGGGCGATGTGCGCCGCAACCTCGAGGTCGCCGGGTGGAGCCAGACCCTTCGCCTGATCAACCAGAGCCAATATTTCATCGCCGCCGAGCGGGGTGACGAAGAGAGCCGGACAGCGGCCGGCCAATGCGGCGGCCTCGGCCATCACGATGGCGGCCATCCGGTCATCGCCCACCGCCAAGGCTCGAGCGAATGCCTCCAAGAGGAGGTGGAACGCCTTCTCTCCCCGCATCTCGGCGTAGGCCTCGTAGGCGGCGGTACGCAGTGCAACCACCGCTGAGGCCGCATCGGGGGCGCGGGCAACGGCGGCCTCGAAATGGTGACTCGCCTCGACGAGAAAACGGCGGGCGTAGCTCAAGTGGCCGAGCGAAAGGGCCAACTCGAAGGCATCCCTCCCGTTGGAGAGCGAGCCCGGGACGCGCAGCGCCGACCGCAGATCGCCGGCGACGGCGTCGAATTCTTCCTGCCATCCGGCGGTGTCGAGGGCCTGTTCCAGCTGACGTGCCGTTGTGGTGGCCCACGAATGATGTCGCCGTCGCGTGTCGTCGGCCTCGCCGCTGGACTCGAGTTGTTCGTGGGCGTAGGCGTGAACCGTTTCCAGCATCTGCCACCTACTCCCCGCGGCCTGCCGCACGTGCACCAGCAGGCTCTTGTCGGCCAGCCGGCCAATCAGATCGCTCGTCGCCGCCGTGTCGCCGTTTCCAACGACGACGGCGGCGGCACTGAGATCGAAGGCTCCCACGAAGACACCGAGGCGGCGGAAGGCGGCGCGCTCTGCCTGGTCGAGCAGCTGGTGGCTCCATTCGATGACGGTGCGCATCGAGCCGTGACGGTCCCCCGTCGGGGTGGAGCCGCCGAGTCCAGTGCATACACACAGCGCGATGGCCATGGCAGCTCAGCGGCACGCAGAAGACCTCGGGCGGTGCCGGGAGATTGCCCGGGCGGCCGAGGCGGCGCCTCCTCGTGCCCGGCTCGCGATTCGCCGGCTGCTCCGGCTCCGCCGGGCGCCACTCCCGGGCGCCTTTCCGGCACCCCAGGGAGCCGCCAGCAGCTGGCGACTATCCATTGAATCTAAATTCTGCCTTAGAAACTCCTAGAGATGGATCTACGGCCGCTCGAGTAGCTGCTGACACTCTTCGATCAGCTCAGGATCCCCGGAGCCGTCGGAGTGCTCCTCGAGATAATTCTTGGCCTCTTCGGCATTGACGGGGCGCCATTCCGCTGGCCAGTCGGTCATGGCGCCGACGGTACACCCGGCCGGCGGCGATGCGTTGCGGCGGTTGCGCAGTGGGGCTGTTGCGCAGTGGGGCTAGCAAGAATCGAACTTGCGACCTCAGCATTATCAGTGCTGCGCTCTAACCGACTGAGCTATAGCCCCCAGAGGGAGATTGAGGCTACACCACGCTTACCGGGCTCTCAGTCGGGCGCACCGACCTGGTCCGACCACAGCCGAATTACAAACGACTGGCTGGCCGTCGCCAAGAGATCCCCGTCTTGGGACCACAAGAACGCAACCCCTTGGGCATACCCATTGATGAGGGCATGCATGCGGATATCGCACAGCACCCATTCAGTCGGGACGAGCCGGGCGACCCGCAGGGTGTTGTCCAGGCTCCGCCCAACCGTACGGAGTCCCAGGGGTTGGGAAGCCCCGCCGGATACGTAATCGCCGAAGATGGCCAGAGTGGCCGCGGAGGGAGAGAGGTGCCCCGGCACGCGTGCCCACAGCGCAGAATCGGGATCCCCGGCCGTTCCGCTTAATTCGTCGAGTGGTAGGCCCTTGGCGACCCGCGTCTCGACCTCGTCCAAAATCGAATTGCGGAACGTTGCAGGCATGACGCGGGGCGGGCACTCCTCCGGTGGAGGGACGGTCGGGCGTTCGACCCACACACCGTTGAGTGTCAGCTGATCGACACCGAGCGCGGCGTTGACGGTAAGGATCTCTTTGCCGTCCACCGTCCCCACGGCGCGGCCCTGTGTAACACGGCTCCCGACCACAGCGAGGGTGATCTCCCACTCCAAGAGGGAGTGCGTCGGCGCGTAGGACAGGTACTGACTGGTCGCCCATACCGTGGGGCGACCCGATGCTTCTTCCAGCGCCACCAGGGCGGCGCCTAACCCACAGCCACCGAAGAGAAAGTTTCCGGGGGTGCTGACCCGAGGTTCGACACGCATCTGCCAGTGGAGATGGTGGTCGTCCAGTGGCTCCATGCCGAGGAATGTCCGGGCGTCCATCGGGGGCACCCTAGATGTGCTTTCAACCCTGCATCAATGTCGTCGCGATGAGTGATGCCAGTGCGTCGGCCCCCGGCCCATTGATGGCGAGGTGCGTCCCGTCGCCGCCGAACCACTGCGGGTTCGCGGCAGCCAAGGAAGCCCAGTCGGCAATGACGACTCGGGGATACCGTTGCGCGCCTTGTGCCAGTACGGCGTTGTTGGGATCTTGCCAGGGCCGATCGACGTGGATGTTCACGAAGACGACGCGAGATGCGCCCTGCAAAATACTCATCATGTTGTCGAAGTCGATGGACGAGATTGGGCCATTCGTGCTCAAGGCCACGATCACCTCGGCCCCGAGTTCGCCCTCGGACTTGAGTTGTTCCAGCAACTGCTCGCCGGCGCCCCACTGTCGACTGACGGCGGCCTCGACATCGACGCCCGGAATGTCGGCTGCGAGCGGGGCCTGATAATCGAGCATGACGGAGTCGCCCACCGCGGTGACGTGGCCCGCCTCGAATCCGGCGGCGGGTGGGGGCAACGTGCTCGTGGTCGTTGTGGGCGGTGCGGTCGAAGTTGTGGTCGTGGTCCGGCCGTGGTGCGTGGAACCGGGGGCTGGGTTCGACGAGCCCGCAACCTTGTGGGGACTCGAATGATGGCTCAGCGTGATCGCTGCGATTGCGGCAGCCGCCAAGACCACAACGGTGGCCATGATCAGCCAGATGCGGCTTTTTCCGGCTGCGTGCTTTGGCATCGGACCCATTGTGGTCGTTTGAGCACTGCGTCATGCAATGGATGAGCCGCGGGGTCATCTCGGTCTAATCTGTCCTCTCCCAGGCTTGAAACCTTGAAGGACGTGCGCGCAGAGTCGATTTGTCTTGTGCGTCCACTACTCAATCCGGGGGTGTAGCTCAGCTGGTAGAGCGGCGGCTTTGCAAGCCGTAGGCCGAGGGTTCGAGTCCCTTCACCTCCACGTTTGTGATGTGTCAGATTTTCTGGGACACCCCTCAGAAGGTGACACCCTCAGTCGATCTCTGACGTTGCCAATCCTGCTTCGGCGGCGGCTCGAAGGTTGGCAGAGCGCTTGTCGATAGCGTCCACAAATGCGCCATGGGTGATGACGTAAGGCACACCGGCCAGGACTTGTTCGACGACGCCAGCTGCGGCATCCTCGGGCGTGGCCACAAAGGTCGCCATCGTTGGGTTGCTCTCGTACACGGCCAATAAATCGTCCTCAGCCGCAACGGGTCGACGAAGCCCTTCCGGTTGCGCTGCTTCGCTCGACTCGAGGTGGCGCGACATCATGCCCGATGGGAACACGACCGATATCCCGATATGGTCCGGCGCCAGTTCGACGCGCAAGGATTCGGCCAGGCCCCACACGGCGAACTTGCTCGTCTGGTACATCCCCAACCGGCTGGCCGGGTCGAACACGGAAGAGGACGACGTGAAGGCGAGATGAGGCTCGGGAGCGGCGCGCAACATCGGAAGAAAGGCGCGAGCTACTCGGGCGGCACCGACCACGTTGACGTCGAGAACCCATCGCCATTCGTCGTCCGTGGTCGTCTCGAGGGACCCGAACAATTGCACGCCGACATTCGAAATGACCAAGTCCGCTCGGCCAAACTGCTCGCGTACGGTTGCGGCGGCTTCGTTGACGCTCGGGCCGTCGCCGACGTCAGTGCGCTGGCCGACGGTCTTCACGCCGTGCTCGTTGGCGATTGCCGCCGCCTCGGTGGCCACGCGTTCGCCGTCGAGATCGAACAACGCGACGTTCATGCCCAGCGCGGCGCAGTTCGCAGCCAGCGCCCGACCCAATCCCGAGGCGGCGCCCGTGACCACGGCGACCGGGGGCATCAGGAGATGGTCTCGGGAGCCGGCGTCGAGTCCATGCGCAAACGCGTGAGTTTCAGTGATTTGATCTTCCAGGTTCCGTCGCTGCGCTCGTAGGTCTCGTGATAATGGCCGTAGCCGTGGAGCTCGCTCCCGTTCTCAAAACGGAGCATGTCCTCCATGGCCCAGATACCGGTCGCTGTATCCGACGAGACGATCTCGATCTCCGGAGTGTGGCATTGATGCACGGTCACGACGGAGGCCAGCGTCGGACGGAGGAACGTCATGAAGTCGTCGGCCCCCGTCATGACATCGCCTCCGGAATCGGTCGTGTCCGTCACCACGTCATCGGTGAACAACGCCCGCATCCCCTCCCAATCCTTCGTATCCATCGTCCGGCAGTAACGCGCCTTCAACTGTTTGATGGCTTCGAGATGTTTGATGGCTTCGAGATCTTCGGCCATTTCCCCTCCATTCACATTGTCGAGAGTTTCCAATCCCTCGACGGTAACGCAGGTCGAGTGAGGCCGTCGATGGCGGCGCGGCGGCGATGTCTACCGGCGAGTCAGTCGCCAGAAGGGTGAAGGTCCAGCGAGGCGGCCCGCGGTCCGGAGGTCCACCGCGGTCTTGTGACCATCTAGGTCGACTTCGAGCACTCCCACGCCGCGCACGCCGTCCCACGTCTGAGGAAAGTGGTCCGACGTGAACCTGTCCGCTGAAGCGCAACCCGGGCCAACCCACGATGGTGGGACTCGGGGCGGTCGTCACCGCCACCGAACTCCCCCAGGTGGCGACGACGCGTCCCACGACCTGCCCCGGAGGAACCAAAGGCACCTTGGTCATGTCGCTGAACGCAGTCTGCGCCAGCATCACGGCGGAGCTCAAGACGGCGGTGATCGGACTCGAGGTCTGCTGGCCGAGCACGGCGCCGACAAGAGTCACCTTCTGTCCGTCAATCACGTTTTGGGCCTCGAAAAGAAAGCAGCCACCCGCAGCGGCATCTGTGCCGGTCTTGATGCCGACGATCCCGGCGTGACCGAGGTCATAGTCGAAGTTGATCACCGTGCCTGCTATGGGCAGCGTAACTTTCCCCATGTCCACTACCTGGGCGAACGCCGGCAGAGCCATGGCGGCCTCGCCCAAGCGAATGAGGTCGGTCGCCGTGCTTTCCGATCCCGGGTTCAGTCCACTCGTGTCCACGAAATGCGTCGACGCGAGTCCGAGACTGTTGGCTCGGTCGTTCATCTTGGTGACGAACGCATCAGTGCCTCCGGCGTCCCAGTCTGCGAGCAGCGTGGCGAGGTCATTGCCCGAGGGGATGAGGAGGCCTTCGAGAGCTTGCATCTCGGTGAGGCTCTCACCTGCAACGACCTTTACGACGGACTGCTGGGTGTCGAGCCCTGAGTCGTACGCGGCAAGGGTCGCCGCATCGACGGGGATATCCGGTCCGGTGGCACCGGCCGTAAGAGGATGATCGGTGAGAACGATGTACGCCGTCATCACCTTGGTAATGCTGGCGATGGGAACCGGTCGTGTGGACCCGGTATGACCCAGACTTCCTACCCCCTCCATCGTCAACGCTGCTGAACCGGTGGTGGGCCACGGCAGCACCGGCGAGGTTCCCGGAAGGTGAAGAGAATCGGAAAGACTGGTATGGAACACCGGAGAGGGAAGTGGTCGAGACCACTCAAAACCGGCTCCCACACCGATGAGCACGAGAAGGAGTATCAGAGTCCCTGCGAGCACGTAGCGCCGGGCGCCGTGTGATCTCTGGCGCCGGTGTGCGGGCGCTTTGTGATCTGCGCGCCTAGAAGCCATAGTCACGCAGAAGCTTCAGTACGGATCCGAAGGGCGTTCGGATGAGGGCGTTGTCCTTCAATGCGACGGCTTCGTTCTGCCCACGGCCACGAGGCGGCGAGTATCGAGCGCGTCTTTCATCCGGCGCATTCTTACCTATGGGGTTGTGACCCTCCGGCGTGCCATCACTGGTTCGCGAGGTTCTTCCAGTCCAGGCGCACGCCCCTGAACTGGAAGAAATGCGGTCCACCCCATGGTGAACCGCATTTCCACCTTTTGGGGTTTACCCCACGTGGTCGGGCTGCCCGGATTTGAACCGGGGACCTCTGCGTCCCGAACGCAGCGCGCTAACCAAGCTGCGCCACAGCCCGTCCGCTCCCCGAAGGAAGCAGGCCAGTCACCTTAGCCTTCTGAGTCCGAAGGGCTTTCGGCGTCGGGAATCGGATGGAGCGGCTCCGAGGGATGTGGCCACGACCTGGGCCACCCGGCGCTTGTCCATCTCGACCACCCGAAGGTCCCAGTCGCCCACCTGGACCTGTTCGCCTTCGGCCGGGATGTGCCCGAAGAGCGCGAAGAGCAGTCCGCCCAGCGTCACGTACTCGCCGTCGGGTATGTCCATGCCGAGGCGCTCGCGAACAACATCGACGTTGGTCTGGCCGTCGATGAGCCAGCGGGTGCCGTCCACGCGGACGATCATCGGCTCTTCGATCTCGTCGAACTCGTCGTGCAGGTCGCCCACCAAGGGCTCGAGGAGGTCCTTGACGGTCAGGATCCCGGCGACGCCGCCGTACTCGTCCACGACGACGGCCACGGCCCGCCGGTGCTTGCGCATGTCCGCCAGGGCCTCGAGCACGCCCAGCGACTCGGGAACGAGATACGGCTGACGCACCTTCCGGGAGATCTCCAGTGGGCTGGGGTCGGTCGGCGTCCGCGATCCAAGGGCCCGTCCTTGCCGGTCCGGAAGATGTCGTTGACGAAGAGGATGCCGATCAGGTCGTCGAGATCGTCGTGGACGACCGGGAAGCAGCTGTGGCCTGACGTCCGCACGGCCCGGGCGATGTCGTCGGCCTGGACGGGAATGGTCAAGAAGGTCACGTCGACCCTCGGGCGTCATGACCTCTCGGACGTCCATGTCGCGCAGGTCACCGAGCGCCTCGATGATGATGCGCTCCTGCTCGGATGCCTCGGCTTTCAAAGGAGAACGGAGGCCCCTCCGTACCGCGCTCCTCGTCGGCGGATCGGCGCCAGGGCAGACGGGCTTCGACGGGGCGGATCAGCTGCTGGCTGCGTCTCCCGAGGGGTCGACACGGGGTAGTCGGATCAGCTCGTCGGTGTGCTGCCCGCCTCGAGCTGGGGTCCGGCGCCCACCAGCACGGGCACGGGCGTATAGGAATCGTCGGCGTAGGTCCCGTCGTCGAGGAGAGCGGTGACGGCCCGTCGCAAGCGCATGGGGTCGAGCGGCTTGACCAGCCACCCTTCGGCACCGGAGCGTCGCGCCAAGAAGACGTCGGGCCGGCGGTCCAACAACATGAGGACCGCCACGTGGTCCAGGGCGTCGTAGGACTCCTGGAGCCGCAGTTCGTGACAGACGGCCATGCCGCCCATGTTGCCCATCTGCATATCGACGATGACCAGATCGGGAGCCTCGTCCGTCACGAAGGCGATCACCTCGGGTCCCGAGGTCACGGCATGGACTTCCACGTCGGGGCCGCTGATGACCGCCTCAATCTCCCGACGGAGGGTCGGCGCATCGCTGGCGACCAGAATGGTCTGCACGGCCGCAGACTATCGGACTGCAGACCGGGTGCGGTAGCCGGCGGCTGCGCGCAGCGCCAACACTCAGCCGAACAACACGTCCGCCGCACGCTGGAGGCCGCCGAGGTCGTGGACGTCCTGGCCGAAGAGCGGGATCCGCCCCAGGACGGCCGGCGCCACCTCTGCCGCCAGCGCGGCGTACGCGCTCTCCTCCTGCCGGGCCACGTCGTTGAGGGCGGCCAGATTCGCCGTCGAGCGCAGCCAGACGGTCCGGACGGGCGGAGTGCCCCGTCCCGGGAGCTCCGGCAGGAGGCGCCGAAGCGGGGATGGATTCGATTGACCACGAGCGCAGCCGGCGAGATATCGCGCTCGCGCCAGTTTCTCGGCGAAGAACTTCGCCTCGGCGATGGCGTCGGGCCGGGCCGAGGTCACGAGCACGTAGGCCGTGGTCGGATCGGCCAGAAGCTCGCGCACGGCGCCGGCCCGGGCCCGGAATCCCTCCTCCATGCCGTCGAAGGCCTGGAAGAAAGCGACGGCATCCTGCACGATCTCGGCGCCGGCCACCTTGGACACGGTGCGCAGGAACGCCGCGTGGCCAGCCCGACCGCCCGCAGGGAGACGCGGGTGGGAAAGAGAAGAGCCCGAAAGATGCGGTTTTCGAGGAATCGGGTGAGCCGGCGCGGTGCGTCGAGCAGATCGAGGGCGTTGCGGGTCGGGGGAGTGTCGACGACCACCACGTCGAACTGGCCTGATTCGACGAGCTCGTTGAGCTTCTCCATGGCCATGTACTCCTGCGTCCCCGAGAGGGCGCCGGCCAGGTTCTGGTAGAGCCGATTGGAGAGGATGCCCTCCGCCTGCTCGGGCGTGCGCGGAGTAGGTGTGGATGAGTTCGTCGAAGGTCCCCTTGGTGTCGAGCATGAGGGCGTGGAGGTGGCCCGGCCAGTCGCCTTGCGACCTCGGTCGGCGTCGTTGGGGAGGGACTGCACGCCCAGCGAGTCGGCCAGGCGGCGGGCCGGGTCCACGGTGACCACGCAGGCCCGTCGCCCCGCACGAGCGGCGGCCAGGGCGAAAATGGCCGAAACGGTCGTCTTGCCCACGCCGCCTGATCCGCAGCACACGATGACCGAGCGTTCCCTGATCAGCTCATTCAGCGAGTTGAGGGCGCTCGTCCGGCTCGACTCCGGACCTCACTCCTGGCTCGGAACTCATCCGCTCGACGCCTCCGGGGCGAGTTCGCCGATGGCCGCGGCGAGGGCGGACGCCAAGTGCTCGATCTCCGCCGGACCGATCTCCTCGGATTCCAGCTGGGGCACGCGGAGCTGCGGCAGCGGGAGGTCGCGGGCCAGGCGCTCGATCTGCGAGACGGAGAGGGCGTGCCGCTGCAGGCGGAAGAGGCGCGCCTCTTCCAACGCGGCCAGGAACGGGACGACCCGGCGCGACGTCCAGTCCGGCCGCCGCCTCCTGGGCCGATCGCTCCAGACCGACGGGCTCGGGGTCGGTGGCGTTGACGATCACCGGGCCCAACTGCACGCCGGCCTTGTCCTCCAGCGTGAAGGCGGACTCGATTGTCTCGCTCACCGGCATCTCCTCGGGGAGCGTGACCAGAATCACCCGGCATCGAGCCGGGTCGGCGAGGAGCTCGACCACCTCGGCTGGCCTGGGTCCGCAGCGGGCCGCCCCGGGCTGCATTGACGAGCCCGCTGGCCGAGGTGAGAAAGGTGATGGCGTGGCCCGTGGCGGGCGCATCGACCACGATCAGGTCGGCCACCTCTTCTCGCTCCAGCTGCTTGATCTTCCCGAGCACGAGCACGTCGCGGATGCCGGGAATCGCCGTCGAGACCACGTCGACCACCCCGGAGCTGACCAGGCGCTTGGAGACGCGCCGCAAGCCGTGGTCCTCGAGGTACTCGACCAAGGCATCGTCCGGCGTGATGCGCCGGGCCCGCACCGTCCCCTGCCCGGGGCCGCGGGCCGGCTTGAAGCTCGACTTCGTCGTAGCCCAGGTCCTCGGCCAGCCCGAAGGCCCCCGTGATGCCCGATTTCCCTTCCAGTTCGACGATGAGGACCGAGCGCCCGGTCATGCGACGCCATCCGGGCCAGTGCGGCGGCCATCGGTCGTTTTCCCGACGCCTCCCTTGCCGGCCACGATCAGAACGTGGCTTTGCGCGCAGAAGATCCCCACGTCCATGTGGGGCTGAGCGTAGTGGGGGCTTGGGCCGAAGGGAGCATTGACTCAACTAAAGATCCAGTTCAGGGCCCTTGATGCTGTCGACAGCCCGGCAGTAAGTTGACGAGCGGGGGGTACGACGTACCCATTCTGGGGGTCACATGCGTCAAGGACTAGACACGTGGCAGGTCAAAGCAGCCTGTCGGGGACCGCAAGCGTCGGCGTTCTTTCCGCCGTCTCACGCTGAACGGAAGGAAGAGAAAGCGGCACGAGAGCTCCGGGCCAAGGAGATCTGCCATCAGTGTCACGTGCGGGGGGACTGTCTGGAGTACGCCATCCGCATCCGCGAGCCCCATGGGATCTGGGGTGGCCTGAACGAGGTCGAGCGCAAGTTGGTGCTCGACCGCCGGGCCAGCTGACTCATCCGCTCCTCGCAGCCCGCTGAGAGGCCGTACCGGCCTCAGCCTGCGGTGTGGATGTTCATTTTGGCGGCGGCCGCCACGACCCCGTGGGCCGTGCACACAGTGGCCGGCCGCTCGCCCGTGACGCTGCAGATGGCGGCGGTGATCTCGTTGGCCGAGGCCAGGATGGCCTGTGTGACCGGGCTGGTCGGGTACGCCAGGTCGGCCAGCGATCTGAGACTGGGAGAGGCCGTCGAGGACAGTCGGCGAGAAGCTCGATCCGACCAGGACGTAGTGGTTGGCGATGTCGAGGAGGGGAAATGTCTTGGCGGACGTGTCGTAGACCGCGACCGAGGCGGCCTGACGGGCCGTCGGCGTCTGCAGGGGCGTGTAGCCGCCGCCGGTCGGGTCGAGCGAGCTGTAGCGCTCGACTGGTCTGCAGATCCACCCAGGCGCTCGAGTACTTGACGTGCCAGAAGCGTGAAGGTCGGGGTGTCGGAGAAGGCCACCGAGGAGCTGGACTGCATGAGGCCGAGCTGGCCGAAGGTGCCGAAGCGGGACAACGCCACGATGAGCGGCCATCGTTCGGCCGCCGCATACGGCGCGAACTCGGCCCCGTAGAAGAAGACGACCGGCCGGGGCCCGGCTCCCCTGGTCGAGGACGACTCCCAGAGCGGGGCGTTGCCCGGTGGCGGTCGGGGGGGTGATCGGAGTTGGTGGGCGAGGTCGACGCCCACCGCATTGGTGACGGCGGCGGGGATGTGGGCGAGGGTCGGTCAGCATCGAGGTGGGAGCGGGCGAGATCGTCTCGATGTCCGAGGTGTCGTCGGTCTGATTGGCGTTGCGGACCACGATGAGGGCACCCACCAGAATGATCGCGAGCACGATGAGCCCCAGGGCGACATAGCGCCGGGGAATGGTGTGCACGACGGGCGGCTCCGCCGGCTCGGGGGCGTCGAGGCTCATGGGAGGCATCAGCGTAGACCAGGGCTTTGACCATTCTGGGGGCGGTCCGGCTCGGTACCGATAGCCTCGCCCCGTGGCCTCTGTAGCCTCCCGATACGTGGCCTCAATCGTTCCCGAGCGCCGCTCGGCCGGGACAGCCGCGCGTGACGCCGTCGTGCTCCGCCCGGCGGCCACGGTCATGCTGGTGCGCGACGCCGAGGAGCCCGACGACGCGACGACAGTGCGCTCGAAGTGCTGATGGTCCGGCGCAACCTGCAGTCCGACTTCGTCGGGGGGGCCTACGTCTTTCCCGGGGGGGCGGTTGATCCGCTCGACGGGGGCGGGAGGCCGAGGCGGTGTCGCAGGGTCGGAGCGACGTCGAGGCCAGCATCCTGCTGGGCGTCGAGACCGGAGGCCTGGCCTACTGGGTCGCCGCGCTCCGCGAGACGTTCGAGGAGGCCGGCCTCCTGCTGGCCGAACGACCGGACGGACCGCCGCTGCTGGCGGGCGACGTGGAGGAAGAGGCGCGCTTCGTGGCCGAGCGCGCCCTCGTGAACAGAGGGGAGCGCCGCTTCCTCGACTCTGCCGTGACGAGCGCCTGCAGCTGCTGGTGGGCGACGTGCACTATTTCGCCCACTGGATCACGCCGAGAGGGCGCCTCGCGGCGCTATGACACCCGGTTCTTCGTGGCGGCCGCCCCGCCGGGGCAACAGGCGGCCCACGACGCGGGGAGACGATCGCCGAGACGTGGATCTCGCCGCGGCGGGCCCTGGAGGGCCACCGCAAGGGCGACTTCGAGATCATCTTCCCGACCGTCCGCAACCTCCAGGCCATCAGCCGCTTCGCCACCAGTGCCGAGCTGCTGGAGGCGGCCGAAGAGCGCATCGCGCTCGGTGCCGACCATCGAGCCGCGGGTGATCGCCGACGGGAACGGGGTGCGGATCCTGCTGCCCGGGGACGACGGGTACGACGAGGTGCGCGGCCGACGACGCCGACGCAGCTGACGCGGTGACGCCGAAGACTTCAACGACGCCATTCGGGCCGTCTCCCTGGCGGCGAACTCCGACGACGGGCCCACCGAGGGTGGAGCCAGCGCCGCCTCCGCCAGGCGGCATGAGCTCGCAGCGATCCCGACGACGATCCCGGCGGTGCCCGATACCGGCGTGGGCCCGGCACCGGTGCCGGGCGAGCCGGTGGAGTTGGGCGACGGCCTCCTGCGCCTCACCGCGCCCAACCCGGGGCTCATGACCGGACCGGGGACGAACAGCTACGTGATCGGCACCTCGGAGCTGGCCGTGATCGATCCCGGGCCCGACGACGAGGATCACCGGGCCGCGCTGCTGGCCGCCATCGCGGCCCGCGGCACGCTCCGCTGGATACTGGTGACCCACACCCACCGTGACCACGCCCCAGGTGCGGCCGCGCTGGCCCGGGCCACCGGCGCCCGGGTGGTGGGCTTCGGCCCGGCCGACGACTTCGTCCCCGACCTCAGCGTGGGCGGGGGCTGGACGCTGCCGCTGCCGACCGGAGGCGGCGCCATGCTGACGCTGGAGGCGGTCCACACTCCCGGGCACGCCTCGAATCACCTCTGTTGGCTCATGCAGGAGAGCCGGACCCTGCTGACCGGGGACCATGTCATGCACGGGTCGACGGTGGTCATCAATCCACCGGACGGGGACCTGGGGGCGTATCTCGCCAGCCTGGCCCTGGTGCGGGACATGGAACCGCCGATCGACCGTCTGGCCCCGGGCCATGGCCGGCTCATGGAGGACGTCACGGGTGTCATCGACGGCGCTCATCGCCCACCGGCTCGGTCGTCACGCCAAGGTGGCGGCTGCGTTGCGCGCCGCCGGCGAAGGGACGGTCGAGGACCTCTTGCCCGTGGTCTACGCCGACGTGACCGAGGCCCAGCTCACGCCGGCCCGGCGTCTCCTGTGGGCCCACCTGCGCTTCCTGGCCGACGAGGGGACGGGCCGAAGCACTGGCAGAAGTCGCCGCTATCCGATGGGCCCGAAGATCCGGTACGCCGAGACACCGATCACCACACCGCTGGCGCTGGGCTCGGTCGCCGGCCTAAAAGATCGATCGCGCCAGTCGTCAGCCGGTGCAGTCCGGAAGTTCGCCGCTGGCCACGGCCGCCTCCACCCGCTCGACCAGGCGGGCCGAGCACGAGGACGTCTCGAGGAGCGGCGCCACCTCTTCGGCCACCACCCGGGCCAGCTCGGCGAAGAGCGGCGCCAGCTCACCGTCGCCGTCGGCCACCGGAGTGCCGGCGTCGCCGGCCGCGGCCAGATCCGGATGGAGGGGAATGGACCCGATGAGCGGAACGCCGAGCCCGTGGGCCAGGCGGGTTCCGCCGCCCGAGCCGAAGAGCGCGTAGGTCGTGCCGTGCTCGCAGGTGAAGTCGCTCATGTTCTCGATGACCCCGGCCACACGCAGGTAGCCCTTGCGCGCCATGTCGGCCGCCCGGGCCGCCACCTTCTGGGCCGCCAGCGGGGGCGTGGTGACCACCAGCATTTCGGTGCGGGGAAGCAGGCGGGCCAGGCCCATCTGCACGTCGCCCGTGCCCGGAGGCAGGTCGATCAGCAAATAGTCGAGGTCGCCCCAGTGCGCGTCCTGGAGGAACTGCTGCACGGCCCGGTTCAGGACCAGGCCCCGCCACATGATCGCCTGCTCCTCGTCGGCCAGGAAGCCCATGGAGAGCACCCGGACCAGCCCGGCGCCGACCTTCTTCTCCAGGGGGACCATCTTTCCCTGGCGGGCCTCGACGTCGCCCTCCATGCCGAGCAGGCGGGGCACCGAGAAGCCCCAGATGTCCGCGTCGAGGATGCCGACGGTCAGACCTCGCCGGGCCAGCGCCACGGCCAGGTTGACCGTGACCGACGACTTGCCGACGCCGCCCTTGCCCGAGGCGACGGCCAGGACCCGGGTGGTGGCGGGGATGGCGGTTTCGGGCGCGTCCTCCCGGGCCTTCCAGCGGGCCCGCGCCATGACGGCGGCCCGCTCGGGCGGCATCCATGGTGGCGATGCGGATCTCGACGGAGCCCACCCAGTCCAGCGCCTCGATCTGGCCCCGGACGTCCCTTTCGATCTGGGAGCGCAGCGGGCAGGCGGCGATGGTCAGGGCGACGTCGACGACGCACGTGATCGCCCGTGACGGCTGATGGCACGGACCATGCCCAGGTCGACGATGGTGTCGCCGAGCTCAGGGTCGATCACGGCGCGCAGACTCTCGCGCACCTGCTCTTCGCGCTCGGTGGCGGGAAGGTGGTGGTGGGCGTCCGACCCGGGACTCATGGGGACATTCTACCTGCGTGGAGCGTAAATTCCGATCTCCGTGCTGTTCGGTCGCCCGCTATCCGGGGGATCCTACGACCGGTGTGGACAGACCTGGTCGGACACCGGTAACATGTGCGTATTCCCGCTGCACGGCGCGGCGGGGCGGCCAGCGCCGAACGGCGCGCGACAAGGAGGCTCCTGTGACCACCATGACCACTTCGGTCAACATCGGCAAGAAGCCCGCTCCGGTCACCCTCAGCGATCTTGCGATCACCAAGGTGGCCGAGCTGTTGGCCCAGGAAGAGGGCGACTCGCTGGCTCTGCGTGTGGCGGTCAAGCCGGGTGGATGCTCGGGCTACAGCTACGAAATGTTCTTCGACTCCGAAGTGATGGCCGACGACGTGGTGCGTGAGTTCGGGACCGTCAAGGTCGTCGTCGACTCGGCCAGCGCGGAGCTCCTGGTCGGCTCGACGCTCGACTACAGCGACGGGCTGCAGGGAGCCGGGTTCCACATCGTGAACCCGAACGCCACCCGCACCTGCGGTTGTGGCTCTTCGTTCAGCTGAGCGAAACCCCCACGGCGTCAGCCGTTTCCTTCTCCCTCAACGGGCGACATCGTCGAGGTCGCTGACGACCATCGGGAACTTCTCTCCTTGACGCGCTCCGGGAGCAATTGCGGTGCCGCTCGGTCAAAGATGGCTGCAGTCCCCAGGGCCAGTGCGGATGTTGCACCGTCTGGGTGGATGGGGCCGCCCGTGTGGCGTGCGTCACCCCCGTCCGCCGCGTGGCCGGCCGCTCGGTGACCACCGTCGAAGGGCTCCATGCCCGACCTCCAAGCGCGGTGGGTCGAGGCCTTTCTCGCCGCTGGGGCGAGCCAGTGCGGCTTCTGCACGCCGGGGATCCTGCTCCGCCTGGCCGCGCTCGAAAACGGGACCCGCCCTCTGACGCGTCAAGCAGTCGAGTCCGCGCTCTTGGCCCATCTCTGCCGTTGTACCGGATGGCAGTCCATCGTGGAGGCTGGTTGCGCCGCCCTCGGCATTGAGGGGACAGACGCGGCGGTGACTTCATCGCCATCGGCTCGGGCTCCCATCGCTGGCCCGGCCCCGGCACCGGACCCGTTGTTGGCCCAATGGCGGGCCCAGATCGAGGGGTCGGCGGATCAAACCACGGGCCCCGAGGTCGTGCTGGGCGGGGGAGGTTTTGCCGACGACCGGGCCCCGGCCCGGAGCCTGGTCCAGTTGGGCGCGGCCGACACACCGCCGGCGGATGGTCTCGCGTGCTGCTCGAGGCGCCACGTCGAAGGTGCAGGGGCGCAACAGCACCATGCCGTTGGTCCATCCGGTCGCCGTGCCCGAGGTTCCCGATGCGGACGAGGAGGAGTGGGCGCTCACGCTGCAGACGACCTGGGTGGAACCGGCCTACGTCGAGCCCGATGCCAGTTGGTGCCTGCCCGGCGGACGAGCCGGCGACCCCACTGGCCAATGGCGGCGCTTTCGGAGGGAAACGGCGCAGTCCGGCTCCCGCGCGGGCCCAGGCTCTCGCCGTAGCGCTGCAGGACCGCGTCCGGGTGCTCTGGAGCCGTGAGGATGTCGTCCGCCATGGGCCGAAACGGCCGCCACTCGCCCTCGGGCTCCGATCTGATGGCTCGGGCGTGGTGCGGATCGGTCGGACGCCGGGCTCGCCCGATCTGGCCGACCTGCGCTCTCGCCTGGCCGAAGTCGTCCCCACCGTAGCGGTCGAGGAGGTCGATATCGCAGGGCCCCCGGTGAGCGGGGACCTCCGTGGGGCGGCATGGGTCGAGATACTGGCGGCGCAGCACGCCCTCGCGGCGCTGGAGGAGCGGGCTGCGAACCCAACGGGCTATCGGGTCGGGACCGGCCGGTGCGACCTCACCGTGCCCGGGGGCGGTCGGGCCCTGGTCACGCTCGATCTCCACGGCGGCGCTTTCGACCGCGGGACTCGTCACCGTCGAGGTCTGGGCCGGCGAGCTCCTCGATGCGGTGACGTTGCGTTCCTACGTGCTGGGCGCGGTCCACCAGGCCCTGGGACTGGTCTGGTCCGAGGGGATCGCGGTGGATGCCGACGGGCGACCCGCTCGATCTCACCATCCGTTCCTTCGGCATTCTGGCCGCACGCGACATGCCACACATTGAGGTCGCCCTGCATCCAGAAGATCGCTGGCCGGTCAATGGCTCCGACGCCGTCTTTGCCGCCACGGCGGCCGCGGCCTGGATCGCCGAGGGAGCGCCACCCCGGTGGCCGACTCGACGCGGTGGAGCCGGCGGCACGGCGACGAGCAGTGCCACACTTACCAGGTCCGGTCAGCAGGAGGAGAAGAGATGAGTCCGACACTGGGTCCGTACTCCCCGGTCCGCCGTGCCGGCGACTGGGTGATCACTTCGGGACAGATCGGGCTGGCCACCGACGACAGCGGTCGGCTCGGCCCTGGTGGATGGCGGAACGATTCCGCAGCTGCACCAGGCGCTGGACAACGTGGCCGCAGTCCTGCGCACGGAGGGCGCCACGTTGCGCGATGTGGTGAAGACGACGCTGTACCTGATCGACATGGGCGAGTTCGCCGCGGTCAACGAGGTCTTCGCCGAGTATTTCCCCAACCGGCCGACTCGCTCGGCCGTCGCCGTGGCGGCTCTGCCGGCCGGGGCGCGGGTCGAGGTGGAAGCGTGGGCCTACGTTCCCGAGGGCTCTGAGCCCGAACCGCTGGACCTCTGATTGAGACCGGGGTGCCAGGCCACCTGCCCGAAGCGGTAGCCGACTGAGCGCACGGTCTGGATCAGGTGGGCGTGTTCCTCGCCCAACTTGGCCCGCAGGCGCCTGATGTGCACGTCGACCGTGCGGGCGCCGCCGTAGTACTCGTAGCCCCAGACCCGGCTGAGCAGCGTCTCCCGGGTGAAGACCTTGGCCGGATGGCCGGCCAGGAACCGGAGAAGCTCGTACTCCATGTAGGTGAGGTCGAGGACGCGACCGGCCACCGCGGCCTGGTAGGTCTCGAGGTTGAGCATGAGGGGCCCGTACTCGATCAGGTCGGGCCGCATGCTCTGACCGTTGCGCCAGAAGAGGTGCTGGAGCCGGGCCGTCAGCTCGTCGGGGCGGGCCGGGAGCACGCAGAAGTCGTCGAAGAGGTCGTCGCGCAGGAGGAGCTCGCCCACCTGCTCGGCCCGGATGACCAGCAGCAGCGGGCTGAGCGGCACCTCTCGCAGACGGATGTGGCGGCAGAAGGCGACGGCGGCGGTCATGTCTTCGCCGGCCACCACGACGGCGCCGGACCAGGTCTCCCCGTCGCCCTGCCCGTGTCCCGTCGCCGACTGCCTCGGGGCCCGCGACGGCACGATGCGTGAGCCCGGCGCTCTGCAGCGCGAGGGTCACCTCGGCGGGGAGGTCGGTGGGAAACAGAGGAGGGCGTCCATTTAGGGCGAGATCACTCGGGTCGTCAGGGTCATCGGCGGCGGGATCGGGGGTCTCGGGGTCGTTGTCGTGTCACAGCAGGGGCAGATAGCGGTCGAGCTCGAACTGTGTCACCTGGGACTGGTAGTCGTCCCATTCGGCTCGCTTGTTGCGGATGAACCATTCGAAGACGTGATCGCCCAGGGTCTCGGCCAGAAGTTCCGAGCGCTCCATCTCGTTGACGGCGTCGTGCAAGCTGGGAGGCAGCGACTCGATCCCCTTGAGGGCCAGTTCCCGATTGGACAGGCTGAAGAGGTTGGCATCGGCCTCGGTCGGCAGCGGGTAACCCTCCGTGATACCGCGGAGCCCGGCCGCCAAAATGACCGAAAAGGCGAGATACGGGTTGCACGCGCTGTCCGGCGCCCGGTACTCGAGGCGGGTCGACTCCGGCTTGCCATGTTTGACCACCGGGACTCGCACCAAGGCCGAGCGGTTGTTGCGGGCCCAGCTGACGTGGACCGGCGCTTCGTAGCCCCCGATGAGCCGCTTGTAGGAATTGACCCACTGGTTGGTGACGGCCGTTATCTCGCGGGCATGGCGCAGGAGGCCGGCAATGAATTGTCGGGCGACGTCGGACAGCCCGTAGGCGTCGCTCTCGTCGACGAACGCGTTCTGCTCGCCCTCCCACAAGGAGATATGGGTGTGCATGCCCGAACCCTGCACGCCGCCCATTGGTTTAGGCATGAAGCTGGCGAACACCCCTTCGCGTCGAGCCATTTCCTTGACCACCATCCGAGCCGTCATCACGGTGTCGGCCATCGTCATGGCATCGGTGTAGCGAAGGTCGATCTCGTGCTGGCTGTGGGCGTCCTCGTGTTGTGTGTGCTCGACGGGGATCCCCATCTCCTCGAGCATGAGCACCGATCGCCGGCGCAGGTCACTGGTCAGGTCGGCCACGCTGAGGTCGAAATACGAACCCGAGTCGAGTGTTTGCGGACCTCGTTCGGAATCCGAGTCGGCGAAATAGAAGTACTCGATTTCGGGTGCGACAAAGAAGGTGTATCCGGCCGAACGCGCCTTTTCGAGGGTCCGGCGAAGCGTGTGACGAGGGTCGCCGATGAAGTGGCTGCCGTCGAGGTTGGCGACGTCGCAGAAGACCCGGGCCACGGCGGAGTCGTCGTCGTGCCAGGGCAGGAGCTGGAAGGTCTTCGGATCGGGACGGGCCAGAACGTCCGCCTCTTGGACCCGGCTGAAGCCGTCGATGGCCGACCCGTCGAAGGTCATGCCTTCATCGAGCGCATTCTCGAGTTCCGCCGACGTGATGTTGAATCCCTTGGGCGTCCCGAGGACGTCGGTGAACCAGAGCTGTACGAAGCGGATGCCTCGCTCTTCCACCGTTCGGAGCACGTAGTCGCGTTGGCTCTGCACCCCCCAAGCTTCGCAGGTGCTGGACCCCCTCTGCCCATTCGAGATGGCACCACTACCCTTTGAGCGTGGCGAAGGAGGGCGCAGTGCTGCGAGAGGACCGTGAGGTTCCCTTCGGGCGAGCCCACCTGTCGGTGGTCCGCCAGGGTGCGGGCGGAGTGCCGACGGTCGTCTTCCTCCATGCCGGAATCTCAGATAAGCGCAGCTGGCAGGAGGTGCTCGATCAGCTTTCTCCCGACATGGAGGTGGTGGCGTATGACCGGCGCGGCTTCGGAACGACCACCTATCGGGCCGAAGCACACGACCAGTTGGACGATCTACTGGCCGTTCTCGATGCCCTGACGTTGGAGCGAGTCGTGCTGGTCGGAAACTCTCGCGGCGGTCGCATTGCCCTCGACTTCACCCTGTCGCACCCCGAGCGGGTGGGCGCTCTGGTTCTTGTTGCTCCAGGAATTTCGGGCGCTCCCCCTGTCGACGACTCCGAGGTCGACCAGGTCGAGGCGGCCATCTGGGACACCTTGGCGGCTGCCGATTCCGCCGGGGCTCTTGACGCCCTCAATCTGGGTGAGATCCGCCTATGGGTCGACGGCCCCCATGCACCCGAAGGGAGGGTCGAAGGGCCACGGCGTGAATTGGCGCTCGAGATGAATCGCATTGCTCTCCACGCCGAAAGCCCGGGGCATGAGCCGGCACCCTCCGTAGAGGCGTGGTCCCGTTTGTCCGAACTGCGCTGCCCGGTCCTGGTGGTCGTGGGCGACCTCGATGTCGGCCACATGCAAGAGCGCGCCCAGGGGTTGTCTCGGGCGATCCCGGGGGCGCGACTCGTCGTCATGGCAGGAGCGGCCCACCTGCCCGGATTCGAACAACCTGCCGCATTCGCTTCGCTCCTGCGCGATTTCCTGGGAGGTCGGGCCGACCTCGGATCAGCCCCGACGGAGAGCACCGGCAGTTGATTCTCGAGAAACCGCCCGCACCGTATCGTTTCTCAAAAACAAGTCCCGGCGGATGCAACCGGTGAGCGCCCCGCCGTGGCCCGGGGGTCTGACTCGCCGGTGACGACCGGGGTATGCCTGCGCATTTAGGCTTGCGCTATGTCCTCCCTGCCGCGTGGCGGCAGCCCAGCTCAATACCGTTGTGGGAGATCTCACGGGCAACGTCGATCGCATCTTGGCCGCCCTGTCGGCAGCAGAAGCGGCCGGCGCTGACATCTGCATCGTCCCGGAGCTGGCCATCACGGGCTATCCGCCCGAAGATCTCCTGCTGAAACCCTCGTTCGTGGCCGACAACCTCGTTGCCCTGGGGAAGGTCGCGGCGGCAAGCGGGCAGTGCGCCATTGTGGTCGGCTACGTGGGCGATGTCCCTTCGGGCCCCGGCCTTTCCAACGCGGCGGCGATGTGCGCCGGCGGACGCGTCGTGGGGACGTACAGGAAGCGCTGCCTGCCCAATTACGGAGTCTTCGACGAGCAGCGCTGGTTCGTGGCCAGCAAGGAGACCCCGACGCTCTTCCAAGTCGCCGGAGCATGGGTCGGGATCTCGGTCTGTGAAGACGTCTGGTTCGACGAGGGCCCCGTCGCACAGCAGGGCCATGCGGGGGCTGACGTGGTCGTCAACCTCAACGCCTCGCCGTTCAACCGGGGACGCCGGGACGAACGACTCTCGATGCTGCAGGCTCGGGTGGCCGAGGCCGGGTGTGCCATCGTCTATGTCAACCAGGTCGGGGGACAGGACGAGCTCGTCTTCGACGGCGACTCTCTCATTGTGGCGGCCGATGGGACTCTGTTGGCCAACGGTGCGCAGTTCGCTCCCGATCTGGTGGTGGTGGACATTCCGCTCGGCCAGCCGGGAGAACCGGCCCGTCGTGCGAGCGGCGACGTACCGAGAGTCATCGCCACCGAGCCCCGAGCCGATTCGGCGCACCCAAAGGGACCGTTGCCACCTCCGGTGCTCCATCCGGCGCTGTCCGACGAGGCTGAGGTCTACGCCGCGCTGGTAGTAGGGACGCGTGACTATCTCGGCAAGAACGGGTTCACCGATGCGGTGATCGGGCTGTCCGGCGGTATCGACTCGTCCCTTGTCGCCACCGTTGCCGTGGACGCGCTCGGGCCAGCGCACGTCCACGGGATTTCGATGCCCTCGCGGTATTCGAGCGACGGATCGCGTCACGATGCCGGCCGTCTGGCCACGTTGCTGGGCATCGACCTGCACGTTGTACCCATTGAGGAGGCCCACGTGGCCTTCACCTCCATGTTGGGCTCAGTGCTGGGCGGGGAACCGTCGGGCCTGACCGACGAGAATCTTCAGTCCCGTTTGCGGGGCGTGCTGCTCATGGGCCTGTCCAACGCCAAGGGGTGGATCGTTCTGACAACCGGCAACAAGAGCGAGATGGCGACCGGCTACTCGACGCTCTATGGAGACTCGGCCGGCGGTTTCGCCGTGATCAAGGACGTGCCCAAGACACTGGTCTACGAGTTGTGTCGCTATCGCAACGCCCAAGCCGTTCGCAATGGATTGCCTGCGCCCATTCCCGAAAGTGTGATCGACAAGCCGCCCTCGGCCGAGTTGCGTCCCGACCAGCGGGACGATCAATCGCTGCCGCCGTATGAGGAGCTCGACCCGGTACTCCAGGGTTACGTCGAGCGCGACCGCACCGCACCCGACTTGGTGGCCGAGGGCTTCGATCCGACGGTCGTGGCCCAAGTGGTGCGGCTGGTCGACGGGGCCGAGTACAAGAGACGACAGATGCCGCCGGGGGTGCGCATCACGACCAAGGCCTTCGGTAAGGACCGACGCATGCCGATCACCAACCTCTACCGGCCACCCGCTCCACAAGAGCCGGCCGGTCGTTGACCCCGACCTTCCGCTCCATCGGCGAGCTGGCGGAGCGTTGCGGCCACTACTGCTGGCTGGAGCATCGGCTCTTCATAGTGACCGGAATGTGGGCCACTGCGCCGCCGGCCTCGGGGATCGAGGCCGAAATCCGGGTGCTCTGCAGCGAGATGTCCTCGTGGCACGGTTTCGTGGCGGCCCAGTGGAAGGCCCGCCTGCCCGTGCGAGCCGGGGTAAATGCCGAAACGCTCATCGTTCCCTCGCCCGGGCCACTCTCCCAGGCACTCGAACGTTTAGAGGGGGACCTTCTGAAAGGTGACGCCGGCTTCGGTGGGGCGGAGGGTACGCCGAGGACAGAAAGGGCACGACACGCCTGGGGCCAGATGGTCGAGCACATCCTGCCTGCCCTTCTCGAGGCCTACGACGAGGACTTCGCCCGCGCTTCTCCGGTGGCCGAGGCCCCCGTGCGGGCGCTTCTGGGCTTGATCCGTCCCCGTGTCCACCTCGAAATTGCCCGGGGTCGAATGCTGCTCGACCATGCATGAGCGCCGTGTGGGCAACGGCCCGATCGGCCTGACGACGTCGAAATTGGGGCCAGTGGCGGGCGCCGGCTTCAACGGCGGTTGAGGGCCAATTCGGCCATCTTCCCTGCTGCACGGGCATCTTGACACGCCCACTACAATGTTTCTGCAGCCCTTGTGCGCCGAAAGCGACGCAAGCTGCACGAGAACGTGAGCGCCCGGCAAGGATGGACTTCCGCGGCCCACAGCGAGGGAAGGTTCGGCACATCTTGGCCAAAGAACGCATTGAGCGCGACGACGAGGATCTCGTTCGTCTCTATCTGACCGATATCGGCCAGTACCCACTGCTGACAAAGGACGACGAGGTCCGTCTCGCACAGGCCATAGAAGCCGGCCGAGAGGCGGAAGCCGCGGTGGCCAAGGCCCCGAAGGGGCTGACCACAGCGAAGAAGCGCGAAATGCGCCGAGCGGTCATGGAGGGCGAGCAGGCGCAACAGACCTTCGTCCAGTCCAACCTCCGCCTCGTGGTGTCGATCGCCAAGAAGTATCAGGCGTCGGGACTGCCGCTGCTGGACCTGATCCAGGAGGGGAATCTGGGCCTGATGCACGCCGTCGAGAAGTTCGACTGGCGCAAGGGATTCAAGTTCTCCACCTACGCCACGTGGTGGATTCGTCAGGCCATCACCCGCGGGATCGCCAATACGGGTCGCACGATCCGCCTTCCCGTGCACGCCGGCGACACCTTGGCTCGGGTACAAAAGGCGCAGGCTCGCCTCGAGCTGAAGCTCGGACGCCCCGCCACCCTGGCCGAATTGGGCATCGAAGTCGAAATGCCCGAGGACAAGCTGGTCGAGGCCCTCCGCTTCCGCGCCGAGCCCCTCTCCCTTTCCGAGCCGTTGCGTGAGGACGGCGACGCCGAGCTCGGCGACGTGGTCGAGGACCGGTCCGCCGAGTCCCCCTTCGAGGTCGCCGCGGTGTCGTTGCTTCCCGACGAGATCGGCCGCCTGCTCTCCCCCTTGGACGAGCGCGAGCGCGAGATTCTCCGCCTGCGTTTCGGACTCGACCGTGGGGAGCCGCGTACGCTCGAAGAGGTGGGTGAGCACTTCAACCTCACCCGTGAGCGCATCCGTCAGATTGAGGCCCGCGCCATGTCGAAGTTGCGGCACCCCTCGTCTGACACGGGCGCCCGCGATCTCCTCACCGTCTGAGCCGCACGCAGTAGGCTCGGCGCAATGAAGAAGATTCTGCTCCTTGCCCTGCTGGTCGGACTCGGTCTGGTCGCCGCCAAGCGGCTTCGCACCGACGCCTGATCGACCCGATCGGGCGTCCCGCTCCCGTTTGCGGGGTACCGGTCGCCTTACGCTGCGGCGCGCCCTCCTGGACCGGGAGGGCGGCCCCGCACGCCGCGGCGCCACAAAAGCAGGGCCGCTCCGGCGACGGCCAGGCTCGTCGTCACCATCGGTGTCGTGCGCCCCACACGATCTCGTAGGCGAATCGGCTTGGTGAACTGGCGCGTCTCCCAGCCCCGCTCGCGCGCCACCTTGGCCAGCGCCCGGTCGGCATTCACCGCCACCGGACGCCCGACCGCCTCGAGCATGGGGAGATCCGTGGCCGAGTCCGAGTACGCACTGCTGGCCGACAGGTCGATGCCCGTACGATCCGCCAGCTCGCGCATGGCCGCGGCCTTCTCCGGACCGTAGGCGTAGAACGCCATCTGTCCCGTGTAGCGGCCCTCGTCGTCCACCTCACCGCGCGAGCAGATGGCGCCGTCCACACCGAGCAAGTCGGCCAGAGGAAGCACGATCTCTTCGGGAGAGGCCGACACGAGATAGACGCGGTGACCTGCGGCGCGATGGATCTCCATCAACTCGAGCGCCTCGGCGTACATGATCGGCTCAATCGTCTCGAGCAGTGTTTCCCGCACGATCTGGCGCACTTGATCGCGATCCCAACCCTTGATCAGCGCGAGCATCGATTGACGGACGCGGACCAGCCGTTCCTCGTCCGCCCCGAAATACAGGTAGATGAGTTGGGAGAGAGCGGCGCGGGCCACGACCCGTCGGTTGATGAGACCACCCTTCATGAAGGGACGGCCGAAGGCGGCGATGGAGGCGCGGTCTATGACCGTCTTGTCGAGGTCGAAGAACGCCGCTTCCACAGCACCATGGTAAATCGGTCCAGGTCAGCCCAGTACCGCGGGTGACAAATGGTGAAACGGGCCGCGACGGCTTGGGGTGTGGTCGAGACTTCAGTCCTGAATGAAAAGGGTGTGCACGGCATCCTCGGCTTCGGCCGTCGACAGCACGAGCACCTCGTCCCCCGACATGAGGACCGTGTCGCCTCGGGGCACGATCAAGCGGTCGGCCCGGACCACGGCCACGACCACGCCGTCCCGGGGAAAGGCCAGGTCGGCGATGGCGACGCCATTGGCGGGCGAGTCCTCAGCCAGGGTGATCTCGACGAGGTGGGCCGCCCCGCCCTGGAACTGCAACAGGCGGACGAGGGAGCCGACCGAGACCGCCTCTTCGACCAGGGCCGTCAGCAGCTGCGGGGTGCTCACCGAGACGTCGACCCCCCAGCTCTCGTTGAAGAGCCACTGGTTCTTCGGATGGTTGACCCGCGCCACGACGCGGGGCACCGCGAATTCCTGCTTGGCCAGGAGCGATATGACCAGGTTGTCCTCGTCGTCGCCGGTGGCCGCAACCACCACGTCGACCGTGGACAGGCCGGCGGCGTCGAGCGAGGAGGCCTCGCAGGCGTCGGCGGCGACCCAGGTCACGCCCAAGGTCGGGCGTAGCCGTTCGACCAGGTCGGGGTCCTGCTCGAACACCATGACGTCGTGCCCGTTGTGGAAGAGGTCGGCGGCGATCGCGGTGCCGACGCTCCCTGCCCCGGCGATGGCCACCCTCATCGTGGACCCGGCTGGAGCAGCGCGTCGAGGTCGTCGCGGGCGTTGGTCATGATGGCCAGGTGCAACACGTCGCCCTCCTGTCCGACGAGCTCGCGCGCATCGAGTCGGGGCACGCCCGAGCGCGTCACGGCGACGACGCTCAGGCGGCCGGGGTCTTCGAGATCCGACAAGCGGCGCCCGGCCCACGAATCGGGGAGGGAGCGGTCGAGGAGGGTCAGCTGTCCCGAGGGATCGGTCCAGTCACCGACGTCTTCGTCGGGGAGGAGGCGCCGCCGGACCTGGTCGATCGTCCAGGTGACGGTGGCCACGGTCGGTATGCCCAGGCGCTGGTAGATCTCGGCCCGACGCGGGTCATAGATCCGGGCCACCACGTTGGGGATGAGATACGTCTCGCGGCGCGATGCGCACCGTCAAAATGTTGGTGTTGTCGCCGCTCGTCACCGCCGCCAGCGCATCGGCACCGACGGCGCCGGCCCGTTCCAGGTCGTCGCGATCGAAGCCCGAGCCGATGATCTGCGGACCATCCCAGTCCTTCAGCCGGCGAAAGGCCTTGGCGTTCTTGTCCATGATGGCTACCGAATGGCCCTGAGCCACGAGGGAAACAGCCAGTCCGGAGCCGACCCGCCCACATCCCACCACGATCACGTGCACGCCACAGCACAACACGCGACGCGCCGTTGTGCAAAGAGGGCAGGCTGAGTACCTCGCGGATTCCTTCTACGCTGGCGCAGTGGCGCCCAGCTCAGGACCCCGGCCCCCGGTTCCGCTCACCGGGCTGGCGGCTGACAGCATCCCCGAACGACGCCTCTATCGCCTGAAGAACAAGCTGCTCGGACCGCCACTGGTGACCGAGCAGCTGAGCTCGGAGCGCCTCGGCCGTCCCACCGCCTTGGGCGTGCTGGCCCCCGACTGCATCTCGTCGTCGGCCTACGGCAGTGAGGAGATGCTGACCCAGCTTGTCCCGGCCATCGGACTGGCCGCGTTCAGCCTGCTCGTCCCCATCACCCTGGCCATTCTGGGCGTTCTCTTCTTCGTGACGCTGTCGTACCTCGATGTGATCCAGTACTACACGAGGGCGGGGGGCGCCTACGTGGTGGCCCGCGACAACTTCGGTCCGAGGATCGCCCAGATCGCCGCCGTGGCGCTCCTGATTGACTACACGGTCACGGTCGCCGTGCAGACCTCCGCCGGCACGGCTGCGCTCACCAGCGCCATCCCGAGCTTGGCGAACACGTTCGACACGGTGGCCATCACGGTCGGCGTGGTGGGGCTCCTCCTCTATGGGAACCTGCGTGGCATCCGCGAGGCGGGGCGCTTCTTCGCCGTCCCCACGTACTTCTACGTAGCCGCCTTGGGGACCGTCATCGTCGCCGGGTACATCAAGGAGGCCCTGGGGTCGTTGCACCAGATTCCCCTCCCGCCGCACAACGAGCTCTTCGGCGGGCATCTCGGCACGCCGGGCCACGGCTGGATCATGGGTCTGGCCTTCATCACCTTGTTACGGGCGTTTGCCAACGGCGGCTCGTCTCTGACCGGCCTGGAGGCCATCTCCAACGGAGTGGGCAGCTTCCGGCGCCCCGAGTCCGTCCATGCCCGCCAGACCTTGATCATCATGAGTTCGGTGCTGGCCTTCTTGGTGCTGGGCACCACGTTGTTGGCCCGCTGGACCCATGCCGTGCCCTACGCCAAGGGCTCACCCACGGTGGTTTCCCAGGAGGTCCAGGCCATCTTTGGTCGCGGCTTCATCTACTTCGTGGTGCAGCTGGCCACGCTGCTCATCCTCTACACCGGTGGGAACACCAGCTTCAACGGCTTTCCGTTCCTGGCCAACTTCGTGGCCGGCGACCACTACCTGCCGCGGGCCCTGACAAAGCGGGGTCACCGCCTGGCCTTCTCGAACGGGATCCTGGTCCTCGCCGCGGTATCGGTCGCGCTGGTCCTGGTGTTCAAGGCCCAGGTCGACGGGCTGGTCTCGCTCTACGCCATCGGCGTCTTCACCGGGTTCACCATGGCCGGCTCGGGAATGGTCAAACACCATCTCACCCAAAGAGGGGACCACTGGCGGCGCGGCGTGGTGGTGAACGGGGTTTCCGCCTTCATCTCGGGCGTGGTCGTCCTGATTTTCGCCGTGGCGAAATTCAAGGAGGGCGCCTGGGTCATTGTCGTCGTGGGTCCCCTGTTGTACCTGGGCCTGATCCGTCTGCACCATCAGTACGAGCTCGAGTCGACGTTGCTCGAGACGGGTGCGGTCGAAGCCTCCGAAGCGCCCATCTTGCGCCGCCATGTCGTCGTCGTCCTCGTCGACCGCCTCGATATGGCCACGGCCCGTGCCCTTCAGTACGCCCGCACCCTCACCCCCGACGACCTGCGGGCCGTGCACTTCGACATCGACTCCAAGGAAGCCAACGAGCTCGAAGAGGAGTGGGGAAGGGTCGGCCTGGCCCGCCTGCCGCTCGACATCATCGAATGCCCCGACCGCAGGCTGGGCCGGGCCGCCATTGAGCTGGTGGCCGACGCCACGCTTGATGGGAACACCGAGTGCACGGTCCTGTTGCCCCGTCGTAGCTACTCGCGTATCTGGCAGCGATTCCTGCACGATCGCACGGCGGACAAGATCGCCGCCGTGCTCTCCCAGGTGCCCCACGTGGCGGCCACGATCATTCCGTACAACCTTCCCGGTCGCTACAGCGAGAAGGTCCGCACCTACGGCCGCCTGGTCCAGCGCGCCCGCTTGACCAGCACCTCCAGCGAGCCCGACGAGGGGCCGGGCCGTGAGGGCCAAGAGCTGGGTCAAGGTGACGGCCCCGGCCGTGGCTCAGGCCCGGGCCCGGGCCAAGGAGGTCCCCCCATCGATGCGTCGGGGCGCTCCGGCGTCGATCGCGGCGTCCCGCGGCGTGACAACCAGCGAAGGACGAATGTGGTGGAAGAGGCCAACCGTGAGTTGGCTCGCCGGGCCGGCGTCACCACGCCGATCGCCAACGTGGTCATGCGCCAGCGGGTCAAGGTGGCGGGGCGGGTCAAGTCGGTACGGGTCCAGCCGCGCGCCGGCAATTCGAACCTCGAGTGTGTCTTGAGCGACGGCACGGGCGGCCTTCTCCTGGTCTTCCAGGGACGGCCGAAGATCGCCGGGATCGAGCCGGGCGCCCGTCTGGTGGCCGAGGGAATGGTCGGTCTCTGGGGCCGCCGTCCGGCCATGCTGAACCCGGCCTTCGAGCTGGTCGCCGGGGCCGAACAGGACGCCGGCGCGGAGTGACCCAGAGGAGCGTTCTTGCTCCCGCACCCCAACAGTCGCTAACGTCCCCCCCGGCCCATGACGGGTGGGGGGCAACGCGCGCCTTCAACCTGGGATACCGCATAACCACGAGGCGTGGCTGTGCGTAGGCGGACCAAGACAGTTATAGAAAGGGCACCCCAGGCATGATCAACCTCCTCGCTGCAGGCAACGGTGGATACCAGGCGTTCCACCTTGGCGGAGCGGACAAGGCGTGGCTGTACCTATGCCTGGCCGCCGGTGTGGTCGGCATCGCAGCCGGTCTCCTGTTGGCCCGAAACGTGTTGGCGTCGGACACGGGCACCCCGAAAATGCGGGAGATCGCCCTGGCCGTGCAGGAGGGTGCCGAGGCCTTTCTCAAGCGTCAGTTCCGCACCATTGCCATCATCGTGGTGCCGCTGGCCATCCTGATCTTCTTCACCGCCACCAAGGTGGTGAAGCCAAACGGCGACCTTGCGCTGAGTTTCCAGCAGGACGGTCTCTATCGCGTCGTCTGCTTCCTTTTCGGCGCCGCCTTCTCCGGGCTGACGGGATTCATCGGCATGAGCATCGCCGTGCGGGGCAACGTGCGCACCGCCGCGGCGGCGGCCAAGGGCGGCGGCATGGCGGGCGCGTTGCGGGTCGCCTTCCGCACCGGCGCCGTGACCGGCATGCTGTGCGTCGGCCTGGGCCTGCTCGGCGCCACGGGCATCGTGCTCATCTTCCAGAACTCGGCCACCGCCGTGCTCATCGGTTTCGCCTTCGGCGCATCGCTGCTGGCGTTGTTCATGCGAGTCGGCGGCGGCATCTTCACCAAGGCGGCCGACGTCGGCGCCGACCTGGTGGGCAAGGTCGAAGCGGGCATCCCCGAGGACGACCCACGCAACGCCGCCACCATCGCCGACAATGTGGGCGACAATGTGGGCGACTGCGCCGGCATGGCCGCCGACCTCTTCGAGTCGTACGAGATCACCATCATCTCGTCGCTGATCCTCGGCTACTCCGCCTTCAACACGCTGCTGAAGAACGGCCACCACGTCAATCCGACGCCGGCCGTGCTCTTCCCCCTCATCGTGCCCGCCATCGGGATCCTGGCCTCGGTCATCGGCGTCCTCGTGGTCAAGGCCCGCAACAAGGACCGCAACGCCCTGGCCCCGATCAATCGGGGCTTCTGGCTGGCCGCGGTTCTGACCGTCATCGGTGCCTTTTTGGTGGCGCAGTACTACGTGCACAACCTCAAGGTCTTCTGGGCCGTCTTCACCGGTGTGGTGCTCTCCTTGGTGGCCAGTCAGATCACCGAGCAGTTCACCTCCACCGAACGTGGGCCCGTCAAGGAGATCGCCGCCTCGACCCGCACCGGGCCGGCCACGGCGGTGCTCTCGGGTATCTCCATCGGCCTCGAATCCTCTGTCTGGGCCATCATCGCCATCGCCATCGCCCTCGGCGTGGCCATCGGGATGGGCGGGGGCAACATCGAGCTGACCTTCTACCTGGTGGCGTTGATCGGTATCGGCCTGCTCGCCACGGCCGGCATGGTCGTCTCCGAGGACAGCTTCGGACCGGTCTCGGACAACGCAGCGGGCATTGCCGAGATGTCAGGCGAGTTCACCGGCGAGGCCGAGCGCATCATGGTCAGCCTTGACGCCGTCGGGAACACCACCAAGGCCATCACCAAGGGTGTGGCCATCGGCTCCGCCGTCATCGCCTCGGTCGCCCTCTTCGCCTCGTTCATCGAGACGATCGGCGAACAGATCCCGAGCCTGCATGCGACGGGCAAGGAACTGTTCTCGATCATCCAGATCAACGTGGCCAACCCCACCACGTTCATCGGGCTGCTGATCGGAGGGTCGGTCGCCTTCCTCTTCTCCTCCTTGGCCATCCGGGCCGTCGGCCGCTCCGCCGGCACGGTCGTGCTGGAAGTGCGACGCCAGTTCCGCGAGCACCCCGGGATCATGGATTACAGCGAGAAACCCGAATACGGCAGGGTCATCTCCATTTGCACCGCGGCGGCACAGCGCGAGCTGGCCACCCCGGCGTTGTTGGCCATCCTGACGCCGGTCATCGTCGGCTTCGGCATCAACTACCTCGCCCTCGGCGCCTTCTTGGCCGGTGCGATCTTGACCGGGCAGTTGATGGCCAACACCCTGTCGAACTCGGGTGGGGCCTGGGACAACGCCAAGAAGTACATCGAGGACGGGCATGAGGGCGGCAAGGGCTCCGAGGCCCACAAGGCAGCTGTCATCGGCGACACCGTCGGTGACCCCTTCAAGGACACCGCCGGGCCGGCACTGAACCCCATGATCAAGGTCATGAACCTGGTTTCCCTGCTGGTCCTGCCGGCCGTGATCTCGCTGCGTCACCACAACGGCGAGCGGTACGCCATCGCGGCGGTGGCTTTGGTGATCCTTCTCGGTGCGCTGGCCTTCTCGAAGCGGGCCACCGAGGACATGGGCGCCGACGCAACCGTCATTGAGCCTCCGGCGGCCGTCAACGCAGTTTCGGGGGACTGACCTGGTCGGGGCTCACGAAACACCCCTATGTCGCGGGCTACCGCCCCCGGAGTGCTCTTGACAGGCGGGTGGCTGGCCTTCAACCTGGCGGAATCGTGCCGACCGAACGAAACGACCAACTGAGAGACGAGCACCTGCGCCGATTGGCCTGTCATGGGTAAGGCGCTGGTCATCGTCGAGTCGCCGGCCAAGGCCCGCACGATCAGTGGATTGCTGGGTCCCGACTTCATCGTGGAGTCGTCCATCGGCCACATCCGCGATCTGCCCCGGGGGGCCGACGAGGTCCCGGCCGCCTACAAGGGTGAGAACTGGTCGCGGCTCGGAGTCGACGTCGACAACGGCTTCAAGCCCCTGTACGTGGTCTCGGCCTCGAAAAAGTCGGTCGTGGCCAACCTCAAACGGTTGCTCAAGGATGTCGACGAGTTGTATCTCGCCACGGACGAGGACCGCGAGGGCGAGTCGATTGCGTGGCATCTCTTCGAAGTGCTGTCGCCCACGGTTCCCGTCAAGCGCATGGTCTTTCACGAGATCACCCCCGAGGCGATCACCCGGGCGGTCGAGGAGTGGCGCGACCTGGACCGTCGCCTGGTCGACGCCCAGGAGGCACGACGGATCCTGGATCGCCTCTACGGCTACGAGGTCTCACCGGTGCTCTGGCGAAAGGTCATGCCCCGCCTCTCGGCCGGCCGGGTCCAGAGCGTGGCCACGCGCATGGTGGTCGAGCGCGAGCGGGCGCGCATGCGTTTCCACTCCGCCACCTGGTGGGGCATCGACGGCACATTCACCCACACCGAAGCGGCCCCGTTCGGTGCGGCTCTGGTCTCGCTGGGGGGCACCCCCGTCGCCACCGGCAAGGATTTCAACGAGGACGGCGAGCAGGTAAGCAAGAACGCCGTGCGTGTCCTGGTCGAAGAGGAGGCCACCTCGATCGCCACCTCGTTGGCGGGACAGCCGTTCACGGTCAGTGCGGTCACCGAACGGCCCTTCCGACGCTCACCAGCGGCGCCGTTCATGACCTCCACCCTGCAACAAGAGGCCGGTCGCAAGCTGCGCTTCAGCGCCCAGCGGGCCATGCAGGTGGCCCAGCGCCTGTACGAACAGGGCTACATCACGTACATGCGGACCGACTCGACCACCCTGTCCGAGCAGGCGTTGAGCGCGGCCCGGTCCCAAGCCCGCGAGATGTACGGCGACGCCTACGTCCCCGACACGCCCCGGCGTTACGAGCGCAAGGTGAAGAACGCGCAGGAAGCCCACGAGGCGATCCGGCCCGCCGGGGAGACCTTCCGCACCCCCGAGGAGGCGGCGAGGTCGTTGTCGGGGGACGAGCTCCACCTCTACGACCTGGTCTGGAAGCGCACCGTGGCCTCCCAGATGAACGATGCCACCGGTACCAGCGCCCAGATCCGCCTCGTCAGCGACGTCCCCGCCGGCGGGCCCGGCAACATTGCCGCCGGCGAGGTGGCCGAGTTCTCGGCCAGTGGGCGGGTCATTGCCTTCCCCGGGTTCCTGCGGGCCTACGTCGAGGGACAGGACGATCCCGAGGCCGAACTGGCCGACCGTGAGGTCGTGTTGCCGGCACTGGCCGTCGGCGACGTCGTGGTGGGCAGCGCCTTTGAGCCGGGCTCGCACACGACGCAACCGCCGGCCCGCTACACGGAAGCCTCATTGGTCAAGGCCATGGAAGAGCTCGGCGTCGGACGCCCCTCCACCTATGCCAGCGTGATCGCCACCATTTTGGACCGGGGCTACGTCTGGAAGAAGGGCACGGCCCTCGTCCCCAGCTTCACCGCCTTCGCCGTCGTGGGTCTTCTCGAGCGCTATTTCGGCGACCTGGTCGACTACGGCTTCACGGCCAGCATGGAGGACGACCTCGACGAGATCGCCTCGGGTCGTGAAGAGTCCCTGCCCTGGCTCTCACGCTTCTATTTCGGGACGACCTCTCCCGGCGTGACTGCGCCCAGCGGCACCGACGGCGCCTCGCTCGGGCTCAAGGCCAGCGTGGCCACCCACATGGGCGACATCGACGCCCGGGAGATCAACTCGATCCCCATCGGCACCGGGTCCGACGGCGTGCCCATTGTGGCCCGCGTCGGTCGCTACGGTCCGTATCTCCAGCGCGGCGAAGATCGGGCCTCGTTGCCCGACGACATGGCTCCCGACGAGCTCACCGTGGAACGTTCGGAGGAGTTATTGGCCGCCCCGACCAACGACCGGGTCCTCGGGGTCGATCCTGCATCGGGCCTCGATGTCTCGGTCAAGGCCGGCCGTTTCGGGCCCTACGTCCAGTTGGGCGAGGCGGGGGAGGGCGCCAGCGCGGGCAAACCGCGCACGTCGTCGCTCTTTTCCACCATGGACCCGACGACCCTCACCTTTGAGCAGGCGCTCGAGCTTCTCCGTATCCCGCGCACGGTCGGGGCCGATCCTGAGACGGGCGAAGAAATAGTGGCCCATAACGGCAAGTTCGGGCCCTACCTGAAGAAGGGAAGCGACACTCGAAGCCTGGCCAGTGAGGACCAGATTCTCACGGTGACCCTGCCCGAGGCGCAGGCCATTTTCGCCCAACCCAAGCAACGCCGTGGCCGCACGGCTGCTGCGCCTTTGCGTGAGCTCGGGGCTGACCCGGCCTCCGAGCTGCCGGTGGTCGTCAAAGAGGGTCGCTTCGGGCCCTACGTGACCGATGGGACGACGAACGCATCGTTGCGCAAGGGCGACGTCGTGGAGTCGATCACCATTGAACGGGCTTCGGAGCTCCTGGCCGACCGCCGTGCCGCTGGTCCCTCGACCCGGAAGAAGGCGGGAGCCAAGAAGGCCGGCGCGGCCAAGAAGGCCGCCGCCAAGAAGACGGGCACCACCAAGAAGACGGGCACCGCCAAGAAGGCTGCGACCGGAGCAAAGAAGGCCGGCGGCGTGAAGAAGACGGCGAAGAAAGCGGCTGGCACAAAGAAGGCGGCCGCCACAGCCGCGACAAACGGAGCGGTTCCGCTCGAGCCGTTCTGATCGACCTGGTGCTGATCGAGCCGGCTTGACATGGCGCCCCGGGGTCGCTTGCTCGCGCTCGAGGGGATTGACGGCAGCGGAAAGTCGACGCAGGCCCGCGCCCTGGCGGCCACGCTCGGTGCGCGCCTGACGCACGAGCCCGGCGCCACGGTGCTCGGCGCCTCCCTGCGGCGCCTATTGCTGGCCGCCGACTCGCCACCCGTCTCATTGCGGGCCGAGGCCCTGTTGATGGCCGCCGACCGGGCTGAGCATGTGGCGCTGGTCGTCGAGCCGGCGCTGGCCGCTGGGGAGTGGGTGGTCAGCGACCGGTTCTCGGGATCGACCCTGGCGTATCAGGGCTTCGGGCGTGGGCTGCCGACGGCCGAGCTGCGTCCGCTCGTCGAGTGGGCCGCCTCGGGAGTGTCGGCCGACCTGTCCATTGTGGTTGACGTGCCGGTGGAGGTGGCCCAGAGCCGTCTGGCGACGACGGCCCCCGATCGTCTGGAGCGCTTGGGGCCTGACTTCGCCCAGCTCGTGCGCGACGGCTTCAAGGCTCTGGCCGCCGCCGACCCCGCCCACTGGATTGTCGTCGACGGGACGATGGATCCGACGGCGCTGACCGGCCGTATTCTGGCCCTTGTGCACGAACGCCTCGGTGATTCGCCCGCCCTGGGAGCGCCCTCGTGAGCATCAGCGTGGGCGCCGACGCCACGGCAACCCTCTTTGGCGAAGTGGTCGGCCAGGAACAAGCCGTGGCCGCCCTGCGGGCAGCGATGCACCAGCCGGTGCACGCGTACCTCTTCCGGGGAGCGGCGGGCAACGGGGGCCTGGTGGCGGCGCATGGATTTGCGGCCGCGCTGCTGTGTCGCGACGGGGGCTGCGGAACGTGTCGGACCTGTCTCGCGGCCTTGGCCGGCAGTGACCCCGACCTCCACCTGATCCACCGCAGCGGGGCCATGCTCAGCGTCGACGATGCCCAGCGCCTCGTCAGCGTGGCCCAACGTCGACCGCTCCAGGCCGCCCGCCAGGTGGTGATCGTGACCGATGTGCATCTGGGGGGCCGAGCCGCGCCGGCGTTGCTCAAGACGTTGGAAGAACCGCCGGGTGCCACTGTCTTCATTCTCCTGGCCGACGACATCACGCCCGAACTCGTCACCATCGCCAGCCGCTGCGTCGAGATCGTCTTCCCGCCCGTGCCCCGGGCCACCATGGTGCAGTGGCTGATCGGTCAGGGCATGACCCCAGAGGTGGCGGCGGTGGTGGCCGACAGCAGCGGGGGCAATCCGGCCCGGGCCCAGATCATGATCGAGGACCCCGAAGTGGCATCGCGGGCGTTGCTCTGGTCGTCGGTGCCCGACCAATTGACCGGCACCGGGGTGGTGGCGGCCGAGCTGGTTCGGGGCCTTCTCGCCTCGGCCGAGCGGGCCGTTGAGCCCCTGCGGGTGGAACACGCCCGCGAGCTCGAGCGCCTGACCGAGGAGGCAGCGGCCTTCGGCGAGAAGTCCCTTCCCGGTCGCAAGGAGATCATCGAGCGCCATCAACGCGAGGAGCGCCGCTGGCGCACCGACGCCTTGCGCGCCGGCCTGGGGGCTCTCGCTCGGGCCTACCGGGACCGGATGACGACCCAAGCCACCGGCAGCGACGCCATCGCCGACATTCACGCCCGCGCCGCGGCCGAAGCGGTGTTGCTCATCACCGACACGGCGCGGGCCTTGGTGCGCAATCCCCAGGAAACGCTGCTCCTACAGGCCCTGCTGGTCCGGTTAGGGACCTTGGCGACGTAAGGCTGGGCGACGCGGCGCAGTTGGCGGAGCCGCGAGACTCGCGGGAGGTCGTCGGTGCAGTCCTCGTCCAGCGGACCGGGCGCGGTAAGCTGTCCCGCCCTCCCGGTTGGCCTGCGGGTTTGCGGACTCCGCCAGCAGGCCGTCGTAGGCGCACCATAGAAGATGCCTGGGTAGCTCAGTCGGTAGAGCAGCGCACTCGTAATGCGCAGGTCAGGAGTTCGAATCTCCTCTCAGGCTCCAGTTTCGTGTCGCTCAGTTTTTTCTCTTCGGTGTCGGCTCCAGTTGCAGTGTCGGCCGTTCATGCTCATCCTTGCCGCTCCGTCTCGAGGATGTGGTCGTAGACGTCGGACGCCTCTTCCACGAAGCCGACCAGGAAGTCATCTCGCGGTATTTCCCAGTCGTCGCCTGGCGCGTCAGTCATTGGTCGATGCTGGGCCAGCTCGGCGTACAGCGTCGGCCACTCCCCACCAATCTCACTCGCGGGGCCGAGAAAGACCCAGGATCCACGCGCGAGCTGGCCCATGGCTTCGAGCTCGGCCGGAGCGGCGCGCTCCAAGGCCCAGCTTCGCCCCGCCCGACGCCCTTCGTCCTCCGTCGATGCGCCTTCGAGGCCTAGAGCTCGACGGAGTCGATAGGCGGCCCTCTGCAGATCCGTGGAGCTGAGAGAGTCGGCGAGGTGGGTGCGGGCGGCGACGATGGCTTCAGGCAGCGGGAGTGGTCCTATGTGTTGGGTGCTGGCGTTCTCTCCGTAGGTGGCTTCATTCAGCAGCAACGTCCACGAGCCGCCGGCCGCCTGGGCCAGTATGGCCGTGACGTCCGGACCAAAGAGGACCGAACTTTCGTCCGGCGGTTGTACGTAGAGGCCTCCACCCTGGTCCCCGAACCGGTCGAAATACTGGTGCATCGCCTCCGCGATCAGTGCACTCACGCTCCCGCCCACGGCGCTGAGCTTCGCCGCCCTCTCGAAACGCTCCCAAAGCGGGAAATCGGCAACCTTGACGTAGATCGTTTTCTGCGGCGACATGGTGGCCCCTCAAGTGGTGGAAATCCAAGTATACGTATACGTCAGTGACATGACGACGTGGGCCGCAGGAAGACGTCGCTCATCATCAGGCCAGTCCAGGTGGGTCTAACTCTCTGCCGCGGTGCCGATGACCTCGTGGAGCGCCTGCTCGATGAGGTCGACCAGTTCGTCCTTGGGCACTGCTCGCATCTCCTCGAACCAGCCGAGCGATCGAGAGAGGGTGATGCCCAACATCGCCGCCACGGCCACCTGGGCCCGCAGTTCGGGACGGTCCATACCGCGCTCGATCATGTCGACTTCCAACGGCTCGATGAGTCGCCTCCGGACTCTTTGTAGTGCGGCGCCCCGGATTTCGTCGGACGCATCGAGCCGCACGAGCGCCTGCATAATCGGCCCGGGCCCGTGGCGGTCAGCTTTGGACACCGTGGCGTCCGCCAACGGTCGCAGGCCTTCGAACCTCCTGGGTGTTCTTCCCGGGCGTCCTCCGCCGCCACAGCGGCGAAATAAAGATCTGACTTGCTGCCGAAGTAGCGAGCGATCAGCGCCGCGTCGACGCCGGCCCGCTCGCCGATGTCCCGGATGGTCGTGCGCTCGAACCCACGTTGACCGAACAGCTCCTGGGCTGCTCGGAGAAGCGACTCTTTGCTGGCGACGGCGTCACGGACGCGAGCGGTCTTCGGAACGACCACGTCCTTTTTGGGGGTCTCATGGGACACGTTCATGGCGTCTCTCCGTGCGAACGGACGGGATTTTCTCCCTCGGCCTCGGCCAGCACCAAGCCGGCGCCGGCTAACTCGGCCTCCTCCGCCATGATCTCAGCCAGTTGGTGGCTCTCGTCGCCCGTGAGGGAGCGTCGCTGCTGCACCGTCCGGCCGGGCAGGACGAAGCTCACAACGGCCGTGAGAACCCCCACGCCCGCCCCGATGAAGAGCGTGTCACGGAAGCCGGCGGCGTTCGGGAGGGACTGGCCCCGAGGGGTGTGGGCCATGAGGACGGCGGAACTCACGGCGCTACCCAGTGTCAGCCCGATGCTCCGCACGACCTGGTAGAAGCCGGTGGCGCTGCCCGTCTCCTCGTTGGACACCGCGCGCAGGATGAACCCGGGCATCGCGCCGCTGGTGAAGCCAATGGCCAGTCCGGCGAGCCCGGCCGCGAAGAATGCCTCCCACAGGGAGCGGTGCTCCAAGGCGAAGAAGGCGGCTGAGGCGGCAAAGACGAGCGAGCCGAGCGGGATCATGCTCCTAGCCCCGAACCATCGTTCGTAAATGACGAGGATGCGGCTGGCCAGGAAGCTGAAGAACGACAGCGGCACCAGGATCAGTCCCGAAACCTCGATCGAGGCGCCGAAACCGTAGCCCCGTGCCACCGGAATCTGCGAGAAGACCACGACCGTGGGAAGGAAGATGTACATACCGGCGCTGATGAAAAACCCCGAGATATCGGCGGTGAGTACCGCCCGGTGCCGAACATGCCGCAGGTCCACGAGGGGGTCGGCGAAGCGCAGCTCATAGGGGATCCATATGGCGAGAAGAGCTGCGGCGGCAGCCAACAAGCCGAGCGAGCGTCCTGAGGTCCACCCCCACCCGTCGCCTTCGCTCAACACCAGCGATATGGCGATGACGAAGAGGCAGAGGACGCCGGCGCCGACGGTGTCCAAGCGGCGAGAGGGAACGTCGGAGCGGGGAGGGAGGATCACGGCGGACAGCACCAATGCGGTGGCCACAGTGATGGCGCCGAACCAGTAGGCGGCTCGCCAATCGAACACCTCGGCGATCAGGGACGTCACCGGATACCCGAGTCCGACGCCGATGGCGGTTGTGATCGACAGCGTGGCCACCGTTCTGCGGCTCTTCTCCCCGGGGAGGTGCCTCCGGGCGATGGCCATGGCGACGGGGAGCATGCCGAGACCGAACCCCTGAAGGCCTCGACCAACGAGGAGTTCGATGAACTTGTTCGACACTGCGGCCACCACGCAGCCGACCACCACGGAGCCCAGGGCGAAGAGGACCACGTCTCGCTGGCGCGGCCCGTCGGCCAGACGCCCCATGATCGGCGTTACCAAGGCGCCGGTCAACAAGGTGATGGTGAGCATCCACTCCCCAGTGCTCAACGACACATGGTCAGCGGCGGCCAGGGTGCCAATGAGGGGTGCACCCAGACTGGACACGATCGCCATCAACGAGCCGGACATGACCAGCGTCGGGACCAAAAGGCGGTAGCGAGTGCTCCGCTGATCGAGCGCTCCCGTGTTCTGGGCACCGCTTTCGGGCGGTGAGGCCAACGATCTACCTCCGTCTCGTGCTCGTCTCCGAGATGTCATCAAAGGATGTCATCGGGTGAGGATATAGGAAACTCGACCGATTCTGACCGGACGGCTCGGAGGCCCGAGAGCGGCCCTGGTCGTGCCCAGCGCTCTGTCAGGTGCGCTACTACCGGGTGCCGACCAAGGCGGGATATTGTGCGCCATGCACACTGAGCCGATCCGAGAAGCGCTGGACGACGCCCTGGCCGGTCGCCAGCTTCTGACCCACCCCTTCTACCAGCGCTGGGAAGCGGGGACCCTGGGCGAAGGCGAGTTGGCCGCCTACGCCGAGCAGTACCGCCTCATTGAGCAGGCCCTTCCGGTCACGCTGGGCGCCATCGCACATGGCCTGCCCGATGGTCCTGCCCGCACCCTGGTCGAGTCCAACCTGGCCGACGAGCTCGGCGTGCCCGATTCCCACGTCACGTTGTTCGAATCCTTCGCCCGGGCCGCCGGGGCAGCGGATGTTGCCGGACCGACTGAGGCCACGTCAGCTTTGTTGCGGGCGGTGCGCGGTGCCTCCATCGCGGACCCGGTGTCAGCTCTGGCCATGGTGGCGGCGTACGAGGTACAGGCGGCCGACATTGCCGCCTCCAAAGCGGACGGCCTCCGGCGTCACTACGGGATGGATGCAGAAGGCACCCGATTCTGGGATGTGCACACGACCCAAGAAGTGACGCACGCCAACTGGTCGGTCGACGCCCTGGCCGCCCTGGAGGCGGACCCGGCGCACGTGCGTGCGGCGGCGAAGGTGGCCGCTGACGTGTGGTGGGAATTCCTCAGCGAGCGAGAAGCACTCGCCACAACCACCGCCACCTGCTGAAAGTCAGATGAGGGGCCCGCACTCGGCCGCCGCCAGGGCGAAGGCCTGGCCGCGGGCGCGATAGTCGGCAAAGCGCCCGAAGCTGGGGGCGGCCGGCGAGAGCAGCACCACACCGCCACCGGCGCTCCGGGCCCACTCGAAGGCGTGAGCCACGGCCTCGTTGAGGTCAGCGGCGTCGATCACCTCGACTGCATCGCCCGCGACGTCTCGAATGGCGCTGCCGATACGCGGGCCGTTGCTCGGCATGGTGACGACAACCGTGGAAAGGGCACGTCGGGCCACGGCCTGCCCCAGAGGGGCGTAGTCGAGTCCGCGGTCATGCCCGCCGACCAGGAGGGCGATGGGGCGGTCTTCGTACGCATCCAGTGCGGCCTGGGCTGGGAGCACGTTCGTCGACAGGCTGTCGTCGACGAATTCCACCGAGCCGACGCTTCCGATGGAATAGCAGCGGCTCGGGAGACCATGGAAGCCTTCGGCCGCCGCCACCATTTGGCCCTCGTCGCTGGCTTCAGCCACGTTCATGGCCACGAGCACGGCACGCGCCATGGCGGCATTACGAACGTTGTGCTCGCCCCGCAGGCCCAGGGCCCGCACCCACGAGCCGCCAAATTGGGGATCGCCGGCGTCCACCCACTGGACATGGTCGCCCATCGCATCCGCGTGCATGCGTAAGGTCATGTTCGAGCCGTCGGCGACTGCCCGGTGTACACCGGGTTTGGTGCAGAGGGAGAGTTTGTCGGCGTAGTACTGCTCGACTGAACCGTGCCAATCCAGGTGGTCCGGTGACAGCGACGTCACGGCAACAACGGGCGGACCATTGGTGAGATCGGGCACCTGATAACTCGATGTCTCTATGACCCAGAAGTCGGGCTCGCCATCGGATGATGGATCCCAGGGCGGTTGCCCGATGTTGCCGCCCACCTTGGTGTTGTAGCCCAGTTGTGTGAGGAGATGGCCCGCGATGGCCGTCGTGGTGCTCTTGCCCTTGGTGCCCGTGATGCACGTGACCCGTTCGAGGGGGACATCTTCGAGCCAGAGCCCCAGGCCGCTTCGCACTGGTATGCCCGTCCGCTCGAGTTGAGCGACCTCGGGGCGATAGCGACTAATCCCGGGGCTCTTGATGACAACATCGCAGGTCAGAAGGGTCCTCAGTCCATCCTCGGCCGTGCGCAGCACCGGCAGGCCGCCCGTCACGGTGGCCGTGGGTACGTCGTCCACCAGGATCGGGACAATCCCCATTGCCTCAAGGCGACGGAGGCTGGCCTTTCCCTCGACTCCGAGGCCCCATAGGCCGACCGACGCGCTGAGCGAGCGCGGACCAGGAGATCAGCGGGGGCATAACGGTCAGGTATGAAATGAGGCCCCATCGGAGCGAGAAGCCCTTCGGCCTCGTGGTAGCCGTTGTCTCGAGGCGAAGCGCTCGAGGCGTCGACTGCGGTTCTCAGCGCTTGGAGCAGACGCGTGTGTTGGCGATCGGGGCGATTCGCCGCCAGGCGGACGGCGGCGCGGCATTCGCCTACGTCTCCCACGCACTCGAAGGGCCGGAGCTCAGGTGTGAGCCCGAGCAAAGTCTCGAAGCGCGCTTCGAGCGTGGGGTCGTCGAGCGGTTCGCGCCCATTGAAGACGCTCCGGAGGTCAGCCACATCCATGAACGGGGACAAGATGAGGTCGATGAAGCAGCACTTGTCGCAGGTTCCGCACCACTGATCGAGACGTTCGGCCGGGCTTTGGTGAAAGGCGCGATTGCAGCTTCGGAAGACGGCGTGGAACTCCTTCAGCTGGGCGAACTGTTGGGCCACCCACAACTCGCTTCGTCCGCGCAGGTAGGAAAAGACGGAAATGCGGGGCCCGAGAGCGCCGGCCACCATTTGGGCGAAACCTTCTTCGAAGTCGATGCTCTTGGACCACTGGTGATTGATGGGGCGTCCCTCATGGACGAGGGTGGGTGCCGACGCCGACCACTCATTGGAGAGCACCACCGCATCTCGTCGATCGAGGACCGCCGCCACGAGCGCCGTGGCCGTAATGACCGCTGTGATCGGAACGTGACCATTGAAGAGGCCGCGCCTTTGGGGTTGCCGGAGCTGTGAGTCGATCTTGCGCGCAACGCGCCTGACCGGCAATCCAGTCACCGCCGCCGCCTCCTCGATGGCAGCAAAGTGCTCCTCGGGGGGATGAACGATGCAAAGGGCCGCGTCCGGAGCCACCGCCTGTCGGGGGCTCTTTTTCCGTAGCGCACTCACCGTCACGATGGAGTCGATGCCCCCGCCGAAGGGAATCAGCGGGCGCGGCGCGGTGGGAGCGTATTCGAGGGAGACAGGGTCAGAGGTATTGAGCCCGACCAGCGAGAGATCGTCCAGGTCGAGGTCGTTGCGAAATGCGAACTCCCCCAGGCCATCGACGAAATACTGGTGGAGGAAGGAACGCTCCTGCGCCGTCGTTGCGGTTGGACCGAGGTCAATGACCCGCGCCGCCCTGGTTTTGTAATACGAGACCCCAGCCATGAGGTACAAGATCCTCACGGCGGCTTCAACCGCTGGGTCACTCCAGTCGCCTTCAGGCCCGAAGATGTAGCGCTCTGTGAACGAGTAACCGCCCGTCGAATAGGTGCAATGGACCTCACCCAGGGTCGGATCGAGGCTGTAGCCGTCGTACGAGAAGCTTTCGGCTCTTTGCAGGGCAGGTGGCATCGGGCGCCCCATGCTATGGGGCCTGGAGTTACGACGGGGCCATGACCCCCGCAGACTCGGTAAGGCGTGCGAGCAGGGCGAACCTCCCGCAAGGTCGCGCGGCGCGATCGCTGAAGTAGTCGTCGTCGGCGGTCGTGACTCCGCAGTCGAAAATGTGGCCGGGCGCCACCCCGGCCAGCGCCAGCTGCTGATAGTTGGCTGCCATGAGGTCGACGCGCCACCGCCCAGCTCCGGACGGGCGTGCCACCTCGGCCGCGAGGGCATGCGGGGCAACGGCCTGGGCCAGGGCGTCGTGAACCTCTTCGTCCACCTCGTAGCGGGCCGGGTGCACGCCAGGCCCAATGAAAGCGACGAGCCGCTCGGGTTGGGCCCCTAACGCGCACATCGTCTCGAGGGCGCGGTGACTGACCCCGGCGGCAGTTCCTCTCCAGCCGGCGTGGACCACCGCCAACACGCCTCGTTCGGGATCGAGCAGGGCTATCGGGACGCAGTCGGCGACGAGGATGGCGAGCGTCGTATTCAGCGAAGTCGTGACGAGGATGTCGGTGGAGGGGATGGCATCGTCCATCTGCAACGTTCCCCGACCCCGCTCGACCTGGCCTACGACAGTCGCATTCGCTCCATGCACTTGCTCGGCGAAGACAATGCTCTCCAGCTCAACTCCGAAGGCTCGGGCGGCCCTCCGCCGATTCTCGACCACTCGCTGCGGGTCATCGCCCACGTGCAGTCCCATGTTGAGAGAGCCATGGACGCCTTCGGATACGCCGCCGTGCCGAGTGGTGATTGCTATTGCGACCCCCAGGGAGGCCGACTCCGGCCAATCCAAAAAACGAACCCTCTCGTCCCCACCCACGAGCATCACGCTATCGAGCCGAGGCACCGCTGGCACTTGTGCCTTCCAGTGAGGCTCGCAATAGGGATGTCAGCAGTTGTTGTTTGAAGTCCAACGCAAAGGGCAAGGACAGCGCCGGACAACGCTGTCCTGGATTTGTGGGGCTCAGACCAAGAGGTCCCTCCCTAGAAGGAGACCTCGCTTTGCGTATTCGTCTGGTTCAGAAATTCGCGGTTGCTGCTGTCCTGGCACTTGGTGCCTCATTCATGATCTTGACGCCAGGAGCGTCCGCGACCACCCTGGTCACTCGGTTAACCGCGACGCCGAATCCCGCGCACCGCAGGATTTCAGTCCACGTACTCGATCGCATGTTCACGACGAGCACGACCGGAGCGCTGAATATCGGAGATTCAATAACCCTCCTTGGTCCTTCCGGAACTTCGTTTCCCACAGCAGCCTCCGACTATTCGGTGAATGGCACGTTGGTCACTGCCACTCCAGTATCTTCCGGCATTCCGGAATCGTGATCGCAACGCCCGTGGCGGTTGCTAACTCCACACAAGTAACCGTGGTGGCGGGCCGGCTTACAACGGCGGTCAACCCAACCGCTGCGTGGCGTCGACCGTGATAAGTGTCAGCTACGACAGCGGACGCGTACTCCTGTCAACAGCCCCCCGTACACGATTGTCGCTGGACCCGCTTCCCCAGCTATCACGACAATCTCTGCCGACTCGCGAGCCCGATTATTGCCAACGCAATATCCACGTCGACCGTCACCGTTCAAGCCAAGGACGCCAACGGCAATAACCTCACAGCGAACGGCGGCACGGTGACGCTCTCCAGTTCCGCCGGCACCCTGAGTGCTGTGACGGCGAATGGCGAATGGCACCTACACCGCCACGCTGACCTCGCCCACGACTGGTCAGTACCGCCACCATCACTGGCACCATTGCCGGCGCTGCGATCACCTCAGCTTCACCCACCGTCGGCCTTCATTGCCGGACCTGCCTCCCCAGCAATCACGACCATTACTGCCACTCCGAGCCCGATTGTCGCCAACGGGATAACGACATCGACCGTCACCGTTCAGGCCAAGGACGCCAACGGCAATAACCTCACGGCGAACGGCGGCACGGTGACGCTCTCAGTTCTGCCGGCATCCTGAGTGCCGTGACACCGAATGGAGAACGGCACCTACACGGCCACGCTGACCTCGCCGACAACGGTCGGTACAGCCACCATCACTGGCACGATTGGGGGCGCCCCGATTACGTCCATCGCACCCACCGTCGGGTTCATTGCCGGACCTGCTTCCCCAGCAATCACAACCATTGCCGCGAGTCCGACAGCGATCCTTGACAATGGATCATCCATGTCGACTATCACGGTCCAGGCAAAGGACGCCCACGGGAATAACCTCACAGCGAACGGCGGCACGGTGACGCTCTCAGTTCTGCCGGCGTCCTGAGTGCTGTGACACCGAATGGCAACGGCACCTACACAGCCACGCTGACCTCGCCGACAACGGTTGGAACCGCCACCATCACAGGCACGATTGGGGGTGCCGCCATCACCTCCGCTTCACCTACCGTGGCGTTCGTGACGTCCGGGTCGGCACCACCAACGCCGATCGCTCCCACACCGCCCGCCGGTGCGACCAGTTCAACCAGCGCGATCTCCAGCACAGTCCGGGGGAACGGCTACCACGACGAATGCAGGCACTACGGCGAGCGGCGCTGGAGTGGGCGCGCTGACCGTTGCCCAATACGGTTTTGATCCGGCTGCGGCGCCCACGTTCACTTCCTCTGGCGAATACTTCGACGTCCACCTCTCTACTGGCAACGCGTTTTCGTCAGTAGTCGTTACTGACTGCAATCTAAGCGGGGGCAACGGTCTTGAGTGGTTCAATATCGCTGCAAACGGCGGGGTTGGAGCATGGCAGGCAGTGACGCCTGCGCCGACTTTCGACCTTAGGCCCGCCGCCGTGCGCTGCCGTGACGCTGAGCTCCACCAGTAGCCCGACGCTGGCCCAGATCACCGGCACCGTGTTCGGCGTGTCCGCGACATCGACAACACCCAACACCCACACCCACACCACACCGACACCGACACCGGCTCCCGCGGCGACGACCGGTTACTCGCTTGTGGCCTCCGACGGGGGAATCTTCACCTTCGGGCTAGCTGGGTTCTTCGGCTCCGAAGGTGGGACACACCTCAACTCGCCCATCGTGGGGATGGCTTCAACCCCTGGTGGACTGGGTTACTGGGAAGTTGCCTCCGACGGCGGAATCTTCAGCTTTGGTAATGCCGGGTTCTTCGGCTCCGAAGGTGGGACACACCTCAACTCGCCCATCGTGGGGATGGCTTCAACCCCCGATGGTCATGGGTTACTGGCTCGTCGCCTCCGACGGCGGAATCTTCAGCTTCGGTGACGCGGCCTTCTTCGGCTCTGAGGGTGGCACACACCTCAACAAGCCGATCGTCGGTATCGCCAGCACGCCCACGGGTAAGGGTTACTGGCTCGTCGCCTCCGACGGCGGAATCTTCAGCTTCGGTGACGCGGCCTTCGTCGGCTCTGAGGGTGGCACACACCTCAACAAGCCGATCGTCGGTATCGCCAGCACGCCCACGGGTAAGGGTTATTGGCTCGTCGCCTCCGATGGAGGAATCTTCAGCTTCGGCGACGCGGCCTTCGTCGGCTCCGAGGGCGGTACACACCTCAACCAGCCGATTGTTGGAATCAAAGCCACGCCCGATGGACTGGGTTATTGGCTCGTCGCCTCCGATGGAGGAATCTTCAGCTTCGGCGATGCGGCCTTCAGCGGCTCTGAGGGTGGCACGCACCTCAACAAGCCGATCGTCGGGATCGGCTAGGTCTTCTGATTACGCCAAAGAGGGTGCCTACGGTTGGGCATCCTCTTTGGCGTGTCGACAGGAAGAGCACAAGCCGAATATCTCTACCGTATGACTGATGTCCGTATAGCCCAAGGACTGTGCGGTGGACTCGGCCCATTGCTCGAGATCCGGCAGTTCGACCTCTGTGCCTCGCCGGCACTGTCTACACACGACGTGGTGATGGTGTTGTCTGCTGAGGCAGCGGCGGTAGACGAGCTCGCCGTCGGCAGTTTGCAGTGCATCGAGCTGGCCGTCTTCTGTGAGCAGCGCTAAATGGCGATATACCGTGGTCAGCCCAACCGTTTCACCTGCGGCGCGCAACTGGGCATGGATATCCTGCGCGCTCCGGAAGCTCTCTGAGCTGTCCAGCGCGCTCAGTACGGCCTGACCCTGACGCGTGCTTCGCGTCGCCCGCATCGGAGTCTCAGTCATCCTGTAACTCTGCCAAATCCCCAGCTCCTCTATCGGGAACAACAAGAATACGGCTCTGTCGACGGCGAGTGGCGAGCGATGGTCCCACCAGTCGGGCAGCCACATAGAGGAAGAAACTGATTGCGACAATGAGCACGCTTGGTTTCACGGAGGCGAACTGAAAGCTCAGAAGGAGTCCTCCCTCCGCCGAGACAACTGCGAACATGACCGAGAGTAGAGCCACGGACGTGGGACTGGCTGAGAGCCTCTGGGCGGCCGCAGCGGGGGTGATGGCCAGACTCAGAACAAGCAGCGTGCCTACAAGCTGAGCGGCTTCGGTGACGGTGATGGCGAGAACGAAGAGAAAGATGAAACCGAGAAGCCCCGTGCGGACCCCTCGGGCTTGAGCAACGTCGGGATCGACGGAGGCGAAAAGCAGTGGACGCCACAAGACGGCCATGGTGATTGCCACTCCGAGGGCAATGGCGACCAGCAAGATGATTTGTCCAGTACTGACGCCAAATATGTTTCCGAACAGGATGTTCAGTGCTTCGCTGGCGTAGCCGTGGTAAAAGCCGAGGAGGTAGACGCCAAGGCCCAGTCCGGCGGCGAGGACTACCCCGATAGACGAATCGCGCTCGGAGGGACGTTGTCCCATTGTTCCGATGAGTCCGGCCACCACCATTGCACCAACCAGTGCACCAACGATCGGATTATCTCCTACCAGGAGACCGCCAACGGCGCCCGTAAAGGCGAGCTCGCTGGTGCCGTGCACGGCAAAGGCCATCGATCGACTGATCACGAATGGACCGATAAGCCCGCAGCTCGTCGCCACCAGGAACGCGGCCTCAAGTGCGTGTTGGGCGAATCCGAACTGCAAGTAATAGCCGATGCCCACTAGCGCGGCCGTCCATCATCGTGATGAGCGTGGCTCCCGGGCTCGGTAGAGCTTGCGTGCTCGGCGCTGAGAACGATGAACCGGTCCCGCACCTTAATGACGTCAACGGGAATCCCGTAGAGCGAGCTCAGTCGCTCGCTGGTCAGGATCTCGTTGGGCGTGCCGATGGCCCACCGGCCCCTGACCAGATACAGGATGCGATCCACGTAGGGCAAGACAGGATTGACCTCGTGCGTCACGAAGACGACTGGGGTCCCAGCAACGCGTCGCCTCTCGTCTATGAGAGCAGCGACCGCGTCCTGACTGGCCAGGTCCAACGCCAAGAGCGGTTCGTCGCAGAGCAGGACCTGAGGATCGCCAAGGAGAGCCTGAGCAATTCGTAGTCGCTGCTGCTCCCCTCCCGATAGCAAACCGACAGGAGCATTGGCGTACGCGGTCGCCCCCACCGCCTCCATGACCTCTTCCAGGCGCTGCCGATGAACCCGCGATCGCAAGGGAAGGCCCCATCGATGCCCATCGATTCCGAATCGAACCAGATCTAAGGCTCTGATAGGGAGGTTTTGGTCGAAGGCCCTTTGTTGAGGGATGTATCCCACCTCGTCGTTACCTCGACGCGGTGGTGCACCAATGACCCGAACCTCGCCGGTCGAGAGCGGGACGAGGCCGAGCAACACCTTCAAAATCGTTGTCTTGCCCACACCGTTGGGCCCCAAGACCGCGAGGAATTCGCCCGACTCCAATGAGACCGTGAGGTCGGACCAGAGATTCCGGGTCCCCATCCGGACCGATGCCTGCCGCAGCTCGACCAATGGCGCTGAGCTTGGATTCATGATTTAGACGTCGCGCCTTGCAGGGCATGGAAGAGCGAGGTCAGTTGCGCCAATTGCCATTGCTGATAGGTACGAGCGGAGGCCGGCATCGTCTCGGAAACGCCCACCACGGCGACCCCACTTTTTTGCGCCAATGTCCGGACCTGCGTGGTAACTGGGGTCACTGTCTGGACGTTATAGAGGAGTACGTCGATGCGGTGCTGCGTGATCAGTTGCTCCATCGCCAGCGTGTCCGCCGGACCGGGGTCCTGTCCATCTTCGATGGAACGGGCAAAGCCCACGGGAGTCTTCACCGTCAAATGGGCATCAGCGAGGGCATACCCTGGCACTCGCTCTGTGTATGCGACCGGGGAGCCAGTGAAGTCTTTTCGAATCGACGTGAGCATGGCGGTGAGGGGCGCAAGCGATTTATCGAACTGTCGCAGGTTGCGATGAAAGACGGAGGAGTCCCCGGGATCTGCCTTGGTCAGCGCTGCCACGATGGCGGCTGCCACCTTTGGAACCTCCGGGATGTTGTACCAGAGGTGAGGATTGGGATCGTCCCCCGAGATGTGGAGAAGGTTGCCGGCATTTACAACCAAGGCCCGTCCACCGTCGGCGTTGAGCAGGGAGCGCATCCAGGTGTCATAGCCAACGCCGTTCTCAATGACCACTTGGGCCTGAGCCAGCTTCGCTGCGTCCTCGGCATCGGTCTCGAAGAGGTGAGGGTCGGCATTGGGATTGGTGATCAATGACGTCACCGATATATCAGGACTCCCCAACTGGCTGGCAATGTTGCCCCAAAAATTCTCTGCCGCCACCACCTTGAGTTGCGTGGGGTGAGATTGGCTCGCTCCACTTGCCTGGCTCCAAGATCCCAAAGTCAGCGAAAAAGCTGCGGCCATGAAGACCCCAATTGGGCCCAATGGCGTGTTCTCAGGTGGCAAAATGAGTTCATAACCATAACGGTAATCGTTCCGGATAGCGGAGGCAATCCTTTTGCCCATTGCTCTGGTGGCCATCTGGGATGGCCGGCGACTGAAAGGCTCTGGGTCGCCATGAGAGAGGTCCCTCACAGAGGCCGCTATCGGATCCTCCGAAGGCCCACTTGCTAGATTGAGGACGGTGTGTGACATCCGCATGAGCTGGTACTTCAGCAAACTGCCTGCAAAATGACCGCATCGAGGTGGTCGGGATACCCACAGTCATCAGGGCCGGCCACCGAAATGGGCTACGCCCTTGTGGCGGCGCGCGGTGAATCCTTCGGATTCGGGTCGCTCGACACATGGGAGGATCCGGTCCTCGACGATTCGTTAACCCTGGCCGGAGTGGCGCTCACCCCTAGTGGAAAGGGATCCTGGATTCTGACCACAGATGGGGGAGTGACGTGCCGTGGTGATGCGCCTTACCTGGGGTCACCGAAGGAGCTGGGCGTGGCAGTGCCTGCAGCGGCGGTGGCGGCGGCTTCGGATGGACTCGGCTATTACGTCGCCGTGGCCAATGGTGGCATTTATACATTTGGCTCGGCTGGTTTTCATGGGTCGCCAGCCGTTGATCATCTCAACCGTCCCATCGTGGACATGGCCGTAAGTCCCTTGGGCTCGGGTTATTGGCTGGTCGCTGCTGACGGGGGTGTCTTCTCATTCGCCGGCGCGCCCTATTGCGGTTCCGCCGTCGATGCTCGACCTGAAAAGCCCCGTCGTCTCCATCGGAGCAACGCCCTCTGGCGCTGGTTACTGGCTGGCGACGAGCCAAGGCCAGGTGCTGACCTTTGGCGATGCCGTGGACTTCGGCAGCCTGGCTGATGTTGGAGTCAACGGCGCACTCGTCGGACTTTGCTCGTCCAAGCAGGTATTCGGCTATTGGATGGCGAATGCCGCAGGGGTGGTGCGGGCCTTCGGAGATACATATTTCCTCGGGTGTGTGCCCCCTGCGACGTTGGCTCCGTCCTTCGTGGCCTTCGCCGCAGCGAGATCCACGTAGCGCACCATGTCAACTGCCGCGGCCTACAACGTGTACGTGAGCACGACCGGCAACGTATTCATGACCGAAATTGCTGAAGCACTTGCCGATGCCATAGCCCGCAGCGGACGAGAGGTTCGCCTCCGCAGAACGGGACTTCCTCGTAGCGAGCCGGGCACCCTCAACCTTGTGGTGGCTCCTCATGAGTACTTCACCCTGTACGAGGGTGCGAGCGAGGCTGAACTGGTCAAAGCCGCCTCAGACAGCATCTGCCTCGGTGTAGAGCAGCCCGGCACACACTGGTTCGAATATGGGGCCCGCTACGCCTCGTACGGACCTTTGGCACTCGACATCAATCGCCGAGGCGTGACGGAGATGCGTCAGCGGGGCATGGAGACTTACCGGCTTCATCCCGGTTATTACCAAGGCTGGGATGCCTGGGGCGGCGCCACCTCCAAGGAGCGTTCCCTCGATGTCCTGTTTCTCGGGTCCATCACTGAACGTAGGGCAGAATTCCTGGCCGAGTCGGCCTCCATTCTATCGCAATGGGCCTGTGACCTGCGCCTATTCATTGGCGACCGGCCAGTACGCGACCACACAGAGCATTTTGTGCACGGCCGGGCGAAACACGAGATGCTGGCAACGAGCAGGGTGCTCTTAAACGTCCACCAAGGCGAGAGGGATTATTTCGAATGGGTCCGGGTGCTCGAAGCAATGGCCAACGGCTGCCTGGTGGTGACCGAGTCTTCGGGCGGCTACGCACCGCTGATTCCGTCCACGCACTTTGTAGAGGCTCCTTTGGCCACCCTGGCTGGAACACTGGACGGGATCTTGCGGAATGAGGAACTTCGCTCGGAGCTGGCCATTCGCGCCTACGAGTTCGGGCGAAAGAACCTGAACTTCGTCGATCACGTGGATCAACTTCTCACCCTGATTGAGCGGCGGCTGTCCGGCGTGAGTCGGTCTCACCTCGAGCCGCTCCCGTCTCCTTTGCGACGCCAGGGAGGGCGCGCTCCCGTGCGCCGAACCGTCGTGAACTCGACGAACAAGGACCAGGTAACGGCCCTATTCGACCAGGCTGAAGCGCATACGCGGCAGAGCCGGTCGATGCTGAAAAACCTTGTGTTGGCCGAGATTGGAGATGCCCGACTCATAGAGGCCACGATCGCTGCGCTTGAGCACGGCTCCCAGGAGTACGCGAGCGTCTCTGACACCGTCGGTTACCTTCACGCCGTCCCGGAGGTTTCGGTTGTCCTTATTCATTACAACTACTCGGCCTACGTGCGCGCTGCCATCGAATCAGTGGTCGCCAGTACCGGCATTTCGCTCGAACTGGTCATTGTCGATGACCACTCCGACGACGAGGAGTTGCAACACCTGCGATCGGTCGTCGCCGAATACGAGTGGTTTCCAATCCGCCTGGTGGCAGGTGCGGCCAACCAGGGCCCATCCGTATCGCGCAACATCGGTGCCCGTCACGCCCGTGCTCAACTCCTCCTTCTCCTTGACGCTGATAACTCGCTCTATCCAGACGGGGCCCGGCTCTTGGCGAAGGCCCTGACAGAGAGTGATGCTGCCTTCGCCTACGGCATCATCGAGAAGTTTGGTCAGGACCCCGGATTGCTCAGTGCGATCCCATGGAACATCGAGCGTCTGGTGGAGGCCAATTACATAGACACCATGGCGGTTATTCGTCGTGAGGTCTGGGATGAGTTCGGGGGATTCGATCCTCAGGTCGCCGCAGTAGGGGGCTATGACGACTATGCCTTCTGGTTGCAGCTGGCCGCGGCGGGTTACCGGGGAGAGCTCGTCTCTTCGTTCATCGGGCGTTATCGTGTGCACGGCCGATCACTCCAGTCGTGGTTGAACCTCAGTACGACGGAGTTCATGCAGATTTACCGAGACCGGCACCCGTCTCTTCCCTGGCCTACTTTGGAGCATTCCTAATGGCTGCCGAGTCCTTGCCGCCCCACCCGGGTCCGGAATCCGCCTCTGGCGAAACGCTTCGCCTACGCCAACAGTTAGCCGCCCGCGAAGAAGCAATACGTCAACTCACCCTACGAATCATGGAGCAACCGCCCGCCGGATCCTCCGACCTTCCCGAGCCGGACCAGGATGCGTTGGCTGATGCCCTGGCCAGCGGCATTGAACTTCAGGCGGAAGTCCAGCGGCTTCGTGAGGAGGCGGTGGGACGTGAAGCGGAGATGGCCGCCCTGCGCCATCAACTGGGGGTATATGACCGCCTGGGGTTGAGCACGGCGGTTGGTGGGGTCCAAAAGGTCCGGCGTCTCTTGCGGAAACCAGGGACTTAGTCGTGAACGATCCGCTCCGCTACACGGCCGATATCGATCTGCGCAATGTAAATGACTCACATGCCTTTGCAGTGGCATCAGTACCTGCCGGCAGCGACGTCCTCGATATCGGTGCCGCCGACGGATCAGTGGCCCGGACGCTGAGTCAGATGGGCTGCCGCGTATGGGGCGTCGAATACGACCCCGAGGTGGCCCAGATCGCGGAGCAGTGGTGCGAAGAGGTGATTGTCGGGGACGTGGAGCAGCTGGACCTCAAAGGAGCATTGGGCCGGCGTTTCGACGTCATTCTTTTTCTTGACATCCTCGAGCACCTCAAGGACCCGCTCGCGGTTCTGCGCGATTCTCTTCAGCTGCTCTCGGATCGAGGTTGCGTTGTCATCTCCCTTCCAAATGTGGCGCACGCCGCTATGCGGGCCCAGCTGCTCGGGGGCCGATTCCCCTATACCGCTACCGGGTTGCTCGATTCGACCCATTTGCGGTTCTTCGATCCCCACAGCGTTCACCAGTTTCTCCGCGAGGCCGGTCTTGTCGTGCTCGATGAAGATCGAGTCACGTTCCCGGTGGACGCCACCGAAATCGCCATCCGTCTCGAGGAGCTCGATGAAGCAGTGGCTGAACAAGTCAGGTCAGACCCCGAAGCGCTGTCGTACCAATTTCTCTTTCTCGCTGCCCCACGGGGATCGGCTCCTGCGACCGACCCGCCACTGCTCCCGGCTCGCATTCTGCAGCGAGAGCTCCGCATCGCCCAGCGCCCATATAGAGGAGCTCGAATCACAAATGGGCATCCGAGCAGGCATCACCCGCCACGAAATGACCGAACGCCTGCGCCACCTTCTTCGCTCCAATCGAAGCAGGCGCACGACGCTGCGCGACCTCGCAGAGTCCTTGGAGAAGAACATCGAGCTTCTTGATGACATTGCGCAGGGACGGACACAGCGGTGAATAGGCCTCACGAGCCGGTTGTCGCAAACCCGCCCGTACTACATCGGCCGCTTTCATTTGCATCACGTGGTTGCGGCTCAGTGGCGGAAAAGTTGCAGATAGATCGGACAATTTCCAACCATCCTGCAACCCGAAATACTTGACTTGTCATTCCTAAAGCCCTAAGTTGCAGCGGGTCGAGTCTTAGGACGCAGGTACGCGCCCGTTATTGGGGGGCCTCCTACAAACTTCGCTCGACAGCTTTGAACAGTCCCCGTCAAGTCCCAGACAAAAGGAAGTGCACATGCTGCGGTCATCAAGAACCGGGCCCTCAGTGATAGGCAGGCTCTCTCGAGCTACAGCTGTCATTGTCGGTGCCCTCGTTGCCCTATTCGGCGTAATTGCCGGACCTCTGCTGTCGGTAACAGCCGCTTCGGCTGCGACGGCCTCGCCCTCTGCGTACACGGCAGTCACGCCATTCCGTGTGCTGGGCACCAGCACCACAGGGGCATCGGTGGCCGCAGGCGCGACCCAAAACGTGCAGATCACTGGCGTTGGCTCCCCCGCAGTTCCTTCGGGAGCGACTGCGGCTGTTCTTAACGTGACTGCACAGAACCCGACAGCTGCCGGCTATCTCACTGTCTTTCCGGCCGGTGGCGCCCTGCCCGCAACTTCCAACGTCAACTTCGTCGCCGGACAGACCGTGGCCAACCTCGTCACAGTTCCTCTGTCATCGAGCGGCGCCGTTTCCGTCTATAACTACGCCGGGACGACCGGGGTTGACGTTGACGTCGAGGGCTATTACACCGCCAACACAACAACGACGGGCGCTGGCCTGTACAACCCGGTCTCCCCATACCGTGTATTCGGTGGCGCCACAACGGGGACGGCCATTGGCGCTGGCGCGACCACTACCGCCACTGTCACGGGTGGAAGCACCGGCATTCCGACTACTGCATCCGCAGTCGTCGTTAACCTGACCGCAGCAGGCGGAACGGCAGCCAGCTACCTCACTGCCTACCCGACCGGTGCCACTCCCAATGTCACATCGAACCTCAACTTCGTCGCTGGGCAGACCGTTGCCAACCGCGACATCGTTAACGTGGGAACCGGCGGCGCAATCACCTCTACAACTACGTAGGGACCGTCAATGTCGACGTCGACGTTGAGGGTTACTACTCCGGCTTTGGCGGAACAGGGGCTACTTTTATTCCCCTAGCCACACCGGTTCGTGTAACCGACACCCGGTCGACGACAATGGCACCCCCATCCCGTCCGGCGGAACTGAAACGTTCAATCTTGCCACGACTGCCTCGGGTATCCCCACCACCGCAACGGCCGTCGCCGCCAACTTCACGGTGGTACCGGGCGCAGCACCCGGGTACATCACGGTCTTCCCGACTGGAACGACAACTGCGCCGACGGCATCGGATGTGAACTGGGCGGCTGGTAGTGGTCCGGTCCCGAACTTCACGCAGGCTGACACGGCTGGGACAACGGCTGGCTCTGTTCAGGTGTACAACCTGAACTCAGGCTCGCCGATTGACCTGGTCATTGACGCCTTCGGGTACTTTGCCCCGGCCGCCGTTGTTACGGCCGGTACAGCCTCCATTGCGGTCGGCCCCGGCGCAACCTCGTCAGCTGGAACCACGCCGGCGAACGGGACTCCCGTTCCAGCTCGCGATCACCGTGCACAACCCTGCGGGATTGGTTCTGGCTAACGACACCGTTCAGCTGGCTGTGTCACCCATTACAGGCTGTGGAACGTTGAGCGTAGGCCCATACGTCACGAACAGCAGCGGGATGGTCACGGGTGTTACATACACCACTGTGCCCTACGTGGCGGGAACAACGGCTCCGATTTGCACCATCACGGCCACCGAGGCGATTGATGGGCAAACGGGTTCAACCACCATCACGCAGACTGAGCCTCCGAACACCTTCACGTTCACGCAGAGCGCACCAGCAGTGCCGGACAATGGAACGAGCACGGACACGATCATGGCGACTCTGGCTCCCGGAACGGGTGGTTCTGTCGCACACGACACCGTCAACTTCACCGAGAGTGGTGCTGCTTGCGGCACCTGTCGCCGCCATCCGGAACCACTGGTGCATCTGGCCCCTTCACCGTGACGACGACCTACACGTCGCTTGCGGGAACGACTGGCTTCTGCACGATCAAGGCTACGGAGAGCAATGCCGCTGGAACCGGTACGATTTTCGTTGACCAAACCTCGAGTCCTGCCCCCGCCCTTGGGTCGCTTACGTACACATCGGCTAACCCGGGACCCTTGGTTGTCAACACTGCTGGCAGCTCAACCAGTTCTGGCGTCGTCTCGGTCAAGGCCGTTGACGCCAGCAGCACACCGCTGAGTGGTGACGCCGTTCAGTTCACCCTGACGCCCAGTGTTGCTGGAGCTTGCGGCACCGTGAGCCCGGCACCTGCGACGACAAGCTCAGCAGGCACGGCCTCGGTTACCTATGTGGCCGGAACTGCCGCAGGTACCTGCACCCTGGTCGGTACGGAGGCTGACACTGGCGCCGTAACGCCCAACCTCGTCATCGTTCAGACCGCTGTCCCTGAGTCGATTACGCTGACCGCAGGTAGCACCACGGTCCCAGTGGGAACGCAGACGACTATCACCGCAACGGTGAAGAACGACCGTGACGTCTCCTGACACGGTCACCTTCACCACCAGCGGTGGCCCGCCTGTGGGACGATTGCTCCCGACGACGGAGTCCGTTACTTCAACCGGCAGGCACTGGTACTACGGCCGCCGCGACTTACACGGCGACTGCCGTACCGGCTTCTGCACCATCACGGCAACGACGGGAACCGGTCCCGGATTCACGGGTACCGGGACGATCCAGATCGACCAGACCTGATCGTTCCAAGTAGCTGAAGTAGCAGTACTCGGAAAACCCCGGTCCTCTTCGGAGGGCCGGGGTTTTCTGCTTTACGGTAGCGCTGATGATTTGAACGGTTGATCTCGTATAGAGGGACTCAAGTTACCCAGCGGAGACTGATGATCAGAGGGCTCGGGGCTGGCCGCAAGAACTGTCAGATGGTTCATTGGTCGAGGGCACCTTTCTGCGTCGCCAACTGGCAGTTCCTATTCCATCGCTCGTTGCTATTGTCGGCCTTACCATTGGGGCCTGTAGGGTTATGAAGTGGGGTGCGGCCGTGGGGTCGTAATACATAAATCCCATCATGGTGAGGACTCATTTGTGGGCATCTGGCCAAGGCGAACTTCACTCCTCATACTCGTCGGCGTTGCAATGGTGTGGGCGATCGGATGTAGCCCGGTAGGAAGCCAGACGACCCCGGAGATGGGGGCGCAAACTCCGCGAATCACGCTTGAAGGCCGCGCATCGGCCCCTAGTACTTCGGGAAGCTATGTGTCACTCTCTCCCGTGCGGATAGCGGATACTCGTCCCGGTTCGGCTTACCGGAATGCGGGAGAGGCGTTGGAGGCCAATGGAACACTCAACATTGTCGTTATTGGCATGGGGGGCGTGCCGGTGAGCGGGATTTCGTCGGTGGTTCTGAACGTAACGGCGATCAACCCGACAGCGGCGAGTTTTCTCACCGTCTTTCCCGAAGGTACGACCCTGCCCGCTGTTTCCAATCTGAACTTCGTTCCCGGTGAGACTTTGGCAAACCTAGTGACGGTGGCCACCGGGACCCAAGGTGGTGTCACCATCTATAACCATACGGGGATCGTCAATGTCTCGGTGGATGTTGAGGGCTATTACACAGCGACCCCCCTGTCGACCGGCCTGTATAACCCAGTAAGTCCGTTGAGAGTTCTGGGAACGGGCGCCTCCGGAACTCTCGTCGGTGCGGATTCGTCGACCTTGGTCAAAGTGGCGGGGGTTGATGGCGTACCGAGTGATGCTTCCGCAGTTGTCGCCAATCTCACGGTTGCCGGAGGTAGCGCTGCGGGATACATAACAGTATTTCCCACGCCGAGTTCGGGAGTACAGGTGCCGCTTGGAGTATCCAACCTCAATTTTGTCGGTGGACAAGTGGTCGCCAACCGTGTCATCGTCCCGGTGGGAAGTGGTGGACAGATAGACGTCTACAACTACGCGGGTTCGGTGAAAGTGGACGTTGATCTCAATGGTTACTACTCGGGCTCCGTTGGTGAACTCGGAAGTGCGTTTACTCCGATTAGTCCCGCCCGGTTCGTAGACACCCGGGTCGGAAGCAACGGGACGGCGGTGTCACCGAACTCGAACGAGAATTTCAGCTTTCTAAGTGAAGGTATCTCCGTCACCGCCACTGCGCTTGTAAGCAATACGACAGTTGTAGCCCGTGCTGCAGATGGCTATGTGGCGATTTATCCTTCGACCGCCTCCCGCCCCCCGACAGTCAGTGACGTCAATTTCACGTCTAACTTGGTAGTGCAGAACCTTACGGTCGCCCCCTTAAATCGGGGAAACGTCGAAATCTACAACAGCAGCGCTGCGCCCATCGACATCGTGATTGATGCGTTTGGCTATTTTGCGCCACCGCCACCGGCAACCCAGGTGGTGGCCGACCCAATCAGCCTCGCAGCAGACGGAGCCAGTACTTCAACGATAACGGCGACTGTCACCACCGGTTCGGGAATTGCATTCGATGACCCAGTTTCCCTCAGCACGGCCCCGTAGTACGCCCGGTTCGTGCGGCACAGTGTCTGCCACAGGGAGCACGAACGCGTCCGGTCAGGTCACCAGCACGTACACGTCATCGACGACGTCTGGAACTTGCACCGTTACGGCCACGGAGGCCAACGGGGGAACACAGGGTTCGGTGGTGATTTCTCAATCGTAAGTCGATTTGAGGAATCGGCAGCTTTAGGCGGAGCCTGCGGTCGGGTCGGGCTGACCCTTTAGTGCGTATTTACGCAAACGTTCGTGATCCTTCGACGAGAGCAGCTCGACGAGATCGAATACCGGACCTCCATTGAATCGCATGGATTCCAATGCTGAAGAGCCGGCGCTGCCACGGGTGGGGCTGTCCGTTGTGAGGAGAATGAGAGGGAGGTCTGGGCGCCCTCGATGAAGGACGGCAGCTTTGCCGAGTGTCTTCCATAGTGTGTCGGTTCGCTTCAACCCTGCACTGCTTAATGAAAAGGCGCCCGACACATCGAAAGCCCACTCGCCCCCCATTTGGTCGAAGGCCACAAAGCTGAGCTCGATCCCCAAGCGAGAGAACTTCACCTCGGAGCGGATATCAACGAACTCGCAGCTCTCCAGCAGCATCCGAGCGAAATCCTTCGCCTGCCGTCCGTCTCGCACAGCCCGCTCAGGAAAGTCGAGCACCTCTTTCGCTGAGGCGACTGCGGGAAGCTGAACCCTGGTGCGAGAGTGAGGAGCGCTTCGTAACTTGCGAAGTCGTTCCATTTCTTCGGCGATGCGCTTATTGGCATCCGAGACGTACTGTCGATCAGTGTCGAAACCGATGAAGTGTCGATCCGTCCGTAGCGCCGCCACCGCGGTGGTTCCTGATCCCATGAAGGGGTCCAGGACCATGTCATTCTCGTACGTGTAGAGCTCGATGAGGCGGCCGGGGAGTTCGACGGGATACGGGGCGGGATGCCCAACCCGTGTGGCGCTCTCCGGAGCGATCTCCCATAGATCTGTCGTAGCTTCCAGGAACTCGTCCCGCGAAATGGTGGCGGTTGAAGGCAGGCCATGTGCCAGTCGCTGCCCCGGCTTCATCGCCCGATCAAATCGACCCTTACTGGCAATCACAATGCGCTCCGTCACGTCGCGCAGGACGGGGTTACTCGGTCGTTGGAAGGTGCCCCAGGCACAGGATCCGCCAGCAGCACGGCCCTTCCACCACACCACCTCCCCCCGGAGTAAGAGGCCGAGATCCTGCAGCATGACGGCCACGTCGCCCGCCAGCGAGCGGTACGGTCGCCGCCCGAGATTGGCAACGTTGACTGCGATGCGCCCTCCTGGCTCGAGCACCCGTTTGCACTCCTCAAAGACGTCACGCAGGAGCTTCAGATACTCGAAGTAACTCCCGGGAACTCCGTTCTCCCCGAGGCTCTGCTCGTATTCCTTACCGGCGAAATACGGCGGGGAGGTGACCACGAGCGCGACGGAGTTCGACGGAACTTTGCCCATGTCGCGGGCGTCGTGGCGGTAGATCACGTCCACCTTGTCCGGCACAACCACTGTGGAGTCGCTGGTCAGTTCCGGGCTGACGAACCGGGCGTAGAAGTCCGTGGCGTCGTGACTCTCGCGGCGCGATGATCCGAATGACGCGGTAGACGTCGGACGTCGGGGCTTGCCACGACGCGGAGTCGGTACCCCCTCGGTGGTCACGACGGACGCCCATCTCCTGGGGATACTTCGTCTTCGGTGGGCGCGAGTTGGGCCAGGTACGCGGAGACAGCTCGGGTGATGAGGAGGTTGACAGAAACGTCTCGCACCGAGGCCGCGGATTGGAGCTCGCCGTGAAGCGAGACGGGAAGTCGGACGGCCGTGGCCACGCGATGTTCCTCGTATACCTTCGGTCGGCTCATGCTCAGACCGTAGTGACCGGGTGTGACCAAGTGGCGGATAGCGCGCGCAGAAATCCGCGCAATGGGCGAGGTCGGCCCCAATTACGATGCTGCATGGCCTTCGTCCACTACAGCCCGGAAACTCCCGAGGGTCGTGAGGCGCAGCTGCAGGCGATCGCCATCGTGACGGCTGGGCTCGACAGTCCCGAATTGCTACAGCAAGAGCTGATGGCTGCCCTGAAGGCAAAGCCCGACGCCAAGTCGTGGACGCTGCTGACCATTGCCCTGGGCCAGGTCGGCATGAAGATGGCTGCTCTCGTGGCAACGCTGGATGCGCAGAATGTGGAAGTCGTCTCTGGCGCCCGGGACCAGGTCACGCCCTTCAGCCTCCTCCAGAACTGGGCGCAGTCGATCGTTGCTGACGGCGAGGCGACCGACCCAGCAGAAGGCGAATCCCCTAGGTCGGATGGGGGGTCGGACAACCCACCCCCGGGTGGGTAGGGTAGGTCGATGGCTGATCAGGCCCGCTTCACCGAAGTTGCCATGGAGCACATGCCGGGCCTCTACAGTGCGGCCCTTCGGATGACGCGTAACGCGGCCGATGCCGAGGACCTGGTTCAGGAGACCTACCTGAAGGCCTACCGCGCCTATGCCTCCTTCCAGGAGGGAACGAACCTGCGGGCCTGGCTGTACCGGATCCTCACCAACACCTATATCAACAGCTATCGAGCGGCGAAACGCCGACCCGAAGTGACCGATGTGGAAGATGTCGAGGACCTCTATCTCTACAAGCGCATGTCGGGTTCGGGGGGCATCCGGGCCGGGCGGAGTGCCGAGGACGAGGCGCTCGACACCTTCACCGACGATGTGGTGAAAACGGCATTGGAAGAGTTGCCGGAGGCCTTCCGAATGGCCGTGTTATTGGCCGATGTGGAGGGATTCAGCTACAAGGAGATCTCCGAGATCACCGATGTGCCAATCGGCACTGTCATGAGCCGGATCCATCGGGGAAGAAGGGCGCTTCAGAAGACGTTGCACGATACAGCGGCCGCGCGCGGGCCTCGTGGGGAGCACGTCGGGTGGCTTGATCGAATGAGGTGGTGCGCGAAATGACTGAGGATGCGAATGTGGGCCAAGGACCAAGCGCCCTCTTCGGTAAGACAATGGACTGCGACGAGGCCGTCCATCAGCTTTACCATTTCCTCGACGGAGAATTCACCGAGGATCGCCGTCTCCTGATAGCCGAACACCTGACCTACTGCGCGCCCTGTGGTGGTGCGGTCGAGTTCGAGGCGGAACTGCGCCTGGTCATCGCCAACCACTGCAAGGACCACGTACCCGAGAGCCTGATTCGACGGATTGCGGCCGCCATCGATGAAGAAAGTCGCCAGCACGACGGCGGGCACTGAGGTAGTCGTGAAGGGTGACGCGGCGACCGCCTCTTCTGGCATGGTCGATTGGGACTTGGCGCAACGAGTGGCGGCCGGCGCTCTCCTCCTCAGACCCGCACCTGCCACCTATCGTTCGGCCGACCTGCAGGCGCAGTTCGATGAGCTCACGGCACGAGCGGAACTACTGGTCAGCGAGGCCACCGGCCTGCACTCGGCGCATGGCCACGCGCGGGCCAAGGTCGCCGATCGGTCCGAGTGGGCGGCGGCCAACGTCCGCTCCATGGAGCGGCTGGTCGGACCGACATTGGCCAACATTCAGGACAATCGGCTGGGAAAGAAGTTCGGAAAATCCTCGTTGGCGGCCGGCCGGGTCATGAGCGGGACCCAACTCGGTCTCTTGCTGGCCTACATGTCCACCCGGGTCTTGGGCCAGTACGACCTGCTCATCAGCGACGAAAATCCTGAGGACCAAGACCTTGTCTACTACGTAGGGCCCAATGTGGTGGCCATGGAGGAGCGGCACGGATTCGTCCCGAGCCAGTTCCGTCTCTGGCTCGCGCTGCACGAAGTGACCCACCGGATGCAATTCACGGCAGTGCCCTGGTTGCGCGACCACTTCGTGGGATTGGTCGGCGAACTATTGGAGCCCCTCCATGCCGACCCCTCGACGCTGGCCGAGACGATCCGGCGCGTGTATGTCGAAGTGCGAGCCGGCCGCAACCCATTGGAGGAGTCCGGGGTGATCGGCGTCTTGGCCACACCCGAACAGCAACTGGCGCTCTCGAAAATCTCCGGCATGATGAGCCTGCTCGAAGGGCACGGTGACGTGACCATGGACCGGGCCGGGGCAGCCGAGGTGCCGGGCGCAGCCGCGTTCAGCAAGGTGCTCCACGAGCGCCGGACCAACACCCATGGGTTCACCAAGCTCATGTCGCGCTTCTTGGGCCTGGAGGCGAAGATGCGCCAGTACGCCGAGGGCGAGGTCTTCGTTGAGTCGGTCGAAGCGGCCGGCGGGCCAGAGCTGCTGAGCCGAGTCTGGCGAGGCCCCGAATGGCTGCCCACACTGGCCGAAATTCGTAGTCCTGGTGAGTGGGTCGCACGGGCTGGTGGCGCACTGGCGTGAGCGGCGTGGCCGGCGACTGGCCCCCGGTGGTTGCCGATCTCTTGCCTCTCTGCCATTTCCCCCCGCAAGGCTCGGGGATGAATTGCGCCGTGTCCGGTGGGCCTGACTCATTGGCCCTCCTCGTGCTCGCGGTTGCGGCGGGGTGCGCTGTCACCGCCATCCATGTTGACCACGGGCTGCGGGCCGAATCCGCGGCCGAGGCGGCAGTGGTGGCGAAGGCCGCAACGCAGCTCGGAGCACAATTCGTGGCGAAGACCGTGGTGGTCGGTGCCGGGCCAAACCTCGAAGCGCGGGCGCGGGCCGCTCGTTTCGGCGTGCTGCCCGACGGGGTGGCGACTGGTCACACCATGGACGATCAGGCGGAGACCATTCTGCTCAATCTTCTGCGAGGTTCGGGTGCCGACGGACTGGCCGGCATGGAGCCCGGATTCCGCCACCCGCTGTTGGGGCTGCGACGTCGGCAGACCCATGAGGTGTGCGCCGCCATGGGCCTGGTGCCGGTTCGCGACGCCAGCAACGAGGATCTCCTCTTCCTTCGCAATCGGGTACGTCATGAACTGCTGCCCCTGTGTGCCGATGTGGCCGGGCGCGATCCGGTCCCTCTTTTGGCCCGCCAAGCGGGGGTCCTGCGCGACGAGGTGGCGCTGCTCAACGCGCTAGCCCGCGAAGCGGTTCCCGACCCCCAAGATGCGAAGGCGCTCGTGGCCCAGCCGGTCCCTTTGGCCCGGCGTTCGGTGCGCCGATGGATTCAGACGGCGGGCGAGGAGGGTGATGACGTGGGCCGGCGGACGTACCCGCCCTCGCTGGCCGAAGTCGAGCGGATCTTGGCCGTGGCTGCCGGCTCCGCAGTCGCCACGGAGATCTCTGGGGGTCGACGAGTGCGACGGCGTGCCGGCCGGCTTTCGGTCGAGCCTTGGAGCTCAGATAGTGTCACCCCCGTGATCCCCGAAGAGACCGGTGACGCGGTCCCGAGCTGGGCCGAGCCGCTGGTTGGACCGGCCCTCGTCGATCAGTTCCGTTTGGCGTCTCGGGTAGCAGAACTCGGCGCGCAGATCACCGCCGATTACGCCGACGACCCCCCACTGCTCGTCGCCGTCCTGAAGGGCGCCATGCTCTTCATGAGTGACCTCTGCCGCGCCATCGTGCTGCCTGTCGACGTGGATTTCATGGCCGTGTCCTCCTATGGCAGCGCCACGCGCACGTCGGGGGTGGTTCGTATCGTCAAGGACCTCGACTCCGAGCTCGAGGGCCGCCACGTCCTGGTCATCGAGGACATCATCGACAGCGGGCTGACGCTGAACTATTTACGGCACTATCTCGCCGCCCGATCGCCCAAGAGCGTCGAGGTCTGCGCCTTACTGGTCAAAGAGGGAGAGCAAAGGGTCGAACTGGACCTGCGCTATGTCGGATTTCACATCCCCGCCTCGTTTGTCGTGGGTTACGGGCTCGATGTGGCGGAGCGTTACCGTAATCTGCCAGGGGTCCACCTCTACGTCGGTTCCGACGATGAGGCGACGTGAGAACGAGCCCATGAGGAGGATCCAATGGCAGTAGACGTCAAACGCGTTGAGGCTGCGGTGACCGAAATACTGCTCGCAATCGGGGAGAACGTCGATCGTGACGGCCTCCTCAACACGCCCCGCCGGGTGGCCAGCATGTACGAGGAACTGTTCTCGGGACTACATGATGACCCGGCGCGGCATCTTGAGGTCACCTTCGCCTCCGAGCACGACGAAATGGTCATGGTGCGCGACATCCCCTTTGCCTCACTCTGTGAGCACCACCTGGTCCCCTTTCTGGGCAAGGCCCACGTGGCCTACATCCCGGCCGAAGACGGCCGCATTACCGGACTCTCCAAGCTGGCCCGCCTGGTCGATGGCTACGCCCGTCGCCTGCAGGTCCAAGAACGCATGACCACCGAAATCGCCGATGCGATCGACAAAGTGCTGGCACCCCGGGGCGTGCTCGTCGTGATTGAGGCCGAGCACCTGTGCATGTCCATGCGGGGGGTGAAGAAGCCCGGGACGGTGACGGTCACCTCAGCCGTGCGTGGCCTGTTCCGTTCCGACGTGGCCACCCGGGCCGAGGCCATGCAATTCATCCGAGGCAACTGAGAACGCCGTGGCCGCACCCGATCAAATGCCCGAGACCGCCTTGGTGCCCTTCACCGCCCACAACATGGTGCTGGCGGACGGGACCCTGAGTATCCCGGGCGAGATTCTTTTGGAGGAGCACCCGCTTCCGCGGGCCGTCCTCCGTACGCTCGACACCTTCTTCCCAAATCGCAGTCCGGGCGAATTCTCCGTGGTTGATCTCGGGTGTCTCGAGGGTGGCTACACCGCCCTGTTCGCCCGTGCGGGGTTCGACGCGCTGGGCATCGATGGGCGGCCCCTCAACATCGCCCGATGCGAGTTCGGCGCGGGACAGTTGAACCTGCCCAACCTGCGCTTTGCCTGCGACGACGTGCACAACCTGGGCGACTACGGCACCTTCGACGCCACCTTCTGCTGCGGGCTGCTCTATCACCTCGATGATCCGGTCGACTTCTTACGTCTGGTCAGCCAGGTGACCCGTCGCGTGCTGATCCTCCAGACCCATTTCGCCACGGATTCGATTCCGGCCCGTTTCCCGACCCTCTCTGAGCTCACGACGAACGAGGGGGTGGCCGGCCGGTGGTACACCGAACATCCCGAAGACGCCACGGAGGAAGAAATGCTCAGTCATGCATGGTCCTCTATCGGCAATCGGCGGTCGTTCTGGGTAGAGCGGCGCCACCTGCTCCAGACCCTGATTGACCTGGGTTTCGCCCCGGTCTTTGAGCAGTTCGACTCCCTCTCCAACGTGGTCGAGGACGACTACATCGCCGAGCACAGTCGGAGTCTCTTCGTTGCCGTACGACCATAATCGGTAGCCAAGCCGTGCCCAATCTCCGACCGGACCGGCCACTCGTCATGGGGATACTCAATGTGACGCCGGACTCCTTCTCCGATGGGGGGCTGTACCTCAACGCCGAGGCGGCCATCGCGCACGGGCTCGACATGGTGGCCCAAGGAGCCGACATCGTCGACGTCGGTGGCGAGTCGACCCGGCCGGGTGCGGACCCAGTCCCCGAAGAGGTTGAGTTGGCGCGGATCCTGCCGGTGATCAAGACCCTTTCCCGCCACGTGCGGGTTTCCATCGACACCCTCAAACCCGAGGTGGCAGCGGCGGCGCTGCAGGCAGGTGCCACGTTGGTCAACGACGTGTCCTCGTCCCTCTTCGAAGTGGCCGCCTCGGGCCGGGCGGGATGGATCGCGGTCCACATGCAGGGTTCCCCGGCCTCCATGCAGGTGGCGCCGCACTACGACCACGTGACCAACGAGGTGTTCGGCTTCGTGCTCGACCGGGCCCGAACGGCCCTGAAGGCGGGCGTCGAAGAGGTCTGGGTCGACCCGGGGATTGGCTTCGGCAAGACCATGGCGCACAACCTTTTGCTGCTGCACCACCTCCCCGAGCTGGTTCGCTCGGCCGAGGCCACCGGATGTACAGGGGTGGTGGTTGGCACCAGCCGCAAACGCTTCCTCGGCCTGCTGGCTCATCCTGGGAGCGATGAACCGGCCGGGGTCGATGATCGGCTCGAAGGCTCCTTAGCCACCGCCGCTCTTGCCCTCGTGGCGGGGGTGTCAATGGTCCGTGTGCACGACGTTTCGGTCACGGCACAGGCTGCCCGGTTGTATGGTCCAGCAGCATGAAGGGAAAGTGGGCAGCCGGCATCCCGCCACGGAACTTCACTTGGGTCATGAAAGATCACCTCGCCATCAGCGAGCGACCTGGGGGCTACGCACCGAATCACCGGAAGGTACGCCGTCGAGAAGAGATCATTTGGCTGCGTAACCAGGGTTTCGGACGTGTGATCTCCCTACTGCCATCGCCCCACAACTTGGCGGCGTATGACGACGAGGGCCTGGCCTGGGCCCACTACCCGCTCCCCAAGGTCGGCGATCCCCGACCAGTCCTCACCGAGTGCTTCTTGGACATCGACGCCACCTTGGCCTCCGGACTCCGCCTGCTGGTGCACCAAGACGAGCTCGGTGATCGGGTGATGGGCGTGGTGGCCGGTTATCTGGTGTGGTCCAAGCGGCTCCACAGCCAGCCGCAGGCGGTGGCCCTGGTCGAACACGTCTGCGGGCATGCCATGGGAGAGCCAGGACGCGAACTCTTGGCCACCCTCGAGGGTCCGCCCCGGCGACCTGCGGAGGCATGAGCGACCAACCCGGTGGCGACCGGATCGAGATCCTGGACCTGCGGGTAGTGGGCGTGCATGGCCTGCTGCCCGAAGAGCGCGAGCGGGCGCAGCCCTTCTCGCTCGACATCGTGGCCTGGGTCGACACGGCGGCGGCTCAGCAGAGCGACGCCCTCACCGACACGGTCGACTACGGGGCTCTCGCTCAACTGGCCAGCGAAGTCGTAAGCAAGCGGTCCTACCGGCTGCTCGAGGCGTTGGCGGGTCGATTGGCCGAGGCGCTCTTGGGCACCGACTCCCGGCTGGAGGCGATCGAGGTGACGGTGCGCAAGCTGCGCCCGCCTCTGCCGCTCGATATAGCTTCCACCGGGATACGAGTTTTGCGCAATCGCTAGAGTTCTAGGGATTTAGATATTGCCGTGTCGGGGAGGGGCGTCGTCGAGGTAACAGTGCGCAAACTTCGCCCACCACTCCCACTCCATGTGGCTTCCACCGGCGTGCGGGTTCTGCGCTTTCGCTAGGAATCCAGTTGAGCCCCTCGGAGACCCAATGGGACCGTCCGTCAGGGCTCTCGTCGCAGTCAGCTCTGCGTAACGGCGTAGAGCCGTACCCCATCTCCTGGAACGGGGTACGGCTCTCACCCTCAAAACAGGTGCTACCTACCTAGGTCAATCAACCGTCTGGCAATCCTGAGCCGGCTGGCCACTTGATTGGCTCGACGAAGCACTCGAGCCCGTCAGCGGGACGGCGTAGGCCGACCCAGTTGAGCTCGAGTTACTCCCCGATTCGGTGTTGGCGCCCGTGGCGGATCCGCTGGTTGCGGAACCACCGGTGGCCGTCGAACTCGAGTTGGCGCCGCCCGTGGTCGAACACGAAGCGGCTGCCACAGCGACACACGGAGCGACGTTGACGGCCGGGCCAGTGAGACCCGACGCCGCCGAGCTGTTGGCGTTCCCCGACTTGGTCGGGTCGTCCTTGCTCGAAGCGCTTCCCGTGGACTGTGAGTTGCCACCCGTACCCGCTCCGTTGACGACCGAAGAGGACGAGCCAGCGTTACCGCTGTTGGTTCCCGAGTTGCCGCCCTGCGGTGAGCCACCCTGGGGGTTGCCCTGCGGGGAGCCACCCTGTTGGATGCCATCGGGTGCGCCACCTTGGGGGTTCCCTTGCGGTGAGCCCTGCGGCTGCCCACTGGACTGGCTCCAGGCACTCGAACCGGTCACCGGCACGGCGTAGGCCGACCCGGTTGAGCCCGAGTTGCTGCCCGACTCGGTGGTCGCGCCCGTGGCAGATCCGCTGTTTGCGGTTCCCCCGGTGGCCGTCGAACTCGAGTTGGCGCCGCCCGTGGTCGAGCAGGAGGCGTACAGCGCAGCAAGACACGGAGCGACGTTGATCGCCGGACCGGTGAGCCCTGAAGCGGCCGCGCTATTGGCGTTGCCCGACTTGGTCGAGTCGTCCTTGCTCGAAGCTTTCCCGGTGGACTGTGAGTTGCCACCCGTTCCGGCTCCGTTGGCGACGAAAGAGGACGAGCCAGCGTTACCGCTGCTCGTTCCCGGGTTGCCGCCCTGTGGGTTGCCGCCCTGTGGGTTGCCGCCCTTGTGGGTTGCCGCCCTGTGGGTTGCCGCCCTGTGGGTTGCCGCCCTGTGGGTTGCCGCCCTGTGGGTTGCCGCCCTGTGGGTTGCCACCCTGTGGGTTGCCACCCTGTGGGTTGCCACCCTGTGGGTTGCCGCCCTGTGGGTTGCCACCCTGTGGGTTGCCGCCCTGTGGGTTGCCGCCCTGTGGGTTGCCACCCTGTGGGTTGCCACCCTGTGGGTTGCCACCTTGTGGGTTGCCGCCCTGTGGGTTGCCACCCTGTGGGTTGCCACCCTGTGGGTTGCCACCCTGGGGCTTGCTTGGTTGCCCGCTGGTCTGGCTCGATGCACTAGAGCCCGTCAGCGGAATGGCGTAGGCCGATCCGGTAGAGCCCGAGTTGCTGCCCGACTCGGTGGTCGCGCCCGTGGCCGAACCGCTGGTTGCGGTACCCCCGGTGGCCTTCGAACTCGAGTCGGCCCCGCCCGTGGTCGAGCACGAAGCGGCCAACGCGGCCAGACACGGAGTGAAGTTGAACGCCGGTGCGGTGAAACCCGACAGCGCTTCGCTGTTGGCGTTGCCCGACTTGGTCGAGTCCTTCTCGCTCGTAGCCTTCCCCGTGGACTGGGTGTTGCCACCCGTTCCGGCCACGTTAAAGACCTTTGCAGACGAGTGAGCGTTCCCGATTCCGGACGCTCCAGCGGTGGCGGTGGCGGCTCCTGCGAAGAGCAGGAGTCCTCCCGCCAGGCCGACGATTGACGCGGCCTTCCATCGTGATGATTTCGACATGTGTTTCCTTTCAGTTGAGAGTTGAAAGGGGAGGGCGGTCGCCCTTCCCGAACTGCTCAGCGCGCTGATCGCCAGGACGATCAGGGGAAAGGAAGCGTCAGTCGGGTGAAATCAAGATGAGGTAGAACTCTGTCACCGGCCCGAAGGAATCAACTCGGAGGAGGGTCGAAGCTTGTGGGCGGTCAAAGAGCACATTGCGAGAAACGAAGGTGGCCGCTCCGTGGCTGCCGTTGGTCAGCAGCGGCGTCGAGGGCACTGAAGGTCCGCTCGGGACCGGTCCAAATGGACCGAGAGGACCGAGAGGACCGAGGGGGCTACTGGGGCCGGCTGGACCAACTGGACCGGCCGGACTCATGGGCGCTGACTGCGACAGCAGAGATGCGTCAACTGAAGGCAGAGCTGCGTTGGCCATCGAGGCGGTTCCAGCGACCACGCTCGGTGGTTCCTCCGGAGGCGTGGATGCAGCCGGAAGTGCGCTCACCGGAGGCGCAGCTTGAGTCACTACAGGAGATCCTTGTGCAACACCAGTCGCGCCGCTCGGACCCGGCACGCTTGAATCTGGACCGCTCGGCGCTGTTGGAGGGACCGAGGAGGCGGGCGAGGCGACCGACGAAGCTGAAGTGGCCGGGACAGCGGCAACGATCACGGGAGCTGCTGGCTTCACCACCGGGGCGATCACCGAAACAAGGGATGTGACTGCCGGGGCGACCGCCGGAGCGACCGTCGTGGCCACGGGTGCAACCACAGAGTTGATCACCGGGGCCACCACTGGAGCCACAGACTTGACTATGGGTGCAACCACCGAATTGATGACTGGGGCAACCGCGGCCTCAACCACCGGCACCACGGAAGTGAGTACGGGGGCCGTGAGCGCGGTGACGACGGGGCTTACTGGAGCAACCACCGGCGAGAGGACGGGGGCGACAGGCGCGACGACGGGGGTCACCGGCTTTACCACCGGAGCGACAGGCGTCACCACCGGGGCGACGGGCTTGACGACGGGTGGGGTCACCGGCGTCTCAGGAGCCGTCGGCGTCTTTGCCGTGGCGGCGGCTGCGTTCGTTCGCGGTGCTGATCACAGGGGCGACGGGCGCGGTTACGGCGGCGACCGCTTGATTCACGGGGGTCAATACGCCGCCACCGGTGGAAGCGCCGGCTCGGCCCGCTCCGAAGGCCAACGCCAACAACACGGCCAGCACGCAGAGAGCAACGAACTCAAGGAAGCGGACCACCACTTTCCTTGGGACCAAAGGCGCAGGACTCTGCGCAAGACCGATGAATTCGTTGCTCCCCACCATACGTGTCGCTACCCGCGACTGCGGGAAGTATGCACGAAATATGAAGATGGTCGCTGAGCAGGTCCCTTCTTCACGAGTGTTCGAACAACCGTGCCGACCTGCATCTCTTTGGTTGTGGGGACACCCCGGGTTACCCGACGAAGCGGCCGCGCCGGAGCCGTATAGACCATCCGCTATACGGCGCTAACGCCCACATAGATTGCTCAGATGGACCAGGTGCGAAATCCCTACAGCCCCGGCGCCGGCGCAAAGCCGTACGAGCTGGCCGGTCGATCGAGCGAGATCGACGACATGGATGTGGCGTTGCGGCGCATCCTGGTTGGGCGCGCCGCCAAAAGCCAACTGATCACCGGGCTCCGCGGTGTGGGCAAGACCGTCCTTTTGCACGAGTTCGGGAGAGTGGCGGGCAGGCGGGGCTTCATCCACGAGCACATCGAGGTGCACGGTGCAGATCAGCTCCCGCTGCAGATCGCCGTCACGGCGCGCAAAGTTCTGCTCAAGCTAGGCGGGAAGAAAAAGGTCAAAGGAGTGAATCGGCGGGCCCTCGGCGTGCTGAAGGCCTTCACCTTGGCTCACCCGGTCACGGCATCACTCCAAAGCGACGTGGACCTCGTCGCTGGCGTCGCCGATTCGGGGGATCTCGGCAGTGACTTGGCCGGCTTGTTCGAGGAGATGGGTGAGGCAGCGCAGGCCCATGACGCCGGCATTTTTCTCACGATCGACGAAATGCATCTCCTCGCCTCCCCTGCCCTTGAGGCTTTGTTGCTCGGCCTCCACCGGACAAATGAGATGGGCCTGCCGTTCGCTCTGGCCGGAGCCGGCCTGCCGTCACTGGCCGCGGTGAGCGAGGAGGCGAGGGTCCGCGCCGAGCGAATGTTCCGATTCCGCCCCATCGGGGCCCTGGCCCCGGACGAGTGCAGCCGCGCCGTGTTGGTTCCTGCGGCCGCCGAAGATGTGAGCTGGAAGGGTGCCGCGGTGGCTCGGCTCTATGAGCTGACACAGGGTTACCCGTACTTCATTCAGGAGTTCGCCCGGCAGGCGTGGGATCTGGCTGAGGAGGGTGCCGGCGTCATACGCCCCGGTGACGTCGAGCGCAGTATCCCGCTGGCGGTGGCGGAGCTCGACCAGGGGTTCTTTCAATTTCAAACGGCCAAGACCACGGACCCCGAGCGGGCCTACCTGAGGGCCATGGCCGAACTGGGGCCGGGAGTCGTGCGCTCGGCTGACGTGGCGACGCTCCTGCAGAAGAGAACAACCCAGGTGGCTCCCGTTCGAGATTCCCTCATGAAAAAGGCAATCTGCTTCTCGCCTCGTTTCAACGAGCTTGCCTTCACCTTCCCCATGTTCGACCAGTTCATGAAGCGCTCCATCCCCACCTTTTCGTGACGGGGGAGGCCCGACGTCGGGCCTTCCTCGGCCTCGGCTCGAACCTGGGCGATCGGAAGGCCGCACTGCGGCAGGGGGTCGTCCAGCTCGAGGCGGCGGGTGACGTCGCCGCCGTGTCCCCGCTCTACGAGACCGAGCCGATAGGCGGGCCCGAGGGTCAAGGGGCCTTCTTGAACTTGGTGGTCGAACTCCTCACGGCCGACAGCCCGCGTGAGCTCCTGCATCGTTGCCAGGAGCTCGAGAGCGCGGCCCACCGAGTACGTACGGTCCGTTGGGGCCCGCGCACGCTCGATGCCGACGTCCTCCTCGTTGGGGATCTCGAGGTTGACGAGGACGACCTCGTCGTACCCCATCCACGCATGTGGGAGCGACGGTTCGTGCTCCAGCCTCTCTTCGATTTGGCGCCTGAGTTAGTCCCAGCAGATCGTCTGGCGGCCGCTGGTGGAAAGGTCGCCCGCGTGGGTAGTCTGTAGGAGTTAGTTGTTTCGATCGTCTGTAGGCGAACGGCACCCGAAAGGGGCTGGAACGCCGAAGGAGGTTTCGTGCAATCCATCCGTATCATCGGCCCGGGTCGGGCCGGCACATCTCTGGCCGCCGCGCTTTCAGCCCTCGGCTGGCATGTCGTGGGCTTCCTCGGCCGCAACGATGACCACAGCAACGCCGCCCATGGCGTCGATGTCCTGGTGATCGCCACACCCGACGATGTGGTGGCCAGCGTCGCCGCGTCCGTGGCGCCCGCGTCGGGAACGACTGTCGTGCACCTCTCGGGTTCTCTCGGACTGGACGCTTTGGCCCCGCACCCGCGACGGGGCGCGCTGCACCCGTTGGTCCCATTGCCCAATGCCGTGGTCGGGGCGAGCTCGATTGGCCTCGGGCGTGACCTTCGCCGTCAGCGGTGAGCCGGTGGCCCGCCAGATTGCCCTCGCCCTTGGTGGGCGTGTGGTCGAGGTGGATGACGCTGATCGGGCCACGTATCACGCCGCCGCCTGTATCGCGGCCAACCACGTGGTGGCCCTGTTGGGACAAGTCGAGCGGGTGGCTGCGGCTGCCGGGCTGGATCTGGAGGCTTTTTTGCCCCTGACCCGGGCCGCGGTGGACGACGTGGCGGCGCTGGGCCCGCGCCGGGCCCTGACCGGGCCGGCCATGCGAGGTGACTGGGACACGCTCAGTCGGCATCTTGATGCGCTCCCGGCCCGGGAGCGGGCGGGGTACCAGGCCGGGGCCGCTCTGGCCACCCAACTGGCCACGTCGGACCCGACCGTTCCCCTGGCGGTCTGAGCCGTGCGTCTGGTCGAGACCGTATCTGCATGTCGGGCGTTACTTGAGCAGGCCCGCGCCACCGGTCGCACCGTGGGCCTGGTGCCCACCATGGGGGCCCTGCACGCCGGCCACGTGTCCCTCATCACCCGGGCCCGGGCTGAGTGTGACGTCGTGGCGGTCACCATTTTCGTGAATCCACTCCAGTTCGGCGACCCCGAAGACATCGCGCACTACCCCCGCACCCTGGACCGGGACGTGGAGGTCTGTGCCGAGGCCGGCGTTGACCTCGTCTTTGCTCCTTCCGTGCGCGAGATGTATCCGAACTGGCCCGCACCGGTGGCGACCACGGTGTCGGTCACGGGCGTGAGTGAGGGGTGGGAAGGGGCGTCACGCCCGGGCCACTTCGACGGCGTGGCCACGGTGGTGTCCAAGCTCTTCTCCATCGCCGGACCCTGCCGGGCGTATTTCGGCGAGAAGGACTTTCAGCAGCTGGCGGTGGTGCGCCAGATGGTGTCCGACCTGTCGATCCCGGTGGAGGTGGTGGGGTGCCCCATCGTGCGCGAGCAGGATGGACTGGCCCTCTCCAGTCGCAACGTGCGCCTCTCGGCCGAGGAGCGGCGGGCGGCCGTGGTGCTCTCCCGGGCCCTGGCCACGGGACGAGCACTGATGGAGCAGGGGGTGGACTACTCCTCGACGGTGGCCGAGGCCATGCGCCAGGTGGTGGAGAGCGAGCCTCTGGTGCACCTGGACTATGCGGTGGCGGTGGGTCACCACGACCTTGCGGCGCGCGAGGTCATCGAGGATCCGACGGCGGTCCGTTTGCTTATTGCCGCCGACGTAGGTCCGGTCCGGTTGATCGACAACTGTGCCGGATCCGAATTGGCGGCCGAGTCCAGACTCGCCGCGCCCGGCCCTGCGACGAGCACCGACAGCACCCCGGCACGCCGACTGGAAAGGATCGCTTGACCAGATGCGGCGCCGCATGATGAAGTCAAAGATCCACAGAGCGACGGTGACAGGGGCCAACCTCAACTACGTCGGGTCGGTAAGCATCGACACCGAGCTGATGGCGCTGGCCGACATCCTCCCTTACGAGCAGGTGGCGGTCCTCGACATCGACAATGGAGCCCGCTTCGAGACCTATGCCATCGAGGGCGAACCAGGGGAGATCCGCCTCAACGGCGCCGCGGCCCGATTGGTCGCTTCGGGCGACAAGGTGATCCTGATCACCTATGCCGATTACGAGCAGGAAGAACTCGCCGCCTATGAGCCGCGGGTCGTACACGTCGACCGGCGAAATCGGGTCATCGATGCGGCGTCGGCCCTCCTCGAAACCGAGCTCAGCCTGACCGAACCGGCGTGAGCACCCCAATCCGACCGGGACCGTTCAAGGTCCTGGTCCTGGGGAGTGGAGTAGCCGGGCTTTCAGCTGCGGTCCGACTCGCCGGACCGGGACCCCATGGTGGGGCCGCCCCTTCCTTGGGCGTGCTCACCAAGGGCGCACTCTCGCAATCGGCTACCCGGTGGGCCCAAGGAGGTGTGGCTGCCGTACTCGGGGGCGACGAGGACTCGACCGACTTGCACCTGGCGGACACTCTGGCGGCCGGAGCCGGCCTGTGTGACGAAGAAGCGGTGCGCATCCTGGTCGACGAGGGGCCCGGGCGGGTCCACGAGCTGATCACGCTCGGCGTGGAGTTCGACCGCGAGGCCAGCGGACTCTTGGCCCTGGCCCGCGAGGGCGGGCACTCCCGGCCCCGTGTGGTTCACGCCGGCGGTGCAGCCACGGGGGCCGAAGTGGAGCGTGCCCTGGTCGACGCCACCTTCCGGACGGCCAGCGCGGTGCTCGAGGGATGGTTCGCCCTGGACCTGCTCATCGAGGGCGGGCGCTGCGTCGGGGTGACTGCGTTGCCGCCGCACGGTCCGGCGGTCGAGGTCCGAGCGGACCATGTCGTGTTGGCCACCGGTGGTGCAGGTCAGCTGTTCTCGGTCACCACCAATCCGCCCGAGTCAACGGGCGACGGGGTCGCCATGGCGGTGCGCGCCGGCGTGCCCACGGCTGACGTCGAATTCGTCCAGTTCCACCCCACGGCGCTCCATCATCCCGCCATGCCGCGCCCCTTGTTGTCCGAGGCGCTGCGGGGTCACGGTGCGTTGTTGCGCGACGACGCGGGGAAACAGTTCGTCGACGAGCTGGCCCCACGAGATGTGGTGAGTCGGGCCATGGCGGCCCGCATGGCCGAGCAGGGCACCGATCACCTGTGGCTCGACGCCACCGGGCTGGAACGGTTCCCACAGCGCTTCCCGACCATTGCGGCCTCGCTGGCCTCCATCGGTCTCGATCCAGAGACGGACTGGCTCCCGATCGCCCCGGCGGCGCACCACCTTTCGGGTGGGGTGGTCACCGACCTGTGGGGTGCCACCGCCTTGCCCGGCTTGTGGGCAGTGGGCGAGGTGGCGTGTACCGGTGTGCACGGGGCCAACCGGCTCGCCTCGAACTCCTTGCTCGAGGGCATGGTGTTCGGGGCCAGGCTGGCCGAACGGATCGCCTCGGATCACGACGGACCGGAGCGAAGTGGGGCTTTGCGCGCCGTGCTGGGCGACGCCCCACTCGATGGGATTGCCTGCCAGTTCCTGAACGACCAGCCCCGGCAGTGGCCGAGCGCAGAACCGGGGTCGACCCCGCCGGATGTGGCCAAATTGCGCGATTCGCTGCAACGGACCATGACCAGCGGTGCGGGGGTGGTGCGCAGCGCGCACTCCTTGGACGGTGCGGCCGAGGGTGTGGCCGAGGTGGCCACCGCTCTGGGCGATCGCACGGTTTCTGTGGCGGCCGGCGAGCTGGGCAACCTCTTGCAATTGGCGGACGCCCTGTTGGTGTCGGCCCGCTCCCGCACCGAAAGCAGGGGGGCACACTCGCGGAGCGACTACCCCGATACCGTGCCACGCTGGCGGGTGCGTCAGGTCCACGGCCAACCACCGGCCTCCCGATGATGAGCACCGAGGTGAGTGAGGCCGACAAAGCGGCACTGGGGAACGCGCCGTCCGACGCCATCGTGGTGGAGGCGGTGGCCCGGGCCTTGGCCGAGGACCTCTTGGCGGACGGTGACATCACGACGGCGCTGGTGCCAGAAGGTGCGACGGCGCACGTGGCATTGCGGGCCCGACAAGCCGGGGTCCTCGCCGGCCGGGCGTGTGCCACAGAGACGTTTCGCCAGCTCAGCCCGGCATTGTCGCTCAACTGGTATAGCGGCGACGGAAGCGTGCTCGTGCCGGGACAAACCATCATGGAGGTGACCGGCCCGTTGCGGCCCATCCTCACGGCAGAGCGCACGGCACTCAACTTTCTCGGGCGGCTCTCGGGGGTAGCCACGCTGACCGCGCGGTATGTGGCCGCGGCGCACGCCCGCAATCCCGCCGTCCAGGTGCTCGATACTCGCAAGACCACTCCGGGACTACGGGCCCTCGAGAAAGCGGCTGTCCAGGCCGGAGGCGGTGTCAATCACCGGTCCAGCCTGTCCGAGGCCGTGCTGGTCAAGGACAATCACCTGGGCGGTGTAACCATCACCGCCGCGGTGTCGCGAGCCCGGGCGCTGTGGCCCGGCCGCACGGTGCAGATCGAGTGCGACACGCTGGAACAGGTCGCCGAGGCGGCGCGAGCCGGCGCCGACGCCGTGCTCCTCGACAACATGGACCCGGCCACCGTGGCACGCGCCATCGAGGTGGCGCGTGCGGAATCGATCGGGCCGATTTTGACCGAGGTGTCGGGAGGCGTGACGCTCGAGACGATCGGCGACTATGCCGCCGCCGGACCGGACCGGATATCGGTCGGTGCCCTGACGCATTCCGCCACCGTGCTCGACTTGGGTCTCGATCTCATCTGGCGTGACACCAGCGACTCCAAGGGGGTCTGACCGTGCTGCTCGTCATTGACGTGGGGAATACCGAGACCGTCATCGGGCTCTACTCCCTCAACGAGGCCGACTCAGCGGCCGAGCCCGAAGAGAGTGTCGGGGTGGGAATCGGTCTCGAGACGGATCCCGAGCGCGCCGCGGGGGCTCACGCACCACTGGAGGCTCTCGACGGTTCCCACCCGTACGCCCGACGAGCATGCGGTGCTGCTCACCCAACTCCTCGACCTGGAGGGATTGGATATCGCCAACTCGGTGACCGGCATTGCGGTGAGCTCGTCGGTCCCCCACGTCACCGGTGAGCTGCGGCAGATGGCCAGTCGCTGGTTCGCCCAGGTGCCGTGCGTCGTGCTCGGCCCGGGCACCAAGAGCGGCATGCCCATCCTCTATGACGATCCCAAAGAGGTCGGGGCCGATCGGGTGGCCAACGCCGTCGGCGCCTACGACCTCTATGGCGGACCCTGCGTGGTCATCGACATGGGGACGGCTACCACGGTGGAGGCGATCAGTGCGACCGGAGAGTACCTGGGGGGAGCCATCACGCCGGGTGTGGCCATCAGCCTCGAGGCGCTCTACCAGCATGCCGCCGCGTTGCGCCGGGTGGAGATCGTCGAGCCGCGCCACGTGATCGGGCGCTCGACGGTCGAGTCGATCGAATCGGGCACCCTCTACGGCTTCGCGGCGCAGGTCGACGGGTTGGCCCGCCGGTTCATGCAAGAGCTGGGGCCTTCGGCCGTGGTGGCTACCGGCGGGCTCAGTTCGCTCATCGCACCCCATTCGGACACCATTGAGCATGTGGAACCCTGGTTGACTCTGCACGGACTGCGTATCGTCTACGAGCGCAACGTGTCGAACGGTAGAAAGTGAGCGAAAAGACGGAGCCGCCGCCGGGTGGCGTGGAGCCGACACCTTGGGCAGGTGGCGACGGCGGTATTCCCTACCGCTTCGCCCGTACGCACAGCGCGGCGCAGGTCGTCGAGGGGTGGTCACACCTCACCGATGGCGAGGAGTCCGGTGAGACCGTCGCCGTCGCGGGCCGTCTCATGCTCTTGCGCCCACAGGGGAAGTTGGCCTTCGGCGAGCTCCGCGATGCGTCGGGCTCGGTGCAGCTCTTCGCTCTGTCCGCGGTGACGGCGCGCTTCGACGAGTTCGTTCGCCTCAATCTGGGTGACTGGATCGGCGCTCGGGGTGAGGTCGTGCGGACGAGGCGTGGGGAGCTCTCGGTCAAGGTGTCGGAGTGGGAGCTTCTGGCGCAGGCCCGCCGCAACTTCGGTGACAAGTGGCACGGCGTGTCCGACGTCGAGACCCGCTACCGTCAACGCGAAGTCGACCTGTGGGCCAACGAGCGCACCCGGCAACTGTTGACGTTGCGCAGCAACGTGGTGCAGGCCATGCGCCAACGCCTGTGGTCGCTGGGCTTCGTCGAGGTCGAGACGCCCATCCTCCATCCGATTGCAGGAGGGGCGACGGCCCGACCCTTCGTCACGCATCACAACACGCTGGATATCGACCTGTATCTCAGGGTGGCGCCGGAGATCTACCTCAAGCGCCTGGTCGTCGGTGGGTTCGACAAGGTGTTCGAGATCGGCCGCAGCTTTCGCAACGAGGGCATCTCGCCCCGGCACAACCCCGAGTTCACGACGCTCGAGCTCTACCAGGCCTATGCCGACTATCACGACACCATGGTGGTCTTCGAGGAGTTGGTCGCCGGCGTGGCTCAAGACCTCTTGGGCACCACTGTGCTCTCCTATGGGGGCCGCGCGTTGGACCTGACGCCGCCGTGGCGTCGGGCCACCTTGTCGGAGTTGATCCTCGAGGCCACGGGCTTCTCATTGAGCGTCCGCTCCCCCCGTGACGAGCTGGTCAAGGTGGCATCCGAAGTGGGCATCGCCGTGGCCGATGATTGGGGACCGGGCAAGATCCTCCTCGAGATCTACGAGAAGACGACCGAAACTGAGCTCTGGGGACCGGTCTTCGTCATCGACTATCCGGCCGAGGTGTCACCCCTGGCACGACGGCACCGCGACGGTCCCGATTTGGTCGAACGCTATGAACCGGTGATCGCCGGACGTGAACTCGGCAATGGATTCAGCGAGCTCACCGATCCCGACGACCAGCGGGCGCGCTTCATGGAGCAGGCGGCCCGACACGCTGCCGGCGATGAAGAGGCGGCCGAGGTGGACGAGGAGTACCTCCGGGCACTCGAGTACGGACTGCCCCCCACCTCCGGCTTCGGCCTGGGCGTGGACCGGTTGCTCATGCTGCTGGGCGACGTCACGAACATCCGCGAGGTCATCGCGTTCCCGACCCTGCGGCCGGAGGCTCAACGTCCAGACCGCTAAGCGCCCAGACCGCTGAGCGCGCAGACCGCGAAGAAGGCGAGCCGGGGATACGCGTTCAAGAGGCGCATGACAACCCTCATATTCTGCTCACAGCTTCCTCACATTTGACCCGCAAAGTGAGCGTGCGGCCCAGATGGGGCTCAGGAGTTGAGAGGACGTCATGATGCGCAAATTCATTGCGGTGGCAGCGGTCTCGGGCACGCTCGCCTTGGGCGGTGCCGGAGTCATCGGGCTATCGGGAACAGCCGGGGCGTCCGCCCCCACAACAGCGACCACGCCGTCGAGCGTCACCCCAGCGCTGCACGCAGCGCGGTGCGCCAAAGCAGAAGAGCGCGCGACACGTATAAAGGCACGCGAAGCCAAGGCGGCCGTATGGCTCCCCAAGGCGCAGGCTCGTGAAGCGGCGGCGACGGCGGCCGGTCACACAAGGGTGGCGACGAGAATCGGCACCCGGATTACCCGTGTGCAGAAGTTAGAAGGCAAGGGCAACGCTCTGTTGGCGAAGATCGCCGCCAAGTGCGGGACTGCGACCAGCACGTCGACTTCCTGAACTGACCTTCCCTGCGTCGACCCTCTGCGCCAGACCTTCCGGAGTCGATCGTCCGTCCTCGCCCTCCCCGCTGCGACGGCGGTCAGCCCGGGAGGTCGCTGAGGAGTTCGGTCGCCAGTTGCGTGAGTCCCTCTTGTAGGGCGCGGTTGGCGATGCCCGAGGTCGCGTCCCGAGCTCGTTCGACATAGGTGCGGGCGGCTTCGACGGCCACGCCGATGCCCGACGACGCGGCGACGATGGCGCACGCCTTCTCTCGCTCGGGCTGACCCAGCGGTTGACCGAGCAAGGCCCGCAGATCGGGTCCCGAGTCGGGATCGGCCAGCGCCACCAGGGTCGGCAGGTTGTAGATGCCCTCGGCCAGGTCCTGGCCGGCCGGCTTGAGCAACTCGCCCGCGGTGGCCGTGATGTCGAGGATGTCGTCGCGGATTTGGAACACCATGCCGAAGCAGTGTCCGTACTCGGTCAGCGCTTCGACCTCGAATGAAGGGCGCTTTCCGGTCAGCGCGCCAATGCGGCACGAGGTCGAGGTGAGTGCCGCCGTTTTGCCGGTGATGGCGCTGAGATAGTCCTGTCGAGTTCGGGTGATCTGAAAGGCCGAGCGGACCTCGGCCACCTGGCCCTGGCAAAGGTTGGCCAGGGTCTCGGCCAGCAGGGCGGCGATCTCGACGCCCAAGCTGGCCGCGATGCCGGCCGATCGGGCCAGGAGGTAATCACCGGCCACGATGGCGACCAAATTTCCGAAACGGCTGTTGACGCTCTCGACGTTGCGACGGATCGTGGCCTCATCGATCACGTCATCGTGATAGAGCGAGGCCAGGTGCACGAGCTCGACCGCTACCGCGCCCATCAGGTCATCGTGCGTCGCGTCTCGCTCGCCACCCGTGGCCGCGGCCAAGGCCAACAGGGGGCGAAGGCGCTTGCCACCTGCGGCGATGAGATGCGTCGTCACCGAATCGAGGAAACTGTCGCCGGTCACCACGTTGGCGTTCAGGAGAGGTTCGACGCGCCGTAACCCCTCCTCGAGGAGGGGAAGATCCAGGGCCTCCGACGCATTCACTGCCTGTGACGATAGGCGACAGCCGAATGGGTGCGACAGCTGCCGAAGGGGGAGAAGCTGTGCGGTAGCTCAGGGCTTGGCCCCCAATGCCGTCCCAATATGATCCCAACATATGACCTGCCGCCGATTGGACAGGGGCCCGCAGGTACACTGAAGTACGAGTTATAGAGAGAGGCGGTCAGGGTGTTCGAACGCTTCACCGACCGGGCACGGAGGGTGTTGGTGTTGGCTCAGGAGGAAGCACGTCTCCTGAACCACAGCTTTATCGGTACCGAGCACATTCTGCTCGGGCTAATTCACGAGGGCGAAGGCGTAGCCGCCAAGGCTCTCGAGTCTCTTGGGATCTCGCTCGAGGCAGTACGCGAGAAGGTCGAAGAGACCATCGGAATGGCCGGTACGGCTCCTAGCGGGTCCCCTCCCTTTACGCCGCGCGCCAAAAAGGTCCTCGAGCTCTCGCTCCGCGAGGCGTTGCAGTTGGGCCACAGCTACATCGGCACCGAGCACATGCTGCTCGGCCTCGTCCGTGAGGGCGAAGGCGTGGCGGCCACCGTTCTGGTCAGCCTGGGCGCCGACCTGGGCCGGGTGCGCCAACAGGTGATCCAACTCATGTCCGGCAACCAAGGCAAGGAGTCGGTCGGCGCCAGTCAAGGGACGGCCGCGGGCGACAACCCCTCGGGTTCTCCCGTGCTCGACCAATTCGGACGGAACCTCACGCAATTGGCACGGGACGGAAAGCTCGACCCCGTCATTGGGCGCGAGAAGGAAATCGAGCGGGTCATGCAGGTTCTCTCGCGCCGCACCAAGAACAACCCGGTCTTGATCGGTGAGCCTGGCGTGGGCAAGACCGCCATCGTCGAGGGCCTGGCCCAACGCATCGTGGCCAACGAGGTCCCCGAGACCTTGACCGGCAAGCAGCTCTACACCCTCGATCTCGGCGCACTGGTTGCCGGGAGCCGGTACCGCGGCGACTTCGAGGAGCGTCTGAAGAAGGTCCTCAAGGAGATCCGCACCCGCGGCGACATCGTTCTCTTCATCGACGAGATCCACACGCTCGTGGGCGCTGGCGCGGCTGAAGGTGCCATCGATGCGGCTTCTATCTTGAAGCCGATGCTGGCGCGCGGCGAGCTGCAGACCGTGGGCGCAACCACCATCGACGAGTACCGCAAGCACCTCGAGAAGGACGCCGCTCTCGAGCGCCGGTTCCAACCGGTCAAGGTGGAGCAGCCTTCGGTCGCATTGACCATCGACATCCTCAAGGGCTTGCGCGACCGCTACGAGTCGCACCATGCCGTGAGCATCACCGACCAGGCCCTGGTGGCCGCAGCCAACCTGGCCGACCGTTACCTGGCCGACCGTTTCCTGCCGGACAAGGCGATCGACCTGATCGACGAGGCCGGGAGCCGGCTGCGTATTCGTCGCATGTCCACGCCCACCAGCACGAAGAAGCTGGACGAGGAGATCACCCGCTTGCGGGCCGACAAAGAAGCGGCCATCGAGAAGGGCGCCTTCGAGCAGGCCAAGAAGCTGGCCGAGCAGGAGAAGGAGCGCCTCGACCGCAAAGAGGTGCAGGACGCCGAGCTTCGGGCCGATGGCGTCGACCTCTTCGACGTGGTGGACGAGGAAGTCATCGCCGAGGTACTGGCGGCTTGGACCGGCATTCCGGTCTACCGCTTGACCGAGGAGGAGACGGCCAAGCTGCTCCGCATGGAGGACGAACTGCACAAGCGTGTGGTGGGCCAGGAAGAGGCGCTCAAGGCGCTGTCACGGGCCATCCGGCGTACGCGCGCCGGCCTCAAGGACCCCAAGCGTCCGAGTGGCTCGTTCATCTTCCTCGGCCCGACGGGTGTGGGAAAGACCGAACTGGCGAAGACGTTGGCCGAATTCCTCTTCGACGACGAGGACGCGCTGATTCAGCTCGACATGAGTGAGTACATGGAGAAGCACACCGTCAGTCGTCTCGTCGGTTCGCCTCCGGGCTATGTCGGCTACGAAGAGGGCGGTCAGTTGACCGAGGCGGTGCGGCGCAAGCCCTTCTCCGTCGTGCTCTTCGACGAGGTCGAAAAGGCGCACCCCGATGTGTTCAACACGTTGCTGCAGATTCTCGAGGACGGTCGCCTGACCGACGCCCAAGGCCGCTCGGTGGACTTCAAGAACACCGTGCTGATCATGACGTCGAACCTCGGGACGTCCGATCTGCGCAAGACCGCCATCGGCTTTGCGCAGAATTCGGAAGCGGTGACCCACGAGCGCATGAAGGCCAAGGTCAACGAGGCGCTCAAGTCGCACTTCCGTCCCGAGTTCCTCAACCGCATCGACGAGGTCATCGTCTTCCACGAGCTTTCGCTGGCCGAGGTGACCGAGATCGTCGACCTCCTCATGTCGCGGACGATCACGCAGCTGTCGGATCAGGGCATCGGCCTTGAGCTCACTCCGGCTGCGCGTACGTTCCTGGCCGAGAAGGGCTACGACCCCCAGCTTGGAGCACGGCCACTGCGCCGGGCCATCCAGCAGTTGGTGGAGGACCCCTTGTCGGAGCGCATCTTGTGGAAGGAGTTCCGGGTCGGCGAGACCATCGTCGTCGACGTGGAGCAATCGCCGATCGACGGCGAAGGGCCGCAGCTGAGCTTCCGGGCCATTGAGGGCATTCAGCCGCCACCGATGGAGTTGGCCGGAGCAGGCGTCGAAGGGGAGTAACCGCGCCGCCGGGGTATCCCGGCGGTTGTCACAGGCCTTCCCTAGGGTGCCGTCATGGCCCGACGGATCGAGATCTACCGCTGCACCGCATGTGAGGGTGTCGCCCCCCAATGGGTCGGGCGCTGCCCGCAGTGCGGTGCCTGGAACACACTGATCGCTTCCGCCTCGTCAACTTCCACGCCGGGACGGCGCCGGGGGGAGGCGACGGCCCTCTCCAGGGGCGCGGAGGCCGTCTCCTTGCGGCACATCGATGGCTGTGAGGCGAGGCCCATGCCCACCGGCGTGACCGAGGTCGATCGCGTGTTGGCCGGGGGCTTCGTGGCCGGTTCGGTGACGCTTGTCTTCGGGCCCCCCGGCGTGGGCAAGTCGACGCTTCTCTTTCAAGTCCTGTCGTCGGTGGCCAGCACCGGAGTCGATGTGCTGTTGGCCTCGGCTGAGGAGTCGCTGACACAGGTGAGCGGGCGGGCGGCCCGGATCGGTGCCGTGCCGGAGACCCTGCTGGCGCTGGCCGGGAACGACGTGGTGGCCATGGCAGAGGCCATCGCGCATCACCAGCCGGCCCTGGTGGTGGTGGATTCCATCCAGACCATCTCTGACGATGAGTTGCCTGGTTCCGCCGGCAGTCTGACCCAGGTCAGAGCATGCGTGGATCGGCTGACCAGGCTGGCCAAGTCCACCGGTATACCGATCGTCCTGGTCGGTCACGTCACCAAGGACGGCGACCTGGCCGGTCCTCGAGCGGTGGAGCACCTGGTCGACACCGTGCTCTCGTTCGACGGCGACCGCCACCATTCCCTGCGCATGCTCACCGCCATCAAGCATCGTTTCGGGCCGGCCGGCGAGGTCGGGATCTTCGAGATGCGCGAGGACGGCCTTCGGGCCGTGCCCGACCCCGGTCCCCTGTTGTTGGGGGACCGCATGAAGGGCGTACCCGGCAGCGTCGTGGTGCCGGTCTTGCAAGGTCGGCGACCCCTCCTGGTGGAGGTCCAGGCCCTTCTCGGCCCGGGGGCCGAGGGGACAAGGGCCAAGACCTTGGGGATCGACGCGGCCAGAGTGACCCTGCTGCTGGCCGTACTGAGTAGCCGGGCCGGGGTGGCAGTCGGTCCGGCCGAGGTCTTCGTGGCCGCGGTCGGTGGCATCAGCGTCGTGGAGCCCGCGGTCGACCTGGGGGTGGCCCTGGCCATCGCCTCCGCCGCCGAGGGCCTGGTGGTGCCGCCCGAATTCGTCGTGTTCGGTGAACTGGGGCTGGCGGGCGAGGTTCGCATGGTGCCCGGAACCGAGCGCAGGCTTTCCGAGGCCTACCGCGCCGGTTTCTGCCGGGCACTCGTCCCCGCATCCACCCCGTCCGAGGGCGTCCCACCGGGCATGGTGCTGCACCGCGTGCGAACGCTTGACGAGGCCTTGACCAGTACGATTCCCATGTGGTCGACCGGGGCAGCCAGCCGCTGAACGACGCCCTTTCGCTGGTCGCACCGGGCACGGCACTGCGTGAGGGTCTCGACCGCATCCTCCAGGCCAAGCACGGTGCCTTGATCGTCGTGGGCGACGATCCGGCCGTGTTGTCGGTCTGCACCGGGGGGTTCCTGCTCGATGCCGAGTTCAGCCCCCAGCGGCTTTCGGAACTGGCCAAAATGGACGGGGCCATCATTTTGGCCGCAGACGCCTCCCGGATTGCCCGGGCCAACGTGCATCTCGTGCCCAAAGCCAGCATCGCCACCACCGAGACCGGGACCCGGCATCGGACGGCCGAACGCGTGGCCCGTTCCATCGACGTGCCGGTGATCGCTGTCTCCGAGGCGATGGCCACCATTGCCGTCTACCGCAACGGACTGAAGCACACGAGTCAATCCTCGGGGTGGTTGATCGACCGCTCCAGCCAGGCCCTGGCCACCCAGCAGCGCTTCCGCATGCGCTTCGACGATGCCCTGACCTCGCTGACGCGCCTGGAGATGGAGGACACCGTCTCGGTGCGCGACGTCGTGGCCGTGCTGCAGCCGGGGGAGATGGTGCGCCGCATCGCCGAGGAGGTCGACGGGCATCTCGTCGAGCTGGGCTCGGATGGACGCCTGATCCACCTCCAGACGATGGAGCTCAGCGCCGGCGTGAGCGATGCCGTCTCCTTGGTCCTGCGGGACTATGCCAGCCCATTGGCCCAGGCTCGGTTACGAACTCTGTCGGCCGATGCATTGATGGACCTGCCCCAGGTGGTCGCCATTTTGGGACTGCCCGCGCCGGACGACCAACTTCACGCCGAAATGGCTCCCCGGGGCTACCGGCTCTTGCATCGACTGCCGCAGCTGGCCCCGACACTCATTGAGCGGCTGGTGGACCGCTTCGGCACGTTGCCCGAGATCATGTCGGCCAGCGCGGCCGAACTGGAGTCCGTCGACGGCATCGGCTCGGCCACGGCCCGGCTCATCCGCGACGGATTGGCGCGCATGGTCGAGGCGAGCATCTTCGAACGGTACGAATAGTGAGCGAGTCTGGTAAAATGGTGAGCTGCCGTTCGGCCGACTGACCTGTCGGGACCGGTACGGCCCTCTGAAATCGTCGCTGGCCCGGCGCCGTGTCCGTGCAAGGGAGATCCGTGTTCAAGGTCGGAGACAAAGTCGTGTACCCCCACCATGGGGCTGCAGTCATTGAGAAGCGAGAGACGAAGGTCGCCTTCGGCGAAAAGCGCGAGTATCTGGTGCTGCGCCTGGCCTACGGGGATCTGATCCTCAACGTGCCCGCCGACAACACCGAGGGCGTGGGCCTGCGCGAAGTGATCAATGACGAAGAGGTCGAAGAGGTCTTTGCGGTGCTGCGCAAGAAGGAAGCGCGCATGCCGACGAACTGGTCCCGCCGCTACAAGAACCACTCCGAGAAGCTGCGGTCCGGCGACATCTATCAAGTGGCCGAAGTGGTGCGCAACCTGTCCATCCGCGACAAGGACAAGGGTCTGTCCGCCGGCGAGAAGCGTATGTTGCAGCGAGCCCGGCAGATCCTGGTCTCCGAGCTGACCTTCGCGCTCAACGTGGACGAAGAGACGGCGGAAGAGCGTCTGAACGACGCCTTGACCTAACGGCGGAGCCGTGGCGACGGTGTGGGCGGTTGTGGTGGCGGGAGGCTCCGGCGAACGCTTCGGCCAGATGAAGCAGTTCGCGCTCTTGGCCGAGCGCCCGATCGTGGAGTGGGCCGTCAGTGCCTGTCGCCCTTCGACGGCAGGTGTGGTGTTGGTTCTGCCACGTGGTTCATGGCAACACGCCACCCACGGGGCCGATGTCGTGGTGGAAGGTGGGGCGACACGTGCCGAATCGGTCCGGCTTGGCCTGGCCGCCGTTCCTGAGTCGGCGCAGGTGATCGTGGTGCACGATGCCGCCCGCCCACTGGCGTCCGACGCGCTCTTTACGGCGGTGATCGCGGCTGTGACATCGACTGACTCCGCCGGCGTCGCCACGGTCGGGGGTGCCATCCCCGGCGTGCCGGTGAGTGACACCATCAAGGTGGTGGACGGCACCCAGACGGTGACCCGAACCCTCGACCGCTCCTCACTCGTTGCCGTGCAGACGCCGCAGGCCTTCGATGCCGCACTCCTCCGTCGTGCGCATGCGGCCGGCGGCGAGGCCACCGACGATGCGGCGCTCGTCGAAGCACTCGGCGTTGCCGTGCGGGTCGTCCCGGGCGATCCGCTCAACCTGAAGATCACCACCCCCGCCGATCTGGACCTGGCCGAACGTCTGTTGAGAGGGTGAACATGCGTATTGGACAAGGCATCGACATTCATCGCTTCTCCGATGATCCCCATCGGCCCCTGGTGCTCGGTGGTGTGGTCATCGAAGGGGGCCGGGGACTCGGCGGGCACAGCGATGCCGACGCGGTGTGCCACGCCCTCTCCGACGCCGTGCTCGGTGCGGTCGGACTCGGCGATCTGGGCCGGCATTTTCCCGACACCGACCCCGTGTGGGAGGGAGCGAACAGCGTGGAGCTTCTGACCGAAGTGGTGCGCATGGCGCGCGTCGAGGGTTACGCCTGTGTGAATGCCGACTGCACCGTCGTGGCGGATGCGCCTCGCCTGGCGCCGCACACCGACGCCATGGTCACCAAGCTGTCGGTTGTGCTCGATGCACCGGTCTCGGTCAAGGCCACCCGTGCCGAGGGCCTGGGCGCCTTGGGCCGGGCCGAGGGGATCGCCTGCCTGGCCGTCGTGCTTTTGGAACAGGTGTGACGCCGCCGCCCGGTCGTCGGGGAGCGCCGCGGGGTGCCAGCGGGGGCGCGCGGGACGCGGCGGAAGTGGTGCACGCGGCGGAAGTGGGCGCAGTGGACCGACCCGGAGCACGGGAGGGCCGGGGGGCGACGGCTCGCGTCGGTCTCGTCCTCATCGGCCCGATGAACGCGAGCCGAGCGAGCTCGGTGGCGATCAGGTCGAGGGCCGACGGGCGGTACTCGAGCTCCTCAGCGTGGGACGGCGCACCGTGCGCCAGATTCTGCTGGCCGAAGATCAAGATCCCTCACCGCAGCTGGATCGAATTGAAGAGTTGGCCGCGCGGCTTCGCGTTCCGGTCGAGACCGTGCCTCGTCACCGGCTCGATGCACAGGCGCGGACCGAATCTCCTCAGGGTGTCCTCGCTCTCGCCCGCCCGGTGGAGCCCGTCTCGTTGGAAGATCTCTGCACGCCCAGTCGCCAGGGTGTGCAGCCGTTCCTCCTGGTGGCCGCCGGCATCACCGACCCGCGCAACCTGGGCGCGCTGTTGCGCAGCGCCGAGTGCGCCGGTGTCAACGGCGTTGTCCTGCCGCGTCACCGTTCGGCCCGCTTGTCGCCCACCGTGGCCAAAACAGCCGCTGGCGCGATAGAGCACCTCCGCTTCGCCGTGGTCGGCGGCATACCGGCGGCGCTCATGCAGATGACCGAGCTAGGCGTGTGGTCGGTCGGGCTGGCCGGCGAGTCGTCACAGTCCCTCTATGACCTCCCGCTCGGCGAAGGTCCGATCGCCTTGGTGGTGGGAAGCGAGGAGAAGGGACTGGCCCCGCTGGTGCGCCGACGTTGTGACGCCGTGGTCTCCATTCCCCAGCACGGTTCGTTGCCCTCGCTCAACGTGGGCGTGGCCGGCGCGGTCGCCGCCTTCGAAGTGGCGCGGCAGCGCAGCTTGGTACGTCCCTAACCCAAGCAGCAAGGGTTATCAGCCTTCCTTGAGCAGCAGCCCGGGTCTACGCTGCCCCCGCCCCGGGTCCTCGATGTCTTGAGACATCACACGTGAGCCCGAGGCAGGAATCGAACCCGCGACATCTTCATTACAAGTGAAGTGCTCTACCAACTGAGCTACTCGGGCGAAAGGGTCATTCTAGGTCGTCTGCAGGTTCCGCAGGAGAATAGGGATTCCTGCTAAAGGCCCGTTCAAGAGCGCAGCCGCGTGACCAACCGGACGAGCCGTGAGATCCGGCGGCGCAACGTCGACTGCTGGGATGAGAAAGGCAAGTGATGGCAGTGGTCCAAGTGGTTCCGCGAGCGATGAAAAGGATCACATCAATCGGAGGATTTCGGAGTGGCGTGACACTCCCCGAGCCGGCGTTTCGGGAGCACTCGTCGACCGGTCAGACGTGTGCAAAAACCTCACGGACAGTGAGGTCGAGCTGAGTGACACCTGGCATCGGCGGTACCGGATAATTTGCAGCTTCTTCCGCATTCTCCTTGGTGTCAAAGACGAGAACGGATGTTCCGATGCCGTCGATGGGTTCCAGCCAATAGCCACAAATGATTCCCGGCGCGCGGGAGACTAGAGCTTCTCGAGCCTCCGGCAGGAGGAGTCGGGCCTCGTCGGGATTCTCAACACGTACGTTCGTCACGATTGCGTACATCGACCTCTCGTTTCTCAATCACCCGTGAACAGGCTAGAGGTTCAATGACCGGGAGCCAGGATGTCCATGGATCCGGGTGGCCTCAGCATCAAATGATCGGTGGGCCATGTGAAAGATGTGCCCAAGCGACTCGCCCAGCATTGCGCGTCGATCGCAAGAGGGCGTGTTGAAATGTTCCTTTAAGGGGATGGCAATAGCACCCACAGCGCGGGCGTAGGCGGTAGCTGCGTCATCACAAAGACATAGAAGAATGCTGGAAACGGCGTGTTTGGTCGCCAACGAAACCATCACGACTGAATCGGTTATATGAGTTTCTGCAGAGTTTCCGATTTCATAGGCCTCCGTGCCGCCAAGAGTTGACGAGGAAGTCGACTTGCGCCGTCGGTGGATAGGCCACGACGACTCGGGGTCGACGGAGCAGCCCCGGGTTTCTCTGTGTGCGTGTGGTGCTGGCACCCCGCCCGCGCAGAGGCTAACCCCCTTCTTCGAATGCTTCGCGTGCGGGAGACTGTCACGCGTGGCGGCCACCGGAAGGTTCGACGGAAGGTCCGCGGCGTGAACGGCGGTATCAGACGCGTCGCCTGGTACACCTTCGCCGCCACCTTCCACCGCCGCCGGGGCGGGTACGCGACCATCGTGTTGATCATTGCTCTTGTTGGCGGCGTGGCGATGGCGTCGGTGGCAGCCGCCCGTCGAACGCAGTCATCATTCAACACGTTCCTGGCCAGCACCAAACCGTCGGACATCAGTCTGTCCAATCTCTTCGCCCGGGATGAGACCCATTCACTTGAAAAGATCCCGGGAGTGGAGCGTGTCGAAGCGTCGACCTACCTCAACGCCTTTCCCCTGAAGCGCGATGGCGCGCCTTCATTTCCAACGTCTCTGGTGACGGGGACGGTTGTCGCCATCGGCAGCCTGAACGGTGAATATTTCGATCAGGATCAGGTCGCCGTCACCGGCGGCCGTACGGCGGATCCTCGCCGAGCTGACGAATTCATGGCGACCGCACAAGCTGAACGCCAGCTCCATTGGCACCTCGGCCAAGTCATCCCGATGGGCTTTTACACCGACGCCCAAACAGGGAGAAGTGCCTTCGGCACCGCCGCCGTGCAACCGGCGCGTCGCATCCAGATGAAGTTGGTCGGGACGATCGTCTTCAATAACGAGGTCGTCCTAGACACCGTCGACCGCCGCCCGACGTACCTGCTCTTCACGCCGGCAGTGACGCACTCGTTCAGGTCCAAACCCATCTACGGGACCTACGGACTGAAGCTCACCGCCGGGAGCACAGGGGTCTCCAGCGTGGAGAAACGGATAATTGCTGCCCTACCGCCCGGCACGACCTACGACTTCCATGTCACGTCGATCGTGAACGATCAGGTCAATCTCACGGTCAAGCCCAATTCCGTCGCGCTCGCCGTTTTCGGCGGTATCGCCGCCCTGGCGGCCCTCTTAGTGACGATGCAGCTCGTCAGCCGTCAACTAAATGAGCGAAGAGACGAGCGCCAGATACTCCGCTCCCTGGGCGCTCGTCCGGCCGAGGTCATCGCTGACGGACTGGTCGGGACACTTGGTGCCGTTGTGATCGGATCGATAGTGGCGGTTGGCGTGGCGACCGGGCTGTCTCCTCTCTCCCCAATCGGTCCGGTCCGCCCCGTCTACCCATCTCGCGGTTTCGCTTTCGACTTCCTCACGTATGGGCTAGGCGTGCTCGTGCTCGTCGTGATGCTCACCGCCGCCGCCGTGCTGCTTGCCCACCGGTCGGCTCCCAAACGACAACCGGGGGGAAGACGCGCACGGCCCGGTCAGGAGCTCCAACATGGCCAGGCGGGCGGCCAGCGGCGGGGCGCCCATTGCCGCTGTGACTGGCCTTCGCTTTGCCCTCGAGTCGGGCCAGGGCCGCGCCGCTGTCCCGGCTCGGTCAGCTCTCTTCGGCACCGCCCTGGCGGTCACTATCGTCATCGCCACCCTCACCTTCGGGAGTGGGCTGCATACCCTTGTCTCCCATCCACGGTTGTACGGCTGGAACTGGGACTATTCCCTCTCCTCCAACGGGGATGTTCCCCCCCAGGCCACGGCGCTGCTGTCGGTCGATCCCAACGTGGCCGACTGGTCGGGCGTCAGCTTCAACAACGCCCAGATCGACGGGCTAACCGTTCCGATCCTGTTGACACACGCCAACGCCCGGGTCACTCCACCGATTCTCTCCGGACACCCCGTCGAGTCGGCCCACCAGGTCGTCCTCGGAGCGGCCACACTGGCCCAACTGCACAAACGGGTCGGCGACACCGTCGTGGTCCAATACGGAACGCCGCGTGACGCGCCCGTCTACGTGCCGCCGACGCGCGCTGTCGTCGTTGGGGTCGCCACGTTGCCGGCAATCGGGCAGGCGTCCACGCTGCACACCTCTATGGGAACGGGCGCCATTATTCCCATTGGAATCGAACCTCCGGCATTCCGGGCGTTCCTCCACAGTCCGGATCGCACCCTCGACGGCCCGACGACTGTGCTGGTTCGGCTGAAGGCCGGTGTTACCCGAGCCAGAGCCGTGGAGTCACTGCGACGGATCGCTGCCGTGGGCAATGAGGCGCTCGCCCGGGTGCCCAACGGAGGCGGGTCGAGCGTCGAGGTGCTCGACGTGCAGTACCCGGCCGAGATCGAGAACTATCGATCAATCGGCGTCACCCCTGTCGTTCTAGCGTCGGGATTAGCTGCCGGGGCGACCCTCGCACTTGCCCTGACCTTGACGGCGTCGGTTCGCCGTCGGCATCGGGACATGGCGCTCCTCAAGGCACTGGGATTCACGCAGCGGCAGCTCACGGCATGTGTGGCCTGGCAATCCTCCATTACCGTAGGTGTCGGCACCTTTGTTGGCGTCCCTGTGGGAATCATCGCCGGCCGATGGCTCTGGGTGCTTTTCGCCAATCAGATCTATGCCGTGCCCCAGCCGACCATCCCGACGGTTTTGATCGTCTCAGTGGGACTTGGAGCACTCGTCTTGGCCAATCTCGTGGCCGTCGTTCCGGGTCGCTACGCCGCCCGGACGCCCGCTGGCCTGGCGCTGCGCGCGGAATAAGTCTGTTTGAGGCACAGCCAGCGGCAATCCCTCGCACTACGAGGCAAGGAGCTGACTGTCGCACATTGGCCTTCATGAGAATGGCTTCTGGTTCACCGGCCCGACTGGTTCTCCAGTTGAAGGCAGGTGGCGAGCAGATTCGACCGTCGGATGGATTCTGTCGACCATCATTCCATCGAGACGGTGTCGAAAACACCAGCGCGGGCGGTCCGAATCGTGCATCTGCCTCCTTTCTCTCGTGAGCCCGCTGGGAAGGGCGACGGTGCAGACATGCAGGGTGCGGGCGGTGCTGAACCCCTCCCACACGGGGGACACCTCGCACGGGGGCGAAAGGCTTGCTTTGCGCCAGTAGGCACGGCAGGCTGGACCTTCGATGACCTTTGAACCTCCAACTCTGATCGCGGTGGTTCGGGTGGCGGCGGGGCCTCACACGACGGACGTGCGACGGGCGGGATCGCACCCGTCCGGGCGGCCGTCGTGATCATCGTCTTCGTGGTCGCCGCCATCGCTCTCGTCGCGGTCGGTACTCGCCCCACGGTGAGCGGGGAGGCGGCGACGACTCCCACCACGACGACCACCACGACCAAGGCGTCGCCACCGACGACGACCACGACAACGCTCCCCCACGAGTGCGGTCAAGGTGGTGGTGGCCAACGCCACGCAAACCAACGGGCTGGCCGGGCATTACACCAGCGTGCTGGCGGCGAAGGGCTGGGCCATGCAGACGGCAGCGGACGCCAGCACGGCCGAGCAAACCTCGGCCGTCTACTACGCCAGCGGCTTTCAAGCCCAGGCGACCACGATCGCCACGACGCTCGGCCTCAAGCCCACCGTCGTGGCCCCATTGACCGCCGCGGTGCCGGTGGCGGGCGTAACCGGCGACGACGTGGTGGTCGTCGCCGGAGCCGATTTGGTCGCCGGGGCCTGAGCACGTCGCCGGGAGCGGTGGGCGCAGGCGGGCTCCCCGAGATCTTTCTTCCCTTCGTCCGAGATCCCGCACACAGCGCGCTCTGTCCTCGACTTCGACGGCACCCTGTCACCCATCGTGGCCGATCCCGTGGCGGCACGGCCCTTGCCGGGCGTCCCCGCACTGCTCACTCGTCTGGCCTCTCGTTTCGCCCTGGTGGCGGTCGTCTCCGGCCGGCCGGTGGACTTCTTGGAGCAGGCCCTCGAAGCGCCGGAGGGGGTGACGCTCATCGGCCTCTACGGGTTGGGCCACGTTGGTCCCGACGCCCGATCGTGGGCCGCTCCGATCGCGGCTGCCGTCGCCGACGCCCGGATGGAGGCGCCCGATGGCGTCTACGTCGAGCCGAAGGGTCTGACCGTGACGCTGCACTGGCGCAATGCGCCCTCGGCGCGGCTCCTGGGCCGCCGCATTCGCAGCGAGGCAGGAGGACGAGCGGGGCCTGCGGGTGTACCCCGGCCGCCTCTCGGTGGAGCTCCGGCCACCGCTCGACGTGGACAAGGGGACGGTGGTCCGTGCCCTGACCACCGGAATGCGAGCCGTGGCGGTCTTCGGCGATGACCTCGGCGACCTCCCGGCCTTCGCCGCCGCGGCGGAGTTCGAGGCACGCGGTGTGGCCGTCGTGCGGGTGGCCGTCGTCGATGCGGAGAGCGCACAAGAAGTGGCGGCCCAGGCGGACGTGGTGGTCCAGGGTCCCGATGGGGCGATGACGCTGCTCGAGCAGATGGCGACCGCCACCGTCGGTGACGGAGCGTCGGGGTGACTCTCAGCGGCTGAGGGCGCCCCCGGCGGCGGCGAGTTGATCGTCGAGCCAGTCTGCGGCGGTGCGGCTCAGCACGAGCTCCCGCAGGCGAGCGGCGCGGCCGCGGCGTTCAGCCGAGATCCATCGACAGTGCCTGGTGAAGAGCGTCGGCTGTGCCGGCCACGTCGAAGGGATTGACGCCGATGGCGGCCTCGGAGAGCTCCTCCCAGGCCCCCGCCTCACGGGAGAGGACGAGCACCCCCTCGACTCCCGTTGAGCAGCGCGCCTTCCTTGGCCACGAGGTTGAGCCCGTCGCGCACCGGGTTGACCAGCAACACATCGGAAATCGTCAAGAGCAGCCAACGAGCGGGGGCGGTCGTCTTCGACGTGGAGGATGATCGGCGTCCAGTCCGCGGTGCCCCACGCCTTGTTGATGCGTTCGGCCGCGTGCGTCACCTCGGCCCCCAAGGCGAGATAGTCGGCCAGCCCCTGCCGCGAGGGATAGACCAGTGCGACGTGGACGACCTTGTCGCTGCCATTCGGGGTGGGTCGACCAGCAGCTCCTCGAAGGCCAGCATGCCGCGGACGATGTTCTTCGACGGCTCGACGCGATCGACCCGCAGGATGATGCGCCGCCCCCCGGTCTCGGCGCGCAGCGTCTCGACCGATCGCGCGCACTCGTCGGACTCGCCGCCTCGGCCAGCAGCCCGTCGTGATCGGAGGAGAGGGAGGAGACGAACGTGGCGGGAGCCGTCGGTCGTCCCGACCATGGCGGCCAGCGCGGGGTCGGCGTAACAGGCCCGGAAAGCCGCCTCCCACCGGCCGGCGTGGAACCCGCAGGCGTGGAAACCGGCCAATCCGGCGAGGAGCTCGCCCACGGCGGCCTCGGGCAGGACGCGCAGCATGTTCGGGTCGGCGAAGGGGATGTGGCAGAAATGCACCGTGCGCAGGTCCGGACGCGCCTGGGCCAGCATCTGGCCGAGGAGCGAGAAGTGATAGTCCTGCACCAAGACGGTCGACTCGGGTGCCGCGTGCGCGGCCACGGTGTCGGCCACGGATTGGTTGTAGCGGCGATAGCCGTCCCAGGCCTGCCGCCAGAACCGGTCGAACCGGGGCCGACGGGGCAGATCGAAGAGGTGGTGATGGCAGTACCACAGCGTCGTATTGGCGACCACGTCGACCGCCGCGCGGTAGGTGTCGTCGTCGATGACGACGGGTAGCAGCGTGAAGCTCTCGTCCCTCATGCGGCCTTGCTCGACGGCGGCGCGGTCGGCCGCGCCCATCGTCACCGAGGCCCAGGTCGACACCGGTGCCGGCGAGCAGTGGCCCGATGGAGGAGACCAGTCCGCCCCCACCCGGGACGGCTCGTGGAGCGCGCCGTCGTGGTCGAAGCGGAAGGAGAGCGGCCCGCGATTGGAGACCACCAAAACCGGATCGGCTGGTGGCCACGAGGCTCAGCTGCGGGTGCGTGAGAGCGCGGCGCGCAACACGTCGGTGGCCTGGGGCCGCAACTCGTGCAGCGGGCGGTTGCGATGGATCCGCACGCCGAGGTCGACCTGGGCCAAGCCGCCCGACACCGAGATGCTGGGCCACGTCGATCAGGAGGCCGATCTCGACGCCGTATCCGTCGGCGAAATCGAACTTCTCGAAGACCCAACGGTGGGCAGCCGTCTCGCCGGCCAGTGGTTGGCGCACGTCGGACAGCCCGGGGAAGAGCAGCTCGAGCACCGGGCCGGGCCACCAGCTCCGTCACCCGACCGCCCCCGGTGGGGTCGCCGTGCAACGGGCGATCGTAGAAACCCTTGACCAACGTGACGTCGTCGAAATACAGGAGCGGGCCCGAGCATGCCCGAGACAAAGGCGGGTGTCGTGTTGGCGACATCGGCGTCGAGGAAGACCACCATGTCCCCGCTCGACGCGGCCAGAGCGGCCGCCATGGCCTGACCCTTCCCCCCGCTGCCCTCGCTCCGTTCCACGACCCGGGCCCCGGCATCGAGGGCCTGCGTCGCCGTGTCGTCGGTGGAACCGTCGTCGAGCACGATGACCTCGTCCACCAGACCGTTGCCGCCGGCCGAGGCGAGGAATGGCTGGACGACCGCCCGCACCACCGAGCCGACGGTGGCGCCTTCATCGCGGGCGGGGATGCACACCGAGACGGTACGGCCGACCTTGGCCTCGAGCACCTTGGCGACGGGAAAGTCAGTGTGATGAAAGGTACGGGTACCCGGCCCTTCCTGGTCGCTCTCGCCCGACATGCTCTCCGCATGGTACCCGTCGCGGGTCGTTTCCAAGCCGGAGGGTGGGGGCGCTGGCGCAGAGGGGGTGGCGAGGAGCTACCATTGTCCCCATCATCCAGAGCGACTGAGGGACGGGCCCGTTGACGTCGCGGCAACCGTTGGACACCCCACCCCGGGGCCCAACAGGTGCCAATGCCCGATCGATGAGGAGGACCGATGGTCGATTTTGTCACTGGGCTGCGTTGTCGGGAATGCGGGCGCGCCTTTCCCGCTGAGGCACTCCACGTCTGCGATTACTGCTTCGGGCCGCTCGAGGTCGCCTACGACTACGAGCAGATTGCCGCCACGGTGAGCCGGGAGCGGATCGCCGGTGGTCCGCGCACCATCTGGCGTTACCGGGACCTCTTGCCGGTCAGCGACGACTCGCCGGTCGACCTGGGTGCGGGCTTCACTCCCTTGGTACGGGCCGACCGCCTGGCGGCCGAGCTCGGCTTGGACGAGTTGTGGATCAAAGACGACACGGCCAACCCGACCGGTTCCTTCAAGGACCGGGTGGTGTCGGTGGCGCTGACCAAGGCGCGCCAGCTCGGGTTCAAGGTCGCGGCATGCGCTTCCACCGGCAACCTGGCTAACTCGGTGGCGGCGCACGCGGCCGCGGGCCGGCATGGAGTCGGTTGTGCTCATTCCTCATGATCTCGAGCAGGCCAAGGTGACCATGACCACGATTTACGGGGGAACCGTGATCGCGGTGGAAGGCACCTACGACGATGTCAACCGGCTCTGTGCCGAGCTGACGAGTGAGCGACCGACGTGGGCCTTCGTCAACGTCAACGTGCGTACCTATTACGCCGAGGGCTCCAAAACTCTGGCCTTCGAGATCGCCGAACAGTTGGGATGGCAAGCGCCCGACCACGTCGTGGTGCCGATTGGCTCAGGCAGTCAGCTCACCAAGGTGGCCAAGGGCTTCGCCGAGTTGGGCAAGGTCGGGCTGCTGGACGAGGTGCCCCATGTACGGGTGTCGGGGGCACAGGCCGAAGGGTGTTCCCCGGTGGCGACCGCCTTCGCTCAGAACTCGGACGCCATCCGGCCGGTCAAGCCCAAGACCATCGCCAAGTCGTTGGCCATTGGCAATCCCGCCGACGGTTGGTACGCCCTGCAAGCCATCCGCAAGTCCGGCGGATCCTGCGCCTCGGTGACCGACGACGAGGTGGTCGAGGCGATCGGGCTGCTGGCCCGCACCGAAGGGATCTTCGCCGAGACCGCGGGTGGCGTGACCATCGCTTCGCTGGCCAAGCTGGTGGCGTCGGGTGCAGTCCGCCGTGACGAGCGTGTGGTGGCCATCGTCACCGGTCACGGCCTCAAGACGGTCGAAGCCCTGGCCGACTACACCGGGCCGACCGCCACCATCTCGCCCACCCTCGCCGCATTCGACGCCGCGCTCGGTGCGTACTCGCACTGACGAGCGACGCCGGTACCGCTGACGCACCGACCGTGCTGACGCACCGCCGACCTCTACCGCCATACCGACCTCACTGAGGAGAGTTACCAATGAGCCTGACCATTCGCATCCCGACCCAGCTGCGCACCCTCACGGCTGGAGCGGGGGAGGTCGAAGTGGAAGCAACCAGCGTCGGCGAGGCGCTCAAGGCCCTAGACGCGGCCAACCCGGGGCTGGCCGAGCGTCTCTTTGACGACGCGGGCGAGCTGCGGCGCTTCGTGAACGTGTTTCTGGCCGACGAGGATGTGCGTTTCCTGGAGGGCCTCGCAACGCCCGTTACAGACGGACAGACGCTTTCCATCGTGCCGGCGGTCGCCGGCGGCTAAACCACGCCGGGCGGGACCGTTTCGCTGCAATCGGGGTGTGAGCTGGGGTAAAGAAGCTGCTCTTGCGCGACGAGCCTGAGCGTGGTTTTCTATTAGCACTCGACAGATGAGAGTGCTAATGGCCCTCGATGGGCCAGCAGAGCGATGGAGGAACACACCAGATGGCCAAGCTGATCGCCTTCCAAGAGGAAGCCCGACGCGGGCTCGAAACCGGCATGAACAAGCTGGCGGACGCCGTACGCGTCACCCTCGGCCCGAAAGGCCGCAACGTGGTGCTCGACAAGAAGTGGGGCGCCCCGACTATCACCAATGACGGGGTCTCCATCGCCAAGGAGATCGACCTGGAGGACCCGTTCGAGAAGATCGGGGCCGAACTGGTCAAAGAAGTCGCCAAGAAGACCGACGATGTCGCCGGTGACGGCACCACCACGGCGACCGTGCTGGCCTGGGCCATGGTCCGTGAGGGCCTGCGCAACGTGGCGGCCGGGGCCAACCCGATGTCGCTCAAGCGGGGCATCGAGGCGGCCGTAGAGACCGCCGTTGCCTCCATCCACTCCATCTCCAAGGAGACCGAGTCCAAGTCCCAGATCGCCCAGGTGGCATCCATCTCCGCTGCCGACACCGAGATCGGCGAGATGATCTCCGAGGCCATCGACAAGGTCGGCCGTGACGGCGTCATCACCGTCGAGGAGTCGCAGACCTTCGGCATGGACATGGACCTGGTCGAGGGCATGCGCTTCGACAAGGGCTACATCGCCCCCTACTTCGTCACCGACCCCGAGCGCATGGAGGCCGTCCTCGAAGACGCCTTCGTGCTCCTCGTCGGCTCGAAGATCACCGCCGTGCGCGACCTGCTGCCGGTGCTCGAGAAGGTCATGCAAGGCGGCAAGCCACTGCTGATCATCGCCGAGGACGTCGAGGGTGAGGCCCTGGCCACCCTGGTGGTCAACAAAATCCGTGGCACGTTCCGCTCGGTTGCCGTCAAGGCCCCGGGCTTCGGCGAGCGCCGCAAGGCCATGCTGCAGGACATCGCCATCCTCACCGGCGGCCAAGTGGTCACCGAAGAGGTCGGCCTCAAGCTGGAGAACGTCACCCTTGACCTGTTGGGCACCGCCCGCAAGGTCGTCATCACCAAGGACGAGACCACCATTGTCGAGGGAGCCGGCACCGAGGCCGACATCAAGGGCCGCATCAACCAGATCAAGGCCGAGATCGAGAACACCGACTCGGACTACGACCGGGAGAAGCTGCAGGAGCGGCTGGCCAAGCTCTCCGGCGGCGTGGCCGTGATCAAGGTCGGCGCGGCCACCGAGGTCGAGCTGAAAGAGAAGAAGCACCGCATCGAGGATGCCGTCTCGACGACCAAGGCAGCCATCGAAGAGGGCGTGGTCCCCGGTGGGGGTGTCGCCCTTCTGCGTTCGCAGGCTGCGATCCTCGATCGGGCCGAGAAGCTCGAAGGTGACGAGGCGACCGGAGCCCGCATCGTGGCCAAGGCGGTCGAAGAGCCGCTGAAGCAGATCGCCGTCAACGCCGGCCTCGAAGGTGGCGTCATCGTCGACAAGGTCCGCAACCTCAAGGGTGCCCACGGCCTCAACGCCGCCACCGGCGAGTACGGGGACCTCTTCAAGGACGGCGTCATCGACGCCGCCAAGGTGACCCGCTCGGCCTTGCAGAATGCCGCATCCATCGCAGCCCTGTTCCTCACGACCGAAGCGGTCATCGTGGACAAGCCCGAAGAGAACGCCGGCGGTGGCATGCCCGGCGGTGGGATGGAGGACTACTAGTCGACTTGCGTGCGAGTTGACGTTGTTCGGATGCGAGAGGCGCCCTTCGGGGCGCTTCTTCGCGTCCGGCGGGCTGGGAACCAGTAGCCCTCGGGGCCCGGTCCGTTCCCCCGTTCCCTACACTGGCGTCCGTGGCCGCTGACTCTCCTCTCGTCCCTTCGATCGGCCAGGCGGTACTCCACCTGTTCTGCCACGTGCCCCCCGACGGTGCGCTCCAGGCGCACGCGCTGCGAGAGGCCGTCGGCGCAGCTCGGGCGGACGGATACCAGGTCATCGCGGCGGCTCTCTTGGGCCACAAGGCCGACCTGGGCCTGATGGTCCTGGGCCCGGACCTGTGGCGCCTACGGGAGTTCCAGAGCGCCGTCCAGCACAGCGGGGCGCTGATCGCCGCTTCCTATGTCTCGCTGACGGAGATCTCCGAATACGCCGCCGGGGTGCCCGAGGAGATGCGCCAGGCCCGCCTCTTCCCCCAGCTGCCGCCCGAGGGAAAGACGGCGTTCTGCTTCTATCCCATGTCGAAACGCCGCACCGCCGATCACAACTGGTACAGCCTCGATTTCGAGAGCCGCAAGGAGCTGATGATGGGCCACGGGAAGGTCGGGCGGACCTTTCACGGCCGGATCCTCCAGGTGATCACCGGCTCGACCGGGCTGGACGAATTCGAGTGGGGCGTGACCTTGTTCGGCGTCCATCCCGACGACCTCAAGGACTGCGTCTACGAGATGCGCTTTGACGAGGCCTCGGCCCATTACGCCGAGTTCGGGCCCTTCTATACGGGCATGGTGGGGGATCTCGACACCGTGTTGGAGGCCATCACGACCAGCGGCGACGCGCCAGGGTGACGGCTTCACTCGAGACGTTGCGGGACGAGCTGCGCCAGCTGGGTCGCGTGGTGGTGGCGTTCAGCGGCGGGGCCGACTCGGCCCTGCTGGCCAAGGTCGCGCAGGACACCCTGGGGCGGGACCACGTCCTGTGTGTGACGGCTCTGTCGCCATCGCTGGCCGGCGAGGAAGCCGATGACTGCAGGGCGCTGGCCCGTGAATGGGACCTGCGTTGGATGGGGGTGCCCACCGACGAAATGGACGACCCTACATACGTGGCCAACGGCGGTGATCGGTGCGCTCGATGCAAGACGGCCCTCATGTCGGCTCTGGGTCCGCTGGCCCGGGCCGAAGCGGCGCACGTCGTGCTCGGCGTCAACGTTAGCGACCTGGGAGATCACCGCCCCGGGCAAGCGGCTGCCGCCGCCGCGGGTGCCTCCTTCCCTTTCGTGGCGGCCGGTTTTGCCAAAGACGACATCCGTCATTGGTCCAAGGAGCTCGGCCTGCGCACGTGGGACAAACCCGCGGCGGCCTGCCTGGCCTCTCGCCTGCCCTATGGGACGCCGGTGACCCTCGGCCGTCTCCGGGCGGTGGAGGCGGCCGAATCCGCCCTGCGTTCCCTTGGGTTCAGGGAATTCCGCGTCCGCCATCACGGGGCGGCGGCCCGGCTCGAGTTCCCGTCGGACGTATTGACCGAGGTCCTCGAACGTCGAACCGAAGTGGTGCAGGCCGTGCAAGCGGCCGGTTTTCGCTTTGTGGCGCTGGACCTGGAAGGCTTCCGCTCCGGCAACATGAATCGGATGCTCGACGGTCCGGCGGCCCAGCCGATGTGGAGCGGCCCTGGTGGGTCCGGCACGACGGAGGAGATCACGTGAGTCAGGTTCGGGTGAAGCTGACGTTTCCCGAGTCAGAGGTACGCCGGGCCATATTGGCGACGTTGGTGCGCCAGTTCGACGTCGAGCCAAATATCCGTCGAGCAGACGTTGAGGATCACCGGGGCTGGATCGTCTGCGAGCTCGATGGCGAGGGACTGCAGGTCGAGGCGGCCGTCGACTGGTTGCGCGGCGAGGGGATCAGCGTCGACTTGTTGGGCGACGTCCTCGAGAGCTGAGAGACCTGGGAAAGCTGGCAGAGCTGGCAGACCGAGGAAAGCGGGCCCCTATTGAGCTCCGGGGTCGTCGTCTCTGCGCCGCACCGTCCATCCGGCCTGGGAGACCTTGCGGGGCTCGTAGAACACGCATCCTTCGGGACAAGCGAAGGGAAGGGGCTCGTTGGCATCCACCTTGCAGCGTTCCAGTCGGTCGCCCCGGGGAGTGGTCCGCATTACGTAGTGACGGCAATCCTCGTTCACGGGCACGGGGCCATTCTGGCTCATCGGGCGAGGCGCGGTAGCGTCAGCAACTGTGGATCGCAACGTTCCCCTCAAAACCCTGCTGCGTTGGAGCGAGGCGCTTTCCGCCATTGCCCGCACCGGGCTGGGATTCACCGAGAGCCTCTACGAGCAAGAGCGGTTCGAGGAGATCCTCAAAGTGGCGGCCGACATCCGCTTCGAGGCCGATGAGGAGCCCCACGATGCGGATGCAGCCGACGGACTGGTCCAAGAGTGGATGGACACGGTCGGCAAGGGAGTGCCGGGCTACGTCACGCCCAAGGTGGCTGTGGGTGCCGCGGTGGGGAACGATGACGGTGAACTGCTTCTCATTCAACGGGCCGACTCGGGGATCTGGCTCTATCCGACCGGATGGTGCGACGTCGGCTACTCCGCGGCCGAGGTCGTCGTCAAGGAAGTAGAGGAGGAGACGGGGATCGAAGTTGAACCCGTCCGCCTCATTGCCGTCCTGGACGGATTGCGGCTGGGCTTCACCAGGGTGCCGCTCTACTCGCTTCTCTTCTACTGCCGCGCCGTTGGGGGCACGCTGAAACCGCATCCCCTTGAGTGCCAAGACGTGGGTTGGTTCACGCGCGACACCATGCCCTCTCCGCTCGTGGGTTCGGAACGTTGGTCCGACACGGTCTTTGCCGCTCTGGCGGGGGAGCACCGTGACGTCCTCTACGACAGCGTTCGCCAACCCATGTGGCGGGGCGATTCGCAGACGATCTGATGGCGCCGCGTGCGGTCACCATTGTGGTGGCCGGGACGGCCGATGCGGCCCTGCAACACGCGGTGGCCCAACTGGTGCCGCAAGTCTCTTCGACCTCGGCCGCGCCCGATCTCGACGAGCTCCGTCGCATCATTGAGGATCCGGTCACCACGCTGTTTCTCGCGATGTCTGAGGATGGCTCTGGCGATGGCATGGGCACGGGCGGTGAGGCGTCGAGTGGTCAGGTGGTGGGCATGCTGACCTTGGCCCTCTTCAGGTTGCCCACCGGCATTCGGGCCTGGATCGAAGATGTCGTCGTGGACGAGGCTGCACGCGGGGCCGGTGTGGCGGCGGCTCTGACGAACGCCGCACTCGATCACGCACGCCATCTCGGCGCACGAACCGTGGATCTGACGTCTCGACCCGAGCGGGAGGCGGCTAACCGTCTTTACGCTCGACTCGGTTTCGAGCGGCGCGAGACCAACGTCTATCGCTACACGCTGAAGGGTTGAAGCGCTGAGACGTTGATCAAGTGGGTCGGCGTCAGCCCGTCATGGCCACGATGGGCGCGGCGAGATTGAGCGCGCCGGTTGAGCCCTCAAAGGTGGCGTCGCCGAAGGTGAAGATGCCGCCGTCGGATGCCACCAACCAGTAGCCGGCCCGATCGGGGGTGGTGGTCATGCCGACGATGGACGCGTTCAACTGGATCGCACCCGCCGAGCCGTAGAAGGGTGCGTCGCCGAAGGTGAAGATGCCGCCGTCCGATGCCACTAACCAATAGCCGTTCCCATCGCTCGTGGGTGCCATCCCGACCATGGGCGCGTTGAGACGCAAGGACCCGGTCGACCCTTTGAACGGTGCGTCACCGTAGGTGAAGATGCCGCCGTCGGATGCCACCAACCAATAGCCAGCTCCATCGGGCGAAGACGTCATCCCGACGATCGGTTTATTGAGCCGCATACTGCCGGTGGATCCATAGAAGCGTGCATCGCCGAAGGCGAAGACGCCCCCGTCTCGTGCCACCAACCAGTACCCGCCACCATCGGGTGTCGCTGCCATACCGACGATCGGCTGATTGAGGCGGTGACCGCCCATGGACCCGTAGAAATTCGCATCGCCGAAGGTGAAGACGCCACCGTCGGCCGCCACCAGCCAGTACCCCTCGTTATCGGGGGTGGCCGCCATGCCGACGATCTTGGCGGCCAGCGGGGTGCCGCCCATGGAGCCCTCGAAGGGCTCGCAAAACGAGAAGACGCCGCCGTCGGCCGCGGCCAGGCGATAGCCCGGGGCCGAGGTACACGTCACTGCGCTTGCGGTCTGGCGGGCTTGACCTGAGTTGGCGTTGATCATGAGGGACGACTCGTCCACCGCCTCGAAAGCGCTGGCCGGCACCTCCTTGAGCTCAGCAATGAGGGAACTGGGCCAGGACGGATCCGCAGTTCCCCCGAAGTACCAGTTCGATCCGTTGTCGGCCAGGATCAAGCCGTACTGCTGCATCGCCCGCAGTACGACCTGGGCCTGGGGTGAGAAGGTTGAGACATTGAAGCTCGCCTTGAGCCGGAAACGGGCGCCCATCGGGGGGAGGTCCGGGTTGTCGGCAGACCCGGCGGCGTGACGAGCCGGCCAGGTGAACGAGTTGTCCGTCGACACGGCGGTCATGCGGATGGCATGGGTGATGGTGCCCGACTCCACCTCGTCGTAGCGCAGCAGCCCGGGCAGTATCGGGAGTCCCGCGGCGTCGGCCGACGTCCAGCCGCTCGGACGCAGGTTGTTCGAGTTGAGATTCCAGATGGCCCCGGAGCCGGCCGTCGAGCCCGACGCGCTGTAGTGGGCGTCGTAGAGCTCGTAGAGGGTGCAGGTGCTTGGGTTCACCATGAGGGCGTGACGGTCGCCGGTCGCCTGGGATCCGCCTTCGATGGGAGTGTCGGGGCCAAAGGGGTAAGGGCCCGGGTCGCTCTCGTCGCTGTACCGGAAGGCGATGTTGACCAATGGCTGTGTGGGTGAGACCACGGTGTAGGGCATTCCGTAGGGATTGGTGGGGTCACCGGAGGGTCCGAAGTCCGGATGCAGGTGGGTGGTGGCGCTGTCCATGCTCGACATCCAGGCGGCGCTATGCGGATCGACGGGAAGGCCCTCGATATTCGTGTTCCACACGTTGTCGGCCGGAAAGATCGGACAGTTGGGCGCACCCGGCAACGGAGTGCCGGCTGAGGCCGCCGTGGGTGCGGCGACGAGCGTGGCACCGCTCCACGCCAGGCCGGCCAGCGTGGAGATCGCCAGGCCCAACCGCTTCGACCGCTGCGCAAGGAGTCTCAGACGCCCGACCGTAGCGCAGGGCATATTGATGCCGGCGCGCCTCTCGATGGCAGCGCCCCTCCTGGTGGTGCGCGACGATGTCCGAGACCGAGCGCACAGCGGGATCAGGTGACGCGAAGAAACAGACGAAGGGACGTCAATGCTGGCCCCCGCAGCTCCCAACAGGAACCTTGTGCTCGCCGCCATGATCTTCGCGGTCGCCATGACGTTCATCGACCAGACCATCGTTTCCATTGCCGTTCCGCACTACTTCTCATTGGACTTCGCCTACGCCACACAGACCGTGCTGTACGTCATGTGCGGAATCATGGGCTTCGCCGGCCTCGTGGCGTTTGTGGCGTTACGGCGCGGGTTGCAAGAGGCTTCCCCCGAAGAGGCGAGTGCGATTTCGGGGTGACCATTTCTCCATGACCATTTCTCCATGAATTCGTTCTTCACCGGCGTGCGGGAGACCCTGGTGCCTCCTCCCGACGGCCGCCATGGTCCTCTGCCTGCATTGCTGGTGGGACTGACCGTGGTCACTGGCCTGGTCGATGCGTACAGCTATTTGGTCCTTGGGCACGTGTTTGTGGCCAACATGACGGGCAACGTCGTGTTCTTGGGCTTCGCCCTCGTTGGCGCGCCCGGCTTCTCCATCGGTGCCTCGGTGGTCGCATTGGTTTCGTTCTGGTTCGGCGCGCTCGTCGGGGGAAAGGTAGGGGCCCGATTCGGAGAGCACCGGGCACGCCTCCTTTCGAACACGGCCTCCATCCAAGCGGGCCTCTTGGCCCTGGCCGTGCTGCTGGCGGCGATGAGTGAGAGACCGGTGCCGGCCGGCTTTCGCTATCCGTCGATCGTGTGCCTGGCCCTGGCCATGGGAATGCAGAACGCCACGGCCCGGCGGCTGGCCGTGCCCGATCTGACCACGACGGTTCTCACGTTGACCATCACCGGATTCGCCGCCGATACAACGAACGCCGGGGGCGCAGGTTCGTCGAACGGCCGTCGTCTCGTCTCGGTGGTCTCCATGATGCTCGGTGCGCTGGTGGGTGCCGTATTCCTGCTCCATGTCGATATCGTTCTTCCGCTGGTGACGGCACTCGTGCTGCTCGTGATCATCGCTGTCGCAGCGAGAGTGAAGGGTCGACGCGACGCGCCGTGGATCCATCCGTGACCACCTTCATCACGCGTTATGAGACCTCGGGACCCGGTGTCCGCCTTGCCGTCAAGGATCTCATCGACATGGAAGGGGAGCCCACGACGGCGGGCTGTCGCGCCGTGGCCGAGCACGCCCTTCCCGCCCTTCGCGATGCCGCCTGCATGGCAGGTGCCCGCGCTGCGGGCGCCCGGGTCGTGGGACGGACGAACCTCCACGAGCTCGCCCTCGGGGTGACCGGTATCAACCCGTGGTACGGCACGCCGGTCAATCCGATCGACGCCCGGCTCGTGCCCGGGGGATCTTCGAGCGGCTCGGCGGTCGCGGTCGCCGTTGGAGAGGCCGACGTGGCCTACGGGAGCGACACGGGAGGTTCGATTCGTATACCCGCCGCGTGTTGTGGCACGGCTGGTCTCAAGACGACCTGGGGCAGGATCCCGCTCCATGGCGTATGGCCGCTGTCGCCCAGCTTCGACACCGTCGGGCCGCTGGCGCGCGACGTGGCCGGTCTGGTCCTCGGCATGACATTGCTCGAACCCGGGTTCGAGCCCGCCCAGACAACGGGGGTGACCATCGGGCGCCTGCGCCCTCCCGCCGATCCGTTGATCGACGCTGCGGTGGACGCGGCTTTGCACCACGCGGGGTGGCCTGTCCTCGAGTTCGATGTGCCCGAGTGGGATCGAGCGACGATCGATGCCGGGCTTCTTCTCGTGAGCGAGGCGTGGGAATCGAATCGGGAGCTGGTGGCGCGTGACCCCGACGGCATCGGGGACTCCGTCCGTGAACGTCTATTGATGGGCGCCTCGTTCGACCCGGCCACCCTCGCCGCCGCCCGGACCGGTCAGCGGGCCTGGCAACGCACCTTGGCTGGACTTTTCGAACAGGTCGACTTCGTCGTGACGCCTACCCTGACAATTTTCCCACCCACCCTCGAGGAGGGGGATGATCTTCTCGTGGCGCGTTGCACGCTGCCCGTCAATCTGGCCGGCGTTCCCGCACTCGCTCTTCCTCTGCCCACGCCGAGTTCGCTGCCGGCCAGTATCCAGCTGATCGGGCGCACCGGAAGCGAAGAGGAGTTGCTGAGCGCCGGCACGTGGCTGGAGTCAGCCGTCGCTGCGGGCTGAACCGTCGGCGTCCGCAAAGCGGTCGTAATGCTTCGTCAGTATCCGACCGAGGTCGGCCAGATGCCCCCGCAGGCTCGGGGGTGAGAGCACCTCGAACCTGCCGCCGAGACCGCTGAGCTGCCGCGCCACCGCTTCCTCTGAGTGCCCTCGGATCTCGACCTCGATGCGCCCGGCCGCGTCCGCCGGACCGGGCACCAGGCGCGTCCCGAACATGTAGCGCATGATGTCGAGCGTCTCGAGGTCCGTCCGCACCCGCACGGTCGCGGGTGCCCGTTTCTCGTCGAGCGTGGTGATGATGGCCTGCCACGCCGCCTCGAGGTCGAACCCCTCGGGTCGTTGTGCCGGGTCGTTGGTCGGCTCCACCGAGAACACCCGGCTGACCCGGAATGTGCGCTGCCCGGCTCCGGTTCCGGCAATGAGATACCAGACCTGATTCTTGACCACGAGCCCCCAGGGGTGCACGACACGCAGTGATCGGGCGCCGTCGCGCCGGCCGTACTCCAAGGAGACCTGGACCCCGTCGATGATCGCTTGCTGCAGCGCCTCGAGATGCCGGGGCGGGGGCACCTGGCCGCGGTCCCAAGCCGACGGATCGAGCACCACCGCGCTCGCAGCGGCCTCGGCTTCGGAGCGGAACGAAGAGGGCAGAGCCTGGACCAATTTCCGCAAGGCGGCCTTCACTTCCGGCGTGGCAGCCGAGGGACCGGCCACCAGAAAAAGCGTGCGGGCCTCGGCCGCGGTGAGCCCGCTCAGATCGGTCCGTGCGCCTCCGAGGAGCCGCCAGCCCCCTCCCCGTCCGGGTTGGGAGTAAACGGGAATACCGGCCATGGCCAGGCCTTCGAGATCGCGTCGAGCGGTGCGGGTGCTGACCTCGAGCTCTTCGGCCAGCTCCTCCGCCGTGACCTGGCCCCGAGCCTGCAACACGAGGAGGGCTGCCACGAGTCGGTCGGCGCGCATACGTCCAGTTTGTCCTTAAAAGTGGACAGAGGGTGGCCACTTTGGGGGCGCACACTGGATTGGCAATCAGCAATGCCCTCGAAAGAACCTCACGCCGGCGACCCCGGCAGAAATGGAGCACGTGTCATGCCTGGACTTGTACCCCCTGTCGTCGACGAGCGCGCCTGCCTCTTGGCCTACCTGGCTCAGCAGCGTGACGGCATCCGCTATGCCGCCCACGGCCTCAGCGACGAGCAGGCGATGGCCCGACCCAGCGCGAGCGAGCTCAACCTGGGCGGTTTGATCAAGCATGCGGCCCTGGTCGAGCAGAGCTGGATCGGGTTCATCCACGACGGGGACACCTCGGTGTTCCTGCCGCAGTGGGACTGGGCTGACGGCTTCCGCCTCACACCCGGCGAAACCCTCGCCGACGTGTTGCGGTTCTCCGCCGACGTGGCCGAACACACGGAGAAGACCATCACTGTCACTCGACGACCTCGGTGCCCCCTTGGCGGCGACGACCGAGGGGGTCCCCTGGATTCCGGCCGGCTTGGTGTGGTCGCCGTCGCTGGGTCCTCCTCCACCTCATTGAGGAGACAGCTCGCCATGCCGGTCATGCGGACATCGTCCGAGAGTCGCTGGACGGGGCCACGTGCTGGACACTGATGGCGGCGGCCGAAGGGTGGTCGAAGCAACCCTAGGAGTGAGGCCAGGGAATAGGGCCTCCAAGGCGGCGTTGTACCCGTTATGCAGATAGATGTGTGGTCCGATTTCGCTTGCCCGTGGTGTGCCCTCGGCTTACGCCGCCTGCACGTGGCGCGGGAGCAGTTGACGTTTGGGGACGACATCTCCGTGGTGCACCATGCCTTCGAGTTGGACCCCCAGGCGCCGGCCCGCCGGGCCCAGAACATGAACGAGATGCTGGCCACCAAGTACGGGATGAGTCCCGAACAGGTGCGTGCCGGTCATGACCGCTTAGGGACCTTGGGTCACGAGGTCGGGCTGACGTTCAACTTCGATCGGATCCAGCTCGGCAACACCTTCGACGCCCACCGCCTGGCCAGTGCGGCACGCGGCACCGCGGTCGAGGGCGCAGTCGTCGAGAGTCTCTTCGCCGCCTACTTCGCCGATGGAGAGTTGCTCTCGGACCATCAAGCCCTCCTCCGGGTGGCCACGAAGGCGGGCATGGACCCCGATGTCGTGAGCAGAACGCTGGCCAGCGACGCATACGAGAAGGACGTGCGGGCCGACGAGGCCCTGGCGCACGACCTGGGGATCACCGGCGTGCCGCATTTCATCATCGACGGGAAGTGGGCCATCCCCGGGGCGCAGGACGTAGAGACGATGGTTCTGGCACTCAACCGGGTGTGGGAACTGACCGGAGGCGCCGAGGGTGAGGGTGCACAGCGGGAAGAGGCAACTGCAACTGCCCCAACCACCTGAGCATCGTCAGGCCATGGTGTCGAGAATCTCGCGGACCATGGCGGGTGTGGTGTCGGGATGCAGGAAGGCGAAGCGAGCCACGGTTTCGCCCTCCCACGTTGTCGGCGTCACGAAACCGATCTGGTCTCGAAGGAGCCGGGCCGACCACGCGTCGTAGTCGGGTTTGCGCCAACCGGGTCGTCGGAAGAGGACGACGGAGAGCTCGGGCTGGCGTACCAACTCGGTGAACGGCGATTCTTCGATCATGGACGCCGCCCGCTGCGCAATAGCGAGTCCCGCTTCCACGGCCTCGCCATAGGCATCGATGCCGTAGACGGCCATGGAGAACCAGATGGGCAGGCCGCGGGCGCGGCGGGTCAGGTGGTACGCATAGTCGCTCGGATTCCACTCTTCGGGGTTCTCGCTATGCAGCACCTCGAGATACGAGGCGTCCTGCGTGTGGACCGCCTTGGCCAAATTGGGCTGACGGTAGAGCAGAGCAGCACAGTCGAACGGTGCAAACAGCCACTTGTGCGGATCGACGATGAAGGAGTCGGCCTTCTCGAATCCCGCGAACTTGTGCCGCGCCGACGGCGCAAACAAAGCCGCTCCGCCGTAGGCCCCGTCGATGTGGAACCAGATATTGCGCTCTTGTGCCACCTCGGCCACGCCAGCCAGGTCATCGATGATGCCGGCATTGGTCGTTCCCGCCGTGGCCACCACGGCGATCACGTCGTCCAGCCGCGGATGGTGCTCCAACGCGGCACGGAGCGCCGTTCCGGTCAAGCGGTGATCCTCGGTGGGAATGATGAGCGCCTCCACGCCGATGACGTGCAGCGCCTTGCCGACCGAAGAATGCGCTTCGTCACTGACGGCGATCAACGGACGGGTAGGACTCGGCCTGCCGCGCCGGAAGCCCGCAGTGTCCCGGGCCACTACGAGCGCGGAGAGATTGCCTGCCGATCCACCGGCCACGAAGCATCCTCCGGCTTCAGGTGGCAGGCCCGCCATCTCTGAAATGACCGCGAGTGCCTGGTTCTCGGCCACAACGGCGCCGGCCGCCTCGAGCCATGAGGTCCCGTGCAGGGAAGAGCAGGAGACGAACATGTCGAAGAGGAGTGCCGCCTTTGTGGGCGCGGCGGGAATGAAGGACAGGAAGCGCGGGCTGTCGCAGGAAACGACGGCCGTAGACAGTTCGTCGACGAAGAGCCGCAGGACGTCGCCCGCATCATTTCCGTCGGGACGCATCAGCCCAGCGAGGACGGAGCTCAACCCCTTGGCTTGACCCCCGAAGTCGAGTGGCACCGGGTCAAGGGCGAGACGCTCCTTGCAATACGCCATCACCAGGTCGGTCATGGTGTCGTCGTATTCGAACATTCTCTTCGCTGTCATGGAAGCGTCGAATCGTTCTCATGCCACGCTCGCCATGCCGCCTCGGCCCGCGAGGCCACGTCGTGCACGGGAGCACCGGTGGCCGAGGCAATTGCCGCCACATCTTCGAACTCGGGCTTCGCCCTCCCGTAGCCAATCTTCATTCGCACCACCATGCCATCGATGGTCACCTCGTCGAACGTGCGCGCCGCCGGCCACCGCTCCGCCGCTGTGACGCGCACCCCGAAGGTGCCCGTCGTCGTGTGCACGAGATGGCGCAAGCGCTCGAGATGTGCGACGTCTGTCAGCACGTGGAGGACATGTCCGGGGCGACCCTTTTTCATGGTGACCGAACTGATCCAGGCGTCGAGCGCGCCCGCGTCGAGGGCGGCGGACACGGCATATCCCAACTGCTCTCCCGTCACGTCGTCGAGGTTGGTCTCGAGGACCAATGCCGGCTGACCCGAACCGATGGAGGTCCGCTCGGAACGCTCGCCAATGATGACGTGCGTGCAGTTGGGCAGCTCTTCGATCTCGCTGCGGCCCCCACCGAACCCACTGGCGGTCACCACCATCGACGGCATGGGACCGAACGACGTAGACAGCGCGGCGAGCAGCGCGGCTCCGGTCGGCGTGGTGAGCTCCACCGTGGTGGCGCGGCCATAGGTGGGCACGCCCTCGAGCAGTCGCACGGCGGCCGGAGAGGGATTGGGCAGCAGACCATGCGCCGCGCGGACCATCCCGGTTCCCGTGGCGACGGGGGAAGCCGCAATCTCGTCGACACCCAGGACTTCGAGCGCAGCGACCGTGCCGACGATGTCGATGATGGCGTCGTGACCGCCTACTTCATGGAAGTGCACCTGCTCGACCGGGTGCTGGTGCAAGGCCGACTCCACTTCGGCCAGGCGATCGAATACCGCCAGCGCACGTGCCGTCACCCGTGGAGGAAGTGCGGCCGCCGTGATCAGTTCCACGATGTGGGCATGGGTGCGGTCACTGCCGTCCCCGCCGACCTTCACCAGTGCGCGGGTACAGGCGATCCCGCCGCGGAGCGAGTCTTCGACTTCGAGCTCCCAGCCGGGCAACGAAAGGCGTTCGAGGAGGAGGCGAACTTCCTTGAGATCGGCCCCGGCATTGAGGAGCGCGCCCAACGCCATGTCGCCGGCAATTCCGGCAAAGCAATGAAACCAGGCGATGGTCTTTGTCGGACCGCTCGCCGTGGTCCCTGTGTTGGCCGGTGTTGCTCCAGTCGCCGCGGTGTTCACCGGAGAAGCCGGGCGATGGCGCACGCCGCGCCGTAGCCGTTGTCGATCCCGACCACGGTGACCCCCGACGCACAGCTGGCGAGCATGGCCAAGAGCGCCGTAATTCCCTCGAAGCCCGCCCCGTAACCGGTGCTGGTAGGGACCGCCACGACGGGTGCCGGAGTCAGGCCCCCGACGACACTGGACAATGCACCCTCCATTCCGGCGATCACGACCACAGCATCAGCCATGGCGAGCTCGTCGACTTCGGCCAGCAAACGGTGGAGCCCAGCCACCCCGCAGTCGACCAGGAGGGTCGGTGCGAATCCGAGGGCCCCGAGCACGGCGGTGCACTCATGGGCGACGGGGAGGTCGGCCGTTCCGGCCGTCACCACGACGATGTGGCCCTCCCGGGGCGGTGCCGGACGGAAGGTCATGGTGCAGGCCGGGCCGCCCTCCGTGACCTCGCCCGGCCCGTAGCCGAGGGCTTCGGTCAGAGCGGAGACGGCTTTGACCTGGGCTTCTGCCGCTCGAGTCAGCAGCACAGGACCGGAACTAGCCCTGAGCAGCTCCTCGACGATGGCGGCACACTGCTCGGGTGCCTTGCCCGGGCCGTACACGGCTTCGGGCATACCTTGCCGCAGGTCACGGTGATGGTCGATGCGGGCGAACCCCAGGTCGGCGTAGGGCAGCCGGCGCAGCTGGCGCACGGCGTCGTCTGGCGTGCAGTCGCCCGATGCCACGTGATCGATGAGGGCGCGGAGTGAGGAGGGGTCCATATATCCTCACTATCCTGCCCGGGAGTGAACCCTCCTGTGACCACGGTCGCCTACTTCGGCCCCGCGGCCACCTTCACCCAAGAGGCGCTGCTGACCCAGCCGGATCTGGCCGCGGCCGATCTGCGCCCTCTTTCGTCGATCACCGGCGTCCTCGATGAGGTGGCGGCGGGCCGGGCCGACGTGGGATTCGTCCCCATCGAGAACGGCATAGAGGGCACGGTCAGCGCCACCATCGATGGGCTCATTTTCGATGTCGACCTCTACATCCAGCGCGAGGTCGTCATGGACATCCATCTCCACCTCATGGCCAAGCCCGGGGTGCAACTCGGCGACATCACGCAGGTCGTCGTCCTATCCGCATGCGCTGGCGCAGTGCCAGAAGTTCCTGGCCGAGCACCTGCCCGGCGTGGAACAAGTGGCGGCCAACTCGACGGCCGATGCGGCGCGGGTCCTCGGTGAGTCGGATTTGCGCAACGGGGCTGCCATCGCCCCCCGCCTGGCGGCTGATCGCTACGGGCTGGCGATCCTGGCCGAGGACGTCGAGGACCATCCCGACAACCAGACCCGTTTCGTCGCCGTCACCCGCCCACCGGGCGTGCAGAAAGCGACCGGTCACGACAAGACGAGCATCGTGTGTTTTCAGCGGGCTGACCACCCTGGAAGCCTGCACGGCATTCTGGGACAGTTCGCGGCCCGCAACATCAACCTGACCAAGCTCGAGTCGCGGCCGACCAAGCAGAGCCTCGGGGACTATTGCTTCGTCATCGATCTACGTGGGCATCTTCGCTGACGAGGTCATCGCTGACTGTCTACGCGATCTGCATGCCAGCTTGGCGGGCGTGAAGTTCCTCGGCTCGTATCCCGCTGCGGGGAGCCATGGAGACGACAAGCGGCGCGAGGCCGATGCTGCCTGGCAAGCCGCCGACGAGTGGCTGTCCGGATTGCGATCCGCCATCGGTTAAGCGGGTGCCTCATTCGGGGTCGGCCCTACCGACACATGTTTTTCGAAACAATCAACCGCGCCGCATCGTTTTCCAAAAACGAACTCGAGAGCTCTCGTAGCCCACGTGGCGCACACGACAACTGAGCCACAGAGCCCTGGCGCAGCTAAAGCGCGCACCACGAGACCGATGCGGCTATGGCCAACTGCTAAGAGCGGAGGGAGTGGGATTCGAACCCACGGAGGCTTGCACCTCACAGCTTTTCAAGAGCTGCGCATTTGTCCGCTCTGCCATCCCTCCATCCGGCGCAATGCTAAGTGAAAGCGTGGTCCAATGAGCCTTACCGTACTGCGACTGCGACTGCGACTCGACTAATGCGAGGAGGCGTTCTGGTCGCGTAGGCGTCCTCTCGCCCGTCCACGCTCGGCCTGAGGAAGCACCACCTTGCGTAACCGAACCACTTTGGGCGTCACTTCGACGCATTCGTCGTCGGAAATGAACTCCAGGGCGTGCTCGAGAGAGAAAATAGTGACCGGGGTGAGCCGCTCGAACTCCTCCGCCGTCGACGAGCGGATGTTGTTGAGCTTCTTCTCCTTGGTCGGGTTCACGTCCATCTCTTCTTGTCGGGCGTTCTCGCCGATGACCATCCCCTCATAGACCTCTTCACCGGGACCGACGATGAGAGTGCCCCGTTCCTGCAGATTCATCAGGGCGAACGTGGTCGTCAGGCCTCGACGGTCCGCCACCATGGAGCCGTTGCGCCGCGTCTTGAGCTCACCGTGCCAGGGCGCCCAGCCGTCAAAGATGTGGTGCAAGACGCCCGTACCTCTGGTCTCGGTCAAGAACTCGGTGCGAAAGCCAATGAGGCCTCGGGCCGGCACGCGGTAGTCGAGACGAACCCATCCGGTCCCGTGGTTGACCATTTCGGTCATCGTTCCTTTTCGTAGGGCCAGCAACTGGGTGACAACGCCTAAATAGTCGTCAGGCACGTCGATGGATACACGCTCGACCGGCTCGAGGACCTTGCCGTCCTCCTCACGGGTAACCACCTGTGGCTTGCCCACGGTCAGCTCGAAGCCCTCGCGCCGCATGGTCTCGACGAGGACGGCCAGCTGCAGCTCGCCCCGGCCGAGCACTTCCCATAGATCCGGACGATCTGTGGGGGCTACACGGATCGCCACATTGCCAACGAGCTCGGAGTCGAGCCGATTCTTCAAGAGCCGCGCCGTGAGTTTGGTCCCATCACCGCCCGAGAGGGGTGAGGTGTTGATGCCGATGGTCATGGCCAAGCTCGGCTCGTCGACCGTAATGGCCGGCAGCGCGATCGGGTTGTCGACGTCGGCCAGAGTCTCGCCGATGGTGACCTCGGCCAGGCCGGCGATGGAAACGATTTCGCCCGGTCCGGCCGAGTCGGCCGGGACCTGCTCGAGAGACTCGGTCACGTACATCTCGGTGATCTTCGCCTTCTCGATGGTTCCGTCCAATCTGCACCACGCAACGTTTCCGCCCTTGGTGAGCTCGCCGTTGTAGACGCGGCAGATCGCCAATCGCCCCACATACGGGGAGGCACTCAGGTTGCAAACGAGCGCCTGGGTGGGCGCGTTCTCGTCGAATTGCGGCGGCGGGACATGGTCGATGATCGCTTGGAAGAGCGGCGCCACGTCGGTGCCCTCCACCCCTCGCTCGGTGCTGACCCAACCCGCTCGGGCGTTGGAATAGAGGATGGGGAAGGAGATCTGGTGCTCGTCGGCGTCCAGGTCCAAGAACAATTCCTCGACTTGGTCGACGACTTCTTCGATCCGGGCGTCGGGGCGATCGACCTTGTTGATCACCAGCACCACCGGAAGGCGAGCTTCGAGGGCCTTGCGAAGGACAAAGCGAGTCTGCGGAAGCGGGCCCTCGGAGGCGTCGACCAGGAGGAGAACGCCGTCGACCATGGTCAGACCCCGCTCCACCTCGCCCCCGAAATCGGCGTGGCCCGGAGTGTCAACGATGTTCATCTTCACGCCACCCCAGCGAACGGCGGTGTTCTTGGCCAGGATGGTGATGCCCTTCTCACGTTCGAGGTCGCCAGAGTCCATGACGCGGTCGGTCACTTCCTGATGGGCGCCGAATGCGCCGGTCTGGCGCAACATGGCGTCGACCAGAGTCGTCTTACCGTGGTCGACGTGGGCCACGATGGCCACATTGCGGATGTCTTCTCGGTTCTTCATGGGGGCTACAACGATAGGCGAGGTCCGGGGGGTCTCATGCCGCAGCCCTGGCGACCCCCTTAAAAGGGATCGGATCGGCCTCCCGGCCGGTCTCGCCGCGAGTCAGGGTGCGGGTCACGGCGGCCGCCCCCTCTGCGACGACCGCCGTATCAATGTCGACCTTGATCTGGTGACCCGAGTCCGGCCACCAGCCCATGACGCGTGCGGGCGGAAGAGAAGGTTGGGCTTGGAGTACTTCCGCCAGCGCCACCACGCTCAACTCGGATCTGACGCTGGCACGTCGTCGGCCACCCAGCACGACGAGGTGGGTCGAATAGGCGTTGCCATGGTGATCGCGGGTGACGGCGCGCACCTCGGCGCGACCTGCGAATGGCGAGGAGGGAGGAGTGAGGGCTGTTCCACCAGTGGTCCCGGCCTATGGACGGAAGCTCGTCGAAGGCGTTCCAATCAAGGGCGCACCAGAGGCGGGTGGCCCATGTCACAGCGTCCGCCTCGGCCACGGCAAGACCAGCCGGTGCCAACCCGGCGAGCCAGCGGTCCACCGAAGCGGCTGAGCGCTCACCCTCTCTGACTGAACGGATGGCATCGGCGATGGCACGCCTCACCCCATCGATGGGTGACCTGGCTTCTCCCGCCACCATGCTCCGTACGGCTGCCAGTCCCAGGGTCCGTCGTGCTGTACGCGGCGACCAGGCGAAGGGAGTGTCGGTGATCGACGGGATTTCGGCGGCCAGAGCAATGCGCACATGGTGATCCGTGACGCGCAACGTACTTCTCCCCAACCGCGGCACAGCTAGGTCAGCGAGGGCGCGTGGGATGCGTTTGGCCATATCCATGACGGCGGAACGTTCCTCGATGACGGCAGGGCAGGGTGGGGCTAACAGCATCGCCGTCAGTGAGACGGCGGGCCAAGGTTCAGCCATCGATCGATCCTCCAGTTCCCGCAGTTGCGACATTTCCGAAGCGTCCAAGAGTGGATAGGCGAGCGACGACATGGGACACGACGGATCGGAGATGCTCCTCGAGCACGTCCTCGACCCCGTAGCGCCCCACCGCTGAGTGAAGCAGGGCGATCCGAAAAGGTGGACTCCCACTGCGTAATGTCTCGAGCAGGGCGAGATAGTGCAACGCCATCCGCGCCTGAGCCCACCGACCCCCCGTCGTGAGTCCAACGGCGCACAATGTGGCCGTCCCAGGGACCGGAGCTCCTACCAGCAGATCGAACACGCCGCACAGGACGACGCGACCTCCCGCCAAGGGAATTGCCACCCTGTCATCGGTGCGGGGTAGCCAACCGGGGGCGAAACGTGGCGTAAGGTTGATCAGGTGCGCCGTGTGCGTCGACAGGGATGCGGCGAGGACAGCCTGCCGCTCCTGATCCAAGGCGTCGATATGTCGCACCATCCCAAGGGAGGCTGGCTCGACGCGCAGCGCGTCGAGGGCGTCGACCATCGGGTCTCTCGACGCCCGTCCCGTCGTCACAATTTGGCGGAAGAGGGCACCCACGAGGCAAGACTCGATGACGTGCATCGGATAGGGGTCGGTCACGTTGATCGCCGAGGTACAGGTGGCCTTGTCGCCCACCGCCGGTCCGGCCTGTGCCGTCGCAGGGCTCGCGGGACTGTTCCACGAAGTCGCCCTGTCCCACAGCAGCCGTGGCCCGAGGAAGAGTGGTGGCGCATCCTCGCCACGGGCCGCGACGAGTTCGCTGGCCCCGTCCTCCAACCAGGCCCGCAAGCCGCCGCCGAGTCCAGGGTGGAAATGAGGTCGGCGTTCCGAACCATCCCTGAGGAGCGCCAGGACCTCATCGCGCGCCGCCCCGCCGTTGTTAGCCGACGCCACCTCACTGCTGCCTTGCGGACTCCTCCGGCGATCAGGGGGGGGATCGGGGAGCGTAAGCGGCGAAGAACTGCTCAGGGCTGCGTGCTGGGGCGTTACGAGAACCATCTGGGGAGTGTGACGCAGGGGTGTAACACGCCACCGTCTCACGGGTGAGTAGTGGCGCCCCGTTCCCCACATGGACCGTGTCTCCTCTACCCTGGCTGATGCCATGGGTCCCGCCTTCACGCTCCTCGCATCGTCCGTCACTCTGTTGGCTTCGAACGTGGCGTTTGCCGTCATTTTCGGAATATTCCTCGTGGCTCTGGTCGTACTGATCGTCATTGTCCTCACGTGGGCCATCCGCAGCGATCGGAAGGGCCGTGCGGCGTGGAGGCAACGCCAGCTGGATAGATCCGCCGCGTCGGAGGCCGACGTGCCCCCTCCGCCACTTCCGTGACCGAGACCGCAATCTCGCCGCCAGACTCGAGCACGTGGCGCAGCCGCCTCAGCCGGTGGCTCCATGCAGCCCGGCCCGGTCGGCGCGACGGCGCGCTGCCACCGGCGCCCAAGACAGCTTTCGTTCTGGCCGGTGGGGGAAGCAGGGGTGCGGTACAGGTCGGCATGCTGGCCGAGCTGGTCGAACGGGGGATCCGGGCCGACCGGGTGTTCGGGGCATCAGTGGGCGCAATCAACGGCGCGGCCTATGCCGGCAGCCCGACCCCTGAGGGAATCGAGCGGATGGCGACGATCTGGAGGGGCGTGAAGGGGGCCGACATCTTTCCCCGCTCGGCCCTCGACGGTCCCTGGGCTTTTCTCCAAAAACGCGCCGCCGTGCATTCCAACTCGGGACTGCGCGCCATTATTGAGGCGGGCGTCGACTACGACAACCTGCAGGACACCATGATCCCCTTCGAGGTCGTGACCACCTCGCTCACCGACGGTCGTGAGCGATGGATAGCCCACGGCCCTGCGGTCGAGGCCATTTTGGCGTCGTCGGCCATCCCTTCGATCTTCCCTCCGGTCATCATCGACGGCGACGTCCTCGTCGACGGCGGAGTTGTCAACAACGTGCCGATCAGCCGGGCCATTGCGGCGGGATGTACCAGGATCTACGTCCTTCTCTGTGGTCCTCTCCACTACCACCCTCGGTTGCCGAAACGTCCGGCGGAGGCGGCCCTGACCGCGTTCTTCGTGGCGATCCATGCCCGCTTCGTACGAGAGCTCGCCATGCTTCCTCCCGGCGTAGAGGTCGTGGTCTTCAGCGGCGGCGGCGAGCCCTCGGCGCAATATAGGGACTTCTCGGCGACGTCTGACCTGATTGAGGAAGGCCGGGCGGAGGTGGCCGATGTCCTGGACCGCTACGCCGGTACCTCCCAGGACCTCACCCCACACCGACCCGCTCCAGAGCGCCCCACCCATGACCACCCGACGAACGGAGCGCCACGGACCGACACCGACCTGGTCACGCCGACCGCCTCCCACCTGCCTCCCACCCTTCTGCCGTCACCAACCGCGCCTCTTGACACGACCTCGGTCCCAACCCCGACCTCCGCCCCAAGCCCGACCTCGACCGCCCTTCCGTGAAGGAGAGCGGCTACCTCCTCGCCAACGCGGCCACTGCCGCCGCCGAGCGTTTCGCCGCTTTCGTCGAGCTGTTCGATCCTTCGACATTTGCCCATTTGGAGAAGCTGGGCATCGCCCCGGGTTGGCGCTGCTGGGAGGTGGGGGCGGGTGGCACCTCAGTGGTGCAATGGCTGGCTGCGCGCGTGGGGGTCAACGGGCGCGTCTTGGCTACCGACATCGACGTGACGTGGGCCGGAGCGGCCGCGACACGCGCTGAGTCCGCAGGTCGAAGTGCGCGTGCACGATGTTGCTCTCGACCCTCCCCCAATCGCCCAATTCGACTTGGTGCACGCCCGTCTCGTGCTGGTCCACGTACCGGAGCGGGCCAAAGCGTTGGAAGCCATGGTTGGAACGCTCCGGCCTGGGGGATGGCTGTTTGTTGAGGATGCCGACCCGGCGCTGCAGCCGCTGAGTGCGCTGGAGGCGCGGGGGCCCGAGCAGGAGCTGGCCAATCGCCTGCGCAGCGGGTTCCGGGCGCTCATGGCCAGCCGGGGGGCGGATCTGGCCTACGGGCGCACATTGCCACGGCTGCTCCGGGAGGCAGGTCTCTCCGAGGTCCGGGCCGACGCCTCATTCCCGGTGGCACATCCGGCCTGTGCCCGCCTGGAGACGGCAACCATGCACCTCATCGCGGGCCAGCTCATCGAACACGGCGTCGCCACATCGGAGGAAATTGAGCTCCACCTGGCCAATGTCGCCGCCGGCACGCTCGATCTCACACAGCCACCGATGATTGCCGCCTGGGGGCGCCGGCCGTCCTGAGCCACCGCCGAAGCCTGAGCCACCTCTGAAGCAGTCGGGGCGGCGAGTTGGCTGCACACGGTGTCACAGCATCCTGGTGAAATAGAGGGATGACCGCACCCGTGACCGAGACGGCAGCGCCCTCTGAGCTCCTCGGCGCGTTTCACCCGGCCGTGGCAGCGTGGTTCGCCCGGCGTTTCCCAGAAGGTCCGACCGCGCCCCAGAGTGAGGCGTGGCCCCACATCGCCGAGGGGAAGGACGTCTTGGTGGCGTCACCCACCGGAACCGGAAAGACGTTGACGGGATTCCTCGTCGCCATCGACGCCGCATACAAAGCGGCCGAGGCCGGTACTCGTCAACACGGGCTCCCCGAGGTCCTCTATGTCTCACCGTTGCGCGCCCTCGCCGTCGACGTGCACGAGAACCTCCACATCCCGCTGGCCGAAATCAAGGAAGAGGCGGCACGGATGGGGTACGTCGACCCGGAGCTCCGCGTGGCCGTGCGGACCGGTGACACTCCGGCCGCCGAACGCGCCGCCATGCGCAAGAACGCGCCGGACATTCTGGTCACCACTCCCGAGTCGCTGTATCTGCTCCTCACGGCTCCTTCCTCGCGTGCACTGTTGGGCGGCGTGCACACGGTCATCGTCGACGAGGTGCACACCTTGGCGCGCGACAAGCGCGGCAGCCATCTTTCGTTGAGCCTCGAGCGTCTGGACGGACTCGTGGCGGCGAGCGGCGGTCATTTGCAGCGCATCGGGCTCTCGGCCACCCAGCGTCCACTCGATGTGGTGGCCCGCCTCCTCTCCGGCGTGCACGAAGATCGTCCGCCCACCGTGATCGTCGACTGTGGCCATGCGCGCCAGCTGAACGTGGCGATCGAGTTGCCCGAGAGCGAACTGGAAGCCGTGGCCAGTGGCTTGCAGTTGTCGAACATCCTGGACCGCATCGCCGACCACACCCGGGAGCACCGCACGACGCTGATCTTTGTCAACACGCGAAAGATGGCTGAGCGCGTGGCCCACCAATTGGCTGAGCGCCTGGGCAGCGCGGAGGGCCACGGCGACGACGTGGATGCTTCGCTCCTCGTGGCGGCGCACCACGGCAGTCTCTCGGCGGCGCGACGACGCATCGTCGAGACGCGCCTTCGAGCGGGGGATCTGCGGGCGTTGGTCGCTACCGCGTCACTGGAATTGGGTATCGACGTGGGTCCGGTGGAGTTGGTGTGCCAGATTGGCTCGCCGCGGGCCATCGGGACCTTCCTGCAGCGTGTTGGTCGGGCCAACCACCAGCGCGACGGCATCCCCGCCGGCCGGCTCTACCCCATGACGCGAGACGAGCTCGTTGAATGCACGGCCCTATTGGCGGCCGTGCGGGATGGCAAGCTCGACCTGCTCGAGCCCCCCATAGCCCCGCTCGACGTGCTGACGCAGCAACTGGTGGCCGAAGTGGCAGCGGTCGAAGAGCGGGGGATCGAAGAGCTGTGGCAGATGGTCCGCCACGCGGCCCCCTACGCCGACCTGGCGCGCCAGGACTTTGACGAGGTCGTGGCACTGGCGAGTTGGGGCATCGAGACCGGACGGGGCCGGCGCGGCGCCCATTTGCATCTCGACGCCGTCAACGGCCGGTTGATGGCCCGGCGAGGGGCGCGCTTGGCCGCGCTCACGAGCGGCGGTGCCATTCCCGAGACCGGCGACTACCGCGTCGTGCTCGATCCCGAGGGCATCACGGTGGGGTCGGTGCACGAGGATTTCGCGGTGGAGGCGACGGCGGGCGACATCTTCCTTCTCGGCACGCATTCGTGGCGCGTGGCCAAGGTCGAGGTGGGCACGGTGCGCGTGCATGACGCCGGCGATCTTCCACCCACGATTCCCTTCTGGTTGGGTGAAGCGCCGGCGCGGACGACAGAGCTTTCCCAAGCCGTGAGCGATCTGCGCTCCGAGCTCGAGCCCTTGCTGCGCGCCCAGGACGGAGCGGGGGCGCGACGGCTGGTTATGGACCGGGCCGGCGTCGGTGAGGACGTGGCGCAACAAGTCGTGGCCTACTGCGCCGCCGGCCTGGCCGCCTTGGGCTACTTGCCCACCCGGCAGCGCATCGTGGTGGAGCGCTGCTTTGACGACAGCGAAGGGACGCAGCTGATCCTGCACGCTCCATTCGGTGGGCGGGTAAACCGCGCTCTCGGGCTGGCCCTGCGCAAACGCTTCTGCGTGTCGTTCGACTTCGAACTGCAGGCTGCGGCGGACGACGACACGGTAGTGCTGTCGCTCGGTCCCCAGCACAGTTTCCCGCTCGCCAGCGTCGCATCGATGCTGCGCGCCAAAGATGCGGCGGATGTGTTGACCCAAGCTGTGCTGCCACACCCGATGCTGGCGGCCCGCTGGCGCTGGAATCTCAATCGCGCTTTGGTCCTGCCCCGCCAGCGCGGCGGCAGGCGGCGACCCATCCACCTGCAACGTATGGAGGCCGATGATCTGCTGGCCGCCGTGTGGCCGTCACTGGCGGCGTGCCAGGAAAATGCAGCAGCGGGCCCGGTGACCGTGCCCGATCACGTGCTCGTGCGTCAGACCGTCGACGACTGCCTGCACGAAGGGCTCTCCGTGGAAGGTCTGGTCGACCTGTGGTCGCAGGTCGAATCGGGTGCGATCGCCCTGCACACCGTGGAATCGTCCGAGCCTTCACCCTTCTCGCACGGGATTTTGAGCGGCCGACCCTTCACGTTCCTCGACGGCGCACCACTCGAAGAGCGCCGGACGCGCGCCCTCTCGCTTCGCCGTGGCCTGGGCGCACTCGGCCCCAACGGCCTTCCCGTGCCCACCGACGAGTTAGACGCCTTGGATCCCGAGGCGGTCTCACTCGTTCTCGAGCAGGTGCGACCGCGACTGCGTAACGCCGATGAGCTTCATGACCTACTGCTCTCACTCGTGGCCTGTCGACCGGTGCCGGAGTGGTCAGCGTGGTTCGACACCCTGGCCAGCGCCGGGCGCGCCATGGTGCTTGGGGAGAGTTGGGTTGCGACCGAGCAGGCGATAGCGGCCGCATCTCTGGGCGACGATGACGAAGCCGCCGCGGCGTGCATTCGAGGTCATCTCGGACTGTCGGGGCCGGTCTCTGTGGCCGAGCTGACGTCGGAGTTGCCACTTTCGTCCGGTGCGCCCATGGGGGCACCGTTGACGGCCGCTCGGGCCCGTACCGCATTGGCTCGGCTCGAGGCCCAGGGTTCGGCCATTGAGCTCCCCGACGGCCGATGGTGTGCTCGTCACCTTTTGGTGCGGCTGCATGGGGCCAGCCGGCAGCGCCGGCGTGGGCTGGTGGACCCCGTGCCCATCGCCGATTTCGTCCGCTTTTTGACCGAATGGCAGCACGTCACTCCGTCCACTCGCACCCAGGGACGTGGCGGGTTGCTGAGCGTGCTCGAGCAGCTACAGGGCATAGAGGCTCCGGCGGCCGAGTGGGAAGCCCACATCCTCCCGGCCCGCGTCGAGGATTACGACGCCCGTTGGCTCGATGAGCTCTGCCTCTCCGGTGAGGTCGTCTGGGGTCGCCTGACACCTCGAGCGGAGCGGGCGGGCCGCAGTGGGACGCCGTCGCCAGCCACCCCGCTGGCCTTCGTCGTGCGCGAGGACCTCCCTTGGATGTTGCAGGCTGTGCGCGTCGGGGCAGTGGCCGCCGAGCCGGAGGTCGGCGCGGCCGCGGACGTCCTGGCTGCGCTGCGCTCCCGGGGCGCCTGTTTTCGCCCCGAGCTCGCCGGTCTGTCTGGCCGCCTACCGGCCGAGGTCGACGAAGGGCTGTGGGACCTGGTGGCGCGGGGCATCGTGACCGCCGACGCATTTTCGGCCGTGCGGTCGTTGCTTTCGGCTCGTGATCGTTGGCGCACAAGGACGTATCGCACCCCGAATGGGCGACCGAATACGGGCCGCCCGGCGCGGCCGGGACTGGCCCGTCGACGGGCACCGGTCGGCTCGGGCATCGGCGAGGGCCGGTGGTCACTCCTTCCAGCAGACGAAGCAAGGCAAGACGCAGATCTGGCGCATGACGTGACCTCGCCGCCCAATGAAGAGCTGGCTGAGGCAGTGGCGTCGCAACTTCTGGCCCGTTGGGGCATCGTGGCCTGGGAGGTGTGGAGTCGTGAGTCCTTTCACGTCCCGTGGCGCGAAGTGGTGTGGGCCCTCCGCCGCCTCGAAGCGCGCGGGCTTGTCCTTGGCGGCCGGTTCGTGGTGGGGCTCTCGGGGGAGCAGTACGCGCTGCCTGAGGCGGCGGCGGAGCTCCTCAAAGTCCATCGCCGAGCTCCCAGCGGCGAACACCTGGTGGTCGCCGGAGCTGATCCACTCAACGTCACGGGCTCCATCATGGGGGGAGCGCGCGTTCCCACGAGGCGAAACCAGCGCGTGACGTTCCGCGACGGCATCGTGGTGGACGATCTCCGTGCCGGATGAGGCCCGCACCATAGACCTCAACGCCGATGTGGGTGAAGCCGGCGACGCCGCCGGTATTGCGACCGAACGCGCTCTCCTCGCTTTGGTGACGTCGGTGCACGTGGCATGTGGTGGGCATGCGGGAGACGAGTCGTCGATGCGCGCCACCGTCTCGGCTGCAATGGACGGCGGCGTTCGTATCGGGGCCCATCCGTCCTACCCCGACCGGCCGGGATTTGGCCGTCGTCCGATGGAAATGACGACCGACGAGCTGTCGTCGGCCTTAGCCGGGCAGATACGCTCCCTCATGCAGGTGGCCGCGGGCCTCGGGACGACTGTGCAGTCGATCAAACCGCACGGTGCGCTCTATGCCGAGGTGGCCCGCGACCCATCGACCTGCGACGCTCTTGTCGCCGTGACGCTCGAGCTCTGTGGACCGGAGACCTGGCTGGTCCTGCCGGCGTGTGCGCCGGCCGTGGCGCGGGCGCGGGCGGCCGGTCTGCGGGTCCTTCGAGAAGGGTTCGCCGACCGTGCCTACACCTCGACCGGCGACCTCCAGTCGCGCCAGGAACCCGGCTCGGTGTACAGCGACCCTTGGCAGGCGGCGCGCCAAGCGCGCGACTTGGTTGTCGAGGGCTCGGTGAAGGCCTTCGACGGCACGACGCTGTCGTTGCCGGTGGACACGCTGTGTATCCACGGCGACTCCCCCGACGCCGCCGTGATGGCGCTCGCTGTCGTTGGTGCCCTGACCGCAGCCGGCGTGGCTGTGCACGCGCCGTCATAGCGTCAGCCCTCGACGTGTCAGAGGGCGCCACGCCACGCTCCGTACCGGTAGGTGAGGTCCGCCGCCTGGGCGACGACGCGTTGCTGGTGGGCGTGCGGGACCCCACCTCGGCCCGCCTCTTGGTGCAGACCCTGAGGGCGACCGGGCTCCGCGGTCTCGTCGAAGCAGTGGGAGGATTGGCCACCGTGCTGTTGGAATTCGAGCCGGACAGCGAAGGGCTCGAGGCCGCACTCTCGTCGCTGCCGGCGGTGGTGGAGCAGGTGCTCGGAGAACCCGGTGAAGAGCGGCTGGGTGCGAACGGCGCGGCTCCGCTCGTGATATCCGGCGTCTTCGACGGTCCGGATTTGGCTGAGGTGGCCGAGACTGCCGGCCTCACGGTCGGGGCTGTGATCGAGGCGATCACGGCTGCCGAGTTCACCGTGGCGATCGTGGGGTTTGCGCCGGGTTTCGCCTACCTTGGCGGGCTGCCCGAAGAGCTCCGCCACGTCCCTCGTCGTGCACGCCCCCGTCCGATGGTCCCCGCCGGATCGATCGCCCTCGCCAACGGCTTTGCCGCTGTCTATCCCGTCGCCTCGCCCGGAGGATGGCAGCTCATCGGCCGGACCGACGTCGCACTCTTCACGCCGTGGGCACCTCCGTTCTCGCGGCTGGCCGCAGGCGATCGCGTGCGGTTTTCCCGCTCCTCCGGAACGGTCGCTGTGCCCGATGATCCCGCCACCGCTGTCACGATGGCCTGGCCCGATGTGGGTGAGCCCGATGTGACTGAGCCCGATGTGACTGAGAAGCAGCCCTCGTCACGCGCCGTCTTCGCCGTCGAAGAGCCTGGGATACGAACCGTACGACAAGATGCGGGACGTCGAGGTGTGGCAGCCCTCGGTGTTCCCGCCGCGCGCCCGGCGGATCCTTACTCGTTTCGCTTGGCCAACGAGCTGGTGGGGAATGCGGTCGATGCCGACGCGCTGGAGATCACCGCGCGCGGGCCGACCCTTCGTTGCCTCACTTCCACCTATGTCGCCGTCGTGGGCGCGGCGCCTGACATCACATTGGACCGACAAGAGGTTGCCGCAGGCCAAGTGGTGCCGGTCAAGGTGGGACAGCGGTTGGCGGTCGGTGCGGTACGGGGTGGTTTTCGTTCGTACCTCGCCGTGGCGGGGGGATTGGTGGGACCCGAAATGTTCGGAAGCTGTGCGAGCGATCAGCTCACGAAGCTCGGTCCGGGGCCAATCGAGGTCGGCGAACGGTTGTGGGCCGCGCCGATGCGTCCTCCACTAGGCGACCATCTCGCAGAAAGCGCCAGACCGGTGCTCACCGGAGCGGAGCCGATCTCCTTGCGTGTCGTGCCCGGACCGCACCCCGAATGCTTTGCCGCGGACGCCTTGGCTTCGATGGCCGCCACTCGTTTCACCGTTGAGCCTGAGAGCAATCGGGTTGGTCTGCGGCTTCGTCGTGATCCGACAACGCTCGCGCTGCGAGTGGCACCCGGACCGGCGCGCGAACTCGATTCTCAGGGCATGGTGACCGGTGCCGTGCAGGTTCCACCCGACGGCGAGCCGGTGATTCTCTTGAGCGACCATGCCACCTTGGGCGGGTACCCGGTGCTGGCGGTTGTGGCGGCGGTCGATCACGGCCTGCTGGGGCAATGCGCACCCGGTGCCACCGTTTCGCTGATGCCGATCGACCACGACCGAGCCCTGCAGTTGCGCCGAGAGCACCAACGCCAGCTCGAGGCGGCCGTCGTCGGCCGTTATCCCCTCGCGGTGGACTAGCCGGCGCGAGAACCGCCACACCGCCACGTCAGACCAGGAGCTTCACCACGGTGGCCAGCCCAACGACGACCACGATGATCCGCAAGGCCATGGCAGGGATGGCCAGAGCCACCCGGGCGCCGACCCATCCACCGACCAGGCTTCCGATGGCCAGGAGGCCGACGGCCCGCCACGCCAACCCGCCGTGGATGAGGAACACGGCCGCCGCCACGCCGTTGACCAGTATCGACAGTGCCGTGCGGAGCCCGCTCGTGCGGGTGATGGAGTCGGGCAGGGCCAAACCCAGAATGGCCAGGAGCATGACGCCCAACCCGGCTCCGAAGTAGCCGCCATAGACGGCCGAGGCGAAGGTGCCACCAATCAGGAGCACGGGTCGGGTGCGCGGCGGGCCGTGCGACGGCCCGCTCAGGGCGCGCCGTAACAGCGGCTGCGCCGCAAAGAGGACGGATGCACCGAGCACGAGCCAAGGCGCCACGGCCTTGAAGTCGGCTGACGAGGTGGTGAGCAGCAGAATGGCGCCCACGACGCCGCCGAGCACGGCCACGGGACTTAAACGAATGAGACGCTCGTTCTGCCCGCCAATTTCTTGGCGGAATCCCGCCGCACTTCCCGCGTAGCCGGGCCAGATCCCTACGGTATTGGTGATGTTGGCCGTGAGCGCGGGATAGCCCAAGGCCAGCAGGAGGGGGAACGAGATGAGGCTCCCCCCGCCTGCGACACCATTGAAGATGCCGGCCCCGACTCCGCCCAGCAGAAGATAGATGATGTGCGACGCCGTCAAGGATGTCGCCCCGACGACCGTTGCTGGCATGGGCGTGAAGCGTACGGGACGCTCAGGCGGGGTTTTCTCCGACGCCACTCATCGTCCGGACCGTCTCGGGCAGCACGAAGGGGCCGATCAGAGGCGGTCCACCTTCGACGGGCGAACAGGCGGGAGCAACCGAAGGAGGCACGATGCGCAGCGCGCGCCGCGCCAGGGGCATGAGGGCGAGTGCCTGGTCGCGCCCTCGCTCCATCATCACGGTTGCCTCGGCCCACTCGGTACCCCGCAGACGCGAGACCTCACCGGGCAATCGTTCGAGGATGCGCACGAGTTCTCGCCGATGTTGCTCCGCCACGCCCCCCATGACGAAGACGGTGGACGCCGGGAGAGGTGCGGTGATGGCCAGCTCGGTCAGGCGGTTGGCGGCGACCTCGGCGTCTTGGAGGAGGCCCAGTTGATCCTGGAGTTTCGCCAGCTGCCGCGTGTACGGCTTTGTACGTCCATCATAGAGTTCGGCGCTGAATTCGAGCGAGTAGCGAAGGCGCTTGCATCGAATGCGGAGACGGTGGAAATCGGTTGCCTCGCCCGAGCGCTTGGCCCGTCGCGCCGCCTTCACCACCGCACCGTGCCGTGATCCGATGAGGTCGGGCACGACTGCCAGCGCCGGTAAGCGCGTGGCCGTCGATCTGCGGTGGGGGCCTTGTTGCACCATGGACGTCATGCCATTTCTGAGACGGTCCCACCGGGCGGAATCGAGCGCGGTCAGCAGCTCGGTCTGGGCCGTCTCACGCTCTGCCTCCAACAGCGATGTCAGGTCGGCCCAGAGCGCTTGCTGGTCCGCCCCGACCATGGCCGCCTGGGACTCCAGTTGGACATCGAGGTCACGCACCGCGCCCAGCACGTTGGCCAGCCAACCCAACTCGACCCGGAAGGTCTGGGCTCGAATGGGAAGGACATCGGCAAAGAGATCCAAGGCAGCGCGCAGGCGGCGGGTCGCCACCCGCATCTCATGCAACTCTTCGATGTCCTCTCCCAGTCTCGTGCCGGGCTCCTTTTGGCACAGAACGCCGAGCTGGCGCCGCAGGACGGCATACGCCAATTGACCCAGGGTGGCTTCGGGTTCGATGTCGGTGGAGCCCAGGTCGGGCGGACCCGGGATGACGATCCCGCGCGCCAAAAGCCCCGCCTCGAACTTGGAGAGAGTGGCGGGCCGTAGGCCGCACGTGGCCCGGAGCTGTTGTACGAGTGGGGCCAGCAGGTCGGCCCACTCGGGTAGCACCTCGACTTCGACCCGGCGGATCTGCATGGGGCGCTCCCCATGGCCAACGACGATCTCGGTGTCCTCGAGCGAGATCTTGCCCGCCTCCACGTCGTCGATACGCACCGTATAGGGGTTCCGGCGCGTGCGTATGTGCAGAACCGGGCGGAGTGCCCGACGTCCGGCGACGGCGTGGATGCGGCGACCCACCGGGCCTTCTTCGCCGAGCGAGGCGATCCCGGCTTCGGCGAGCGTTTCGGTGACCTCGAGTCTGCGCAGGTGAGCTGCACCGGTCCTGCGGACGGTCTTGAGAGTGATTTCATCGTGCCGCCCGCGCCGCCGAGTGCGGACGACGAAGCCGGCTCGAGCCATCCGCCAATCAGCAGTGTCGAGATACGAGTCGATCAGGCGCTGAGCCGGTTGAGCTGTCGCCCCCAACTTCCTCTCATCGTCGGGGCCCATGGAGAGTGTTGCCACGGCGTCCAACCAGCGCTCGACCGGGCGTAAATCCAGCGCATCGAACTGCCATTGGACTCCGACAACGTCCTTCTTTTGATGCATCAGGCCAGGGTACTGCCGGTACCTCCAAAAAGCGGGAATGCACGACGGGCCATCGGGTATGGCGTGGGTGCCTACAGTGGGTAGCAGAGCGACAACTATGGAATTCGACAACTCAACCGATGTCGTCCGAGCCGCGGGCGGTCTGCTCGTTCGCCGACAGGCCGGAGAACTCCAGATCGCCTTGGTGCACCGACCGGTCCATCAGGATTGGTCGTATCCAAAAGGGAAGCTCGAAGAGGGCGAAACGTTCGAAGAGGCCGCCCAGCGAGAGGTCCTCGAAGAGACCGGGTTCGCCTGCCGCTTACTGCGATTCATCGGGCATACCGAATACATCGATCGCAAAGGTCGACCCAAGGTCGTGGCCTACTGGGTGATGGCCGTCGAGGCTGGCTCGTTTGCGCCCAATGAGGAGGTTGACCAGGTCCGATGGCTCGATATTGCGACCGCCGACCTCCTGTTGACCTACGAGCGCGACCGCGAACTCCTGTCATCGTTGACAGGCGATGACCAGCTCGAATCGCTGGTCTGACGCAGCGACAAATATTTCCTTTTTTCGTGTTTGAAAATGGCGGCGCCGGGAAATAGGTCGAAATAGCGATCTTCCGCCTGATCGCGAATAGCCGGAGTGTGTGCCTCGGCCGATTGCTCCAAACCCCGCCGCCAAGGGGCTTGCGACACCTTTTTGGATCGGCTGAGGCACGCCCGGCCCTTCTTCACCCCGCCTCCTATGGCGCGCGGTCGGTGCGTAGTGCAGCTCAGCAGGCGGCGGTACCGCGGTCGAGTTCCTCGAGAATGCGGCGTGCCCCTTGCGTCGGTGTCATCGTTCGATCGCGCAGCTGACGCTCGATGTCAGCAGCAAGCGTGCGGACCCCCGTATCGGCGCGCAGCCGACCCAGGAGTCGGTCCTCCACCATGGCCCACATCCACTGCGTGAGCTGGCGATCCCGCTTCTCCTGGAACTCACCGGACGCCGTGAGGGCCTCGCGATGATGTTGCACTTCTTCCCAGAGGCGTCCGATGCCGGTTCCCTCTTTGGCGCTACAGGTAAGCACCGGTGGTTCCCAGGACGGGCTGAGCGCGCCGAACATATGAAGCGCGTCCGCCAACTCGCGGGCGACGTGCTCAGCCTCCCTGGCCTGGTCGCCATCGGCCTTGTTCACCATGATGATCTCGGCCAACTCCAGCACGCCACGCTTGATCCCCTGTAACGAATCACCCGTGCCGGGCACCATCAACATGACGAAGCAGTCCACCATGCTGGCCACAGCCGCCTCCGATTGGCCAACGCCGACGGTTTCGACGATTACGACGTCGTAACCGGCTGCCTCGACGATGAGAAGTGCTTCCCGAGTCGACCTGGTGACCCCGCCCAACGATCCCGCGGCCGGGGATGGTCTGATGAATGCGTCCGGGTCGGCGGCCAGCGCGTGCATGCGGGTCTTGTCCCCGAGAATGCTCCCCCCTCGTCGGGATGAGGACGGATCGATCGCCAGCACGGCGACCCGGTGCTCGCGTTGTGTCAAATAGGTGCCCAACTTGTCGATCAGTGTGGACTTTCCGGCCCCCGGCACGCCGGTCAATCCGACGCGTTGCGAGCCACCGGTAGAAGGGAGCAGTCGGACCAGAAGCTCCTGTGCCAGCTCGGCGTGGTCCTCGCGCGTGGACTCGACCAGGGTGATCGACTTGGCCACGTGGGATCGATCGCCGGCCAGAACCGCCGCGGCGTACTCTTCCACGTCGATCGCAGACCGAACAGTTGCGGTCAAGGCACCTCACCATGTGCGAGCTGCGCGTCGATTTTCTCGACCAGGTCGACGGCGGCGTCGGCAATGACGGTTCCCGGAGGGAAGATGGCAGCGGCGCCCGCGGCTATCAGCTCTTCGAAGTCTTGCGGTGGGATGACGCCGCCGACCACGATCATGATGTCCTCGCGATGCAAGGCGGCTAACTCGTTGCGGAGCTCGGGCACCAGAGTCAGGTGCCCGGCCGCCAGCGAGTTCACACCGACCACGTGCACGTCGGCTTCCACGGCCTGGCGTGCCACTTCTCCCGGGGTCTGGAACAGGGGACCGACATCCACGTCGAAACCAAGATCGGCAAAGGCGGTGGCGATGACCTTCTGCCCCCGGTCATGCCCGTCCTGGCCCATTTTGGCCACCAGTATGCGGGGTCGCCGCCCGTGGCGTTCGGCAAACGCGTCCACCGCCTGGCGGGCGGCGTGGGCCGCGGGAGACTCACCGACTTCGGCGCGGTACACACCCGAGATCGTACGGATCGAAGCGGTATGGCGCCCATAGACCTTTTCGAGGGCATCGCTGATCTCACCCACTGACGCCCGCTGTCGGGCGGCGTCGACCGCCAACTTCAGCAGATTGCTCCCCAGACCATTGTCGCGGGTGCCTTCAGCGGCGGCCCGGGCCGACGCGGTCAACTTGGCCAGCGCGTCCTGGCATGCGGCCTCGTCTCGTTCGGCTCGCAGTCGCTGCAGCTTGACGATCTGCTGTGCCCGTACGCTCGAGTTGTTGACCTTGAGAACATCGATTTTCTCTTCGGCGTCGAGGCGGTACCGATTGACCCCGACCACGACCTGGCGTCCGGAGTCGATGCGAGCCTGGGTCCGGGCGGCGACCTCCTCGATCCGCAGCTTGGGAAGGCCAGCCTCAATGGCAGCCGTCATGCCGCCGGCCGCCTCGACCTCCTCAATGTGGGCCCACGCCTTGCGGGCCAGCTCGTAGGTGAGCCGCTCCACGTAGTAACTGCCACCCCAGGGATCTATGGTGCGGCAGGTACCGGATTCGTACTGCAAGAACAGTTGGGTATTGCGCGCGATGCGCGCACTGAAGTCGGTAGGAAGGCCGAGGGCTTCGTCCAGGGCATTGGTATGAAGAGACTGGGTGTGCCCCTGCGTGGCCGCCATGGCTTCGACGCAGGTGCGCATGACGTTATTGAATACATCCTGCGCGGTGAGCGACCAGCCCGAGGTTTGGCAGTGGGTCCGCAGCGAGAGCGACTTCTCGTTCTGCGGAGAGAACTGCTTGACGAGTTTCGCCCACAAGAGGCGGGCCGCCCGCATTTTGGCGACTTCGGTGAAGAAGTTCATGCCGATGGCCCAGAAGAAGGACAGCCGGGGGGCGAAGGCATCGATGGCCAACCCTGCATCCATGCCGGCGCGGATGTACTCGACGCCGTCGGCCAGGGTGTAGCCCAACTCGAGATCAGCCGAGGCGCCAGCTTCTTGCATGTGATAGCCCGAGATCGAGATGGAGTTGAACTTGGGCATCTCCGTCGACGTGTAGGCGAAGATGTCCGAAATGATCCGCATGGAAGGAACGGGCGGATAGATGTAGGTGTTCCGCACCATGAACTCTTTGAGTACGTCGTTCTGAATGGTGCCGGCGAGCTTGGCCGGGGACACACCCTGCTCTTCTGCGGCCAGGATATAAAGCGCCAGAACGGGGAGGACAGCGCCGTTCATCGTCATCGAGACCGACATCTGATCCAGCGGGATGCCATCGAAGAGTTGACGCATGTCGAGGATGGAGTCGATCGCCACGCCGGCCATGCCGACGTCGCCGGCCACGCGAGGATGGTCGCTGTCATAACCCCGGTGGGTGGCCAGGTCGAAGGCGACGGAGAGGCCCTTTTGCCCGCTGGCCAGATTGCGACGATAGAAGGCGTTTGACTCTTCGGCCGTGGAGAATCCGGCATACTGTCGGATCGTCCAGGGTTGGTTGACGTACATCGTCGGATACGGGCCACGGAGGAATGGGACGACCCCCGGATAGCCGTCGAGGAAGTCCAGTCCGTCCAGCGCAGCGCCCCCTAGGACCGGCGGGAGAGCGATGCCTTCTGGTGACTCCCATCCGAGCGCGCCGGGATCAACCTCCTCGGCCGCGGCGACCGCCTGGCGCCACGTCTCTTCACCCGCTGGGCCGGCGGGTTCGACGTCCAAGGACAGAGTCGTGAAGTCGGGAATGTCGGAGCTTGCCACTAGTTCACCCCGAGGATCGAGAGTGCGCCTTCGAGCGCGTCCAGGACGTTGCAACCGACGCCGACGAACTCGTCGACACCGGCCTCGACGAGAACGTCGGATCGGCGGCCGGCCGCGTAGAGGCGCCCGAAACCGGCTTGTGCCAGTTGCGCGGCGACCTCCGCTCCGGTTTCAGCGTAGACGGCGTCGGACGAACAGAGGCAGGCCAAGCGCACCCCGTCGGTGACGAATGTCGCCACCTGCGAGCCGATGTCGGCTCCCACTTCGACGGCGATGGTAGCGAGTCCGGCCGCCTCGAAGAAGCTCTTGGCATAGGTCGTGCGTGCGGTGTAGTCCGAAGGCGAACCGACATTGACCAAAAGAACAGCGGGGCGAGTGGCGTGCTCTGTGGCATACGCGTCGATCCGTTGGCGAATGTTTTCGAAGGGCGCGGCGTAGCGCCGTCGGGGCAGTCCGCCGGGCGGCTGTTCCTCCCCGAGGAGCGGTGGCGGAATCTCCTCGTCGGCGTTGGGGAAGTCGCTGACGCCGGTGATGGTGTCGACGCGCCGTCCGATATTGGCCAGACGCTTCTCCCAGGTCAGGTTGATCCGCTCGGAGACCAGTCCCGAATCCAGTGCGGCCCGTATGCCTCCTGCTTGCTCGATCGTCTGCATCCAGCTCCAGGCCTCTTCGGCCACGGACCGAGTCAACGACTCCACGTACCACGAACCACCAGCGGGATCGATGACCTTGGCGGCGTGGGACTCCTCGATCAGGACGAGTTGGGTATTTCTCGCCATGCGCCGACCCAGATCGCTGAGGTGAAGCGGATCCACCACAAGGTCGTATGGCTCGACCGTCACCGCATCGGCGCCAGCCACGCCGGCCGCAAAACAAGCGATCGTGCCGCGGAGGAGGTTGACCCAGGGGTCATAGCGGCTGAGCATCGCCCGCGACGTCATGACGTGCTGGTGTTGTGCGCCGACCCTTGCTCCCGACGCCTGGGCCACCCGCCACCACAACAGTCGAGCGGCCCGCAACTTGGCGATCGTCAGGAACTGGTCGCTGGTGGCGGCGAATCGGAATTCGATCTGACTGAGGGCCGACTCGACGTCCAGCCCCGCCTCGACCAAGAGTCGGAGGTAGGCGATGCCCGTCGCGATCGCGCACCCGAGCTCCTCGGTGCCCGAACAACCAGCCTCGTGATAGCGGGTGACGTCGACCACCACGGCTCGGGCTTTGGGATACCGCTTGACGCACTCTTGGGCCGTGGCGCTGGCCGCGGCCAACGACGCGGTGAGGTCGACCCTCCCAGGGTCCGAGGCATAGGAACCCAGGGGATCCAGGCCCAGCACCCCTTGGGCTTGCGTCGGCTCAAGTCCCTTGCGATCCCACAGGTTGAGGAGCGCAGAGGGCGCTTCTGGCCCGAGAGATTCGTCCAGGCAGACGGGGATCAGGTCGAGATAGACCCCGTCGAGAATCTTCTCGAGCATGTTCACATCGAGGTGGACGTCGGGCGCCCCATGGGCTCGACGCAGCAGAAGCGAGCTGGCGCCGCGCTCCAGTTGATCCACGGCGAGCGCGGCGGCCGTCGCTGCATCTGACGCGGTCAGATCCACCACTTGTCGGATGTCCCAGCCGCCCTGGCTGCTTCCCAGAAGCGAGCCGCCCCGACCATAGGGAGGAAGACCGGGAAATCCTTCGATGCTGGCCCAGGAGACATCAGACGATGTGTAAAGAGGAGCGATGTCGATCCCCTCGTAGAGGTGCGCTACCAGCTCACGTTCGAACCTCTGGGCCAGGTCGTCTGGGGTCAGATCGGTCTTTCCCTTGGCGAGCACCTTGTTGACCCCGGCACGCCACTCCTCACGCGTTGACGGCGGAAATTCTCCCGCCAGGCGCAACGGCGACCCGTCAGTCACGGCGCCTCGCCGCACGAGATGGTTCCTCCTACGCCTGACCGGGAGGCGGTCAGGGTGCCCTCGTAGGAATGGGTGCGCGGAATTTCCCGTCCCCGCTGCTGAGGAAGTCTTAGGCGAACGAGTCGTAGGTCAGCCACGAACTCCAAGTATTGCCGCGTCTCAGCCACCGCTAGTCCAGGGTCCCCTTCGGGCCGGTCCGACGAGGCCGTGCTACCGTACCCGGGCTGCCTACGGGTTGATGTAGTACTGCTTCAGAGGGGAAGTCGGTGAGACTCCGACGCTGGTCCGCAACCGTGAGTGGTGCGCCGCGAGGCGATGCCATCGAGTCGGAATACCTCCAAAGCAGCTGAGTTCCCACCGTCGAGACACAAGGATCGGGGCTCGGTACGCTCCGCTCCGCGCGGGCTCCCGGGCCGAGGTCCGGGAAGAGGCACCATGCACATCATCCGACGCACCCTTCGAGGTGCTCTTGGTATCGGACTCGCCACCGCGCTGGCCGGAGGACCTTTGACCGTCCTCTTGAGCACTGGAGCGGGGGCATCCATACCGCCGGGCGCAATCCAAGTGCCTGCGGCCCAGGCCGCGGCCCAGTGGCTGGGCGCACAGTTCACGCCGCAGGGCTACGTGAGCGACACACCGGGTGGTTCAGCCGACCTCTCGGCCACCGTGAATTCCGTTCTCGCACTCGAAGCAGCGAACGTGGACCTGGCGAAAGCGAAGGTCGCGCTTTCCTACCTCGCGGCGAATGCCGACAGTTATATCGTGGACACCGGGGTGGACGCTCCCGGCAACCTGGCGCTCCTGATCTTGGCTGTGCATGCCTCTGGTCAAGATCCCACCAACTTTGGCGGCACCAACCTGGTGGCCCGACTCCTCGCCACCGAGCAAACCACCGGGCCGAATGCGGGACTTTTTGGCACGGACGCCCAGGCTGCCAACTTCGGAGGCACCTATGACCAGGGACTGGCGTTGGCTGCGCTGCACGCCGCGGGTGTGGCGGCCAATGGCTCGGCCACGAGCTGGCTGTTGGGCCAGCAGTGCTCTGACGGCGGCTGGCCGATCGAGGACCAGGCCGACAACCCCTGCACGACCGATCCGGCTCTTTTCGGGGGTCCCGACACCAACACCACCTCCGTGGCGGTGCAAGGGCTCGTCGCACAGGGTGCCCTGAACCAGAGCACGGCGGCAGGAGCGCTGGCGGTGAAGTTCATCGAGTCGACACAGGACAGCGATGGGGGTTGGGGCTACTACGCCAGCGCCGCAGATGCGACCGAGACGAGCGACCCGGATTCGACCGCTCTGTCGATGCAAGCACTGCTGGCACTTGGAATGCCCATCAACCAATCGGCCTTCACCCACGGTGGAGCGACCCCTACCTCGGCGCTTCTCTCCTTTAAGGTCGTGACCGGCTCCGACGTCGGTGCGTTCTTCTACCCCGGCGGTTCGGACACGACGGGCTCTGCCATCGCCACCTATCAGGCTGTGCCGGCGCTGTTGGGGTTGAGTTTCCCCTTCGGGCCCGCGGCACGTTCCTACTGGGCCGTCTCTTCGTCCGGTGGAGTCTTCTCTTTCGGGAACGCCACCTTCCACGGTTCCGCCGGTGGACAGAAGTTGAACAGCCCGGTCGTCGGTAGCGCCACGATCCCCGATGGCCAGGGCTATTGGTTGGCGGCCTCTGACGGCGGTGTGTTCAGCTACGGCGACGCCGCGCTTCTACGGTTCCGCCGGGGCGTTGAAGCTCAACAAGCCGATCGTCGGCATCGCGGCCACCCCCGACGGGGGCGGCTACTGGCTGGTGGCTTCTGACGGGGGCGTCTTCAGCTACGGCGATGCGTTTTTCTCTGGTTCCGCCGGTGCGTTGAAACTCAACCAGCCGATCGTCGGCATCGCCGCCACCCCCGACGGGGGCGGCTACTGGCTGGTGGCTTCTGACGGGGGCGTCTTCAGCTACGGCGACGCGCACTTCTCTGGTTCCGCTGGGGCGCTGAAGCTCAACAAGCCGATCGTCGGCATCGCGGCCACCCCCGACGGGGGCGGCTACTGGCTGGTGGCTTCTGACGGGGGCGTCTTCAGTTACGGCGATGCGCTGTTCTACGGTTCGACCGGTTCGTTGCAGTTGAACAGTCCCATCGTCGGTATGGCAGCCACCCCGGATGGTGGCGGCTACTGGCTGATCGCCTCCGATGGCGGCATATTCAATGAGGGTGACGCAGTCTTTTCGGGATCCGCCACAGCGTTGGGCGTGCACAACGTGGTCGGGGTCTCGGCCAGCTCTTCATAAGACTGCATGTCGACCGTTCCGTCACACCCAGGACGCCTCTTTTTCGGCGCAGTGATCCTGGGTATGACGGGCGTGACATTGGCGCCGTCGGGTCTTCTGGCCGGGGCAAGCAGTCCGACCTGCATGGGCATCGTCATTGACTACGGGAGCCCGTCGGCGTCGGCAACCCCGCCGCCCACCGTGACCCAGACCGTCTCAGTCGCGGCGGGAACGAGTGACGAACAAGCGCTGGCGGAGGCCGGGGACTCAATCGGCACCAATTCCTCGGGCCTTATTTGCGTCATCAACGGGTATCCGGCTGACGGCGTTCAGAACTGCACGGCGGCCGCTGGCAGTAAGTTCTACTTCTGGTCCTACTGGCAAGGGAACCCGGCGAGCAACACCTGGACCTACGCGAGCGTCGGTCCGGCGACGCACACCGTCACCAGCGGGGACACCTACGTCGAGGGGTGGCGCTACCAAAATCCGGGGCCGGCCAGCTCTGCGGCGCCACCCCCCACGGTGACGCCTGCCGCCGCCTTTGCCCAAGCCTGCCCGGGAATCACCCCCGTAGCGGACTCGGGTGGCGGGTCGAGCACGACCACAACGACGGGTCGCACCACGGGCACCAGCGGTGAGACCTCACCCACGCAATCCTCTCCATCCCTTGGCTCGGGGACCGCAACAGCGGGCGGAGTCACCACGGGCGGGAATCCCTCCGGTCAGTCAGGGGGTCAGACGAGCACGACAACCGTGCCCTCGGCCGGGGGCCGCGTGCCCACGACGGTTGCGCCGAGCAACAGTTCTGGCACGTCAACCACGTCCACAGGAACGACACCGACACCGAGCAACTTACGTCACCAACTCAGCGCCCCGCCCTTGGTGTCGCGCCAACACGGGGGGAGCTCTGCCTCGGGTTGGCTCGCGCTCGCCGCCGCCGGACTCGTCATCGCTGCGCTGATCGGAGGTGCACTATTCCGATGGCGTCGAAGACCCGCGTCGGAATGAAGATGCGCCGTGCGGGGACACGTGTGCGTCGGCCTCTCCACCCGTTGGCCTGGTGGATGTGGGCCGCCAGTCTTGCCATCTGCGCCATGCGAACGAACAACCCGTTACTGCTGGCGCTGATCGGAGCGGTGGCCTGCTTTGTCGTGTCCGCGTGCCGCGTCAATGCGCCGTGGGCGCGCTCGCTCGCGTTCTTCCTACGACTCAGCGCCGTCGTCATCGTTATTCGGGTGGCGCTTGAAGTCCTCTTCGGACAGCGGGGTGTCCCGGGCCATGTGCTCTTCACATTGCCGCGCGTCCCGTTGCCGGCATGGGCGGCTGCGGTCAGCATCGGCGGCGCCGTCACTGCGGAGTCCGTACTCGCCGCATTGGCACTCGGCATGCAGATCGCCGCCGTCCTCTTGTGCTTCGGCGCGGCGAACTCCTTGGCCAGCCCCTACCGACTGTTGCGTTGCCTTCCGGCCGTGTTGTACGAAGCGGGCGTCGCCGTGACCGTGACGCTGTCCTTCACTCCTGAACTGGTCCAGTCGATCACCGACGTGCGTCAGGCCCGCCGACAGCGAGGTATCGCAACCAAGGGTTTGCGCGGGCTTCGTGGAGTTGCAGTTCCGGTCCTTGAGAGCGCGCTTGATCGCTCGTTGCAGTTGGCCACGAGCATGGACGCTCGTGGATATGGTCGGCGAGCGTCGATGGCTCGAGGCACCCGACGTGCGGCGCAACTCGTCACCTTCGGCGGACTTCTCCTGGCGGCGGTCGGGGTCTACGGCATCATCGATGCGGGGTCGCTCTTTGGTCTGGGTCTACCGATCCTTGCCATAGCCGCCGTTCTGGGCGGAATCGGCATGGCGATGGGCGGACGGCGCTCGATTCGTACCCGCTACCGACCAGACCCATGGCTCTGGCCGGAGTGGGCGGTCGCCGGCTCCGGGGTCCTCGGCCTCGTCGTCATGACGATTGCGCATGCTCGCCACGTCTCTGGACTCGTTCTCTCGTTCCTCCCTCTGGCCGCTCCACCCGTACCCGTCGCGGTCGGCGCAGCATTGTTGATCGGTGCACTGCCCGCGTTGCTGGTTCCAACCCAGCGCACCGTGCCGGTCTCTCGGACCGCGCCAGAAGCTGAAGTCGAACCCAGTTCCACGTTCTCCAAGGTCGCCCTGTGATCCGCTTTCACGAAGTCTCCTTTACCTATTCCGACTCCTCCGGTCCAACCTTGTCGCGCCTCAATATTGAGATTCCCGAAGGCGAGCTCTGCGTCGTGGTCGGCGAGACGGGAAGTGGAAAATCGACCCTCCTGCGGGCGATCAACGGATTGATCCCTCATTTCAGCGGCGGCGTTCTGGCCGGAACCGTCACGGTCGGCGGCCGAACGACCCGAGACAATCGACCCCGTGACCTCGCCGATGTCGTGGGGTACGTGGGCCAGAACCCGCTGACCAGTTTCGTTACCGAGACGGTGGAGGACGAGTTGGCCTACACCATGGAGAACCTTGGTGTGCCACCCGAGACGATGCGTCGTCGCGTTGAGGACACCCTCGATCTGTTGGGCCTTGCGGAGTTGCGTGGCCGCTCACTCCGTTCGCTCTCGGGCGGCCAACAGCAGCGCGTGGCCATCGGTGCGGTGCTGACCGCCTCACCCCGGGTCCTGGTGCTCGACGAGCCGACCTCCGCCTTGGATCCAGCAGCGGCCGAGGAGGTTCTTGCCACGCTGGCCCGTCTCGTCCACGACCTGGGCCTGACGGTTGTCATCGCCGAACACCGGCTCGAGCGGGTGGTGCCGTTCGCCGATCGGATGTTGCTGGTTCGTGGAAACGGGACCCCGCTTTGCGACGCGTCACCCGCAATCATCATGCGCTCGTCGCCGGTGGCTCCTCCTCTGGTGGAGCTGGGGCGTCTCGTCGGATGGGATCCGCTACCGCTTACAGTGCGCGACGCCCGGCGACTTGCTGGACCGCTGCGCCTTCGGCTCGGGCCGAGCCCCCTCGCGCCGGCGCGATTGGAGAGCAACCGTAGAGTCACCGAACCCGTGTTGGCGGCTCGGGGATTGGGCGTGAGTTACGGTCCGATCGTCGCCCTTGACGGGATCGACTTGGCGGTCGAGCGTGGTCAGGTCCTCGTCCTGATGGGCCGCAATGGATCGGGTAAGTCCAGCCTGCTGAACGCGCTGTCCGGGGCGCGGCCGGCCAACCGGGGCAAGGTTCTCATCGCTGGTCGTGACCCGGCCGGGCTCGGGCCAGCGGATCTCATCCGGCTCGTCGGTCATGTGCCACAAGACCCAGGCCTGCTTCTGTACGGGGAGAGCGTCGCCGGCGAGTGTCGTCAGGCCGATCAGACGTCCCGCCTTGCGGAGGGAACGAGCGAGCGGACCTTGGAAAGTGTGCTCCCAGGGATGCCACGGGACCGCCATCCACGGGATCTCTCCGAGGGACAGCGGCTGGCGCTGGCGCTGGCGCTGGTTCTGGCGCCTTCACCATCGTGCGTGCTCCTTGACGAGCCGACCCGCGGTCTCGACTATCCGAGCAAGGACAGACTCATCAAGGTCCTCCGCGCGCTCGCGGCGGATGGACATGTCGTCGTACTGGCCACCCACGACGTGGAGTTGGCCGCCCGTGTAGCCGACCGGATTGTCGTACTCGCAGACGGCCAGATCATTGCCGATGGCCCGGCGCGCGAGGTCGTGTGTCACTCGGCGATTTTCGCCCCGCAGGTGGCCAAGGTGCTTGCACCCGACGAATGGCTCACGGTCGATGAGGTGCGCGCCGCCCTTCATCGAGAGGATCCAACATGAGCTCAAAGCATCGGGCCGGCTCGGCCACACCCGCCCTTCGTTTGGGAACCCGTTCGTCGGTTCTTCTGGCGCTCACGACGGCCTTCGGTATCGTCGCCTTCACCTGGCCTCTCCTGATTCATCAGCGGGCGGGCGAGAACACAGCGCACGCAGGCGACGCTCCATGGATTTTCGTCGCGCTTATTCCGCTCCTGCTGGCCATCGTCATGGCCGAGTTGTCCGAAGGCGCTCTGGATGCCAAGGCCGTCGCTTTGCTCGGGATCCTGGCTGCCACCTTCGCTGCCCTCCGGATATCGAGTCCGGGCATCAACGGATTCGAGCCCGAGTGGTTCATCCTTCTCTTAGCGGCCCGGGTATTCGGGCGAGGCTTTGGGTTCGTATTGGGCGCCACGGCGTTGTTCGCCTCGGCTCTCATTTCGGGAGGCATTGGTCCCTGGCTGCCCTTTCAAATGATCGCCGCGGCATGGGTGGGATTCGGAGCCGGTTGCCTGCCCTCGATGCGGGGCCTACCCGAGCGCCTCATGCTGGCGGCGTACGGCATCGTCTCGGCCCTGGTCTATGGACTGCTTCTGAACTTCTGGTTCTGGCCCTTCGTGGCAGGGACGGCGACCACCTACTCGTTCGTGCCGGAGTTGGGCACCGGGGCGAACCTGCACCGCTTCATCTTCTTCGACCTGACGACCTCGCTTGGGTTCGACGTCGGAAGAGCAGTTACCTGTGCCGTGCTGGTCGTCGTGCTGGGCCGGCCCGTGCTGGCGGCACTGCGTCGGGCGGCGCGACGGGCGGTGTTCGAGCCGGAGATCGAATTCGTGGACGTACCGTGACGACCTAGACTGACCCCTCTGGAGAGGTGCGAGAGCGGCCGAATCGGATTCACTGCTAATGAATTGACCTGGGTAACCGGGTCCGAGGGTTCAAATCCCTCCCTCTCCGCTCGGGTTCGGGCACATGGAGTGCCCGAACCACAAGGTCCGTCACGGCGGCGCACTGTGCGCCAACATGGTGGTGGTCCCCGCAGGCTGTGAGGAGAACGAGTGGTCGAGGGTCGGTACTGGTTGCAGACTCTGGGGTGCCCCAAGAACCAGGTTGACTCGGACAAGCTGGAGGGACGTCTGGCAGGTCAGGGGTATCGGCGGGCCGCCAGTGCGGCCGACGCCGATCTGGTCGTGGTCAACACCTGCGCTTTTATTGAGTCGGCCCGCCAAGAGTCCATAGACGCCGTATTGGAGCTGGCCGAGCTCCGTCGCCCTGGCGCTCGACTCGTGGTGACCGGCTGCATGGCGGAGCGTTACGGGGACGAGATATCCGATGCACTGCCCGAAGTAGACCTGGTGGCCGGCTTCGGTATCGATTTCGTCCCCGTTACCACCCACCCTGGGCCGAGTGCCCCGGCGGGAGTCCCTGTCGTACTGGCCCGCAAACCGGGTCCTCGACCGTCTCAGGGCTTTGACCTCCTCGAACTGGCACGCCCGGCCTCTGAGGTCCCGTGGGCCTACGTCAAGGTGGCCGAGGGATGTGATCGCATCTGTGGCTTCTGTGCCATTCCCTCCTTCCGGGGCAAGCAGCGCTCTCGGCAGGTCGACGAGGTGATGGACGAGGTGGAGCTGCTGTTGGCCGGAGGGATCACGCCGGCCGGGTTGGATGCGCCGCCCGTCCGCGAGATCGTCCTGGTGGCTCAGGACCTGGCATCGTACGGCCGGGACCGGTCACGGCCCGGAGAACGAGTCAAGGCTGGCACGTCTCCCATCGCGGCTTTGACCCGCGCCGTCTCGGCCCGGGTCGAGCGCACGCGTCTGCTGTACCTCTATCCATCTGGCCTCACCGACGAGTTGATCGAGGCCGTGCTCGCCACCGGTGTGCCGTACTTCGACCTTTCCCTCCAGCATGTATCGAGACCCCTGTTGGCCCGCATGCGTCGCTGGGGGGACGGCGAGCGCTTTCTGCGCCGCATCGCCGACATCCGGGCCACGGAGGCGCACGCGACCTTCCGCTCCTCCTTCATTTTGGGCTATCCGGGGGAAACCGAGCGCGATCACGACCGCCTGTTGGAGTTCCTGGTCGAAGCACAGCTGGATTGGGCCGGATTCTTCCCCTTCTCCAACGAAGTCGGCACGCATGCCGCCGACCTACCGGATCAGGTGCCGCCCGCACTGGCCATGGAGCGCTTGCGCGAGTGTGCTGAGCTTCAGGACGCCATCACCGCCGCTCGTCGCGATCTTCTCGTCGGCCAAAAGCGCCAGGTGCTCGTCGACGCACCGGGTCGGGGCCGCACCGTCCACGAGGCCCCCGAGATCGACGGCATCGTGCATCTCCCCAACGACACCGTGGCGGGCGAATTGATTGAGGTGGTCATCACCGCCGCCGTGGGACCCGACCTGTACGGGGATTGTCCTCTCGTGTCCACGGCGTTGCCTGACTGGTCCGCGGAGGTCTCAGGGCCGTGAGCGAAACCGAAGCCCGCCGCCACACGACCTTCGGACCCACCGCGCTGGCCACCCCAGCCAACGCCGTGACGATCGCGCGGCTCCTCGCCGCACCGGTCTTCGTCATCATGATCGTGGTGTGGGGCGCCACCTGGTTCAACCTCGCCGTGGGTTTCATCTTCGCTGCCAGCGACGGGCTCGATGGGTACATTGCCCGCCGTCAGGGTACGACCCGGTCGGGCGCCTTTCTGGATCCCTTGGCCGACAAGGCTCTCGTGCTCGGAGCCCTGGTGACCTTGGCCAGCGAGGGCACCTTGCCTTGGTGGCCGGTGGTCCTGATCGGCATCCGTGAGGTCGGCATGCAGCTCTATCGCTCGTGGGCCGCCCGCCGTGGTGTCTCCATTCCGGCCCGCAACTCGGCCAAGCTCAAGACCTTCGTGCAGGATCTGGCCGTCGGGAGTTGCCTCGCTCCCCCGCTCGTCCACCATCACGGGGTACACGTCACGGTGGTGTGGATCGCGGCCGCCCTGACCATCGTCACGGGCGGGCAATATCTGGCCGACGGGCGGCGGGCATTCAAGGAGGCCGGCGCATGAGAATCGAGATCGTGGCCGTAGGCACCGAACTGCTCCTGGGCCAGATCGCCGACACGAATTCAGCCTGGCTGGGCGACCGGCTCGCCTCGGCGGGTGTGACGTCGCATTTCCATCAGGCCGTGGGCGACAACCATGAGCGGATCGTGTTGGCCTTTCGCACGGCGTTGGCCCGGAGCGACGGCATCATCGTCTGCGGTGGGCTGGGTCCGACGCAGGACGACATCACGCGGGAGGCCATCGCCGAAGTCATGGGGGTCGAACTGGTGCGCGACCCGCAGATCGTGAAGCTGATAACGGAGTTCTTCGCCGCCCGGGGCCGCACGATGGCGGACAACAATCTGCGTCAGGCCGATGTGCCGGTGGGCGCCTCCCTCATCCCCCAGGTGATCGGGACCGCCCCGGGCCTCATCTGCCCGCTGGGCAACAAGGTCATCTATGCCGTTCCCGGCGTGCCCTATGAGATGGCTGAAATGTTCGAACGTGGCATCCTGCCCGATCTGCGGGCCCGTATGGCCCAAGCCGGTGAAGAGGCGGTCATCGTGAGCCGCGTGCTGCGGACGTGGGGAGCGAGCGAGTCGGGGTTGGCCGAAGCGCTCCAGGGCCGCATCGACGTGCTCGATGCGCAGGACGCGGACGCCGAGGGCGTACCGGCCGGATCGGTCACGCTCGCCTTTCTGGCGTCGGGTATCGAGGGCATCAAGGTGCGCATCACCGCTCGCGCCGCCACGCTGGCCGAAGCGACCGCCCTCTTGGATCGGGAGGAGAAAGCGGACCGAGAGGCCATTGAGACCCAGTTGGGCGACATAGTGTTCGGTCTCGACGAAGAGTCCATGGAGGTCGCCGTGGCCGCCCTACTGCGGGCCCGCGGCCTCACCTTGGGTGTGGCCGAGTCGCTGACCGGCGGGCTCATCGCCTCTCGGCTGGTCAACGTTCCCGGTGCCTCGAACTGGTTCCGCGGTGGCGTCGTGGCCTATCACGAGCAGGTCAAATTCGACCTCCTCGACGTGCCGGTGGGACCCGTCGTCTCCGAAGCGGCGGCGGCGGCCATGGCAATGGGAGTGCGTCGGGCCACGGGCTCCGATATCGGGCTAGGTATCACTGGGGTTGCAGGCCCGGAAGACCAGGAAGGTGTGGCGCCCGGCACTGTCTTCGTCGGCCTGGCTCTCCCGGGGGCTGCTCCGCAGATCCGCGAGCTCCGAGTCCCGGGTGATCGGGAGCGGGTGCGCCAGTACGGCGCCATTTCGGCCCTCGATCTGCTGCGGCGGGCCTTGATCGAGCTGACATTGTGAGCCTCGAGCCGCCACCCTCGTCCAATTTCTCACAGCGGGACCACAGTGAGGCCACACTTTAGGAGGAACTCTCGGTGAAATCCTGTGCAGCAGGGAGGTACGAACGGTGAAAACTGACAACGGGCCCAGGGTCCTGGTGGTGGACGACGAGCCCTCCATCGTCGATGCGGTTGCCACGTCGCTGCGCTACGAGGGTTTTACCGTCGACGAGGCCACGACCGGGCGCAAGGCGTTGGCACACGCGCAAGACGATCCTCCCGACCTGGTGATCCTCGACGTGATGTTGCCCGACCTCGACGGGCTCGAGGTCACGCGTCGCCTGCGCGCCGATGGCGTCCGTGTACCGGTCCTGTTCTTGACCGCCCGCGACACCCTGCAGGACAAACTGGCGGGACTCACCATCGGCGGCGACGACTACGTGACCAAGCCATTCGCCTTGGCCGAGCTCATCGCCCGGGTCCATGCCATTCTGCGCCGCACCGGGTATGAGCCGGATGACGACGGGATATTGCGCTTCGCCGACCTCGAGCTGGATGAGACCGCGCACGAGGTGCGCCGGGGCGGCAACGACATTCAATTGACGGCAACAGAGTTCAATCTGTTGCGTTATTTCCTGCTCAATCCTCGTCACGTGCTCTCCAAGTCGCAGATCCTGGACCACGTCTGGCACTACGACTTCGGGGGCGACGGCAATGTGGTCGAGACCTACGTGAGCTACTTGCGCAAGAAGTTGGAGAAGCACGGGCCGCCGCTCATCCACACCATCCGGCTCGTCGGCTACACCCTGCGCGAGACAGATTCGACTAACGGGACGTCCTGAGTGTCCCTGCGCCTCCGACTCTTGGTGGCGGTGGGAGCGATAGCACTGATCGCATTGGTGGTGGCGGACTTCGCCACCTATTCGGCTCTGCGCACGTCTCTCTACAACCAGGTCGACCAGAACTTGGTGGCGAATCACGTCCCGATCGTCCAGAACAGGCTGACCGGCGCCGTCTCGTGCTTCGGTAGGGCAGGAAATGGACCCTATGAAGGAACGGGCAGCGACGCGCCGCCTACATCAACGGGACCATCGGTGGGCCACGCCGTGGCCAACGGCATTGAATACGCCGAAGTGCGGACCAAAGACGGAAACGTTGTCGCTGGTCTGAGTTGCCCGGCATATGTGAACAACCACGCCTACAGCCCAACGCTGCCGAGCCATATCACCGGGCTCACCAGACAGTCCAACGGAACGATGGCGACGTACTTCACGACGAGCTCCAAGGAATCGGGCGGTCCGGACTTCCGCGTGATGGTGTCGGGGAGCACGCCGACCGTCACCTTGGCGGCCGGTGACCAACTCGTGGTGGCTATTCCCATCGGTGATCAAACCAGCACCCTTCACACACTGCTCCTCACCGAGCTTGCGGTGACCGCCGCCGCGTTGGTGCTCGCCCTTGCTGGTGGGTGGTGGCTGGTCCGTCTTGGCTTGCGTCCCCTCGAAGATGTGGAGCGCACCGCCGACTCCATCGCGGCGGGCAATCTCGACCAGCGCGTTCCCGGCGCGGACGGGGCCACCGAAGTCGGCCGGTTGGCGCGCGCCTTGAATGTCATGCTCGAGCGGATAGAAGCCGCGTTTTCGGCACGGGTGGCCTCCGAGGCACGCCTCAAGGAATCCGATCAACACTTGCGACAGTTCGTCGCCGACGCCTCGCACGAATTGCGTACACCCATTGCCGCCGTATCGGCCTACGCCGAGCTCTTCGAGCGCGGTGCAGCGCAGCATGCCGATGATCTGCCACGCGTCTTCACTGGTATTCGCACCGAAACGGCTCGCATGGAGCGTCTGGTCAACGACCTGTTGATGTTGGCGCGCTTCGACGAGGGCCTCCCGCTGCAGATCGTCCCGACCGAACTGGTCAGTCTCGGAGCCGAGGCGGTGCACACGGCTGGGACGGTGGGGCCGCAGTGGCCCGTGCAATTTGCTGCCTTGCGCCCAGTCGAGGTCATGGGCGACCCGGTGCGCCTGCGCCAAGTGATCGACAACCTGTTGGCCAACGTGCGCGCTCACACGCCTCCGGGTACCAACGCCACGGTGCGCGTCGATCAGCAGGGCGACATGGCCGAAATTGTGGTGCACGACAACGGACCGGGCATGCCGACAAATGAGGCGGCACGCGTGTTCGAGCGCTTCTACCGGGCCGACGCATCGCGGGCTCGTAGCCACGGTGGCAGTGGATTGGGCTTGTCCATCGTGTCGGCCATCGTGACGGCGCACGGCGGCACGGTGTCCGCCACGTCGGCGCCCGGTGAGGGAATGACGGTCACGGTCCGCCTGCCCGTCGTGACCGAGGTGAGCGAAACGGGTGGACCGGACGAGGTGCACGAGGGAAGCGCGACCTCCGAAGACGGCGGGAACGGAGCCCTCCGACCGGCGCGCATACTGAGCGAAAACGGCCGAAGCGACGCACTTGCGAGTGCGAAGAGCACCGGGGAGCCATCGGACATCGCCGGAGAGACCGGCGAGACGGTGCAACGGGCCTGAATGCGGGGGCTTTCGTGGCCCAGCATTCACATCAGACACACAGCGGATCCCCACGGACCGGTGAAAACGGGGCGACATGATTTCCGCATGACAGTCCTGGCTCCTCCCCAAGCTGATTCCAGCCCGCGCCAGATCCCCCTCGATGTTGAGATTGTCGTCCCGGTCTACAACGAGGCTCCGCACCTGGCCGAGCGCATCACCGAGCTGCGCCACTTCCTGGACTCCTCGTTCCCTTTCCGGGCCCAGGTGACCGTGGTTGACAACGCCAGTACCGACGACACGTTCGCCTTGGCCAAGGAGCTTGCGACAACTACCCCAGGGGTGGCCGCGGTCCATCTGCCCCGTAAGGGGCGCGGGTACGCGCTACGGACGGCCTGGATGGCCAGCACGGCGCCCGTTGTCGCCTACATGGATGTCGATCTCTCCACTTCACTTTCGGCCTTGCTTCCTCTGGTGGCTCCCCTCCTTTCGGGGCAACAAGATGTGGCGATCGGCACCCGGCTGGCGCGTGGATCGCACGTCATCCGAGGCCCCAAGCGCGAGCTCATCTCGCGGGCCTACAACCTCTTGCTCAAGGTGTCCGTGCGTGGTCGGTTCAGCGACGCCCAGTGTGGCTTCAAGGCGTTGCGGCGTGAAGCAGCCCTGCAGCTCCTTCCCTTGATCAAAGACGACGAGTGGTTCTTCGATACCGAGCTCTTGGTGACAGCGCAGCGACTCGGGCTGCGCATCGGTGAGGTCCCGGTCGACTGGGTCGATGACCCCGACAGTCGGGTGCAGATAGTGAGCACGGCGCTGCACGACCTGCGCGGTGTCTGGCGAATTTCGCATGGCCCGGCCCGGCGACTGGCACGTCAGAACGCGATGTCCTTCGTCTCCTCACCCAATCAGGTGGCGGCGGACCAGCTTCTGCGCTTCGCCGGGGTGGGAGCGATCAGCACTTTGGGATATCTCTTCCTCTTCATCGCCTGGCGACCGGTGGTAGGGACGCTCGGCGCCAACGCGTTGGCGTTGGCGATCTGTACGTTCTTCAACACGGCGGTGCATCGAGAGTTGTCCCGCAACATGCACGGATCTTCTCTCAAGGGTCGTCTCGTGGGAGTGGCTACCGGTCTCTTGGCGATAAGCCTGGGTCTCACGACGCTGGCTCTTCTGGCGGCGCAGGCGATCGCGGCGAACTCGCTCGCCGTCGCACTGGTAGCCGTAACCCTGGCCAATGCGGCCGCTTCGTTTCTTCGTTTTGCCATCCTGCGCGCCTGGGTTTTCAGACCCGGGCCGCTCACCTCGACGCACATAGCGGAGGCTTCATGACAATCTTGACCCCGTCCCCGTCGGAGAGTACGGGCGTCGGACTCCTCGATCCGCCGGCGGGCGAGATGGCGCTGCCAGCACCCCGAAATGTGGCTGCTCCTCCCGGTGGCTCTGCGCCGGCTCGTCGGGGCAGGCTGGCCCGCTTCGTCCGGGGTCGCGAAACTGATGCGGCATGGGTGCGCCCGGCGCTCCTCACTCTCCTGGCTCTGACGGCGATCCTCTACTTGTGGGACCTGGGCGCCTCGGGTTGGGCGAACTCCTTCTACTCGGCCGCGGTGCAGGCTGGCACCAAAAGCTGGAAAGCATTCTTTTTCGGGTCATCGGACTCTTCGAACTTCATCACCGTGGACAAGCCTCCGGCATCACTGTGGGTGATGGAGATCTCCGCACGGATCTTCGGCGTGAATTCCTGGAGCATTCTCGTGCCCCAGGCACTTGAAGGTGTGGCGACGGTCGGCCTGGTCTATCTCACGGTGCGGCGATGGTTCACGGCCCAGGCGGGCCTCTTGGCCGGTGTCGTTCTGGCGTTGACTCCCGTCGCAGCCATGATGTTCCGCTTCAATAACCCCGACGCACTTTTAGCGCTTCTCCTCACCGGTTCGATGTATGCCCTGGTGCGTGGTCTCGAGAAGGCACAGACCACATGGTTGGTGCTGGCCGGCACCCTGGTCGGATTCGGTTTCCTCACCAAAATGTTGCAGGCCTTCCTCATCCTCCCCGCTCTGGCCATCGTCTATCTCCTGGCTGCGCCCACCGGGTGGTGGCGCCGAGTCTGGCAGGTAGTGGTATTGGGTCTGTCCACGCTCGTGGCGGCTGGTTGGTGGGTCGCCGCAGTTGCATTGACCCCGGCCGCTGATCGGCCTTATATCGGAGGGTCACAGGGCAACAGCATTCTGAACCTGATTTTCGGCTACAACGGCTTCGGGCGTCTCACCGGAAGTGAATCGGGCAGCGTCGTCGGGGGTGGCGGCACGGGCAGCGCCGGCCAGTGGGGGCCCACAGGGCTGACCCGACTGTTCAATTCGAGCTTCGGCGATATGGCATCGTGGCTGCTCCCCGGGGCACTGCTGATGGGGGCCGCCCTCTTGGTATTCACTATTCGAGCCCGCCGGACCGATCGCGAGCGAGCCGCTCTCTTGCTCTGGGGGGGCGCCCTGGTCGGCATCGGACTGACTATCAGCTTGGGTCAGGGCATCATCCACCCGTATTACACCGTGGCCCTGGGGCCGCCTCTGGCCGGACTCGTCGGCATCAGCACGATGGCGCTCTGGCAGCGGCGATCCCGATGGCCGGGTCGTCTGTGCTTGTCGGCCGGACTTCTCTCTACCTGTGTCTGGATCTTCGTTCTGCTCGACCGGACGCCTGAGTGGTTCCCCTTCCTGCGCATCTTCGTCCTGACGGTTGGCATCCTCGGAGCACTCGCCATCCTCGCTCTTCCATGGCTGCGCCACACTCCGAAGCTGGCGGCTGGCCTGGTGGCCGGACTCGGGTTGAGTGCCGCCCTTATCGCTCCCTTGTTTTCCACCGTGGCCACGGCATCCACTCCGCACTCGGGGGCTATCCCCTCGGTCACGCCGACGCCTACGGGTGGAAGTGGCTTTGGTGGCGGTGGGTTTCCAGGCGGCGGACGTGGGTTTGCGGGCGGGCGTGTCCGCACCGGTACCGGTGGTGGGTTTCCGGCCTTCGGTGGCACTGGAGGGGGCACGCGTACGGGGACCGGCAGTGGGTTCCCGAGATTCGGCGGGACCGGCACGGGCACCGGCGGGACGGCTCCGGTCGGTGGATTCCCCGGCGGCGGGACATCGCGCCGTGGTTTCGCCCCCGGCGGCGGTGGCGGTGGTTTTCTCAACGCCAGTACCTCCAACTCGGCCCTTACCAAGCTGCTCAAGGCCGACGCCAGCCACTACACCTGGGTGGCGGCGACCGTGAACTCGAACTCGGCGGCCGGCTACCAGTTGGCGAGCGACGACCCGGTGATGGCGATCGGCGGTTTTAACGGGACCGATCCTGCGCCGACACTGGCCCAGTTCGAGAAGTACGTGGCAGAGGGAAAGATTCACTACTTCATCTCCGGGGGCGGTGCCGGCGGCTTCGGCCGCGGGGGGACCGGAGACGACGCGAGCAAGATCACGAGTTGGGTCGAGAGTCACTTCACGGCGAAGTCGGTGGGCGGCACGACCGTGTACGACCTGACGTCTGGATCTGTATCGAGCTAGTGCAGCGGCCGCATGCATTGCCAACGACGAAGATGCAAGAAGTTCAGCTGCAGTATCGGCGAGGTCGTGTGACCGAAATACGCTGAGGGCATGTCAGCGCGACTCGACAAATCCTGGAGGGTTCTCGCGAGCCCGTCGACCGCCAACGCGGACCGTTGCGTGGATATCTTCCTCCGGCCCGACGGCACCTTCGGTTTTGAAGAGTTCCGCCGAGATCCCGAAGACGGTGGAGCATGGACGCCCATCGCCTATTTCTCGGGACGAGAATACGGGTCGGAGGAGGCGGCATTGGCGGCCGCCCGATCATGTGTGCCCTGGCTGGGCGGCGTACTCGACGCAGCTCGTTGACACGCCGCATGTGAAAGCGAACAGGCCCTTGTGTGCTCCTCAGGACGCCGGGAGGAGCGGCACCAACGGCACCGATGTGGCCGGTGCTTTCGGGTGCGTGACCTCACCCCAGTTCGAGAAGGTCACCGTGCCTTTGATGGACGACGATTTCGCCTTCGGATTGGTGATCTCTTCCACAGGTCGCCCGTCGGAGCTCACATAGAGAATGATCGGAACCTTCGTTCCCGACGACGTGGCGGCGGTTCCCTCAATGGCCTGCACGGCTTGTCCGCTGATGGTGGTGGACGAACCGAACTTGTAGGGGCCGGTCATCTCGAGTTCCGAAGCAACGTTGGAGTTACGCAGTCCGCTCACCAGCTCGGACAGCGTGGTGTTGCTCGTGGGAAAGGACAGCCACTTATTGGCGTAGGTGGATGACTGCGACGCCGTGAGTCCAAGAGCCTTTTGCAAGCCGGCGTCGTTGCCTCGTACGTAGCCAGTAGTTCCGACAAGGATGACCGAAAGGCTCTCGGTCGTCGAGCCATTTATGACCTGGATTACCTGTGTACCTGACGTTTTTCCGGTGTCACCCACCACTTTGAGACCGACGCCTTGTTCGGTCGCTTTCGAGACGTAGTGGACGTTCTGCGCCGAGGCGGCCTTGAGCGCAGCTTGATACTCCGATTTGGCCGTGCTGCTCGCACCGGCCCAGCTGACCACGGTCGTCGCACCGACCACGGAGGTGAAAATGGTCGCGACAATCGCGCCAAGAGTTTGATGACTTCGTCGCATGTGCTCTCTTCCCGGCATCCGCGGCGGCGGCTGCTCGACGCTCCATTCTCTCACGCCTTCGTGACGTCAGGCCGTCGGCTCCCGCAGCGCCCGTTCACGTCGCATTGACAGGTCCGAGCGTGATGGATGCTTGCGGTGCCTTCGGCTTGACAGCTTCGCCCCACTTCGAGAAGACGATGTGCTCGGCCCCATTCGACTTTCCCTGAGTGTTCACTGTGTCCTCTTCGATGAGAACATGCCGACCGGAGGCGCGCACATACAACACGGCTTTCATCTTCTTGGAACCGTTGAAGCTCTGCGTCCCTTCCAGAGCGTCGACGCGATAACCCTGCAACGTGCGCGACGGGCCAAGAGTGATGGGACCCTGCAGTGCGACTTCCTGTGCAACATCGTGTGAGCGAACGCCGACCACCACTTGAGAGAACGTCGGGTTGTTACTCGAGAACAAGACCCACTGACCCATGGCAGTCGCGGCTTCCGACGATGACAGGCCCGTGAGGTCCTCCATCGCCCGTTGGTTGCCCTTCACATAGGTGAGATCCCCGATGACGATTAATGCGGCGCGGTCGAGCGTCGTGCCCTGGCCGATGCGAATGGTCTGCGTGCCCGATGCGGGGCCGGCATCCCCACTTTCAAAGAAGGGAACCTTCGAGATGTCGCTCGTCGAGACGTAATGCACCCTCCACGCCTTCGTGGTCGCCAGAGCCTCGTGGTACAGCGCTGGCGCACTCGAGGCTGCACCGGCAGATGTGGTGGTGGGGAGAGAGGCGGACAGCACGGCGACCGCAGCCAGGATGGCGCAACTCCCCGACAGGAAACTGGGGCTTCGCGCCATGACTCCACTCTTTCAGAGTCGCGGGGCCCCGAAATGAGGAAGGCGACGGGGATCCGCGCTCGCCACCGGGAGGTGGGGTTGGATGAGGTGCGGTCGGATGCGGAGCGGCAACTCGAGGAGCATCTGCTTCAGAGGAGCGACCGTTCCTCCGCGGTGAGGGTCCTGGCATAGCGAACACACGTTCGTTACTATGGACCGGGAGGCAGAGCTGGTCGGGGCGATGTCACACCCCCTCCGTAGGGTCACAGCAGTAGATCGAGGGCACAACAGGACTGCGGTTCAGTGGCCGACGATACGAGTCACCACATAGGACAAGAGGGAGAGAAGAGATGGCCGAAGAGCGGACAAAGGCGCTGGAAGCAGCGTTGGGCCAAATAGAGAAGCAGTTTGGGAAGGGTTCCGTCATGCGCATGGGTGACAACCTGAGCATGAACATCGAATCCATTCCGACCGGAGCGCTCTCGCTCGACCTGGCGTTGGGCATCGGAGGCCTGCCCCGGGGGCGCATCGTGGAGATCTACGGGCCGGAGTCCTCGGGAAAGTCGACGCTGGCCATGCACTCGGTGGCCGAGGCGCAGCGTAACGGAGGGATCTGTGCGTACATCGATGCCGAGCACGCCATGGACCCCGTCTATGCCCGAGCCATCGGTGTGAACGTGGACGATCTCCTCATTTCGCAACCCGATACCGGAGAGCAGGCGCTCGAAATCGCGGACATGCTGATCCGTTCCGGTGCACTTGACATCTTGGTGATCGACTCGGTGGCCGCATTGACCCCGCGGGCCGAGATCGAGGGCGAAATGGGCGACACGCATGTCGGATTGCAGGCCCGTCTCATGTCGCAGGCCCTCCGCAAGTTGACGGGGACGCTTTCGAAGTCCAGCACCATTGCGATCTTCATCAACCAATTGCGGGAAAAGATCGGAGTGATGTACGGCTCGCCTGAGGTCACCCCCGGTGGCCGCGCGTTGAAGTTCTACGCCTCCATTCGCCTCGATATCAGGCGGGTCGAAGCGATCAAAGACGGAGCCGAAGTGGTTGGCAACCGCACCAGGGTCAAGGTCGTGAAGAACAAGTGCTCCGCTCCGTTCCGCCAAGCGGAATTCGACATCATGTACGGCAAGGGCATCAGCCGTGAGGGCTCTTTGCTCGACGTGGCCGTCGAACTCGGCTTCATCAAGAAGTCGGGGGCCTGGTTCACGTACGAGGGCGAACAGCTCGGTCAGGGTCGAGAGAACGTCAAAACGTTTCTCTCTGAGAATCCGCAGCTCATGGCGGAGGTCGACGATCGGGTTCGCGAGTGTTTGGCACCGAAGGAGGTTCCAGAAGAAGGAGCGGCGCTGGACCCCGACGACATGCCCATCTCGATCGACAGCTAGCGGAGCTCTCCGGGCCGCCCTGCCTCTCCCTCGGGGATCGGCCCGGAGCGCTTCGCGTCAGAATGAAATATGCCAACCGCACGGTGGAAACAACGCGTCTTCGATGTGCTCGACCGGGTAGCTCCGACCATCCCCTTTCGTTACCTACCGCCGAAGCAGTCGGTGCGGATGGCATTCAACGTGATTCTCGACCGCGAGCCCGATGCGGCAGGTGGTGCGGAATACAGCGCCAAGCTGGCACGCGGCGAGCTCTCCCGCCACGGCGTGGCCCAAGCCCTGGCGCATTCGGAGGAATTCCGTCGCGCCGTCCCGATCGTCGATGTGCTGCTTTCCATGCACGTGAGCCGCAGCGCCTTTGTGGCTGGCTTGCCCCGGGCGGCGCGCATATTGGATCTCGGAGGCACGCACCAGGGAATGGCCGACGGGGCTTTGGTCCACATGGGGTACCCCTATCCTTTCGCACGACTCGTCGTAGTCGACCTGCCCGTCGAGGACCGTCACGCCATCTATCAGAAGGGCTCCATGGGCGAGACGGTCGAGTCCGAGCTCGGTCCCGTGGAGTTTGCCTTCCATTCCATGGTCGATCTCAGCCCCTATGCGGACGAGTCGTTTGACTTGGTCTACAGCGGGCAGTCGATCGAACACGTGACCGAGCTCGAGGGTGACTCGGTGGTGCGGGAGGTCTATCGGGTCTTGGCCCCGGGCGGGTGGTTCTGTCTCGACACACCGAACGGTCCGCTATGGCGGCTTCGTTCTGCGGCATTGATGAATGACGATCACAAGATCGAATACGGCGCCGACGCATTACGAGCGAAATTGGAGGCGGGCGGGTTCTGGGTGACAGAAGCCAAGGGCCTCAATCTGATGCAGAACGGCGTCGCAGCTGGCGTGTTCGACGAGCAGGAAGCAAGTGCCCACCCCGGGGTGTTCGCCGCTCTCGAGGACTGCCTGTTGTTGGCCATGGTGGCCCGCAAGCCCCTTACGGAGTCGCCACCGCCGTGATCGTACTGGGTACGAGCTCGACCCACGTCTGACCCGGTTGCAGAGGAATCTGTGCCCCTGCCGCGTCGACGAACTTTGTGGGTGAGCCGAGGGCAGCGCGGGTCCACGTGCCCGTGATCTCGGTTCCTCCCCGGAAGACGTCGGCGACCCCACTCGCATTCGGATAGAGCGCGGCTTGGACTTCGAGACCACCCTCGCTGTTTTCGAGCCAGGGTCCGAAACTGATCTGCACGTACTGGACGATGACGTTGGCCGCGGTGTTCTGGACGCCATCCGCCAACATGTCCGGGGTGGTGCCGTTGTAGAACCGCTGGAAGGCACTGATGGAGGCGTTGTACTTCCAGGTCACGTTCGAAGTTCCCGAGAAGTCGACGTTGACCGACGACACCGGCGTGCCCTTCGGCGTCTTGGTGGAGTACGTGAAGAGGGGCTGAGGGGGTGTCGTCATCGTCGGATGGGTACCCCAGAGCTGCGCCGTGGTGGAATACGTGTCGTAGGGGGCCACGCGACCGGCCGGATGGGTGGCCAGGGAACCGTAGTCACCGAGGTCGACGTTGACGAGAGGCGACGCATCGATATTGGCCAGCACCGGGTTGATGCCCCCGACATGGACCAGCAACGGCGTGCCGAGTTGTCCGAGAATGCCGATGTCAATGTTGCGAGCGGAGCGGACCGGTCCCACTGACGTGGCGTCCTGGCACTGGAAGACGGCGGCATAGCGGGTGATGAATCCTTCGACGGGTTCCTCGAAGATCACGTCGGCCTTGTCCAAACCACTTTGAGGGCGTGCGTCGGGGTAGTTGTCGACCTTGACGGCCAAGGCCGGTCTCTGCGGTACGGAGCCACCCGGAGCAGGAGTGCCGGTAAGGGGACATGTGGCCACGGGTACGGCGGTGGTACTCGTCGTCGTGGTGCGCGCGGGTGGACTCGAGCTGTGATGCGTGGCGGGGGTCGAAGAGCAGGCCGCCAGCACCAGACCAGCCAGTCCGGCCAGGGCCAGGACCTTGCGTCCCGGTCGTGGGGTGAGGGGCGTCGAGTGAGGAGTGAGCGCGTCCATCAGCGAGTGGTCATCGTAGGGGACGAACGGCCCGCTGGTCGGGATCGGCGGTCAGGCGGCGTTGGTGGGCACGGCCGAGCCCGCTGCTGCCGCCTTCCCGGCTGTAGACAGAACTCGCGTTGCCGGCCGAGGGCTCTATCGTTCCCGCCGGGCCGTGGCCGAAGAGCCCGTAGAGATTCTCCATGGCGCGCAAGAGCACGTCGGTCTCGCCCGGAATGGCCTGGGGCAGGATATTGGCGGGCATGGCGGTCGAGTTGGCCAGGCGGTAGACGAAGTAAGCCGAGCCACTCGACATGACCCCACCTCCTTTGGGCGTCGTGAAGTAGGTGAGGTCGGACCAGTTGGCTTGGCCCGGGATGGGGGAATGGGCCAGCACATCGAGGTTGGTGGGACCTGGGAGTGAGGGGACGTAGCGGTCGTACTCACCCACGATCATGTTCGGGAATACGTGTGCGTCGGCAAGGTCGCAGCCGTCGAAGAACCATGAGGACGCGTCGGTCACCACCATGTCGGCCTGGGCGCCGACGGATTGATAGGTCGAGCCGACCATGTTGGATTCGGGGTCGTTGACGGGCGCCTGGTTCCAGTTGACGGTCGTCAGCGACGGATCCTGGGAAACGATGGGGTCCTCCGTCGCGTCCTTGAAGCAGACTTGCAGCCGGTTGGGACCGTTGGCCGTGGGCTGCAGGCGTATCTGGCGGTAGCAGGCGTTGGCCCCCAGAAAGGCCAGATTTCCCCCTCCGTTGCTGAAGAACTGGGCCGCGTCTCGCATTGAGCTGGACCAGTACTCGTCATGTCCCAGGCTGAAGAGGCAGCGATGCTGGCCCAGCAGTTGTGGGTTGGCGTGAAGATCGACGTCGGTCCAGTAGGTCAGGTCGAGGCCAAGTCGCTCCATGTCGTAGAGGAGCGGATACTCGTTGCCGACGAAGTCGGCCGCCCCTGAGGCCCAGGTCTGCGGATAGGGGCGATCAAAGGACACGGCCCGGGCCCGGTGGGCGAAGTCTTGACCCCCTCGGCCATTCGGACCGTAATAGAGGCTGTAGCCGCCATAGAGGTTGTAGGCCTGCCACGTGGTGACGCTGTTCTGGAAGACATAGGCGGCCGTGCTCGCGTCGTCTCGAACGGTCAGCGGGATGAACTGCTCCTGTCCGCTGTCACCGAGCAGCTTCAGGAGGTAACAGCCCGGAGGCCACGTCTGGTCGACCGTGAAGCTCAGTGTGGGTGACCAAGGGCAGCTCACCGTGCCGATACCCGGGCTCACGGTCGGTGGCGGTTGGGCCTTGGCGGCCACCATGTCGCTCTGATACACCAGACGGCCTCCGAGGCCCTGGTAGTAACCCATGCGGTAGGCCTGCACGCGGACGGCCTTGGCGGTGGTGTTCACGAAGAGCGTGATGTCGTCGCCACTCTTGGCGCTCACCTGGCTGGCGAATCCTTCGAGGGCGTGATCGGGTTGGACGAAGTTGACGATCCAATCCAGGGTCCCCGGACGCTTGTTCTCCGCGATCAGCCACGACGCCGTCGGCACCACGACGCCGCTCGGCAACGTCGTGTTCGTCACGGACGGTGCCGTGGAGGGGGTACGAGATGCCGGATGTGAGGCGTGCGCCGGCGAGCGTTTTTTCTTCGCCGCCGCGCTCGGTGACCCGTTGTCGCTGCAGCCGGCGGTGATCAGACCGGCGACGCCCGCCGCACCAGCTGCCGCTATCTGCAGGAAGCGACGGCGGTCTATCGGCTGGCCCACGCGGCAATGGTACCGGTGGGGTGGTTTAGGCCCGACAGCGGGTGGGCACCTAACATGCCCGCCTGTGGCTGGGGCGCGCTCTTTACCTGCACCTGTGCGCCACGTGGTGGCGCGCCTGATTCATGCGGCGTGGGAAAAGGCGGGGCAGCTGGGCGCCATCGGACCCGACGACCGGCGCGGCCGCCGGTTTGGTGCCATGGGGAAGAGAGCGTGCTTGCTCTTCCCCCAAGGTTCTCTCTACAACGAGCACCATATTGAAATCGGCGAGGGCACGATTGTGGGCCCGTACACCTCCATTACGGCAGGGATGGTGCCGGGGCAGGAGATGCCGACACACCCGGTGGTGCGGATCGGGAGCCGATGCATCATTGGCCGCGGCTCGCACATTGTCGGCCACTGGTCCATTGAGATCGGCGATGACATCCAGACGGGTCCCTACGTCTACATCACCGATCAGAACCACAGTTACGAGGAGCCCGTCGAACCGATCGGGCGCCAATGGCCCACCGAGGCGGCGGTGCGGGTCGGCTCGGGGAGCTGGCTCGGAGCCAATGTCGTCATACTGCCCGGGGCGCAGATCGGAGAGCATGTCGTCGTGGCGGCCGGGGCCGTGGTGCGCGGCGTCATCCCCGACCGCTGCGTGGTGGCCGGAGTCCCGGCCAAGATCATCCGTCGTTGGGTGGAGGGCGAGGGATGGATCGGCGAGAAGGACTCCATCACACCCGAAGTCTGAGCGAGCGGTGCGGGTTGGAGTCGGGTTGGCGCTGACCACTACCGTGAGCGGGGAATGTCGGCACTCCTTCCCCACCTGGTCACGATCACCGGGCAGGATGGGCCGGGCCTGGCGGAGAGGGTCTTCGTTGCGCTGAGGGAGCGCGGCGTCGAGGTCAGCGACGTCGAACAGGTGCGCATCCACGGGCGGCTGCTGCTGTGTGTCGAAGTCATGGTGGCGGCGGAGGAGGGCGAACATCTGCGCCGGGCCATTGCAGGGCCGTACACGGACGTCGGTCTGAACGTGGCGATCTCGGCCCTCGTCGAGGCAGACGACCGGTCCAGACACGATCATTTTCTCGTCACGGTTCTGGCGCCGGAGATTTCGGCTGCCGCCTTGGCCGGTGTCAGCGGGCGAATAGCAGCGTGCCAGGGCAACATCGAACGGATTGTGCGGCTCGCCGCCTACCCGGTGCACAGCTACGAGTTCGCGGTGGCGGGTGGGAATCTGGATCTGCTGCGGCGCGCTCTGGCCCAGGAGGCGGTGCGGTCCGAAATCGACATTGCGGTCCAGGTGGACGGTTTGCATCGTCGTGCCAAGCACCTGATCGTGCTCGATGCCGACTCGACGCTCCTGCAGGGAGAGGTGATCGACTTGCTGGCCGAACAGTGCGGGTGTGGGGCCGAGGTCGCAGCTGTCACCGAAGCGGCCATGGCGGGCGAGATCGATTTCGAACAGGCCCTGCGACAGCGAGTGCAGCTGTTGGCCGGATTGGACGAGTCCGATCTCGAGGTTGTCCGTCAATCCCTGCTTCTCACCCCTGGTGCACGGACATTGGTGCGGACACTCAAGCGACTGGGCTACGAGACCGCCGTCGTCAGCGGCGGATTCACACAGGTCATCGCGGCCGTGGTCGCAGATTTGGGCATCGATCACTTGGCGGCCAACGAGTTGGAGATGAACGACGGCGTGCTGACCGGGGGACTGGTGGGACCCATCGTTGATCGGGTGGGGAAGGCCGAAGCTCTCATCCGATTCGCGGCGGCGGCGGGTGTGCCCCAGTCGCGCACGATCGCCGTTGGCGATGGGGCCAACGACCTCGACATGCTGGCAGCGGCCGGTCTGGGTATCGCCTTCAACGCGAAACCCATGGTCAGAGAGGCGGCCGACACCGCGCTCACCGTCCCCTACCTCGACGCCATCCTCTTTCTCCTCGGAATTAGTCGAGGTGACGTGGAGTCGGCGGATCAAATGGAGCAAGCTGAGGAACGATGACCCAGTTCGGCGCCGTCCGCGACGTGAGCGCCGCCCAGGGCGAACTGGGAGGGCTGGCCGACAATCTTGGCCGGCGGCCTCTGCTGCGCGGTTGGCTGCATTTGGCCGTCTTCGTGGGCTGGCTCATCGGCGGACCGTTCCTCATCGCAGCCGGGCCAGACGCCGCCAGCAAGGCCGCGTTGACCGTGTACGTGCTGGCGATGCTGATCATGTTCGGGACCAGCGCCTTGTTCCATCGCCTGCGCTGGTCGGCCCCGGCCTGGCGGCGCATGCGTCGGGCCGATCACAGCGCCATCTTCATCGGCATCGCCGGGACCTCTACCGGCGTCGCCGGGTTGGCCCTGTCCGGGTGGTCGGAGGCCCTCATGCTGTCCATGGTGTGGACGGGTGCCTGCGCCGGCATCGTGTTGCGCCAGATCTGGCTCGACGCACCCCAGTGGGCGGTCGCCGTTCCCTACGTCGTGGTGGGTTGGTGCTCGCTGATCGTGGCCCCGCAGCTGGTGCGCAGTCTCGGATGGGTGGCCTTCGCCCTGATGTTGATCGCAGGTCTGTTCTATACCGCCGGCGCACTGGTGTATGCCCGCAAGCGCCCTGACCCGTGGCCGAGCACGTTCGGTTTCCACGAGGTGTTCCATGCCTGCACCGTGGTGGGGGCCGGGACGTTCGCGTACCTGGTCGCCTTCATCGCATTGCCGCGCTACTGAACGCCACGCCGGCCGTGTACCGCCTCATCCGCCGAGAACGGCCGCACCATCGGCGGTTTGCAGTCGTCGCGTTGGGAATCAGTACCGCGCTCCTTCTGGCATCTTGCGCGGGAGCGAGGGGGTCGACGGAGTCGACTTCACGCACCTCGGGTCCGGGCGCGTCGACGTCGACCGCGTCAACGTCGACCACCACAACCACGGCACCACCCTTGCCGATTACGCCGATCACGTGGACCCCGTGCAACGGTGATCTCCAATGCGGAACGTTGACCGTTCCTTTGGACTACGCCCACCCGCAGGGCGCCACCATCGGCATCGCCGTTGAGCGACATCTGGCGCGCGACCCGGCCCAGCGGATCGGTTCGTTGGTCATCAATCCGGGTGGGCCGGGCGTTTCGGGGATTGATGATTTCGTGAACGAGCTGGACTCGCTCACTCCGGGTCTCCTCGACGACTTCGACATCGTGACCTTCGACCCGCGCGGGGTGCAGCGCAGCGACCCGGTGACGTGCGGCGAGACGTCCGGCACCGCCCCGGCGCCGGTGCCGGACCCCGTGCCGGACAGTGCATCCGAGCAGAAATCGCTTCTCGCCAACATGCGGCAATTCGGGGCCGACTGCGAGAAAGCCAGTGGCGCCATTTTGCCGTACGTCGGTACGATCGATGTGGCCAAGGATCTGGATCGGTTGCGCCAGGCACTAGGTGACAGCGCGCTCACCTATATGGGTCAGTCCTACGGGACCCTTCTCGGTGCGACGTATGCCCAACTCTTTCCGACGCACATTCGTGCGATGGTCCTTGACAGCGCCATCGATCCCGCCCTTTCCTTCAGCCAACTGACACTGGGCCAGGCGGAGGGGTTCGAAGGCGTGCTGAGTTCCTTCTTCACCTGGTGTGCCGACACGGCCTCGTGCCCGTGGCGACCTACGGGCGATCCGACCAGTGCGCTGCTCGCGCTCTTGGCTCAGAGTCAGACGAACCCGGCTCCGGCAGGGAACGGGGGCACGGCCGGGCCTGCACAGCTGTACAACGCTCTTCTGGCCGGCCTGTACTCGCAATCGGACTGGCCCAGTTTGGGGAGTGCACTGGCGGCATATGCGGCAGGGGAAGGAGCCCAGGTCGGCACCATGTCGGGTCACTACAGCATGGATGGTTCCACCAACGGGGCCGACGCCGGAGAGGCCATCGATTGTCTCGATCACCCGGCCACCAAGGTCTTGTCGACCTACCAGCATCTGGCCGCGGTTTTCGCCAAGACGGCACCGGTCTTCGGTCCACTCTTGGCCTGGGGTGAAGCCGCATGTGCTGTCTGGCCGGTTGCCCCGACCCGCACACCAGCTCCCGTGACAGCTCCGGGGTCTCCGCCCATACTGGTGATCGGTACCAGCCAAGACCCGGCGACTCCGTATGCGTGGTCCGTCAGTCTGGCCGGCGAGCTGAGTAAGGGAGACCTCCTGACCGTTGAGGGAAGTGACCACGTGTCGTACTTCTACAGCGCCTGCGTGCGGGCCGACGTCCAGACGTACTTCATCACGTTGGCCACGCCGCCTGTGAGTGCCACCTGTAGCGACTGACGTGGAAGGGCGGGCCTGCTCTGGTGTTTCGTGTCTGATCACGTCCGGCGCTGGTCGGGTGGCCGCAAAAGAGGCCATAGTGGGCGCCGCAAAGGATCGAAGAGGAAGAAGGAGAGCTCGTTGGCACCTCGAGAAGAAGCACTCATTGCTGGGAACGTACGCCTCACCGGTCACGGGGGGGACGAGATAAACGCCTATCAAGTCGTGAGTGAAGAGGACGGGCCACGGCCCGGCGTCTTGGTGATCCACCATCTCCCCGGTTGGGATTCCCCGACCAAAGAGATCACGAGACGATTCGCCGCCCAGGGCTACAACGCCATCTGCCCAAACCTCTACGCCCGAGAAGGCCTGGACACCGACCCCGACGACGCAGCAGCCGCGGCGCGAGCCAACGGTGGCGTGCCAGACGAGCAGTTTCTCGGTGATGCCAGCGCGGCCATTGACGCGCTGCGTGCCTTACCGAATTCCAACGGCAAGGTAGGTGTGATCGGGTATTGCTCTGGTGGCCGCCAGTCTTTCCTCACGGCGGTGAGTCTCCCGGTGGACGCCGCCGTCGATTGTTACGGAGCCTTCGTCACCGGAACTGTCCCCGAGGGATTCCCTATGAAGGCCAGACCCATCGTCGATAAGACGCCCTCGCTCGGCTGCCCCTTGCTCGGGCTTTTCGGGGCCGACGACAAGTTTCCCGATACCGAACAAGTGGCGGAACTCGAGCAGGCCCTCATCGCAAACGGCAAGACGTACGAGTTCCACATCTACGAAGGTGCGGGCCACGCCTTCTTCTCCACCGACCGGCCGAGCTATCGACCCGAGGCAGCCGTGGACGGCTGGCAGCGGATCTTCTCGTGGTTTGCGCGGTACCTGACGCCTGAGGAGGCTTGATCATGTGCTCATATCTCACCGTGCCGGCCAATGTGACCGGCAGCGCAAAAGGACCCGATGGGTGGTTTTCGGTGAAATCGGCGTCGGTCTACTTCGACCACCCGTTTCACGCGCCCCTCGAGCATTCGCTCAACATCGATTTCGTCGACCCGGCGCAGGGGCCGAGCGCACGCGTGGCAGTCGAGTTGAGTGCGGACTCGGCTCGCGAGCTCGTGCGCTGCATTGAGGCGGCGCTCGCTGCGGCAGGCGCGGCGGCCCAATAAAGGACCAAAGAGCGCTGTGCTCTGACGTCTACGGAGAAACTCGGGCGCGCGCAAGGCCCGGCGCCTCGGATCCCTCCTCCACGAACGCGACCACCTGGCGCACCCAGTCGGCCACCTGGGTGGGGTGGGTGCGGATGATCCAATGACCCGCGTCGACGTCGCGTCGCCACACCACCGGTGACCATGTCTCGAGACCCTCGAGAAGTGATGGCGTGATGTAGCGGTCTCGCGTGGGCACGATGATCTGAACCGGCGTCTCGGTATGGCCCCGTACGGGGTGGCGGAGGCGTTTCCACACGTTGGCGCGGTACAGCTCCAATCCATGCGCAAAATCATCCGCCATGCTGGCCGATCCCGGTTTCGGCTGACCTCCGTCCAGCACATGACCGCGCCAAGCGTCGGAAATCCACCGTTGTAGGGAGGCGCCCCGTCGCACCAGTTGGGGGAGGAGCGGGAGATGAAAGAGGGCGATGTACCACGAATGCATGCCCTGGCTCACCATGAGGCGGAGATCCGCCGGATGCCGGGTGCGGTGTGCGCGCGCCCACATCGCTGCGTGATCGAGAGGGGGCCCCGAGATACTCGTAAAGCTGGCGATACGTGCGGCGAGAGGATCGGTCGTGACGGCTTCCCAACCTTGGATGGAACCCCAGTCGTGCGCGACCAGGTGCACCGGGGCACGTGGACTGACCTCTTCGATGACCGCGGCCATGTCTTCGACGAGGATGGACAGGGCATAGCCCGATCGACGGTTGGGAACGTCGGAGGCGCCAGCCCCGCGTACGTCGTAGGTCACAACGTGAAGTTCCTGCGACAGGCTTTCGATCACGGGGGCCCAGATGGCGCTGGTATTGGGAAAGCCATGGACCAGAAGAACAGTCGGCTTGGAGCTCCTCCCATACTCGCTCAGCGCCAGATACAAGCCAGACCCTCGTACGCGGCGATGTTTTCCCCGGGCCCAATCTCCGTCCTTCCCGCTCGCCACCCGAGAGTTGTAGCAGCCGCTTCTGCCCGTACGTGGATCGGAGGCATTGCGATCGACTATTGACTCAATGTATGCACTAAGCGTAGACTGAAGGTCGATGAGCGTCCCTCACGCGCTGCTCGGGTTGCTCGAGAGGGAGCCGTGCCACGGCTACGACCTCAAACGGGAGTACGACGCGTACTTCGGTCGCCGCCGACCGCTCCCGTACGGACAGGTGTACGCCACGCTGGGTCGTTTGGTCCGGGACGGCAAGGTCACGCCAGCCGAGATCGAACCCGGGGAAGGGCCAGACCGGAAGCGCTACACCATCACCGAAGCGGGTAGGGCCGACTTAGCGGCGTGGCTGGGAGAGCCAATGGCGGCAGAGCCCCATCTCCAGACGGTGATATTCACCAAGGTGGTCCTGGCACTCATGCTCGGGAGCTCACCCGGGCCGTACCTCGACACGCAACGGGCCAACCACCTGGAGCGCCGCAAGGAGCTCACAGAGCTCAAACGCACCGGGACGTTGTTGGATGCCCTCTTGGCGGATTACGGACTCTTCCATTTGGAAGCCGATCTGCGATGGATCGATATCGCCGAGGCGCGGCTTTCCTCTCTGGCTGAAGAAGTGCACCGGTAACCCCACCCCGAGCCTGGCCGCGATGGCTGTTTCGGATCCGACTGGCTCCGGGCCACGTGCGTGTTCTCTCGCGTCCTCCTCGCCGGATAATCTTTGCCGCCCCGGGCCGCTAGCTCATCCGGAAGAGCAGGGGACTTTTAATCCCAAGGTGCCGGGATCGAGACCCGGGCGGCCCACCAGTTCAGTGTATTGGTCAGGGTGAGGCCCGACATTTCGTCTTCGGGTGATCTCCGACGTGTTCGGTGATCCCCGACACGTGCTGCGTGCAGAGTCCATAGCGAATGTCGGCACGGGTGGTGTGAGAGCACACTCGATCCGTGCGTGACTTCAGCCAAATAAATCGCTTGACCAAGTGCGGATGACCCTAGGCAAGTCTTGGCGTGCCTTGGGATTGGCCTAGAGCGAACACGATTCGCCGCTGGACCCTGCGGAAAAGGTCGCAGACCGGCGGAAGCCTGCTTTAGGACCGTCCCGAAGGCAGTCGGAACTTGCCGTTGCGCGCACGTGCTGCACACGACGCCGGGTGCTACCACGAATGCACTGCGCGTGGTGCCCACATTGGCATGCACCGGTACGACAGAAATACTGGGCGCTCATGGGGACCGTTCTTTTCGCATTGCGGGCTCAGGCGCGGCTTCGGTGGCGGTCATGGGTTGCTGTCACCATCCTCATCAGCATTGTCGGCGGTTTCGTGCTGGCTTCTGTGGCGGCCGGACGGCGAACCGACGCCGCCTTCCCCGCGTTCGTAGCCCAGCACGGATTTGATGCCGCCGTGTACGCGCAGCGTCCCGTTCCCGCCGTTATACGACTACCCGATGTCGCAGCGTCTGCCACCATCACCGGGCCTTTGAGCGGAGAGCCCGTCTGCCGCTGCACCCACCCGATCAATCCGGCCAATCTCTCGGTGGAGTACCTTGCGGCCCACAGGGCGGCCCCCTTTGCACTGGTCGCCGGCCGTTTGCCCAACCGCACCCGATCCGACGAAGTGCTCGCTTCGTTCACTCTGCAGCAGCAAAACGATGTCCAAGTGGGATCGGTAATCCACCTCCCGCTCTATGCTGCTTCACAGGCCTCTCTACTCGACGGTGAGGGAGCGAGTCCTCGGCCGACCGGACCGACCGTCGCCCTACGTGTCGTGGGAATCGAGGCATCGGAGGTCGACTTCCCTGCCGGATCGGCGCCATTGGACGAGCTCTTAGTCACTCCCGCCTTCCGGCGCACTGTCATGCGTCACACCGCCAACAGCGTCGGCTACGCCATCCGCTTGAGGGGTGGGGCTTCGGAACTGCCTCAATTCGATGCCGAGGTGAGCGCGTTGAAGGCACCGGCGGGGGTAGCGAACGAGGATGGCGCATTCCGGTCCGTCGAGGCGTCGATACACGGTCAGACTGTCGGATGGTGGATTTTGGCGCTGGTCGCCGCCATCGTCGGAGCGGCCGTTCTTTATCAGGTCCTTGCTCGGCAAGCGGCGGCAGAGCGTCTCGAGTACTCGACCATGACCGCCTTGGGAGCTGATCGACGCCAGTTGTTGTCACAAGGGATGGCGCGACAGGTGGTAGTGGCAGGAGCCGGGGCCGTCGGCGCCATCCTCGTGGCACTCCTACTCTCACCGCTCGCCCCGCTCGGAGAGGCGCGACTCGCTCAACCGTCGGACGGCGTACGATTCGACGTAAGAGTGCTGCCGCTCGGCGCGTTGGCCGTCGTGGTTGTTGTCCTGATTCTCGGGCTGTGGCCAGTCTGGCAGTCGACTCGATCCGTCCGGTTGAGGGCGCCGTTGCTTGAGGCCAGGTCATCTGCCGTTATTGAGCGACTCGCCGCGGCCGGGGCCCCTCCCAGTCTTCTCATCGGCGCTCGCCACGCGCTTCGGGCGCGGGCGGAGGGCGGACTGATAGCCGTCAGCCCTGCCATCGTTGGCGCTGTTCTGGCCGTGGTCGCGTTGTGCGGCACCGTTGTCTTCGGTTCTAGTCTCTCGCACCTCACCGCGACGCCGGCGCTCTATGGCGACCGGTATCAACTGGACTTTGGTACCGGTCAGCCGGATCCGAGCCTTCTGCGCACTCTCGAACACGATCCGGCGATCGCCAATATTTCGGAGGGTGTGGGTACCGAAGTCACGATCAATGGCACGACGGTAGGCGCCCTGGTTGCCACCGCAATCCGTGGTCCGCTTCTCGTGTCGACCGCTTCGGGACACCTACCCCGGTCACACCAAATTGGGCTCGGAGCCACGACGATGCGACAGATCGGTGCCCATGTTGGTTCGATCGTTCATGTCGACTTCACGTTCTCTGGCCAAAAGCGGATCGTGCCTCTACGCGTGGCGTCCCAGGTAGTGCTGCCCGTTCTGGACGGCGGCGTGAGTCTCGGGACAGGAGCCGTCTTCTCAACCCAGGGATACGAGCAGGCCGCCTGTCCCCGCGGTCCTTCCCATGCTGGTTGCCGCGCCAGGTTCGAACGAGGAGGAAGCATTGGGATTTTGGCTGCCGCGGTTCCTGGCCCGCGAGGAGGAGCGGCCGTGACGCACTATCTCAACGCCTATCCATCGATCGCCGAGCCGGCCGTCCCTCCGACGTCATTGGTTAATTTCGGAGAGGCCGTGAACTTTCCATTCATTGTGGCGGGAATCGTCACCGTGTTTGGCGCCGCCACCTTGATCCATCTCCTTATCGTCAGCGTGAGCCGTCGCCGTCGTGAACTTGCCCTTTTGCGAGTATTGGGCTTTGTGAACCGACAGATCGTTTTCACCGTGGCCTGGCAGGCCACGGTGATCGCCCTGATCGGGGCGTTGGCGGGCGTTCCGCTCGGTATCGTGCTGGGTCGGACGATTTGGCTTGCGTTCGCCAGCCGTCTGGGCGTAGTGCCGGTGGCCATTGTGGACATCCCGGTGGTGACCGCCCTAGTGATCTGCATCCTGCTCGTTGTGAATCTGCTCGCCGTCGTGCCGGCTATGGCCGCCCGGCATATCGAGCCGGGCCAGGCGTTGCGGGCACCCTAAGGCACGGCTCCGTAGACCCTCTTGGGTCAGGGCATCGCCCTCTACCTCTACAGATGGATCCGCGCACAGAGGCCCGGTTGCTCGAGCTGCGGCTGCATCATCATCCTTCGTGGGCAAGGTCCGGCTCCGTCATCAGCTGGAGCGAGATGGCGTTCACGACGTCTCTCGCTCTACGCAGAGGAGTGTGCCTCCGACGTCGCTCCAGTGGCGGTAGGTTCGATGAGGTCTTCCCATTCGCAAGAGGTACATGAGGAGAACTTCAAATGGAACTGATCACTGACCCGCGTCTCCGCGAGATCGTCAGCTACATCGCGCCAATGATGGAAGGCGATCCATATCCAGACGTGAAAACTGCGCCGGACGATCCGATCGAGCGCAAAGCGTGGTTCGACGATATTGCCCGCCGACGCGAGCGGCAGCATGCGGTCGTCCGGAAGATGATTGGCAGCAGCGAAGCGCCAGAACTGCCTTCCGGCGTTGAGGCCATCGAGGTTCTGATCCCAGTGGAGGGATCGTGCGGATCGTCAGGCTGCGAGGCCTGTACACGCCGTGCAATCGGCGCCCATGTATACCGTCCAATCGACGAGTCAGACGTGCCGGCTTACGTCACTCTCCACGGCGGGGGCTGGTGGCTCATGGGAGGCGACATCCTCCGAAACAGTGCACAGAGCCACGCAGCGATGGTCCTCGATCTTGGAATCGTGGTGGTCGATGTCGATTACCGCCTCACCCCGGAGCACAAATTTCCGGTTCCGGTGGAGGACTGCTACGCGGCCCTCGCCTGGGTCGCCGAACATGGCAACCAATTCGGAGTTGACCCCGCGCGTATCGCAATGGGAGGCGGCAGTGCCGGTGGGAACCTCACTGCTGCCGTCGCATTGATGACCCGCGACCGTGGCGGTCCGGCGCTCCGCGGGCAGGTGGTGCAGATACCTTGCCTTGACAGTAGCTGCAACACGATGAGCCACCGGCTCTACGCCTCCGGCTATGGCACTGCGCTTGATCGCTGGCAGAAGATGTGGGCGACATACCTCCGTGACCCAATGGATATGTACAACCCGTATGCCTCACCCCTTCACGCTGCCAGTTTCGTGGATTTGCCCCCGGCCCTAATCACAGTCGGCGACTACGACAGCCTCCGCGACGACGGACTCATGTACGCCGATCGCTTGAGCGAGGCCGGCGTCAGCGTGACGGTCCGACGTTTTCCGCAGATCCACGGCGGGGGACTGCCCGAGAATGGACCTCAGCTTGCGAAACTTACGTACGATTTCTTGCGCGCCAACCTGTGGGACTGACGGCGCTTCGCCTTCGCTACGCGACTGACCGGGGTGCGAGGCCATCCGGTTCGTTTGTAGCGGACGAGGTCGCTTTGCCTCCGGTCTCAACAAATGGCTCGAAGACATCCTTCCTCGTCGGAGATCACGGCCTCGTCCGAGATCACGGCGAGGTATAGGGCGTGCCGGCTTTCTTGCCGTCCATGAAATCCAGTAGCGCCGGCGCGGCGAGTTGCCAGGGAGCGAAGAGGGCCCCGGTACCGGCTGCGAAATCGTCGCTGGCCCGCTCCCACGCGTCCTCAGGCCAGGGCGGCTCAATGAGGCGCGATCCCTTAATGAGCGCATGCACCTCGAACGACGTGCGCTTGGGGTGGTCGTAGTCGTTCTCCCCACCGCGGATGATCAGCGTCGGAATCTTGATCTGTTCGAACTCCCAGTCGGCCACGCCAGGGATCGGCTCATTCGGTTTCGGGATGAACGCGTCGAGCCACCGGTTCATAACCCGCTCGAACTCCTCCGTGCCGATGGAGAGGAGACGATCACGGTTCCGTGGGTTCGTCTCACAGAGTGCAGCCCAGCCGAATGGCCCCGATGCCATCTGCAGGATGCCTTCGATGCCCTCGCTGCGAACGACCCGAAGCTCGCCCATGACATACACACCTGCGAGGGCCAGCGAACTGTAGATGCCCCCCACGATGTGCCACACAGCGAGCCTCTTGACGAGCCCGGGCCACATCAACGTAAAAATAATTGAGTCCCGCGCACCGCCAGAGCCGGCGACTGCGACGATTTCATCGATGCCAAGCTCTTTGCACATGAGCCCCAAAGTCTCAGCGCGCATGTGGGACTCGGAGCGACCGTAGAGTTGAACGTCAGAACGCCCGCAGTTGGGGCGGTCCCAGAGCAGCACTCGTTTGCCGCCGGCCGCCAGCGCGTCTGCGAGCTCGTGAATACCGCCGAAATCTTTGCTGAAACGACCGCCGGGGGTAACGACGACCTTTTCGCCGTCCTCTGGCCCCACCCACTCATAGACGACGATACCGCCGTTGATTTCGATCTCTTGGTCTGCCATGTGTCCTCAGTTCGGTTCGATCCATGATCGAGACGCCACTACGGTGCGACTCGCTGTAGCGGACTCCTCGATCGACGACGACGGCGAGTTAAGCACCTGGCTGGGAAGCCAGCAAGTGGTGTGCAGAGCGGCTGCACTGTGAGGAGCGTTTGGGACCTGCGTTCGGGCCGTTAAAGCCAACTCCGACGCTTGAAGACAAAATAAAGTGTCACCGAGGTCACAATCATCAGTGCGATAGCGAGTGGATAGCCGTAGAACCAGTGCAGTTCCGGCATGTGTTTGAAGTTCATCCCGTAGATCGTCCCCACAAGAGTTGGGCCGAACAAGATTGCGGCCCAGGCAGAGATTTTCTTGACCTCTTCATTCTGAGCCAGGCTGGCCTCGGTGAGGCTCCTCATCTCATCGTTCTGCTGTTGACTTACCAGCGTTGTGTGCACGGTAAGAGCACTTTGGAGCAGAGTCCGAAATTCATCGGCGCGTTCGATGATCCGGATCACATGATCGAGGACATCGCGGAAGTTGCGTTGGAGCTCCAGATCCACCTGATACTTCTCAAACCCATCCTCGAGAGCCGACAGAATTACAAGGAGCGGATGGGTTGCCCGTTGAAACTCGATGACCTCCCGAGAGAGATCGTAGATGCGTCGTGACACAGCTGGATCTCCCTTGAAAAGTTGGTCTTCGATTTCGTCGATGTCGTTCTCGAGGCCCGCCACCACGGGTGCGTACTCGTCGACGACCTGGTCCAAAATGGCGTAGAGGATCGCTTCGGGTCCAAGTTTGAGCAGTTCCGGCGCCTCCTCGAGTCGCTTTCGTACGAGGCCGAGATCCGGGGTCTCGGCATGTCGAATAGTGACCACGAAATCTCGTCCAGTGAAGATGTGAAGTTCGCCGAATTCCACCTCCTCGGTGACATCGAGGTAGTGCGCTGGCCGCAAAACCGTAAAGAGCGTTGTTCCGTAGCGTTCGATTTTCGGTCGTTGATGGGCGGTGACGGCGTCCTCTACGGCCAGTTCGTGTAGCCCGAACTCTCGTGCCACGGATCGGATCTCTTCAACGTCTGGTCGGTACAGCCCGATCCAGGCCACGCCTCTTCGCTCCCGCAGGACCTCATAGGTTTCTTCGAGACTCTTAGGGTCAGCGCTGCGCCGCCCGTCCACGTACACAGCGTTGTTCACTATTGGCATCTCGACCTCGCTCGTCGCTGGGGGTGTGACTCTTTCCACATCGGATGTGAGGGCTCTGGTTGTGACGACTCTTGGTGATACGTCGTCACGCCCGTTCGGGAGTCGAGCACCCCGGCACCATCCCATGATGCCTGACCGAGGGTGCCGGCTGCCCCTACGAGTCCCTCGCGATTCGCCTCAGCCCCGCTGGCGGTCCGTTTCGGCGAATATGCTGGATGTGCCGCCGTATGAGGTTCTTAGGCCCTTTTCTGGGTCACGTGTGACGCGGAGTAACACCCTGCAACACTCTGACCAGGACCAAGACGTTTCATTCCAAGGTGCCGGGATCGACCTGGGCGGCCCACCAGCGACGTCGAGGAGAACCGTGCAGCAGCCCAGCGACATACTCGAGGAGCAACCTCCTTCGTCTCTCGTTGGATTGGGCTTGCCCAAGAACGTGTGGGCTGGAGGGCAGGCTCATCAACAGGCCATGCGTCGCCGCACCTTTGCCATCATCAGTCACCCTGACGCCGGAAAAACAACCCTGACCGAGAAGTTTCTTCTCTACGGCGGTGCCGTCATGGAGGCAGGAGCAGTCACGGCCCGCGCCGGGAGGCGGTCCACCTCCTCAGATTGGATGGAGCTGGAAAAGCAGCGGGGCATTTCCGTGAGCTCCACCGTGCTGCAGTTTGACTACCGCGATCACATCATCAATTTGCTCGATACCCCTGGGCACCGTGACTTCTCTGAGGACACGTACCGGGTGCTCGCCGCAGCCGACGCCGCAATCATGGTCCTGGACGTGGCAAAGGGAATCGAACCACAGACGCTCAAGCTGTTCGAAGTGTGTCGGTCTCGGCGCATGCCGGTCCTGACCTTCCTCAATAAGTGTGATCAAGTCGGGCGTGATCCGCTGGAGCTCCTCGACGAGATCGAGAACCTCATCGGCCTGAAGCCCACTCCGGTGACGTGGCCGGTCGGTGAACCGGGCGACTTCCGAGGTGTGATCGATCGCCGCGACGGGAACTTCGTGGAGTTCACCCGCACCACGCACGGTGCCACAGTGGCCTCCGAGGAGCGCTTGAATCCGAAGCAGGCCTTGGAGACGCAGGGTGCGGCATGGCAGCACGCCGAGGAAGCGTGCGCCCTCTTCGAGGCGGTGGGATCCGACCTCAATGTGGCGAGCTTCTTGGCCGGGGAAACCACACCCGTGTTCGTCGGGTCGGCCTTGACCAATTTCGGCGTCCGGCACCTGCTCGATGCCGTGGTCGACCTCGCTCCGGCGCCGACTGGTCGGGTCGACGCTTCTGGGGAGGTTCGAGACCTCGATGCGAGGTTCTCAGGCTTCGTCTTCAAGATCCAGGCCAACATGAACCCGTCACATCGGGACAACATGGTCTTCGTCCGGGTGTGCTCGGGTCACTTTCAAAGGGGGATGCCACTGATCCATCAACCATCGGGCCGATCCTTCACGACCAAGTACGCCATGTCTCTGTTCGGGGCCGAACGTCTCACTGTCGATGACGCGTGGCCCGGAGACATCATTGGCCTCGTGAACGCGTCCAATCTTCGTATTGGCGACTCCGTGCATGACGGGATGCCAGTCGTCTATCCGGGGATTCCCGTCTTCGCCCCGGAGCTGATAGCCACCGCCCGACCCACAGATGTGTCGAATCAAAAGCGGTTCCGCAAAGGATTGGAGCAGATGGCAGCCGAAGGCGTCATCCAGATCCTCCACCGACCCGGCGGGGATACAGCGCCGATCCTCGCCGCCGTGGGGGCTATGCAGTTCGAGGTGCTGGCGTACCGACTCGAGCACGAGTTCGGGTCGCCGGTGTACCTGGAACCGCCAGCGGCTCGAACGGTCCGACGTACGGACGCGGCGACTGCCGCCCAGCTCAGCTCCCTTGGCGGTGTCGAGGTGCTCGAGCGAGAGGACGGCACCCTGCTCGCCCTGTTCGCCAGTCCCTACCGGTTGCAGCGGCTGGTCACGGACAACCCCGCGTGGCTGCTCGATCCGATCGTCACCACCTGAACACCGCTGCTGGGGCGATGCTGTGAGCGATATTCGAACCTCACGCCTGCTGCTGCACGCGATCGATGTCGCGGAAGGCATACGCATCGTCGCCCGAAGGGCGGGACCCGCTGATGCGTGGGCGAATGACTACCCCTTTGAGGGGGATTTGGGCGCAGTCGGGGGCTTTCTACGCGCCAGCGCCGAAGGAGGAGAGCAACGTCCTTTCGGCTATTACCGGATCACTCGCCTTGTCGATGGGCTCGCCATTGGGGGGATCGGATTCAAGGGTCAGCCAGACGAAGGGTGCGTCGAGATCGGCTACGGCTTGGTCCCATCGTCGCGCGGCCACGGTTTCGCTGCAGAGGCGGTCGTCGCCCTACTGACTGTGGCTATCGACCAAAAAGTGTCCAAGGTGATCGCGGACACCACTCTCGACAACATCGCTTCGCAGCGGACGCTCATGCGGGCCGGATTCCACCTGGTGAGAATGGACAGTGAGCTCCACCACTACGAGACACTCCTCGACATCGGGTAGCGAGGGGGGAGCTTCGTGAACGCGGACTCCGATGTTTCCTTCTTGGAACATTCCACAGCAATCTTGCGTCTCGGTTGCTTCAGATGGTGACGTTGGAACCTTTCTCCGCCGCGATCTGCAAGAACCGCTGAAGCGAAATCACCTCACTTGGGGGAGGCGTTTTCACGGTCACCGGCGTGCCGTAGTGGGAGAAGTTCTCAACGAAATGTTCGAGGATCGTCTGCCCCCCGGCCTTGAGATGTTCGGTTCCCTTGAGCTCGGTCAATACGTTCGCGCTGTCGATAGCCAGCGTGTAGGTGATGGCGGGGAGGTTGAGCCCAGCGGCAGACTGCTGTAGGAACCGCGGTAAGCGTTCTCGCGACAACGTTCGCTTGATCTGGGAACGGGTCAAGTGGACCGAATAAAGATGCACGGTGGCGCCATTCAGTCTTGCGGAGCCGAGGTCTGTGACATCGTCGCTCGTAGCGCTTAGGGCTCTGAGGGTCACGGCCGAGTTCGTCGCACCGCCGCCCACAGCGGAACTACTCGTGGTAGATCGCCCACTCGACACGGACACCCACGACTTCCCGGCCACCAGTTTGGCAATGGCGCCCCCGTCGAGGTGGATGTAGATCTTTGCACCATCGCTGACGATGTGTTCGCTGATGTGCTGGTTGCCCGCGATGATCTGCAGCGTCTGATTGGTGGCCCCGGTATCGAAGTTTGTGGCCCCTTCGGACCTGATTGCCGCGGTACCTCCAGACTCGCCGATGCCAACTGCAACTTTGAGAGCGGCGGATTTGAGCTGCAGCGAATGCGTCACAGCCGACGCCACCGCCTGCGAAGGCGTTGCATCGCCGCGGACGGCAACGTAGGCGGCGACGCCGGCTCCAACGGTCAGGACTCCGAGCAAGGCAAAGGGGATGTACCGGCGATGGTTGCCTGATTGGGGTGGGGTGCGCTTCGTTTGTGACACCACCGGCGCAAATGGCGCCGCTATGGCTGGCGTGGAGTCGTGAGGTGTTCCGCCCTCCGGATCGATGTCCATCCCACGCCCGCCCTTCCTCTCGACAGCACCTGTCGCACAAACATTCTCTCACTTGTTCACAGCGGGCTATCAGATTTGGTCCCGTCGTGCATCGGCGAAGCCGACAAGGTCGCATTGCCCAGCGCTGCAGTTCTCGAAACTATGGAGTCGCTCGAAGGAGCCACTCGAGAGTTACCGCTCTTCTCAAAGCTTCTGTCGAATACCCGGATTCACGAAACGGACGGCGTCACGCCGGCTTCGGCACGACGGCTGCCCACCGCGATCCGCCGTCGCTGGTACTCCAAAGCGTGGGTCCGTCACTCGTATTCGGGTCGAAGCCAAAAACGAGGCCCTGAAGCCCATTGAAGAAGATCACTTGCTGAGTCCCATCAGAGGTATCGCCAATCGATGGAACGACGCGCCACGACGCTCCTCCATCGTGGCTGACGAGGAGAGCACTTCGATCGCCCACGAGGTACACGGTGTCAGCTGAGACGGCGTCGATCTCGCTCAAATATCCGGAGTTGAGCATGTCGGATGCACAGGCCGGCTCCGCCGCAGAACTAATGACGGGGCAATCAGCCTCGACGGTCCAGCTCACCCCGCCGTTGTGCGAACGCAAGACTGACTTCATCTCTTCTCCCGTGCCAGGCAAGCCTGCGCACACCGCGACCAGCGTGCCGTCTGGCGCAGCGGAGAGCACCACGGATTGGCCGTCTATTGCACAGGGGATTGAACGGGTGAACCACGACTTTCCTCCGTCCGCCGTGAACCATAGGGGTGCCTCATCAGGCTCACCTTCAGGATTGATGACCGGATTCGCCAAAAGATAGGCGGCCGACGAGTTGACGCGGACGAGCCAGGTCTGGCCGAGCGCTCCCCCGAAGTACGCGTTGTTCAGAGCGTTGGCTGGAGTTGGCAATGATGACCATACGCGTCCGCCGTCGGACGACACTGAAAGTTGCAAGGGACAGGTCCCAGCTTTCGACACCGGGCACCGAGTCTCAACCATCCATATCGACGACCCGAGGGCCTCCACACTCAAGACGGTCCCTCGTTGGGAGCTCCGCACCCATCTCTTGCCTCCATTGTGAGTGACGAACAGACCTGGGCCATAGAGGAACCCGTCGCCGTGGTCATCGAAGGCCAGGTCGCTTGCGGCTCCACCCTTGGCACAGGTCCACGAGGTCACAGCGACAAGAGGACCGAAGTCGACCCCTCCGTTCTTCGTTGGACCAACCAAATCCTGGCAAGACGTGCCGTGCTTACGGGTGAAGAGCCCATAACCCATTTCAGGATTGAAGAAAGCGATATCGATGATTCGCTCGGTGGACTCACTCGGCGCGAGGCGCGTTGGGGGTGACGTGACGGGAGTCGTGGTCGCTGCGGCTTCGTTGGCCGATGGGGGTGCATTGGTCGATGCCGTTGTGGTCGAACGTACCTGAGGCAACGACGAGGGCGAGCTTCCTGCCGAACAGCTGCTCGACAGCAAACCCACCGCACTTAGGACTAGGCACACCGTGAGCCATCGTGTGCCAGCAATGATTCCACGTCGACGTCGCTTCGAAGCCGTCAGACGTCGAGTGAAAGGAGCCGACCCGACAGCATGCTCGCCCCCCTTCTCTCGGTTCGGGGGACGAGCATCTGCCGATTTGGTCAGGACCCCGGCTGTCACTCGGGCCCCTCGCTTACTCCGATTACTGCAGGACGGTGCCCTCGGTCGTGGACACCGTGGCGTCAACGTTGAGCAACGAGCCGGTCGCCGCCGTGCCGGTCGGCACGATGCTGCTGGTCCCCGTAGGAATCCCCGATGTCGATACCGGGGCGGCGACGTTGAGCAACGAGCCCGTACCCCTCGTCGCGGCTGGGTTTCCCGACGTCGACACCGGGGCATCGACGTTGACCAACGAGCCCGTACCGCTCATCGTGGCTGGGCTACCAGTCGTCGACACCGGAGCATCGATATTGACCAACGAGCCGGTCCCGGAGGTTGCGGTCGGCACCGTGCTGCTGTTGGCGCCGGTTTGCGTACCGGATGCCGACACGGGTGCGGTGACGTTGATCAACGAGCCGGCGCCGGTGGTTCCGGTACCTGCCGGAGCATCAACAGGTGCTGGAGTGCTACTACTCGTCGATGAAGCATTTGTCCCCGTTGGCACCGTGAATCCGGCCGTTCCGGGATTTGTGGTGATGTCGCCGGTGGCCCCGGCAGTGGACGTTTGGCCGTTTCCGGGCACGCCAGAACCGGCTGACGTTCCGCTGCTTCCGGAACATCCGACGGCGACGTGACCATGACTGTTTACAACAGCGGCATTGGATGCCACGGGACCGGCGGAGGTCATGAAGAAGGCGACGAGACCGGCACCAATGGCACCGAGCGCGGTCAAAGACGCGCGCATAGAGAGCTTTTGCATTGTGTTCCTTTCGATTTTTTTTACTGGTTACGTGTTCGTTGACTGCGGCGAAGAGCCGCTCATTTCAACGGAAACGCTTAACCAGGAGGCGAGTGCCTCAAATCGAGGAGAATTCCTGAATCCCTGCCGAGCCAGAGAATCAGGCCGACCGACAGAATGGCTGGTAGGAGTAGGTCCAGCGGTCGATTACCGACAAGAGGGTTACTCCCGGACACGAGCACCGACCCTTCAGTGGCCGAGCTGTTTGGCGATACGGGAGCTTGGGGAGTGGGGGCGAACGGAACAGGAGATCTGACCGGAGCGTTCGGAGAAACGCTCGAGGCCAACGATCCTTCCGATCGCCTCGCTATCGTCGTTCCCGCTGTCCTTGTCCCGACCGTCGAGAGTTGGATCGGAACGACAAAAGGCACTCCGGGTTGGATGACCTGTCCAAGGGCGGGCGACAGCACAGTGACCAATGGCGGTGCCGTCTCGGTTACGGAATTGACAGCTGGTCGGACCATCGGTTTCAGCGTCTGAACAGGCCGAAGGTCGTTGACGCCGTGAAGGGAGCTGATCAACGGAGCAGTGGTTTCGGACGCGGCGTTGGTGAGCGGAGGCGAAACCTCGACCGAAGTCGAGACGGCCGAAGTCGAGACGACCGACGTCGAGACAACCGAGGTCGAGACGGTCGAAATGGCCGATTGAGCACCGGTGAGCACGCCTTGCACCAAAGGACCTTCGGTCGCACCTGGAACGAACAAAGATGGTGATGCGGCGCCGGCTGGATGCGACAGCAAGGCTGAAAAAGCGAGGGCGCAGCAGATGGCCCCGAAAACGCCGAGGACAATGGTCGCGTGGCGGCGCGAAAACCCGACGTTTTCAGTAAGATCGCCTTGCGGCGCAGCAAACTCTTCTTCGAGTTCTTGAATCTTGCGCACTGCCCTTCCCATCTCGCCCCGAGGAGGCGGCCACTGGAAGTAGCTACTTTCGTGCGCTCTTTCGGCGACCCGGCTGACTCAGGGAGTTCCGTGGCTTTGCGTCCCTCTCTCGCGAGAGGTTTGCCCTTTCGACTGCTCCCCTGTCGCTACCCGCACGCGACTGAGGTCAAACCTCGGATGTCGCAGGTCGATCCGTTGTGGGCGGGCGCTCCCTGCAGTGAACCCTCATTTCCGCAGGCAGTGAATGTCTCCGGTGGACGGATACAGTTCGTCCTACGCTGCCTGACAGAAAAGGGAGGTGCCCATGGCAAGGAACGAGGATGCTGCGGCGGCAGGCGGGCCGCCTCGGGGCCGATTCACCATTGTCTACCTGATCCACGAGGCCTTTCGGCGCGATCTGAAGCGGTTGAGCGCAGCGCTGCGCGCCGGGGGTGTGGATGAGCGCAGAGTTCGGCAGCTCCAAGCGCACTGGGCGTTCATTGAGGATCAACTCCATCATCATCATGCGGTGGAAGACGCGTCGCTGTGGCCGCTCGTACGGCCCAAGCTGTCAGGCCGGGAGGACGAACTCGGCGTCCTGATCGAGATGGAGGTCGAGCACCAGGAACTTCTGCCCCACTGCGCAGCAATCGGGCGGGAATTCGCCTCCTTGGTGGGCCAGCCCGATGCGCAGGCCGCAAGCGACCTTGCCTGGCATATCGACGAAATGGGGAGCGAACTGGGTTCGCATCTCGACAACGAAGAGCAGCGGTGTTTCCCCGTGGTTGACCAAGCCCTCACCCTCGAAGAATTCGAGGCCTTTGGCAAGGCGACGGCCAAGGCGGTGGGTATGCGAGGGTCAGCGAAATTCTTTCCGTGGATCTTCGACACCGCGAATCCCATAGAGCGCAAAGCGGTGCTGAGCATGCCTCCACCGCCAGTCCGAGTCCTTTGCCACTATGTGTGGGAACCGCGTTACACGTGTGCCATGGCAGCTGTCTGGGCCTAAACCGTGGCGGAGGTGGCGGCCCAGATGTTGTTGCACCTCTCGCATACCTCTGGCGGAATTATCCCGAGTCGCATAAGGACGGCGAACGCCTTGCACCCGAGGCAGAGACCCAGTGCGGATTCGAGAAGCGCAGCGACAGCCAGCAATGCCAGGACGATTTGAGCCGCGCCCCAGTATCCGAGAATCGTGAGGACCAGGGCCGCCACCGAGAAGCTGACCCCCATGCCCTGTGCGAAGCGCTTTGGCGGGCCTGCCACGGGACGAGGCGCTATGTGGAGGCGGGGAGTGACGACGCGGGTCATGAACTGACCCAGAGGACTCAAAGAGGGTCCGGTCAGAACACGGGCCACAAAGCCGTACGCGATAACTGCGGTGGCCCACTTCAAATTGAACGCGATGGTCAAGAGCGACATGACCAGGACCCCGCCCGCCACCAGGCGAGCCGACACTTCATTCACGGGATTTGGGAAGGAGAAGAGAGCGGCCACCGTCTCCGACGCGGTCTTCGTTGTTTCCATTCGGCTCATGCGGATCCCTCGAGCTTGGACAAATCACCTAACCCCGACCAGATTAGTCGGCTTTATGCGCAGGGCACGGGCAGGGGCAGGGTGGCCGTCCTGAGGCAGGGATCGGCTCCTCAGCGGGTACTGGGCACCGGTTGCGGGGGAGGGGGTCCGACGTAGCGGGCCGATGGACGAATGAGTCGATTGTGAGATGCCTGTTCCATGACGTGCGTGCTCCAGCCGATCGTGCGGCCCGCGGCGAACGTCGGAGTGAACATTTCACGGGGTATGCCGCAGGTGTGCATGACCACCCCGGCATAGAACTCGACGTTCGTATAGAGCTGCCGACCGGGCTTCAGCTCGGCCAAGACCTCGACCGTGGTGCGCTCTACTTCCTGCGAGAAGGTGACCAATGGCCCGCCCAATCTCTCAGTGACCGACCGCAAAAGCAGGGACCGCGGGTCGTCTGTCTTATAGACACGATGCCCAAAGCCCATGATCCGCTCGCCATTTTCAACCGCCTGACGGATATGGGCCTCAGCTCGTTCCGGCGTCCCGATCGCATCGAGCATGTCGAGAGCACGGCTGGGCGCTCCACCATGCAAGGGGCCTGACAGTGCGCCGATTGCACCCACAATGGCAGCTCCGAGATCGGCCCCGGTCGAGGTGATAACCCGGGCGGTGAACGTGGACGCGTTGAAGCCATGATCGATCGTGAGGATCATGTATTGCTCAATGGCTCTGGCATGCAGTGCGCTCGGCACCTCTCCGGTCAACATGTAGAGGTAATTCGCGGCGAAGTCGAGGTCATCCCGCGGGTCGATGACGGCTAGGCCTTCGCGAAGTCGATGGGCGGCGGCCAGAATGGTGGGGACGACGGCGCACAGTCCGAGTGCCTGTTCCGACAGTTCGTCGGTCCCAATGTCATGGGTCGGACGCCAGCCGAGTTCGGCGCCGAGCACCGAGACCGCACTTCGCAGCACCTCGAGTGGAGATCCCTGGCGGGCCAGGGCCGGGAGGAGCGATGCCAGTCCCGGCGGCACACTCCGTCGACCCCGAACCTCAGCGGCAAAGCCTGCCGATGCTGCTGCATCGGGAAGCTCACCTCGAAACATGAGGTGCCAGACGTCCTCGAGCGATCGGCGTTCGGCCAGATCGACGGCGGAATACTGGCGGTAGTGGAAGAAGCCTTCTTGTCCACGCACGTCACCCACAGTCGTCTCCGCGACGACCACGCCCTCTAGCCCGGCCGGCGCGTCTGCGAGTGTTTCGTCGGCAGGGCTGAGGACGGTATGTCCCATGAGATCACGCAAGGAGACCACCCCCACCAGGCTGTCCCCATGGACGACTGGGAGGTGTCGGTAGTGATGGGCGGTCAGACTGGCCCAGGCTGTATCGACTCTTTCGTCAGGGCTCAACACATCGGGCCGAGCAGTCATCCAGAGGCCGACCCCTTCATCCTCGGGATGGCCGGAAGCGGCGACGGCGCGAAGAAGGTCGCGCTCGGTCAGGATGCCGACGACCTTCCCGTGCTCGGTCACCACGACCGATCCGATCTCGGCCCCGGCCATGGTGCGTGCGGCCACAGCCAGGGAATCGGTGCTGGCGCACGTGACGGCGGGAGTTGTCATGAGGTCACGAATCACGGTTTCCATAGATCCACTATTACTCCCGAGCCATTGAGTTGTAAATGTTGATCAAGTCAATATAAGTTCGTTCCGATGGAGCGCATGTTGTCCAGTGAGGAGGCGGCGCGGCGCCTGGGAGTCAAGGTCACAACGCTCTACGCGTATGTCAGCCGTGGCCTGCTGGCCTCACATTCGGATCCCGGTGGCCGGCGCAGCCTCTTCGACCTGTCCGACATCGAGCGACTCGCTGCTCGCCAGCGCGGCGGGCGACACGTGGAGAGCCGACTGGCCACCATTACGACCGGCGTCACCCAGCTGCGTGGAGACGGACCGTTCTACCGAGGTCGCCGGGCCACCGACTTGGCGGCGACCATGAGCTTCGAAGAGGTAGCGGCACTTCTCTGGCAGGCCGAGGAGGAGGGCGACTGGTCGCCTCCGGACCTCGGCGCATGCCCTCTCGTCGATACGTCGGATCGGATCCGCTGGGCTCTCGTGATGTGTGGGGCCAGCGATCCCCTCCGTGCCGATCTGCGGCCCCTCGCGGTCAACCGAGCGGCGCGCCGGGTTATCGCGGCACTGACCGAGATTGTCGGAGACGCCCCGATCAACGCGGACGGCCCTCGATCGGAGCCAATCGCCCTACGGCTGGCGCAACGACTCATGGCCGGCAAGAGAGCCGAGCAGGCGGCCGTGAACGTGGCCCTCATTCTCATGGCCGATCATGAGCTTGCCACCTCGACGCTGGCCGTTCGGGTGGCCGCTTCCACTCGAGCCGATCTCTACGATGCGCTGTTGTCGGGTGTGGCCACCATGGCCGGTCCGTTGCACGGGGGAGCCAGTCAGCGCGCGGTACGAGTTGCTGGTCGCGGCCGAGCGGGATGGGCCATCGCGGGCGCTCAACGACGCGCTCCGTTGGCACAACAGTCTCCCCGGCTTTGGGCACATGGTCTACAAGGAACGTGACCCGCGTTTCGACGCCTTATGGCAAGTGACCGCCCCGTTGCTCAGCGCGGCGAGACAGCGCATCTTCCTCGAAGTGGTCGAGGTGGCGGCCGCCAACGACGTGCCGCCACCCAACTGTGATCTGGCCCTGGCTGCGCTCAGTTGGGGAACGGGTTTGGCGCCGGATGCTGGACGCACCATTTTCACCATTGCCCGTGTTGCCGGGTGGTCCGCTCACTACCAGGAGGAGTTGTTGGAGCCCTCGTTACGCTTTCGGGCGCGCGGCTGTCTACAGCGTGGTCACGGACTCGGCCTAAGCGGAGTCAACCCCCGGCCTGCATGCGTCGCCGCAGTACTCTCGCTGGCATGGAAGAGCGTTATGAATCCGAATTGGCCCAGTCGACTCGCGTGCTGGACGATGTCGATCGAGCCCTCGAGCGCCTGACTTCAGGCGCCTACGACACGTGCGAGGTTTGCGGCGCGGCGATACCCGATGCGTATCTTGCGCTCGACCCGGTTCGTCGCGTGTGCGAGCACCACGGAGGGCTCGACGGCACCGAGGACTGAGGATCCGACGGCTCCGACGCAGCGTTAAATGCTGAGCCCCTTGGCCTTGTCCAGTCGCGCCGCCACGTCGGACCAGTTGACGATGTTCCACAGGGCGGCGAAGAAGTCGGCCTTGACGTTCTTGTACTGCAGGTAGAAGGCGTGCTCCCAGGCGTCGAAGACAAGGAGCGGAACCGAGCCGTTGCCAACGTTGCCCTGGTGGTCGTAGACCTGCTCAATGATCAGACGACCCGCCAGCGGCTCGTAGGCCAGTGCGCCCCAGCCGGAGCCCTGAATGGTCGACGTGGCCTGCGTGAAGTGAGCCTTGAATTTGTCGAAAGAACCGAAGTTCTCGTCGATGGCCGAGCCCAGGGCGCCGTCGGGCTTGTCGCCGCCGTCCGGGCTGAGGTTCTTCCAGAAGATCGAGTGCAGGACGTGGCCTGAGATGTGGAAGGCGAGGGTCTTCTCCAGCCCGACGATGGGTCCGAAGTCTTCTTTGTCGTGAGCCGCCTCCAACTTCTCCAAGGTCTGGTTCGCTCCCGTCACGTACGCGGCATGGTGCTTGTCGTGGTGGAGCTGCATGATCTCGGCCGAGACGTGCGGCTCAAGGGCGGCGTAGTCGTAGGGCAGGTCGGGGAGGGTGTACTCAGCCATGACGGGTCTGTCTCCTGTATCTCGTCGGTGGTAGTTCTCGGGGTCGTTCGCTGTGACGTTACCCGAACGGCACGAGCGGCAAGCTCGCCCGCGCCGAAGAAGGAAAAGTGCAGATGAGATAAGCCTGCGGTTCGCACTACGCTTACAAAAGTGAGCGCTGATCCGAAGGATCGTTGGCTACATCTGGGCTCGTTCATTCGTGAGCAACGCAGCACGGCTCGGCTCTCGCTCAGGCGGTTGTCGGAGCTGGCTGGGATCTCGAATCCCTATCTCAGCCAGATCGAGCGGGGATTGCGGCGACCATCCGCCGAGATCCTTCAGCAGATCGCCAAGGCATTGCGCATCTCGGCCGAAACGCTCTACGTGCAGGCGGGCATCCTCGAGCCGCCGGACGGGACACCGGACCTGACCCGCCTGATTTTGGCCGACCCGATGCTGAGCGAGGACCAGAAACAGGCTCTGGTCCGGATCTATCTCTCGTTCCGCCGTGACTTCGAAGAAGAGCACAAGGATGGACATGGGCATGCGCACGCCCACGGCTCGTCACTGGCAGCGCCCCCCGGGCTGACGCAGGGTGCCGGTCAGATGGCAGCTCAGCGTTCGGTTCCCCGCACTGATGTTGGGGCGGGAGCGAGTGCGGTCACACGGTCGGGCGCTGGAGTGGGTGGCGACGATCCGCACCCGCCGTCCACGCTTCACTCCGTCCCCTAACTGGCTTCGGGCGCGGGCGCCGGCCGGGAAAACTCCCGCCACCGATAAGATTCGGCGGCCATGCGTCGGCTCGCAGTTCTCTCGTTGCATACCTCCCCCCTCGCCCAGCCGGGCACCGGGGATGGAGGCGGCATGAACGTGTACGTGCGGGAGCTCACCGCCGCCCTGGCCCGGTCGGGCGCCGTGTGTGACGTCTTCGCCCGGGCCTGGTCCCCTGACCTGCCTCCGGTGGTACAGGTCGAGCCCGGACTCCGGGTCCACCATGTTCCGGCTGGCCCCTTGACCAGCTTGCCCAAGGAAGCTCTACCCGCAGTGGTCGACGAGTTCACCCAAGGGGTGCTGGCCCGCATGACGTCCCCCGGGCGCTTTGGCCTCAACGACGGGGAAGACGGCCCGTTCACCTCGGTCCACGCCAATTACTGGCTCTCAGGGCTCTCGGGCCATGTCATTAAGCACGAGCTTGGTCTCCCTCTCGTATGCACCTTCCACACGCTGGATCGGGTCAAGGCCGAGGCGATGCCCGAAGAGGTGGAGGCCGACATGCCTCACCTTCGGGCCGAGGCGGAGGCTTCCATTATCGAGTGCTCCGACGCCGTGCTGGCGTCGTGCAGCGTCGAGGCGGAGCAGATCATCTCGCTCTACGGCGCCGATCCCCGTCGCATCCGGATCGTGCCCCTCGGAGTCGACCACGCCTTTTTCGGACCCGGGCATCGCCCGCAGGCCCGGCGCGCCCTCGGCCTTCCGCTCGACGGCCGGCTCCTCCTTTTCGTGGGACGGATTCAGCCGCTCAAGTGTGCCGACTGCGCGGTCGAGACCTTGGCCGAGCTCAGCCAGAGCGGGGACGACCCGTATCGGTTAGTCGTCGTTGGCGGGCCTAGCGGCCCCCATGGTGAGAAATCACTCCAGGGTCTGATTGATTTGGCAGATGCCCGGGGGGTGGCCGACCGGCTGCACCTCATCGAGCCGCAGCCCCATGAGCTCTTGTCCTCGTATTACCGGGCGGCGGATGTCTGCATCGTGCCCAGCCGCTCTGAATCGTTCGGCTTGGTCGCCCTCGAGTCCGCAGCGTGCGGGACACCGGTCGTGGCCTCCGCGGTCGGTGGGCTGACAACGCTGGTTGATCATGGCCGCACAGGCTTCCTGGTCGAGGACGCGACGCCGGAGCGTTACGCCGCTGCAGTGCGACGCGTCTTCGATACGCCGCTGGCGCCTGAACGTCTCTCCACGGCGTCGGTCCTACGGGCACGTCGCTACACGTGGCGTGCCGCGGCAGGGGCGATGCTCGAACTGCACGACGAGTTGGCCGCCGGCCGCCTCGTCGAGTGCCGCTGAGCGCGCACCGCCCGGTCTCATGCCCGTCGTCGACCTACCCGCCGAAGAGGAGATGGCGGCGGCCGTGTCCTGCATCGATGCCTGGGTGGCCCGAGAACTGGCGAGCGACGGGCTGCTGATCGCGGCAGAGCGCCAGGACGTCACCGATCGCACGGCGTCGCACCGCTGGTACCTCCGCTTCAAAGGCGAGGAGAAGGACTTCATCACGGTCTGGTTCACCCTGCGCCAGCGCACGCTTCACCACGAGGTCCAGTTCATGCCGGCACCGGAGGAGAACATCGCTGAAACCCTGGCCTATCTGATGCGCTGCAACACCAACCTCTATGGCATGTGGTTCAGCCTCGGTCCCGAGGATGCGGTGTACCTCGTGGGCAAGGTTCCCGCCGCGCTCATCGACGACGATGAGCTCGACCGGATCGCCGGCTCGTCGGTGATGTACGTCGATGATCATTTCCCGACGGCGATGACACTGGCCCACCCCACCATGTATCGCCGTCGACGCCGCCGGCCGTAGCACGACCGCCCTCCTTCGGTCCGTCCCGACTTTGTAACGTCGACTCAGTAACGTCCTTCCCATGTCAGTGACCCTGCTCATCGTCGGTGGAGGCAAAATGGGCAGCGCCCTTCTGGGGGGTCTGCTCTCCTCGGGGTGGGTCGAACCGGCGCACGTGGCCGTGGCCGAAACGGCACCCGCCCGCCGTGCCGAGTTGGCGCACGAGTTTCCCGGTGTCGAGATACTCGATGCTCCCGTGGCCGGCCTGCTCGAGGACTCGACCGACCGGCTGGCCGGAGCGGTGCTGGCGGTCAAGCCCGACGCGGCCGAGGGCGCCTGCCGAGTTCTGGGCGCCGTGGGGGTCACCCGAGTCCTTTCCATCGTCGCCGGCATTCCCTCGGGGCGGCTGGAAGCGGCGCTGGGCGGTCAGCCTGTGGTCGTGCGGGCCATGCCCAACACTCCGGCCCTGGTGGGGGCCGGGGTCACCGCTCTCTCGGGGGGTTCCCACGCCACCTCGATGGACCTTGCGTGGGCCGAAGGCGTGATGGGGGCGGTGGGCACGGTCATTCGGCTGCCCGAGCGCCTTTTGGATCCGGTGACCGGTCTCTCGGGGTCCGGCCCGGCCTATTTCTTCCTGGTCGCCGAGGCGCTCATCGAGGCCGGGGTCCAAATGGGACTTCCCCGCGACGTGAGTCACACGTTGGTGGTCGAGACAATGAAAGGGTCGGCCAAATTGATGGCTGAGACCGGGGAGGACCCAGCGGTGTTGCGAGCCAGGGTGACGTCGCCCGCCGGCACCACGGCGGCAGGGGTCCGGGTTCTCGAGGCGCGTGCCGTGCGCTCCGCCTTCATGGAGGCGGTGGCTGCGGCGACGGAGCGCTCCCGCTCTCTGCTCCGGTAAGAGGGCCCCACCTCACCTCGCGCAGCTGATGCCACGCCACCCCATCTTCTTCCTCTCTGATTACGGAACTCAGGACGAGTTCGTCGGGGTGGTGCATGCCGTCTTAACGGCGGCCTCTCCCGGCGTCACGGTCATCGATCTGACCCATCAGATAGCTGCGTTCGATATAGCCGCTGGCGCGTGGACTCTGCTGCGCGCGGTGTCGCATCTCGGTCCGGGGGTGGTCCTGGCGGTGGTGGATCCCGGTGTCGGCTCTACGCGTCGGGGCGTCTGTCTCGAAGCGGAGCCGGGCACTTCGGGCCTCAATGGCGCCCCCGGGTTGTTTGTCGGGCCGGACAACGGGCTCTTGGTAGCGGCGGCTGAACTGGTCGGGGGTGGTTCGATCGCGCGCGCCGTCGAGCTCCCGGTGGGTCGCGGTCGGTCCTCGCCGTTATCGGTCACATTCGATGGCCGGGACCTTTTCGCCCCCGCCGCGGCCGCACTGGCGGAGGGATCCTCGCTCGAGGACTTGGGTCATGCCATCGATCCGGCCTCACTGGTGCGTCTCGCACTGCCCGTGGTTTCCCACGGCCAACTGGTCGACGGACGACGAACCTTGCGGGCCGAGATCGTGTGGGTTGATCGGTTTGGCAACCTTCAGCTGGCGGCGACGTCGAACGATGCTCGACGGGCGGAGATGCCCTCGATCGGCGTGATCCACCTTGGTCTGACGCCCGTCAGCGCCGCCCACGCGCTCCAGCGAGTCGAGACCTTCGCTCAGCTGGCCCCGGGCGAACTCGGTCTCCTGCTCGATGCGAATGCGCACCTTGCCGTCGTAGCCGGTCAAGGCTCAGCCGCGGCGTTACTGGCCGTTGGTGTGGGGGCTGAGGTCACATTGACCTGGTGAGACAGACGCGTTTGGTGTGCGGCCACGTGTCGTCAGTACCATCGAAATCTGTGACGAGCCCGACACAACCATCGGCACGTCGTATCCCAGAAGCAACCGTCGTCCGCCTGCCCGTCTATCAGCGCATTCTCGATGAGCTGGTGCGGACCAATATCACGACGGTGTCCTCGGAGCAGTTGGCGGCACTGGCCAACATCAACGCGGCGAAGGTCCGCAAGGACCTCTCGTTTCTGGGCTCGTTCGGCACGCGGGGGTCAGGATATGAACCGTCATTTCTCATCACCCAGATCGAGCAAGCACTGGGGGTCGACAAGAACTGGCCCATCGCCATCGTCGGCATCGGAAACCTGGGGCGGGCGCTGACGAACTCCGAGGGTTTCGCCTCCCGTGGTTTCAACATCACCGCACTCTTCGACGTCGACCCGAACGTGATCGGTGAAGAGATCAAGGGCATGCGGGTGCGTCACATGCAAGAGATCGCTTCCCTCCGCTCGACGGAGCGCCCGGCCATCGGGGTCATCACGACGCCGGGTTGGGCGGCTCAGGAGGTGGCCGATCTCCTGGTCCAAGTCGGTGTCACGTCCCTCTTGAATTTTGCGCCGCATGTGCTCACCGTGCCCGCCTATGTGCACCTGCGCTATGTCGACCTCGGCATCGAGCTGCAAGTTCTGGGCTTCTACCGATCTCGCCAGGACGCGACGACGCTCGGCGTGGCTGACGAAAGCGATGGAGTGCCGATCATCCGCTCGGTTGGGATGTCCGTACCCAGTGACGTGCCCTAACCAAGCCTGCTCGGCCCCGTCCGCCCTGAGCAGCCCTGTTGCCCAGACTGGCGCCCGACCCCGGCTGACTAGCATGCTTGAGGGCCCACCCAGGAGGCATCCGCATGTCCGTTGTCGTCATAGGGATAGAGCACCAGCAGGCCCCCCTCTCCTTGCTCGAGGCGGTGGCTCTGGGTGACGCGGAACAGCGCAAGGTGCTCACTGGCCTGAGTCACCGTCGCAATCTCCAGGAGACGGTGGTGCTATCGACATGTCTGCGCACCGAGATCTACTCGGTGGTCGATCGCTTTCACGACGCGGTGGCCGAGGTCTACGAAGTCCTCTCGGAGCACTCTGGCGTCGGGGTCGATCAGCTGGCGGCGTACGCCTCGATCCGCTTCGACGACGACGTCACGTCCCACCTTTTCTCGGTGGCTGCTGGGCTCGAGTCCACCGTTGTGGGCGAGAGCGAAGTCATCGGGCAGGTGCGGCGGGCCTTCGAACAGGCCCAGGAGGCGGGGGTGTGCGGCCCGGTGCTCTCCGCCCTCTTCCAGCATGCCCTGCAGACGGGGAAGCGGGTACGTACCGAGACAGGCATTGCCCGCGGGACGACTTCGTTCGCCCACGCCGCCGTAACAGTGGCGCGAGGCGAGAATGGTGATGGCCTACGGGACAAACGGGTGGTGGTGGTCGGTGCCGGCAGCATGGGGGTGGGCGTCTCTCGCGCGCTGGCCAGTATTCCCGATGAAGCGGCACCCCGCAGCATCGTGGTCGTCAACCGATCTCCGGCCCGGGCCGACGACCTTGTGCGGGAGGCCGGTGAGGGAACAAAGCTGCGGGCCGGGCCACTCGAAGGGGTGCACTCAGAGCTGGCCGAGGCCGACGTGGTGCTGACGGCAGTGGCGGCAGAGTCACACGTCCTGACCGCGGCCCATTTTTCTGGAGTAGCCCACCCGATGCTGGTGATCGACCTCGGAGTCCCCCGCAACGTCGACCCCATTGTCGGCGACCTGGCTCCGGTCACGTTGCTCGACATGGACACCCTTCGCGTGTCGGTCTCGCGCGCACTGGGCGAGCGCGAGGACGAGTCCGTGGCAGCCCGGTCGATCATCGCCGACGAAGTCGAGCGCTTCCGCACGGCGAGTCGTCAGCGGGGTGCCGCGCCGATCATCGCCGCCTTGCGGGCCCGACTCGAGTCGTCACGCGAGGCCGAGTTGGAGCGCCATCGGGCCCAACTGGCCGACCTCAGCGAGGCCGAATGGGAGCAAGTGGACTCCGCCACGAGGGCTGTCATGGCGAAAATCTTGCACGAGCCCACCATGCTCTTGAAGGAGACCGCTGGGACACCGCGCGGTGAACGTCTCGTAGAGGCGTTGCGTATCCTCTTTGATCTCTAGGGTTCATGGGACCTCTCCGCCTGGCCACCCGTGGGTCACCTTTGGCCCTTCGCCAGACGGAGCTGATCGTCGACGCTCTGCGCGCTCGACACCGGGGACTCGAAGTTGAGGTACAGATCGTCCGGACCCAGGGCGATGACCTTTCGGCCCCGCTGGATCAGATCGGCGGTCAAGGAATCTTCGTGACGGCGGTTGAGGGGGTGCTGGCCGAAGGGCAAGCGGATGTGGCTGTGCACTCGGCCAAGGACATGCCGTCGACGATGGCGCCCGGACTCGTACTGGCTGCTGTTCCACCGCGGGCCGACCCGCGCGACGGACTGGTCGGCTCCACGTTGGCCGACCTCCCTCCGGGCGCCCTGGTCGCCACGGGTTCGGCCCGTCGCCGGGCCCAACTGGCGTATGCGCGTCCCGATCTGAGCTTCACCGAGATCCGGGGCAACATGCAGCGTCGGGTGTCCCGGGGCGAGGACGGTTCCGTCGCAGCCGTGGCCGTGGCGGTGGCGGCCATGGAGCGTTTGGGCTGGATGCAGCGTCTGACCGAGATTCTCGATCCGCTCGATGTGCTGCCCCAGGCGGGACAGGGTGCTATCGCGGTGCAGTGCCGAGCCGATGACACGGCCACCAGAACCCTCCTGTCTGCCATCGATGATCCCGCCTCGCATCGCGCCGTACGAGCCGAGCGGGCGGTGCTGGCCGGCTTGGGGGGGAGTTGCACCGTACCGGTGGCGGCTTGGGCTGAACTTGATGTTTCGTCATCTGCGTCGGTGTATCCCTCCCCTGAGGAGCAGGCATTGCGGGTCCATGGGTTGGTGGCGAGCGGCGACGGCCGTGTGGTCATCAGAATGACCCGCAGCGGCGTGGACCCCGAAGAGGTCGGAGCTGCCGTGGCCCGCGCCCTTCTTGTGGAAGGCGGAGGTTCGGACCTCGACGGATTCGACGCCGATGCGGTATCCGAGCGTCGTTCGGCTGTCTCTGTCACTGCCTTTGCCCCCGCCGCCAACGGCGCGTTCGAGGCCGAGACGGTGGCGCCCTCGCGGGAATGACCGTCTACCTGGTGGGCGCGGGTCCCGGTGACCCCGGGCTCTTGACCCGGCGGGCGGCCGAGCTCCTCGCCGTGGCCGACGTGGTCCTCTATGACCGCCTCGTCCATGCCTCAATACTCGCCCTCGCACCGGCGTCGGCCGAGTTGATCGATGTCGGCAAGAGGCCGGGGGGAACGGGCGGGGGTCGAACTCGTCAAGACGAGATCGATCAGCTCCTGATCGCGCATGGGCAGCGCAGTCACACGGTTGTCCGGTTGAAGGGAGGGGACCCGTTCCTGTTTGGTCGAGGCGGTGAAGAGGCCGATGTTCTCGCTCGCGCCGGGGTGCGGTGCGAAGTGATCCCCGGTGTCTCTTCAGCCTTCGCCGTGCCCGCGGCCGCTGGAATTCCCGTTACCCATCGGGGCCTCTCCTCGTCGGTGACCGTGGTGACCGGTCGGGTGGACGATCCGATCGACGGGGTGGATTGGGAAGTGCTGGCCAAAGTGGACGGAACGCTGGTGATCCTCATGGGAATGATGGACAGGGCAGAGATTGCCGAAGCCCTCCAGCAAGGTGGCAAGGCCGGGTCAACTCCCACCGCAGTGATCGAATGGGGCACCACTCCGGATCAGGTGGTGGTGCGCACCACGCTCGATCAGTTGGCCGCAGTTCCCCTCACATCACCAGCGGTCATTGTGGTGGGACCGGTAGCAGCACTCGGCGCTGAAGCGCCCAGCACCGCCGTCATGCCGGCGGACGTCCCACTCGCCGGGCGTACCGTGGTCGTCACCCGCACGGGGCCGCGGGCGCAGCGTTTGCTCGAACGGTTGCACAGCGCCGGGGCTGAGACGATCACCGTTTCCCTCACCGAGCAGACCGATCCCGCCGACGGCGGGGTCGAGTTACGCAAGGTGGCAACGAACGTGGACGATTTCCGCTGGGTCGTCTTCACCTCAGTCAATGCGGTGACCAGATTCATGGCGGAGATGCGCGACGCCCGCGCTTTCGGAACGGCACTCGTAGCCGCAGTCGGTCCGGCCACGGCCGACGCGCTACGACGAGCCGGCGTGGAACCTGATTTGACGCCCGGCGATCACAGAGCGCTCGGGTTGGTGGCCGCGTTTCCCGAGTGCGATGACAAGCCGGCGAACAATCACGTGTTGTTTCCGTGCGCCGGGCAGGCTCCCGCGACCATCTCGGACGGCCTCGCCACGAAAGGGTGGCAGGTCGACCGCGTCGAGGCCTATCGCACCGTTACGACGCCGGCACCGTCTGCGCCCATCCTCGGGCAGATGGCAAAGGCGGATGCGGTGATCTTCACCGCCACGTCCACGGCGGAGTCCTATGCGGCTCTCCGCGCTCCTGACGGTTCACCTCTAGGAGTTCCGCCCGTCGTGATCTGCATTGGTCCGACGACCGCGCAAAGCGCCCGAGAGCTTGGTATGACGGGCGTGATCGAGGCACGCAGTGCGACAGCGGAGGCCATCGTCGACGCCGTGGTCGAGCACGTGGCTCAGACTGATGCCGGCGCATCCGACGCCACGGATCCCGTTCATTAGGCTGCTGTCCTATGGATCGCGCCACCTTTCCCACACGCAGGTTGCGGCGGCTACGTCGTACACCAGCCTTACGTCGTCTGGTGGCCGAGGCACGCCTGAGCGTGGACGATCTCGTCGCACCCCTCTTCGTGCGAGAGGGGATCGACGAGCCGGCACCTATCGCCTCCATGCCGGGTCAGTCCCAACACACGATCGATTCGCTAGTCGTCGAAGCGAAACGACTGATCTCGCTCGGAGTCCCGGGTCTGATCCTCTTCGGGGTGCCGGCCACGAAGAATGCCGCCGGCACGGAGGCTTATAACCCCGACGGCATCGTCCAGCGCGCCTTGCGGGCGTTACGCGATGCGGTGGACGATCAACTCGTCCTGATGGCTGACCTCTGCCTCGACGAGTACACCGACCACGGTCACTGCGGGGTGCTCGGCCCTGACGGTGACGTCTTGAACGATCCCACGCTCGAGTTGTACGGACGCATCGCGCTGGCCCAAGCCGATGCGGGAGCGGACATCGTCGCGCCGAGCGGCATGATGGACGGGCAGGTGGCAGCGATCCGGACCGCCCTCGACAACAGCGGTCACGACCAGACAGCGATCCTGGCCTATGCGGCGAAATTCGCGTCCGCCCTCTATGGCCCGTTCCGAGATGCCGTCGATGTGTCCATCGCCGGAGGTGGAGACCGCCGCGCCTATCAGCAAGACCCGCACAACCGCCGCGAGGCGCTGCTCGAAATAGCGCAAGATCTGGCCGAAGGCGCGGACATGATCATGGTGAAGCCGGCGATGACCTCTCTCGACATACTGAGCGAAGTGCGCACGTCGGTCGACGTTCCGCTGGCCGCCTATCACGTGAGCGGCGAGTATTCGATGGTGCATGCGGCCGCCGCCGCCGGATGGATCGACGGGCCAGCGGTCGCTTTGGAGCAACTCCTCACGCTCAAGCGCGCCGGCGCTGACTTCATCCTCACGTACTTCGCCACCGACATAGCCGAGCACCTCGGTGGCTGAACGTCCGCGTGACTGACGCGCAGCAGAACGCCTCCGAACTTCCGGCGTCGAATGCTGCGTGGTTTGCCCGCGCCCAACGGGTCATTCCAGGCGGCGTGGATTCACCGGTTCGTTCGTTTGCCTCCGTGGGCGGCACGCCGTACACCGTGCTGCAGGGGAGCGGCCCCTATGTGGTCGACGCCGAAGGGACTCCGTACATCGACCTGGTGCAGTCCTATGGCGCGGTGCTACTCGGCCATGCGCACCCAGCGATCACGGCCGCCATTTCGGGCGCGGCCGCCCTTGGAACCACCTTTGGCGCCCCGACCCCGGGCGAGGTCCTTTTGGCTGAGGCGATCTGCGATCGTGTTCCCGGCTGTGAACAGATCCGCCTCGTCTCCTCCGGCACCGAGGCGGCAATGACCGCCGTTCGCCTAGCCCGCGGCATATCCGGTCGTGATCGAGTGGTGAAATTCGACGGCTGCTATCACGGTCACTCCGATGGGCTCTTGGCCGGAGGCGGTAGTGGTGTGGCGATGCTGGGATTGCCCGGCTCGGCCGGTGTGCCCAAAGGCGCGGTGGCCGACACCGTGGTCGTGCCCTACAACGTCGTGCCTGAAGTGACCGACGAAGTGGCGTGCGTCATCGTGGAAGCGGTCGCCGCCAATATGAATCTGGTGGCACCGGCTCCCGGGTTCTTAGCCGGCCTCCGTGCCGCGTGCGATGCCGTGGGCGCATTGCTGATTTTCGACGAAGTCATCACGGGATTTCGGATCGGCACCGGGGGCGCCACGGTGTGGTCAGGGGTGACGCCGGATCTCTGGTGCTTCGGCAAGGTGATCGGTGGAGGCTTGCCGGTGGGCGCCATCGGAGGAAGACGGGATCTGCTCTCGTCGCTGGCTCCCCAGGGCTCGGTGTATCAAGCGGGCACGCTGTCGGGGAATCCCCTCGCCACCGCAGCGGGACTCACCGTGCTCTCCGAAGTGACCGACAAGGACTACGCCGAGTTGAGTTCTCGGGTCGCCGTGTTCGCGGCGCATCTCGCTTCAGCCATATCGGAGGGCGGACTTGCGGTGAGCGCTCCGGTCATCGGACCTCTGGTCGGCCTCTTCCTGGCGCCGGCTTCGCGCGGTGTGTCCGGACAACTCGCATCGCCGGTCGATTATGTAACGGCGCGCGAGTACGCCGTGAACGGCGTGTACCCACGTTTCTTCCACGCCATGTTGCGCCGTGGCGTCGCCCTCGCGCCGGGTGGCTACGAGGTGATGTTCCCCGGCATGTCGCACACTCGGGAAGTTCTGGAAAGTGTCGTCAGTGTCGCCGGCGAAGCGGCAACAGAAGTGGCGAAGGATCTGCTTTCGTCGGATGGGTGAGGCGGTCGCCGTAGTCGGCTTCAGGCGAAAACGATGGTCTTCGAACCGTTGAGCAGCACTCGATCTTCCAGATGCCAACGCAGCCCACGCGCCAGGACGGCACGTTCGATGTCGCGGCCGACCCGGCGTAACTCCTCGGGGCTGTCCCCATGGTCGATCCGGCGAGTGTCCTGCTCAATGATGGGACCTTCGTCGAGATCCGCCGTGACGTAGTGGCACGTGGCCCCGATCAGCTTGACGCCGCGTGCGAACGCCTGGTGGTAGGGACGGGAGCCGGCGAAGGAGGGGAGAAAGCTGTGATGGATGTTGATGATCCGCCCACCCAGTGCCGCGCACAGCGACGCCGGAAGGATTTGCATGTAGCGGGCGAGAACCATGACGTCGGCGTGCTCTGCTTCGAAGGTGCGTTGGATCTCCTCGAATGCTTCGGCCTTCTCTGGTGGTGCCGCCGGCACCGGAATCCAATGAAAGGGGATTTCGTGCCACTCGACGACGGAACGAAGGTCCTCGTGGTTTGAGACGACCGAAGTGATGTCGCACTCCAAGTCGCCGCTCCGCCAGCGGTAGAGCAGGTCGACCAGGCAGTGATCCTCTCGACTGACGAGGAGCATCACGCGCTTAGGGACATCTGTGTCAGCGATCCTCCACTCCATTGAGAACTCAGTCGCGACCGGTTCGAACGCGGTACGGAACTCTTCGGGACCGAAGGGCAGACTTTCCGCTGTCACCTCGATACGGAGAAAAAACCGGCGCGAGCTGAGATCGCCGTGTTGGGTCGCTTCAAGCACCGATCCCCCGTGTCCGGCGATGAATCCGGTCACGGCTGCCACGATCCCCACCCGATCGGGGCAAGTGATGGTCAGCACATATCGGCGGATCTGTCGGCTCTCCCTGAGCAACGTCATCTCGTCATGATGGCCCAGTTCTGGATGGCCCCTGCAATTTTACGGCTGACTCTGGGTTTGGCGAAGTGCCGAGTGGCGGAAGGTCCGAGACCGCCGTCGTTACGTTTCGACGATCGCCAAGGCTCGCTCGATCAGGCCCGTGCAAAAACCGGGGGGAATCACCGCGGGTGCATCAGGGTTGCGGCGGCGAGCCAGCTTGGCGATCAACGCGGTAGCGGAGGCCTCCTTGAAGTACGTCAAGGCGTCGAACCAGGCCAGGTCTTGGGTTGGTTCGCCGACAGCCGCTTCGTACGCAGCCAAGAGTTCGTCGCGCGAAGGCAAACCGGATTCCCCACCGTGGTGTCCGCTCGGATGGTCAGCCTCATCGGTGAAGAACAGCAACCACGATAGATCGATCCTCGGGTCCGACAGACTCCAGATCTCCCAATCGATGATTCCAGAAATGGTGGTCCCATCGCACAGCATGTTCCCGAGACGGTAGTCACCATGGATGATCCCAGGGCCAACCATCTCTGGTGTCGACCGAAGTAGCGCCTCGGCTGCGGGCTGGTAGCCCTCCCGGTACTCGTCAGGGACCGTCTCGAAGGTGCGCACCCAACGCCGGACCTCATCGGAAGGCGTCGTCACCGGTTCGTCATCGAGCCCGATTGACTGTGGGCGGGCGTTGCGGATCGCCACCAAGGCGTCGACAGCTGCGAACGCCCTCGATCGGGCGACGTTCGGCATCGCCAGGGCCTCCGACGTCGCCAGAATTGGCTCAATACACTCGCCGGGAAGCATGGGGGTGGCAAAGAATGGCGGTACCTCGGGCGGATCACCTGGGTCGGTGAAGAGGATCTGAGGCACCGGAACGCCCTCCGCATGGCTCAGAGCGTCGATACAACGCGCCTGGCGCAATACATCTCGGTTGCGCCTCGGCTCGAGCCCAGGTGGGGCAACTTTTAAGACGATCGTTTCAACCCCATCCGGGCCACCCTTGACATGCCCGGTATACACGATGCTCACGGTGCCCCCCGGTAGAAACGTCACGTCGTCAACGCGGCAATCTGGCGCCCACGCCTGCGCGGCGGACGTCGCTCTTGCCGCCAACTCCACCACATCCAATGCCTCGCTCATCAGTTTCCTCCTGTTGCTTTGAAGTATCAGTGGGCTCTCGGATAGTGAAGGCGCAGCGGGCCACATTCACTCATCACGACGAGCGCGGAACTCGTACGCCGTTCATGCGAGAGGGGATGTGTCCCTCCGCCAGCCGCCCATGGGAATCCCTCGTCCGCTTCTTCGGTGGCCCCGCTGAGGTGTATTCGGCCCCGGGCGGATCGATAGCCCAACTGGGTGGCTGTTCCCAGCGTTCGGTGTAGACGAGCTCGGAGATCGGGCGGCGGCGTACGGGACCGTGGTGGCCCGCTGGTTTGCCGATCGTGATAGTCCCCGCCAAGAAGACACCGTCGGGTATGGCGAGCAGCTCTCGAAGTTCGGCCTCGACGGCATGGTGCCAGCCGGTGAAGGCACCGCCGTAGCCGAGGGCCCGGGCGGCGAGGAGGAGGTTCTGGCAGGCCGGGTAGACGGAGGCTCCTTCCATCGGCGTGGGGTCGCGGTAGCGGACCAGGCAAGGAAGTATCAGCACTGGAACGTCTTCGAAGTGCTCCACGAAGTTCTGCATGGTGGCATCCATGCGAGCTTTGGGGGAGTGGGCCAACTCGCCGCTTCCCCGGGTGTAGCCGTCGCTCTCTCGTTTGCGCGCCCACAGTCCCTGGGCACTATCGGCTATGAGCCGTTTCGCTTTCCGGGCGTTGGGTCCGTCGACGAGCACGATGAAGCGGAAAGGTTGCCGATTCGATCCACTCGGCGCACGGGTGGCGGCGAAGAGCATTGCCCGTAGTGCCTCGGGAGGCACGGCATCACTGGTGTAGCGCCGAATGGCTCTCGTCGTGGTCAGGCCCTCGAGAAGGCCCACCGTGTCGACCGGAAGGGTCTGCGCTTCGAGGTCCTGGTCGGTAGTGCGGTCCAGCACGCTCTGATCATTGCAGTTCTCCTGGACCGGAGGGAGGGCTGGCACCTCCCCCGGTTGATCTTCCTCCCGTTGCGCGAGGGCTTGCCAATCATGGTTCTGCAGTGTCACGCTCCACTGCGTTGAGAACGGGGGTCAGATCGTGACGGTTGGTGGCACGAGCGAGAAGATCACGATGGAGGGCGTGCAACGCCCAATCCCTGTAGTGGACGACGAGACGCGCCCATTTTGGGAAGCTGGGCGTGACGGTGTCTTACGGTTCGGGGCTTGCCGGTCCTGCGCCGCGCTCCTGCATCCGCCGGTACCGGTTTGCCGTTACTGCCGGTCCGACGAGATCGGTCTGCGGGACGTCTCGGGGCGCGCCATCGTGGTGGGGTTCACCATCAACCACCATTTATGGGACCTTCGGTTCCCTCCACCCTTTGTCATCGCCACCGTCGCCATCGAGGAGGACACGCGGGTCCGCCTCGTCACGAACATCATCGATGTCGCGCTCGACGACGTCAGGGTGGGCATGCGGGTGAAGGCCTGCTTCGAGGTGCACGAAGACGCTTGGATTCCCTTGTTCGTCCCCCTTGACGAACCCGACGCGCCGCTACCGGTCGACGAGACCCGACCCGACGATCACCGTCGCTGGATCAGACCGAAGGTGTCGTCCGATCGCTTCGAGGACCGGGTGGCGATCACGGGGATCGGGATGTCTGCCATCGGCCGGCGCCTCATGCGCCCGCCGCTGTCGCTCACCGTCGAGGCAGTCAAGGCGGCCGTCGCTGACGCCGGGTTGCGACTCGAGGACATCGACGGGTTGTCTACGTACCCCGGCGGCTCCCCGAGTGGCGGGTTGAGTGAGGGCGGTGTCAGCGCTCTCGAGGATGCACTCGGCCTGCGGCCCACCTGGTACAGCAGTGGGAGCGAGACATTCGGTCCCGGTGGAGCGGTCATCGAGGCCATGATCGCCGTGGCTGCGGGCCTGGTCCGCCACGTGGTCTGCTTCCGGACGGTCTGGCAGGCAACACTCGCAGCTCAAATAAGGTCCGAGAACTCCGACGGAGCGGATCCGTACGGTGGCATCAGTCCGGGCAGGGCCGCCCGTGTGCCGGGCTTTAGCGGACCCTACGGAATGGGGTCGGCGGCGAACAGCTTGGCCATGTACGCCTCACATCACTTCCACAAGTACGGCACGGACCGCGAGACGCTCGGCTGGATCGCCCTCAATCAGCGGGCCAACGCCGGACTCAACCCCAAGGCGATCTACCGCGAACCCCTCACCATGGAGGACTATCTCGACGCCCGGTTAATCAGTACGCCGTTCGGCCTTTTGGACTGCGATGTCCCGGCGGACGCGTCGATGGCCGTGGTGGTATCGCACATCGACACAGTCAAGGACCTCCCATCAAGGCCGGTTTTGGTTGAGGCAGTGGGCACCCAGATGACCGAGCGGGTGGTGTGGGACCAGTCCACCATGACGCACGAACCACAGGTACTCGGGCCTGCCGCCCACGTGTGGACACGGACCAGCCTGCGGCCCGACGACGTCGACGTTGCCCTCCTCTACGACGGCTTCACCTTCAACTGCCTGTCGTGGATCGAGGCCCTCGGATTCTGTGGGATCGGTGAGGGCAAGGAATTCCTGGCCGGAGGGACGAATATCGCTCTCGAGGGTGGAGTTGTGGCGCTGAACCCCCACGGAGGCCAGCTCTCGGCCGGACGCACGCATGGGATGGGCATGGTGCACGAGGCCATCGTGCAATTGCGTGGCGAAGGCGGGGATCGTCAGCGAAAGGGAGCCGAAGTGGCAGTCGTGAGCACCGGCGGTCTTGGTCCCGCTGGCGTGATTCTGCTTCGGTCGAGCTGATCGTCACTCGATCGTAGACCGGCGTGAGTCGACGACCGTTCAGACCTCAATGGGATCGGCTGGGCTGACAGAACGTCGTAGGGGTGGAAGCTCATCGGGAATGAGTGGGCCGTTTCGGTGTGGGGGGTCGGGGGACCGCTTCAAACGGGGGGGAACTGAATCAGCTCGACCGTGCCACCGGCGAGGTCAACCGACGTGAGGTAGGCAAAGAGAATCCCACCGGTGGCCCCTTCAAGCGTGACGGTGTAGCCCTCGGCCTGCATCGCCAACTGCGTTGCTCGTAGGTCACTCACCGGAAACCGCACGTGGTGGAAACTCTCCCCCCGTCGGGCCAGGTGGTCCTTGACCGGGTACTCCCCGGAGACGACCTGCACCAACTCGACCTCAATCGCCCCCGTCCTACCGAAGCCGAGGCGGAGGCTTACCGATTCCGGGCGACCGTCGACAAGAACGTCGAGCAAGTCTGTATCGACCACCTGGAACTCGCCCCCGAACAGAGCGGCGTAGCGCGGGACGGCTTCGTCGACGTCGGCCACGGCGAAGGAGATCTGATCGATCGGTCCGAGCCCGAATCGTCCGGCGAGATCGGCAGTCGTTTGTGCCAAGAACCCGAGACTATCGAAGCCGGCAGGGAGCCGCTCAGCCAGCTCGGCTCGGCCTCGTCCATTGGCAGCGCTGGCACCTCAGAGGTTCGCTCCGAGGATCGCGTCGAGGTACTCCTCCATCTCCTTGAGGACGTCGTCGGGCACCTCGGAACGCTGCAGCATCGGCCCGAACGCCATACGTACCTCCGGGTCGTCGAAACGCTCTTCGACCATCGTCCTCGAAGCGATGGCGCGCCGCCACGAGCCGTCGGGGCTTGAACTGCGAGGGCCACCCGTCCTGGTGCGGCTGGTGGTCCTTCAGTACCTGCTTGGCGATGGTGAACTTGTGGACCTCGGTCGGTCCGTCGACGAGACCCATGGCCCCGCCGGCTCCGCCCAGCGACATCGCGTTGGAGACACCGAGGGCGCCGTGGATGTGGGCCGTCTTCGTCCCGATATCGGTGAGGATTTCGGCCGCCAGCACCTTGGTCGCCGCAACGTACTGGCGTACTTGCGCCGTCGAGGATTGATCGATGAGCCAGGCCGTGTACATGACAAGGAGGCGGAACTGCTCGATCTGCATCCACGAGTCGGCGATCCAGATCTGGATCGCTTGCTTGTCGGCGAGCAACGACCCCTGTGTATAGCGCGAGAGCGCCCGCTCGCACATCATGTCGAACATCTTCTTGGCACCGGCGATCGACCGCATGGCGTGGTGGATGCGGCCGCCACCCAGCCGTCGCTGGGCTACCTCAAAGGCGTTTCCCTCGCCCCCGAGCAGGTTCTCTACTGGGACACGTACGTTCTCGTAGCGCACGTGGGCGTGGCTACCGTCGTGCCAGTCCTCGTTGCCCAGGCCGAGGTGGTGCAGCACGTGGATCCCCGGCGGTGTCGGTCGGCACGAGGAACATCGACATGCCTCGGTAGGGGGAAACGTCAGGGTTGGTCACCGCCATGACGATCAGGAACTGGGCCGTGCGGAGATTCGACGAGAAGAACTTCTCGCCGTTGATAACCCATTCGTCACCGTCGCGCTCGGCTCGGCACTTGAACTGCTTAGGGTCTGACCCGCCCTGCGGCTCGGTCATCGAGTAGCAGGAGAAGCACTCGCCCTTCGAGAAGCGGCTTGAGGTAGCGCTCCTTCTGTTCCGGCGTGCCGTAGGCGGCGATGATCTCGGCGTTGCCGGTGTCGGGCGCCGCGCAGCCGAACACGATGGGGGCCCAGCCGGAGCGACCGAGGATCTCGTTGAGCAGTGCCAGCTTGAGCTGACCGTAGCCTTTACCGCCCAGCTCGGGATCGAGATGGGCGGCCCAGAGATCCTGGGCCCGCACCTCGTCCTTGAGCTGGTTGACCAGGCTCCGCAGAGGCTCCTCGAGCGGCGAGAAGGCCAGCTTCGGATAGAGCAGGTCAAGTGGCTCGACGTTCTCGCGGACGAACTGGTCCGCCCAGTCCAGCTTCTGCTGGAACTCGGGCTCGGTGGTGAAATCCCATGCCATGGTGCAGTGTCCCTTCAAACGTGGTCGGTTCACACGTGCAGTCCAACCATCCCCTAGAACGAAAGCGCATCCGCTCAGCCGCAGTGTCCCAAAGCTGACCAAGCGCGTCAATCAGGCCAGTCTCCTCGAGGCCGGACGGCCGTAGGCCATTGACTTCGGTCTCCGCCGTTGTCATAGTCTTGGTCGGGGGACTCGTCTGACGTTGGATGCCGGTGTGTATAGGGGTGCTGGCGACGACAGAATGACGTTGGGCACATTGTGAACGAGCCAACAGCGGCCACGTTCTGGATCAAGGGGGGTCGTGAATGCGTAGACCGACGGTTGTGGTTGCCTTTTCTGTGGGGCTGATAGGCCTCATGTGCACATTCGGGGTGGGCCAGGCCGCCGCTTCGACGCCCGGCATCACGTCGAAGACGATCACCATTGGACTCCTCTCCTCGTTCACGGGGCCAGAGGCCACCGAGGACGACGGCATCCTCAAGGCCGCTCAGGCGCGCATCGACCTACAGAACGCCAAGGGGGGAGTCGACGGTCGCAAGCTCAAGCTCGTCGTCGAGGACGACGCGACCAGCCCCGGGACTAACCAAACGGCCAGCCAGGCCCTCATCTCTAAGGGGGTGTTCGGGGTGGTCGACCTTTCCCCGGTCACTTTTGGGGGCTACAAGGTCCTCCAGGCAGCCGGAGTCCCGGTCACCGGCGGGGCCTACGACGGCTCAGAGTGGTACCAGCAGCCCAACACCAACATGTTCAGCATCACGGGGCCGGAGAGCGCCAAGGATCCCGCCTACTCGACTGACGCGAAGTTCGCCAAATCCAAGGGCGCCACCAAGTGCGGGGCGCTCGGCTACCAGATCTCGCCCTCCTCGACCGCCGCGGCAACCGGCTTCATGCTGGCCTGCCAGCGTGCCGGACTGAGCAAGGCGTTCCTCGACACCTCGCTGCCCTTTGGCGGCGTGAACACCACCACGGTGGCTCTCCAGATCAAGCAGGCCGGGGTGACCGCGTTGGACCTGCCGCTCGACGCGAACACGAACTTCGCCCTCATGACCGCGCTCAAGCAGGATGGCGACAACGTGAAGGTGATCCTCAACGCGACCGGCTACGGACAAACCCTGATCGACGACAAATCGGCGGTCACCAACGTTCAGGGTGCGTACTTCTCACCCACTGGAGCACCCGTCGAGCTCAAGACGCCGGCCACCAAGGCCTTCCAGGCGGCGCTGAAGAAATACGCCGGCTTCACCGGTGTTCCGGACTTCAGCTACTACGAAGCATGGGGCGGGGTTGATCTCATGATCACCGGCCTCGAGCTCGCCGGCAAGAACCCCACACGAAGCGGTTTCATCTCGGCGCTGCACAAGGACACCTCCTATGACGTGGGCGGTCTCGAGCCCCCGGTCGATCTCTCTCAAAGCCTTCGGCAAGGCGCCCGCCACGCAGTGTGGCTACATCACCACGTTCAAGGGTGACGCGTTCGTGAACCCAACGAAGATCTGTGGCACCCTGCTGCCCAACTCGGACCAGATCCCGAGCGCACCGTGACGGCCGGCGAAGGTCCGCCTCGGAGTCGCTTCGGCTGATGCGGCTGATGCGGCTGATCTCGTTGGAGGCCCCGCCGCTGATGAAGTGAACGGACACGGGGCTCGCCCCCTTGCGGGCAGCCCCTGTCGATGCGGAAGCAGTTGACGGCGATGCGCTTTGGTGCCAGTTGGCGTGCCGCGTCGATCGTCAGCCGCTCGAGACCAACCTCGGATCCGAAGCGCGGTCAGATCCGTCGGTCGTGGCCCTCCCAGTAGCGACCTCGGATCTTCCCCTTACGGAGCTTGCCATTGGGGTCCCGTTCGAGCGAGCGCACGAAGTCCACCGCCTTCGGACACTTGTAGTGCGCGAGATTGGCGCGGCAGAACTCGATGAGCTCCGCTCCCAGACCGCTGGACTCCGCCTCGACGTCAGAGGCCTCTACGACCGCCCGGACCTCCTCGCCCCACTCGTCGTTGGGGACGCCGATCACCGCGACATCCGCTACTGCGGGGTGCTGGAGCAATATCGCCTCGACCTCTGCGGGGTAGATGTTGACTCCACCCGAGATGATCGTGTTGGCCTCCCGGTCACAAAGGAAGAGGTACCCGTCGTCGTCGAGGTACCCGATGTCCCCGACCGTGAACAGGTCGTTGCGCCGAGGCCCTCGAGTCCTCTCGGGCTCGCCCCGGTACTCGAACTCCCAGAGCGTCGGTGAGAGGTACACCAGGCCCGGCGTCCCCGTCGCGCACTCGTGGCCGTCCTCGTCCAGAATCTTGAGTGTGACCCCCGGTGTGGGTCGGCCCACCGTGCCCGGCTTGCGCAGCCACTCCTCCGAGGTGACGCTCGTGCCAGCGCCCTCGGTCGACGAATAGCTTTCGGCGACGATTGGTCCCAACCACTCGATCATTCGCCGCTTGACGTGGATGGGGCATGGTGCACCCGCATGGAGGACCGCCCGCAATGACGAGACGTCGGCCGCCAGCCGAACGTCCTCGGGCAGAGCCAGTAATCGATGGAACATGGTGGGGACCATGGTGGCATTCGTCACCGAATGTTCTTCGACGAGTTCCAAGAACCGCTCGGGCGTCCACTTGTCCATCATGACGAGCAAGCTTCCGGCGTCGAGCGAGCCCACGGCACCGGCGATCCCGAGCGCGTGATAGAGGGGTCCCGAGCTCAGGGAAACCTGATCGGACCTCGGGTCCGTTCCCGCAGCACCCGATGCCGGGGATTGGACGGGCAAGCCAATTCCGGTGACGAGAGCGATCCCGTCCCGGGGATCCGTGCGAAAGATCTTCCGCACACCCCTGGGCCTCCCGGTGGTTCCCGACGTGTAGAACATCATCTGGCCCGCCACCTGCTCGTCGGGCGGCTCCGCGGACTGACCTTGGCGCCACTCCGCAAACGATTGGAGGCCGGAATCAGCGTCGACCGAGAACATTCGGTCCTCGGTGATCCCAGCCTGCGTGGCGGCGCGCTGCGCGACCTCGGCGAACTGGTGCTCGGACACCACGATCTGCGCGCCCGAGTCCTCCAGGATATAGGCGATCTCCTGCTCCCCAAGGTGCCAGTTGGCCGCCACGAAGAACAGACCGGACTGGATCGCCGCTCCGTAGATCTCCAGGAACTCGCGCCGGTTGGAGAGGACGACGGCAACGGTGTCTCCGGGGTGCAAGCCGAGTGCCAAGAGGCCTCGAGTCGTCTGGTTCATCCCGACAAGGAGGCCGCCGGCGCTGGAGCTGGCCCCGGAGGGCTCGATCATTGCCACCCGAGAAGGGTCAGATGCCGCGGCGGCGAAAAAACCTGAGCTACGGATGTCAGCCCCCTTGCGCACGACTCCCACCACCCCGTCTACCGCGGGACGCCCAAAGAGGCGCGCCGTGAGCTCGTCGCGTCAGCAACGCTATTCCCTAGCTGTGGCCTGCGCAATTATCGCTCGCCCCATCGGCCAGTAACCGCCGAAATGAGATCAGAACTCGTCAGCCGTGACTCCGCCCGAGCGCAGTCGCGAGATGAGCTCCATGGCCCGGAATCCGATCTCGGCTGGGCCGGCGGCGTCAGGCCGCATGAGGTTGGCCATGATCCGCAGCAGTTGCGTCATGAGGAGCTCGGAGTGCATCCCGATTCCCACGCAGAGCTTCATTGTCTCGGGATTCGAGATCATGCGAACGAAGGCCCGGGCCACCTTGTAATAGGGACCGTACGCCGCCTGTAGTTGCAGGTCGTAGTCGTCCAGCGCTCGAGCACCCTCACCGCTGAGGGCATGTCCCAATGCGGCGGCGGCGAACCGTCCGGTCTCGTAGCCGTAGGCGATGCCTTCGCCGTTGAAAGGATTGATGGTCCCGGCGGCATCCCCGGCCAAAATGACGTTGGCACCTGATCGAGGCCCTATGGAGAGCCCCATCGGGAGTTTGCCGCCAGTCGGAGGACCTAGGCAGGTCTCGGGAGACAGGCCCCATGATTCCGGCGCCTGCGCCACGAACAGCTCCATGAGGTGCGAGGTGTTCACGCCCTTCCAGCGTTTATCGGTGGAAAGGAGGCCTACGCCGACGTTGACCCGGCCATCGCCCATGGGGAACACCCAGCCGTAGCCTGGGACGACGTTGCCCTCGGCATCGCGGATGTCCAGGTGCGACTCAATGAAGGGATCGTCATGCCGATCCGAGGTGTAGTAGCCGCGCAGCGCCATGCCCAGGGGTAGATCACGGCGGCGATTGGTGCCGAGCATCCGACCGACTCTCGAGTTGGCCCCGTCCGCCACCACGACGTAGCGAGCATGGATCTCCCGGGTCGTACCGGACTCCTTTTCCTTGACGACAACGCCGCGCAAGTAGGGCAACTCGGAACCCGAGGGTGGAGCCGCCTCGTCGATGAGTGGTGCGGTTACCTCGGTCCCGGCGAAAAGGGTGGCTCCCACCTTGACCGCCCGGTCCGCCACGAGGCCATCGAGGTCGTGTCGAGTGATGGTGTAGCCGTAACTGGGGAAATTCGGATGGGCGGGCCACTGCATCTCGAGGGACTGGCCGAAGCCGTAGGCACGCAGTCCGCTGTATTTGTGCGAGCCGGCAAGGGCCTCTTCGAGCCCCATGTCGGCCAGTTGACGGACGGCTCGAGGGGTGAGCCCGTCCCCGCAGGTCTTGACCCGGGGGAAGACCTTTTTCTCCACCACGGCCACATCCCAGCCGGCCTCGGCCAACCAATAGGCGCACGAGGATCCCGCAGGCCCCCCGCCAATGACGACCACGTCATGGATCTTGGTGTCACGGATCTTGGCCGACGATGGAGTGGCCGGGCGATCCTCAGCCGATTCGGAGGCGGCGGATGGCGTCACCTCTGCATCGTACGTCGGAGCCAGGATGTTTCCTTCCACCCCTGGTTCCGGCCAGGGCCGCGCCCTTGGCCGCTCACGATCACCCAGGATGTGCCCAGGGAAAGGGTCGCATGGTAGAAACGATCCGTGGACCAGTACCTCCCGATCCTCATCTTGGCCCTGCTCGGATTCCTCTTCACGGGCTTCTCCCTCGTGAGCTCGCAGATTTTGGCGCCCAAGAAGAAGCCCACGGCGGCCAAGCTGTCCCCCTACGAGTGCGGCATCGTGCCCGATCGGGAGCCGCCGCAACGATTTCCGGTGCGCTTTTACCTGGTCTCGATGATCTTCATCATCTTCGACATCGAGATCGTCTTCCTGTACCCCTGGGCGGTCGTGTTCCATCAGATTCAAGCGTTCGGGCTGATCGAAGTCATTGTGTTCGCCGCCGTGGTGTTCGTTTCCTTCCTTTATCTGATCTCCAACGGCGCCCTGACGTGGGGGCCGCCCAAGATTCTGCAGTCGGGCATGCCCTCTCGGACCTCGGAATCGACGATCACGCGGATCAGCGCCAAGCGCTCGCAACCTGGTCAGGCGGCCTGACCCGTGGGACTCGAGGATCTGCAGCACAACTTCTTGACCGGGCGGATCGAAGACCTGGTCAAGTGGGCCCGCCGCAACAGCGTGTGGCCGGCCACATTCGGGCTGGCCTGCTGTGCCATCGAGATGATGTCCGTGGGGGCCGCCGACTTCGACATCAGCCGCCTCGGCATGGAGGTTTTCCGGGCCTCGCCGCGGCAGGCCGACCTCATGATCGTGGCCGGCCGCGTCTCGCAGAAGATGGCTCCGGTCCTGCGCCAGGTCTACGACCAGATGATGGAGCCCAAATGGGTCATCTCCATGGGTGTCTGCGCCTCGACGGGGGGCATGTTCAACAACTACGCCATCGTGCAGGGCGTGGACCAGATCGTGCCGGTCGACGTCTACGCCCCTGGGTGCCCGCCTTCGCCCGAGACGCTCCTGCACGCCATCCTCACCTTGCACGAGAAGATCCGGACCGGCGAGATCACCCGCCGCCCCGGCAGCAGCGTCCCCGCCGGCGAGCAGGCAACCGGTGGATGGGTGCCCACCATGCCCGATGCCGTGCGGGTGGCCACGCCCCGGTGACCGACCTGATCTCAGTCCTGCCTGATGTCCCGCGTCTGCCCGATCGCTCGGTCAGCCAGCTCGCCTTCCCGCATCGCGAGACCTACGCCGAGATGGTGCAGGCCTTCAAGGACGCCGGCTTCGAAACGTGTGCCGACCTCTGCGCAGTCGACTACCTGACCCACCCGGGCCGGTCGTTGCCCGACGGGGTGAAGGCCGAGCGCTTCGAGGTCGTGGTGAACCTCCTCTCGCTCTCCATGCGCCAACGCGTGCGGGTCCGGGTCCAGGTTCCCGAGTCCGACCCGGTGGTGAGGACCTTGACCGACATTTACTCGGGGACCGACGCCATGGAGCGTGAGGCCTACGACATGGTGGGCATCATCTTCGAGGGACATCCCGACCTGACACGAATTTTGATGCCCGAGGACTGGGAGGGCCATCCCCTCCGCAAGGACTACGGCGTGGGCCGGGTCCCGGTCCAGTTCAAGGAAGCCCCAGGGCCTCGATGAGCGATCACGACGAGGACAAGGAGCTCGGGCTCGAGAGCCAGGGCGACCTGACCGACGACGCGGACGAAGGCGACGACTTTACGGACGTGGAGTTGGGGACGGACCAGGGCTTTCGCAACGTCGGGCAACCGCGCCGGGCCATCGACCAGGCCGCACTGGTGGCGGAGACCGCCGAGGGCGCACAAGAACTGTTCCCCCGCCACAGGACGGGTAGTAGCGAATTACGCCGAGAGGTTGGAGCTGTGCTCCGGCTCCCCGAGGGCAACTTCATCAACCCCGACGACATCGACATCGAGCGTCGTGACGACGAGACGATGATCATCAACATGGGTCCGCAACACCCGTCCACCCATGGGGTGCTGCGCCTGATGCTCGAGCTCGACGGTGAGACCGTGCTGCGCACAAAACCGATCATCGGATACCTCCACACGGGCATGGAGAAGACGGGCGAGGAACTGACGTACGTCCAGGGCGCCACCAACGTCACCCGCATGGACTACCTGTCGCCGCTCACCAACGAGCTGGTGTTCTCCTTGGCCACCGAAGCGCTGTTGGGTGTGGAGCTCCCGCCACGGGCCGTATGGATCCGCATGCTGATGGCCGAGTTGCAGCGGGTGTCGTCCCATCTGATGTGGATGGCCACCAACGGCATGGACCTCGGGTCGACGTCCATGATGATCTACGGCTTTCGCGAGCGCGAGATGGTCCTGGCCTTTTTCGAGAAGACAACGGGCCTGCGGATGAACCACAACTACATCCGTCCCGGCGGGGTGGCGGCCGACCTGCCCGACGGGTGGGAGGACGATGTCTCCGTCATCTGCGACACCGTGCTGACCCGCACCTTCGAGTACGACGAGCTCCTCACCGGCCAGCCCATCTTCCGGGAGCGCACCGAAGCCGTCGGCAACATCACGGCGGAGGAGGCGCTGGCGCTTTCGGTCACCGGTCCCATCTTGCGTTCCACCGGCGTGCCATGGGACCTTCGGCGCACCATGCCGTACCTTGACTACGACAAGCTGGATTTCGACGTCATCATCGGCTCGTACGGCGACAACTTCGATCGTTACTCGGTGCGCCTGAACGAAATACGAGAGTCGATAAAGATGATCCGTCAGATCCTCGAGCGCATGCCGGCCGGGGACTACCGCGTGCAGGACCGCAAGGTCACGCCGCCACCGCGAGCCCGCATCGACGAGAGCATGGAAGCGCTGATCCACCACTTCAAGATCTTCACCGAGGGTTTCCGGGTGCCCGAGGGCGAGGTGTACGTCGCCATCGAGTCGCCTCGAGGCGAATTGGGCTGCTACATGGTCTCGGACGGGACGTCGAAGCCGTACCGCATGCACATACGCGGGCCGAGTTTCGTCAACCTGCAGGCGTTGCCCGTTTTGTTCCGCGGTGGGCTGATGGCCGATGCTGTCGCCGTGATCTCGTCAGTGGACCCGGTGATGGGTGAGGTGGACCGGTGAGCCACCTATCGGCCGATCTCCTCGAACAGGCCAAGGGATTGGTGGCGCTGTACCCCGAGCCACGCTCGGCGCTGATCCCGCTCTGCCACCTGGCTCAAGAGCAGGATGGCTGGCTTCGGCCCGAGGCCATGAGTGAGATCGCCGAACTGGTCGGGGTCACCGCGGCCGAGGTGCAGGGCACGGCCACGTTCTACGACATGTTGCACACCGAGCCGGTTGGAACCTACGTGGTGGCGGTGTGCACCAACATCGCGTGCCTGCTGGGTGGGGCGCAGGAGTTGCTCGAGCACGCCGAGTCGTCGCTCGGGGTCCGCGCCGGTGGCACGACGACCGATGGCGTCTTCACCTTGGAAGAATCCGAGTGCCTGGCCGACTGCGACCGGACGCCGTGCGTGCAGGTCAACCACCGCTACGTCGGCGCGCAGACGGCGGAGAGCTTCGATCAGTTGGTGACCGACCTCCGCCGCGGTGCGCTGGCCGAGACCGTGCCCCCGCACGGGACCCTGATTCGGGTACGACGCAGCGTCGGTCTCAAAGCCGACCGAGAGGCCATCGCCACCGAGCGCGCAGCCATGGCGCAGGAGCAAGCCACGCGGGCCGGCAGCGGCAAAGGCCGAAGCGGATGCCCACGCAGAGACGGCAGCGACGTCGGACGCGGCAACCGTCGCCGGGCCTCCACCGACGACCGTGTCAGCCCCGGCCGAAGGTCCGAAAACAGAGGGTGGAGCGTCCTGATGGCGATCACCGAAGCCCCGAAAATCGTCACGGCCCGTATCGGGTACGAGGACTCGCACACGCTGGAGCGGTATCTCGCCACCGGCGGGTACGAAGGGCTGCGCAAGGCCCTGGCAATGACCCCCGAGGCCGTGGCGCACGAAGTCGATACAGCCAGCCTCCTCGGTCGAGGCGGGGCCGGTTTCCCGGCCGGCCGCAAGTGGGCGCTCCTCGGCAAGAAGGCGGTCACCTATCTGGCCATCAACGGCGACGAGAGCGAGCCGGCGACCTTCAAGGACCATCTCCTCATCGAGCGTGACCCGCACCAGATCATCGAGGGTGTGTTGATTTCGGCCTATGCCCTGCAAGTGAGCCAGGCCTTCATCTACCTGCGCGGGGAGTTCGCCCTCGGACTCGAGCGGTTGCAGGCGGCACTGAACGAGGCATACGACCACGGCGCCATCGGCGCCGACATTTTCGGCTCGGGCTTCTCCATCGACGTGGTGGTACACCCGGGGGCGGGCGCCTACATCTGCGGCGAAGAAACGGCGTTGCTCGAATCGTTGGAGGGCAAGCGCGGCTTCCCTCGCATCAAGCCTCCGTTCTTCCCGGCCTCGATCGGCTTGTACGGCCAGCCGACGGTGGTCAACAACGTCGAGACGATGGCCAACATCCCTTGGATCGTCACCAACGGCGGCGCGGCCTTCGCTGCTCTCGGTGAAGGTCGCTCGACCGGGACGCGACTCTTCGCCTTGGCCGGACACGTGCACAATCCCGGGGTCTTCGAGCTCGAAATGGTCAAGACGACTTTCCGGGACCTGATCTACGCCCCCGTGCTCGGTGGGGGGATTCGCGCCAACAACACCCTCAAGGCGTTCATTCCGGGCGGGGTCTCGGCCCCTTGGTTCGGACCCGATCAGGTCGACCTCCCGCTCGGCCAAGATGAGGTTGCTGCGGCGGGCTCCATGTTGGGTTCCGGCTCGATCGTCGTGATGGACTCGGCCACCTGTATGGTGCGAGCGGCCTGGCGCATCACAAAATTCTTCTCCCGCGAGTCTTGCGGACAGTGCACGCCGTGTCGGGAAGGGTCGGGCTGGCTCGAGCGCATCATGTACCGAATTGAGAATGGCGACGGGCGCGAGGAAGATCTCGACCTTCTTATGGATCTGTGTGACAACATCTCGCCCGGCGTGGCCTGGCCACCGCAGCAGACGACCATATGCGTGCTCGGACCCTCCATTCCCTCTTCGATCGCTTCAGCCATCCGCATGTTCCGCGACGAGTTCCTCGTCCACATCAAAGATGGGGGGTGCCCCTTTGACTGATACTGCCGACCCCACTGACACAGCAAACACAGGCGGCATCTCCATCAACCTCGATGGTCGCACCGTCTCGGCCAAGTCGGGTGAACTGTTGATCGCCGCGGCCGAGCGGGCCGGGACGTACATCCCACGCTTTTGCTATCACCCGCGCATGGAGCCCGTCGGCATGTGCCGCATGTGCCTGGTCGAGGTGGACAGCCCGCGTGGGGCCACGTTGCAGCCCGCCTGCTTCATCCCGGTGGCCGAGGGGATGTCCGTCACCACCGATTCGCCGAAGGTAAAGAAGGCACAAGACGGCGTTCTCGAGTTCCTCCTGGCCAATCACCCGCTCGACTGCCCCGTCTGCGACAAGGGCGGCGAGTGCCCGCTGCAAGACCAGACCCTGGCCCACGGTCCGGGCGAGAGTCGTTTCATTGAGGAAAAGCGGCATTTCGAGAAGCCGATCCCCATTTCGGACCTGGTCCTGCTCGATCGCGAGCGGTGTATTCAGTGCGCACGCTGCACCCGTTTCGCCTCCGAGGTGGCCGGTGAGGCCCAGATCGACTTCGCCGGCCGCGGTGAGAACGTGGAGGTCGCCACCTTCCCCACCGAGCCCTTCTCGTCCTACTTCAGCGGCAATACGGTCCAGATCTGCCCGGTTGGCGCCCTGACCGCCACGCCCTACCGTTTCACCGCCCGACCATGGGACTTGGACCAGGTCGAGTCGACCTGCACCACGTGCTCGGTCGGGTGTCGGGTGGCGGTCCAGTCCTCTTCCAACCGTCTCACTCGGTTGCTCGGCATCGATTCGGACCCGGTCAATCACGGGTGGTTGTGCGATAAGGGTCGGTTCGTCTTCGAATCGGTCAACGGCGACGAGATCGACAATGCGCCCGACGAAGCCGTCCTGGCCGACGAGGAGGTCGACGTAGCGCCGGCCACGGCCGGCCAGGTGCTCAGTCTGGGGGCCACGCGCGGCCAGTTCCTCGGCGAGGCGCACGAAACTGGTCGCTTCGAACACGGCCGTCTCGTCGAACCCCAGATTCGCAAGGATGGAGAGCTTGTCGCCGTCAGTTGGGGCGAAGCGCTGGCCGCCGCGGCGGCCGGGCTCCAAACGGCACAGAGCGCTGGCGGCAACGGAAGCGTCGCGGTGATCGGCGGGGCCCGCCTCACCAACGAGTCCGCCTACGCCTGGGCCAAGTTGGCCAAGGGCATCCTCGGCACTGATTCCGTCGACGCGCAGTTGGGCGACGGGCTTCCCGCCGACTTGGTGCTCGGCCTGCCCCGGGCCACCATCGACGCCGCTGCTTCCGCCCCCGTCCTCATCACCTTGGCCGGCGACCTACGCGAGGAATTGCCGGTCCTCTTCCTCCGCCTCCGCGAGGCCGTGGCCGGGTCTACGACACTCATCGAGTTGACGCCGACGCCGACGGCGCTGACCGCGCTGGCCACCGCGTCGTTGGGCATCCGTCCGGGCGACGCGCCGGTGGTGGCGCGCGCGCTCTGTGGCGACGACGACGCCGTCACCACATTGGGCACGCACCCCGAAGGCTCGTCGTTGACCGACGACGCGTTGGCGGCGGCGCGCCAGGCGCTGTCCGAGCATGGCGGGGCCGACGGCGAAGGCGTCGTGATCGTGCTGGGGCGTCCTTCGTATGCCGAATCGGGAGACCTGGTGGCCGAGGCAGCGCGGGTGCTGGCGGAGGGTCTGCCCAAGGCCACCTTCCTTCCGGCTTTGCGGCGCGGCAACATTTTCGGGGCGCTCGACATGGGCCTCGCACCCGGGCTCCTTCCCGGTCGCGTCAGCCTCGAATCCGGCCGCGCGTGGTTCGCCGCTGCCTGGGGCGGCGTGCCCGCCGCAACCGGTCTCGACACGGCGGGCATCCTCTCCTCCATGGCCGGCGAGTCCAACCGTGATGCTTCGGCATCCGCCGCCGCGGTGACCGCCCTCATCTTGTTGGGTGCCGATCCGTTGAGCGACTTCCCCGATCGCGCCGTGGCCGAAAAGGCCCTCTCGGCCGGACACTTCATCATTGCCATTACCGGGCATCCGTCCGAGTCGGTCACCGCCCATGCCGACGTGGTGCTGCCCTGCGCCGTGGCCCACGAGCGCCCCGGCACGACGACCAATATCGAAGGCCGCGTCAGCCGCCTCGGTCAGAAGATCACCGCTCCAGGGTTCGCCTGGGCCGACTGGATGATCGCGGCCGAGTTGGCCGCCGCCCTCGGAACGGACCTCGGGGTCACCACCGCCAGCGACCTGGCCGAAGAGCTCCACCTGACCGCACCGGCCTACTTCGGGCTGACCCAGAGCGTGCTCCACACCGACGCGGCCCACGACGGAGTTCTCGTGCCGATCGTGGCTGGAGGGCCGGCGCACCATGTCGACCCCATCGACCCCATCGCTCTTCCGGGTGTCGAGTCGGTGGAACAACAAGGTGCTCCCCCTCGGAGTGGTTCGGCTGACGCCGACGGGGCCGTGCACGCGCGCATCGCCGCGCTGGGAACCCCTCCCGCGTTGCTCAGCGGCCTTCCGACTTCCGAGGGTGAGGGCGTGCACATCCCGCCGGCCGACAGCTACGCCCTCCGACTGGTGGCCACCCGCCGTCTCTACGATGCCGGGAGTCTCGTCACCGGCTCTCCTTCGCTCACCCCTCTCGTGCCACCGCTGGTGGCGAGGGCGAACCCGTACGACCTGGACCGGTTAGGCGCCAAGACCGGTGATCAGGTTCGCGTGCGCTCGGCCCGTGGTGAGCTGGTGTTGGCGGCTGAGTCGGATGCCGGCATTCCCCGTGGTGCGGTGGCGATCGACTTCAACGTGCCCCTTGGGACGGTGGCGTCGGGTAACGCGGCAGCCACCCTCATCGACAGCCGCGGCCCGGTGACAGACGTGCGCCTGGAGTCGGTGTGATCGGGATGATCGGGATGATCGGAAGCGTGCTGAGCACGAATCTCAAGAACACGCCCAACCAGGGCCTGGGTGATCCACTCTTTTTCAACGGACTGCACTGGGGCGACCTCCTCATACTCGTCATCAGAGTGTTGGCCGCCTTCCTCGTCCTCCTGACGGCGACGGCCATGATGATCTGGTTCGAGCGCAAGGTGATTTCGGACATGCAGAGCCGCATCGGCCCGAACCGCGCTGGACCATGGGGACTCCTCCAGACCCTGGCCGACGGCACCAAGCTGATCTTCAAGGAAGACTTGATCCCGGCCCAGTCGGATTCGTTCACCTTCAAGCTGGCGCCATACCTCTCGACCGTGCCGGCCTTCGTCACCTTCGCCGTCGTTCCGGTGGGCGGCATCATCAGGCTCGGCAGCCATACCTTCGAGCTCCAAGTGGCAGATCCGCCTATCGGGATCCTGCTGGTTCTGGCCATGTCGGGCATCGCGGTCTACGGCGTGATGCTGGCCGGCTGGTCATCGGGCTCGAAGTACCCCCTTCTCGGATCGGTGCGTGCTTCGGCGCAAGTCATTTCGTACGAAGCAGCCTTGGGCATGACGGTGGTCACCGTGGTCTTGGTCAGCCACTCGCTCTCCACCCGGGCCATCGTGGCGGCTCAGTCGAACGGCTTTTGGAATTGGAATCTCATCCGGTTGGGCTTCGTGCCGTTCGTCTTCTTCATGATCGCCATTACGGCCGAACTGACCCGCCCGCCCTTCGACCTGACCGAGGCCGATTCCGAGCTGGTCGGTGGCTTTCACACCGAGTACTCCTCCATGCGCTTCGGCATGTTCTACCTGGCGGAGTTCATGAACACCATCACCATGTCGGCCGTGGTGGTGACCCTCTTCTTCGGGGGGCCCAACGGGCTCATACCGCCCATTGCCGGCGCCACCATCTATATGCCGATCATCTGGTTCGTCCTCAAGACCGTGGCCTTTTGCTTCATCTACGTGTGGTTCCGCGCCGCGCTGCCCCGCCTTCGCTACGACCAGTTGATGGACCTCGGGTGGAAGCGTCTCATCCCGATGAGCCTGGCTTGGCTTCTCGTGGTGGCGTCGATCGTCACGTGGGGCTGGACTGGGTTGATCATGGTGCCGGTCGTGGTGGCGGCCGCCGTGCTGCTCATCCGGGCCACGCATCTTGGATCGGATCGCACCGAGAAGGAGTCGGTGCTTCCCTCGGTCGGGCGACGGGTGACCCCGGCTCTGCGCCCGCGCGGCGGCCCGACATCGCCCCAAGGAGCTGATGCATAGTGGGCCTCGGCGATGAAGTGAAGGACCAGCTGAGTTTCCTCGGTGGGTTCAAGCTGACCTTTCAGCACCTGACCCGGCCCAGGGTCACCACGTCGTACCCGGACGACAAGAAGCCCAAGCAGCCACGCCAGCACGGCCGCCACGTCCTGAACCGTTACGAAGACGGCATGGAGAAATGCATCGGATGCGAGCTCTGCGCCGGTGTGTGCCCGGCTGACTGCATCTACGTGCGCGGTCTGGACAACCCGCCGGACCATCCGGTCTCGCCCGGGGAACGCTACGGCTACGTCTACGAGATCAACTACTTGCGTTGCATCCACTGCGACATGTGCGTCGAGGCCTGCCCGACCGAGGCCATCACCGAGTCGAAGCTCTTCGAGTTCTCCTTCTCGAATCGCTCCGATGCGATCTACACCAAGAAGGAACTGCTGGTCGACGACCGCGGCATGCCCCAGAAGCTCCCCTGGGAGGACTGGCGCGAGGGCGACGACATGATGACCTCCGGCTGGATGCGCGCCACCTCGCCGTCGGGCAGCGCGGCGTACGAGGGCGAGGTGCAGTGGTCGGGTGAGCTGGGCTATGGCACCCGTGCGCCCGAAGGCGGGCAATCCGGACTGCGCAACGACGAGCTGACGGGATCCAAGCCCCTGCGCGAAGTCATGGAGGCTCATCTCCTGGCCGAGGACATTCCGCTGGCGCACCGGGGCATGCAAGGTCGGGTGTGGCGGGCCAAGATCGGCGCCGAGAAGAACAAGAAGAAGATGGAAGCTATGCGCGTGCGGATGACCGAGCTGCGCGCGGCACGTAAGGCGGCGAAAGCCGAAGGCAAGTCCTGATGCTGCACCTCTCCCTCGTCGTTGCTTCGACGCGCCCCACTTGGCCGGACATCTTGGTCTTTGCCGCCAGCGCCGCCGTCATTTTGGTGGGGGCGGTTGGTGTCGTCACCTCTCGTAACCCGGTGCACGCTGCGCTGAGCTTGGTCATGACGTTGTTCGGGGTGGCGGTGCTCTTCATTGAGCAAGAGGCCGACTTTCTCGCGGCGGTGCAGATCATCGTCTACGCCGGAGCGATCGTCGTGCTCTTCCTCTTCGTCATCATGTTCCTCGGGGTTGACCGGCGCGAAGACGTCGAGACCGAGCCACTGTCGGGTCAACGTCCGTTGGCCTTTCTCATGCTCGGGATCACCTTGGCCGGGATCATCGCCATGCTGGCCACGTCGCACTGGGTTACCGGGGCGCACCACGTGGTCGGACCGATCCAGGGTCCGGTCACCAAGAGTGCCGGCGCCCCGTCCGGAGAAGTGGCCCAGTTGGGCAAGCAGCTCTTCACGACGTACCTCTTCGCCTTCGAGGCAACGGCGGCCCTTCTGGTCATCGCCGTCGTCGGCGCGGTTGTTCTGGCCCGTCGCCCGTCGGCGTCCGAGTCCGAGCTGGCCGGCAGGATCGACGCAGGTGCGGTGGGTGGGCCCGACGGATCGAGTGGGGCCGACGTGCCGATGGCGGACGGATCGGTGATTCCGCCCCGAGACCAAGCAAGCCAATCCGAGTCAATCGAGGGGGTGTCTTCATGAGCTTGTCCGCCGGGTGGTACCTCGGGCTCGCCGCGCTGCTCTTCGCGATCGGCGCCATCGGACTCTTGGTTCGCCGCAACGTGTTGATCATGTTCATGTGCATTGAGTTGATGCTCAATGCGGCCAACCTGACCTTCGTCACGTTCGCCCGGGTGCTCAATGACATCGGGGGACAGGCCCTCGTCTTCTTCGTCCTCGTGGTGGCGGCGGCCGAAGTCGTGGTCGGCCTGGGGATCGTGGTCACCAACTTCCGGCGCCGGTCAACCACCGTGGCCGATGAACTCCATTCGTTGAAGGGCTGACCTGAACCGTGCTCCACGTTGCTTACCTCATGCCGCTGCTGCCGCTCGCCGGCTTTGTGGTGCTGGTCGCGGCCGGGAGGCGCATCGGTGACCCCCTGGCGGGATGGCTCGCCACCGTCGCCGTCGGTGCCGCCTTCGTCGTGGCCTGCTTCGTATTGGGCGGGATGCTCAACCTGCCCGATGCGCATCGGGAGTTCGTGCACAACTACTTCACCTGGTTCAGCGTCGGGGGACTGCATGTTCCTGTCGGCATATTGGTGGATCCGCTTTCGGTGACCATGTGCATGTTCATCACCGGTGTGAGCGCGCTGATCCACCTCTATTCGATCGGGTACATGAAGGGCGACCCCGACTACCCGAAGTTCTTCATCTACCTGAACCTCTTCGTTTTCTCCATGCTCGTGCTCGTGCTCTCCAACAACCTGTTGCTGACCTTCGTCGGGTGGGAAGGCGTGGGCGTCTGCTCGTACTGGCTCGTCTCGTTCTGGTTCCAACGGGACTCGGCCGCCTCAGCCGGCAAGAAGGCCTTCATCTACAACCGCATCGGCGACACCGGCTTCCTGCTGGCCATCTTCTTGGTCTTCGAGAAGACAGGGACCATCGAGTACAGCGGCGGCCCAGGGGGCGGAATCTTCGGGCAGCTGCACCACCTGGGGGGCGGCACGGCGACCGCGGTCGTGTTGCTGCTGTTCCTCGCCGCCACCGGAAAGTCGGCCCAGATTCCGTTGTTCAACTGGTTGCCCGATGCCATGGAAGGCCCCACCCCGGTCTCCGCTCTCATCCACGCCGCCACCATGGTGACGGCCGGGGTGTACCTGCTGTGCCGGATGAACCATGTGCTTGCGCTCTCGCATTCGGGCACCGAGGTGATTGCCATCGTGGGCGGGGTGACGGCTTTCGTGGCGGCGACCATCGCCTGTGCCCAACAGGACATCAAGAAGGTTCTGGCCTTTTCCACCGTGTCGCAGATCGGTTACATGGTTCTCGCCGTCGGCTCGGGCGCCTACGTAGCCGCCATCTTCCTCATGGTGGCCCACGCCTTCTTCAAGGGCCTGCTCTTCCTGGCCGCCGGTTCGGCCATCCACGGGCTCGACGGCGAGCAGAACCTCAAGCGCATGGGTGCCCTGCGCAAGGTGATGAAGTGGACGACGGTCACCTTCACCGTGGGCTGGCTGGCCATTGCCGGCATCCCCCCCCTGGCCGGGTTCTGGTCCAAGGGCGACGTGTTGGACAACGTGTTCGCCCGCTACAAGCCGTTGTGGGCCCTCGGTCTCCTCACCGCCGTCCTCACGGCGTATTACATGACGCGTCTGGAGGTGCTCGCCTTCGGCGGTGAACCTCGCTGGGACAAGGTCGGCCCGCACGGGGAGCCGCCACTCCACACGCCGCACGAGTCCCCCTGGGTCATGCGGTTGCCACTGGTGATCCTGGCCGTAGCCGCCTTCCTCGGCGGCCTGTTGGATCTGCCCTGGATCCACCATGACTCGTTCGAGGGCTGGCTGGCACCGGTCTTCTCGGGCAGCCTGCTCAACGACCATCTCCATTCCGGCGCCGAATGGGCGCTGGCGCTCACCGATACAGCGGCAGCAGTCATCGGCCTCATTGTCGGCTACGCCCTGTGGCGCGGCACGCGGGTGGACAAGCCCGCACTCGAGCCGCAGTTCTTGCAACGTGTCTGGTACTGGGACGATTTCTATGACGCCATCATCGGACGTCCGAGCCAGAAGCTGGCCCACTTCTTGGCCTGGGTGGTTGACGCCCGTATCATCGACGGTGCCGTCAACGGTACGGCGAACCTGGTCCGCTCGACCGGCTCCGCCACCCGCAAACTCCAGAGTGGTTACGTGCGCAACTATGCCCTGGGCATAGCGCTGGGCATGGCCGCCCTCATCGTCTTCCTCGTCAGTCGGACATGGTGGTCATGAGTCACCACACCGTCCCGTTCCTGACGTTGTTGATCCTTCTGCCCGCGCTGGGCGCGGTCACCCTGGCCGTGCCCGGTCTGACACGCCGGCTCCACAAGGACATGGTTGAAACGCTGGCCCTTGGGGTCTCACTCGCCACACTGGTCATCGCGGTCATCGCCCTCATCACCATGCGCGAGCATTTCGGGGGCTTCCAGCTTGTCTCCAGCCATACCTACACCGGGGCCGCATTGGGTGTGCGCTGGTACTTGGGCGTCGACGGGATCTCGATCTTCTTGGTCCTCCTGACCGCCGTGCTCTTTCCGCTCGTGCTCATCATGGGGCGGGACAAAGAAAAGAGTCGGCTCTTCGCCGTATGGATGCTCCTCCTGGAAGCGGCCATCATGGGGAGTTTCCTCTCCCTCGACCTCATCGTCTTCTTCCTCTTCTTCGAGCTGACGCTCGTCCCCTCCTACTTCATCATCGCCGGCTGGGGTCACGACCGGCGGGCCTACGCCGCCGTCAAGTTCTTCCTCTATACGTTCCTGGGCTCCGCCTTCTTGTTGGTGGGAATTCTCGCCTTGGCTTTCATCCACCAGTCCCAGACCGGGGTCCTGACCTTCTCGCTACCAGCGCTGGAGCACACCCACCTCTCGTCCTCGACGGAGATCCTCCTCTTCTTGGCCTTCACGTCGGCCTTTGCGGTCAAGGCACCGCTCTTCCCTTTTCACACGTGGTCTCCCGACGCCTATACCGAGGCCCCGGCCGGAGGTTCCGTCGTTCTTTCGGGGATTCTGGCCAAGCTGGGAACCTACGGGATCATCCGCTTCGATCTCACGCTCTTCCCCCATGCAACGAGGACGTTGGCCCCGCTTCTCCTCACGTTGGCTGTCATCGGCATCATCTACGGCGCCATCGTGGCCTGTGCCCAGCGCGACATGAAGCGTCTGGTGGCCTACTCGTCATTGGCCCAGATCGGGTTTATCGCGCTGGGGACGTTCGCCCTGAGCACACAGGGCTTGTCGGGAGCCGTACTGCTCATGGTCAATCACGGCCTCATCACGGCGGGCCTTTTCATCGTGATCGGCTTCATCTACGAGCGACGAGGAACCTGGCAGACGACCGAGTTGCGGGGACTGCAGAAGGTGGCGCCGGTGATGGCGGCGGTGTTCACCGTCTTCATGATGGCGTCCATCGGCGTGCCCGGACTGAACGGGTTCGTCAGCGAATTCCTGATCCTGGCCGGAACGTTCCTCACCCATCGCTGGTGGGCGGTGGTGGCGGTCGTCGGCGTCATCGTGGCCGCCATCTACCTCTTGTGGGCCTACCAGCAGGTCTTTCACGGCGTGCCCAAGCCCGAGGACGAAACGACGCGTGACCTCTCGTGGCTCGAGCGCCTGGTGGTGGCCCCCCTCATCATCCTCATCGTGGTCCTGGGCGTGTATCCCAAGCCCGTCCTCGATCGCATTAATCCGTCGGTGACCCAACTCGTGGCCCATGTCGAGAAGGCCACCGGCCATTTCCAGCCCTCGGTGGACACCAAGGGGACCGCGGCGCTCGGGAGCCGACCATGATCAACGCGCTGCTCGCCTCGACCGCTTCTGCATCCGCGTCGGCGTCGGCCAACGCCAACAAGATTCCAATCCCGCCCATTCGCTACCTGACGATTCTGCCGCCGCTCATCATGATCGGCGGAGCGGTCGTTCTGCTCGCCGTGGCCTCATTGGTCAGCCGCGACCTGCGGGTGCGGATCAGCACCATCGGCAGCGTGATCATTTCCGGCGGTGCGTTCGGCATCTCCATATGGCAGTGGTCCGATGTGCGGGCCCATGGGGCGCACACCTACATCGCCCATGCCGTCGTGATGGATGGCTTCAGCGCGCTCATTGCCATGGTGGTGTCGGCCACCATGCTCCTCACGGCGTTGATCGCCGATGGCTATCTCTCCCGTGAGGGCATCACCGGAGCGGAATTCCATGTCCTGGCTCTGGTCTCGGCTTCGGGCGCCATGTTGATGGGCTCGGCCAACGACCTGATCATCGTCTTTTTGGGTCTGGAGATCCTCTCCATCGCCCTCTATGTGCTCACGGCGCTCAACCACCACCTCGCCACCTCGGGTGAGGCGGCGCTCAAGTACTTCATCCTCGGCGGCTTCTCCTCGGCCATCTTCATCTACGGCATTGCACTTACCTACGGCGCCACCGGTTCCACCAACTTGACCCAGATCGCCGACTTCTTGTCCAAGAACGTCGTGCTGACCAATGGTCTCCTCCTGGCCGGATTGGGCCTCATGCTGGTGGGTTTCGCCTTCAAGGTGGCGGCGGTGCCGTTCCACATGTGGACGCCCGACGTCTACGAGGGCGCTCCCACCCCGGTGACGGGGTTCATGGCCGCAGTGGCGAAGCTCGGCGCATTCGCCGCCATGCTCCGCGTGCTCGTATTCCTCTTTGGGTGTCATCTCCGCCGATTGGAAGCCGATCATCTACGGGCTGGCCGTGCTCTCATTGGTGGTCGGATCGGTCGTCGCCTTGCGCCAACGCGACGTCAAGCGCATGCTTGCATATTCGTCGATCAACCACGCTGGTTTCATTCTGCTCGGCGTGGAGTCGGCCACCTCCCGGGGCGTGAGCTCCTCGCTCTACTACCTGGTTGCCTACTCGTTCATGACGGTCGGCAGCTTCGCCATTGTGACCGTCCTCGGCCGCACGGGGGACAGCGATCACGATCTCACCCGTTACCGGGGCCTGGCGCAACGTCAGCCCTACTTGGCCTTCGTGTTCGCCGTCCTTCTGCTGGCGCAGGCTGGGGTCCCGTTCACGACGGGTCTGTGGGCCAAGTTGCAGGTCGTTCTCGCGACCGTGTCGGGTGGGGCCGTCCCGTTGGCCGTCATCGCCATGGTGACAGCGGCCATCGCCGCCTTCTTCTATCTACGAGTGGCGGTGCTCATGTATGTGTCGGCCGGGCCGAGCGAAGGTGGGCGTGCCGCGGCGGACACGCTGCCCGCGCGGCCCGACGGTGGCGCCCCCACTGCGTGGGCCAGCCCCGAGGGCGTGTCGGTCACCGTCACGACCTTGAACGACGAGCTCCTCTTGGCGGATGAGTCCCCGGCGTCGTCCGGAGAAGAGACCCCGTCGGTGGTGAGGGTCCCGGTGCTGACGTCCGTGGCCATTGGCGTGTGCCTGGCCATCACCGTGGTCTTCGGGATCGTGCCGCAGCCTCTGGTCGAGTTCGCCAATCGCGCCACGCTTCTCTTTCTGGGTCATTAGAAGCGGCGAGTGGCCGCGTCATGCATGATGCGGCGGTCGCTCTCGTTGTTGGCGTTCGCGCCAACAGCTGTCGCAACGCTCACACGCACCGGCGCATCCGCTGTGGCCGCACCGGGGGCACTTCGTGGACTGGTCGTCGGGCACCGGGGTGGACCTAACTTCCCGTCGGTTCGGGCTGGCGGTCCTCGGCCACTGATGCGTCGTCGGTGGCAAGCGCAGCCACGAGTGCGCCTTCACTCCCGGCCGGGCCCGAGCGCTTGGTGGATCCCGAGCTGAGCAATCGACCGAGGACCGGTATCTCGGTCAGGGACTCGGCTCGCATGATCTGCACAACGACGGGGACGAACTGTTCGGCGGAGTCGAACACAATGTACCGGGGGAGCCAGGTGGGTTCGTACTTGGCGTTGAAGCGCCAGAGCGTCTCGATCTGCAGAACGCCCGACAGCCGGCGCAAGGCCCAGCGCTCGACACGTTGCGTCACACCGTCGCCCGATTCACCGTCGAGGATGGAGCGCAGGGCTGCGAAGTTCAAACTCAGGCCCTTCATGCCCATCTCTTTTAGATGTGCGATGGTCGAGCACAATGCGAAGTCGAGCAGTCCGTTCGGATGTTCGGCCGGGTCGCGCCGCATGAGATCGAGCGAGTACCCGCCAATGGCTGTCGAAGGCACGAACTGGCACATGGCGACGGGCATCCCGTCGGGGCCTTCGACCAAGGTCAAGAGCAATCCGGTGTCACGCGCGTCGCAGAGGCGCCCCAACATCATGGAGAAGCCGCGTTCTTCCTCACCGCGCCGACTCTTGGCCATCAGATCGACGAGACGTGCGGCGTCTTCGGCGCTCAAGTGGGCCGGATCCAAGAAACGGACCGTGTACCCGTAACGCGCGACGCGGTTGACCGCTTGGCGTAGCCCCTTCATTTTGCCGCCCTCGAGGGAGAACTGGCGCGGATCGACGACCGCCTCGTCGCCGAAGTACAAAAAGCGCATGCCCGAGGCCTGATAGGTCGGAAGCCACGCCTCACCGGCGGCCATGACGCCGAGTCCCCACCCGTTCCGATCGACGTAGCGCCGAAAGGCGTCCCACACATGGGCGCGCTCAGTAAAGGGGCCGATGGGATCGGGGGAGACGAGACAAACGCCACCGAAGACGGCGTACGCCACGAGAGAGTCGCGGTGGAAGAACCACTGCTTGTCGTCACGTAACGCGAAATAGTCCAAGGAGCCGGTTCCGTGACGGCGGACGATGTCGCGTGCCCGAATCTCAGCGGCACGGCGCCCCACGACGGCCCTGCCGCCCGAAAGTCGCCGATCGACCACCGGGCGCGTCAGGAGATAGAAGGAAAGAACGATGAGCGTCAGGCCGACCGCCAGCAAGCTCGGGGAGGCGAAGCGATCGATGTGAGTTGGAAAGCGCACGCTCTTTACGCCGATGAGGCGTTCCGCCGAACCCAGCAGGACCTGAGGCCACGTCGGAAGAGGGTGGTGATGAACCCGGCTGGCGACCTCGACCCCGATGAAAGCGCCCACGGTTGCGGTCAGACCACCCGCAGCCAGCACGGCGAAGGCCGATCGCACCGTGCCTTGTTCGGCCTGGGCCCCGAAATCGTTCTCTTTGGACGATGAACAAGGCCAGGACGCCGGCGCACACCACCAGCGTGATGACGTCGGCGGCATGCACGACATGGAGCACCAACGAAGCCGCCAGGGCGGCGACGGCGACGAGCCAGGATCGGCGCTGCCCCTTGAGCACCCCGCGCGAGAGCATGATCATGGCGATGCCCGAGATCGCAACCAGCGCACCGGCGGCGCGCGCCACTTCAATCGGGAGGAAGGTCGAAATGAGGTGCAGGCGATGGCGCACCGGTGCCGTCACCGCCGAGAGGAGGTCGATCAATCCGGCCACGAAGAGAGCTGTGGCGGCGAGCCGACGGATGCGCCGGACCCGGATGCGGTCGGCGGCTACCTCGGGGGCTGGGGGCCAGGACGCTCCCGAGGGCCAGCTGGCCACCAGTTCGGGATAGAGATCGGCCGCCTTCGCCCGTCCCTTCACCACAGCGTCGTGCGTCAACAGGCGCTCGCCCCAGGTGGCCAGTGGGAGATCGACCTCGGCCTGGGTGAGGCGGACATGCAGATCCGCTCCTGTTTCGATTTCGAGCAGGGAAGCGCGGCGGTGGTGGAGGTAGGTGGGCGGCAGTCCGAATCGAGCTCGATGCTCGCGCACGATCTCCGAGGCGGCCCCCGGACAGGCGAAGAACCCCGCATCGAGGTGCGTGAGCTCGGCGATGAGGGCACCACCGACGATGAGGCCGGTCGCTCCTTCTGCAATGGCAGAGCGGGCTGCGTCCAAGACGGACTCGCCGTCGACAGAGAGGAGCGAGTGCGCGCTCGCCGGCGCGCCTTGTGTCGGTGCACCATCCCAAGACCATGGAGATGGGAGAGTCTCGCCGCCCAGGGCCCGCCAGATGCCCCGCGACGTCACGGCCACCACGAGCGCCAGCACGGCCAACAACGCAACGCCGATGAGGATGGTGACCAACAGGCGCGAGAACCACGAAGCGGCATAGGCCTGCTGCAGCGCGCGCTGCTGACGGGGCGAGCGGAAGATGTGACCCAGTCCGTCTATGACGAATTCCAGACGCAAGGCGAGCGCGATCAGGGCCAGCACGAGCGGCGGCGCCCAGAGGTAATGACGCAGACGGCGATAGAGCAGACGCGACCGCACAAAGCGAGGCGCCAGCAGTGGATCCTCCAACCGCTCCATTCCGACCAGCCAGGGTCGGTCCTCCACCGGCACCGCGACCTCCGGTGTCTGGTTGGGCTCGGTCGCAGGAGTGCCGGCGAGGATACGCACCTCGCGCTCTCCGGCTCCGGTCACGCAGTGCAGATCCACGCCTGTTTCCAACGTCACGCCGCAGGCACGAAGGGCAACGGCCAGGTCGTCGGGTGGAGTGAGCGCACCGACCACCAGCACGACTCGGGATTCGGGACGTTGCGCGAAGGCGGCGAACGCTGCCATGAGATCCGGGTGCGCCTCGAGCGCCGCCGCCGGTGGCGGGCTGTCGGCGCCGCCCGCTGCGACCAGTTGACCGCAGATGACGACGACACCGGGCCCTGACCATTCGGCCAATGTGTGGGCGATGTCACGGCAGGTGGCGAGCGAACTGGGTGAAGGATGCCGTGGGAGAAGGATGTCGCCGAGGACCATGACTCTGCGGCCGAGGGCAACCTCGATCCTCAACTGGTCGATCTCCGCGGTCATGCCTGCACCATCGTCTCACCAAAGGCGGAGGAATTGCCTCCATGTTGGGACGCATTGTGCCGAGGGATGAGGGTGGTCGCCCCAGTAGGCTGGGCTTTCGTGCCTCAGATCTCGCCAGACGATGTCCATCCGAACTGGTATTGGCACACCGGAGAGGCTGGGCAACGCCCCGTCGGACCGGCTGTGATCTTCGACATCGACGGTGTGCTGTCCGACGCAGCCGGTCGCCAGCATTTCATCGAAAGGGGCAATGGCGACTGGTCGGCTTTCTTCGAGGCTTGCGGTGACGACCGCGTGATCGAGGAAATCGCACGATTGCTGGAGCTCCTCGACCCTTCGCTTACCGTGGTTCTCCTGACGGGTCGCCCGCTTCGGGTACAGCCGCAGACACTGGCCTGGCTCCACCGCTACGGCTTGCGCTGGGATCTGTTGGTCATGCGCGAGCGCGGGGACTACGCCCAGGTCACCAATTTCAAACAGCGGACGGTGGTCGACCTCCGGGCGCACGGATTCGACCTTCGGCTCGCCTTTGAGGACGACCCTTCCAACCATGCCATGTATGTGGCGGATGGCATCCCCTGCGTCTATATCCACTCGGGCTACTACGAGTAGGCACATGCATCCACCCGGGCTACGACGAGAAGCGCGAGGTTCGGCGGGAGCGATGCCAACCGACAAATAAGGAAACTGCCGCCAGCACGAGGATCGGAAGGTCACCCCAGTGGTCGTAGGGCGTGAAGCCCCGCCTCAAAGAGACGGTGGCTGTCAGTACTTGGCGGCGTCCGAGTATCGACCGTTGAAGGACCTCGCCGCGTTGATTGACCACCGTGCTGTAGCCCGTGGGAGCGGCCTGCACCAGATCCCGGCCCGTGTCGACCGCTTGCACGACGTCTGCTGCCACCTCTTGCGTCGGGACCTGCGAGGTGGCGTAGGACGAGGTATTGGTGGGCACGATCAAGAGCTCGGCCCCGGCCCGGACCGACGTCCGGCTGCGGTTGGCGTAGAAGACCTCGAAGGAGACCAGGGTGCCGAGTGGGCCGTCCGGGGTGCGGAGGAGCCCGGTCCCGTGGCCCGCTATGGCATCGGTTGGGACGGCGGACACATTGGCCAGATGCGCTATCAACGAGCGATAGGGGATGTACTCGCCGAACGGGACTCGATGCACCTTCTCGAAGGTGGCGACGATCCGGCCGCTCGGGGACCACACCACGATCTCGTTGCGAAACGCGCGTGACCCGGCTGGTTCGGTGACGCCTGCGATGAGCGTCGTATGGAGGTGGCGAGCGAGCTGGGCCACCACGTGCGCCTGCGGAGACCCACGCAGGGAGCGCGCCAACGCGATGACGTCCTCGGGCCAGAGCACCAACCTCGGGATCCGACTGCCCCGGAGCAACGTCTCGGTGGCGTGCACTTGGGCCGCGAAGACCTTGGTCGGCGGCACTTGTTCCTTGCTCACGCCCCGTTGTCCGCCTCCTTGGACGAGAGCGACGGAAAGCGATCGCTGCGCCGGGTCGCCATCGGGAGCGAGCGTGCCGACGAGTATGAAGACCACCACCCCTACCCCGATGAGAACGCCCCGAGCGATAGAGCGGCCGGAGCCGTGAGCTGTCCCGAGGCGAGGTCTGCTGAGCAATCGCGTGACGCCGGTGACCAGAGTGGCCAGGCCTGTGCCGGCTGCCCACACGCCCGCCGTCAGTAAGAGCGGGCCGCCGATCCGGGCCAGGGGGAGGAGAGGTCCGTCCGCTTGGCCCAAGAAGACACCGCCCAGCGGCAGGCCGCCGAACGGCCACGTCATACGGACCGCCTCGGCCAGGGTGGCAGCCGCTACGAAGGCGAATGCCCGGCCCCGCCTGGCCGGGGTGAGGAGAGACGCGGCGGCGAAGAACAAGGCCTCGAACACGATGAGGACGGCGGCCCCATACCAGTTGAAGGACCGGGCCCACATCAGGCCGGGCAGATAACAGCCCAGCCCGGCCAGCCAACCGGACCACAGTCGGGCCCGGGGACGCAGCCCGGCCAGACGCCAGTACAAGAGCCCGGCCCCAGCCAGTCCCAGGGGCCACCATCCCCAGGGGGGGAGCGAGAGTGCGAGCAGGAGACCAGCGCCGAGCGACGGGAGGGCGAGGCGGCCCCGACGCGCGCGAAGATTCACGAGACGGCCCGGGCCGCCGTCCTCCCGCTGGCGATGCACGCCGGAATGCCGACGCCCCGATAGGCAGCGCCGGCCACAGCAATCCCACCGAGGCGGGCCACGGCCGCCTCAATCCCGGCCGTGCGCATCAGATGGTGCACCCTGTATTGAGGGAAAGCTCCGGGCCAGCGAGCCACCATGGACTCCAGGGGGTCTCCCAGAGGCCCGATGAGAAGACCGAGCTCGCGCCAGGCTCGGTCCGCCAGCTCCTCGTCGCTCCATGCGTCGGGCCGGACGTCGCCGAAGCGCCCAACGGAGGCCCGCAGCAGGACGTCGCCTTCGGTGGCCACGTGCGGCCACTTCTGCGAAAGATAGGTGCATGCCGTCACCGCCCAACTCTCTTGGCCTCGCGCGGCCGGGCTGTGGCGCGGCACCAAAAAGCCCGTGCCAGCGAGGGGCGACGGCACGGCATCGGCGCGGAGGCGGAAGGTGACCAGGTTCACCGTGGCGTACGCGATGTTGGCCAAGAGCCCGGCCGACTCGTCGTCATGGGGACGGAGCAGGCGAGCGGCGACCGGGGCCGGCACGGCCAGCACCACGGCGTCGACCTCGCTGCTCTGGCCCTGCTCGTTCTCCCCCGCGTCCGGTCCGCTCGTTCTGACGCTCCAACGCGCCGAGCGACCTGCTTTGGGCTCCAGCCGCTCGAGGCGATCGACCGGCGCATTGCAGCGGAACTCGACCCCTCGTGCGACGAGCGCGGCGCGCAACCCTTCGATGAGAACCGACATGCCGCCCTCGATGGCCCAGAACGCTGGCGGCGGGTTCTCCGACGGCGTCGGGATCTCCGAACGCAGGGCGCGCATGAGGCCGCCCCGCTTCTCTGAGGCGGCGAGAAGCGGGGGATACGTGGCGGCGGCCGACATGTCATCCACCGACCCGGCATGGATGCCCCCGATGAGTGGGTCGACCAGTCGATCGGTCACGCGCCGGCCTAATTTGCGGGACACCAATGGACCGATGGCACGGTCACCTATAGGGCCGCGCGCATTGGGCCGAGGTGCCACCACGTCGCGCACCAGTGCGACGTTGCCGCGCCGCCCGAGGATACCGGAGCGGGCCACCGGCCAGAAACGAATCGGAATGCCCAACGCCAGACCCTCGGGCAATGGCCGCACTTTGCCCCGAGCCCACACACCGGCGCCACCACGGGCGATGGGCACGAGCGCGTCCTCCAGGCCGATTTCGTGGCAGAGGGTCAGAGCCTCGGGCCGGCGCCCGAGAAACGCATCGGGCCCCGTGTCGATCATGCGCCCGCCAAAGGGCACACTGTGGAGCGCACCGCCCAGTCGAGGCGAAGACTCCAGCACCATCACCTGGGTGGGATCGCCCTCACCGGTGGCGCCGGCTTCGGGACCGACGGCGCCACCGGTGAGCTCCCAGGCTGCGGCCAGCCCGCTGATACCGCCGCCGACAACCGCAACACGTCGCATGACCGCGTCAGTCCTGACGCGCCCTGGTGGCACCGACGTCGGTGGCACAGACCACGTCGGCCAGAACACCGATGAAGCGTGGATCATCGTTGAGCGAGGTGGTGCGGGCGAGTGACAGCCCGATCTCGGCGGCCACCGCGGCCAGCTCCACATCGAGGTCGTAGAGGACTTCGAGGTGATCGGTCACGAAGCCGATCGGGCATACCACGACGCCTTCGACGCCACCGCCCTCGGCGAGTTGGCGCACCACGTCACGGATGTCGGGGCCGAGCCAGGGTTCGGGCGTGCGCCCCGCACTCTGCCAGGCCACGTGCCAGCGGGTCAGGCCGGCCGCCGCGGCGACCAGGTCGCCCGATTCTTGTACCTGTGCCGGATACGTGTCACCCAGGGCGCGGATGCGTTCGGGCAATGAGTGGGCGGTGAAGATCACCGGGTAGTGAGTCTGGTCATCGGCCGCCCCGAGGCGCAGCAGCGCGTCGGTCACCCGCTCGGCCAAGAGCGTGACGAAGTCCGCTTCGGCGTACCACGGGGGCACGGAGCGAAAGGGTCTCTTCTCGGCCACCGCCGCCTCGGCTCGCGTGAGGTACTCCTCGGAGCCCATGGAAGACCCGTGAGGGGTCAAGACGAGGCCGATCACGTGTTCGGCGCCTTGGGCCATGACGTCGGCTGCGCCCTTCTCAATGAGTGGATCGGCGTGCTTGGCGCCGTACGCGACGGTGTAGCGGCCCGGCACGCGCCGTTCCAGTTCGGCCCGTAAGGCGTCCACTTGGGCTTCGGTCCGCGCCGTGAGAGGCGAGAGGCCACCGATGGCGGCGTAACGCCGTTCCAAATCAGCCAGCTGCTCGGGGGTCGGCGGGCGCCCCCGGCGGATCCGCGTATAGAAGGGTGCGATGTCTTCGGTGCGTTCGGGTGTGCCGTGCGCCATCACGAGCACACCGACGCGCCCCGTCATGGGCGGTCCCGCCTCATGCCCGCACACTCTCGGCGTGGACGAGGTCGACCACGGCCGCCAGGATGCCGATGTCGGCCTCGGGGAGGACACCGTGACCGAGGTTGAAGATGTGGCCGGTGCCGCTGCCATCGGCTGCTCCGTCGGCCATGACCTGACGGGTAGCGCCTTCGACGACCGTCCACGGCGCCACACACAGTGCGGGATCCAAGTTTCCCTGGACGGCATGGTCGGGCCCGACGCGGGTGCGGGCGACATCGAGCGGTACTCGCCAGTCCACGCCGATCACGTCCGCTCCGGCCGTGGCCATCAGGCTCAGGAGCTCACCGGTACCGACGCCGAAAAGGATGGATGGCACGTCGAGATCGGCGATCCCCTCGAGCACCGCCCGGGTGGTCGGCAGAACGAAACGCCGGTACTCGTCGGGAGAAAGGTTGCCGGCCCAACTGTCGAAGAGCTGGACCGCTTGGACCCCGGCCTCGATCTGCGCCCGCAAGAACGAGATCGACATGGCGGCCAGGCGCTCCATGAGCTGACTCCACAGCGCGGGGTCGCTGTGCATCAACGTCTTGACCTTGGTGAAGGTCCGGGACGGACCCCCCTCGATCAGGTAGCTCGCCACCGTAAAGGGCGCACCGGCAAAGCCGATGAGGGCAACGCCGCTCCCGGCGAGCTCCTTGGCGACGAGGCGGGCGGCGTCGAGGACGTACGGGGTATCGAGCGCGGGTTCGAGCGGGCGCAGACGAGGAAGATCGGCGGCGCTGCGAAACGGCTGATCCACCACGGGCCCCTTGCCTGGCTCCACGTCGACGCCGAAGCCGATCGCCTGGACCGGAACCACAATGTCCGAAAAAAGGATGGCGGCGTCCACCCCGTAACGGCGCACAGGCTGCAACGTGAGCTCGGCGGCCAGGGGCGCATCGGCGATGGCGCTGAGGATCGAGCCGGTGCCGCGGGCGGCCCGGTATTCGGGGAGCGCTCGGCCGGCCTGGCGCATGAACCACACGGGCGTGCGGGACACCGGCTGGCGCCAGCAGGCACGCACGAGGTCCGTATCGGCGGCCGCCGTAGGACTCACCCGAGTGGCTCTATGACGACCGCCGTACCGTAGGCACAGATTTCGGTCCAGTTCCCACCCATTTCTGAGGTGTCGAAGCGCATGGCGAGGACGGCGTTCCCGCCCTTCGCCTCCGCCTCGACCACCATCCGACCGACCACTTCTTCCCGGCTGAGCTGCAGGTTCTTGGTCATCCCCTTGAGCTCACCACCGGCCAGGGATTTGAATGCCGCCCCGAACTGTGACCCGATGTTGCGTGAGCGCACCGTGAGGCCGAAAACCTCCCCGAGCACCTTGCTCACCCGGTAGCCCGGAACGTCGTTCATGGTCGAAATCAACATGCGGCTCATCGTAGGCGTCCACTGCTGCGGCACCGGGCCGTGACTCGTCGCCTAAACTGAACTGTTTCCCTGAGAGGCGGGGGGAGAGAGGGGCGCCGTGCCGGACCATCCCGATCTGGAGGATGAGCAGGAGTTCCTCAATCGCGCCCACGACGGTCTCGAGGACATGCGCGGGGAAGCACGCCAGATGCTCCAGGGCGTGCTCGACCTGGGCAAGGGTGGCACCTTCCAGTCGCGCACCGAGCGCGACATCGTGGTGCGCACGAGCTTGGCCCGCCTGGAACAGCTCGATATAGGGGATCAGGCTCTCTACTTCGGCCGCATCGACCGATTTGCCGACCCGGAGAGCGCCGACCCGGAAGGCGCCGACCCCGAGGGAGCCGATGCAGCTGCCCCCCGTCCCCTGCTCGGGGAGTCCTTTCATATCGGGCGTCTCGCAGTATCGGGTCCCGATCACGAACCCCTGGTCGTGGACTGGCGGGCGCCGGTGGCCGAGCCGTTCTACCGCGCCACCGGACTCGACCCCCAGGGACTGGCCCGTCGCCGGCATCTCGCCGTGCGCGGCCGCACCGTGCTCGGGTTGGAGGACGAGTACTTCGTCGACCCCTCGAGGGCGCCGGGAGCCCCACTGCTCCCGGTCTCTCCCGCAGCCGAGACCGACGGGGATCCGGGTGAGCGTCTGCTCTCCGAAGGCATGGTGCTCGGCGGCCCTGGAGCCCTCCTCTCGGCCCTCGGGCAGGCCCGGACCGGTCATATGGGCGACATCATCGGCACCATCCAACGGGAGCAGGACGAGATCATCCGCTCCCCGCTGAGCGGGGTCCTGGTGGTCCAAGGTGGCCCGGGCACCGGGAAGACAGCGGTAGCCCTGCACCGCGCCGCCTATCTCCTCTACACGCACCGCTTCCCACTGGAGCGCCAGGGAGTCCTCGTCGTCGGGCCCAACCCCCTCTTCCTCCGCTACATCGAGCAGGTGCTGCCCTCTTTGGGTGAGACGGGCGTGAGCCTGTCGACCGTGGCCGGCCTCGTACCTGAAATCCGGGTGCGCGGCACGGACGATCCGCTCGTGGCCAAGCTCAAGGGTGACGTCCGCATGGTCAAGGTATTGGGGCGGGCTGTTCGGACCAGACAGCGCCCGCTCCGCCACGATGTCGAGATTCCCTTCGGTGCCGGGTTATTGCGTCTACGGGCTCACACCACCGAGGAGATCATCGCCCTGGCCCGGCGGCGCCCGGGAACGCACAACGTCCGCCGACGTTTCGTCGAGGCGCACGTGCTGCGCGCCCTCTCCGACGACTACCACGCCCGTCTCACCCGTGGCAACGAAACGCTCGAGGATGGGCCAACTGCCGAGGAGCAGGCCGACCTGGCCCGCCGCCTACGCCGCACCCCGCAAGTGGCCGAAGCGCTGGACCGCATGTGGCCTCGCCTCTCCCCCCACGAGCTTTTGCACGATCTCCTCGGGGCTCGCCCCCTGCTGACAGCGGCGGGCCAGGACATCTTCAGCTCCGAGGCCATCCAGCGCCTCTACCGGCCTCGGAGCGCTTCGCTCGACGAGGTGCCGTGGACCGTGGCCGACGCTGCGCTGATCGATGAGGCTCGCACGCTGCTCGGCCCGCGCCGAGGAGGGGCCCGCTCCCTGCGTGGGCGCGGCGGCCGGGCCGAAGAAGGCAACGCGCAGGAGGTGGGTTTTTGGCCCCAGGGGCTGGCGGCGTCCCCGGCGCCGACCGCCGGGTCCTTGTCCGGGCCCGACGAGGACGTGCGATCATTCGGTCACATCGTGGTGGACGAGGTTCAGGATCTCTCGCCCATGCAGCTCCGCATGCTGGCGCGGCGCTCACTCTCGGGATCGATGACCGTCGTCGGTGACATCGCCCAGGCGACCGGCCCTTGGGCACCCGAGAGTTGGGACGACGTCACGCGCCACCTCAGTCCGCAGCGCGCCACACGCCTGGTCGAGCTCACGGTGAGCTATCGCACGCCGGCCGAGGTGATCGCGGTGGCGGCCAAGGTGCTGGCCGTGGCGGCCCCGGCCATCACCCCACCCCGCCCTGTGCGCCAGTCGGGATTCGCACCCCGGATCATCGAGGCTTCACGGGCCGAGCTGTTGGCTGCCGTGGCCCAGGCCACCCGCGAGGAGGTGGCCGCCGTCGCCCCGGGCCGGGTAGCGGTCCTCGGCCCGGCCGTCATGCTCCCTGAACTGGACCGTGCCCTGTCCGATGCCGGTCTCTATCCGACCGATCCGCGCGATCCGACGGGCGAGGGGTTGGCCGCCGGTCTGGTGTTGCTTCCGGCCGACGAGACGAACGGCCTCGAGTTTGACGCCGTGGTCGTGGTCGAGCCTGCCCTGGTGGCCGCCGTCGGAGAGGAAGTCGCCGGCGAGGGACCGCCCATCGCGACCACGAGGGGGCTGCGGACCCTCTACGTGGCTCTCACCCGGCCCACACGACGGTTGTCCGTGGTCTATGCCGAACCGCTGCCCGTTGCCCTCGGGCCTGAGAGTTGACCCAGGTAGCCCCAGCGACTGAACAGGAAAGCGCTGTCACCTGCTTGTTGGCGCGTCGGCGCTCCGGTCGACTAGAAATTGCCCTGTGACCCAGGCGGTTTCGGTCGAGCACCCAGTGCCAACAGGCAAGATCGTTCACGATCGACCACCCATGCTGGCCGTGGGCGTCATGATCTGGCTCGGTTCGGAGCTGATGTTTTTCAGCGGTCTTTTTGCCGCCTTCTTCACCCTGCGGGCCAACGCCGCCGGGGGGGTCTGGCCACCACGTGGAACGGAACTCGACACCGTCCGGGGCATCATCTTCACCCTGGTGCTCGTCTCGTCGAGCTTCACCATGCAGTATGCGGTCCACCAGATCGAGTGGCGGAATCGCAAGTCAGCCCGCATCTGGGTCGTCGCCACCTTCATCTTGGGCTTCGCGTTCTTGGCCAATCAGGCGACCGAGTGGCTTTTCATCTCCACCCGCTGGAACACGAACTCCTATGGGTCGCTCTTTTTCATCATGACGGGGCTTCACGGCCTTCATGTGTTCTTGGGCCTGGTTGCCATGGTCTTCCTCCTCGGTCGGATGCGCGGCGACGCCGGGGGAGACCCGGGCGAGCTCTCCGCCGTACAGGCCGTCAGCTACTACTGGCACTTCGTCGACATCGTCTGGGTCGGGCTTTTCAGTTGCCTGTTCTTCCTGAAATAGACATGTCGAGCTCCCACACGCACACCCGACGCTCGATCCGCTCGAAATATCTTTTACCCGCAAGCCTTCTGGGCATCGCGGCACTCGGCACTCTGGCGCTCGTCTTCCCCGGGGTGGCCCAAGCGTCGACGACGAAGACGCAGACCGTGACGTCCTCGCTCAAGGCTTGCGGCTCCGTCAACCTCAAGGGCGTGAGCCAGGTGCAAAACTCCGGGAACCCCTTTGCCAGCACAAAACTCGTCTGCTTCGACGGGATGCTCATCCGCTACGGCGACAGCTCCGTCACCTACACCAACCCGCCGAAGTCCTACGTCAATGCGGGCAAGCTCTTGTTCGATCAGACCTGTTCGAGCTGTCACGGGTCACAGGCCAACGGCGTTTCGCCCACGGGCGCGGCCACCATCGGCCCCAACCTGCAGGGCGTCGGTGCGGCCACGGTCGACTTCTGGATCACCACCGGCCGCATGCCCGCGGCTGACATCAAGGCCGTTGAGGCCGAGCGGAAGCCCCCCCGTCTCACCGACAAGCAGGCGCTGCAAGTGGCGGCGTACATCAACTCGCTCGACCCTTCGGTGCCGGCGGTGCCCACTCCGAATCTGAAAGGGGCCAACCTGGCGACCGGCGCCGACCTCTTCCAGTTGAACTGTGCCGCGTGCCACACGATCACGGGCGCCGGTGACGCCCTGGCCTTCGGGACGAATGCACCCGTCCCTTCAGAACAAGCAGATCACGCCACAGCAGGTGGCCGAGGCGTTGCGGATCGGACCGGCGAACATGCCCCGTTTCTCGGGCAATCTCAGCGATAACCAGTTGCGCGACGTCGTGGCGTACGTCACACAGAAGGTGCAGCACCCGGACAACCCTGGCGGCGCCGGACTGGGCGGCGTCGGGCCCGTGGCCGAAGGTTTCATCGCCCTCCTGCTGGGCGTCGGGGGTTTGGCACTCATCTGCTTTTGGATAGGTGAACGCTCGTGATCGACGAAGAACACGAACCGTCGCGGACCAAGGTCCCGATGCCGGTCGCCACACTGAGCGATCCCCACCTCGGCGACGCGGCCAGAAATCCCAAAAGAGCCGAGGGAATCATCGCCCTTATCCTCGTGGTGGCCATCGTTTTCGTCGTCGGTTTTGGCGTCGCCTACACGCAGAACTGGGATCCTTGGGTCATCGGCGGCACGGTGGGCGCTGGTTTGTTCCTGCTCGGCTTTGGGCTGACGGCCTGGGGCAAATACCTGATGCCCCAGGGGCCCTTCGTGGAGGAGCGCCACGTTCTGGCCTCGTCGCCCGAAGAGCGTGAGTCCATGGCGGCGGCGCTGGTGGAACGGTCGACGGTCGTGGTCAAGCGGCGCAAGTTGCTCGGCGGCCTCTTCGCCATCGGGTCGGGGATCTTCGGGATCGTCGCCCTCTTCCCGCTGCTGCGGTCCCTCGGCCCACTGCCCGGCGACTCGCTGGAGGTCACCGACTGGCGCAAGGGCACCCTCCTGGTCGACTCCAACGGGCGCAGCGTGACGAAGGACACCCTCGTGGTCGGCGGGATCATGACCGTCTACCCGCATGGCCGTCAGGACACACAGTACGGCCAGTCCGTCGACCAGACGGTGTTGATCCGGGTCCAAGACTCCAACCTGGTCACGGCGAAGGGGCGCGAGACGTGGGCCCCCGCCGGCTATGTGGCCTACTCCAAGTTGTGCACGCACCTCGGATGTCCGGTCGGCCTCTACGAGCAAGAGCTCGAGCTGCTGGTGTGTCCCTGCCACCAGTCGATGTTCAACGTGCGCAACGGCGCGATACCCCAATTCGGACCGGCCCCCCGCCCCCTGCCGCAGTTGCCGTTGTACTTCGACAGTGACGGGACCCTGCGGTCACAGAGCGGCTTTGACCAAGCCATCGGACCCGGCTTCTACGAGCGGACCACGACGAAGGAGAACGGGACATGAGTCCCGCACTGCCCACTGCGAAGTCAAAGAAGCAGGCGCTCGGCCCCTACGGTCGGGTGAGCAGCACGATCAACGAGCTCGACGATCGGCTCGGCTTGGCCAAGGGCGGCCGGGTGATGTTGGACAAGATCTTCCCCGACCACTGGTCGTTCATGCTGGGCGAGATCGCGCTCTACTCGTTCGTCGTCCTGATGGCCACCGGCGTGTTCCTGTCGCTGTATTTCGTGCCGTCGACCACCCAGGTCATCTACCACGGCACCTACACGCCACTGCGCGGCCAATCGGTCTCTGAGGCCTACCAGTCGACGGTGAACATCTCCTTCGGCGTGCGCGGCGGCCTGCTCGTGCGCCAGATGCACCACTGGGCGGCGGACATCTTCGTCGCCTCCATCGTGGTCCACATGGCCCGCATCTTCTTCACCGGCGCCTTCCGCAAGCCGCGCGAGCTCAACTGGACCATCGGCACCCTCATGCTGATTTTGGCCATCCTCGAAGGGTTCATCGGCTACTCACTGCCCGACGACCTGATCTCGGGCACCGGCCTGCGCATCGGCTACTCCATCGTCGAGTCGATACCCTTCGTGGGAAGCTACCTGGGCACGTTCCTGTGGGGCGGCCAGTTCCCGGGCAACGGGTCGATTGAAGGTCGCTTCTACATCATCCACGTCCTCATCATCCCCTTGGTCATCACCGGCCTTTTGGGTGCCCACCTGGGCCTGCTGGTGCGCCAGAAGCACACGCAGTTCAAGGGCGAAGGACGGACCGAGAACAACGTCGTGGGATCGCCCATGTTCCCCACCTTCATGGCCAAGACGACCGGGTTCCTCTTCATGGTGACCGGCGCCACCGCGCTCCTGGGCGCTTTCGCCCAAATCAACCCCATCTGGCAGTTCGGGTCCTACGACCCCTCGAAGATCTCTTACGCCGTGCAACCGGACTGGTATATGGGCTGGCTGGATGGGGCATTGCGCATCATGCCGGCCTGGGAGTTCGCCGGTTGGGGACACACCATTCCGCTCGAGGTGTTCCTCCCTGCGGTCATCTTCCCCGGCCTTATCTTCAACATCGCATTTCTCTGGCCTGCCCTCGAACGCCGGATGACCGGCGATACTGCCTTGCACAACCTTTTGGACCGGCCGCGCGACCGGCCCAAACGCACCGCCGCCGGGGCCGCCATGCTCGGTCTGTTGTTCACTCTGTTCGCCGCGAGCTCGACCGACGTCCTGGCCAACTACTTCCACCTGTCGCTGAACTTCGTCCTGTGGGCCTTCCGTGTCTTGACCGTTGCCGTGCCGATCGTCGTGGCCTTCGTGACCTACGGCATCTGCAAGGAGATGCAGGGCGTGCAGGGTATTGGCAAGCGCAAGCGGGCGGTGATCGTTCGACGTTCGGCCGAGGGCGAGTACACCACGGTTCCCACGGCGCCGCGACCCGGGGACGGCTATCACGAGCTCGAGCCCGAACCGGTGCCGGTGCGCATCGACGTCTCGCCCCTGGCCGCCCCGTCGCCGCTCGTGAGCGAGGAGAGCTCGCCGACGGGCGCTCGACAGGTCAGTCGCTAGCCCAACCGGGCGAGCATTGGCTGGCGCGGACCGGGTCACCGCCCGCCAGCTGTGGGTGGTAATCGAGTCGGTGCATGCGGTGACGTACTTTGCCCCGCAGTGCCGCCAAGCCCTGCGCTGAACTCGGGCTGAGGGGATTCTGGCGCGGGTACTTCGCCGCCCGGGCGGCGCCACTCGGCGTGGTCGGGCCCGAGCCGGTCGTCGCCGCTTTCTTCAATTTCCACCCGGCCATGGTGCAGCGGGCCATCCCTTCTTGCTGGGACGTAGTGGACCCCGAAACGGTCACCGTCGAGCGAGCCCTCGCCGCTTCCGAGGCGCTGGCGGCACTCGTCGGCGCCGACGCAGTGGGTGGAGATGGTGGCCGCCCTGCCTGCCCTGCGGACGGCGGCCGGACAGTGTCGGGGCCAGGGGCGGGCCATGACCGAGGCCAATGCCGAGCTCTGGCCGAGGATCGAGGCGCAACTCCACCAGCGCGGCCTCCCCGCGTCGCAGGTCGCAGGAGCCGAGGTGTGGCAAGCCTGCACCACGCTGCGCGAGCACCGCGGTGACGGTCATGTGGTGGCGCACGAGGTGCGGGGGCTCGACGGGCTGGACGCGCACGTACTGGCCGCCGGGACTTCGGGCGTGCGCGCCCGAGTTACTGCGCGAGAACCGGGGCTGGAGTCCCGAGCAGTGGGAAGGGGCCAGAGCCCGCTTGGCGGGCCGGGGACTGCTGCACGGTGACGGGACGGCCACCGAAGCGGGTCGCGCCCTGCGACTGGGGATCGAGGCCATGACCGATGACCTGGCCGAGGCCGCCTTCGCCACCCTGCGTGACCAAGAAGTCGACCTCCTCTACCGATCCCTGCGGGCGTGGGCACGCCAGATCCAGGCGTCGGGCTGCATCCCCTTCCCCAATCCGATGGGGTTGCCCGAGCTCTAGGCGAACCATGCGGTCAGGGCTGCGCCGTACGCGCCCCGCCCCGCAGCAGGCCGCCGAGGTGGCGGAGGTGGCGGAGGTGGCGGCCACAGGTGGCCGAAGGCGTTCGTAGACGGTCAAGGCCAGGGAAAGCGCGCCGAATGCTGCGCCGAGCACGCAGACGCCACCCCAGCCGTGTCCGCCGTAGGCCACACCGGCGGCGAGGGAGCCCACCGCCCCTCCGAGGAAGTAGCAGACCATGTAGGCGCTGTTGATCCGGCTCCGTGCATCGGGCCGCAAGGCATAGATGATGGCTTGATTGGTGATCTGCATGCCCTGGGTGCCGATGTCGAGGACCACGATGCCCACGATGAGGGCGGCCAGGGTGGAGTGGCCGAACCACAACAGGCCGAACGAGCCCGTGAGCAGGACGCCGGCCGCCACCGTGGCGCTGGTGGAGCGATCGGCATCGGCCAGTTTGCCGGCCAGATTGGCGGCGAGGATCCCTCCCGCTCCCACCAGGCCGAAGAGGCCGATGACCGCGCTCGAGTAGCGGTACGGGGCCGATGACAAGAGGAAGGCGATCGTGGTCCAGAGCACGCTGAAGCAGGCGAAGCCGCAGGCGCCGTGCCAGGCCCGACGGCGCAGGATGGGCTCGTCCACCAGCAGGCGGAGCGACGACCCGACCAGCTCCCGGTAGGCGTGGTGGGGCCGTGAGCCCTCGCCGGGAAGGGCTCGCCACAAGATGCCGGCGAAGAGCATCATGAGCGCAGCGGAGAACCAGTAGATGGCCCGCCAACCGGCCACCTGGGCCACCAAGCCTGACACCGTTCGGGCCAGGAGAATGCCGAGAAGGAGCCCGGTCATGATCCGGGCCACCACGCGCCCGCGCCGGTCCGGCGGGGCCAGGTCGGCGGCAAAGGGGATCATGACCTGTCCCGCCACCGATGCGGTACCGACGGCGATCGAGGCCAGCCCGAAGACCCAAATGTCAGGGGACACAGCGCACGCCACCAGCGCCACGGCGGCCACCCCGAAGATGCGCACCACCAGGACGCGCCGAGGGAGCAGGTCACCGAGGGGAAGGACGAGAAGCAGCCCAGCGGCGTAGCCCACCTGGGAGGCGGTGATGATCAGTGAGGCCAGGCCCGAACCGGCGTGGAAGTCGTGGGCCACCAGGTGCAGCACCGGCTGGGCGTAATACAGGTTCGCCACCACGGCACCGGTGGCCACCGCAATGAGCGTCACCATGGAGCGCGAAAGCTGGCCCGCCGGCTCGGTTGACGCTGCTCGGGTTGTCACCCGTTCAGGCTAAAGGTCGGCCCCCAGGTTCGGGGCGCACGATCGAGGCTCCTTAGACGTGCCCACCACGGCGGCTCTCGGCGGTGACGCCGACGAGCGCGGTGACGATGAGCGAGATTCCGGGGAAGATCAGCCAGATCCCGAAGACGAGCGAGATGACGGTCAGGAAGGCGCCCATGCCCATCACGAAGGGCCAGATGGAGGTGCTCGGAAACGAGTTGATCTCGCCGGCACCCTCGGCGATGGACGCGTCGTCACGGTCCTCCACCCGTTGGCCCATGCGCCGGTGCCAGTAGAAGTAGTAGCTCCCCGGAAGAAAACCGAGCGTGCATGTCCCAACCAGCATGGCGGTGCCGGCGTCTTCGTAGCTCCAGAACCAGTAGACCAGTCCGACCAGCCCGAAGAAGAGCCCGAGGAACAACAAGATGATGGCCTCGACCCTCACGCGACGGTCTCCTTGTGCTTGTGGCGGGTACTGGCGGCGAGTTCGGCGGCCTGCCCGTGAGGCACCGACACGGCGTCAGGATGGTTGTAGTCCCACGTCGGCCGCTCCGAACGGATCGGTGGCAGGTGGGTGTAGTTGTGGTGCGGCGGGGGTGACGTGGTGAACCACTCCAGGGTGTGGGCGTCCCAAGGATTGTTCCCGGCCGGCACGGGTCTGCGCCACGAGATCCACAGGTTCCACAGCAGGACGGCAAAGGAGAGGGCGATGATGAATGCCCCGATGGTGGACATGATGTTGTAGCTCTGCCAGCCCAGGTTGGACGGATAGCTGGCCACGCGTCGAGGCATACCCAGGAGGCCGACGACGTACTGGGGCATGAACGTCACCCAGAACCCGATGAACATGAGCCAGAAATGCACCTTGCCCAGCGTGTCGTTCAACATTCGCCCGAACATCTTCGGATACCAGTAGTACAGGCCGGCAAAACCGGCGAAGACCGCTGTCCCGAAGAGGACTTGGTGGAAGTGAGCCACCACGAAGTAGGTGTCATGGGTGGCGAAGTCGATGGGCGGAGAGGCCAGCATGATCCCGGTCACGCCACCCATCAAGAAGGCGAGGAGGAAACCAATACAAAAGAGCATGGGGGTAGTGAATTTGAGCTGGCCATGCCAGAGCGTGCCGATCCAGTTGAAGAATTTGATTCCGGTGGGGACGGCGATCAGGAGGCTCAGGAACGAGAAGAACGGCAGGAGCACGGCCCCGGTGGTGAACATGTGGTGGGCCCACACGCCCGTGGACAGGGCGGCGATCGCCATGGTGGCGAAGACCATGCCCTTGTACCCGAACACCGGCTTGCGCGAGAAGACGGGGAGCACTTCGGTGACGATGCCGAAGAAAGGCAGGGCGAGGATGTAGACCTCGGGATGGCCGAAGAACCAAAAGAGGTTCTGCCAGAGCAAGGGCGATCCGCACGTGTGAAGGACCGCACCCGAAACGGTATGGCAGCCAACCGCGGTGTAGATGTGCGTCCCGAAGTGCCGGTCGCAGAACAGCATCACCAATGCGCTGGTGAGCACCGGGAACGCGATGAGGATGAGGATGCCGGTGACCAGCATGTTCCAGGTGAAGATGGGCATGCGGAACATGGTCATGCCCGGGGCACGTAGGTAGAAGATGGTGCCGACCAGATTGACCCCGGTGAAGATGGCCGAGAATCCCGTGAGGACGAGCGCCATGATCCACACGTCGCCGCCGACACCCGGCGAGGCGAGGGAGTTGGACAAGGGGGCATAGGCAACCCACCCGAAGCTGGCGGCTCCCCCAGCCACCAAGAAGCCCAGCATCATGGTGATCGATCCCGTGAGGTACAGCCAGTAGCTGAGGGCATTGAGGCGCGGGAAGGCCATGTCTGGGGCGCCGATCTGCAGCGGCACGACGTAGTTGGCCAGGCCACCGAACGCGAACGGTCCGGCGAACAGGTAGAGCATCAAGCTGCCGTGCATGGTGAACAGCTCGTTGTACTGCCCGAACGTGAGAAGTGAGGAGTGCGGGGAGGTCAGTTGGAGGCGGATGAAGAGGGCCATGATCCCGGCGAAATAGAACATGACCAATGACGTGATCATGTAGCTCAGGCCGATCACCTTGTGGTCCGTGGACGTCAACCACTTGAGGATCCCAGTCGGGCCGTGGTCCTCGTGCCCGTGCCCGGCGACGTGGCCGTCGCCGGGACCGTGCCCCCCTGCTTCAGGCAGGTGGAGGCCCGGAGTGTCCTCCACGACCGTATCGGGCAGCGGTGGGGCGAGAACGTCAGCGACGTCAGTCACCGTAGAGGTCACCTCCGAGGTTGTTGCTGGGTGAGCTGGTGTTCGCGGCGCCGCTTCCTACCCCAGAGGGGAGCTTGGGCACCGACGAGGGGTTGGCTTGGACAGCGGCTTGTTGCGCCTGCAGCCACGATGCGTATTGCGACTGCGTCACCGCCTTCACATTGAAGAACATGAGGGAGTGATACAAACCACAGAGTTGGGTGCACTGGCCCCGGAAGTCCCCCGTATGCAGTGCGTTGAAGTCAAAGCTTGTGGTGTATCCGGGGCTGGCGTAACGGCTGAAGTTGAACTCGGGGACATAGAACCCGTGGAGGACGTCGAGCGAGTTGAGATGGATCTCCACGTTGGTGCCGGTGGGGATCACCATGGTCGGATCCTGCGTGGTCTGTCCGATGACCTTGACGCAGTCGGCCTGATTTGCCTTGGGTGATGAGGGGTTGGCGCAGCCCGAGCCCGGACCGCCGGGATACTCGAACTCCCAGCCCCACTGGAACGCATTGACGGTGATGGTGGCGCCGGGATGCGCTGGCTCGGCGTCCACGTTGTTCTCTGCCAGCACGGTGAAGACGAAAAGCCCGATAACGATCAGAATTGGCACCACCGTATAGATGATTTCCACCGTGCGTGTGGTACTGGGTCTGCTTGGGCATGTCGTCTGATCTGCGGCGGTACTTGAAGATGGCCCAGAGGATGAGGAGGAGCACGAAACCACCGACCACCAGGCCCGCGATGAAGAAGAGCTGCCACAGGTGAAACTCGGTGCGCCCTTGCGTGGTCGAGCCGGGGAATTCGCCGAAGCTCGGAAGTTTGCAACCCGCTAGGAGGAGCGCCCCGCCCAGCGTGGCGAGCGCCGCCAGGACCCTGGAGCGCCGGCGCGGGCCGGGAATTTCGGGCGTTGCGTTGGGTGCGTTCGCCGAAGGGCTGGTCAGTGACGAGTCCACGGCGCTGACACTATCGAACCCGACAGAAAAAGACGAAGTAGCAGCACAACGGGTTACGTGAGGATCGATTCAGGCGCGCCTAGCTCCTGGTTTTTGCGCCACCCGCATTCCTACGCCGCCCGCATTAGCTCCGCGAGGTCGGGTCGTCGGTGGCGGGAGCGGGAGCGGGAGCGGGGGCGGGAGCGGGCGCCGGTGCTGCCGCTGCTTCGGACGTCCCATTGCTGGCGGCGAGGTGTGCATCCTGCGAGGCCTTCTTGCCGTCGTTCAACCCCTTTTCGAACTCGTTCTTGGCTGAGCCCAGATTGCGAGCCAACTTGGGGATGGCGGCACCGCCGAAGAGGAGCACGACGACGACGATCAAGACGATGATTCCATCGACGCCAAAAATCTCTGCCAACATGTGGACCTCCTTCACCTCGCCCACGTGGCGGTGGACCGCGCTTCAGGTTAGACCCAATCCAAGGGGATGCTTGCCGCACGGCGGTGTGCGGTTCTCCGGCGCCTAGGGGCGCTTGGCGCAACTGGCCACGTCGGACGCCCCCTGTGATGGAGCCGGTTGATTATCCTGCGAGAAGAACCCCGAGCACCAGGGCCGCCACGCTGGCCAGGCCCCCCACCGATCCCCACACGGCGATTGCCCGGCGAGAGGTGGCCCGTCCATGCAGCAGCGCCCCCACACCGGCCGCGGCAACAACAACGATCTTGACGATCAACACCGTCTTCCAGGCCGAGCTCTGGGCCGCCCAGTGAAAGGTTGAGAAATTCCAGAAACCGGTGACGACAAGCACCGCATAGGCGGGCCACGCCAGCCGAGCAAAGGCTCGGGCCAGTGCCCTGGGTGCCTCGGCGCCCAAGGCTCGGGACGGACCGACGAGGCCGGCCAGGACGATCTGCCCTCCGACCCAGATCGAAGCGGACAAGACGTGAAGCGTGAGGCGCAGCGCGTCGAGGCCGGATGCGAGCACGCGAGTCAGCCCCGACCCGTCTACTTACCCTGCCAGCGCGGCTCTCGCTTTTCGGCAAAGGCGACAGGGCCTTCCATCGCGTCAGCCGAACTGAACACGACATCCACGGCGCTCTGGTTGATCTTCCAGCCTTCCGCCTCGGACACCTCACCCGCCTGCTTGATGACGCTCTTGGAGTACCGGACGGCCATGGGCGCGTTAGCGGCGATCCGCTCGGCCAGGGCGAGAGCCTCTGTGAGCACCGAGGCGGCCGGGACGACGAGGTTGACCAGTCCCAGCGTGTAGGCGCGGGCGGCATCGATGGGGTCGCCCGTCATGGCCAACTCGTAGGCCACCGCGAGCGGAAGGCGCTTGGGCAGCCGGAGGAGGCCGCCAGCGCCGGCGATGAGGCCGCGCTTGACCTCGGGTATGCCGAACATGGCGTGATCGGCCGCCACCACGAGGTCGCAGGAAAGCATCATCTCGAGACCCCCGGCGAAGGCGGAGCCGTTCGCGGCGGCGATCATGGGCTTGGCGAAGTCACGTTCGGTCAGACCGCCGAATCCCCCACGTGCCCCCATGATCTCGGGCCCTTCTCCGCTGGCGAAGGCCTTGAGGTCCATGCCGGCAGAGAACGCCTTGTCGCCACTCCCCGTCAGGATGACCACCCAGCAGTCGGCATCATCGGCCAGCTCGTCCATGGTCGACGAAATAGCTCGGCTTACCGCGCCATTGATCGCATTGCGCGCCTCAGGCCGGTTGATGGTGACGATCTCGACGTGTCCTCGACGCTCTCGCACTACTTCGTCTGCCATGCATGACTCCCTTCCCGGGGGATCTTCGGTGCTTTTCGGTAATCCTCGCTGATCTTCGGCGACGGGGCCGACGAAGGGGGTGATTCTCCTCGTTCTGCGATGGGATTGCCAACCCCGACGGACGGACTCGAACGACCGGCAGAGATTGTCGATGCCACCTCGGCTGGAGGGGATCACCTGCCAAGCTGTCTGCCGTGCCATCCCTTCCTCCAGCGCCAGCTGACCCGTCCACGGCTCAAGGATCTCTCTTGGGCGAGGGTTTCGCCATCGGCGTGGCAACTGCGGGCTACCAGATCGAAGGTGGTTACAACGGCAGCGGTGAGCCGGCCAACAATTGGTACAGCTGGGAGCAGTCGGACCGGGTGCAGCGCTCGGGAGTGGCCTGCGATTTCTGGGCCCATCCCGTAGAGATGCTCGACCGAGCGGCTGCCCTCGGTTGCGACACGTTTCGCCTCTCGGTCGAATGGGCGCGGCTAGAGCCGGAGGCGGGTCGCTTCGACGACGCCGCCCTGGATCGCTACGTCGAGATCCTCGAGATGTGTGTGGCGCGCCGACTCGAGCCCATGATCACCTTGCATCACTTCACTCACCCCGCCTTCTTGGGGGACGAGTTTTGGTTGCGGCCCGGATCGCCGGATCGCTTTGCCCGTCACGTGGCCCGCGTGCTCCCCGCCTTGGCGCCGTATTGCCGTCGCTGGGTCACTATCAACGAGCCGAACATCGTGATGCTGATGGGATGGATCGAAGGTACGCACCCGCCCGGCCGCCACGCCGCCTTCGCTGATGCATTCTGCGTCCTGGACAATCTTCTCACCGCACACGTGCTCGCGTCGGACGCCATTGTCGCCGCGCAACGTGACGCTCATGTCACCTGCAACACGAGCTCATCGTCGATTTATGAGCACGACCGCCTCCTGGTCGACTTGCTGCTGCTGCGTTCGGCGGGCATCCCGGCGTCCGACGTGGATGGCTACATCGACGAGCGACGAGCGTTGCACGACGCGGCATTCCCGCCTCATCATGCCGGTGAGCTCGCATTGCGACGTCTGTTCGCCGCTCTCAGCCCCTACGGGACCAACCGGGGAGCCGCGGGCAAGAACCTGTGGGCACGGCTCCGATCGGCCAGCCGTTGCCCCGCTCCCCGGCGCGCCCTCGACGTCATTGCGGCTTCGCCCCAGGCCTGCACTCTCGGCGCCATCGGGTTTGATTGGTACGACCCCGTGGCCGCCGGAGCGTTGCAGCGGCCTGGTCGGCGAACCCCCGCCGGCGGACGGGAATGGTCCCCGCTTCGCCCGATCTGGGATACACCGCCCGATGCGGAAGGAATGAGGACCTGGTGCCGGACTGAGGCGGCGTTGCATCCTGGTTTGCCGCTATGGGTCGTCGAGAACGGCATGGCAACGAGGATGGTGGAGGGTAACCCCATTCCTCGTGGCGACGGGTGGGATCGCCCTCGCTACTTGAGAGAGCACTTTTCGGCGCTCGTTGCCGCGGTTGAGGAGGACGTCCCTGTCACGGCGTACCTGCACTGGTCCTTGGTCGACAATTACGAGTGGGGCAGCTACGAGCCGCGGTTCGGAGTCTTCGGCTTGGAGCGTGACGAGGACTCGGGGGCGGTGCGATGGCTCGATACGGATGCTGCGGGCCACGACGCCGCTGGTTCCTTTGCCCACATCGTCGATGGCATCAAGAGGGGCGACCGGTCGGTGCTGGAGGGAGACTGAGAGGTCCGGTCCGGTTCGGTTCGGTCCCCCCGCACTCGCACTGCGCCGCGCCGTTCCGATACTTCTCGCGGCAACAACCGACCGCACCGCATCGTTATTGTGAAACAGCCTCGTGATTGTGAAACGGCCGCAGACCTCTGAGACGAGCTCGCAACTCACGGGGAGTCCGAATCGTCTGGCCACACGTCGCTCGTCGGCGGGGCTTCGACTCCGCCACTTCGTTCAGCCTTCTCCCGGCGCCGCCGTCGCAAAGAGAGGACGATGATGACAGCGGCGACGAGACCGAGAAGGATGTCTGAGGCGATGCCCGATGCATGCTCCAGCTTCGTATAGGCATGGCCCAGGAGGTAGCCGAGGAGACAGAAACCGGTGCCCCACACGACGCCGCCGGCTGCATTCGCCGGGAGGAAAATTCGATAGGGCATCGACGATATTCCCGCCAGTCCCGGAACTGCCGCCCGGAGAAATGCGGTGAAGCGAGAAACGAAGACGGCGATCGCGCCACGCCGGTTCAATTGTTCGAACACCGCATCGAGGAGCCTTCGACGTTTGCGTAATAATCGGGTTTGCAGGAGGCGGCGTCCCCACCTTTCGCCGACGAGGTAGCCGACCGAGTCGCCGGCAATGCCACACCCGACGACGACCACGATCAGGATGACCACATTGATGTGGCCGCGAGACGCGGCGACACCACCGAGAATCACGGCCGTCTCCCCAGGGAAGAAAAAGCCGATCAGGATTGAAGCTTCGGCGAAAACGAGCGCGCCGACGAGGCTGTAGGCCTCCCACCCGTGAAGGTTGAGGAGAGGATCGAGCAGACGCGCGATCACGAGGAGGTCGGCGTTGACATGTGCGCTCGCAATCCCATGTGTGGCTACCTCGGTCGCAAGCCGTCTCTGGCGCCGAACCCGTGTCCGCTGGAGAAGAATTCGTCTCTGTGCTCAACCGTACCCGACGGTACTCCCGCTACCGGTCGTGTCGCTCGTCGACCGAGTTCTACGTGACGTCGCGGCGGACCGTGGTGAAGTAACCCAAAAGAAGCGGGATCAATCCCCACCCGAGCATGGCGAGACCGCCTTGCCACCACGTCAAAAGGTGCGTTGTCGCATCGTGATTGCCACCGATACCACCCCGTGCCAGGGCACCGGCCAAGGCCTCGGCGGCGGCGGAAGGGAGCCAGTTCAGGTCGTACTGGAAAATCCCTCGGGCCAGGCCCACGAGAAGTGGCTCGAGGATAAATGTCCCGCCGATGGTGATCAGAATGCCAGCGACTTGATTCTTCACGAGCGTGCCGAAGCCCAGTCCGAAGAGACCGAGGAGAATGGTGGCGGCAATGAGCCCGGGCACGACGGCGCCGAGTTGGTCGGTGACTTGCGACGTCACGCCACCGAGAGCGGCGTTCCATGGCAGTCCGATGGCCGCCACGGTCACGAGAGACAGGATGGCCATGAGAGAGCACCACCAGGCGGTGACGATGACCTTCGCATCGAGCACCCGGGTTCGCCGAGGGGTGAGGACGAGGGTCGATGTCATGGTCTTGTGCCGGTACTCGCTGGTGATGCAGATGACGCCGAGAACGGGGGCCAAGAACGTGATGCCCGTGTAACCGGCTCCGAGAAGCACTCGCTTTTGGTTCAGGGTGTGCACGAAGAGATAGGTGTGGCCGGGGCTGCCCCCAGCCACTGCAAAGACGGCCCATATGAGGAGCGCGGTTAGAGGGAACGTCAATCCGAAGCACACCCAGACTCCCGGCATGCTGCGCATTTTGAGAAGCTCGGACCGAACCGCGTTGATCATGCGGGCGGCACCATGTCGCCGAAGCCGAGGCCAGATGTCAAGGAAAGGAAAATCGCCTCGAGATCGGCTCCTTGGTTGGTCAGTTCGTAAAGGACAATCTGGTTTGTGGCCAGCAATGGCCCGAGTTGCTCGGGTGTCATGCCGTCGACGGCGACCAAGTCCTGCGAGAGTCGTCTGAATCGCACGTTCGCCTCTGTCAGCACCGCGCACAGCCGATCCGCCTCAGGCGTTCGGGCGTGCATCGATGCCTCGGCAATGCCAGAAGTGATCGACTCCAGCGTTCCTTGAGCCCGGAGCTTGCCGTGCGACACGATGACCGCGTTGTCGATGGTCTGGGCCATCTCGGCCAAGAGGTGCGACGAAACCAAAATGGTGCGGCCTTCACCGGCCAGGTATCGCATCAGGTCGCGCAGCCAGGCGATCCCTTGGGGATCGAGTCCGTTGGAGGGTTCGTCGAGGATGAGCACATCGGGATCACCAACGAGCGCACCGGCCAGCTCCAGGCGCTGTCGCATGCCCATCGAAAACCCGCCGATCTTGCGTTTGGCGTCGGCGGTCAAGCCAACCAGGTCAAGCACGACATCGGCGCGGGCTTCGTCGTGACCACCGGCGCGGGCAACCATGCGTAGGTGCGTGCGAGCTCGACGCGCCGGGTGAAAACTCGTTGCTTCCAACACCGCGCCGACTGTCGCCGACGGGTTCGGCAGTTCTCGGTAGAGCTGTCCACCCACGGTGGCACGTCCCGCGCTCGGCGTAACCAGGCCGAGCAGCATGCGCAACGTCGTGGTTTTCCCGGACCCGTTCGGTCCGAGGAATCCCGTGACCCGCCCCGGCTCGACCGTGAAGTCGAGGTTGTCGACCGCCAAAACCGAACCGAAATGCTTCGACAAACCCGAGATCTCTATGGGGAGGCCGCGTGTCGCTGGGCCCATGGACACCGGACGGACCATAGTCGGCAAGGCCTCCCGTCGTCCTGACACCTATCTCCTGGACGTCGGATCCCTTTGCTGAGAATCGAACACCGCTGCGGTTGTTTGATGGCGGCCGGAGAACGATACTGACTGTCCGACGGCCGAGGTTGGAGGAAGGGCTCTCTCATGAAGACGCGTGCGGTGGTGTGTTCGGGTTTGAACGAGCCGTGGAAGACCGAAGAGATCGACATCGACCCACCTGCCAATCGCGAAGTGCGGGTAAAAATGGTCTACTCCGGTTTGTGTCGTTCCGATGAGCACTTGCGCTCGGGCGATATCAGCGCATCGCCCGAGGTGCTCGAGTTCATAGGCGTACCCTCTATGTTCCCGGTCGTCGGCGGGCACGAAGGCTCGGGCATCGTGACTGAGATCGGCACGAACGTGACGCAGGTCGCACTGGGTGATCATGTGGCGGTGTCGTTCATTCCTTCGTGCGGCACGTGCCACTGGTGCGCATCGGGCCGGCAGAACCTGTGCGACCTGGGGGCAACGACGTTGGCCGGGGGCATGATCAGCGACGGGACGTACCGCTACCACCTGGGCGGGCAGAACCTGAATCGGATGACCCAACTGGGCACGTTCGCCGACGAGATGGTGTGCCACGAGAACTCGCTGGTCCGTATTGATCCGTGGTCCAACATGAAGGCGGCCGCCCTCATCAGTTGCGGCGTCTCCACCGGCTTTGGCTCGGCGGTGAACCGGGGCAAGGTCCAGCCGGGCGAGACGGTGGTCGTGGTCGGTTGTGGAGGGGTGGGCTCGGGAGCCATCCAAGGGGCACGTATCGCCGGGGCGCGCACGATCGTCGCCGTGGACCCGGTTCCTTTCAAGCTGGAGAAAGCGAAAGAGTTTGGCGCGACGCACACCGCGCCCTCCCTGCTCGATGCGCAATTCATGCTTCCGGACCTCACCCAAGGACGGAAGGCGGACGTCGTGATTCTGACCCCAAGTGTGCTGAAAGGCGATCTCATTGCCTCCGCCTGCGCCGTCGGGTCCAAGGATGCCCGCATTGTCGTGACGGCCATTGCGCCGTTCGATCAAATGGACGTGCAACTGAACCTCTTCAATCTCGCCATGTTCAACCAAGCGATCCTGGGCACCGTGTTCGGTTCCACGAGTCCTCGGATCCAGGTACCGAATCTGCTCAACTTGTTCGAGGCCGGAGAGCTCAAGATCGATGAGATGATCTCTCGTGAGTACACCCTCGATCAGGTGCAACAAGGCTATGAAGATCAGGCGGCCGGCACGATCATCCGCGGCGTCGTCAAGTTCGACACCTAGAAGCCTTCGGAAGAAGGCGCCAGGGAGAGACTGCGTCGCTACGAGGTGTCGCCGAGCCGACGGCTGAAGTTCGGGGGAATGATCAGATCGTCGGCTGTGAGGTCGTGGATCGACGCGTGACCGAGACCGAGAAGGGCGGATTCAATCCCGCTGCGGAGGATATCCAGCACATTTTCAACCCCGGCCTGTCCATTTGCGCCCAGTCCCCACAAGTACGCCCGTCCGATCATCACGGCTTGCGCGCCAAGGGCGAGCGCTTTGACAACGTCGCTCCCGCGACGGATCCCGCCATCGAGGAGGACCTCGATCTCATCGCCAACCGTCTGGGCGATCGACTGTAAGACGCGAATTGTCGCCGGGGTGCCGTCGAGGTTGTTGCCTCCGTGGTTGGACACGGAGATCGCGGTCACACCCGCGTCGACAGCCCGTTTGGCATCGTCGATGCGAGAGACGCCCTTGAGCATGAACGCACCGTCCCATTGTTTGCGCAGCCAGGCAACGTCGTCCCAACTCGGCGGCGGCGTCTGCATCCAGGCGCCATAGGCCCCGAAGAACGTTGGTCCGGTCTCACCCTTCTTGCCCATGTTCGGAGCGGTGAGATCGGGCAGCTTGCCCGATTTCGCAAAGTCGTACAGCCACCGAGGCCGCGCAATCACTTCGGGTGCGAAGCGCGCCATCGACTTGAGATCGAGAGTTTCGGGGATGACCGGGCTGCCCCAGTCGCGGCCGTGAGAAAACGACCAATCCAACGTGGCGATCAGTCCGACGGCTCCAGCGTCCCGGGCCCGTTCGATCCGTTCGAGGACGTCGTCCCGTGTGCCGACCCAATAGACCTGAAAGAAGGTCTGGGGATTGGCGGCCACCACGTCCTCGATGGACTTGCTGGCAAAAGAGCTCAGCCCCATGGCCGTGCCCCGGGCGGCTGCAGCGCGGGCGACGGCGACCTCGCCGTCGGGATGCACTGCTTGCACGCCGGTGGGCGAGATAATGACGGGGAACGAGATGGTCTGACCCATCACGGTCGTGGACAGGTCTCGGGCGGCCGGCGATCCGGCGACGTGGGGCGCGAATCCGAGCTCACCGTAGGCGGCGGTGTTGTCCTCTACCGTGAGGCCCTTCTCGGATCCGGCCACCAGAGCGCTGTAGACCGACTTGGGCAGGCGCCGCTTGGCCCGGCGCTGAGCTTCCAGAACCGTCTCGAACCATTCGTTGCTCATATCTACCCTCTCGTGAATCATCCCCGGTCTGACTCGCACGTGCGGCCGACCCCACAGTGTGCCCCCGAGAGACTAGGTCGGCTGCGGCACCCCCCTTCTTTGGCCCGCCCGCGAAGGGGTCGGCTTCGACCCGTTCTTGGAGGACGACGGACCCGACCAAACACGAGCCCGAAACGCGATCCGTGGCAGCAGGGGGACGACGGTCCGCGCCCGTAGGCAGCCCAGCCATACGCCCGACCCATAGGCGATGTCGTCCGCCATGTGCATCGCGGCATAGCGGAAGGGGTCGAGCTGGGGCCGGTCCGTACGCCAGTCCGACAGAGCCGGGACGACGAGGGCGAGAACGGCGGCGCGACGGGTATGCCGCCGGAACAAGGCGAGTACCAATGCGGGGGACCAGGTCCGAATGAGGCCATGCAAGGCGGGAAGGGCTGAAGTGAGGGTCCCTCCGCCGGCGATCTTGGCTGCAACCGCGACCGGCTCCTCGACCACTCCGCGGAGACGGCGCGCCAGCAATCCGACGGATGCGGCGAGGACTCCGGCCGCGAGAAATGGCCGTCGGGCATAGGCCAGCCCCCACACGGCAACGGACCAGGCCGACGCCTGCAGTGGAACGAGCGACCGCCGATGTCGCAGCGCCAGCGCGCCGGCGCTCGCCCCGTAGAAGGCGCGGCGACCCAGCCAGGAACCGAAGCTTCGAGGCCCTTCGTGTTCGACGATCGCACCCGGTTCGTAGCGCACGTCCCACCCCACCTCGACCAGGCGCCAGACGAGATCCACGTCCTCGCCAGCCCGGAGCTGAGGATCAAAGAGGACGTCGCCGGCGACGGCACGGCGCAGCATCAAGGCCGCAGTCGGGACGAAGGGAATCCGGCTCAGAGGTCGGACCAGGCCGCCGGAGCTGCCGCGGTCCAACGAGGATCGGACGGCCTCGTAACGCGACAGTGACGTCATCGTGAGCGGCGGCAGCGGAACGACCCGCGGCGCCACCGCCGCCACCATCGGGTCCTCGAAATGCGCCAGCATCAATTCGAGCCAACCGGGAACGGGCACGCAGTCTGAGTCGATGAACATGACGAGGGGCGTGCTGACGTGGGCCAGCCCGGCATTGCGCGCGGCAGCCGGCCCGCAGTTCGTGGCCAAGGCGAGGAACCGTCCTCCTGCTTGCTCGACGATGTGACACGTTTTTCGAGGGTCAGTCGAGGCGTCGTCCACGACGAGGCACGTCATCCCCTTCAAGGCGGTGAGGAGTCGTTCGAGAGCCTCCGGACGGTCACGGACGGGAATGACGACCGTGACATCCTCTGTCTGAAAATGGGTGGGACCCGGACGCGGCACGAAGACCCCCGAGGAAACGAGCCGTCGCGCCAGGAGCTGCTCCGTCTTGCGGTCACCGACCTTCGTCCCGGCCTGCCAGCTGTGGACGAGGGAGCTGGCGCGTGCGGTCAGGCGTAAGAGTCGGAGGGGACTCCCACCCATGAGGACCTGGTCCTGGTCGAACCCGATCGATGCGGGGTCCTTGAAGAGCCCGAAGCTGGAGGGTAACGGCGTCACGTGCCGGGGCGGTGCAGGCCGAAGGACGGACGGCTCGTCACCGATATCCCAGTGTGGAGCACGCACGGGCCAATCTTGACAGGAATGGTGTGTATGCCCCCAGCCGATAGGATCTGACGAACACGAAGGAGGCTTACGGTGCTGTCGGAAAACATTGAAGTGCAAGATGTCGAAACACCCGCCGACGATGAGGTCGACGAACTCCTGGTCGAAGAGGTATCCATCGATGGCATGTGCGGCGTCTATTGAGCGTGACTGAAGCGCGGCCTACCAAGGCTGCGCGTGCGTTTGAATCCGACAGAGGATGGCGGGTCCACCCCCAAATCGCATTGCGTGATGAGTCGTTCGGTGCCCTGGCGTATCACTTCGGCACTCGCCGCCTCATGTTCTTGAAGTCGCGCACCCTGGTGGAACTGGTCACCGCGTTGGATCAGTACGACACCGCGCAGGCGGCGGTGGACGCGCTGATAGCCGAGCCTGAACGACCCACGTACATGCGTGCGCTCGCACGCCTTGCGGCTTCGGAGGTAATTGATGTCCGTTGATGCGCCCACAGAAATCATGCCGCTTCGTCAGCGTTTCACGCAGGGCCTCGAAGCGCCGATCTGCCTGACCTGGGAGTTGACGTACGCCTGCAACCTGGCCTGTGTGCACTGCCTGAGTTCGTCCGGTCGTCGTGACCCGATGGAGCTGACGCCGGCCGAAGCCCGTCACATCGTGGATGAGCTGGCCGCCATGAAGGTGTTCTACGTGAACATCGGCGGAGGCGAACCGATGCTGCGACCGGACTTCTTCGACTTGGTGGGCTATGCCGTCGAAAACAACGTCGGGGTCAAGTTCTCGACCAATGGAACGAGGCTCACGGCGGAGCGGGCCCGTCGGCTGGCTGGAATGGACTACGTCGATGTGCAGATCAGCATCGACGGCGCCCTGGCATCGACCAACGACGCCGTGCGAGGCGAGGGATCATTCGCCGCAGCACGGACGGCCATGGACAATCTGGCCGCCGCCGATTTTGGGCAGTTCAAGATCAGTGTCGTGGTGACCAGGGAGAACGTCACCCAACTGGACAAGTTCTCTGCCATCGCCGAAAGCTATGGCGCTCAGTTGCGCCTGACGCGATTTCGCCCCTCGGGTCGGGGTGTCGAAACCTGGGATGCGTTGCATCCCACGGCCGAGCAGCAGCGGATGCTCTACCACTGGTTGCTGGACCGTCCCGACGTCTTGACCGGTGATTCCTTCTTCCATCTCTCGGCGCTCGGACAGCCCTTGGACGGCCTCAACCTTTGTGGCGCTGGCCGCGTGGTGTGCTTGATCGACCCGGTCGGGGATGTCTATGCCTGCCCGTTCGTCATCGACAAGGAATTCCTGGCCGGCAATGTGCGCGACGACGGGGGGTTCGCCGGCGTATGGCGCGAGTCGGATCTGTTCGCTTCGTTGCGCGAGCCGCAGAGTGCAGGGGCCTGTGCGTCGTGCGGCTCGTACGACGTGTGCCAGGGGGGCTGTATGGCAGCCAAATTCTTCACCGGGATCCCTCTCGACGGACCCGATCCGGAGTGCGTGTTCGGCCATGGTGAAGAAGCAATGGCGGCCCGCGACAGCTCCGCCTTGCCGGGTGCCGCGATCGGGCATTCCAAGGTAGATCGTCATGGGAGTCCGATTCCGGTGCCCACGCCAGTCCACTTCCGGACGCCAGCGCGCGCCTAGCGCGGCCGCTCGTCGTCGACGGTGGAGCTCGGCTGCGCAACCTGGCCGGACGTCGCAGCGACCGACCGATCGTTCCTGTTGGCCCTGCCCCTCGGGTCTTTGGAACAGCACGGCCCTCATCTGCCGCTCGACACGGACACCCGGATCGCCGTTGAGCTGGCCCTGCGTGTGTCCCGCGCCCGTACCGATGTCCTGGTGGCCCCTCCGGTGGCCTATGGGGCGAGTGGTGAACACGCTGGGTTCCCCGGCACCATGCTGATCAACCATGCGGTCCTGGCCGATGTCCTGATCGAGTTGATCCGCTCGGCCCGGGCATCCTTCCTTGGCCTGGTCCTCATTTCGGCCCACGGGGGAAACCATGAGGCCCTCACCCTGGTCAGCGAGAGGTGTCGGCGCGACGGCGAGGAGGCCATGATCTGGGCAGCCGCCGCCCCGGGGGGCGACGCCCACGCCGGGCGGACCGAGACCTCGGTGATGCTGGCCATAGATCCAGGCGTTGTGCGCACGGAGATGCTGGAGGCCGGCTGTATCGAGCCTCTCGAGGCGATCATGCCCCGGTTGCGCGCCGAAGGGGTTCGGCCGATATCGTCCAACGGCGTGTTGGGAGATCCGCGAGAAGCGAGCGAAGCCGAGGGTGAGCAAATCCTGGCTTCCATGACCGAGGATCTGCTCACTTCCCTGGCCGCGCGCTGGCCTGTACAGCGGCGGGCATGAGCCCGGTCGCGGTCCTGACCGGCGCCGCTCGCGGGATCGGCGCCGCCACGGTTGAGCGATTGGTTGCCAATGGATGGCGGGTGGTGGCCGTTGACGTGTGTGCTGACGATCCCGGTCTTGACTACGCCTTGAGCACGCCGGCCGATCTGGCGGCTCTGGCTGATCGCCACGGCGACCAGGTGCACCCGATGGTGGGCGACGTGCGGAGCCCGTCCGACATGCAGGCTGCCGTCGACGCGGCGATCACGGTGTTCGGTGGACTCGATGCCGCTATCGCCGTGGCCGGAGTGGTCGCGGGCGGCGGCCCCCTCTGGGAGACGGGCGACGCGCAGTGGAACGTGCAATTCGACGTGAATGTCCACGGCGTGCGTCATCTGGCCGCAGCGGCCGTGCCGGTTCTGCTCGAAGCCCCGGCGCCGCGCCAGGGCCGAGTCGTCGCGGTGGCTTCGGCTGCGGGCCTCTTGGGGCTGCGCCGTATGAGTGGTTACAGCGCGTCCAAACATGCCGTCATCGGGTTGATCAAGTCGTTGGCGGCAGACTTGGCAGGCACCGGGATCACCGCCAACGCGGTATGTCCTGGTTCGACGCGCACGCCGATTCTCGATGCCTCCGCCGCGATCTATGACCTGCCTTCGGCTGAAGTGTTCGCGCACCAACAGTTAGTGGAACGGCTCTTGGATCCGGCCGAACCTGCAGCACTCATCGCCTGGCTCTGCGAACCTGAGGCCAGCGGTGTCACCGGCGCTGCGCTCTCCGTGGACGGAGGATTCACGACCTCGTAGGCAATCGTCACGGACGCCTACAATCTGCCCGTGGCCTGCATGGATAGAGTGGCAAATCATCACCTCACGCAGAAGGCCCAGGGCATGGCGGTCGGGAGGCCCGCCCCTTTTTGTTGCCCTTCTGTGCCTGGCCACGATCACCGTTTCGTGGGCCCCGACACGGAATCCGTCGAGCGCATCGGTGCCGGGTACATCCGTGCCGGGGACATCGGTACCGGTGTCACATGTCGGGGATCCCGCGGCGTCGCCCAATTCCGTGGTGCCCTTCGGTAGCGCCTCCCTCGGCGTCAGTGCGTTGGCCACCCAGCAGACGCCTCTCGTGGGCATGGCGGCCACCCCCGACGGCAAGGGCTACTGGCTGGTCGCCTCCGACGGCGGATCTTCACCTTTGGGGATGCCTCGTTCTACGGCTCGACCGGTGGCATGCAACTGAATCGGCCCATCGTGGGCATGGCGGCCACCCCCGACGGCAAGGGCTACTGGCTGGCCGCCTCCGACGGCGGGATCTTCACCTTTGGGGATGCCTCGTTCTACGGCTCGACCGGTGGCATGCAACTGAATCGGCCCATCGTGGGCATGGCGGCCACCCCCGACGGCAAGGGCTACTGGCTGGTCGCCTCCGACGGCGGGATCTTCACCTTTGGGGATGCCTCGTTCTACGGCTCGACCGGTGGCATGCAACTGAATCGGCCCATCGTGGGCATGGCGGCCACCCCCGACGGCAAGGGCTACTGGCTGGTCGCCTCCGACGGCGGCATCTTCACCTTTGGGGATGCCTCGTTCTACGGCTCGAAGGCGGAATGCAGTCGACCGCCCCTGCGGTCGGCATGGCGGCCGCGCCGAGCGGCACCGGCTACTGGCTCGTTTTCGGGAATGAACAGCGACCGCTGGAAGGAATGGTCGTGGGTATCGACCCCGGCCACAACGGATTGAATTACACCGCTCCGCAGGTCATCAACCAGCTGATTTGGAACGGGACAGGAGAAGAGGCCTGCGACACAACAGGGACGGCCACGGACAGCGGCTACACCGAGTCGCAGTTCAATTTCAATGTCGCCACCTACCTGCAGGCTGACCTGGTGACCGAAGGGGCTCGGGTGGTGCTGACGCGGCCGAACAATTCCGGGATCGGGCCCTGTGTCACCACCAGGGCGGACATCATCAACGACGCCCACGCGAACGTCGCCGTCGACATTCACGCAGACGGTGGTCCGGCCTACGGTCGAGGCTTCGCCGTCCTCGAACCAGTGCCCGACGGCCCCAACGACGGGGTTATCGCCGCATCGGACGCGTTCGCGGCCGTGCTACGGAACACGTTCCAAGCTGCGACAGCGATGCCCATCAGCAATTACGACGGAACTGATGGTTTGCAACCTCGCGACGACCTCGCCGGGCTCAATCTGACCACTGTTCCCAAGGTCTTGATAGAGACCGGCAATATGCGCAATGCGACGGATGCTGCGCTCCTCGTTACCCCGGCTTTTCAACAATCAGCCGCGGCGGCGATGGCTCAAGCCATCACGGCGTATCTCACTGGCACATGACTCTTGCGGCCCCACACCGTCTCAACGATCCGTACGGGCGAGATTCGGGTGCTCTGGCCGTAGGTAGTGGACCGGTCGGCCGCCTTGCGTGTCCCGCTGTCGTGACGGGATCGGCGTGTGCGGGAGATCGTTCATCGTGTTTCCGACCAGCTCAGGTTGGGCAGGAAGGTGCGGAAGGAGGATTTCTTGGCACGTCACCCCGCTGATCCGTCCGGTTCACCTCAGGGCTCACTAACCTCCAGACCATGAGGGAAGACCAGAGGTTTCGGGACAGCCCGATCGCAGGTGCGCATCCCGTCACTCCGGAGACCGACCGAACCGGTGAAGCGTCGCATGCGCGCGCCATGGTGGGGGCCGTAGGGGGTTCGATCCTGGCCAATGCAGATGTCTCGCGGGCCCAGAGCCGCCGTCGCGAGAAGCGTCTCCGGCGCCTTCTTGTCCTCCTCTCCATCGTGCTGACATGGATGGCTCTGCGTCTGGTCATGGGACATGGGCTCTTCCCTTCGCTCTCCGTGCCGCCGTCATTGGATCGCTGGCTCCCCGCCCTGGCCATCATCGTGTTGCTTGGTGTCGTTATGGTCGCGCCCTTCCTCGGGGCCGGCCGCTCGCCTCACATGCTGATCCGTCCGGGGGAAACAGAGGTCGGGCTGGACGACGTCGTCGGCATCGATGGGATAAAGGCCGAGGTTGTTCGATCGGTCAATCTCTTCCTCTCCCATCAGACGTTCCGCGACTCCATGGGAGGGTCGGCCCGCCGCGGCGTTCTGTTCGAAGGACCTCCGGGCACGGGGAAGACTTTTGTGGCTAAGGCCATGGCCAAAGAAGCCCAGGTACCATTCCTGTTCGTTTCGGCATCGGCCTTCCAGTCGATGTATTTCGGGCAGACGAACCGCAAGATCCGGTCGTTCTTCAAGCGGTTGCGTAAATATGCGCGGACCGAAGGTGGCGCCATCGGGTTCATCGAGGAGATCGATGCCATCGGCGGATCACGGCGCGGACAGGGAAATGGAACCAGCGAGGGAATAACCGGCGTCGTGAACGAGCTCCTCGTGCAGCTGCAGTCCTTCGACACGCCTTCGCACGGCCAACGCCTGCAGAACGCCTGGATCGACATCCTCAACCGCTACCTGCCCGACAGCAAGCACCTCAAGAAGGTCTCCGTGGTGCCCGCCAACGTCCTTGTAGTTGGAGCAACCAACCGCAAGGACGATCTCGATCCGGCTTTGGTACGTCCCGGGCGTTTCGACCGCTCGATCTACTTCGGGCTGCCAGGACGTTCGGCCCGTGCGGACATCGTGGCCTACTACCTCGGCAAGAAGGCGCACGACACTGACCTCGACGAGCACGAGGCGGTGGATCGGGTCGCGGGAATGACATCGGGTTATTCCCCCGCCGGCCTCGAGCGCCTTCTCGACGAGGCATTGGTCATTGCGCTCACGCACGGGCGGACCGCCATGTCCATGCCCGACGTGGCAGAAGCAAAAATGCTGGTAGAGCTCGGAGTAACCGACGCTTCCATCTACACCCCCGAAGAGCGGGTGCGGGTGGCCACGCACGAAGCGGGACACGCCACCGTTGCCTATTTCCTTGGGCGGAGCCGTCAGCTGGATGTTCTGTCCATCGTCAAGCGTCGCGACTCTCTCGGCCTTCTGCAGCACTCAGACGTCGAAGAGCGCTTTACACAGCGCCGCGACGAAATGAACGCCCTGCTGCAGATCAGCATGGGCGGCCTGGTGGCCGAGGAACGGTGGTTCGACGAGGTGTCGACCGGTCCGGCGGGGGATCTGGCCGCCGCCACCACTCTGGGCGCGCAGATGATCGGGGCCTGTGGCATGGGTGACTCACTGATCTCGGTGGCAGCAGCAGGCAATGGCCTCTTCAGCGGCGGCCTGGTGGACAAGGTTTTGGCCGACGAGCACGCTCGGGCGGAACTCGATGCGCTACTCGCTTCGTCGCGTGATGCGGCGAAGGCGATCGTCGACGAGCATGCGGTGATCGTTGAAGCTCTGCGCGACGCTCTTTTGGAGCGCGACGAACTGGTCGGCAGCGAAATCACTGACGTCATCGAGGCGTGCATGCCCGAGCTCACTGAACATACGAGGCACCGTCCTCGACGACCGGCTCCGACATCGCTGTTGGAGGCTCCGGGACCCTGAACGCCAAGGGCGAGCCGCGCCCGTCGGGTTCACCACGAGAGGGGGGTGGCGTCGGAGACCAGCGGAAAGGCGAGCCCGGGTCAGTGAAGTTGCGGTGGGCCCTCATCGTCGTCGACGACCTCTGCATCGATGACGGTCGGATCATGTTGCGGCGATGTCCTTGAACCCCCGAACGGAGAACCGAATCCCTGACCGTCACCACGGAAAGTGGCGAAGAAGGCCCCGGCGCCCCCCGGCCCCTGGCCGAAATTGACGTGAAGCCGTTGTCCGGCCTCCGGGCCCAGGGCGTTCCACAATGGGACGGCGCGTCGATACACCACGAAGTTCTGGACGCCGTAGGTCAGGCCGAGATACAACAAGAAGCTGGCGGCCTCGAGATTGCCGGCACCGGCATGCTGTGCCCCGATGCCGCCGATGAAATGCAACGCCAATGAGACCACCCAAAGTGCCATGGTGAGCCCGGTCCCCTGGCGTACGACCCAGTTATTGGTCGTCCAAATCTTGACCGTAAAGGCTCGGATGGCACCGAGCACCAACCCACCCACGACCAGCGTCGCCAGCACCCAGAGGTAGTCATCGTGTGAGGGATGATGCGCGTCGGCGTAGCCGAGGAGATCGATCAGCCCGATGACACCCACCACAATGGGAAAGCGCAGACTCAGAAGGCGTGGTACGGCTCGAATCCTGCGCTGGCGGCTCAGAATGTAGAGGGCGACGAGAACGTCGAGGGCGATGGAGAAAAACATCGCCTGCCACCTTATGGGCCGAGCGTCGGTTTCGGGTCTCACTCATCGACGGCGCCCGGGCGCGGCACCCTACGCGGTCACGCCCTCCACGGCGAGGAGAGATCGTTTGAGGGGGAGGCCGCCGCCGTAGCCGCCGATGCCATTGCTGGCCACGACACGGTGACAAGGAACGATGATTGGGATGGGATTCCTCCCGTTTGCCTGCCCCACGGCCCGAGGTCCCTTGGGCCGACCAACCCGTCTGGCCAGCTCGCCGTAGCTGATGGTTTTTCCATAGGGAATCTTCGAGAGTTCGGCCCACACCTCCTTTTGAAACGTGGTGCCATCGAGCTCCATCGGGAGGTCGAACTCCGTCCGCTCGCGCGCGAAATACTCCTCGAGTTGGGTGGCGGCGTCTTTGAGCACCGGTGGTGCATCGTGTCCGCCGGTGGGAGGAACCCTGGCTTCATTGGGCAGCCAAATTCCGATGAGCACGTGGCCGTCGCTTTCAAGGACGAGACGACCCACCGGGGACTCCAGGGGCATGGTGAAGGTGGTGGCGATCATGCTGCATCACGTCCTCTCAGTGACTTCTTCGACGATTGTTGCGCGGTCACGCCGGGTGCCTTGGCCGGCGGTGCCTGGGTTTTTGACATGGCCCACATGTGGACCATGGCGTAGCTTCGCCAGGGCCGCCAGACGTCAGAATGCCTCGCCAGTTGGGCGGAATGGTCGGGGAGACCCAGTACCTGGGCCGCTCGCCTCAGGCCGAGATCGGTCGGCATGAAGGCATCGGGATCGCGAAGCGCGCGCATGGCCACGTACTCGGCCGTCCACGGGCCTACGCCACGAAGGGCGATCAACGAAGCGCGCAACTCAGAAGGATCGGCTCCGGGATCGAGAACCACGGTCTCGCTGATAATGGCTTTCGCCAAGGCGACGATAGCCCCGCGGCGACCTTCGGGCATCGAAAAGGTCGCTGGGCGTTCGTCGGCCAGCGCGATGAGCGCATGGGGAGTCGGGAACAGATGCGTTACCCCCGCGCTGGATTCCGGTAGAACTTCGCCTGCCGCGGCGACCAAGCGCCCGGCGATCGTGCACGCACCCGTCACGGACACTTGCTGGCCGATAATGGCGCGTACTGCGAGCTCGAACCCGTCGACCGTCCCGGGGACACGCCGACCGGGGTGCGCGGCGACGAGTGGCCCGAGCAGCCGGTCCCGTTTGAGCGCTTCGACAATGGCCATTGGATCGGCGTCGAGGTCCAAGAGTTGGCGGCAGACGCGATACAGCCGAGGTGAGGTCACGTAGGTCTGACAGATGGAGGTCGGCCTCGACATACGCCGGTCCTTCCTCGTCGGGGTCTCCAGCGGTGAGGGTGACCACGGCATAGCCGTGCGGGAGCACCATGCTGCGCAGGTACGAGGACCCCTCGACCGATTCGATGCCCGGTACGGCACGTGCGGCGAGAAAGCCGAGGACAGACTCAGGGCTGAAGGGGCGTCGGCAGGGCAAACGCAACCGAATGCCCTGCGTGATGTCGCCGGCCCTGTGCCCGATCCTCTGACGGACGGTTGCTTTGGACACGCGGGAGCGCAACCCACTTGGGGTGTCGGCGAAGATCTGCTGCAGGGTCGCATTGCATTGGCGCACGCTCGAAAAGCCGGCGGCAAAGGCGATCTGGGCGATGGGCAGCGTCGTCGTCTCGAGCAGGATACGAGCCGTCTGAGCCCGCTGGGCCCGTGCGATCGCCAGCGGCCCGGTGCCCACTTCGGCAGTGACGACGCGGTTCAATTGGCGAACGCTGTAGCCCAGACGCCGGGCAACCCCTTCCACGCCGTCTCGGTCCACCGTTCCATCTCGGATGAGTCGCATGGCCCGGGCAGCTGTGTCCGCTCGCAGGTTCCATTCGGGCGAGCCAGGGGTCGCATCGGGCCGGCAGCGCAGGCATGCTCGAAAGCCCGCTTGCTGAGCCGCGGCGGCGGAGGGGTAGAAGCGCACGTTCTCCCGTTTGGGTGTGCGGGCCGGACAGCTGGGGCGACAGTAGATCCCGGTCGAGGTCACGCCGATGAAGAAGACGCCGTCGAAGCGGGCGTCTTTGCTGTGCGCCGCTTGGTAACAGCGTTCGGGATCTTCGATCACCCCCGCATGATCTCACGCCGCGGACGAGAGTACTGGCGGAAATCGGACATCAGCGTGGACGTTCATAGTGACGACGACGAGCCTGCGTCAGCACGAGGTGGCGGTGGGTGGTCGCATCGCCCCATGCCTTGGAGAGAGCCCAGGTCCGCGTCGTGAAGAAGCGGAGGTCGCAGTCCTCTGCGAAGCCGGCGGCTCCGTGTACGTGAAGCGCCACCCGGGCAGAGAGCTCGGCTGCCTCCGACGCCAAGGCCTTGGCCATCGACGCGTCATGGGAAACCGTCGACTGTGCACTGGCCAAGGACCATGCGGCGCGATATGTGGCCGGACGCGAAAGTTCGAGCTTGACGGCGGCGTCGGCCAGAAGGTTCCTGATGGTGGGGAAGCTACCGATGGGTTGGCCGAATTGGTGGTGTTCCTTCGCGAAGGCGACGGCCAATGTGATCAAGCGATCGGCCAGTCCGTCCAAAAGTGCGGCCGAGCCGGCGGCGGCCCGATCAACCATGACTGCGATGCTGGCCTCAGCTGCCACCCCGTACGCCAACAGGGTGTTGGCCGAGAGTGGCCAGTGCACCGTTGCGACGTCACGACCCTGGTCGAACGTGGGCGTGTCCTGGGTTGTGCAGGCATGGGCAGGGACGGCATGTAACTGCCAACCTGAGTCCGGGTCGCGGCAGGCCAGCAAGAAGACGGTGGCGTCGCGCCATCCGATAACGCGTGGCGTGTGCAAGATGCCATCCGCGGAGATCGTTGTGGGCGAGGTCGGTCCCGCTGGCCCGACATCGATGCCGCCCACCGCCAGCGGGACGTTGTCCTCGAGGAGAGCGCGGAGCGCGTCGGCGGCGGCAGGCGCCGGCAGCAGTGCGGCCAGCATGGGTCCGGCCAGGCCGGCGGTTTCGAGGAGTGGGTCCGGCAGAGCCGCCCATCCCGCTTCTTCGAGGACGCCGACCAGATCGACCTCGTTACCGCCGCAGCCGCCGGCCGCCCTCGGAATGAGCAATGCGGGTGCACCGAGTGCGACCAGTTCGGCCCAGCGACTCGCCGCATCGCTCGATCGTTTTCTCGCCGCCATTGCCTGGCTGGCCCGCAGCGCGGTGATTGGAAATTCACGCGCCAGGGCGCGGCGGACGTTCTGGCGCAGTTCGATCTGTTCGCGACCGAATGAGAAATCCACGATCAGTCCTCTGGGAGGCCGAGCATTTGTTCAACCACGACATTGCTCTGCATCTCGTGCGTCACGGCGTTGATGGACTCGAACGGCCCGCCGCGATGACCGTACGGCCACTCGCCGGCCACGCCGGACTCGAGTAATTCCCCGTCGGGCCCTAACAGCGCCAGGGCGGTTTCGTGCATGGCCGAGCTCATCGCGGAAAGGAAGATCTCGTTGCAAAGGGCTTCGGGCTCTGCGGATTGTCCCCGCGCCATTTTGCTGGCCGTCCAGTACGTGTGCAGCGCAAGGGCCTGCGCGTCGATGTAGGACTGGGCGACGGCATCGGCCACTGTCGTTGGCTGTCCGTGTTGATCGAAGAGTTCGACCAGCCGGGCTGCTGCTTGGATAGACCGGACCGGGCTGCGCAGCCCGAATACGTGCTCGTTGCCCGGGTTCGACATGGCGATAGACCACCCGGACCCCTCAGGGCCGAGCACCTGAAAGTCGGGCACCTCGACATGATCGAGCAGGATCTCGGCCAGCCCGGACGCACCGTCCGTCCGACGAATGCGGCGCACGGTGACCCCGGGAGCATCCAGCGCAACGAGGAAGTACGTCCATCCACATTGTCGACGGGCGTCGCATTGGGTGGGAAACATCCCGAAGCACCAATGGGCGAAGCCGCCGCCGTCGGCCCAGACATTCTGACCGTTCAGAATCCAGCCGTCGTCCTTTGCATTTCGGACCGCAGGGGAGGGGGTGACGACGACCTGGTTGACCTTCTCGGGTTCGGGCAAACTCTGACACCAGATTTCCTCACCGGCGGCTATCGGGAGCAAAAATCGATCCTTTTGCGCCGTCGTTCCGTACTCTAAGAGGCGGGGGGCCAAGACGGCGATGCCGTTCTGGGTCACTCGTTCAGGAGCCCGAGCCTGGTGGTATTCCTCCTCGAATACAAGCCACTCCATTATTCCCAACCCCCGGCCGCCGTATTCGACGGGCCAGCTGACGGCCGACCATCGGTCGGTGAACAGGGTGGCTTCCCAGGCGAGGTGGGCCTCGAATCCAGCTGCGGTCTGCGGAGAGGGCAAGGGATCAGAGGGCACATGCGCCGTCAGCCACGTGCGGGCCTCATGGCGAAAGGCCTCGAACGTGGTGCCGAAGGTGAGGTCCATGCCGCAGCGAATGTGGCACATCGTCGAGCGGATTGCCAGGGCTGCCGCCAGTACCCGCTGGCAGAGACGAGTTTCCGACCTGCTGGCGCACATGAAAGTGGAGGCGACACGCCGGTTATGAAGCGACGACAGGATTGAAAATCCCACATTCGGGTATTGGCGGGGTGACGCCAAATTGTGGGTTGTTGACGTCCGGCAACCCAGATGACACTCACAGCGTCCGATTCGGTCGCGCTAAGAGAAATAAGTCTGAATGGAGGATGGATGCTGGCAACCGATGTACGGGAGATCAGCCGGAATGGAATGTCTGTGACAGGTGCGGAAGGATCGATGGCGGGTCAGGCTGACAAAAGTACCGATTCTGACGAGGTTCTCAAGGCCCTGGGCGAGTTGGACGCCGTGCTCAGGGAGAACGCTGAACGCGAACGTGTGCTCTTCCAACGGATTGCCGACGTCCGCCTGGCGCGCGAAAATGGCCAGGATTGGAAGGCCATCCTCGCCAACGAGGACGAACCGAGCACCGTGCAACTCGTGAGCACCATTCTGCGTCGCCAGTCCGAAGCGAGTGGCTATCTCCGCCGTTCCCTTGTTGTCGCGCTTCGTGCGGAGGGCCAAAGCATCCCCAGTATCGCCCATCTCTTCGGCGTGACGCATCAGCGTGTATCGAATCTGCTGCGTCGGGTTGCGCAAGGTGGCACCACATCGACGGAATGAACGCAGCGGGAGGCCCTGGTCCGAGGGCGCGCTGACCCACCTGGAGACAGTATTCGGGGTTCCCGGCACTTAGCTGCTAAACACAACCACCGTGAAATTGGCCGTCCCCACAGAGACACGTCCCGGCGAGCGTCGGGTGGCTCTCGTCCCTGACGTCGTGAAGAGACTGGTCGCTGCGGGCTGGGAGGTCGTGGTCCAGTCGGGCGCTGGCGCCGAGGCCGCGTTCAGCGACGAGGCCTATGTCAGTTCAGGGGCCCGTATCGCTCCCGACGCCGGCGCCACCCTTCGGGATGCCGGGCTCGTGGTTGGCGTCAACGCACCCGACGCCGAGGGTGCTGCGTTGGTCCCAAGAGGGGCGGTCGTATTGAGTTTCTTTCAGGCCGCGCATTCCGCGGAGGCGTTACGGGTCCTGGCTGCTCGCGGGACCACGGTATTCAGCTTTGACCTGTTGCCGCGTATCAGCCGAGCTCAGGGCATGGACGCACTCAGCTCACAGTCCACGGTGTCGGGCTATCGGGCCGGCCTGACTGCCGCTGAGCATCTCTCCAAATTCTTCCCGATGTTCATGACAGCGGCGGGCACGGTGCCGCCGGCCAAGGTTCTCGTGATGGGCGTCGGCGTGGCCGGCCTGCAGGCCATCGCTACGGCGCGACGACTCGGGGCGGTCGTCAAGGCATATGACGTGCGTGCCGCGGCCAAAGAAGAGGCAGAGAGCCTCGGGGCAACATTCCTCGACCTGGGTGTCTCGGCTGAAGGGGCGGGTGGCTACGCCCGAGAGCTCACCGATGAAGAGCTGGTCCGCCAGCGCGCGGCGCTGGCCAGCGAGGTGGCTGCATCCGATGTGGTCATCACCACCGCCGCCGTGCCCGGTCGGGTGGCACCCATTTTGGTGACCGAGGAGATGGTCGATGGCATGACCGCCGGCGCGGTTGTGGTCGACATGGCCGCGGATTCTGGAGGCAACTGTGCCCTGACCGAGGTGGGCGTGGTGGTCGATCATCACGGCGTCCACATCGTTGGCATGGCCAATCCGCCTTCGGGTATGCCCACCCACGCCAGTTTCCTCTACGCACGTAACGTGGCGAATGTGCTCGGCCTGATGGGGGCCGAGGGCACCCTCGCGCCAGATTGGGAAGACGAGATCGTGGTGGGGATGTGTGTGCTGCGCAACGGCGCAGCCATGTCGTCGGGTGCGATCGAGGTGCTCGAACACGGAGGGGAGAGTTCGCGATGATCGGCTCGGCGGCTTTGACGGGTCAAGTGTTCAGTGGGACAGGCATCGTCGAATACCTGACGGTGTTCGTACTGGCGGCATTCGTCGGCATCGAGGTCGTTTCCAAGGTTCCGAGCATCCTGCACACCCCGTTGATGTCGGGCTCCAATGCCATTCACGGGATCGTTCTCGTCGGCGCGTTGACGATCATGGGAGATGCTCATGGCACAGCGCAGCTGATACTCGGCTTTCTGGCCATCTTCTTGGCCACGCTGAACGTCGTCGGCGGCTTCGTGGTGACTGATCGCATGCTCGAGATGTTCAAGGTCAAACCCAACGAGCGTCACGTGGCGCAGAAGAACGAAGCCAAGGACCTCGGAGCCAAAGAACCCGGAGACCGGGCGTGACGACAGCGGTCTCCTTGCCGTTGTCAACCGTCAGGGACCTCGTCTATCTCTTAGCCATTGCCGGCTTCATCCTGGCCCTCAAGGGATTGGGGTCTCCGCGGTTTGCCAGGCGGGGGAATCAGTTGGGGGCGGCGGCCGCCATCCTCGCCATCGCCATGACGTTCACCCTTCCGACATTGCGGCATTCGGGAAAGAACCTTGTGCTCGCCCTCATTGCCATGGTGCTGGGCGCAGTGGTAGCGGTGCCCGTGGCCCGGATGGTGAAGATGACCGCCATGCCGCAGCTGGTGGCCATCTTCAATGGCGTGGGCGGTGGAGCGGCCGCTCTCATCTCGATCATCGAGCTCCTCCATCTCCATTCGCTCGGGCTCAAACCTGCCGTCTACGTCACGGCGGAGGTTCTGCTGGGCGTGCTGATCGGCTCGGTCTCCTTCTCTGGAAGCGCCATCGCCTTCGTCAAGCTGCAAGAGCTGATCACCGGGCGGCCGATCACGTATCCGGGGCAGCAGTTCATCAACGCCTTGGTGGGCGTGGCTATCGGCGCCCTCATCGTGGTGGCGCTCGTCACCGGCAACATCGCGCTGGTCTTCGTCATTCTGGGGCTCGCGCTGGTGTTGGGTTTGATCTTCGTGCTTCCGATCGGCGGAGCTGATGTCCCCGTCCTCATCTCACTCTTGAACTCATTTACCGGATTGGCTGTGGCGGCGTCGGGTTTCGTGTTGAACAACAACCTCCTCATTGTCGCCGGAACCTTGGTCGGGGCGTCGGGCATCATCTTGACCCGACTCATGAGCTCGGCCATGGGCCGTTCCCTGCCGAACATCCTTTTCAGTGCCTTCGGTGCGGTCATCACGGCCACCGGTGGGGAAGAGGGTGACGCCTCGCGAGCGGTGCGCACCGGGACCGCCGAAGACGTGGGGGTGCTGCTCTCCTACGCCCGCAAGGTGGTCATTATCCCCGGTTATGGCCTGGCGGTGGCCCAGGCGCAACACACTGTGCGCGAACTGGCCGACGCGTTGAGCGCCAAGGGTGTTGACGTGTCGTATGCCATCCATCCCGTGGCCGGTCGCATGCCGGGTCATATGAACGTCCTTTTGGCCGAGGCCAACGTCCCGTACGACGAGCTCGAAGAGATGGACGAGGCCAACGCCGAGATGTCCACCACCGATGTAGCCCTCGTGGTCGGGGCCAATGACACCGTGAATCCCGCCGCCTTGACGACGCCGGGAAGCCCCATTTATGGCATGCCAATCATTCATGCCGACGAGGCGGAGAACATCATTTTTCTCAAGCGCTCCATGCGCCCAGGCTTTGCCGGCATCGACAACGAGCTGCTCTACAACACGAAGACGACGATGTTGTTCGGCGACGCCAAGGACACCCTGCAGAAGCTGGTGGCAGCGGTCGCTGACGCCTGATCACGACGTGCCGGTCGCGGGCGGAGGTGCCTGACGGAAGGTGTCGGAGCCTGCCAACTACGGTGAAGCCTACCCATGGCAGACGATCTCGACGTAGATGATGGCGCCGCTCTCGAGCGGGCACCGAAGGAGATCCAACGTCATCCACTCGTACGTTCCCAACGCACGGTCCAGGTCGTGCTCGGCCTTCTGTGGATCCTCGATGCCGCACTGCAATTTCAGCCGTACATGTTCTCCAAGAACTTCGTTCCTAGGTTTGTGCTGGCGAATGCCTCCGGGCAACCAGCAGTCATCCACTGGGTTATCACCAACGTGGGCAACTTCCTTGCTCCGCACCCCGCGGTGTGGAACGCGCTGTTCGCCAGCGTTCAACTCGTCATCGGCGTGGGCCTTTTGTTTCGTCGGACGGTACGCCTCGCGCTTGCGTTGTCCTTTCCCTACGTTCTTGGTGTGTGGGTGTTCGGCGAGGGCCTCGGGATGCTCCTCACCGGCTCTGCCACCGCGCTCACCGGGGCGCCGGGATCGGTGCTGCTGTATGCCCTCATAGGTCTCATGGCGTGGCCCCGCAAAACGACCGGACGGCGCGAGGTACCTCACGATGGTGAGGCGGGAATCGGGTCATCCGCAGCCGCCCGGGGAATCGGCGGACCGATTACTCCGCTCGCGGTGTGGAGCGGGTTCTGGGTCCTGGCCGCCGTCCTGTTCTTGCTGCCCGATAACCGAACGCAGAGCTCGATCGGGAGTGCCATCACCGGCATGGCGCCCGGCAATCCGAGCTGGTACTCCCATTTCCTGGACAGCACGGGCCATCAGTTTGGCGCGGTGGGAACGCAGACGGCGTGGGTGCTGGCCGTCATCTCCCTCGCCATAGGCCTAGGCCCGTTGCTCGCACGCCGTCCGGGCCCGTTCTTGACTGCCGGGGCGATTCTCACCTTGATCTTCTGGATCACGGGCCAGGGACTCCTCGGCGGCATCTTCACGGGCAGCGGGACCGACCCCAATACAGGTCCGTTGATCATCCTCCTCGCTCTGGCCATGATGCCCACGAAGGTGCTGGCAGATGCACCGATTCGAGGCACCGCCCTTGGCGTCATTGGTCCGGTGGAATCCAGTCCTGGCCCTGGGGGCCGTCGCGCTGGTGGCTCTTGCGCTTGTGCTCTGTGCGGCGTATCCCGCTCCGGCCCAGGAGACATCGGACATGGCTATGGCCGGCATGGCCGGCATGGCCGGCATGGCCGGCAACGCCCGGTCGAGTGATCCCACGACGAGTTCAGCTTCATGCACCTCCGGCAACTCAGGTACGGCCCGCGCCGGATTGGATCTCAACAACACGCCGTACATGATCATGAGTGGGACTCAGGGGATGAATATGAACGGGGCCGACGCCTCTGCCGCGGCTGGGCTCAACACCGTCAAAGCCAATTGGAATTACACCGGGCCAGCCCTGCCGGTCGCTCTGGCCAACGAGCTCTTGGCGCAAGGAAAGAATGGACCGGACGACATCCACATGGCGGTAACCGGCTGTGCCGCTGAACCGACGTTCTCCCAGCAAATCAATTCGACCCAGTACGTGCAGCTCACCAGTCAGTCCGTCGCGCAGTACGAGAATCTGTCCGCCGCCCTCGCTGCGGGTTACGTCGCGGTGTCTCCGACCAGCTACCCCGTGGTGTACTACGTGAACCCCGCCATAGAAGCCGCCAACGCCGCGGCCAAGCGGACCCTGAGCCCTTCACACATCGATGGACTGGTCTACGCCCGCATGCCGTCGGGTCAAGAGGTGTTGGCGGCGGCCATGTACGTGTTGCCTTCAACGGTGCACAAGGCGCCCATGCCGTTTGGTGCCCTCGTGCAGTGGCACCAACGGACTGCCGTCTGTGGTCCGCTCACGGGTTCGCCCACGAAGCTGGACATCACGGGTACTCCCCCGTGCGGTTCAGGGACGGTCCAAGAGCCCACTCCGTATCTGACCATGGTGTGGCAGGTACCGGTAGCGGGCGGACCCACCGCCATTCAGCCTCCGGACATTCAGATCGTGGAGGCGGCGATCATGCAGGCCTCAAATTGAGACGGGGCGTATCTGACGCGGCGCGATGGTGTCCACCTGGGTCAAGAGCGCGGCACCGGGAGACCACTGACCTGCAGCGGCGTTCGCCGCGATCTGCTCGGGCTTTGTGGCGCCGGCAATCACCGATGCCACCGCTGGATGCGAAAGCAGCCAGGCGAACGCCAGGTCTAACACGGTGTGCCCCTCGGTTAGGGCCAGTGCATTCAATGCGCGTACCGTCGCCAGTCGCTGGTCGCTCAGCTCTTTGTTCGCTCGTTCGCCGAAGGACGCCATGCGCGTTCCCTCAGGCGCAGCCTGCCCCGGCTTGTACTTGCCACTCAGGACGCCACTAGCGAGCGGGTAGAAGGGCAGGAACGCCGTACCCGTGGCGTCGCAGAACGGAAGCACCTCATCCTCGGGGTCGCGGCGCAGAATGTTGTAGTGGTTCTGCACGCTGATGAACTCGGACGCTCCATTCGTGGCGGCCGCCCTCGCTTCTTCCAGCAGTGGCCCATCGAAGTTGGAGCACCCGAATTCTCGAACCTTGCCTTCGGCCACGAGGTCGGACAGGGTACCGAGCGTCTCGGCGATGGGTGTATTCGGGTCGGGTCGATGCTGCTGATAGAGATCGATATGGTCCGTGCCTAAACGGCGCAGGCTGGCGTCGAGCGCAGCTCGAATGGCATCAGGCGCGGCTCCTCCGACATGACCCTCGTAGGGGAGTCCGAACTTGGTGGCCAGGACGATCTCATCGCGCCTCGAGCCGAGCGCCGCCCCAAGATATTCCTCGCTCTTGGTCTCCCCGTAGATATCAGCGGTGTCGAACAGGGTGATGCCGGCGTCGAGCGCCGACCCAACGACAACGCCGGTTTCCTCGCGCCCGACCGTTCGCCCGAAGTTGTTGCAACCAAGTCCCACCACACTTACGGTGAGCGAGCCGATTTTGCGGGTGTCCATTATCTGAATACTCTCCTCAGTGCGGCGGATGGCGCTGACCTGCCGGGCCGGCAGTAGCGTACCGGCAGCGGGGTGAAGCCGGCCCGAAAAGATTGAGGAGGCGGCAATGGCAGAAGGCGTCGTGGATGTGACAATTGACGCACCACCGGATGCGGTGTGGGCCAAGATCGGCGACTTCGGGGGCTTGTCCGAGATCCTCCCAGCCATAGAGTCGATCCGCCTCGAGGGCAATGATCGAGTCTTCGCTATGGGCGGCAATGAGGCCCGAGAACGGTTGCTCTCACGTGACGAGGCCACGCGCACCCTTGTGTACGCGATCGTCGAGGGGATTCCCGTAGAGCGACACCTGGCCACCATCACCGTCGAAGCGGAGGGGGAGGGAGCGAAGGTGACGTGGGCCTACGAGGTGGAGCCGGCAGAAATGGCTCCCGTCCTCCAAGGCGCTTACCAGGGTTTGCTGACCAATCTGGCCGGATTGTTCACCTGAGGGCCCGGCACTGTTCTTGCACCCAGCCGAGCCTCGATCACCTGAATGGGTGCGGTAAAAGGTGACCTACCCTGACCCGGTGACGTCGGACGCTGCGGGAAACGCCAATGAACCAGAGGGAGCAGAACCGCCGCGGCCGCTCACGCAGGATTCGCCGGAGATCTACCCGCGCCCGCTGCCGCAGCCGAGCACCCGCGCCCTGGGGCGGCGTGGCGCCACCATCGGCTGGATGGTAGGGCGACGGTTTGCTCCAGTCGCATTGCGCCAGGTCCGCACCATTCGTCACGGAGCGCTCCCCGGGATCCAACTGGCTCGTCCGCTGCGCAAGAGTTTCGAAGACCTGGGCGGAACCTTCATGAAGTTCGGCCAGATCATCGCCTCGTCGCCGGGAATGTTCGGCGACGATGTGGCCGAAGAGTTTCGAGCCTGCCTCGACACCGGCCCGGAGGTCCCTTTCCACGACGTACGTCAAAGGATCGAAGAGGACCTCGGTCGCCCCTTAGAAGTGGTGTTTGCCGAATTCGAACAGCATCCGATAGGGACGGCGTCGATCGCCGTCGTCCACCGCGCCCGTCTGCACGACGGGACGCTGGTGGCCGTCAAGGTGCTACGACCAGACATCGAGGACGTGGTGGCCACCGACCTGGACCTCATGCAGCCGTTGATGGAGATATTGGTGCGCCTGACCGGAGACCAGTTGGCCGGATCAACGTTGCAGTTGCTCGATGGTTTCCGTGAGCAGATCGGTGAGGAGATGGATTTACGGAACGAGGCTCGTTCGATGGTCCACTTCCGACGTTTACAGAAGGAATTCGATCTGTCGATGATCGCGGTGCCCGAGCCGTATCCCGAGTATTCGGGACGCAATGTGCTGACCATGGAGTTCTTCGACGGCGTGCCGATTGACGATGTGGCGCGAGTGGCCGACCTCGGAATCGACCCCATCCCGCTCGTGCAGGCGGTCATGCGCGCCTTCTTTCTCACGACGGTGCGTTGGGGCGCCTTCCACGGCGACGTGCATGCGGGCAACATGATGATGCTGCGCGACGGGCGGATCGGGGTGATCGACTGGGGCATCGTCGGCCGCCTTGACCCATTGACGCACCGGTTCTTTCTCTCCCTCCTTTCGGCAGCCATGGGCAACGAGGCGGCGTGGGCCGACGTCACGGGGTACATCACTCGTACATATGGTCCGGCCATCGGAGAGGCCGTCGGCTTGTCGGGTCCTGAGCTCACGGGATTCGTCCGGAGTATTTTTGAGCCGGCATTGACCCGACCATTCGGCGAGGTAAGCCTGGCCGGATTGATGCAAGCGGTGCAGCTCCAAGTGGCCAAGGCGCAGGGGATCGAGGCGCACGGGCGGACCGTGAGGGCAATCCTCCACCGCCTGCGCTCCCAACGGCGGCTACGTCGCATGGCGGACGCGTCGGGGGGTCTCATGTCGGACTTCGACCGGGGCACCTTTCTCCTGGCCAAGCAGCTCATGTACTTCGAGCGCTACGGCCGGCTGTTCGTCTCCGAACTGCCGATCCTCAACGACCGGGAGTTCATCGCCCAGCTCTTAGACGGGGTGGATCTCGCCTCTCCTGACGCCTGAGGGTCCCCGGCCCCGGACGGCGCCCGACCGATATGCTCGACAATGGCCGTAGCCCAACCCCAGGAGGTCGTTTGTGAAGGTCGTCGTGGACTTCGACGAGTGTGCCAGCAATGCCGTGTGCATGGGCATTTTGCCGGAAGTCTTCGAAGTACGTGACGACGGCTACCTGTACATCCTCAACGAGAACCCGCCCGAGACGTTGCGGGGCAAACTGCGCGAAGCGGTCAGCCTGTGTCCGACGGGCGCCATTTCCATCGCCGAGGACAACTGACGCAACGTCGCACTGACTACGACACCACACTGACCACCCGACGACATGACTGATATCTCCACCATTGCCGCGCCCCGAGTGCGGTTCGCCCCGTCTCCGACTGGCTACTTCCATGTGGGAAGCGCCCGGTCGGCTCTCTTCAACTGGCTCTTCGCCCGGCAACGGGGAGGCACATTCGTGTTGCGCATTGAGGATACCGATGAAGAACGCAATCGCCCCGAGTGGACCCAGGGGATCATTGACGCGCTCGATTGGCTAGGCATGGCTCCCGACGAAGGGCCCTATTTCCAGTCAGCGCAAGGTGAGGCGCACCAGAGTGCTATCGAAGCCCTCTGGAGTAGCGGGGCGCTCTACGCCTGCGCGTGCACGCGTGCCCAGATTGACGACCGCGCCAGGGAGCGGGCCGCCGCCGGTGATCCGACACCGGGGTATGACGGGTACTGCCGCGATCTGGGGCTGTCGCGTGGAGAGGGGCGCGCCCTACGATTTCGGACGCCCGATGAAGGCACCACCGCGGTGCACGACCTCATCCGGGGGGAAGTGGAATTCCCCAACCGGGCCATGGAGGACTTCATTTGCGTGAAGGGAAACGGGAAACCTCTCTTCGCGTTGGCCAACGTGGTTGACGACCGGACCATGGCTATCAGCCACGTGTTCCGGGGGGAGGAGCATCTGCCCAACACACCGAAGCAGATCATGCTGTGGCACGAGCTCAATGCGGCTACCTCCACCAGCCTGGCCCTCCCGCTGTTCGCGCATCTTCCCCTCTTGGTCAACGAACAGGGGAAGAAGCTCTCCAAGCGCCGTGATCCGGTGGCGGTCGAAATGTATCGCGAGCAGGGCTATCTCCCTTCGGCCTTTCGCAACTACCTGGCCTTGCTGGGTTGGAGTCCCGGTGAGGAGGAGATTGTCCCCTTGGCGAAACTGATCGAGAACTTTCGCATTGAGGATGTGCAGAGTTCGCCGGCGTTCTTCGACGTGCGCAAGCTGACCCACATGAACGGCGTCTACATCCGTGAGCTCCCCACCGACGCGTTCATCGAAGCGTCTCTTCCGTGGGTGCACCCCCAGCCCGGCCAGTGGTCTGCCGGCGAATGGCAGGACCCTGACAGCGGAAGCAATGCCGTCGCGGGACCCCCATGGCCCGCCGAGCGTTTCGACCCCGATGTGTACGCCCGCATGGCTGTTGTGGTGCAGGAGCGGGTCGCCGTTCTCAGCGACGTTCCGGCCCTCGTGGACTTCTTTTTCGTCGACGATCCCACGGTAGATCCCGATAGCTGGCAGAAGGCCATCGCGCGCGATGAGGTCGCTTCATTGATTCTGAGCGATGCGCTGGACGCCTACGCCACCTGCGAGTGGACACGTGACGTGTTGCATGACACGACAGCGGCCATCGGACTAGCCCATAACCGGGCATTGGGCAAGGCCCAGGCTCCCATCCGAGTGGCCGTGACAGGCAAGCGTGTTGGTCCACCTCTTTTCGAATCGCTGGAGGTCTTAGGTCGGGAGGAAACTCGACGTCGCATCACTTTGGCGCTCGATCGGTTGGCCGCAGCCACCTGATGCTCTTCGCTCCGCTCCGCTTCGCCCTACGCATTGTCAGCCTGTTGCTGACAGCGGTCCTCGTCTATTTTGCCGTCAGCCTGGTACAGGTATGGCTGACCTCACGCCACTACGACCCGCACCCCGCTGGCGCCATCATGGTGATGGGCGCAGCTGAGTACAACGGTAAGCCATCGCCCGACCTCCAGGCCCGATTGGACGAGGCCGTGAAGCTGTTCCGCAAGGGCTATAGCGCCGTCATTATGGTGACTGGGGGCAAAGAGAAGGGCGACGCTTATACCGAGTCTGAGGCGAGCACGTCCTACCTCGTCATGCAGGGAATCCCCGCGGCTGACATCCTCCAGGCCGGTGGGAACAATACGTACGAGAACGTGTCCGACGCCGCCCCGATATTGCTGGCACGTCATGACACCACGGTGTTGGTGACAACGGACCCGTTTCACGAGGACCGCTCCATGGCGATCTCGTCCTCGTTCGGGCTCACGCCTTCTGCTACCCCCACCCAGACCTCTCCAATTAAGGGGTGGTCCACCGTGCCCTACTTCCTCAAGGAGGCGGTCGGGGTGGGGCTGGGCCGAATTATCGGCTTCAACCACCTCGAATGGCTGCACGACGCCTGATGGTGAAGCGGACCCCTTTCGCAGGTTGGAACGCCTTCCGTATCCGCCACCTGCCGGCGCTGGCGACCCCCGATCGCTCGGCTAACCTGATCGTCCACCCATTCGGGGGTGGTGTAATCGGCAACACGACTGGTTCTGGTCCAGTTATTGAGGGTTCGAGTCCTTCCCCCCGAGCACCGGCGGATTCCTTCGGGAAGCCTCCGCTCGGCCCCATCGTCTAGAGGCCTAGGACACCACCCTCTCAAGGTGGCGACACGGGTTCGAATCCCGTTGGGGCTGCAAAATGAGCTTGACCCTGTTTGGCGGGCCAGGTTTGCTTGATCACAATTTCCTTCGACCTGGGCTGAATTACCGACTGAAGCAGTAACCGAGCCAGGTGATCCAGTGTGGTGGAACGAAGTGGACGGTTCGGGGCCAATCGCCATGCTGGGAAAGCTGACTACTCCGTTCGAAACGACTCAGCCGGTCGTATACGGGCGGCCAGGCGTCCAGGAGTCACGGCAATGAGATTGAACCCGAGAAACGTTCCGACCGCCAGCCACACGCAGACCCCGATGGGGAAGACCGTGGTCGTTTGGATTCCTAGTCCGTCGGCGACCAGGTGCCATGCGAATATGCCAACGAGCAACCCGCAAGGGATTCCTATTGCAGCACCGGTCACAGCAAATGCCGATGCCTCCCAAGCAACCGTTAAACCCACCTGTCCCCTGGTGAATCCCAGAGTCTTCAACACGGCGAACTCCCGGCGCCTCCGGCGGATGCTCACCACCAATGTCGATCCGACCGTTACCAGAGCCAGTCCCCCGAGAAGGAATGCCATGCTCAAAGGAAACCAAGCGGTCTGTTGGAGATGGGACACCTCGACGGGAAGAGCAGGGCCTGAAGGATGGGAGAGTTCGGAAATGGCCGATATCCGCTCACTCACTTGGGAACGATCGGCACCCGCCGAATACGTCCCGACAAAGTAACGGGAGAAGATATTCGGATCGAAGAGTGGTGCAAATCCCGAACCGGTAAAAACGGCTCCATCATCGATCGGCTGAGCTTGTCCAAATGAAGGGAGCACGGTTTCGCCGACGATCGTGTAGGTGTAACTCGACTTGCGACCTCGTACTTGCACCTTATCTCCCACACGCTTTCCGAGGTCTCGCACGGTGGCGGCACCAAGAGCAACCTCGCCGGAATTCCGTGGACTACGTCCCAGAATTACTTTGGGCTCAATCCTCTGTCCGCGGAGCGAGGTAAAGGCGAGAGCCGTTTCTGGTTGACCGCCGATCTGAACATTTTGGAAACACACCTCTGAGACGCTCGCCAGACCGCGTACACGGGCTAGGCCGAAGCTGGACCCTCCGCAGGGGGTGTTCGCCGAGGTGTCTGCGATCTTAAAATCCCAGGTCCAACCGTAACGATCTGGTGATGTCGCCAGTAAATGCAGGTTGGTCGTAAAGAGCAGAGCCCCAGTCAGCGCGAGTACGCCGAAGATGGAACCCAGGTGCGCCGACCGGACCGGTACAGCTGGGGAGGTGTCACTTGATGCAAACGCCATGCGGGCGCCGTTCGATGCAGTTGGCCCGAGGCCGGCGTGAGCAAGACGCTCTGAGACGGTGAATCTTCCTCTTGCTGTGGCGTAGTTGGACCTGGCGGCTACGGGCGCCGTTGCTCGGTAGCCAGTGGTGAGTCCGATCAGGAGGACCACTGCGACAAGGAGAGCAACTCCGAAGCCTATGACAAAAGGGTCCGCGTGCAGCCCTATGTCGGGATCTGCCAGCCTGGCCACCCCAACGGGGAACAGAGGCGACAGGACGACTGAGCCGCCCACAGCCACCACCGCACCAATGCCGGCAACCAACAAGTCAAATGGGGCGGCTGTCAGCAACCGCTGACGTCGAGTAAATCCGAGCGAGCGCAGCATCCTTTCTCTGGAGCGGATCAAGTCCGACTCACGGGAGAGACCGATGGCAATGATCGCGGTTCCGGCCAGCGCAGCCACGCCCGCGGATATCCATAGTGCAGTGGCTAAAACATTGATGGCGCTCCGTGCCCCTTCCTTTTCAACGGCCAGGCCTTGGGTGCTTAGCACCGACCCCCCGAAGATGTGACGCGCTGCCGTGATGACGCGAGGGACGTCGGCCGTGCCCCGATAGGTCCTCACCCGCAAGCCAGTCCCGAAGATTCCTATTCGATGGGCATAGGCGCGATCGAAGGCCGGCGTGAGAATGAGCCAACCGCCGACCTCGGCCTGGTCGCCAAGGTCAAGAGGCAGACGGTCGATGCCTACCACGTGCAGTCTGAGGCTCGGGCCAGCCAAGGCGCCCACGTTGGTCGCCCCATGCAGAATTGCCGAGATCTGATCAGGAGAATAGGACTCGATCGGGATGTGGCCACCCACACGCACATGCAGCCGGTTCGCCAGCGCCTCATCGATCGTCACCTCGTCGGTTTTGGTGGGATCCGCAAAACGCCCGGTGACAAGCCGGCCCCGATCAACCGAGGATCCGAATTGCGCAAACGGAGTGCCGATGTCCTCTAAGTCCGGATCACCCGGCAGGACGAGGCCAAAGGCGCGAAGTCCCCCGATGGCCTCGACACCTCGTGTGTTCCGGAGTCGTTCAAGCTGAGCTGAGGTCGGCTGGCCCGTCATCTCCAATTCGACGTCAGCAGATCGACTCTGCTGCTCAAAGGCACCAAGCGAGGCACTCGTCCGTCTGGCACCGGCCGCGGCAGCGAGTCCGGCCATGCCGACGAGTCCGACGACGAGTGACAACACGACCACCGTGAGCCATCGACGTCGGATATCGACCATGGCGACCAGCCAGACCGCACTCACTCCACCAGCCCTTTCACGAGATCTGCGGCCCGCAATTAAAAGGAGAATCGCAACCCATTGAGTCCATGGTGGCCTGCGACATCAATTTGTGTGGGCTCACTCGCTCGGGGGTCGTAGGCAAGCCTGGAGACCTGGATCGAACCCTTGAGGGCAAATGCTTCCACTTCTGGATCGGCAATTCCGACTGGAGGTCTGGGCTCGGCTGACGCCGTTGGACAAGTTCTGAGGACGCATTTCGAAAGTTTGGTCAACTGAAGCCGCCATTCCAAGGTTGTTACCCCGACGCTGACCGGGTGCTACCACCACTCCTTGCAACGATTTGCACACAGCGGAGCCTGACGAAAATGCCCTCGAGGGTCGTACCTGAGAGCGCCATGAGGGGTTGCGCTCGAGCGGAAATCCCATCACGGGGTCGCGCCTGGTTCAAATGAAGCTCTTCGGCCTTCTCTGTGAGTGGCCACACACGGCGAACTTTCAGTATCCCGACGTTGTCCCGTTCGGAAGTCCACTTTCAGTGATGGTCCGGCACGTCGCCGATGATCGGGAGGATAGGCAACGAACTCAGGGCCCACATCTGGGGGAGTGGAGGTCAGGGCCCCAGATCTTGTAATCACAGGACAGCGTTAGCGTGTATGCCGTAGGGCTCCGCCGCGAGCAAAAGACCTGGAGAAGCTCCGAGCGTCACGACATTGAGGAAGTCGGTGCCAACGACGCGTCAGACAGAAATAAGTGAGAGTGAACCATGAGTAATGCAAATGGGCCTGCGTTGCCAACGGTAGCGGTCATTGGAACCGGGACGATGGGGGCAGCGATGGCATCGCGCCTTCTCTCCTCACACTTCGATGTGCATGTCTGGTCTCGCCATGCGTCGTCGACCACCTCGCTGGTCGAGCTCGGCGCCACCGCCCATGAGGATGTCGGTGATGCCGTTGCGGAAGCCGACGTTGTGTTGACAACTCTGCCTACGGCGGCCATAACCCTCGAGGTCATGTTTGACGCGGGGGAATCGACCGCGCACGCCCCGGGTCGACATGGGTTCAGATGGCGACCATCGGCGTCAGCGCCACCCTCTCCCTGTATGACAAAGCGCGCGAGAGGCGACCCGATGTCGGCTTCGTCGACGCGCCCGTCTCGGGCAGTCGAGAACCGGCCGAGGCCGGACAGCTTTTGATTCTGGCGGGGGGACCCGATTCGGTTCGGCCTCTCCTTGAGAGCGTCTTCGACGCCATCGGGAAGAAGACCTTATGGCTCGGCCCGGTGGGGGCGGGGAGCCGCATGAAGCTGGTCCTCAACACTTGGCTCGCTTTCCAGACGGAGTGCGCAGCTGAAGCTGCATCGCTGGCGAAACGGCTGCAGGTGGACCCGCTGAGGCTGGTCGAGGCACTGCGGGAGAACCCGCTTGCCTCGCCCTATGCGATGTCGAAACTCGACAGGATCCTGCGGGGTGATTTCCACCCCGACTTCTCGCTGGATTGGGCCCTCAAGGATCTCGAGCTTGTGGGGGCCGATGCCGGTACGGACGCGGCCCCGATCGCTGCGGCCATCGCCCAGCGGTGGCGCACGCTCGTTGAAAATGGTTCTAGTGGGCTCGACGTGAGCGCGGCTGGGCGGGGGCTTGGTGAACCGTGAGCTCCGCTGCTCTGTCTCCGCAACCAGGGTGCCAATGACAAAGGAGGTCCATCGCAGTGTCGCTGTATGAACCTGCGGCTACTCGCTACGAGTCCATGGAGTACCGACGATGTGGACGGAGCGGACTCATGCTCCCTGCCCTCTCGCTTGGGCTCTGGCAGAACTTCGGTGAGGATCGACCCTTGGATGTGCAACGCTCCATCCTTAGGCGCGCCTTCGATCTCGGGATCACCCATTTCGACTTGGCCAACAATTACGGTCCGCCGTATGGGAGTGCCGAATCCAACTTCGGTTCGATTCTCCGATCGGATTTCGCCGCCCTACGTGATCAGCTGATCATCTCGACCAAAGCGGGCTGGGATATGTGGCCCGGCCCCTACGGAGACCACGGCTCCCGCAAGTATCTTCTGGCCAGCTTGGACCAGAGCCTGGAACGCTTGGGCCTTGACTACGTCGACATCTTCTATCACCACCGGTTCGACCCTGACACCCCGCTCGAAGAGACGCTTGGTGCGCTCGACACTGCCGTGCGGCAGGGCAAGGCCCTCTATGTCGGGATCTCGTCCTACTCGGACAAACGCACTTCGGAGGCGGTCGAGATCCTTCGCCGGCTCGGGACACCTCTTTTGATACATCAGCCGTCGTATTCGATGTTCAATCGCTGGATTGAGGAGGGGTTGCTCGATGTGCTCGGCCAGGCCGGTGTCGGGTGCATCGCCTTCTCCCCCCTTGCACAAGGACTGCTCACTGACCGCTATCTGGGTGAGATCCCTGCTGGCTCGCGCGGCTCGCGCCCTTCGTCCCTCAGCTCGAACATGTTGAGCGAGGTGAACCTGGACCGCGTGCGGGCTCTGAGAACCATCGCTCTCGAGAGGGGACAGAAGGTGTCCCAACTCGCCCTTTCCTGGGCGTTGCGCGACCCCCGGGTGACCTCCCTCGTCGTCGGGGCCAGCAGCGTCACCCAACTCGAAGAAAACGTTGCTGCGCTCGAAAACACCAGCTTCACCTCCGAGGAACTGGAGCGGATCGACCAGTACGCCGTTGAAGGCGACATCGATCTTTGGCGTGGGCCAGCGACAAGTTGAGCCTGCTCCGGGTGGCGCTGGTGGGGTATGGCATGGGCGGCTCAATGTTCCATGCACCGTTCATTGCGGCGGACCCGCGCCTCCAGCTCGACTTCGTGGTGACCGCCAACCCCGATCGTCGCTCGGCCGTGCTCGCCCGCTATCCCGACACCCGCCTGATCGACAGCACGGATGATCTTCTCGCTCGTCTCGACGACATTGACCTCGTGGTGGTGACGACGCCGAATTCGACGCATGAGGCCATTGCCGAGGCAGTGCTCTCGCGTCGTCGACCGGTGGTGGTCGACAAGCCCGTCACGGTGACGGCCGCGGGGACTCGTCGACTGGCGGGGCTGGCCCAGGAGGTCGGAAGGACAATTGTTCCCTTTCACAACCGACGCTGGGACGGAGACTTCCGCACTGTGGTGTCCCTCCTGCAGAGTGGCGAGCTGGGTGTGCTCACGACGTTCGAATCCCGATACGAACGGTGGCAGCCTGAAGTCAACCGGTCCGTCGAGCGGGCCTGGAAGAACGACCCTCAGTCGGGAGCCGGCACGGGCATTCTCTTCGACCTGGGGACCCATGTGATCGATCAGGCGGTGATGCTCTTTGGACGGCCGCAGGCCGTTTACGCCGAGGTGGCCAATCGTCGCACCGGGAGCCAAGTCGACGATGACGTCTTCGTCGCGCTGCATTACCCGCATGGGCCGCGGGTGCATCTTTGGATGAGCGCCGTGGCGGCGGATCAGGGACCGCGCTTTCGGCTCCTTGGAGACGTCTCGGCGTACGTAAAAAGAGGAATGGACGTACAAGAGGCCCTGCTCTCCGACGGCCGCTCGCCGACGGAGCCTGGTTGGGGTAAGGAGCCCCCGGCCTTATGGGGCCACATTGGCGCCGGAACCGAGTGGCGAGCCGTGCCAACCTTGGCCGGGGCTTACCAGCTCTTCTATGCCGGGATTGCCCTGCACCTTCTTGAGGGAGCCCCTCCCCCGGTCGATATCGCAGACGCCATTACGACGGCAGACATCATCGAGGCGGCATACCGTTCCTCAAGGACAGGGGACGTCGAGTCACTGGGAGCATGAGCGCCCGTGCATCGTTTCGAGATCCCACGGGGCGTAGTGCATATGTTGATGGTTTATTGACAGGAAACATGTATTCCTGGCATTACCAGGGTGTTAACCTGATGGAAACAAAGAAGGAAGGTCGCCCGACGGCGACAGGGAGGTGGAAATCCACCATGTTCAAGAGAATTCTGCTTGCTATCGACGACTCCGCCTCGAGCGACGTGGCGATCAGCTTCGCCACGGCACTGGCGAGGCAGTACTCCAGCGCCGTCCGAGTCGTCCATGTCAATGAGTTCCTGGTCGGCGGCCGCGGCGTCACGGTCGAGACCGAGTCGCAGGCGATCGGCCGTCTGGAGAGTGCCGTGTCCACGCTCCGAGCGGCAGGAGTCCCCACTGAGGGTTCTCTCTATCTCACGAACTGTTTCGGGGTGGAGGTCCGGATTGTCAACGCCGCGCATGACTGGTCGGCTGATGTGATCGTCCTGGGCTCTCGCCGCCGGCGTCGCTTTGCCCGGTGGGGAGGAAAGGGCATGCGCGAGCGGGTCACGAGTCTCACCTCACTCCCGATACTCACCGCCCCAGCGCCCCTGGCAGTGACCAACGGCACTCCCAGCGCCATCAGCGAACCAACAAGTGTCCCATTGGCTGATGTCCCGTCCATCTCCATCTGACCCTTCCTCGCCAGCTACGAGCGGTCGCCGCCGTAAATGGTGATGGAGAGGAACCGTATGGGGAGTTTCACCAACTGGGTCGGCCCGTGGGGAATGTCACCTTCGAATTGCAGAGTGTCACCCTTCTCCATGCGGTAGTGCTCACGCCCGTAGCTGTACTCCATGATTCCCTCGAGCATGTAGAGCAACTCGATGCCGGCGTGTTGAAACAGTGGGAATACCTCGGTGCTCTCTGCCAACGAGACGAGAAGCGGTTCCACCCGTTTGTAGGGGCCCCGAAGCGTGCCCAAAAGCTCGTAGACATGCCCGGCCCGAGTCCCCTTACGGACGATCTCCGGTCCACTGCCCGCCTTGACGAAGACGGCGTCTCGCTCTTCGGCCAAGCCCCGGAACAGAGACGTCACCGGCATGTCGAGTGCCGACGAGAGGCGCTCGAGCGTCGACAAGCTCGGGGATGTCTGCGCATTCTCAATCTTGGAGAGCATCCCCTTGGAGATCCCGGTCCGTTCGGCCAGCTGTCCGACCGTAAGCCCGATCTCCAAGCGGCGACTGCGCACGTGGTTGGCAATGACCTGGCCCAGCTGCCCGATCACGCCGTCGGAGCTGTCGGCTCCACTTTCAATGGCCACCACGTTCGACTTGGCCTTGGTGGTCCGCGAAGGGGTGAGATTGGCCGCACTTTTCTTGGTGCCTCGCGGGACGAGAGCCGCTTTTGTGGTCGTTGCTCGCGCCCGTTTGGACGAAGCGGACTTCTTCGCTTCGAGTGCCTGAAGGTCTGCGGCGCGCACTCCCTGTCGACTGGCCACGACCGATCAATATATGCCCACCGGCCTGATGGTCCTGGGAGGTTGGGTCGATTAGCGCATTTGCCCTGCGCCGACGTAGGGGTGAGGGCTGACCAGAAGGTCATCGGTGGCAAACCGATCCCACCGGAAATCGTGATGATCGATCTCGGAGTGACGACTCTCGCCCACGGCGATGAGATCGGCCATGAGTTCGCCAACCGAGGGGGAGATCTTGTAGCCGTGTCCTGAGAATCCGGCGCAGATCCACAGTCCCTCGACGGGTGAGGGAGAGATGACCGGGTTGTAGTCGGGCGTGACGTCGTAACACCCCGCATACGACGACGACAGGCGCGCCCGGTCCAAGCCGGGAAAGCGGTGCTCGAATTTCGGGATCATCTGGGTCAGCTCCTCGTCGCCCGCCCGTTCCCGGTAGGTCGTCCGGATCGGACCACTCTGGAGCCGAGTGGTCGCTGTCGCCCACGAGGATCGACGATGTCCCCTCCATGCGCACGTACTGCAACGAGACCAGATCGGAGAAGACCGGCAGGTTTTCGATTGGCTGACCGGGATCAACCAGGAGAATTTGTGCGCGCTGTGAACGAATGGGGAGATCCACCCCCACTCCGGCAGCCAGAGCGACGGACCACGGCCCAGCGGCCAGGACGATCTGTCTGGTCGCCACACGCTCTCCGTTTTGGAGGCGCACTCCCGTCACCTGCTCCTTATGCGTCTCCAGCGCAACGACGGCGCTGTTCTGGTGCACCTGCGCACCACCCCTCCTTGCAGCCATGGCAAAGGCGAGTGCAGTCTGATGGCCGTCGCCGTACCCGCCTCTGGGTTCATATGCGAACTCTGCGAAGTCGCTGAGATCGGCCATTGGCCACATCTCCTGCGCTGCGTCGTGTCCGACCAGCTCCACATCGATTCCGATGCCGCGGTGCATGGCGACGTTGGCGCGCAGGGAGCCAATATTCTGCGGTCCCACCCCGACGAGGTACCCGGTCTTCCGATATCCGGACTCGGCCCCGAGTATTTCTGCTGCGCCTTCAAGAATTGGCAAAGCGTGCCAGGCCATGGCGGCCAACGACCGGATGCCGTAATGGCAGCGAACGATGCCACTCGACTTCCCGGTCCCCCCGGATCCGAGGGCGGCCCGGTCCAACACCAGCACGTCGCACAGGCCCAGCTCAACCAGCGCCCGGGCAGTGCTGAGCCCGGTGACCCCGGCCCCCACAATGACGATTTCGGCTGACTCCGGCGCGCTCACCGCCCTGTTGCGGGCGGCCACCCGGGGATCCAATCCGTGCCAGCCAGGGGCAGCCTCGCCATTGCGGCGGCCTCGACCGTGAGAGCGGCCAGATCTTCGGGTTCAAGATGATGGACGTCGGACTTGCCACAGGCGCGGGCCAACGCGGTGACCTCCATGGTGGTGGCACGGAGGAAGTTCGCGACGGACTCGGCGGCGCGTTCGAGGGTCAGCCGGGACTCCAGCTCGGGGTCCTGTGTCGTGATGCCGACCGGGCACCGCCCGGTGTGGCAATGCGCGCAATGGCCGGCTGACGTCGAAAGGGCGGCGTAGTCGTTCTCGACATCGACGAGATCCCCGCTGGGTGTGCGGTAGGTGCGCCGGTTGCAGCCGAGGGCCAGCAGTGCGGCAACTCCGATGGAGACAGCATCTGCTCCCAGGGCAAGTGCCTTCGCCACATCGGCCCCCGATCGGATCCCACCGGATATGACCAACTGCACCTCACCCCTCATGCCGATCTCTTCGAGCGCTGCGGCGGCCATTCGCACCGCGGGCAGCGTCGGAATGCCCGCATGCTCGATGAAGACATCCTGCGTGGCGGCGGTCCCCCCTTGCATTCCGTCGACGACGATCACGTCTGCGCCGGCGGCGACGGCAAGCTTGACGTCGTGGTCGACGCGGGTTGCTCCTACCTTGACGAAGATGGGGATGCTCCACTCGGTGGCCTCGCGCAGTTCTTCGATCTTTATCCGCAGGTCGTCGGGGCCGACCCAGTCGGGGTGGCGGCTGGCCGATCGCTGGTCAATGCCGGCGGGGAGTGTACGCATAGCGGCGACCCGGGCGTTCACCTTCTGTCCCAGCAACATTCCCCCGCCACCTGGCTTGGCCCCTTGTCCGACGACGATCTCGACGGCGTCAGCCTGACGGAGGTCCGACGGATCGAAGCCGTAACGCGAGGGGAGAACCTGGTAAACGAGGAGAGACGAAGCCTTGCGCTCTTCGGGGGTCATGCCACCGTCACCGGTGGTGGTGGACGTGCCAACCGCGCTGGCCGCTCGTCCCAGCGCTTCTTTTGCCGTGGCGGACAGCGCACCGAAACTCATCCCAGCGATGGTGATGGGGATTTCGAGCTCGAGGGGCCGTGCTCCGTGCCGGGACCCGAGAACGGTACGGGTCTCGCACCGCTCCCTGTACCCCTCCAGTGGGTACCGCGATACCGACGCCGTCAAGAAGACGAGGTCATCGAAGGTCGGCACCTTCCGTCGGGCTCCCAGTCCCCGGATCGGGTACTGGCCGCTCTCGGCCATCTGGTGAATGCGATCGATGACCTCGGGCGGAAAGTTCTGGTTAGCCTGGTCTTCGAACGACGCCATCAGTAGGCGCCGTGGTTGTGCGTCGAGAAGTGGTAGAGCTGGCGGGCCGAAGTCACCTTGGTCACGCGCGTCGGGTCGATGTGGTCAAAACCGGTCTCCGAGACGAGTTCCTTAACCGTCAGCACGTCCTCGTCGGATAGTTCGGTGATCACGGCGTCCGATCCGAGTGAGTCGATGGCCCCGGCGACGTAAATGACCGCTTCATAGAGCGAGTCACCCAGTCCGTGCCCGGCGTTGCCGCCGATGAGAATGACACCGGACTGAGCCATGAAGCCGGACATCGCCCCGGCGTCACCGCCGATGGCCAGCGAGGCGCCCTTGAGGGAGATGCCGGCACGCAGCGATGCGTCCCCCTCAATCACGATCGTTCCGCCCCGCGCGCTCGCACCAGCGCTCTGTGATGCGCTGCCATGCACGCGGATTGATCCTCCCATCAGGTTCTCGCCCACCGACCACCCCACGAACCCGTCGACGACGATGTCGGGTCCGGTGCCGTCCCGGTTGCCGCAAAGTCCGCCGACGAAGTAGCCGGCGTTGCCGGCGATCTCGATCGAGATCTGTGAGTACAGGCCAACGGCCAGGTTGTGCCGTCCCCGAGGTTGCACGAGGCGCGCGCGGCCGCCGTCGGCAAGGGCGCGAAGGCGCTGGTTGACCCCCCTCGTGCCCAGGCTCTCGCAGTTCAGCGACTCCATGTGTAGACCTCCTCGGGACGGGGTTCGAAGACCGTGGCGCTGGAGATACCCGGGAGTTCGGCCAGGGCCCGGTACTCCGAGGCCACGGCGACATAGCCGTCGGTCTCGGCTATGACGGCGGGTTTGCAGGCGAAGGCGTCCCTGACGACGGAGAGCTCGTTGGCCGTCGAGATCACGAGGGTGAAAAACCCGTCCATCTCCTTCATCACCCAGCGGGTGGCCTCTTCGAGGTCGTCCCCCTGGGCGAGGCGGTGGGCGAGGTACCGGGCGGCGACCTCCGAGTCGTTATCCGAATCGAACCGCACTCCGGCCGCCATGAGGAAGCGTCGAACCGTGGCGTAGTTCGAGAAGGACCCGTTGTGGACGACGCAGAGGTCCCTCGAAGGGACGAAGGGGTGCGAATGCAGGACGGTAACAGCTGACTCCGTCGCCATGCGGGTGTGGGCCACGGCGAGGTATCCCTCCCAGCCGGCGACGGCGTAACGGGTGCAGGTCTCGGTAGGCCGGCCGGTGTCCTTCAGCACACGCAGGTTCAGCCCGGTGGCCAGTACCCGCACCTCGGGAACGGCCTCGGAAAGAAACGAGGTGAGCGCACCTTCTTGCTCCCCCGGTATCTCGAGCACAAGCCCGCTGCCGAAGCGATGGGGCCTCACGCTCTCCGCGAAACGGTCCGTCATTGCGGCGGCGACCCCATCCCAGTCAAGGGGCTCGTCGCTCCCGAGTGACACGTTCACCCAACCTCTGTTCGAACCGTCGTCGCCCTCATGGTCGGCGTACACCGCGATGCCCGACGAGTCCGGGCCGCGTTCGTCGAGTGCTTCGATCATGGTGACCAGCATCGAACCGAGTCGCGGCTCGAGGGCCCGATCCCGTATCAGAAGTCCGATCACTCCGCACATGGTGTACCCGCTTTCAATCCGCCGCTCACGGTCTCGTCGACGCGATGAGCGTCCAGCGACCGGAGGAGGGCATCGGCATCAGTTCACTCCTGGGGTAGTCGTCGACCCCGTGGAGCGCGCGTAGTGCTCCACGTAGTCCGGGACGCCCAGTTCGAACCGCAGATCCGGGTCGGCCAGGGGAGGGAGTATCTGCTGTGCGAAGGGGATGACCCCGGCCCATATCGACAGGTCGTAGTCCTCCTCCTCGTCGGAGGGCCAACCGGTGCGAATCTTCGCCGAAGACTCGGCAAGAGGCAGCTTGAGCAACATGGTGCTGCGGAGCTCCTTCTCGGTCGGTGGACGCGCGTCAACAGTGCGCCCTGGAATGATGTGCTCCACCAGAGCGGCCAGGCCGATGCGCTTCTCCTCGAGGTCCCTGACCTCGGACGCCTCCCCGATGATCACCACGGAGCGGTAGTTGATATCGGTGTTGTACGTGGAGCGGGCGACCACCAGTCCGTCCACGAAGGTCACGGTCATGCAGATCTCGACGGCTGGGGCGCGAGCCCCCCGGAAGAGCCGGCTGGCCGCCGAGCCGTGTAGGTACACGACATCTCCGACTCGTCCATAGGCCAGAGGTATGACGACCGGGAATCCCTTGTCGGTCTGTAGGCCCACATGGCAGACAATGCCTTCGTCCAAAATGCCGTCGATGGTCGGGCGGTCATAGGCCGCACGGTGGGCGTAGCGGTGCACAGTCGTGCGTTCTGAGACCACTTCGCTCACAGCCAGCCTTTCCTTTCTGGCGCCGCCGCACGCGACATGAGTGGTGTTGCCGACGCCGACACAATTATGGCGCATCGATGCCGACTGTCAAGAAACTCGGTTCACTCTCAGTAAACCAGTCCGCCGAGCGGTATGCGGGCAATCTGACAGTTGTTAACAGAGGGGCAACATTTCGCAACAGTGAGGAAACCAAGGGCTGTTTCCCATCAGGCAACATCGTTGACTTAGGAGTAGGTAGCGGACGACAGCGAGGACGCGGTGAGCATGATGGGTTCTTCCAGCGTACCGATCACCACGACAGAGGAACTGAAGGCCGCCACCGAGAGGGACGGGGTGGAATTCCTCTTCGCCATGTTCGTCGACATGCACGGCAAGCCGTGCGCCAAAATGGTTCCGGTCTCCGCCATTGACGGACTGATGACCGACGGAGCCGGCTTCGCCGGATTTGCCGCCGGCCCCATGGGCCAATCCCCTTCGTCCCCTGACCTGCTTGCCATGCCGGACCTCAGCTCCTACATGCCCGCTCCGTGGCGTCCGGGACTGGGCATCGTGCAATGCGATCCCTATGTGCTGGGGGAGCCGTGGCCGTTCGCGCCGCGAGTGATCCTCCGAAAGCAGCTCGAGCGATTGGCCGCCGCGGGCCTCAACCTGAAGGTGGGCGCAGAGGCTGAATACTTCCTCGTTCGCCGCTCTGCCTCAGGGGGCATTGAGGTGGCCGATCCGATGGACCAAGCCAAGACACCCTGCTACGACGCCCGCGCCCTGACCCGGATGTACGACCACCTCACCACGGTGTCCCGCCACATGAACACGCTCGGGTGGGCCAACTACGCCAACGACCATGAAGACGCCAACGGCCAGTTCGAGCAGAATTTCAAGTACGCCGATGCCATGACGACTGCTGATCGGGTCATCGTGTTTCGTTACATGATCCACTCGCTGGCGGCCGAGGCCGGCATGCTGGCCACGTTCATGCCAAAGCCGTTCTCCAATCTGACGGGCAACGGGCTGCACATGCATCTCAGCATGTGGGGCGACGACGGCAGCGAACTCTTTGCCGACCCCGCTGACGGTCGTGGGCTCGGAATGTCGAACATGGGCTATTCCTTCGTCGGGGGGCTGCTCGAGCATGCCCAGGCGCTCGCGGCGGTGGCCTGCCCGACGGTGAACTCGTACAAGAGGCTGGCCAGTGTGGCGCCCGATTCGGGTGCGGCGTGGTCACCGGTCTTCGCGACCTATGGCGGCAACGATCGAACGCACATGTTACGGGTGCCGGACCCGGGCCGTGTCGAGGATCGTTGCATCGACGGTGCAGCGAACCCTTACCTGACCATCAGCGCAATCGTGGCCGCCGGCCTCGACGGCATGGCGCGAGAAGTAAACCCCGGCGATCCCTGCGACTTGAACCTCCTCGCACTCTCCGAGGCGGAGGCGGCCGAGCGGGGGCTGGTGTCAATGCCCATGACGCTCTGGCATGCGCTCGAACACTTGGAAGCCGACTCTGCCCTGAGAGAGGGTTTGGGCAAGACCCCCGATGGCGACTATGTCGACTACTTCGTGGCGACCAAGCGCGCCGAAGTGCGGTCGTCCCACTCTGAGGTCACCCCTTGGGAACTCGAGCGTTACCTGAGCGCCATTTGACCACCATCCCCATTCGTTTAGTCAGCACGTACAGCCGATGACCGCAAGCGCAGGCCCCATACCGACAACCGCTTCAAGGAGATAACGCGATGAGCACCGATTCCAGCCTCACGGGAGCGCCACCCGGAGAAATAGCGACATCTCTCGAGCGGAGCATCAACTGGCGTGGCGCCTTCGTCATGGGCCTGGCGGGCGTCATCTTGGTCACCGGCATCACGCCCTTCGCCGTACAGGCGATGGGTGCGGCTGCCATTCCGGCCCTCATCGGCATACAGATAATTGCATTGGTCGTCTGCCTGACCATGGGGGAGCTGGCGGCCCTTTGGCCGCATCGCACCGGAGGAACGCCGTCCTACGCCTACGAGGCCTTCCGGCCACTCGGGGAGTCCACCGCACGTCACATCGGAGGTGTTGCCGGGTGGAGTTACTGGCTGGGGTGGTTTCCCGTGGCACCGATCAACATGATCCTGGCCTCCAGCTACATCGCCACCCTGTTCCACGTGCCCCTCGGAAAGCTGGTCGATCCGCTCGGTGGCCTGGGCTCGCCGGAGGGCATCGGAGTACTAATCATCACCCTCGTCGGGCTGGTGCTTCTGTTCATTCCGTGTTACCTGGGAGTCCGGCTCGGCACGGGCTTCGCCACTGTGCTCGGGATCGTCTCAATGGTACCGATCACCCTTCTGGTCATTCTCCCTGTGTTCAAGCCCAGTAGCTTCCACTGGTCCAACGTTTCGGGCTTCCACTACGCCGATCCCAAAATCGCCGGCTTCACCTTCTTGATGAGCTGGCTCTTCGTCATGAGTTGGAACGGCATCGGTGTGGAAGGAGCCGCCTGCTACGTGGCCGAATGCCGTGATCCAAGCCGAGACGCCAAAATCGCCATGACAGCAGAAGGCCTCTACGGGTTGTTCATCTACGCTGCCACCGCCATCGTCTTCGTGGCCGTGCTGGGGACGGCCCTCAAGACCGCTGACCCGTTGACCGAGTACACCAACTTCGCTGATCACATCTTCGGCTCAGGTGGCTGGGTCAAGTATCTGATCGGCATCCCGCTCATCGGCGCCCTCATGTTGTCGGTGCTGAATGCCATTATGGGATGCGGGCGCACGCTCTTTCAGGCCTCGGAGGATCGTCTCATCCCGAAGTTCTTCGCCCACCAGAACAAGCACCACTCTCCCGATCACGCGATGTTGTTCAACCTGGCGTGTGCCCTCGTGGTGGGCCTCTTCGGGTCGCCCGTGCGTATCTACATCTTCTCCAACGTTGGGTATCTCATTGCCATTGTGTCTGCGCTCTTCGGATATTTCGTGGTCCGCCAGTTCCAGCCCGAAAAGGTCAGTCCCTTCCGCCTGCCTGGCTACGTCCGATTCATCGCCCTGGCCATGGCAGCGTTCCTGACCTTCGTCTACTTCGTCGGAGGCTGGGGATCGCCGGACATTGTGGTCGGCCCGGGCCAGGGGCACACGCTCTATCTCATCGGCTTCGCCGTGGTCGCGATTTATGTGCCCCTGCATCTGTGGCGGAGAATGACCGACAAGCGAGATGGGGTAGCGCCCTTGAGCCGCCTGCCGATCGTGGTGGGTTCTCCCGGCGGTGTCGACCTCGGCGATATGAAGCCTCCCCACGTCTTGGACCCCGCACACATGGACGCCATCGACATGGAAGCGGCTGGAATCGGTCACGTCCCCGGCTCTACTCCTGACGCAGGCTGAGGGAAATAGCGATGATCACCCAAGGCGCACTGCGGGACCGCAGCCCGCGTGTGTTCAAGGCCCGCTTCGGAAAGGGAAAGTGGGACACGCAACCAACACAATCATCGGCCGTACTCATCGCCACGGTCGGCGTTCCCATTCCCACCGCGGTGATCCGCCAGGCTGTACAGCTGAGCGCGGGAAATCCCGTTGCCGTCGTCACGATTGCGCGGATCTATGGATCGTCATTCGGTCTGCCCAGCCCGGGCCTCATGCCCACCCGAAAGGAGATGGATGAGCAACGGGCGATAGTAGCCAAGGCCATCGACCGGCTGGAGCGAGCAGGCGTCGAAGCCTGGGGGCAGGTGGCGTCCACGCGGCGCTACGCCAAGACCATCGCCCAAGTCGCGCAAGGCCCGCGGGGTGGACAACGTGTTGGTCGTCACCCGGGAGGTGCCCCGCTGGAGGTCGCTCGTGGAAGGCGATACCGCCCGCGATGTGCGGCGGCGTATCGGCAAGCAAGTTGTGGTGGAGGGAACCAGAGTCTGAGCGCTGGCTGCATGGCGATCAGGACGAGTGACGTCAAAGAAAGGAAGCAGTGCGAGGCCCATGTCTATCTACCTGAGCATGCAGCGCGTCCGGTTCTCGAGTCCCGACGCGTACGACAAGTTCAGGACCGTATTCAGCAATGTGCGCCATCACCTGATGAGCAAGCCGGGATTCATCCACCTGACGTGGTGGGAACATCCCGACGAGCCCGGCTGGTACAACGAAGTCTCCATGTGGGCCAGCAAGGAGGCGGTTAACGATTGGCACATGGACACGTATCACAAGCATGCGAAAGAGTGGGCGGCCAACGGCGCCATCATGGAGGACATCATCTCGAACTTCGAATTGGTCGGAACCCGGCTGCTGCGCATCTGCCCGACCTGTGGAACGTTGCAGGACAAGTCCTACGACATGCTGGCCGAACTCAAGACCCTGGGGGAACCGTGCCCCAAATGCGGATTCATTTTCCCGGTATCCGAAACGACGCCCAACAGCACCACAGTGGCCAAGGACGTGATCTGACGACCCGCTGAGGTCCCCACAGCCCCCGTACGAGCTTCATCGGCGGTTGAGGGGCTCTCCTGCACCGACCGCGGTCTGGCCGGGAACTATGCGGCGGTCGATGATCCGTGGCATGGCCCCGTGGCTGCGTATGTCTGCCGCACGGACTGTCTCTGTGACCCGTTGGTCGCCACCTTCTCAGCCGAGGAGCATGCGTGACCGTACTGCCGGGACGAAGTCGTCACGATGGAGACTCAGCGTGACAACGGGTCCGATGGCTGCAACATCGGCTCGTCGGGGTACCTCGTGCAGCAGAGCGATCTCGCCGAATTGGTCTCCCGGATGGAGCTGGCCAACCGTAGCGGCACCAACCAAAACCTCGGCACGCCCTTCCAGCAGCACAAAAAACCGATCACCTTCTTCCCCACTGCGAACGATGGTGGCGCCCCCGGGCCAGTTGTCCACCACACTTCGGTCGGCGAGCGCACCGAGGGAGTTCGAGTCGAGATGGGACAGGAGGCTGACTCGCGACAGGACCTCCACCTGCCTTCGGCGAGTCAGGCCTGCGCTTCCGATATTGGAAAGGAGGGTCTCTATCGGAGCAGTATCATCCGCGCCCAGTGCGGCAAGGAAGTCTTTTCGAGTCAAGGCCAGCAGATGCATCGGCTCGCTCGACTTGACGGTGGCGGTACGGTCCACATTGCGCAGGAGGGCCTTTTCGCCGAATCCGTCGCCTGGCCCCAAGAGACCGACCACGAAGCCGTCGACGCGCACGTCGGCCGTTCCCGACTCAACGATGTAGAACAGGTCGCCCGGATCCCCTTGTCGGACGACTTCGACACCCGAGGGAACCGAGATGTGCGTCACCCGTCCGGTCAAGGATTCGAGGGATGCGATGTCGAGAGGCTGGAGGCAAGGCACGCCGTGGAGCAAGTTGAGCAGTCCCGTCCTGTCACTTGCCGACGCATCCAGTCGGTGCAGCATTCTCCACCCGCTCACCACGACGATCGGCAGCGGAAGGGCGGCGGCAAGAAGGGTTCCGCGCACACCGATCGTCGTCACAAGAACGGGCGCCAAAAGTGCGCCCAGGCCTTCGAGCGCGAGCTTGGCTGACTCGATGGCGCCGGTGACCCGCGGCAGGAGCGGAGCGGAGAGCAATCGAAAGAGCAAGGACGACGTCGCCACGTCAGCCACCGCCATTCCGACGCCCCAGGCAGCTATGAGGATTATGGCCACGCCAATCCCAGGTATGCCGGCCATGATTCCCAGCGGGACGCCGCAGAGGAGCAAGGCCGCAGCAGTTGGTCTGGCGATTCGGGACCGGCCGATGAGTTTCGCAGATACCGGAACCGCGGCTAACGAGCCGGCAGCAGCCGCGAGCATGAGCAATCCAACGCCGCCACTACCGGCGTGCAGAAACCTGAGCGATGCGATGACGGCGATGGCCACCCACATCCCTCGCACAAAGGTGCGCAACCCACTGGCCACGAGGATGCCGGTTACGTGGGAATCGCCGACTGCCCTAACAGTGTCCCGGATGACCATGCGGATACCAATCGAATACTGAGCCTCGACGGATCGGGCTCGGGGACGCGGGAGTTGCAGATTGACGGCCGCCGCCCCCAGAAAGATGACCGCAGCGCCAGCGAAGACATATTCGGGGCTGATCACCTCAAGGAGAAAGCCTCCCATGACTGCCCCGAGGGCTTGGCTGAGCGTTTTTACGGTACTCAGACCGGCTGCTGATGCGGCCAGTTCGGTTGGGTTTCGGGCCAGCGTTGGAAGTAATGCAGATTGAGCGGGTCGGTAGGGAGCGGATACGATCGCATCCAGAGTCACGAGGATCAGCAGGGGTGCGAGCGGAGATCCCGCGGCAGCCAGGACGGCGCTGGCGGCTACCAGCACAGCCCGGACCACGGCAATCTGCGTCAATAGTCGACCACCTGGCCGTCGGTGGACAAACGAGACTGTGGCAATACTTCCGATTGCCGCAAAGAAGAGTCGTAGGCCAATCAGCCCGACCGCGATGGCTCCGTCTCGCCGGTACGCCTCGACTGCCAGAGCAGTCACGTACCCCCACTCGGCGACCGTCACACCCGCAAACGCCACGACCAATGAGGCGATCGACCGGTTGCCGAAGAGGATTCGGAGAGGCGCCACCGGCTTCAGCCCGCCAGATCGGCCGACGCGGCTCGACGGGGCCACCCTGAACGGGTCCCGTCACCTTGTGCCGGCGCCACGGTGGTCATTGTGACCCAATCCCCCGCGCCGTCACAACTAGTCACGGTCCTCGGCGATAGCGACGTCACCGACATCCATCCAGATCTTCGGCATATCTGCGACGACTCATCAGACCAGGGTGGGGAGTCCGGCCTCGGTCAACCTCTTCCCGTCGCCGTTACCAGCAGATCAGGGGAACTCCGCACGCCGAGCGTCTCGAGGATCCGCCGGCTTTCGGCGGCGGCGACATCGGGTGCTTCGCCGCATTCGATCCCCAACTCAGCGACGGCTTTGAGGGTCATTGCCAGCTCGAAGTCCATGTGGCGCGCTCGCGCTGCCTCCAAGCTTTCCTCGAAGGCCTGGCGAGCCGCCTCGAGCTTTCCCGAGAGGGTCAGTGCAACCGCGCGCACCCGATGGAGCAGTGCCATCTGGTGTCCACCACCCATCGAACGGACACGCTCGATCTGGGCTTCGGCTCGGGCCAAGGCAGCATCCACGTTGCCCGCCAGCAACTCGGCCTCGGCCCAGCGCGACCCGATCTCGACCATTTCGGCGTGACCACCGATCAGCTCCGCCTCGAGCTGCGCTTCTTTGAAGCGCAGCATCGCCTCCTCGAATCGACCCGATTCGGCCGCACATCTCCCCAGGTTGCAGCTCACGTAGGCGGCGCCCGCCCGATAGCCGGCGGCGCGCAGGGTCCGGGACACCGATTTGAACAGGTGTTCGGCCTCTTCGATCCGCCCCTGGTCGAGGGCGATCTCGGCGACATTGTTCTCGTAGGAGGCGAGCTGCACCAGGTTCCCGACGCGGCGTGCCTTCTCTTGCGCCTGCCCGTAGAGCTCGAGCGCCTCGTTCCATCGACCCTGGAAGTAGGCGAACATGCCAAGGGAATTCAGCATCGTCGCCTGCCCCTGCAGGTCGCCGATCTCCTCGCTGAGGACGAGCCCGCGCTTCCAGTTCGTGGGGCTCTCGAGTCGGCCGAGGTCCATCTGGGCCCAATCGAGCACGCCGAGCGCGTTAGTCAGTGCGTCCTTCTCGTCGGCGAGCTCAGCCTGGGGTATGGCACGACGGCACCAGGAGATGGCGCGCTCGTGATGCCCTTGTTGTTGGCAGAACCGGGCATACCACGAGAGCAGCTGGGCTCGCTGCCGCTGGGCCTCCGGGTCCTCGGCGCCGTCGAGAATCCGCAGGGCACGCGTGATCCAACGCAAGGCGTTGCTGTAACGGTCGAGCCACCCTTGCACCTGGGCCAGCTTGAGCATCTGGCGCGCCTGGGCCAGCGGATCGTCTCTCGTCAACCGTCGGGCAGCGCGGTACGCCTGCACTGCCCCCGCGTAGTCACCGCTGCGGTGGCGGGCGTCGGCGAGCGCTTCGTGCACATCTGCCAACTCCCGCACACTCACCGTCGTGAGCCGCCGGGCCGCCAGCAGCGCTCGCTCGAAGAATTCCGACGCTTCGAAGTTCGCGTACACTGCGCCGGCGCGTTCGGCTGCCTTCAGCGAGTATTGCCATGCCTCCTCGAAACGCTGGGCGTGCAGGTAATGCAGCGACAGGGACTCCGCCCACTCTTCGGGCTGGTTTCCAGCGGCCATGAGGAGGGAATCGGCCACCCGCCCGTGCAGCTCGCGGCGCAGCCGGTAGGAGAGCCCGTCGTAAGCGCCGTCACGCAACAAGGCATGGCGAAAAACGAGGTTCCCCTGCTCGTCGGGGGCGATGAATTCGGTCAGCCTGTGCCAGAGATCGTCGGCAGAGCCCGGGACGGCCTCGAGGACGGCTCCGAGGAGCTCTCGCGGTGCTGAGCGACCGAGCACGGACACCCGGCGCAGGAAGTGGCGGTCCGCCGTCGACAGGCGGTCGATGCGCGCCGCGATGACGGCTTCCACCGAGTCGGGGAGCGAGTCGAGGTCCCCGCCTTCGTGCGCCTCGGCGAGGAGCTCACGCAAGAAGAGCGGATTACCGCCCGAGCGCTCCGCCAGGACGGCGGCCTTCTGTGCCGAGAGCGGCGTGGTACTCATGGCTATCTCGATGAGCTCAGTGGCAGCGGCCCCGTCCAGGGGTACGAGCTTCATGCGGGAAACATCCGGCTCCCGGGCCACGAAGCCCGATTCCACGTCGCGTCCGGTGTAGCAGAACAGACAGGGTGTCCATGCGATGCCAGCGGTCAGGTAGTGCAACAGATCCGCCGATGCCTCGTCCATCCAATGGGTGTCCTCGATCACGAAGAGGGTGGGTCGGTCCACCAGTTCGCCGAGGAGCTGTGTCATGACCTGCCCCAACTGTTGGGCCCGGAATTCGGGGTCGAGCTCTGCCGTCTCCGGTGTTTCGGGCATGGCGACGTCGGCGACGGTTCCGATCAACGGTGCCCATTGCAGGAGATGGTTCGCAGCCAAAATAGCAGCGAGCCGCTGCCGCGCCTCTGCGTCGTCACTGTTGTCATCGATGCCGAGTAGTTCCCTAACCAGTCCCCGGAGCGCTCCGTAGGGGATGGCCGACTTGTAGTACTCACAGTTGGTCGCCACGATCCTCATGGTCGCCGCCTCGCGCTGGAACTCCTCCACGAGCCGCGACTTGCCCAGTCCCGGCTCGCCGACGACCTCGACCGCCGAGCCGGATCCGCGCAGGGCGGCGTCCACCATGGCGCGCCACACACCCAGCTCGTGCACGCGCCCGACCAAAGGCAGCTGGTCGTTCGCATCCAGCGACCGCGAGCCCATCCGTCGACCCACCTCCACGGCCCGGACCGCCTTCGCCTTCCCCTTCACGAAGAATGGGGCAACGTTGCTGACGTCGAACTCGGAACCGGACCGGCTGAGCACCACTGGTGCCGCCAGAATGCTGCCCGGGGACGCCTTGGCCATGAGACGCGCCGCCAGGTTCACCGTGTCCCCCATGACGGTGAACGTCCGCCGGTACGGCGGCCCGATGTCGGCGGCGAACACGCGGCCGGTGTTGACCCCCACCCGTAGAGCGGGGTGGCGCTCCTGATCCATGACCTGGCGCAGCGCCAGCAGCATGTGATGCTCGTCCTCCCCCGTGGCCGACGGTGCTCCCGCGACGAGGATGATCTTTCCCCCGTCGTGGTCGACGTCAGTGCCGATGAACGTAACGGCGCGTTGGTCGACCGCGTCCTGCACGTCGGTAACGAGCCTATGGAGATATTCGGTCACGGCGTCTGGGCCGGAGGATTGGAGCATGGCGTCCGTGCCGTCAAAGTGCACGAAGGCCACCGTCACGCGCCGGTGCTCCGGCTCTCGGTTCGCCTCGTGAACGGAGCTGCGTATGGCGGTCGGGACGCACTGCGACGGGTCTCCCGCGGCGAGGACCGGTTCGTAGGCGGCCACCGAGCGGGCTGCGGTCGGGGCACGGCGTAGGAGCAGCCCATCGCCGCGGGCCTCCCCCAGGTCCGACGGGCGGAGAGCGTCAGCGGTGCGCTGGCTGATGAGGACCTGTCCCGCAGTCGCAGTGGACTCCATGGACACCACTGTGCTGACTGCGGGCCCGGCGACGACGAGCTCGCGATGTGACGCTCCGACGAGGAACATGTCGAAGCGGCCGCTGTGAATCCCGATTGACATCCGCAGGCTCACGAGCTGCCCGAGGACGTTCAACCTGCCAGCGGTCCTGAGATGCCGCCGCATGGCGAAGGCCGCCCGACAGGCCCGCGACTCGTGATCGGACCCCGTGAAGAGAAGGAGGAGTGCGTCCCCCCCAAACTTCAGCAGTTGCGCCCCGTCGGCGTAGGCGAGGGCCAGCAGGCCCACGAAGCACTCGTTGATGATGGCAGCGAGCTCCTCGGCTCCGATCTTGCCCTGTTTGGACAATCCTTCGGAGAGCTTCGTGAAACCCGAGATGTCGACGAAGACGAGGCTGCCCTCGACCGACCGGTGCCGTAGCTCGGGCGTGGTGGCTTGCCAGTCCACCACCAGCCGGGGCAGATATGGAACGAAAAGATCCGCGGTCGGTCCGGCTACGGAATCGGTCGGATGGGCCTGGGCGGCGGCTCCGGGAGCGGACCCGGGCGTCACGATCACCAGCCTATGGCCCGGAGCCGACGTGAACCCGGCCGAGGACACCTCTCGGCTGGGTTCACGCGACGGTCATAACAGGGCGGCCGGCGTACCGCTGACTCCGGAGTACCCCGGGCTACGGACTGACCCCGCTCCGGGCGTCATCGGTAGATCGGGTCAGCAGCCGGGTAGGTGATCTGCTCCGTGATGTTCCCACCCGAGGTGGGCAGGATGTAATCGACGCAGGGCCCTGGCCCGGGCTTGAAGGGATTGCACAGCGGCAGCAGGCCCGTCGTCACCGACTGGCCGGTGAGATTCTTAAAGGGAACGCTGCTCTTGAAGCAGACCCAGAACAACAGGCCCTCGAGACCCGATCCCTTGGTCCCCGCGTTGGCCGGGAAGACTTCCGTCGCGGTGATGGTCCCCGTGGTGAAAGTGTTCGACTCTTGCACGTCGCTCGGTGCGTGCCGGAAGCCGTCACCGCACGAGAAGGCCGACGGGCCCGAGTTCGGGAAGGTCGAGAGGAGCACGTAGCCCGAGCCCGTGGTCGAGACCTGCGCGTTAACGGGGTTCTGGCTGGTCGGCTGGACCGTGGTGGTGCAGGCCCCGCTGCAGGACGTCACGGCGTTGGCCACCTGGACACTGTTGTCCATGACTGTGGCGGTCGTGCTGGCGTAGGTGTCGGAGATGGTGACGACGACCGGCCCGTAGGTGCCGTTTGCCGCGTAGGTGTGCGTACCGGTGACCGTGTAGCTGCCGTTGGACCCCGTGATAACGCCGGCGGGAAGGGGGGTGGTGCCATCGCCCCAGTCAATGGTGGCGGAGAGCTGCGGCGGCGCGGCGTCGGTGTCCGAGTCGGTGAACGTCGCCACGGGCACGGTGAACTGCTTGCCGGTCACCTGTGGTGCGATGGTTTCGGGGCTCCCCGATGACGACGTCGGGCACGGCCGTGAGCGACACGTTGTCGAGGGTGGGTCCCTGAATCTGGTCGCTCGGTGTGGTGTCGTCGAACTCAATCTGGCTTGTGGCCGAGGATGCGGTGAAGGTGACCGTGTTCTGCACCCATTGCAGCGGCCGGCCGACGCCGACCGCTGTCACCGTGTCCACCGGCGAACCGTTCACCGAGACGCCCATCGTGTGGGTGTTGCCCGGGGCTCTCGTCACCGTTGACCGCCGACCAGAAGGACAGCGAGTACTCGACGCCGGGAGTGGTCGTCACATCCTGGTAGAGCCCTCCCGGGAAGGTACGTGGTGCCGGCGAGGTCGATCGAGTAGCCCCCGGCTTGGTTGTTGTAGTCATTCCAGTAGGTGTCTGACGTCACATCCACGCTGCCGCCGCTGGAGCCATAGATCGACGGGGTGACCACCGTCCAGTCGGGGATGGTCGTCGAGTCGCCGGCCGACACAACCAGGTAGGACGTCGTCGCAGTGGTGGGGACGAAGTTCCCGTTCTGTATCAGATTGACCGGAGCACCACCCGCCACTGCCGGTACGGCCGATATCCCGATGAGAGCGGCGGTCCCCACCACGAGACCCGCCACGCCCGACCCTGATTTTGCAACGCAAGTTCCGCCTCATAGGACGCAAAATAGCAGCCTTGACCCGCGGAGGCTAGGGCCAATGCGATTACGGGTCAGCGGTCGAGGCCGCCCACTCCCGGCCGGGGGTGGATCGCGTCGGTGGACGGGCCGGCGGATGGTGGGGACGCCGCCAAGTTTCGGGGTTCGGAAGGTCATGAATGGGGCATAAGTTGATCATGGGACATGCACGTGACCATGGGCTCGTCGGGGACCGCCGCTTGGGCGCTCAAACTCTCCGCTGGACATGGTGCACAGGTTTCCTTCCTCCAGCGATGGCTCGGGCCTCTGGCGATGGCTCGGCCTGGCGTCAGCCTCGCTCCGTCTTCGACTTCCCTGACGATGGGAGGCCCAGCTGCACGACAACGCCTACCCTGTTGCAGCGCTCTCCGTCGGTGGACCGGATCGTCCCCCGGGCGGGATCACCAGGGACAGCACGAGGGACACGATCAGCGCGAACACGTGCCCTTCCAGGTGTGGCCGACCAGGACGAGCGACCGGATGTCCGCATGACGTCTTAGGCCATCAACGCCCAGTCGCGACCATAAGTTGCACGCACTGCGGCCTCGGCGAAGGCGTGGGTAGCGGGCCTTGCGTCTAACCGATCAGGGAATTGGGCCTCACGGGGCACCGCCGCCAGTTGGGATTTACGCCCCCGAGTTGGTGTCGACGATGAGTACCGAGCATGGTGCGCCGTGGGCAACGGAGTTCGGCACGCTGCCCAAGACACGCCGGACTCCCTTCATGCCTTTGTTGCCCACCACCACTAGGTCTGCCTTTTCCTGTTCGGCGACCCGTACGATCGCCTCGGCGGGGCTCCCCGTCGAGGCATGGACCTCGGGCTTGAGCCCTCGCTGCTCGACAATCCGGGAGAGGCCTTCGAGCAGCATGTCGGCTGGGCTTGTCAATCTCGAATACCGGAACTCCTCCGGCAGCTCTTGAACCTGGATTGATTTCGGATCGTATGCCGTAACGATGTGGAGCGTGCCGCCGTGGAGTTGGGCGATTTCGGCGGCCACCATCACCGCTTCGCGGGCCGTGCTGGAGTCATCGGCCCCTACAACCACCGTCTCGAACATTCTCTTCTCCTTCCAGGTGCGTACCGGTGGACCATATCGTTCCGGACCTCGCTCGGCGAGTCTGACCTCGGGATTTGTTCTCTGCACGCGCGTCAGCGGGTCTTGGTGATCAGCACGTGACAACTGGCGCTGTGGGCCACGCTGTTCGGGACGGAGCCGATGATCCTCCGGGCGCCCTGCATGCCCTTGCTGCCGACAACAATGAGGTCTGCCCCGACCGCCTCCGCGTGCCCGACTATGACCGCAGCCGGGACTCCCGCCTTGGCGTGTAATTCGATGTCGAGGTCAGGGAACTCGTCGGCCACCAATTCGAGCATCTCCTCCGCTGCGCTCATTTGCTCTTCGCTGGTCGTGAACTGACCAATCGGGGCGCCGGACAGGGGTCGCCGAACCGCGCCGCCGGCATCTGGAAGGCGGCCACGAGGTGCAGCGTGGCACCACTCCGGCGCGCCAGTTGCACAGCCTGTGCGACCGCCAGCGCGGCGGTGGCGGAACCGTCGGTTCCCACGACGATGGTAGAGAACATGGGATTCCCCTGACACGCGACTCCAGTGCCCGCATGGTAACCCATGTGTAAACACTTCTGTTCTACCTTCCTCGCCTCGCTACCCCGTCGAGAAATGGGTTGAGGGCTGACCACCCGGCTGGGAGGTTTCGTGCTCAACCAGCGGGGCCGCGAACCTCACCGAACGCGAGGTCATCTTGATCCGACAAAGGCCAGCGCCACAACCGCCGCAATATTAAAGAACGCATGGGTTGCGATGGACGAGCCGAGTCGGCCGGTCAGATGGCGTACGACACCCAGCACGACCCCGCCCGCACCGACGCTGAGGGCAAGGAGGAGCCCGGCGATCCCTGGATCATTTGCAATGTGAGCGGCACCGAAGAAGACGGCGGTAATGGGAATGGCAATCCCGACACCGAATCGCTCAACCAGCTGACCCTGGAGGAGCCCGCGGAAGAACAACTCCTCGAAGAGTGGTGCACCGACACAACTGAGAAGAATGAGCACGGTCCATCCGGTCGCGCCCAGCTGTGTCACCGAGTCAAGTGAGTGGTCAGGGTTGCCGGCGGTTCGCAAGACGTGGATAAACGGGACGAGCACTAATGCGGCGAAGCAGCGCGCCACAATGGCTCCGCCGAAGCCGATCAGAAGGTCGATCCAACGAAATCTGAGTCTGAAGTCAGCGCGAACTCTGCCGGTGCCGTAGCGACGACTCGTGAGGACGCAGGTGCCGAAGAGTCCTGACCAAAGCCCAGCCTCTGAGACCACGAGCAGGGCCAGATTGCCGCCCGGATGTCCCAAGAGCAGCAGGGGGAGCACGAAGAGAAAGGAAAGACCGAATGCGACCGCCAATCCCCCGATTGAAACGACAAGGGAGCCGAAAGACGCCTGCCAAGCCCCGTCGGGTAGGCGAAGCTCATTTTGAGTATCAAAAGAAAGGACGTCGCGGCCATAGGAGCCCGCCGCCGAATAGACATATTCGGTCCAAATCTCGCCGCTCCAGTATCGGTAGGCCTGACGACGGAATGGGTCACCGAACCAACCGGGAGGACTCCCCGGCAGCGGCTCGTTGGTGTTCCAGAGATTCGTCAAAGGAACTTGGCGTGTGCCGCACTTTCCACAAAAGGCACTCGAATCGAGTAGCTCTCCGCCACAACGTCGGCACAGCTGCTTGGTGGCCACCGCTACTTCAGCCGAATGACCACGGAGTGTGCTGCCTTGTCAGCAAGGGTCTGACTGCGATTGTCCCAAAGGGGAAAGAGGTCGTTCAAGAGGCCGGGCAGGAACAACGCCAGGTAGAGCACGAAGCGAATGAACCAACGCAGAAGCCCCCGCTTGAACCCGATTGCCTCGCCCGTCGTGGCGTCGCGCACGGCGATGCCGGGCGCTCGGTTTCCCACGGTTTGGCCGTTGCGGGTGCCGTTCAAAATGGAGAAGTACAGACCCGCGATGGCCGCGGTCGCAATCAGAATGATGACGTGCGCCGGACCCTGGATGGAACGTTGCGTTCCGTACGTGCCGTTGAGCAGTTTCACTATGTGGACAGTTCCGAATGCGGCGTTCGCGATGGCGTTGACGATGGCCAAAGGGATCACCACGATCAAGTAGTCGAGCACCAAGGACCCGACGCGTTGCCACCAGCGAGCCAGGGGCGCACCGAATGACGAAAGCCGACCTCCCGGCGCAACAGCTTGGAATGGAGGAACTGGCGGTGGATATGCGGGGTGGGGGGAGGAGCTCCAAAGGGCGACTGTGGAGCCGCTTGATCGGGAACTTCTGGCGCCACACCGGACGGACCACCCATTGGATGCGGAGCAGGCCAGGGCGCAGCAGGCGGTGGAGGAGGGACAGGTGGCGGTGGGACGACAGGTGGCGGGGGGAGAAGACGAGAAATCGGCGGCGGCAGGGGGACCCTCGCCGACACCCTCCAAGCTCGGCGGCAGTGGTTTGCCGCAACTCCGACAGAACCGATCGTCCGTGGTGGCTGAAGTACCGCAGGCGGGGCAGAACATTTTGCTTGCGGCTCCTTCTGCGGGATTGGTGGTGAGCCGTCGATCAGACCGCCCTCACGAAATCTGTCAGCACACACGATGCGCAACGCACATCACGCCAATGGCTACAGATGCTCAACGCTGGCCCAAATTAGTCCGCCCGACGCTCCCGGCCCTCTGGTCGGACAATCGGGAGCTGGCAGTTGGACCATCTGGCACCGGCCATGATCGGCTGGTGTGTCCTTATAATCGCCGACTGCGCCCGGTTGGCACTGCACCGATTCCGGACGGCAACATCTGTCTAACTTCCGGACAGCGGGACCGGGCAAAGAGCAATAGATGACCAGGTCGTAACCGGCCGAATCCGTTGGTCGATGCAAGCGATTCTCGCGTTACGCTCGGGATCGCACCGCCGCCGACTGCCCGGCGCGACCCGCCGGGGAGGCGAAATGAAAACCTGGTTCATTACAGGAACGTCTCGTGGTTTCGGGCGGGAATGGAGCATCGCGGCGCTTGAGCGTGGTGACCGTGTGGTGGCCACCGCTCGCAACGTCAGTTCGTTGGATGATTTGAAGCAGCAGTACCACGAGCGACTGCTTGCCCTCCCGCTCGACGTCACCGATCGCGACGCCGTGTTTGCCGCTGTTCAGAAGGGATTTGAGCACTTCGGAAGGCTCGACGTTGTGGTCAACAACGCCGGCTACGGCCAGTTCGGGATGATCGAGGAGCTCTCGGAAGCCGAGCTCCGAGACCAGATCGAGACCAATCTCTTTGGCGCCCTCTGGGTAACGCAGGCTGCATTGCCATTCCTCCGACAACAGGGCAACGGCCACTTTCTTCAAGTCTCATCGATTGGCGGCATCTCGGCCTTTGCGAATATCGGCGCCTATCACGCCTCGAAGTGGGCGCTAGAGGGGTTCAGTCAAGCGTTGGCCGCGGAAGTCCGTGGATTCGGAATCAACGTCACGATTATTGAGCCCGGGGGATTCTCCACTGACTGGGGTGGTGCATCTGCCAAGCACGCCCAGGCGTTGCCAGCCTACGACGGCCTGCGTGCCGAGTCGGCGAAGTTCCGAGCCGCCCGTACGCGCACACAGGGTGATCCGGTGGCCTCCGCAACGGCCGTACTCAAAATTGTCGATGCCGAGCAGCCGCCGCTACGTGTCTTCTTCGGCGATGGTCCACTTCAAATTGCAACCGCTGACTACGAGCAAAGGCTCGCCACTTGGCGAGAGTGGGAGCCCGTTTCGCTCGAGGCTCAAGGGAAAGGCTGATTCTTTAAAGGTTCTTCCAGGTAGGAACCATCCAAACGGGGGAGCGGCCTGGCATCGGCGATAGTCTGCTGGACAGAAGAACCGGTACCATTTGAGCAACTTGACCCCCGTTGTCGGGGGCGAACAGGAGGGACAACCCGTGGACCAGAACGACATGATCCTGATCAGCATCGACGACCACGTCATCGAGCCGCGCAACATGTTCGACGCCCACGTACCCGCCAAGTGGAAGGATCAGGCACCTCGAAGCGTTCTGAACGAGAACGGGATTGAGCGTTGGCAGTTCGAGGGCATCGAGAGCGGCTCAGGGAGTCTGAACGCCGTCGTCGGCTGGCCCAAGTCGGACTGGGGCATGGATCCCACCACCTACTCTGAAATGCGACCGGGCGCGTATGACATTCATGAGCGCGTGCGGGACATGAATCGCAACGGCATCCTCGCCTCCATGTGTTTTCCCTCTTTTGTCGGGTTTAGCGGCGGGTTCTTCCAGCGCAGCACCGACAAGGAATTGGCGTTGGTCATGACGAGGGCCTACAACGATTGGCACATTGATGAGTGGGCGGCCACGTACCCGGGTCGTTTCATCCCATTGGCAATTCCGCCTGTGTGGGACCCGCAGGCTCTGGCTGACGAGGTCCGCCGGGTCGCGGCCAAGGGATGCCGAGCTATGTCCATGCCTGAGTTGCCGCACATGCAGGGACTCCCGAGTTACCACGATCTCGAGTACTGGACCCCGTTCTTTACCGCCGCCTCCGAGGAGCAAGTGGTCATGTGTCTCCACATTGGCCAAGGGTTCGCGGCTATTAATTCCCCAAAGGATGCGCCGATCGACAATCTGATCATCCTGGCCACGCAGGTTTCGACGCTGGCGGCGCAGGATTTGCTCTGGGGCCCCGCCTTCAAGAACTTCCCTGATCTCAAGGTCGCTTGGTCCGAAGCCGGAATCGGCTGGATTCCCTTCTACCTCAATCGTTGCGACCGGCACTACCAGAACCAGACGTGGCTGGGTCACGACTTTGGCGACAAGCTTCCGAGCGACATCTTCCGTGAGCATTCATTGGCGTGTTACGTCACGGATCCTGCGGCCTTGCGTATTCGCGATGCCATCGGTGTTGACATCATTGCCTGGGAATGCGACTACCCACACTCGGACTCCATCTTCCCCAATGCGCCTGAATTCGTGCACGCCGAGCTGACCGGCGCCGGGTGCGACGATGTCGATATCGACAAGATCACGTGGCAGAACACCTGCCGTTTCTTCGGCTACGACCCGTTCGTCCACATCGACCAGAAGGCGGCATCTGTCGGCGCATTGCGAGACCTGGCCAAGGATGTCGACACGACGATTCGGACGAAGCACGAGTGGCGGGAGATCTACGAGGCCAAGGCAAGCTGACAGCAGTCTTCGGGGAACGAATTGAGGAACTGCAGTTCAGCTAGCCGTGACCGACGAATCGTCGGGGTGATTGAACCGCGCCCTGACGTTCGAACGCGGCGTTGATCTCACCACCGAGCAGTATTGCAATCCCACTCAGGTAGAGCCAGAAAATCAGGATAGCCACGCCGGCGAATGCTCCGTAGGTCTTGCTGTACGAGCCAGAGATGGTCGTGTACAGCGAAAACACTAATGAGATAGCGGCCCACATCAGGGTGCCCACGACGGCGCCCGGAGTGATCCACTGCCATTTTGGGTCGGGTCTGTTGGGTGCGCCGTAGTAGAGCACCGAGAAAAGCAGGCCCACTAACGCCAGAGCGACAATCCAGCGTGCCGCGGTCCATCCCACAAGAAATACACCACCCCCGAAGGGGAGAGCATGCTCTACCTCACGACCTATCGACTGGCCAAAGACAACGAGGGCAGACGCTGCTCCTCCGAGAACGGCGGCAGCCAGAAGAAGCGGAATCGCTCGCACACGCTTTGCGAGGAACGAACGATCTCGACCGAGCTCGTATGCCATGTCGAGGCCTTCCTCCACCTGGACCATGCCTGACGTGGCGCTCCACAATGCCACTACCCCGGCGATCACGATGGCCGTGATCGCCCCATCGGAGTGACCTTCAGAATGCTTGATGGCGCTCGTGAAGACCCCGGCTGCACCAGACGGGAGAGCTTTTGTGACTCCGTTGATGAGCACCACGGTGACATGCCGAGGAACGTCAACCAAGGCAGAAATGGCCAGGAGGGCAATGATGATCGGAAAGAGCGAAAGGAACCAGCGGTAAGCAAAACTACCGGCGGCCACGGTGATCCTGTCGTCCTTCATATGCACCCTGGCTGACGCCAATGCCGTCTTCCACTCGCTGGTGAGCGTGTGGGCTCTGGACTCATCAACCAATGGGGCCGGGTGATCGACGGGCGCGTCCTGTGCGTCAGGCACTACCACGTGGGGACCTTGCGTTCGGTGTGTCCGGTCTCCCTCTCCATAGACCCCATAGACAAGCCTATGCCGATATGGTGGCGGGGGCTGGTGGCTTTGAGGCCGGGTTGTCAATCGGGATCTCCCGAATCATTCGGATTTCCTCATCCGCTCTCATATGATGCGAACATCTATGGTCGCGAGACATCGGCTTCGGTTCCCAAGAGGTACTTCTCTGATGAGATGGGCGGTAATCGGCGCTGTCTTTTCCGTCACGACCGGTATCGCTTCAGCGTCCAGCGCATCGGCCAAGAATGCACCAACCCACCCGATGAGCACCAAATTGGCGGCCAAGCAGTTCCTTGCCGATGATGCTCCTTTCGCCTCAGCCCGTACCGCCTATGGAATTGCCTTCGCCTCGTGGGAGGCGACGAAGAAACCCTTCTCGACCACGACCACTTTCGTCGACCCTTTCGTGAAGGCGTGCAAGACCTTTGCGCAGAAATTGGATGTCCAACATTGGCCTCGAGGGGCGGCCAGTGACGCCCGTGTCTTTGCCCGGTCCCTCACCCCCATCGAGAACGACGTGAACGCGTTACCTTCACTGACGAGTGTGGCTGGGGCGAGAGTCTTGGCGGCAAAGTTTGCACGTGACACTGCGACCTCGTTGACGGATTCCAACAGTCTGCGCGCTGTCCTCGGTGTCACTCCGGTGTCGAGTTGAGCAGATCAACCCGTAAAAGGGATGCGCCCACGTGACTGAGAGCGACAGAGGGGCGGAGGAAGTCAGCGACGACATTGACCACATAGAAGTGCGCCCGGATGATCCCGTACTGGGAGTCCGGTTGCGTCCTGCGGAGCGAGGTTCGACAACCCCAATCTTCGTGCCGTCAAAATCAACGCCCCTCGAGGAGGAGGACGATGCTGACGCCCAGATTCCCGCCGCAGCGTTGTGGGCTATGAAGTACCGTCGCCACCTCCGATTCGGCCGTCGTGATGATGACTTTTTTCGAGTCGTGCTTGGTGAGAGTGCCGATCCGATTTATGTTCTCGACGACGGGGCGAGTCACCGGATGATTGGTCGAAAAGTTGGTGTCGACGAGATGGGTCTCACGTACTACTTGGTTGGACGAATGACGCTCGATGACTACGAGCAGCGTGTCGTCAATCGCCGGAATGTTGCCGGCATCTTCTCGGAGGCCGACGACCTCTCGTTCTGCAGCGTGTACGAGGCTCGCGACGCGGTATCGAACGTTCTACTGATCGAGGAATATCGCGGGATAGACGACGTACCAACCGACTACCTGCCCATGAGCCCGTTGATTTCATTCTCCGATGAACCGGGAGACGAATAGTGCTCCGTCGTTGTGCTTCCATTTCGACACCACACAACTCAAGGGTGACATTCGAGTAATTCGGGGATGAATGTTTGGAGAACTGGTCGATCTGGGAGCGAGTCTCGGCTGCGTCGTCGGGTTCGAGGGAGCAAGATGGTGCGATGGAAACTCGTGAACGAATCGTGCCCCTCGTCGGTGCCTCCAACTTCCGTGATCTTGGTGGATATCTCACTGGCGCCGGCGGCGTTACACGGTGGGGACAGCTCTATCGCAGTGACACCCTGCATGAGCTGACCGAAGCCGATGTTGCCGTTCTCCGCGGTATCGGGCTTGCGGGCGTCATAGACCTGCGCACAGGGATCGAACTGGAGCGTAGTGGTCGGGGTCTGCTGGGCCGCGAATCTCTGACCTTCTTGCATGCCTCGGTGCTGCAGGTCGAGGGAGGAGAATCAATCGCTCTGCCCGCTCCACCCGAGGGCGATCCGGCCGAGCGCTATCTGTGGTACCTCGAAATTGGTCATGGAGCACTGGCGAAGGCGCTCATCACGATCGCCGATCCGGCGAATCGCCCCTTGGTGTTCCACTGTGCCGCCGGCAAGGATCGAACTGGCGTGTTGGCCGCGCTAATTCTGGACATACTCGGTGTGGAGCACGCGACCATCGTGGACGATTACGTCATTACCGCCTCCCGCCTCGAACTCATTTTGGAACGCCTTCGTCGCGATCCGGTCTGGGGTGGATCGGCGCCGAAGATTCCACCTGAACGTGTCACAGCGGAAGCGGCGACCATGGGGCGCTTCCTCGAGCTTCTTTATGAACGCCATGGGGGCGCTCGGGCCTGGGCGTTGGCGGCAGGAGTGCCACCCGAGAACCTCGACGCAATGGCTGCTCAGTTAGTCACCCACGTCGCCTGGTAAGACGACGTCGAGACTGTTCACCACGTGAATCTCGTCGAGTGACTCAGGTGACAATTTCAATGTGGCGTTGCTCAATTCGGCCATGCTCGAGGACCAGACGACCGAAGGTCCGGTGTGGTTGCGAGCGGCGCTGCGTTGCTGAGCCTGGATTGAAGAGAATCTGCCCTTCACTACCAAGTTCGTTGATCGGGATGTGGCTGTGTCCGAAGACGATGAGGTCCGCGTCGGGAAACCGGCGATGGAGTCGAGTTGCACGCCCTTTGGCCGGCCCGCTGTCATGGACAAGAGCGAACCGGACTCCTGTCAACTCGAAAAGAAGGACCTCGGGAAGGGTTCCGGCCAATTCAAGGTCATTGTTGCCGAGCACGGCGTATGTCTCTGTCGTTGTTTGAAGCTCTTCGAGCGCCTGTCGTGAGGTGACGTCCCCGGCGTGGACGACGACGTCTGCTTTCGTCACGGCCTCGAGGACCTGATCGCCCATCGTGCTGAGTCCTCGAGTGAGGTGACTGTCTGCGAGAACGACAACCTCCATCCCTAGCAGCATGTCGATTCTGGCTCACTTCGTCAAACCTCGCTTTCCGGAGCCTTGTCATTGCTGCGGCGAGATATCGTGCGAGGAGTGAATCCGTCATGATCCGAGCCATCGCGGCTGTCGACGACAAACTCGGTATTTCCACTGATTCCGGAATCCCGTGGAACGTTCCGGCCGACGTCGCACATTTTCGGGAGATGACAATGTCATCCAGCGTGTTGATGGGGTATGGCACGTATGTGGAGTTCACCAGTCCCATGTCGGGACGTACCAACTATGTCGCTACGGGGCGACCGGCGCCGCTGAGGGATGGCTTTGTGACCGTCCGTGATCTCGCCACCTTCCTGGCGAGTGACGTCGAAGGCGATTTGTGGATCATCGGTGGGGCCACGCTCTACGCGGCGACCCTCGAGTCAGTGCAGGAGATCGAACTGACGCGTGTCACAGGTGACTACCGCTGTACCAAGTTCTTTCCCGCCTTTGAGGCACAGTTTGAGCTCATCACCGAAGACGTCCCACCTGTGGTCTCCGGGATCCCTTCCATTCGATTTCAAAGCTGGCAGAGGAAGGTACGGATGTAGCGGTCGGCAGACTGCTCTTCGGTCGTCGATTACTTTCGCCAGCCGGTTCCGTCCATCCTGCACGCATCCACAACCAAAGGAGACAGAGCCGTGGCTCGAGTAAGCACCTACTTGAATTTCATGGGAAACACCGAAGAGGCGTTCGAGTTCTACCGGTCAGTGTTCGGCACCGAATTCTCCGCCCCGCTGCAGCGACTCGGTGATGTCCCATCCGATCCGAATGGGCCCTCCCTGACGGAAGCCGAGAAGCAGATGGTGATGCATATCGAACTGCCGATCCTCGGCGGTCACGTGATCATGGCCACGGACCTGGTTCCGTCGATGGGACACGAGCTTCGGGTCGGCAACAACGTCACGATCAACCTCGAACCAGACAGTCGTGAAGAGACGCAACGCCTCTACGAGGCGCTCTCCGAGGGCTCGACCGATTGCGCGCCTTTGGCCGACATGTTTTGGGGTGCGACGTGGGGCACCTGCCTCGATCGTTTCGGCGTGCGCTGGATGTTCAACTTTGTTCACTAGGCCGGGGAGGGAACCGAAATCCTTCGCCGAAGGACTGTTGCCCTCTTCACTATTCGCCGACGGAGCCATCGAGCAATTCCACGACGACGTCGAGCTGACCGAGGTGCCGGGCGTACTCTTGCATCAGGTGGAGAACGATACGTTCGAGTGAGGGGGGGTCCCCGCCGTTCCAACGCGGACCCGGTGCCCCGATGGCGGCGAGGTCATTCGTCATGATGATGGCCCGACTCCGTGTTCCCTGCGCTCGCATCGCGGCAAAGAGTTGTTCTGGGTTCTCCTCTACCTCGACGTGCCAGCGGTCGTCTTTCCGATCGCCCCAGGGGTCCTCCACCTTGCGACCCTCAAAGCCCCATTCCAGCCATCGCAGTTCGACAAAGGTCAGGTGCTTCACAAGCTCCAGCGGAGTCCACCCCGAGGGAATCCGGCTCCGCCAGAGCTCCGCGTCGGGGAGTCCGGCAACTTTGTCGAGGACGCGGGAGCGAAAGTAGTCGAGGTAGCCTGCCAACACGTCGGCGCGGGCGGTGGCGGGATGGGTGGGCTCGGGGAAGCGCATGCTCACCTTTCCAGCATGCCGCGTCTTTCCAGCACCCGGCCTCACGGACACTCCGTTCGTTGCATCGTTCGGACCCTCATTGCCTGGCGGGGCTCCTGGCCGGCATATCCACGGTCGCCGCGGCCGGCCTCCTCACGGTGTTGGCCTACGTCACGGTAGGCGTGGTCAGCGGCCCGGCGCCGGCCGAAAGGCCGCGCTCCTCGGAGTGGCGTCGGCGACCGGGTTTGGCTTCGTCGCGGCGGTGATCAAGGAGCTCAGCGGCCATCTGGCCCAAGGCCCTTCAGGCATCTTCTTGAACTGGTGCCCCCTATGTGCGTGTGCTCTCCGGCGCTTGTGCCATGTTTGTGGCTTCCAATGCATTTCAGGCCGGGTCACTGGCGGCTTCCCAGCCCGGTTTGACGATCGTCGATCCACTGGTAGCGAGCATGCTCGGGGTTGCGCTCTGTGGCGAGCGGCTGAATCATCACCCCGTCGTCCTGGTCGGCGAGTTCGTGGCGGTCGCCCTACTGATCCTCAGTGTGGTGATGTTGAGTCGGAGCCCTCTGGTTCAAGAGGGCAGCAGGGAGGGCCTTCTCGTCCAAGGACGAGGCGCGGATCTGAGCGACGGTCGGGTGAGTCGCCCGTAGCTGAGAACGGTCGCTGCGGAGCACATGATCGCTCGTCGTGTGCTTGGGGGTAACTTCACCTCATTATGCGCGAGTGTCCTTGGTCGCGATGACGACCCTCAGCGGGGCCCGGGTGACCGAGACGAACAACACGGGCGGTCTGGCGGTGGTGCCGCGATGGATCAAGCGCAAGGATCCCGGCCTCCTTGCCGTCAAGCGATCGGTTCGCGCCGCAATCACGATTCCAACCGTGTTCGGAATCACTCACCTGCTCTTCACCAATCCCCAAGTCAGTCTCTTCGGAGCCTTCGGGTCTTTTGCCCTCCTGCTGTTGGTGGACTTCCCAGGCCGTTTCCGGACTCGTCTCATTTCCTACCTCGCACTCTGGATCGCCGGCTGCGGCCTCATAAGTCTGGGCACCGCCCTCTCGACGGTGAAATGGGCAGCCGTCGTGGTTATGGCTCTCGTGGGGTTTGTCGTGCTCTTTGCGGGCATCGTTTCGCCACAGGCCGCGACGGCTTCGACGGCAACTCTGCTTTTGTTTGTCTTGCCCGTGGCAGTAGTGCAACCGGCGTCGGCCATCGGCTCACGGCTGATCGGCTGGTCATTTGCCGGCTTCATCAGCATCATTGCGTGCATGTTCCTCTGGCCAACTCCTTGGCACGACGAACTGCGCCGTCGATTGTCAGCGACGGTGCGGGCCCTCGCCCGATTGGCGGCGCAAGGTGCCGATGGGGCTCCTGACAGCGAAGCCGAATCGTCCATGGAGGTGGAGCTTTCGCTGTTGCGGAATGGCTTTGCCAGTACGCCATACCCACCCACTGCGACGGCCGGAAGCACGGTCGCGTTGGCGAAGCTCGTGGGCCGCGTCGAGTGGGCTGCCGGCAACGCGACGATTCTCGCCCGGACGGCTGCGTGGCAGATGCCACACCTGCGGAAAATGGTCGAAGGCATCGCCGAGACGCTTCGCCGCAGCGCCGAGCTCATTTGTGACAGTCAGGCGTACCCGGTGAACGATCCAGAACGCGTGGGCGCGCTTCAGCAGAGCATGCAGGAACTCGATGACCTCATGGGCAATGAGCTCGCTTCAGAAGTTTCCATGCTTATCGACCCCCAAACCGATCACGCTGCAATCCCGGGTGGCGAGAGATTGGTTGAGAGTCCCGGACGAGGGATCGCATCTTCCCTGGACCCCACGTTCTCGGCCCGCGCTCTGGGGAGTGCCACTCTCATGGTGGCCGATACGACGGTTGAGGCGGCAGGGGTGCGCACGGAGAAGGAGGGCGCGCGAAGGTGGAGCCTCGGTGGCGAGACGGAATCCCCCCAGGTCTGGCATCGTCTCCTCTCGCATCTTTCCTTCCGCTCGGTGTGGTTTCGCAATGCCGTACGGGGTGCCGTCGGTATGGCCTTGGCGGTGGCCGTCGTTGAGATCACCGACGTCGAGCATGGATTTTGGGTAGTACTCGGGACGCTGTCCGTGTTGCGATCCAACGCACTGGGGACGGGCGCCACCGCGGTGCGCGCCGTCGGGGGTACGACGGTGGGATTCATCGTGGGCGCCGCCGTCACGATAGGAGTAGGGGGTCATCCTTCCTTGCTGTGGGTGCTTTTGCCCTTCGCCGTTCTCGTGTCGGGCGTGGCGCCGTCCATGATCTCGTTTGCCGCCGGGCAGGCCGGTTTTACCCTGGTGGTGATCATTCTGTTCAACATCATTGCGCCGAGCGGCTGGAAGGTTGGCCTCACCCGAATCGAAGACGTCGCAATCGGCTGCGGGGTGAGCATCGTTGTGGGCCTGTTGTTCTGGCCGCGGGGGGCGATGGCAGCGCTCGGGCGAGCGCTCTCCGACGCGTTCGTCACGAGCTCGGGCTATCTCGCTGACGCAGTCGTTCGCTTGACAACTCTGAACGGAAACGCGGACACAACGCCCAGCGAGCGCGCATCCCACGCGGCCTACGTACGGCTCGATGATGCCTTTCGCCAGTTCTTGGCCGAACGCGGGGCGAAGGTGGTGCCCGTCGAGGTCGTGGCCAATCTCTTCACTGGATCGAACCGCATTCGACTGGCTGCCTCCACGCTGTCGGCTCTGCCCGTGGTGCCACTTGAGCCGGGGACGTCGGCGCTCGAATCCGTCGCCGTCGCGGGAGCGGTGCTCCGAGACTCCTATGCCACCAGTCATCGTTGGTACGAGGAGTTCGGGGAGGTACTGAGCGGACAGCGAGGCTCCATGGACGAGTCACCCGACCATGACGACACCCTGAACGGCGCGTTACGCGCGGCGTTCGAGGATGCCCGTCGTCGTCGCCGAGACGACCAACTGCGGTCTATGTTGCAAATGCTGTGGGCCGACGAAATCCTCGAGACGCAGCGCCAAGTGCAGGCCGATCTGGCCGAGTCGGTCGACCTGTTCACCCGAAGGCGGAGGTCCGAGGCCATGGTCCCATGAGCGTGAAGCTGAATCACTCCATCGTCTGGTGCAAGGACAAGCATCGCTCGGCCGCATTCTTGACGGAGATTCTGGGATTGCGGGCTGCCCAGCCATATGGCCCGTTCCTCGTCACTGACCTTGACAACGAGGTGTCACTCGACTTTCACGAAACCCAGGGTCAGATCACGAGTCAGCACTACGCCTTCCTCATTAGTGAAGACGACTTCGACCAGATCTTCGGCCGGATCACCTCCCGCCAACTCGCATTCTGGGCTGATCCAGGGCTGCAGCGACCAGGGCAGGTCAACCGGGCCGACGGTGGGCGGGGGGTTTACTTCCATGACCCCGATGGGCACCTGCTCGAGATCATGACGCGTCCCTACGGGAGTGGCTGAGGGTGGCAGGGCATTAGCGGCGTGACTGACGACTTCAGATCAGCCGCGCCGGGAGACTACGACGAGCTCTTCGCCGCCTACGCGCACATCGTCGCCGCAGGCGATGGATTCCCTCATGCGTCGCCTCTTTCTCGCGAGGCCTTCGACGATTATTGGATAGCGCACTCCTCGGCTGTCTGGATCATCCGATCCGGTGGAGAGTTGGTCGGTGCGTATTACGTCAAACCCAATTTCGTCGGGCGAGCGGCGCACATAGCGAACGCGGGCTACTTCGTCCTCGAGCCGCATCGCGGCAGAGGTTTGGGACGCAGATTGGTAGAACACTCACTCCGCCAGGCGCGACAACTCGGATTCGACGCCATGCAATTCAACCTGGTCTTTGCGTCCAACCCGGCAAGAAATATGTATCGCAAGCTTGGTTTCGTCGAACTCGGGCGAGTGCCAGCGGCCGTTGACGGGGAGGATGCCGTAATTTATTGGCGCAGCCTGGAGGAGGACATATGAGTGATGTTTCCATCGAGGCTATCGGTGACCACATCACCCCGTGTCTCTCCAGCGTCCGCCCAACAACTTCTTCGACACAGCGCTCCTGATGGCGCTGGCCGACGCCTATGAAGAGCTGGCCGAATCGGCATGCCGAGTCGTTCTGTTGCGATCAGAGGGGAAGCACTTCTGCGCCGGGCTTGACTTCGTCGTCAACAGGGAGCAGGACATCGCTGAGCTCTACCGCAATGCGCTACGGCTATTCGCCGCACCACTTCCCGTCGTGGCCGCCGTGCGCGGCGCCGCAATCGGCGGTGGGCTGGGGCTGGCGCTCAGTGCTGATTTTCGGATCGCAACGCCCACAAGCCGGTTCAGTGCAAATTTCTCGCGTCTCGGTTTTCACCATGGGTTCGGACTCACGGTGACCCTGCCTCGTCTCGTCGGCGAACAACATGCGGCCGACCTCCTCTATTCAGGGCGGCGCGTGGAGGGAGTCGAGGCGCGCTTCACCGGCAGCTGATCCCTCAACCATCCTGAGCCCAGCGAGGCAGCATGATGGTGGCCAGACTCAGACGACAGCTGGCAGCGATGCGAGATCGTTGAGGGCGTCTTTGGGCGGCCGGATGAGGGTGAATGCCGTCACTGCGGCGAGCACCAGCATGATCGCGCTGAAGGTGAAAGCAGTCGTGTAGCCGTGGATTGCCCCGGCCACCCTGGCACTGGCCGAGTGGCCGTGGATTACCAAGTACGAAGCGGTTGCTCCGGTTGCGATCGTATTGATGAGCGCGGCTCCGAGCGAGCCACCAGTTTGCTGGGTGGTATTGACCAGCGCGCTGGCCACGCCGGCGTCGGCTTCTTCCACGCCAAGCAAGGACGTGCTACTCATCGCCACAAAGGAGAGTCCCATACCCACGCTGATGATGACGATGGCGGGAAGCACCAAGTCGACGTACGTGGAGTGGACGCCGAGAAGGGTGAATATTGCGAGGCCGATCGCACTCATGCAGAGGCCCGTCATGATCACGAAGCGGGGACCGAAGCGTGGCAGCAGTCTGCTGGCCGATGTCGCTCCCGTGATGACGCCCAGCGAGAACGGCACGAAGGCCAGGCCACTCTTCATGGCGGAATAGTGCAACGTGCCCTGGAAGTAGTACGTGAGGGAAAGGAACGTTCCCAACATGGCCACTCCCACAAGGAGCGATGCCAGGAAGGAGCCGCCCCTGTTCCGCTCCAGGATGATTCGTAGGGGCAGGAGAGGGTGGGTGGCTCGGCGTTCGACCACCACGAAGAGTGCAAGTAGAACCGCGGAAATCCCAAAAAGCGCCAGTGTCGTCGAAGAGGCCCAGCCATCGAGTCCGGCTTCGGTAAAGGCGTAGACGAGGGCCAGCAGCCCACCAGTCACCGTGATCGCACCCGGGATGTCATAGCCATGACGAACCGGGCTCTTGCTTTCAGTCAAAAAGGTAGTGGCGAACACGAAAGTGATGATGGCAAGGGGAACATTGATGAGGAGTGTCCAGCGCCACGACGCGTATTGGGTCAGGACGCCACCCAGGATCAGGCCGATAGCGGCGCCCCCACCGCCGATGGCGCCGTAGACGCCAAAGGCCCGAGCGCGTTCTTTCGGCACCGTGAAGGCCACGGTCAAGAGCGACAGCGCAGAGGGTGCGAGAACTGCTGCAAACGCACCCTGCAGCGCCCGGGCGCTGAAGAGCATGGCTGCGTTCTGCGCCAGCCCGCCCAGAGCGGAGGCGCCTGCGAAGCCGATCAGGCTGATGAGGAACATTCGCTTGCGGCCCACGTAGTCCGCAATGCGCCCGCCCAAGAGAAGGAGACCGGCAAAGGCCAGGGTGTAGGCCGTGAGCGTCCATTGACGGTTGGCATTTGAGATGTGGAGTGAGCGTTGGGCTGACGGTAAGGCGATGATCACGACGGCGGCGTCGAGGACGACCATCAGCTGGGCCACGGCGATCACAGCCAGGGCTCGGAATCGCTTTGGATCCAGGGGTGGAAGCTCCTGGTCAAGGCGCACGTCGTCGAGGATGGCGGACATAAGTGGATCTCCTGCTCTTGGGGGCGGCGAACGGTCCTCGAGAACGATGTGGGCCAAAACCGGGGAGAGGCCCTAGCTTTGCGTGCCCAACTGGCGTACAATCGGAGTGCTCGTTCCATTTAGAGTATACGGAACTTAGGCTCCGTTTGTCAATCGGGGGGAGAGGGATTTCCGTGGGAGTGAAGTCGGCCGTCGGTGTGACGCCTGAAAGCGGCCCTGAAGAAGAAGTGCGCCCGCTCGCGCGCGGATGCGCTGCGTAATCGAGCCCGGGTGCTTGAGGCGGCAGAAGCCGTCTTCGCCGCCGAGGGGATTTCGGTCCCCGTGGATCTGATCGCTGAGAGGGCGGGAGTCGGGGTGGGCACCCTCTATCGGCACTTTCCCACCAAAGAGAAACTTTTCGAAGCGATCCTCATCGCACGTCTCGTCGATATCGCGGCGGACGCCCGGGCACGCATTGACGCCGATGATCCAGGCGTAGCCTTCTTTGCCTTTCTCCGACATCTGGTCGAGGAGAGCGCGTTGAAGCGAGACCTGATTCAGGCCTTGCTCGGTGCTGGCATCGAAATCGAACAAGCGGCTGCCCCAGCGAAGCGCGACCTCGAGGCAGCTGTGAGTGAACTCCTCGAAGTAGCGCAGAAAGCGGGAGCGGTCCGCGCCGATGTCACCCCCGCTGTGGTGATCTCCCTTGTCGGAGCGACCTGCATCGCCTGTGAACAGGCTTCCGCACCAGCATTGCCGGGCGATCTCCTGGGCATTGTGTGCGATGGCCTTCGGCCCCGTACCGAAACGGGCAGAGCTGAGATCCGCTCCAACTGACCCGGCACATGGACGCCGCAACATCCTCGGCCGTGGGCTTCCTTGCGGCTGGTCGAGGGTGCGGCCCTCGCACTTGGCGCCATCCTCGCTCTCCTGCAAGTCTATGGTCATGGCGTACCCCGAGAGACTGGTGCGGTGACCGCGACCGTTGACTCCCGGGTGGTACCCGCATCGACAGAAGTGACGCTTTTGATCGGCGGCATGACGTGCGGAGCCTGCGCCGCGCGCATCGAACACCGCCTCAATGCGCTCGAAGGAGTGCGGGCTCGGGTGAACTTCGCCTCGGAGCGGGCAACGGCTGTCCTCCCGGCTGAAGTGACCGTCGGGCGAATCATCGAGGAAGTCGTCGCCGCGGGTTACTCAGCCGACCTCCCGAAGCAGGACCACGAAGGCATAGAGGATGCTCGGGACGAAATCGCCGACCGGGTGCGGGGCCTACGACGACGCCTTTTCGTGGCTGCTCTGCTCTTCATGCCGTTGTGCGACACATCGATCGCCTTCTCGGTGTCGCCCAACCTCCGGTTCCCGGGCTGGCAGTGGCTGATGCTGGCCCTGGCATCGCCGGTGGTGACGTGGGCGGCGTGGCCGTTCTACCGGGCCGCGGTGCGTAGCGCGCGGCACCGCATGTCCACCATGGACACGCTCGTCTCTCTGGGCATCGTCTCGTCAACGCTCTGGTCGTTTTATGCCATGTTCTGGCGCGATTCGAGCCATGCCTCGCATTCGATCCTCTTCATGTTGGTGCACCGTTCCGCGGGCGCCATCTATCTCGATGTCGCGGCCGGCGTCACCACCTTCGTTCTGGCTGGACGATACTTCGAAGCGTGGTCCCGCCAGCGTTCGGGGAATGCCCTGCGCGCCTTGGCCGCTGTCGGAGCCAAAGACGTGGGGGTGCTCGACGCCAATGGTTTCGAGCGGAGGCGTGCGGTATCGGCCCTCACGGTCGGAGACCGATTCATCGTGCGGCCGGGGGAGACAATCGCCACCGACGGTGAGGTGATCTTTGGGCAATCTGCCGTCGACCGCAGCGTGCTGACGGGAGAATCCCAACCCCTTGACGTGACCCAGGGTGACGTCGTGGTCGGCGGGACCATTTCGACGAGTGGGCGGCTCGTCGTCCGAGCCACCAAAGTCGGCCGCGAAACGCAGCTCGCGCAGATGCTGCGCTTGGTCGAGCACGCCCAGAACGAGAAGGCGGCCGTGCAGCGCCTGGCCGATCGGGTCTGCAATGTATTCGTGCCGGCCGTCTTGTTGATCGCCCTCGGAACCTTGGCGGGCTGGCTTGTGCTCGGGTACTCATCCCAGCTTGCGTTCACTGCTGCGCTCTCCGTCTTGGTCATTGCTTGCCCCTGCGCCCTCGGACTGGCCACTCCAGCGGCCCTGTACGTAGCCGCGGGAGAAGGCGCGCGCTCTGGGATTTTCTTCAAGGGGTACCGGGCCCTCGAGGCCTCCAAGCAGGTTGACACGGTGGTGTTGGACAAGACCGGCACGCTGACGCAGGGCAAGATGAAAGTGACCGACCTCGCATCAGCAGGGGGGACGGACGCCCGGGCATTGCTGCGGTGGGCCGGAGCGCTGGAGCAGGCCTCGGAACACCCCGTGGCCGTGGCCATCGCGGCGCGGGCACGCCAGGAAGCCGGAGTTCTTCCCGAAGTGACATCATTTGTCGCTCTGCCCGGTCTCGGTGCCGAGGGATTGGTCGAAGGTCACCGCATCGCCATCGGCCGACGTGGGGATGCGGCGGATCTGCCCCGGTCCGAGCTCGTCGATCGCTGCCTGGCATGGGAACGCCAGGGGCGCACGGCGGTCTTGGTGTGGTGTGACGGTGAGGTGGCCGGGTGCTTCTCCGTGGCGGACACCATGCGTGAGTCGGCTCTTCCCGCCGTACAGCGCCTTCAGCAGCTGGGCCTGCGGTGCGTCCTCATGACGGGTGACAACGAGGTGACAGCGCGCGCCGCCGCCGATTTGTTGGGGATCACCGAAGTCGTGGCCGGCGCCTTCCCGACCGACAAGGTCGACGTCATCCGGCGCCTCCAAGCCGAAGGTCGCTCGGTTGCCATGGTCGGCGACGGTGTGAACGACGGTCCTGCGCTGGTCGCGGCGGATCTCGGGTTGGCCGTGGGATCGGGCACGGATGTGGCGATCAATGCGGCGGATCTGATTGTGGTGCGGGACGATCTACGCGCCGTGGCCTCTGCCATCGATCTCTCCCGTCGGACCTTGCGCACCATTCACGGCAACCTGGCGTGGGCCTGTGTGTACAACTTGGCCGCCATACCGCTCGCCGCCCTCGGGTTGCTCAATCCTTTGATTGCCGCTGGAGCCATGGCCTTGTCGTCGGGCTTTGTCGTGTGGAACAGCTCACGATTGCGCAGCGTGGCCCAGCCAACGCGCCTCCTTGACTCAGCGCGAGGCGCGCCAGCGACGTTCGAAGGGAAGACGCCAGGTGCGGGGAGCGATGAGCTCGCGGATGGAGTCGGGACCCCACGTCCCCGGCTCGTAGGGCTGGACCGGCGGAGGATTCTCCAATAAAGGAGCGGAGACCTCCCATAGCCGCTCTATCCCCTCGGCGGTGTTGAACAGTGTGTGGTCGCCGATCATGGCGTCATGGATGAGGCGCTCGTAAGCCTCGAGGACATCGGCGTCCTGGCCCGTCTCGTGCAAGGCGAACTGCAGACTCAACTTCTCGAGGTTCATGCCCGGACCGGGCTTCTTACCGTAGAACGACAGAGAGAGCTTGGACGAGTCGGCCAGATCGAATGTCAGGTGGTCTGGTCCCTGTGACCCCACACCGGATCCGGCGGGGAACATACTCTTGGGAGGCTCGCGAAAAGCGATCGAGATGATGCGCTCACCTCCGCCCATTCGCTTCCCGGTCCGGAGGAAGAAGGGCACGCCGGCCCAGCGCCAGTTGTCGATTTCACAGCGCAGAGCGACGAAGGTCTCGGTATCCGATTCGGGCGCTACTCCCGGTATATCGCGGTACCCGACATACTGACCGCGCACGACTTGCCTCACGTCGAGGGGACGTAGCGAGCGAAAAACCTTGTTCTTCTCTTCACTGATGGCGCGAGATTCGAGGGCGGTCGGTGGTTCCATGGCCATGAAGCCGAGAATCTGAAAGAGGTGGGTAACCACCATGTCTTTAAAGGCACCGGTCGCTTCGTAGAACTCGACGCGGTCGTCGACCGAGAGAGTTTCGGGGACATCAATCTGCACATGGTCGATGTGGTCGCGATTCCAAATTGGCTCGAACAACCCGTTGGCGAAGCGAAAGGCCAGGATGTTCTGCGCCGCCTCCTTCCCGAGGAAGTGGTCGATTCGGAACACTTGCTCTTCGTCAAAAATCCGGTGCACCGTCTCATTGAGAGCCTTGGCGCTGGCAAGATCCACACCGAACGGCTTTTCCATGATCACTCGGGAGCGCTCGACGAGGTCTGCCTTGCCCAACATCTCGATGGTATCCGCCGCCGCGATGGGCGGAATGCTGAGGTAGTGCAAGCGGCGGACCTCCCCTCCGATGGACGCTTCGGCCTTTTCCACCGCCGCGGCCAGGCCATCGGGTCCGGCAGACTGCGGGACGAAGCTGAGATTCTTTTCGAACTCCGCCCACTGCAGGAGCGAGATCTTCCCGGTGGCGTACTGGTCGCATGCCCGACGCGCCAAATTCCGGAATTCCTCGTCGGTCAACTCGCTCCGGGCAACGCCGACGATCCGGTATTCCGTCAGCATTCCGCGATTGCGCCAGGTGAAGGAGCCCGGGGAGTAGCTTTCGTGCTGCCAGGTCCCCCGTCGCCCCGAAAAGGACGATGACATGGGGGACCAATGGGGGTGTGGCCGGTTCTTCTGAAACGTGCTCGATCATTGTGGTGTCACCTTGTCACTTGGGACTGGTTAAGACGGTATGGGTTGGCCCCCCTTGCTTCGGCCACGGAGAAAATACGGCGTTACGAACGTGGTCAATCCACCGACGTGACGACAGGTCCCTAGCAATGGCCGCCCATTTTGCGGACCGTTTTGAGTCGACGATGTGCAAGTTGTGCCTTCCCGGCTCAAGGCGAAGTGACCAACACTCAAACTTTAGGCGTCTACCGCCGCTCGCCTCGCACCTGGGCATGCGATTCGGGAGGGACCAGGGCAAATCGCATCCCCCGAATTGCATGGAAAGTGGCTCCCTACGTCCTGTGACCGCTGGGCCTCCCGGAACGTCGCTGAGGACACCACCTCATTCATCGCGGTAGAGCGAGGGCCGCCGCCCCTCTTCGAGCAGCGTGCCGATGCCGTCCTTCCGGTAGGCCAGTTGAAGGTCGATCCGCTGTACCAGCAGTTCCGGCGCATGCGTGCAGCCTGGGACCGCTCGGGTCGCCTCGGCCACGACGGTGCCGGTCGGAGCCACGATCCTGCTGGCGCCGAGCAGGGTCGTGGTCGGGTGGGCCCCGCATTGGTTGGATTGGATCCACCACTGGCTGTTGGCCAAGGCCAGGGCGGGGTAGAGCACGTCCCACGTGGTCGCTCCTTCCACCTCGTAGGCCGAAGGAGCGACGATGAGGCGTGCCCCACGGAGTCGCAGCGTTCGTGCCACCTCGGGGAAGTCGCCGTCGAAGCAGACCACAACGCCAACGACACCCAGCCCCGGGTCTTCGAAGGTGGTCAGGCGGTCACCGGGACTGAAGATGGACGGTTCGCCCGTGGGGGGGTAGAGATGCGCCTTGCGGTGGAATGCCACCAATTCACCATGCGGGTTGAAGACCAGGGCGGTGTTGTAGAGCGCACCATCTTGGCCCTTTTCGGGCACACTTCCCGCGACCAGCCACATGTTCGCCCCGAGTGCCGCCGCGGCAAGACGCTTGCTCCGCGGACCCTCGATGGGCTCGGCGGTGTGGCCGACGTCCTCGGCAAGGGTGGCGGGATCGTAACCGCAGGGCCATAGCTCAGGTAGAACGAGGAGCTCGACGCCTCGCGCCGCGGCCAGATCGATCATGTCGAGCGCAACCTGCAGGTTGCGTTTGCCGTCGCCCGGGGTGGCAAGCCACTGAGCGATCCCAATCTGGAGATCACGCTTCACGTCTGCACCCGCCCGCCGTACAAGTGGCTTCTCGTCATGTCGTGTTTCCACAGTACGACGGGACCATTTGACGCCGGTTTCAGCTGCGTGAATGCACTGTTACATCGTGCGATTTTGGGGCGGTCGAGGGTGCCGGTTGGGCCTCACGCCCGACCTTGACGTCGTGAGTCAGTCGTCGATGGCCTGATACACCAGGGCCCGCAGTTGGGCTCGGAAGGGGTAGGCCGACGAGGGCAGGAGCTGGGTCATGAATACGACGAAGAGATCCTCACCCGGGTCGACCCAGAAGGCGGTGCTCGCCGCCCCGCCCCAGTAGAAGTCACCCACGGAGCCTGCCATGGCGGTGGCGACCGGCCCCAGGCTGACGGCGAAGCCCAAGCCGAAACCGACCCCATCGAACCCGGCTTCCCCGAAGCCGCCGATAGCCACGTCCGACAACGTGCCCCCGCGTGGAAGGTGGTTGCTGGTCATGAGCTCCAACGTCTTGCGGCTGAGAATGCGTCGACCACCAAGCTGGCCACCATTGAGGAGCATTTGGCAGAACGCGACGTAGTCCTGCGTGGTCGAGACCAGGCCACTGGCGCCGGAAAGGTACGAACTGTGATGCAGGTAGGGACTCTCGTGGCCCGTCTCGAGCAGAGACGCAGGGCGCCCCGGCCGGAACTGGTAGAGCGCGGCAAACCGGTCGACCGACTCGGTCGGAACGAAGAACCCGGTATCGGTCATTCCGAGGGGAGCGAAAATCTCCCGCTCGAGGTAGGTGTCAAATGAATCCTCCGCCAGGATCTCGACCAAGCGACCGACGATGTCAGTGGAGAGGCCGTAATTCCAGTGGGTCCCCGGATGGAATTTCAGCGGGTATTGGGCGAGGAGCGTGGTGACCTTCTCGAGGGTCATGCCCTCCTTTTGCTCCTCGCGCGCCCGGGCGAATTCGTCATCGATTGGATTCCCGGGAAAGAGCCCACCGGGCAGACCGGTCGTATGCATGAGGACGTCACGCATGTTCATGGGACGGTGCGGCTTCACCGTGGCCACGGTGCCGTCGGGTTGTTGCTCGCTGACCCGCAAGCCACTCCATTGGGGAATGAACCGATGAACCGGATCGGTGAGCTGGAACATGCCTCGCTCGAAGAGCTGCATCAGGGCGACGCACGCGATCGGCTTTGTCATCGAATAAATACGAAAGATGGCGTCGTCGCGCATTGGGAGGTCCTGCTCGCGATCCATCAGTCCGAGCGATTGGTGATAGGCCACATGACCACCGCGCACGACGGTGACCTGGCAGCCGGCGATCTTGCCCGGAGCAATGTAATTCTGTTCGAAATGCCGAGTGATGCGCTCCAAACGAGTCGGGTTCATCCCTGCCGCTTCGGCTTCGACCTTCACGTGTGCCTCGTTCCTCTGCCGGATCGGATGCCGCTCCTCTCTTCGGGGCGTGCCCCCGAGAGTACCCTCGGGGGCGTCTGATTGATGTGGCCGGACGCTGCCCCTCCCGCAAGGCGGACGGTTTTCAATCGGCAGGCGGATCGGCCATGAGCTGGTAACCGATGCCGGGAACAGTGCGCAGCATTCGACCCTCGTCGTCGTTGATTTTCTTGCGCAGCCGGTGAATGTAGACGCGCACGTAGTTGGACTCCGCTCCATAGCCGGGGCCCCACACGTCCTTGAGAATCATGTGGTGCGTGCACACCTTTCCGGCGTAGCGAGCCAGGTAGGCCAACAAATCGAACTCCCGGCCGGTAAGCGGGAGCGTCGTGGTGCCCATCGTCGCCATGTGGTGCACCATGTCGACCTCCAGCTCGCCGACCTGCACGATCGCTGCCGGCGCTGAACCGTTGCCTTCGCGCGAGGCGGCATGACGAAGGGCGACCCGCAGGCGGGCTTCCAGCTCGGCCATGCCGAAGGGTTTGGTGATGAAGTCGTCTGCACCGCCGTCAAGTGCCTCAACCTTGCGATGCTCATCGCCGTAGGCAGACAGGACGACTATCGGGATCTCGGAGAACTCGCGGATGCGTCGGCACACCTCGAGACCATCCATGTCAGGCAGGCCCAGATCCAAGACGACCAGATCGGGATGGACCAGCGCCACCTGTGTGATTGCATCAGTTCCCGTGTGGGCGGTGACGACCTCGTCACCGCGAGCCGTCAGCCCAATGCGGAGGGCCTTGAGCAGCGCCAGATCGTCGTCGACGAGCAAGACCTTTGTCATAGGCGTCGATCACGCATGCCAGGCCGCTCCGGTGCGGCGGGAACGGTGAACACGACTCGGGCGCCCCGTTGTGTCGACGGGTCGACCCAGATGGAGCCGCCATGGGCCTCGACGAACGCCTTGGCAATCGCCAGACCAAGGCCGGCCCTGGCTCCTCCGCTGTTCTGACTGAACATCTCGAAGACCCGTTCTCTTTCTTCGAGGGCAATGCCGGGACCCTCATCTGCGACCGAAACCTCGACCAGCGGCACTGGGGACTCCTCGAGGATACGGGCGACTGATGCTGATGGGCCGACCCGGCGGTGACAGACGAGCCGCATTCTCCAAGAGATTGGCCAGAACCTGCCCGATGAGCACGTGGTCGATCGAGAGCAAGGGGAGATCCGGGCCGGAGTCCACGTGCACACGGCTCGGGGTGACGAGGCCGTCCACCGCGGCCACCGCCTCTTCTACCAGTTCGCCAAAAGCGATGAGCGTGGGCCGTACAGCGAGTGCCCCGGACTCAATGCGCGTCATATCGAGCAGGTTGGTGACCAGCCGGGCCAACCGATCAGATTGCAATTCGATGAGCTCGAGCAGATCGGCCCGATCCGTCTCGGTCAAACCCGGAATGTTCTGGCGCAGACTCGAAACAGCGGCTTTGACGGAGGCCAGCGGGGTACGGAGATCGTGGGAGACCGCTCCCATCATCGCCGCGCGCCAACGGTCGATCTCTTCCAGGAGCCGGGTGCGCATAGCTTGGTCTTGAAGCTGTGCCCGTTCGACCGCAAGGGCCGCCTGGTTGGCGAATGTCCCGAGCAGGGCACGGTCCTGGCGAGCGAACTGTGCCTCTTGGAGCACCAGCAGGCCGACCGGCCGGTTGCTGGCCACGAGCGCAACCGCGATGCGACTGGTCGCTTCTCCTCCGCCCATACCGAGCGACCTGGTCTGCCCTTCATTCGAGGTGAGCGAAGACAATTCCTGGGACGTCAACGGTTGGCCGTGGCGCGCCGCTACAAAAAGCTCTGCACCGTCGGCACCGGGTACCGTGGTGTCTGCCGGCAGCAGCAGGGCAGTCCAGCGCGGGGCGAAGACGGTTTGCACCGTGGCGGCGATGTGGTCGAGGAGCTCGGAGATCGTGAACTCTCCGATGAGGGCTTGGGAAAGTTCGAAGAGGCGGCCGGCGTCTTGTTCTCTACGACGACTCTCATCTCGCGCTGCGTTGAGGTTGGTGACGACCTGGGCCACCAACAGCGTCACGACGAGATACACGACCAACGCGAGCCAGTTGGCGCCATCGTGAACGGTCAGGGTGCCATAGGGCGGCAGGAAGAAAACGTCATAGAGGACGAAGCCGATGACCGAAGCCAATGCTCCGGGCGTATATCCCCCGACAACCACGCCGACCACCACAGGAATCACAAATGCCAGGGCCGGGGTCGCAATGCTGAGGTGGGTCCGAAAGGGGACCAACAGGGCCAGGAGCGCGCCTTGCGTGGCCAAGGAAAGGACGCCCCCGACCACGCTCCGTCGATGCGCGTGGTTGCGGGCTCGCACCGTTTGCATCACTTCGGTCATGACGTCCCTGAAGATCGGCTCACCTGTGAACGAGTGTAGTGATGAGTCTGTTGGGAGAGCTGAGCCGGCCGTCGTCCCTAACTCCGCTCCAAGTCTTCAAAGGCGGCTCTCGCCGCCGAATTCGCCGCCTTCGTCATGCAACGGTTGAGATGGGACAGCGTCTTGATCCGGAGTGGGTGGCGCACCAGGAACTTCCCGAGGGCTACGAGGTCGACCGAACCATTGGGCTTGGTCAGAGCGAATACGGCTTGATCGACGAGGTTCTCTTCGGGGCGATCGCTTATTCCCCGGTAGATCGACCAAGCAACGCCAGCCTGTTCGCAGGCCTGGGCCACGCCGGCCGCCTCCATGTCGACTGCTCCAAATCCTTCTGCGAGGATGGGCCGCCAAACCGCCTCATCGGAGAACAGTCCGTCGGTGGTCATGAGTCGTCCCTCGGCCATTCGTGAGGGCAATGGGTGCGTCCGGTACAACGTCCCATCAGAGTAAAGGCGGACCTCACTGGGCACCATGACGCTACCGACAGGGAGGCTTCGATCGAGCCCGCCCGCGATGCCCACGACCATCACGTGGTCGAAATGTCCGCTCGCCAGCACCCGTTCGCCTGCTCGACGCGCCACGGCCGGCCCCATTCCGATGCGTGAGGCCATCACCGTCCATCGCCCCACCCTCCCTGTGTACGAGAACACCGGATCGTTGGGCGTCCGGTCCAGCGCACCTGCTCGCACCACCGCCTTCAGCTCCTGGCGTAGAGGCGCCAAAATGGCCACTCGACCGGTGGACTGTTCTGACGCTGTCACCTTCCCATCATGGCCGACCACTCGGTAGCGTGGGAGCCGCAGTCCGCCGGACGCCCAATCCAACGAGCCAGACGGAGGAGAAAGATGGCGAGCGCCGAGCAAGTGGTGCGTGACTTCTGTGCTGCCGTGCGCCAAGGAGACCCGCAACTCTTGCGCGCGTTCCTCTCAGATGACGTGGTGTACCACAACATCCCATTGCAACCCGCCGAGGGTATCGAGGCGACGATGAACCTCATGAGCTCGTTCCTCGACATGTTCGAGGAATTGGAATTCGAAGTCCACCACCTCGCCAGCGACGGCCCGACTGTACTGACCGAACGAACCGACCACTTCACCAAGAACGGACAGAAGGTCCCTTTGCCCGTCATGGGTGCCTTTCACGTCGTCGACGGGAAGATCACCGCCTGGCGGGATTATTTTGATATGGGCCAGGTTTCGGCCATTCTTGGTGGGTGATGAACTATAAGCCGCAAGCGAAACGTGAGCTCCAGGGACGGAAGCCATAACGGGCGTAGAGCTCCAAGGCCACCTTGTCCTGCTCACTTGCCGGCGCCTCATACGGCCAACCGGAAAGCCCGAATGAACGCCATGTGCTGATCAAGATGCCGTACGCGCCCGAAGGCGCTGACGGGCTGTTGTAACGATCACCCGACTCGTGCACTCTGATGCATGCCCAGTCACTCGTGGCGACGCTGTTCGCATCGGTCACCGGCACAGCTACGACCGGAGTGACCGGCGTCGTGGTGGCCGTGCTTGTCGGCGGTGTAACGGTTGGCGCTATCACCTTTGGGGCAGTAACGACGATCGGCTTCGGTGGTGTGGTCGGTGTTGTCGTAGGTGTCGTCGTTGTTGTGGTCGGAGCTGTTGTCGTTGTTGTGACGACCGGCACCTTGGCCGGTATCGCAAACCCGGCTAAGGCCGAGTGGGTCAACGTGGTATGCGCGTTGTGTTCCTGCGTGTTCGTCGCACCCTGAGCCGAAGCGGCTTGTCGGGTACCTAACGTGAAAAGTCCTGTAGTCAATCCTGCAATGACGGCGAGTGCCGTTGTGAGTGCAATGCGGATCCGCACGGCACCTCCCTTCGTCGGGCGCGCGAGGGCGCCAGGCTCTGCTCGGTGGGGGCGGGCTCCGGCCATTGCATACGCGCCCCGAACGGAGAGCGGGAAGGCATCGTCCGTTCTGGCTTAATGCCGCAGGGTGTGCGGCCGGTTGTGTGAAGGCCCGGGGGTTGTCCTCGGTGTGTCCTCGCTTTGTCGATATCCAGGCCGGTCCAGGTGGACAGGCGTGCCAAGACCCCGACAGGTCTGTGGTGGGTCTGAACAACATCACTTTCTGGGAAAATCTCGTTTAGACGGCTCCACCCATCGACCAGAAAGTGCGACTTCGTTTTGTGACGGGGACTGTAGCAGGAGGCAGCAAAAGTGCAAGCGCTGCTGCAAAATTAGCCCTTTACAAGGGATTTTTGACTGCTCCATTGTGAAGTCGTTCACAATAGGCCCCGGCCACGAGGTCAATTTGGCTCAATACATAGGGGTTGGAGTACCCCTAATTGCGTAAAAACGTCTGTGGCCTGGCACGATGTCCATGATCGGTATAGACGGTGTCCGAACGTCCCAGCGTGTGCCACGTTTTCGCGCTTGAGCGCCAGTTCGATTTCCCGTTCGGATGGGCCGACCGTCAGCCGAAGGTGAAGTCGTAAGCTTCGACGCCAGGGCTGAAGCTCAGGTCCAACTCGCCTGTTTGCAGTGCATTCCCTGAGAACAGTGTGTAGAGCCGTGGCACGCCGCTCACACTGAGGGTGGAGAGATGGCTCCCGTTGAAGGAGACGTCGACGGTTCCCGTTCCGCCCATGACGAGATACACGTCGTTGGCCTCGAAGTGCAGAGTGATCTGTGCGTCGGATCCCGCTGTCGCTTCTTGTGCATGGTCGATCCATGTCCCGTCAAAGGCAAAACGATCGAGAGGAACAGAGCTTGGCTTGTTGTACACCTGCGCCTTGTCGTGGACGATCGAAGTGCCGACGGCGTATTGCTCTTGTTCGTACCCCACGTAGCTCTCCGGAGTGGTTTCCGTGGTGGGAGTCTTATCGGCGACATCGGTTCGGGGCGGCAACGAGGTGACGCCATTGGCAGTCAGGAGAGCGCGAATGTTGCTCTCCATGGTCGAGTATCCACCCTCGCCGAAGTCATAGGCGCGTACTTGACCGGAGGGATCGATCAGATAGTCAGCCGGCCAATACTCGTTGTTGTACGCGTCCCACGTGGCGTAATTGTTGTCGATGGCGATGGGGTAATCGATGCCGAGGTTGCCGGCCGCGCTTCGAACGTTGGAAACCACGTGTTCAAAAGCGAATTCGGGGGTGCTGACACCGACGACAACGAAGCCATCCTTCTTGTAGTCGTTGTACCAACCTTCGACGTGGGGTATGGCGCGTTGGCAATTGATGCAGGAGTACGTCCAGAAGTCGACTACGACGACCTTGCCCTTGAGCTGGCTCAGCGAGAGTGGTTGGTCACCGGGAGTATTGAGCCAGCTCACGATCCCCGTGAAGTTCGGAGCCACGCCGAGTTTTGGGAGGGTGGCCATTTTCGCCGTGGTGGCGGCCTTTTTGGCGAACTGGTTGGCATGCTCGCCGTCCAAGGCCTGTAGTTGCTTGGTCACGGAACCACCGCTCTCAATGTGATTCTCGAGGGCCGACGTGTAACCCGGTACCGCCCTCTGCAGGGGATTCAGCAGCCCGAATGCGATGGCCAGGGTGGTGACCAAAAGGACCGCGCCCGCGGTGCGGCGAATGGCCGGCAGCGTTGTGCGCAGTTTCTTCCATCCCGTCGTGGCGCGCTGGGCGACGATGGCGAACACGAGAAGCGGAAGCGAGGCGCCGAGCGCGTAAAGGAGGGTGACGAAGAACGAAGACGCTGTGATGCGGTGGTTGGCTGCAGCAACGGAGATAGCGGCGAGTACGGGACCGGCACAGGGGACAAAGACCAAGCCGAGGCTGAGTCCGAGAACAAAGCCGCCACCAGAGTCGGCGTAGCGTGAAGCACCCAGACTCGTGAACGGCCGCTCGATCCACTCGCCCACGAAGGAGACCATGAGTCCGACAGCCAGCAAGAGGAGGAGGCCGATACCGAGCCAGAAGAGAAAATTTTGCGGCAATCCGAGGGCACTGAGAACGGTGCTGCCAACGAGTTCGGTCAGGCTGAAGCTCACGACCAGTCCGGCGATGATGACGTACGGGCGGGCCTTGCTTGTGCCCGTTGATCCCCCTGCCACGACGACGGGCAGCACCGGGACGATGCAAGGCGAGAGGCCTGTGATCAGGCCTCCAAGAAAGGCCACTGCGAGCAGCTCAGCCATGAACGACGATCGCCTCCTCGCAGTTCAGCTGCATTTGCTATCCCTCCGGCTGGCTTCAGTCCGAGAAGATATCGGTGCCCGACCGTCATGAATCGTCGCCCCGATCATCCCCATTGCCAGCGGTGCATCTCGGCGAAGCAGACTGTTGCGGAATGATCAACGTCCACTTCGTCTACCTCGGCGCCGCCCTCGGCTCCGTCGGATCCCTCATCTACGTGCGAGATACGTTGCGAGGGACGACCCAGCCCAATCGGGTTACCTGGCTCTTGTGGGCGTTCGCTCCTCTCCTGGCCTTCGCGGTGGAGCTCCACGCAGGAGTCGGTCTGCGTTCGCTGACCACCTTCATCATCGGTTTCATGCCCCTCTTGGTGTTCATCGCCTCGTTCCATAACTCGGCTGCGGTATGGAGGATTCGGCGACTCGATTACGTCTGTGGCGCCATGTCACTGGCGGGCACGGCGACCTGGCTCGCTACACGAAACGGTGTAGTGGCCATAGTGGCCGCCATCGCGGCTGACTGCCTGGCCGGGATTCCCACCATGGTCAAAAGCTGGCTTGATCCTGCGAGCGAGAGCGTGATGTCGTATGTCGGGGCAGTGCTCAACGCTGGCATTTTGCTGCTCACCGTCCATCACTGGACGACTGACGTGGTTGCCTTCCCTCTCTTTATTTTCGTGAGCGCCTCGGTGGAGGTCCTTCTGGTCGGCGGCCGGCTGGGGCCGCGCCTGCGGGATTTCCGGGCCCAACGGACACGAGTCTCCTCGCTGAACCGCTAAAGACGGCAGGGCACGATAAGGCAAGCTCCGCCACGGGCTGATAGGAATTCAGTTCTCGACGAGTCTGAAGTGTCACTTCGAGCAAGGAGAAGACGTGCCAATCGCACACGTCAATGGGATCGATCTCGAGTACGCGACGAGTGGGAATCCCGCTGATCCCGCACTTCTTCTCGTCATGGGATTGGGCTCACAGCTGATCACATGGCCCGAGCCGTTCGTCGAGAAGTTGACAGCCCATGGATTCTTCACCATTCGCTTCGACAATCGTGACAGCGGACTTTCCACCAAGTTCGAGGGGATGCCCGACTTCATGGCTCTTCTGGGTGGCGATAAAAGCTCAGTGCCGTATTTGGTCGAGGACATGGCCGAAGATGCGAGGGGGTTGCTGGACCACTTGGGTATCGACCGCGCCCATGTGGTCGGCGCGTCAATGGGCGGCATGATCACCCAAGCGCTCGTGATCAATTACCCGTCGCGCTTTCTTTCCGCCACTTCCATCATGTCGACCACCGGAGACATCACGGTGGGAGCGCCGAGGGGAGAAGCCGTCGCAGCGCTGCTCCGTCCCCGTGCCACCAACAGGGAGGAAGCGATCGTCGCCAGTGTGGCGGCGAGCAAGGTGATCGGTTCTCCCGGGTTCCCCACTGACGACGATGCCATGATGCGCCGGGCCGCGGCGGCGTACGACCGTAGTTATTGCCCCGAAGGAACGGCCCGTCAGCTGGCGGCGATCTTGGCCTCGGAGGACCGAACGGCGGGTCTACGTCAGGTCAAGATGCCGTTTCTGGTGATGCACGGCGAGGACGATCCCTTGGTCACTGTGAGTGGGGGCAAGGCGACGGCGGCGGCGGTATCGGATTCGAAACTGATCCTGTTTCCCGGCATGGGTCACGATCTGCCCGAGGCCACTTGGGACCAGATCATTGAGGCAATCGTGGCAACCACGGAGTTGGCTGCCGTCTGATTCGCGCTGGGCACGACCCGCCATTTTCTCGCCCTCGCCACCCCATCTTCCCGGACCAGCAATGCGGAGCGCAATGTAGGGTGGCTGACGGTGACCTCCTTTTCTTCGCCCGCGACAAACGACGCCCCGGTGCAGAGCGCCGCACCGGCACGGCAGCTCGCGCCCCCCATGGTCGAAGCGCACAATTTGGTGAAGCGCTTCGGCGACTTCGTCGCGGTCGATGGGGTCGACTTCACCATCGCCAAGGGCGAATCGTTCGGTTTCCTCGGTCCGAACGGTGCGGGCAAGACGTCGACGATGCGCATGATCTCGTGCATCAGCCCGGTGAGCGAGGGCACGCTGCGGGTGCTCGGCATGGATCCGGCTACGGATGGTGCGCAGATCCGGGCCCGGATGGGATTGGTGCCCCAAGAGGACTCCTTGGACCTCGACCTCACCGTTCTCGACAACTTGATGATTTACGGCCGTTATTTCGACCTGCCCAAAAAGGTCATTCGGCAACGCGCCGACCAGCTTTTGGACTTCGCCCAGCTGACTGAACGGGCCAACGATCGGGTGGACCCGCTGTCGGGTGGCATGAAGCGACGGCTCACAATCGCGCGCGCACTCATCTCCGATCCGGACTTGCTCATTCTCGATGAGCCGACGACCGGACTCGATCCTCAGGCTCGGCACCTCCTTTGGGATCGTCTCTATCGACTGAAGCAACAAGGTGTGACGTTGGTTATCACCACGCATTACATGGATGAGGCGGAGCAACTGTGCGACCGCTTGGTCGTGATGGACAAGGGCCGCTTCGCTGCAGAAGGCAGCCCCCGTCAGCTCATAGAGCAACAGGCCACCAAGGAAGTGGTGGAGTTGCGCTTTCACCCGGGCCAGCACGAGTCCATTGCGCCCTTGTTGACCGACCTGGCCGAACGTCACGAGGTACTCCCCGATCGCATTTTGCTCTACACCGACGATGGGGATGCAGCGCTGAACGAGGTCGCCGCCTTGGGGCTGACACCACAGAGCACGTTGGTGCGCCGCTCAACCCTGGAGGACGTGTTCCTGCGGTTGACCGGCCGTACCCTCGTCGACTGACGTTGCCGGGGCACGTGCACTATGACCACCGCTGATCCCGCCATCTTCGAACACGGTGAGGTGGTGCATGCGCGTCGCGTCGCGACGCCCATGTGGGTGCGCGGCGCCTTGTACTGGGCTTACCAGTACAAGCGGACCTGGCGCAGCTCCATCTTCACCAGTTTCCTGATTCCGGTGCTCTACCTGACATCGATGGGCGTGGCCTTGGGCTCGCTCATCGACAAGCACTCGCACGGGGTCGATGGCGTCACCTATGTGGCGTATCTCGCCCCAGGCTTACTGGCCGCCACCTGTATGCAGATCGGGGCCAACGACACCTCGTGGCCGGTCATGGGGGCCATCAAATGGACGCGGGTGTACCTCGCTATGTTGGCCGCTCCCCTCAGTGTGTACGACGTCCTCCTCGGCCACCTGGCCTGGGTGGCGGCGCGCATAGGGATCGTGGTCACCATCTACCTCGCCGTGATGGCCGCCTTCGGGACGGTCCACTCCGCCTTCGCCATCTTGGCCCTGCCGGCCGCCATCCTCGGCGGGATGGCCTTCGGTGTCCCCATGGCTGCGTTCTCGGCCACCCAGGACAAGGACACCTCCTTCACCACGGTGTATCGGTTCGTGGTGATCCCGCTGTTCCTTTTCTCAGGCACCTTCTTCCCCATCTCCCAACTTCCCTTGCTTCTCCAATATCTGGCCTACGCCACGCCGCTCTTTCACGGTGTGGCACTTTGCCGCGATCTCACGCTGGGGCAGCTCCACGGGTGGGTGGATGTAGGGCATGCGGCGTACCTTTCGATTTGTGTCGGCGGCGGGTACGCCCTCTGTCGGCGCACCTTTGCCAAGCGGCTGGTCGTATGACGACCACCGGAGCCCCACCAGGCGCTCCCGGTCGGCTCGAGCGGCCCGCCGTCGCACTGCGCATCACCCCGTTCGCAATGCTGGGCGGCCGTAACGCCACGCGCGTGCTGGCGCGCAACATCCTCGTGTACCGGCGATCTTGGATCTTCATCGTCTCGGGTTTCTTCGAGCCGCTTTTCTACTTGCTCTCCATCGGCGTGGGCCTCAGTCATCTGGTCGGCCCTATTCCGGTTGACGGACGACTCATCGCATACACCGCTTTCGTCGCCCCCGGCCTTCTGGCCTCGTCGGCCATGAACGGCGCCATGCTGGACTCCACCTTTCTCGTCTTCATGAAGTTGAAGATCGCCAAGACATACGACGCCATGCTGGCCACCCCGCTCAACGTGGGGGACGTTGCCCTGGGCGAGCTGAGTTGGTGTGTCTTGCGGGGGACCCTCTATTCGGGTGCCTTCCTTTGCATCATGGCTGCGCTGGGCTACGTCGTCTCACCGTGGGCCGTCCTCTGCTGGCCCGGAGCCGTTCTCATCAGCCTGGCCTTCGCGTCCGTCGGCATGGCCGGGACCACCTACATGCGGACGTGGCAGGACTTCGACATCGTCTCGTTGGCCTTCATCCCGCTTTTCTTGTTCTCGGCCACCTTCTATCCCCTGACGGTCTTCCCGGGATGGCTCCAGGCCGTCGTCCGTTGCACGCCGCTGTATCAGGGGGTGGTGCTCGAGCGGGCCGCTGACCTGGGTATCTTCACCTGGTCCCTCCTCATTCACATGGCATATCTGGGGGCGATGACGATCGGAGGGATCATGATCACCCGACGTCGCCTCGGACGTCTCCTGCTTCCGTAAGAACCGGGCACACGGGTTGGCTACCCTACGAATGGAGGTCATCTGGCAATGAACATTGTGGTGAGCAACGTCAAGGGCGGCGTGGGAAAGACGACCACGGCCGTCTATTTGGCCGGCGCGGCAGCCGAACGCGGGCGCGATGCCGTCTTTTTGGTGGACGCCGACCGTCAGGCATCCTCGGCCGAATGGTTCGAAACGATGCCTATTCCCGGCGTCGAGCTGGTGGAAGCGCCGTCGGAGAGAACCGTGGCCAGAGCGATGGAGACCGGAAAGGGCTTTGCCGTCGTCGACACGCCTCCGGGTGACGAGCGCATCGTACGGGCAGCACTGGCCCGCGCCGACGCAGTCGTGATCCCAACCCGGGCTGGTGGCGTGGAGCCGAATCGGGTCGTCGCCACGCTCGAAATGACGCCGGCCAACATCCCGGCTGGTGTCGTCATCTGCTCGGCCCGTCTCGGCACCAGGGATCTCGAAGCGACCGTGGAATGGTGGGGCGAGCTCGACGTCCCGGTGTGGGGGATCATTCCTGAGCGGGTATCGATCGCCAGCGGTCCGTCTGCCCGCCTGTCGCTGGAGGGGCTCGAGCTCTACGGCCAGGTGCTCAAGAAGGCAATCGGAAAGCGCCGCTGACCTGGGGTCGACTCTGACCTCAGGTCGATGAGGCCCTCAGGTCGATGAGGCGCGCTGCATCAACTCGCGATGCAACCGGCTCTGAGGCCAGGGAATAGGCGCATTGCCTCGTAACTGGGACACCAGCTCGGAAAGAAACCACCGGCGCACCGCCACACTGGACGCCGAAGCGGGCAGTGTGAGCAGCTGTGCCACCTGGCCGAACTCGTCCGCTTCGTCGAGCATGGCGTCGTAGAGAACGCAGGCGGTCTCGGCCGACTGGGGGAGGGCCAGATGCCAGTCGTGAGCCACCTTCTTGGCGTCAACGACCTCCTGCCAACCCTCGTCGACGCCTGGTCCGAGACCGCTGAACCGGGTCCCGATCTCCGAGAGCAAGGCGGTCAGTCGTTCTGGCAGCAAGGAGGGATTCGCCACCGAACGTTCCTTCATGAGGCGAAGCTCGCGAAAGAGCGCCTCGTACTCCTCGCTGGCCTTTTGGAGCAGCGCTACCGGCACGCCAAGAAGCTTGAGCTGCACCAGCGGTTGCGAATCTGGCGCGTCGTGTAATTCCGCCTGCGCCAGGCCAACGAGATCGAAGCGAAAGGTTCCATCGGACATCGCCGCCGGGACGACGGCGTAGTCAACGGGCAGTTCGAACCACACGATTTTGCCGCCGATGACGGGCTGGACACCCCAGTCCGAGGCCAAGGTGTTGAAGAGCGTGAGCCCGCGGCCGGTGGCGGCGTCGGTGGCGTAGTCCTTTACCGAAGGGGCAACCGGATTGCCGTCGGCCACGTCGACCCGGATGCGATCGGCCATGAGGTGCAGGGTGACGGTGAATGGGGTGGCGGCATGCAACACGGCGTTGGTGACTAACTCCGAGGTCAGAAGGGCGGCGCACTCGCTTACTTCGGCTGGGACGTCGCGCAGGCGCTCGGTGATCCAATGCCGCGCCCGTGGGGTGCTCTCCACAATCGGGTCAAGGCGCAGCGTGGACATACCACTGCGCTCTGTACCCACGAGCGCTGGATCTGTATCGTCGCCCTCGCCGAGGGGCCCGACGTAGCGCACGGCCAGGACGACAACGTCGTCCGCCGTCTCGTCATCGCCGAGCCGCGTGGCCAATTCCGAGGCCACCCGCTCCGGCCACTTTTCGCAGGCAACAGCGGTGGCAACGTCGGCCAGACGTTGCATGCCCACGGTGATGAGCTCACCGCGACGTTCGATGAGCCCGTCCGAGTACATGACGAGGGCATCGCCCGGCGAGAGGGCCACGTCGTAGGCCGGCCGTTCTGGTCCCCCGAGCCCGGCTGCGATGAGCAGCGAGCTCTGCAGGGAAGAGAAGGCCGTATTGCCGGCGGCTCGGACGATGAGGGGAGACGGATGACCGGCGTTGGCGATGTGAACCGTGCCGGATTTCGGATTGATCGAACCGACCACGACCGTGACGACACGGTCCTCCACGAGGACGTCGAAGAGTCGATCGAGCGATGTCAGCACTTCGGACGGGGTCTGGCCTGCAACGGCGTAGGCCCGTATGGCGCTACGGACCTGTCCCATGAGGGCCGCCGCCGGTGCCCCCTTGCCCATGACGTCGCCCACGCTGAAAATGACCCGGTCCTCATCGAGCTGGAAGACGTCGTACCAGTCGCCGCCCACGTAGGTGCCGGCGGCGCCGGCCCGGTACTCGGCATCGAATTGGAGCCCCGTGACGGTCGGGAGGTAATCGGGGAGCACGGCGCGCTGGAGTACCTCGGCCACGACGTGTTCTCGTTGGAACCGCGTGGCGTTGGAAAGCGCCACGCCGGTCCGGCTCGCCACCTCCGTGGCCAAGGAGATGTCATCGGGCTCAAAGGTGCGCCCCGGACCGTCGAAGAACGTCATGACCCCGATCACCTCCCCGTTTGCCGCGAAGGGGATGGCCAGGGCCGTGGCCTCGCCCTCGCCGTCGCCATCGGGGAAGGCGGTCGGAGCCAGCTGGATCCGACCAGTCCTATAGGCGATCGCCGCCGGTGCGTCCGAGTCGAACGGAATGCCGTCCAGGCCGATCAGTCTCTGCTCCGTGGGAGATTCGAGGATCTCGCCTGACCGCACGCTGAGCCTTTGCAGTCCGCTCTCGCCCGGGACCTGGACGACACAGGCATCGGACAACCGTCCGACGACGAGGTTCATCGTTCGTTGGATCACGATGGTCGGGTCCAGACTCGAGCTCAACAGCTTCGTGACGTCCGACAGTAGGGATAGGCGTTCCCGGCCCTCCTCGGCCTCTCGCAGAGCCTGTCGTTCTTGTTCGAAGAGCTGCGCGCGCTCGAGCGCCTGTGCGGTGAGCCCGGCCAGCGTGGAGAGGAAGCGAAGCTCCGGTTCACTCGGCTCCGGCCGACCCACGAAGGCCAGACTGAGCACCCCGAGCGACCCGACGCTCCCCATCAGAGCTTCGGTCACGATGGTGACCGGTTGTCCGAGCTCCATCATGACGCTGGGCACGATCTCGAGCGACAGGTCGCCCTCGGATCGCACCGCCACGCCGATGGTCGTGGTGATCGTGCGGCCGGACGTGAACGTCGATCCGGAGGGACTGTCGTCCACCGGGACCAGCTCGCGGGAAAGTAACCCCGGCTGGCCACTACTGGCCAGACACGAGAGCGAACGTCCGCCGGCGACGGGGACGCGACAGGCCGCAGACTGTGCGCCGAGGGCGCGGCGTCCACCGGCAATGGCTTCGCGCGCCACTTCACTCGGCGTCGTCGCCGCCGCCAGCGCCGAGCTCAGGTGCTGGAGGTGCTGGCTGCGCTCGAGGTTGATGAACTCGGTCAAGGTCAGGCGCGCCCGCTCGACGGCTTGCGCCGCGGCTCCCGTAATGGTGAAGAGGAACCGCTTGTCAGCTTCGGTGATTGATCGCGGTTTGATCCACTGCACCACGACGGCACCCACTGCGTGATCGGAGACGACCAGCGGCACGACGGCGAAGGAGCTGAACCTGCTGCTTTCGACGAGGGCTCTTGTTCGGGGTTGGCCGTGTCGCCGCTGATCGGCGGAGTCAACGAAAAAGCCCACCCGTTGTGCCAGAACCTGCCATAGTTCACCGTCGGGCTCCATGGCTGCTACGAGCGCGCTCTCCGATTCATCCTCCTGGTAACCGAAGCGACGGTGCACGCACAGCACTCCTCGTTCGTTCGTCGTGGCGAACGCAGCGGCATCGACACTCAACTCGTCGCGGAAGGCGCCGAACACGGCGTCGGCGACCTGCGCCGGGTCGGCCGAGGTCGTCAACGCACGTGCCAGGGCCTGCATGCTCTGGGCCGTCTCGGCTGCGACCCGTCTCCGTCGCTCGATGCGAGTCTCCGTCTGAGCCGACCACAACTGCTTGTTGCGCTGGCTCCGCAAATAGGAAATCCAGATGGCAACGCCCGAGCTGGCCAGCAAGGTGAAGACGCGAAGGAAATGGTTCAGCTGGTCGTACTGGCGCGGCGGCGTGCTCAACACGATGGAGAAGAACGTGGCGTAGAGACCGACGAGAGCGGTGCGTCGCGGGCCGGCGAAAGCGGCGGCAATGAAGGGACCGATGGCCAGGAAACCCATGAGGCCGAATTTTCCGCCGTAGACGGCGTCGACCACCGCGACGGCCGAGACCCACACGACCGCCACCGTCATGGAGACGAGCTCTATGCGGTCCTTGGGAGGGGGGCCATCGGAACTATCGGCCGGTGGCTCGTTGCTTTCTTGTCCCGCCACGCAAACCCTCCCCCCGACAGCCGTCGTGGGCATAGATGCCAGCTACAACGCTATTGCGCTTCCGCCCCCCACGAAGCTTGCACCGGGGGTTGTAGTGTGAAGCTTCTACCCTGGTTGGGGTCGTAGGAAACATCGGGTGGTTTACATTGGGATCCGTTGGCTATAGGTCCGCTGATCAATCGCCATTGCAGGAAACCCACCGCAGCGGGGGTCGCTGTCCTCGAACCCAGAACAGGGGCGCCATGGAGCAAGAGTTTCATATAGAAGAACGGACTGATCAGGGCTTTCCCGTCATAACCGTCGTGGGCGAAATCGACGTCGCCACTGCCCCGCAGTTGCGCGAGTCACTCCACCGGGTCATAGCGGAGGGGCGGGCCACCGTGGTGCTCGACCTGCTTGACGTGACCTTTCTCGACTCGACGGCATTGGGTGTGCTCGTCGGCGGCCTGAAGCGTTGCCGCGAGATGGGCGGGGAATTGCACGTGGTGGTCACCGATCCCCGGATAAAGAAGATCTTCGAGATCACCGGCTTGAACAAGGTCTTCCCATTGGTGGACACCGTGGCCGAGGTGAAGTCGCCGTGATCGACGAGCCGGAATTCACCGGTAATTCAACCTTGGGCGATGGCGATCAGGTGGTGTTGACGTTTCCCGCTCGCGGCGATCTGGTCGTGTTGGCCCGGCTCGTCGCCTCGGCGATCGCCACCCGCGTCGGCTTCGACATCGAAGAGCTCGAAGATCTTCGTCTGGCCGTTGGCGAACTCTGCCTCCTCGCCCTGCAGGGCAGCGATGCCCGCCACGGGGACCTTCGCCTTGATTTCACCGTGTTACCCGAATCGTTGGACATCGCCTGCACCTTGATTGGTGCGGTACCAGCCGGTGATGTGCGCGACGCCGACGGCGACGAGGCCGATGAGCTCAGCGAGCAAATTCTGGCCGCGCTGGTAGATGAGCACGGTCGCATGCAGGAGGATGGATCGGTACGCGCTTGGCTACGCAAGCGGAGGAAGGAGTCTCTGGCGTGACAGGGCGTCGCACGACACCCCTGCTCCCGCTCACCAAGTGAAGGAAGTGGAGGGAGGGCCCGAGCGTCCCGCCTTCACTGAGGTGGAGCGGAACCAAATGATCACCGACAATCTCGGTCTGGCTCATCAGCTGGCGCGCCGCTTCTTGCATCGTGGCGAGCCACTGGAGGACTTGGTCCAAGTGGCCTCGGTGGCTTTGGTGAAGTCGGTTGATCGCTTCGATCCCGATCGGGGCGTCGATTTTGCCGCCTTCGCCACGCGGACCATCATCGGAGAGTTGAAGCGGCACTTCCGCGACAAGGGATGGGCGGTGCGCGCCAGCCGCCGGGTCCAGGAGCTCTATCTCGAGCTCGGCCATGCCACCTCGACCCTGGTACAGCAACTCGGTCGGAGCCCGACTGTGGCCGAGCTGGCCGAGATGACCGGGTCCAGTGAAGAGGCAGTCCTCGAGGCAATTGAGGCGGGCCAGGGTTATCGCGCCACCTCCATCGATGCCTCGGAGAACGAGGACGATCCACTGTCGGCTCGTATGGGCGAGCGCGATGTGCGCTACGACGCCGTCGAGGAGCGTGCACTCCTGGCTCCCGCTCTGGCGATGCTGCCACTGCGCGAGCAGACGATTCTTCGCATGCGATTCGTCCAGGGCCTGACGCAATCAGAGATCGCCGCAACCATTGGTGTGAGCCAGATGCACGTCTCGCGGTTGTTGGCCACCAGCCTCGAAGAGTTGCGACGCCACATCGACAGCGAAGCGGTCGATTAATCACGCGGGGGAACGCAAGACGATTCCGTTCGCGCAATTCGCCACCTTGACGTAATCGATATCGACCTCGCCAATGGTGTCCGAGAGCGACGGATGCGGTGACATGAATGATCCATTTGGGACATCGATTAGGTAGGGTACGTGCCACCATCTCCCGAAGGGATCTCCATGACAGATGTGGCGGCGGCGCCCGCGGAAAGTGCGGACAGCAACATCGGTGAGAAGGGACTAAAGGGCGGAGCTCTTGGGCTGATTTCCTCCGTGGTGGTCGGCGTCGCTTCAACCGCTCCCGCCTACAGCTTGGCCGCCACGCTCGGATTCGTCGTCATCGCCATCAACGGTTTGCAGGCGCCGATCATCACGATCCTCGCCTTCGTCCCCATGCTGTTCGTCTCGTACGGCTACAAGGAGATGAACTACGCCGATCCCGACTGTGGGACGACCTTCACTTGGGGCGCTCGAGCCTTCGGGCCCAAGACCGGTTGGATGGGCGGGTGGGGCATTGTGGCGGCCGACCTCTTGGTGATGGCCAGCTTGGCCCAGGTGGCCGGGCAGTACGTCTTTATTCTGTTCAACGCCAAGGGGATCGGCTACAACGCCAGCAGCGGCTGGGTGCTGTTGGTCGGTGTCATGTGGATCGTGGTGATGACCGCTATCTGTTACGTCGGCATCGAGATCTCGGCGAATTTCCAAAAGGTCCTCTTGGGCATCGAACTCACCATGCTGCTCGTGCTCTCTATCGTGGCGCTGGTCAAGGTCGGCAATGGCACGGCGCCGGCTGGACACCTCTCACCCAGCTTGTCGTGGTTCAACCCGCTCCATGACTTCACCTTCTCGGGCTTCATGGTGGGATTCACGCTGATGCTCTTCATTTACTGGGGCTGGGACACCGCGGTCTCGGTGAACGAGGAGACCAAGGATTCCCAGACGACGCCCGGGCGGGCTGCTGTGTTGTCAACCGTCGTCCTCCTCGCCACGTACGCCCTCGTCGTTCTCTCCACCCAGTCCTACGCTGGCATCGGGACAAAGGGGGTGGGGCTGGAGAACCCGAACAACACGGGCGACGTCCTCTCGGTCCTCGGTTCCTCGATCTTCGGCACCTCGGGCTTCGCCAACGTGCTGTCGCACCTTCTCGTCCTCATGGTGTTGAGCTCCGCTGCCGCTTCCACTCAGACCACGATCCTTCCCACCGCCCGCACCACTCTTTCCATGGCCGTGTACAGGGCGATCCCCTCGGCCTTCGCCAAGATTCACAAGAAGTACCTCACGCCCACGGTCTCGACGCTGGCCATGGGTGGCGTCTCCATCGTCTTGTACGTGGTGATGAACTACGTCACCTCCGGCGATACCGTGATTCAGGATTCGGTCTCGGCCCTGGGCATCATGATCGCCTTCTACTACGGTCTCACCGGATTCACCTGCGTCTGGTACTACAGAGCCACCCTGACCGACAGTGCACGCAACCTGTGGATCCGCGGCATCATCCCCTTTCTCGGTGGTGTGATCCTGTGGTTTTGCCTGGGTTGGTCCTTTTGGTACTACTGGAACGCAGTGAACAGCTACACACGATGGAAGGTCCCCGGGACGCAGCGGTACATCGGGGGTGTCTTCACGCTCGACGTGGGTGTGCTGCTGCTCGGCGTCATCTTGATGTACGTGTACAAAGCGATCCGGCCCGCCTACTTCCGCGGTGAGGTGCTCAACCGCGACACGCCCACTCGGGTGCCCGAGGACATCGGCGTTCCCGTAGGGCTCTTCGGCATCGAGCCCTTCGAGGAGAGCGAGAGGCACTAGTGGACCTCGAATTGACGAACAAGGTGGTGCTCATCACGGGTGGTACCGACGGTCTCGGGCTGGCCCTGGCCTACCGTTTGCTCGCCGAGGGAGCGTCGGTGGGGGTCTGCGGTCGCAACAAAGAACGACTCGCCGCGGCCGAGATCGGCCTGTCGGCCCATGGAGGCGACGTGCTGGCCCTGCAGGCCGACGTCGAGCACGCCGAAGACATCGCTCGCTTCGTCGAGGGTGCGGTAAGCCGATGGGGCAAGATCGACGGGATCGTGCACAACGCCGGCCGGTCCGCCAGCGGGCCGTTGGAGTCCAGCGACGATGCCGTTTGGGAAGCCGACCTACAGCTGAAATTGATGGGCGCCCTGCGTCTGACCCGGATGGCCCTGCCGTATTTGCGCCAGAGCAAGGGCGCCGCCCTGTACACGTTGGCCGTGGCCGCCAAGGCGCCCGGAGCCGCCAGCGGCCCCAGCTCTGTCTCCCGCGCGGCTGGCATGGCCCTGATGAAATCGCTCTCGAAAGAGCTCGGTCCCGAGGGGGTCCGCGTCAACGCCGTGCTCATCGGCCTCATTGAAAGCGGTCAGTGGGAGCGCTCCGCTGCCGCGGCGGGAATGGAGCTCCCCGCCTATTACGAGCGGATGGCGGGCAATGCCGCCATACCGCTCGGTCGTATCGGCCGGGCAGAGGAATTCGCCGACCTGGCTTCCTTCTTGCTCTCGGCCCGCGCCTCGTATCTCACGGGAACGGCCATCAACCTCGACGGCGGGCTGTCGCCAGCCGTTTGAGCATGACGAGCTTTGCCCCGGCTGATCCCGAGGAGTTTCCCGCATCGGAGCTGCTGCGCGAGATGACAGCCGAGCTCAATGCCCTGTACTGGACCAACAGCCGCTTGGACCTGCCCAAGCTCGAGCCGTACGAATTGCGACCGCCGGAGGGCCTCTATCTCGTCGGATGGGAGGGCGAGGACGCTGTGGCGGGAGGAGGCCTACGCCGTTACGGCGAAGGGGTGGCGGAGATCAAGCGCATGTACGTCCGCCCGTCGGCTCGATCCCGCGGCGTCGCCCGTGCCCTCCTCGGGGCGCTGGAGACGGCCGCCTCCTCGCTCGGCTACCAACGGGCGCGGCTCGACACGGGTCCAAAGCAGGTCCATGCCCGCGATCTCTACATCAGCGCGGGCTTTGTTCCGGTCGAGCCGTACAACGACAACCCGTTTGCCAACTTCTGGGGTGAAAAGGTCCTGGCGGACCCGCTGCGGTGAGCGCCGTTCTCCCGCCACCCACCGGGTGGGGTCCCCCACTTGGCATAACGTCGCGCCGACCAACCGTTCCCGGAGGGACACCATGCGTATTGGATTCATCGGCCTCGGTGCCATGGGGCTGCCGATGACCGGCCACCTGCTCAAGGCCGGGCACGAGGTGGCGGTGGCCTCGCGGAGCCGAGGTCCGATTGACGCCGCGGTGGCCCTAGGCGCACACGACGCCGGGGGGCCACGCCAGGTAGCTGAAGCTTCCGAGGTCATCTTTCTCTGTGTGCCCAACTCGCCCGAGGTGTCAGAGGTGGTCGACGCCATGTTGGCGAGCCTGGGCTCGGGCCAGACCGTCGTCGACTGCTCGACTATCGACCCTGCGGCAGAACTGATCCAGCACGGTCGTGTTGCGGCCACGGGAGCGCGGTATCTCGACGCCCCGCTCTCGGGCGGAACCGCCGGCGCGCGCAATGGCGTGCTGACGCTGATGGTCGGCGGGGACGCCGAAACCCTGGAGAACGTGACCCCTGTCCTACATGCCTTCGCCGCGCTCGTCGTGCATGTGGGTGGACCGGGCATGGGTCAGGTGGTCAAGCTGTGCAACAACCTGATCTATGCCGCGCAGATGACGGCCACGGCCGAGGCCACTGCGCTGGCGGTCAAGTCCGGGGTCGACATGCACAAGCTGTACGAGGTCATCACCCATGCCACCGGGGACTGCGTGGCCGTCCGTACCCGTCTGCCCGTACCGGGGGTTGTGCCCGAGAGTCCGGCCTCACACAACTGGGAGCCGGGCTTTATGACCGACCTGATGGCCAAGGACCTTGATCTTGCCCTGGCCTATGCCGCCACGGCCGGCGTACCGCTTGCCACCACGGCCACGGCCCGCCAGATGCTCACGGCGGCGCAGAGCGCCGGCTACGGACGCCAGGACTTCTCTGCCGTGGCCAAGGTGGTCTTGGCCTTGTCGGGGGCGCAGTGACGTTCGCCGGGCCGGCCCGCCCATGATGATTCTTACGATCGAGTTCGGAACCACCGTGACCAAGGTGGGGCTCTGGAGCGACGACGGGCTGCTGGCACTGACCCGCGGTGTGCTCACCACGTCGCACCCCCAGCCGGGCTGGGCCGAGCAGGATCCGCTCCGTTGGTGGACCTCAGTCGTCATCGCCTGCGCCGAATCGAGGGCCCAGGCACCGGCCGCTTTCGCCCGGGTGGACGTGGTCGCCTGCACGGGGGCGCGTCAGACGTTCGTGCCGGTTTCGACGTCCGGTGAGCCCATTGGCAAAGGCATCTTGTGGTCCGACCGGCGCGCGGTGGCCGAAGCGCGGGTTCTGGCTGAGTTGCTGGGGGGTGAGGACATCATTCGGGCCCGAACCGGCATCCCCCTCGACGGAGGGGCCATGGCGGCCAAGCTGGCCTGGCTCGAGGCACATCAGCCTGACCGGTTGGCCCTCAGCGATGTCATCCTCTCGCCGCGCGATTTCGTCCTGCGCCGAATGACCGACGAGGTGGTGACCGACGCCACCTTCGCCTCGCGCAGCGGCCTCTACGACTTCGACGGCAATGCCGTGCGCGAGTTGGCCGGCCCGGCCATGGGGAAACTTCCGAGCGTGGTGCCGTCCGACACGGTTATCGGGCGCCTCAAGCCAGTCCCGGGGGCCGAGCTCGGCCTGCGCCCGGGTATCCCCGTCGTGATCGGCGCCGGGGATCGCCAGTGTGAGGTGCTCGGGTCGGGCGCCTCAGAGGATTGTCCGATGGTGAGTTGGGGGACCACGGCGAACGTCTCGGTGCCGGTGCATGAGCGACCGGTCCCCTCTCCCGCGGGGGCGGTAGTGACCAGGGGAGCCATCGAAGGGTGGCTGCTCGAAGGTGGGCTCTCGGCCGCCGGTTCGTTCCTGGCCTGGTTGGGCCGCCTGCTCGACCGACCCGTTGACGAGTTGGCGACGAGGGCGGCCAAGAGCCCGCCCGGGGCTCGCGGCGTCACCGCGGTGCCGTGGCTCGACGGCGCGCGCGCCCCGTGGTGGCGAGATGATGCCCGGGCCGGATTCGTCGGCCTCGGCGCCGTCCATGGCGCTGACGACCTCTCCCGCGCTGTGATCGAATCGGTGGCATGGGACGTCCTGCGCTGCATGGAGGTGGTCACCGCCGGCCGCCTGGGCGGGAGTGCCGCCCAAGGGGTGACCCTTGGTGGCGCCGGCACGGGGCTCCCGTTGTGGGTCGATGTGTTGACGTCGGTTTTGGGTATCCCCGCCGTGCGCCATCGTTCGGGTGAGGCGGCTTCAGCCGGGGCCGCTCTCTTGGCGGGCCGGGCCTTGGGTCATGGGATTGACGCTGGATCAGCTCGATCCGGTCGAAGCGGTGATCACTCCTGACGCAGCGACCGTCGAGCTCTACCGCCACCTGCGGCCTCAGGTCGAGCATGTAGCCAGGGCCGTGCTCGGTGCCGCCGAGGAGTTTCCCTGGGCAGACAGTGGCCTCATCCACTGAGCGTGCTGGTCCCTGGCTTCGGGTATCGAGGCGATGCTCGAAACGTTGGTTCTGGCGATAGTCCCATTCGGCCAGGGGCGTCGTAGGGTGGCGTCATGCACGACTCGGTCACCATCCATATGGCAGCTACGCCCGAAGATGTTTGGGAGTTGGTCAGCGACGTGACCAAAATCGGGCTGTTTAGCCCCGAAACCTTCGAAGCCGAATGGCTGGACGGCGCCACTGCTCCGGCGGTAGGGGCCAAGTTCCGCGGGCACGTCAAGCGCAATGGCAAGGGGCCGACCTACTGGACCACGTGTACCGTCCTCGAGTGCGAACCCGGACGGACGTTTGGTTTTGGGGTGGGACCGCCCGACAAGCCCATCAATGTCTGGCGCTATCAACTGGCGCCGCAGGGAGACGGCACCGACGTCACAGAGTCATTCCAACTCGCCCAGACGGCGCCCCTGCGTGTGTACTGGGCTCTCCTTGGTTGGGCCCGGGGCCGAACGAACCGTAACGGCATGCGGACCACCTTGGAGAGGGTGAAGGCTCAAGTCGAATCCGGGTAAGAGTGCTCATGCGCGAGAACAACGAGCTCCTCCGCCAATCATTCGGGCGAATCGCCGACGACCTACGACCGTCTCCGCCCGGGTCCACCCGAAGAATCACTGCGGCGGGTCGTGCCGGCCGAGGTCGTCGATGTCTTGGAACTGGGCGCAGGTACCGGTGGGCTGACCCGACAACTCGTCCGCCGCCATGCCCATGTGCGCGCCGTAGAGCCCGACGACCGTATGCGCGCCGTCCTCTTCGAACGGGTGCCCGAGGCCGAGATTGTCGCCGGCCAAGCGGAAGAGATTCCCGCCCCGGCATCCTCATTCGACGCGGTGATCGGCGCGTCGATGTGGCACTGGGTAGACGAGGCGCGCGCCATCCCCGAGGTGGCGCGGGTCCTCCGTCCCGGTGGGACGTTCTCGTTGCTGTGGAACGGCATCGATCGCTCCGTCGACTGGGTTCGCTCGCTGTGGGCGGGTGGCAAGGCGCTCAATCAGGATGAGCAGCATCGGGTGGACGCGAGACGCCGGGCCCGCCATGAGGTGCACCTCGATCCCGACGGCCCATTTCTCGAACCAGTGCGCGAGGTCATCCGATGGTCCCGTCTGATGACGCCGGAGGATCTGGTGGGGATGGCCAGTACCTATAGCGCAGTGATCGTGATGGACCCGGACCAACGCCAGGAGCATCTTGCCTCAATGTCCCGTTTCCTCGAGACGGACGAGGTACCCCGACACGAGGGTGCCATCGACGTCCCCATGCGTTGCCTCTGTTGGCACACGTCTCTGCGCTGAGGTCACGTGGTTGGCTGAGGCGGGTCAGGACAACGTGCGCCGGAGCGTTTCTATTCGATTGCTGACGATGGCATCGACTCCGGCCGCGATGACCCGCGCCATCTGGCGGCGTCGGTCGACGGTCCAGGTCGAGACCTTGAGCCCGAGGCTGTGCATGTCCGCCACTCGTTGCGGGGTGATCAGCCCGAACTTCGGATTCCAGTACTCGGCCCCGAGTTCGTGCAGCAAGGCAGGGGGCGGAGGATCCGCCTTCACCCACGTAAGCCCGACTCGGGCTTCGGGCGCACGTTCTCGGAGAAGGCGCAACGCTGCGACATTGCCCGAGACAAAGAGGGAACGCTCCATGGCGCCGGCCTCACGGGTCACGTGCAGCGCCTCTTCGACAACCTCTCGACCCGTGAAGTCCACCATGAGCGGGACGTCGACCTGTGCGAGCACCTGGCGCAGCGTGGGAATGTGATCGCTCCCGTGGCCGAGGGCCTGTACCACCGAGAGTTCCACGTCGGCGACATTGCGTTCCAGGCCCCATAGCCGAGCCAGCGTGGCGTCGTGCAGGACGACGATCTCCCCGTCGCGGGTCTGCCGCAGGTCGATCTCGACCATGTCGGCCCCCTTGCGCACGGCGGAAGTGAATGCGGCCACGGTGTTCTCGGGGGCCGAGATCGGGTCGCCGCGGTGGGCAATAGCCAGAGGCACGCCGTCCATCTGATACAAAATGGCCCCCGCACGCCACTCCGATGCGCCCACCATGCCCCGACTACCCTCGCACAGTGAAGATCGACGTTCCTGACTCGGCCCAGGCCAGCGCCGAACAGGGCGCCCAAGGGGGGGTACGCCAGATGTCGAGGGCGAAAGCCGTACGCCTGGCCGCCGTTGCCGCCTGTGCCGGTATCCTCGCCGCTCTCGTCGTGACCTTCTTCGCGCTTCATGGTCAGACGCACCCGGCGAAGCTGGTCCAGCCCCGTCACACGGCGCACCCCATGGCGCCGGGCATCGCCATCGCTCATCAGGACTTCGATCTCCCTGACCCCTTCATCCTCACCGAGGCGAACAAGTACTACTTGTACCTCTCGAGCGCGTTCGGCAACACCACACAGAACATTCCGATGTTCATCGGTCACCCGGGACACTGGGGAACGTCATTCGACGCCGTGCCCGAACTCCCCCACTGGGCGCTCCCCGGCCTGACATGGTCGCCTGCGGTCTACAAGTTCGGGCACCGGTACGTGATGTATTTCTCCCCTTCGGTGGCGGGAACCGATCCCCTGCAGCACTGCATTGCCATTGCGACCTCAGCCACCCCGAAGGGCCCGTTCTCCGTCAGTCAGACACCGTTTGTCTGTCAGCAAAATCTGGGGGGCGACATCGACCCGCAGGTCTTCGTCGATCCACATGGCCCCCGAGGTCCGCGTCACCCTGATTATTTCGTATGGAAGGGTGACAACAACTCCACACCCGGAGATGGTGCGACAACCATTTGGGCCCAACCGCTGAGTAACAATGGTCGCCACTTGAAGGGCCACCCGGTGCTTCTTTTCCAGCCGGAACGGAGTTGGGAGGAACCGATCATCGAAGCACCACAAATGGCGCTGTCGCCCCACTCGACGGTGTGGGTGTTCTTTTCGGGTGGATCAGGCTTCTTCAGCTCGCACTACGCCATGGGGGCAGTGAAGTGCGCCGGACCACTGGGGCCCTGCAAAGACGTGTTGGCGGGACCGCTCATTGCGTCGAATAAACAAGGACCCGGCCCGGGCGAGGAGACCTACTTCGTGGCCCCCGATGGCAGTGACTGGCTGCTCTACAGCGCGCAGCACTCGGGCATCCTCACCGAGCTCTATCGCCCGATTGAAGCGGCCCGCATCGGGTGGGGCAACAAGGGACCCTATGTGGCCCGGGCCGGGACATTCCCTTCGCCCTGACCGAAAGTGCGGCCGGGAGTCGCCAGAGGAAACATCCCAGGACGGCATGGCGTGCCGCCGCAGGAGGAACTCGGACAGACTGTTGTCGATGCGTACCGTCGCCAAACCCGAGGACTCGAATCACGCTGCGGCGTGGGAGGTGGTCCGCCGTCACCTGGCGATCACCCCCGTCGTCAAAGCCCCGCAGTTGGGCCCGAACGTCTCGCTCAAGATCGAGACGTTTCAGCCCACCGGTTCGTTCAAGGTGCGGGGTGGGATGGCGGCCGTGGCCGCCACGCTGGCGGCCGACCCCAGTCGAGACATCGTGGGCGCATCGGCCGGGAATCACGGGCTCGGTTTGGCGTATGCGGGGGCCAAGCTCGGGGCCAAGGTCACCGTGATCGTGCCCCGCCTCGCTTCGGCCGCCAAGGTGTCCGCCCTCCAACAGTTCGATGTGCGATTGGTCCTCCACGGCGAGGGCTACAGCGAGGCCGAGGCGCACGCCCTCGACCTGGTGGAACGAGAAGGCGGACGGTATGTCTCGCCGTACAACGACCCCGATGTCATCGCCGGTCAAGGGACAATGGCGCGCGAGTTGCTCGAACAGGTGCCGAATTTGGGAACGGTCATCGTGCCGGTGGGTGGCGGCGGGTTGGTGGCGGGCATAAGCCTCGGTCTGCGGGGAACGGGCGTGCGGGTGATCGGCGTTGAATCGGAGGCCTCGCCGTCCATGAGTGCCGCCGTTGCCGCCGGGACGATCGTCCCCATCAGGGTGGAGCCGACACTGGCCGACGGCTTGGCGGGCAACCTCGAAGCGGGCGCCGTGACGGTGGACATCCTTTTGGAGAACCACGTCGACATCCTGACCGTGAGTGAGGCCGACATACGATCCGCCATGTCCTACTCCGCCCACAAGATGGGCCTGGTTCTCGAAGGTGCCGGTGCGGTGGGGGTGGCAGCGGTGCGCGCCGGCTTGCTCTCGCCCGATGACGGCGGGCGAGAGACCGTGGTCATCCTGTCCGGCCGCAACGTTGCCCCCGCCCTCCTGGACGAAGTGCTCCACTCGTGACGTCGTCGGCGACGGAGCCCCACCCCCTCGACGACGCGCTGACGGTCTTTGCCGCGACAGCGCCGGAGTTCGGGCGGTTCGGCTTGTCGAACCACGGACCGATGGGGGCCGAAGTGCTCGGCCGACTGGGTCACAGCGACGCCATTCCTGACTGGGTGGCGGCGTACGCCGTACGCTTGGATGCCGCCCCGCCCCCGGCAGAGAAGCCGTTGGGCGAGGCCGATTGGCCAACTGCCCTCGGCGCAGCCGACAGTTTTCCCGCCTGGTTGGCCCTTTTCGAGAGGGAGTTGGCCGATCGGCCGATGGCCGCAGTCGTCGGGGAGTGGGTGCCTCGACTCGTCCCAGGCACCATCGGAGCGCGCGGCACACGGACTGATTCGTACGGCCCATGGACTTCGGGCCTTCGGCGAGGCGCCCACATTGCCCCGGCGGGTCGAAGTGGCGACCGGGTTGGCTTACTGGGCCTCGAAGTATCAGGAGCTGCCTGGACCTCCACTCCTCATCGGGCACCAAGATGTGCCTGACGCCCTGGCCGACCTGCCGTACCTCCCCGAGGACACCCCACGTGAAGTTCTCGATCAGCGACGTGGTGGCACACGTGGCGGACATCGCCGACGAATTCGAGCAAGCCGTCGCCTCACTCGGCCCGGGCGGCGATGCCATCGCGCTGTTGGACGCCCTGGCGGTCGGCGGGGCGCGGGCCTACCTGCGTAATGCCGAGAAGGGCGACGTCATCGGGATCCTTCATTCGATCACGGCCCCCCTGGCGCTCGAACTCGTGCTGCCCTGGTTGGCGGTGGAAGATCACGATGCTGCCTTGGCCTACGCGTGGCAAGCGGTTGCGTCGCTCCATGTGGCTTATGACATAGAACGGCAGGGCACCGTCGCGGACGGTGATGAGATCCCGACGACGGATGCCCTGATAGCGCAGGCTTTGGCGTCGGGCGATGCGCACGCCCTCAAGCTGACCGAGGCCGCACTCCGCTGCTACGCCAGGACCGAAGAGCCTGCACTTTTGCGCGCCGCGGCTGACGCGTCAGTACGACTTAGGGACTGAAGGGGGCGGCCGGCGTTCCGGTTGCAGACATGACTACCATCGCCCAAATGGAATATCGCACGCTCGGCCGTACCGGTGTCAAAGTAAGCCCGCTTTGCCTGGGTGCCATGATGTTCGGGGCTTGGGGAACGTCTGATCACGACGAAGCGATCCGCATCATCCACCGCGCCCTCGATGCGGGGATCAATTTCGTCGACACGGCCGATGTCTATTCGTTCGGCGAATCCGAGGAGATCGTTGGTAAGGCGTTGGCCCAGACGAATCGGGAGAACGTCGTGCTGGCCACCAAGGTGCACAATTCCATGGGAAAGGACCCCAACGCGCAGGGTAACTCGCGGCGCTGGATCATTGCGGGCTGCGAGAACAGCCTGCGCCGCCTGGGCACGGACTACATCGACCTCTATCAGATTCACCGACCTTCGCCCGATACAGATATCGACGAGACGCTGGGTGCGCTGACCGATCTGGTACGGATCGGGAAGATCCGCTACTTCGGCTGCTCGACCTTCCCGGCTCATGAGATCGTCGAAGCACAATGGACGGCACAACGTCGCGCTCGCGAGCGGTTCGTCACCGAGCAGCCGCCCTATTCGATTTTGGTCCGCGGCATCGAAAAGGACGTGCTGCCCACGTGTCTGAAGTACGAGATGGGTGTCTTGCCCTGGAGCCCCTTGGCCGGGGGCTGGTTGTCGGGAGCATTCGGGGCGGGCAAGGCCAACACCAGCCGGCGCTCTTCCATGGTGCCGCAGAATTACGACGTGAATTTGCCGGCAAATCAGCGCAAGGTCGAAGCGGTCACGGCCCTCAACGCACTGGCCGATGCGTCCGGTTTGAGCCTGATCGAACTGGCTCTCGGGTTTGTCCTCGAGCACCCGGCCATCACGTCGCCGATCATCGGACCGCGCACCATGGAACATCTGGAGTCCCAACTTCCCGCGCTGGACCTGCGCCTCTCCGCCGACATCATGGATCGCATTGACGAGATCGTCCCACCCGGGGTCGACATCAACGCCACCGATGTCGGATGGGTGCCGGCGGCCATCGCCCAGCCTTCTCTGCGTCGTCGCCCCCGTTGAACCACAACGGATCGTGCAACATCAGGTCGACGCCGTCGTCATGAATGGGGCGCGTCAGCGACGCGCGCTCCGAGGAATTCGATGAGAACATCGGCCAGTTCATCGGGTACTTCTTCGGTCATGTGATGTCCGGCGGCGAGGGTGCGGCCCACGAGGGACGTCGTCCAAGGCTCCCAGACGCCGAGCACGTCATCGTCGTAGAGCGGAGCGAGGTCATCCTTGGTTCCCCACAGCACGAGGAGCGGAGCCACGATCCTCCGCCCGGCTCGCCGATCAGCATCGTCGTTCGCCCTGTCCACGCCGAGGCCGGCGCGATAGTCCTCGCACATGGCGTGTTGGACGAGCGGATTGGCGACGGCCAGTGCCGCGTCTTCGTAGTTCTCTTGACCCATGGCGACAGGGTCGAGCTTGTACCACGCCTCGGTGTCGGCCTCAATCAATCGCTCGGCCAACGGGGCGGGTTGGCCCATGAAAAACCAATGGAACCAAGCGGTGGCAAAGCGTGCGTCACAACGAGCCAGTGCCTCACCGATCGGTACGTCTCCGAGAATGACGACGCGATCGATCACAGCGGGGTGATCGAGTGCCAGTCGCTGCACGACGTAGCCGCCGCGATCGTGACCGACCGCATGAAACCGGTTGTGGCCGAGCCTCTCCATGAGAGTGACCAGATCCCGGGCCATCGCCCGCTTACTCGCTTGGGCGTGATCGGGTCGATCGGGGGGAGTGCTGGACTGGCCGTAGCCGCGCAAGTCGGGGCAGATCACGCGATAGCCCGCAGCCACCAGACGGGGCGCCACGGCGTACCACGTCGCATGCGTGCGTGGATGCCCGTGCACCAGGAGTACGGGAGGGCCCTCCCCGCCGCTGCGAACTCGGAGGGTTACTTCGCCGATATCGACGAACGTCAGATCAAAATCGTTGAACACAATGACTGTGTTCCCCTTCGCCCGCCCGTGTACGCATGGTCGTACGATCAGCCGGAGGATGAGGGAGGTGTCGCATGTATGCCGTCGTTTCGACCGTCAGCATCGAGAACGCCGAGCTGGCGCGCGCCGCGCTGGCGGACAAGCGTGTGTCCCTGGTGAAGAAGGCTCCGGGATTTGTCAACGCCTATTGGCTGGAGCCGATCCATGGGCACGGACTCTCCGTGTTGGTCTTCGATTCGAAGCAACATGCCGAAGAGGCCGCCGCCTACCCACTTCCTCCGTTGCCCGGTGTGGCCCTGCTGAATCTCGAGATTCGCGAGGTGTATGCCTACGCGTAGTTGATCCAGATTTATTTCGGGCGGAAATGAACGAACACCCGCCCGAAGTTGTGTGAGTCCTTCTCGACGCGGTCGTAGAGCGCCTTGATCTCCTTTTGGTCGAGGAAGCGCAGGACCCGCTTTTTCAACTGACCACTTCCCTTGCCAGGAATGATCTCCACCAGGCGGACCTTTTTCTCTACCGCTTCGTCAATGACGCCCCGAAGGGCGCGATCGATGTCGCCGCCGCGGTTGTAGATGTCATGCAAATCCAGCTTGAGTTTCACGAAGGCGTGAGAGGGGCGGCCATGGCGTCAGATGGCCGCTACCAGATCGGCGTCGTTGTTGCGCACGTTGCCTACCCGTGGGCTGACGGGGTGGTGCACGATCGTGCCCGCAGATGCGGCATGGACCAACGCGGTCAGCTCGCTGAGGTCTTCATTGTCGGGATCGAGCCACATGTCGAATGTGGCGGGATCGAGGACCACCGGCATGCGGTCATGGATGCCGTCCATGTCCTGGCTGGCCGTGGTCGTGATGATGCTGCAGGAGTAGATGGGTGCTGCGTCGGCGGGGCCGTTCCTCTCGCGCCACCATTCCGAAATCCCGGCCAGGGCCAGTGGCGCGCCGTCGGCCCGGGTGAAGTAGTGCGGTTGCTTGCTGCCGCTGTTCGGCTTGTGCCACTCATAGAAGCCGTCGGCCGGGACGATGATGCGGTGGCTCTGAAAGGCGGAACGGAAGGAGGCTCGGGTCGCCACGGTCTCACCGCGGGCATTGAAAAGGCGGCTTCCCGCCGTGGGGTCCTTGGCCCACGAGGGGATGAGTCCCCAACGGTATGGTCTGAGCGTCCGGGTGAGCTCAGACCCTTCGGGGGCGCGCCGGGCCACCACCCCGAGTACCTGGTCGGTGGGGGCGACGTTCCAGCTGGGATCCGGCGCAGAGTCCACGCCGTCCCCCAGGGTGGCCTCGAAATACCGGGCCAGCCGAGCCGGCGGCGTGATGAGGGCGAAACGACCACACATGAGGACTGCATTGTGACGTAGCGCGGCCGGTCTGCGAACATACCCACGCTGAACTGGGTATTTTCTTCTATGGGCGGCCCGGGCCGGTTCTCTGTAGAGTACGAACATATGTTCGCTTTTGGTCCTCAGAACCGTCCTTCTCCCCGTTCCCGGGAGCTCCCCGTCGGCCTGGCTGATCGGGTACGCCCCACTACCCCGGTGGCCGGCCGGCTCTTGCCGGTACCGGGTCCTCTGGTTCCCCTCTTCCCTGACGGGGCATTACGGCGGGGGACGACGACCACGGTGGCCGGGTTGCCGGGCCACGGGGCGACCACGTTGGCGTTGGCCCTCCTCGCCGCGGCCTCACAGGCAGGGAGCTGGTGTGCGGCGGTCGGCCTGCGCGACCCGGGGGTAGTCGCAGCGGCCGAACTCGGCATCGACCTGCGCCGGGTGGTCTTCGTGCCGCACCCGGGCCGTGGATGGGCCGAAGCGGCCGGGGACTTGTTACCCGGCGTTGACGTCGTCCTGGTGCGGCCGCCCGGTCGGGCCCGTCAGACCGCGGCCCGCCATTTGAGCGCCCGGGCCCGTGAGCGACAGACGGCATTGGTGGTGTTGGTGGATCACCTCAACGAGTGGCCCGAAGGAGGGGACCTGGCCCTGTCGGTGGGAGCGATCGAGTGGGAAGGGGTTGGCCGCGGGTACGGACATCTGCAGGGGCGTCGCGCCGAAGTGCGAGTGAGCGGTCGGCGCTCGGCCGGCCGCGCCATCGAGTGTTCGCTCTGGCTGCCCGCCGGTTCGGGAGTGGTGGCGGCGGCACAGGAAGCGACACAAAGAGAAAACGGGCCGGGGATAGATCCCGGTGATGGGCCTGAGGCGGCCTGAGGTGCCATGGACATGGAACGGTTGGTCGTCATCTGGTGCCCCGAACTTCAACAGGAGGGAGCCCGCGGGGAGGAAGCACGGCGCTTCGTGCACGTGGTCGACAGCGCCGGAGAATTGTGTCCCTGGACGCATCCCATCCGGCTCGGGGTCTGTGCCCTGCCGGCACGAGGGCCGGCCCGCTTTTTCGGCGGAGAGGAGATGGTTGTGTCCGGCCTGGTCGAGGCCGTGGGAGAGAATGCCCATGTCGGAGTGGCCGATGGACTCTTCGCCGCCGTTCTGGCCGCCCGTTCCCAGCTGATCGTCCCGGCGGGGGAGACGGTGGAGTTCCTGGCGCCTTGGTCGGTGGCCACCTTGGGCCGCCCCGAACTGGCGGTCACGTTGCAACGGCTCGGCGTCACCACGTTGGGACAGTTCGCCACCTTGCCTGCCCCGCATGTGTCGGACCGTTTCGGGGCCGACGCGGCGGCGTGCCACAAGGTGGCCCGGGCCGAAACAGGCGAATTGGCAGGAATCCGAGATCGATCCATCGAGCGCCGGTTGCGGGTGGCCCGAGGTGAGGATCCGGCCCTAGGGACGGAGCCACCTCCCTACCAACCGGGTTTCTTCGGCGGAGCCTCCGCCGCCGATGCCCGTGCCGCCCTTTCTTTTGCCCGGGTTCAGGAACGGCTTGGCGTCGAGGCCGTCTTGCTGGGGAGGGTCCAAGGGGGCCGCGACCCGGCGGAGCAAGCGGCACTGGTGCCGTGGGGGAGCCCGGAGGCTGGGTCCGCTCGCATGAGCGGTGCGCCCTGGCCGGGGCGGTTGCCGCCTCCTTCCCCTACCCAGGTGCTCCAAGTGCCTCGGCGCGCCGAGGTGGTCGACGACGCGGGCGGCGCAGTAGGGGTAAGCGGGCGGGGATTGCTCAACGGTGAACCCGCCCGGCTCTCGGTCGAAGGAGGTCCGTGGGAGCGCATCACGGCGTGGGCCGGCCCCTGGCCGGTGACCGAGCGCTGGTGGACTGTGCGCCGCCGGCGGGCTTGGGTGCAGGCGGTGACGGGCGACGGAGTGGCTCGTCTGCTCTGCACCGAGCGGGCGCAGTGGTGGGTCGAGGCGCTCTATGACTGAACGGCACCTGGCAGAACGGCCGGTCTACGCCGAGCTGCATGCCCACTCGGGCTTCAGCTTTCTGGACGGCAGCAGCGACCCCGAGGAATTGGTGGCCGAAGCCCATCGGCTGGGCCTGGCGGCACTGGCCTTGACCGACCATCACGGGTTCTACGGGGTGGTTCGCTTCGCCGAGGCGGCCCGCGTCTGCGGGCTGCCGACGATCTTTGGGACCGAAGTGACCCTGGCCCCGGCCGGCCCCCGTACCGGTGAGCCCGATCCGAGCGGGAGCCATCTCATTGTGTTGGCCCGCGATCCCGAGGGCTACGCCCGGCTGTCGACCGTCCTGGCCGAGGCCCACCTCGAGGGCGGGGAGAAAGGACGACCCATCTTCACCCTGGAGGCCCTGGCCGAAGCGGCGCACGACCACTGGCTGGTGCTCACCGGATGCCGGAAAGGGGCGGTGTCCGCTGCGCTGATGGAGGCGGGCCCCCGGGCGGCCTCCCGGGAAGTGGGTCGCTTGGTGGAGGCGTTCGGACGCTCCAATGTGGCCGTCGAATTGTGGGATCACGGGGACCCGCTCGACACGGCCCGCAACGACGCCCTGGCCCTGCTGGCCGTCGAGTGGGGGGTCGATGCGGTGGCGACCAACAATGTGCATTACGCCACGCCCGCCGGGTTCCGCCTGGCCACCACCCTGGCCGCCATCCGGGCTCGGCGGCCGCTGGCCGAGCTGGAGGGCTGGCTCCCCTCGGCCCCCGCGGCCTGCCTGCGGGGGCCCGGGGAGCAGCTCCGGCGCTTCGCCCGCTGGCCGGGGGTGGTCGAGCGGGCGGGGGAGTTGGGCCTGGCCTGTGCTTTTGACTTGCGTCTCGTGGCCCCCCGGTTGCCCGACTTTCCCGTGCCCGAGGGGATGGACGAGCAGGGCTACCTACGCCAGCTGGTGATCGAAGGAGCGCTCGAGCGCTACGGCCCGCCCCACGACGAACGGGTGCGCGGGGCCTGGGCCCAGCTCGAGCACGAGCTCGAGGTCATCGGCGGGTTGGGGTTCGCCGGTTACTTCCTGGTCGTCTGGGACATCGCCCGGGTCTGCCGTCAGCTCAACATTTACTGCCAGGGCCGGGGCTCGGCCGCCAACTCGGCCGTCTGTTACGCCCTCGGGGTGACCAACGTCGACGCGGTCGATCTGGGCCTCCTTTTCGAGCGCTTCTTGTCCCCCGCCCGGGATGGGCCGCCGGACATCGATGTCGACATTGAATCGAGCCGGCGCGAGGAGGTCATCCAGTACGTCTACGAACGCTACGGCCGCCGTCACGCGGCGCAGGTGGCCAACGTCATCACCTACCGACCCCGCTCGGCCGTGCGCGACGTGGGGAAGGCCTTCGGGTTCACACCCGAACAGGTGGACGGCTGGGCGGCGGGGATCGACCGGGTCAACCGCGGTGCGGCCGCGGCAGAGGCGGTCGGGGCGGCTGTCGACGGTGGGGGTGAAGGAATCCCTCCGCTGGTGGCCGAGCTGGCGGCCGAGGTGCTGGACCGGCCGCGCCATCTCGGCATTCACTCGGCCGGCATGGTGCTGTGCGACCGGCCGGTGATCGAGGTCTGCCCCGTGGAGTGGGGGCGCATGCCCGGGCGCAGCGTGCTGCAGTGGGACAAGGACGACTGTGCCGCCATCGGCCTGGTGAAGTTCGATCTGCTCGGGCTGGGCATGCTCGAGGCGCTGCACCGCATGGTCGATCTCGTCGGGCAATTCCATGGGGTGGCCATAAATCTGGCCCAGCTGCCCCAGGAACCAGCCGTCTATGACCTCTTGTGCCGGGCCGACACGGTCGGCGTTTTCCAGGTCGAGAGCCGGGCTCAGATGGGGACCCTGCCCCGGGTCGAGCCGCGTTGCTTCTACGACCTGGCGATCGAGGTGGCCCTGATCCGGCCCGGGCCCATTCAAGGCCACGCCGTCAACCCCTACATCCGCCGGCGGCGGAAGGAGGAGGAGGTCACCTACCTGCATCCGTTGCTCGAGCCCATTTTGCGACGGACGCTCGGCGTCCCGCTGTTCCAAGAGCAGCTCATGGAGATGGCAGTGGCCATCGCCGGGTTCAGCCCGGCCGAAGCGGACGAGTTGCGCCAGGCCATGGCGGCCAAACGATCGGCCGCCCGTATGGAGAAGATGCGGGCCCGGCTCTACGCCGGCATGGCCAAGCATGAAGTGGTGGGTGAGGTGGCCGACCGGATCTTCGCCGCGCTGGCCGCCTTCGCCAACTTTGGCTTTCCCGAGTCGCACTCGGTGTCGTTCGCGCATCTTGTCTATTCGAGTAGTTGGCTCAAGCTGCACTACCCGGCGGCGTTCACCGCAGGCCTCCTCAATTCCCAGCCCATGGGATTCTGGTCCCCCCAGTCCCTGGTGGCCGACGCCCGCCGCCACGGGGTGGTCGTGCGCCGGCCTCATGTGAACCGTTCTGAAGTGGGGGCCTCGCTGGAAGCCAACGAGGCCTTGGGGGATGGCGTAGGGGGCGATCCGGTGCTGCGACTGGGACTGGCTTCGGTGCGCGGGGTGGGCGAGACGGTGGCCGAGCGGATCGTGGCCGGGCGGCCCTGGGCCGGGGGCGAGGACCTGGTGCGCCGGGCCGGGGTGTCGCGGTCCCAACTGGAAACGTTGGCGGCGGCCGGTGCGCTCGATACGGAGGAGCACGCCACGGCATCCTCCCGCCGCCGTTTGCTGTGGGCGGCCGGCGCGGCGGCACAGGGGACGCCGGATCGCCTGCCCGGAATTGTGGTGGGCGCCGATGCCCCGTCGCTGCCCGAACCGACTCTCTACGACTCGGTGGGCGACGATCTGTGGGCCTTGGGGCTGGCGCCCGAACAGACGGCCATGCACCTGGCCCGGGAGCGGCTCGAAGCCATGGGAGTGGTGAGGTCCCGCGACCTGCCGGGGCTTCGCGACGGGGACCGGGTCTCGGTGGCCGGCGTGGTGACGCACCGGCAGCACCCCGAGACGGCGCTCGGGGCGGTGTTCGTCAACCTCGAGGATGAGACCGGTCACGTGAACGTGGTCTTTTCGCGCGGGGCCTGGGCGCGTTGGAAGCTGGTGGCCCGCCATGCACCGGTGCTCCTGATACGAGGTCGCCTCCAATTGGGGCAGGGGACGGTCAACCTGACGGCCGAGCGGGTGGAGGCATTGGCGGTGGGGACGGCCGTGCCCGCCAGCCGCGATTTCCGTTGAGTGCAGCGTTGCCGTGACCAGACAGGGACAAGGTCCTCGCCTAGCCTGACGCACCAGGGGAAATGGGAGCCGCAACTCGTCTGATAGGACTCGCCGCTCTCGGGGGCGTCGTGGCACTCGGGAGCCCGGCCGCAGCCACCGCCCCGATCCGCAGCGCGACCAAGCCGGCCCATGAGGTGAGTACGGCCACGGCCACCAGCGTTTCGTTCACCGTCGACCTACAAGCTCACATTCCCGCCCAACGCAGCGCACCCTTGGTCGTGCAGGGTCAGATGGATTTCGTTCACCACACCCTGGTCGCCACCGTGACCGTCCCGCTCGCGGCACTCCCCACCTCGAGCTCTCACGATGACGCCACATCAGGCAGTGCGCAGCCCGCGGCGCGTTCGATCACCCTCCACACCGAATGGGTGAACCAGCACGCGTACATGTCGGTCCCCTCTTCGTGGACGGCGTTGGCCAAGGGTGCGTCCACCCTGTCTCTGCCGACCTCCCCTTCCTTGCAAAGAATGGTGACGACAGCCCTCACGCAGTCGGCTGTCGCGTTGAGCTACGCCAAGCTTCTGCTCGGCGAGTTGACCGATCATGGCAAGGCGCGTCGCCTTGGGTCGCGCACGATCGAAGGTGTTCCGGCGTCGGGGTCAACAGTTGATCTGACGCTGGCGCAGCTCCTCAAGCTGGTGCCGGAGCTTTCTCCCACCATGACGAACGCGGCCTCCCGCTTCGCTGACCAGACGATCCGGTCCACGGTGTGGGTGGATCACCACGGACGGCTGGTCGAGGTCGATCTGGCGCCGTCCAAGGACGCGACGGCGTGGGTAAGTGGCACCATGCGTTTCTCGCACTACGGTGCGCCGGCCGTGGCACCGGTACCGCCCGCCGCCACGGTGAAGCCGATCCCGCAGTCGCTGCGGCAGTTACTGGGCCAGTGGTACTACTTCTGAGGCCGAAGACCATCCGAAGGCTGTCGGCTCACTCTTCTTGACGGCGGCGACGCGACGCGGGTGAGGGTGGTGCGGTCATGACCCGCTCCCTTTCCAACGTGGACCCCGCCCTGCGGCGCTGTTGGCATCCGGTGGCACGGCCGTCGGAGGTGACGGCACGTCCGCAGAGGTTCATGCTGCTGGGTGAGCCCTGGGTCCTCTATCGGGTCGACGGGAAGATCGTGGCCTTCGCCGATCGGTGCCCGCATCGGCACACGCCGCTCTCCATGGGGCAGTGCGAGGATGGGGTGCTCCAGTGTGCCTTTCACGGCTGGCGGTTCGACGCTTCGGGAATGTGCATCGAGATTCCCGCGCTCGGCCTAGGTGCGCACCTGCCTCCGGCGGCCCGGCTCTCACCTCCGGCCGGATTGGTCGAGGCTCATGGCATCGTGTTCCTGGCCCCCGAGCCTCCTCTCGCCCCCCTCGGCTCCATCCCCGAAGCCGATAATCCCTCGTTCGAGGTCGGGGAGCTTCCCACCTTGTCGGCGCGGGCGTCGGCCGGACTGCTGGCCGACAACTTTCTCGACGTGGCGCACTTTTCCTTCATTCACCACGCGACATTTGGGGCCGACGAGGCAGCCGAGGTGCCGCTGTACTCGGTGGCGCGGGACGGTTGGTCATGCACCATGTCGTACGAGCACTCCTTCGCCAATCGAGAGGATCCCGGCGTCGCCGCCGGACTACGACCCCTGGTGCAGAATCGCCGCCTGACCTACCGCCTCGATGCGCCGTTCCACTTGAGCCTGCGCATTGAATTCATCGAGGCAGGCGGGACGAACGTGATCGGGTTCTTCTTGCAGCCTGAATCGGCTGAGCGGTGTCGGATCTTCACCACGCTGTGGCGTGACGACCTCTCTGGCGACCCGGCCCGGATGGCCGAGGCGGTCGACTTCGAGGTGGCGGTCCTGCGCGAGGACCTCGTCATTCAAGAGGCATTCGACGAACTGGCTCTGCCCTTGACTCCGACGGCCGAAGTACACACCCGGGCCGATCGCACCACGCTCGAGCTTCGGCGGGTGCTGTCCGATCTGGTCGCGGCGACCGAGGGTGGTGAGACCCCATGAACATGAGCGGCGTCACGCTCCTCGATCATCCCGTGGTGACGCACCGGGTCACCACGCTGCGCGATAAGCACACCGATCGCGACACGTTTCGTCAGCTGGTCTCGGAGGTCTCCCGCTTCTTGGCCTATGAGGCGCTGCGGGATCTTGGGACGACCGCCGTTGTCGTCGATACCCCCGTGGCCGCCGGGGCGCCGGGGCGCCGGGTGACCGAGAACGTCCTCGTCGTGCCGATCCTGCGGGCCGGATTAGGCATGGTCCAGGCCGTGCAAGAGGTTGTGCCCTTGACCGAGGTGGCCCACGTCGGTTTGCGCCGTGACGAGCACACTCTTCATTCCGAGGTGTACCTCAACCGACTGCCGGCGGATCTGACGGGGCGTCGCGTCATCGTCTGCGATCCGATGCTGGCCACCGGTGGTTCATTGGTTCAGGTGTGTGACCTGGCGGTGGCGCGCCACGCCCGAGAGGTGATCGTCCTGTGTGTCATCGCATCGGTTCCAGGGATTGCCACGTTCCGTGTGGCGCACCCCTCCATCCGGCTCTATTGCGCGGCGGTCGATCCCGAACTGAACGAGGTGGGCTACATCGTCCCCGGGCTGGGCGATGCCGGCGATCGACTGTTCGGTCCGCCCGACTGAGCTGGTTCTGGGCCTGGGCCTGGCCTGCTTAACGGCCGATGTCTTCGAACCAGAGCTCGGGGTGGGCCTCAATGAAGCTGCCCAGCAGCTCGATGCACTCGGGATCGTCGAGCGTGATGACCGCAGTTCCGTGCTCGGCCACCCAGTCGTGGCCGCCGACGAAGTTCTCTGCTTCGCCCACGACGACGGTGCCTATCTGGAACTGGCGGATGAGGCCGCTGCAATACCAGCACGGCGAAAGCGTCGTGACCATGACGCAGTCGGCGTAATGCCGCCGCCTTCCCGCATTACGGAAAGCCGCCGTCTCGGCATGGGTCGAGGCGTCGTCGTCCTGGACACGGCGGTTGTGCCCGCGCCCGAGCAATGTCCCGTCGCGATGGAAGAGGGCCGCCCCGATGGGGATCCCACCTTCGGCCAGCCCCACCCTGGCTTCCTCGCGCGCCACCGCTAAAAACTCTCGGGCCACAGCCTCGGTGAGCGGCTCACTTGCGGTCACGGGTCGCTCCGGCGAGAGTCATGTGCATGAGCGCAGATCGTACCTATGCCGCCATGGTCGGAAGCCAGGCTGTCGACCTGCCTCTGGTGCCTCTCTCCGATGACCTGACCATTGCGCTTTTGATCTGTGTGGATCATGGCGTGTCCTTCGCCGAGGTGGCGGGTCGCGAGTTGGCCGAGCTCATGCGACCGGCCGCCCCCGAGATCGTGGTGTCGGTAGCCACCATGGGGATACCTCTGGCCATTGAGGCCAGCCGGGCACTGGGGCTCGACGACTATGTGATCTTGCACAAGACGCCGAAGATCCACTTGGGCGAGACGTGGTCCGAACCGGTTACCTCCATCACCACGGAAAAGCCCCAGCGATTGCGGATGGACCCGGCCCGCGTCGAGGCTGTGCGCGGGCGCCGAGTGGCAGTCGTGGATGACATCATCTCGACCGGAGCCTCCACCTTGGCCGCACTGCGCCTCGTCCGGCGGATGCGGGCGGAGCCCGTGGTCATCGGTACGCTCATGACCGAGGGCTCCGGGTGGCGGGCCGCCCTGGGAGCGGACGCCGAGAACGTCCGCTCCCTCGGGTCAATGCCGCTCTTTCGGCCGGCCAAAGATGGCAGCGGTGGTCTGGTCGAGGACTGGGAGGGTTAGTTGTAACTGTTCTCGTTACAGCAGTCGGTCTTGTTACAACAGACCCTGGGCCTTGAGGAGGGCATCCTGCTCGTCGGCCTGCTTGCGCACCCCGCGTCCCCCGAGGATCAGGTACACCAGGCCGCCCACGCCGAAGCCCAGGAACACGCTGAAGTCTGCCCCGAAATTGGCGGGGTAATTCGTGGTGTGGAAGGTGATCTCGTTCAGCCAGTGCGGGAGCGTGAACGTGGCCGAGAGGCCCGAAATAGCGGCGTACATGCCCACCAACTGGGCCACGATTGCCGGCCAGTACACGCCGCCTGTACGCCAGTACAGGCTGTCGCGTCCCGTCTTTTGCAACTCGGTGGGCACGTAGCGGTAGCGGCGCAGGATCCAGTCGACCACGAAGATGGCCGACCATGGCGCGATCCAGACGATCACGACGTCCACGAAGTCGCTCAGATACGTCGAGAACGACGAGTTGAAGACGGCGTACATGGTGACGCCCAGCGCAATGATGCAGTCAATGATGACGGCCTGGTAGCGCCTGACCGGTATCCCGATGGCCTGCAGGGTCACGCCCGAGGAATACATGTCCAGGCTGTTGATGCAGAAGAGCTGCAGGGCGGCGAAGACCATGAAGACGACGACGAACCAGGGCGGGATCACGCTCTGGTGGGCCAGGGGCAAGAAGCCCCCCGTGCCCTGCCCGATGCCCACGATGAAGGTGCCCACCGCCGCCCCCAAGGTCATGATGAGAATTTCGGGCACGGCGGTGCCAAGGAACACCCACCCCACGATCGCTTTCTTCGAGGTATTGGCGGGGCAGTAGCGGGTGTAGTCATTGCCGCATTCAGTCCAACCCAGCCCGCTGAGAGCGATGGTGAAGGCCAACCCCTCGGTGTAGGTCTTCCAGTCGGCGCTGTGGGCCCCGTGGAGATGGGCGTGCGGGATCGCGAAGCCGAGCAGGATGGCGAAGAGGACCACGAAGGGAATGACCAAGGCGCGGAGTGACTTGACGATGGTGGCGTGCCCGAGGAAGGGCAAGATGCCCTGGATCAGCACGGCCACGATCACCAGGATCACCTTCGCCGGGTCGCCGAAGGCGAATCCCGCCTTCGTGATCAGGACGAGCCCCGCCCCCACGATCAGGATGAGTCCTTCGACCTCGAACCCGATCTGAGTCAGCCAGTTGAAGAACGAAATGGGTCGTGACCCGTTCGGGCCATAACTCGCCCGATTGATGGCAAAGACGGTGGTGCCTGTTTGCGGGCCCTGCAGAGAGCAAATTCCCAACAAGAAGTACGAGAGGTTTCCGATGACGATGAGGGACAGGGCCTGGATGAACGTGAACTTGAACACGCTCATCAAGATGCAGCCGTAAATGAAATACTCAACCTGCACGCTGGCGCCGGCCCACATCCCGAAGATGTCCCTGGGCGTGGCCCAACGTTCGCTTGGGGGAATGAAGTCCACGCCGTGCTGTTCGACGTGGAACGCCTCGTCGGACTGCGGGTCGTGGATGACCGCTACGTCTTCTGCAATTGCCACCGTGTTACCTCCCTTGTTGTCGCCTCGTATTGCACCCCGTTGCTGCCTGGCCCTGCTGCACCTCGGCTCACCGTCGAGCGCCGAGGATGCCCCGACCATGGGCAGGGCCCCGCGCCGCACACTTTGCGGCAGTCTCCTTTGGTGTCGCGCCCTCACACTCCGCCTCGTCCAATCGGCGCGTCGCTTACTACGCGACCGAAGGTTGTTGGCCCTCACCTTGTTTGGTGCAGCGTCCCGCGTCAAGTGCAACTACGTGAACAGCTTGAGAACTCGCACTCGTGCACTAGAACTCGCACTCGTGCACTAGAAAAGGTCATGGCTCGCCGCGGTGCACTGATGGTGTGCGGGACGACCTCGGACGCCGGCAAGTCGACGGTGGTGGCCGGACTCTGCCGGCTGCTGGCCCGAGAGGGCGTCTCGGTCGCCCCCTTCAAGGGGCAGAACATGTCGCTGAACTCTGTGGTGACCATCGAAGGGGCCGAGATCGGCCGGGCGCAGTGGCTGCAGGCGGTGGCCGCCGGCGTCACGCCGGAGGCGGCCATGAACCCCGTCCTCCTCAAGCCCACCGGGGAGCGCTCGTCGCAGGTGATCGTCATGGGGCGACCCCTGGCCACGCGGGAGGCCTCCGACTACCAAAGGTCCAAGGTCGATCTGGTCGGGATCGTCGATGGAGCGTTGGCCGACCTACGGTCCCGCTTCGACGTGGTCATCTGCGAGGGCGCAGGGAGCCCGGCCGAGATCAACCTCCTGGCGCACGACATCGTGAATCTGGGTCTGGCTGCCCGGTCCGGCATTCCCGCCGTCGTGGTGGGCGACATACATCGTGGGGGCGTCTTCGCCCACCTCTACGGCACGGTGGCGATATTGCCCGAGGACCTGCGTGGTTGCGTCCAAGCCTTCGTGATCAACATGTTCCGGGGAGACCCGGCCTTGCTTGGCGACGCCATGGAGCAGCTGGAGGCCCGCTGCGGTGTCCCGACCCTGGGCGTCCTGCCCTACCTGCCCGGACTGATGCTTGACGCCGAAGACTCCTTGCCGCTCGCGCTGGCGGCATACGCCACACAACTCCGGGCACCCGAGGCCGTGCCGCTCGACGTCGCCGTTCTTCGGCTGCCCCGCCTGTCCAACTTCACCGACTTTGATCCTCTTTTGGTCGAGCGCGACGTAGAGGTCCGCTTCGTCGACCACCCCTCGGCCCTCGGCAACCCCGACCTGATCGTGCTCCCGGGAACCAAGTCGACCGTGGCCGATCTGACCTGGTTGGCCACGAGCGGGTTGCGCGAGGCGCTCGTGGCCCGCCGAAGCGCACCAGTCCCGCCGACGATCCTCGGCATCTGCGGTGGTTTCCAGATGTTGGGCCACACCATTGAAGATCCGGCGGGAGTGGAATCGACCGTACCTGCGGTCTGCGGTTTCGGATGGCTCCCACTTGTTACCCGGTTCGGATCCGAAAAGATCACTCGGTTGCGGAGCGGCAAGGGATCGAGCGGCGCCTCGGTGCGCGGCTACGAGATCCGTCACGGAAGGAGTCATTCTCGGCCCGGGTGGGAGCCGTGGCTCACGCTCGAGGACTCGGACCTCTTCGAGAGCGACGATCTGACGGAGGAGACCCAGGTGGAGAGCGCCTACGACGGCGAGCGAAGGGTGTACGGAACCTCGTTGCACGGTCTCTTCGAGGAGGACCAATTCCGAGCGGAGTTCCTCGGCGCCGTGGCGGTGACCAGGGGAAAGAGTTGGCATTGGTCGGGCGACTCGTTCGGCGCGGCGCGTGAGCGTCAGATCGATCGAGTGGCCGATGCGTGTGCGGCGCATCTCGACATCGAAGCTCTGTGGCGCCTGATCGAGGGAAGACCTGTGCGCTGAACGCGCCTGTGGCGCCGTGTACCGCCCTGCTCACCGTCCGAGCAGTCGCTCCATGTAATGGGCCAGGTGGCTGGGCCGCCCCTTCCGCTTCTCGGTGTGATCGGCCAACTTCATGGACCAGAGCCCCGCGTTGACTCCGAGCCAGCGCAGTGGCTCGGGTTCCCACGCCGGAGATCGGTGGTTGACCCACGGCAGGTGCGTGAGATCCGAGTCGGTGCCGGTGATGAGATCAGCCAGGGTGCGACCGGCCAGATTGGTCGTGGCCACGCCATCACCGACATAGCCGCCGGCCCAGGCCAGGCCGAGGCGTCGATCGAACCCGACCGAGGAATGCCAGTCGCGTGGAATGCCCAGAGGGCCACCCCAGGCGTGGGTGAACTGGGAGGGGTCGAGAGCCGGAAAGAGGTCGACCAGTGTCTCTCGCAACAGTTTGTGCACGGCCGGCGTGCCATCGAAAGAAGGACGGACGTTGGAGCCGAAGTGGTACGGCGCGCCACGGCCACCGAAGGCAATCCGCCCGTCGGCCGTGCGTTGCCCGTAGATGATCATGTGCCGGTAGTCGGTGAAGGTGGCCCGAGACCCGAGTCCGGCCCCGGCCCAGAAGGCGTCGCTCAAAGGCTCGGTCGCCACCATGAGCGAGTACACGGGTGCCAACGTGCGCCTCTGGCCGGGCAGCGTCGACGTCCATGCTTCGAGCGCACGCACGACAACGCTCGCCTTGATAGCGCCCGCCGTGGTGCGGACCAGGGGTGATCGGCCGTCGTATCCCGGGACGATGTCGATCACCTCGGTGTGCTCGTGCATCGCGACCCCTCTCCGTTCGAGGGCATCGGCGAGACCCCGGGCCAACAGCGCAGGCTGGATCGCCGCACAATGGGGGGTGAACGTGGCACCGAGAATCCCCTCGATGCCAACAGCTGTGGCGGCCTCGCTGGCGTCGAGCCAACGCAGGTCATCTTCCCCGAAGCCCAGCGCACGGGCTTCCTTCACGTCAGCCAGCGCCCGGGCTCGCTGCGCCGGGGTCAGGGCCGCATCGACGGTGCCCCCCTTGGCGAAGTGGCAATCGATGCCTTCTTCGTGCGCGGCCGCTCCCACCTCGTCCACCGTGTTCTGCATGGCGCGCCGCATGCGGCGCATGGCGTCAGGCCCGTAGAGCCGGGCCAGTGCCGCGTCGGAGGTGGCGAAGAGCGCCGAACACCATCCTCCGTTACGACCGGAGGCACCGAACCCGACCACCTCCTTCTCCACCACGACGATGCGGAGCGACGGGTCGGCCCGGGCCAGGGCGCGGGCAGTCCACAGCCCGGTGAACCCGGCCCCGACGATGCAGACATCTGCCTCGAGGTCGCCGCGCAACGAGGGGCGTGCAGGCAATGGGTGCGCAATGGCGTCCCACCAGAGGGAGAGGTTCCGGTAGGGGACCCCTACCTCTGGATTTCCTACACCCGGCTCCACGCCTCGGTCAGCACCTCGCGCAGGGTCCCCACCATGAAGTCGATCTCCTCTTGACCACAGATCAGCGGCGGCGAAAGCTGCACTACCGGGTCGCCCCGGTCGTCGGCCCGGCAAATGAGGCCCGCCTCGAAGAGGGCGCCCGAGAGATAGCCCCGCAGGAGGCGCTCGGACTCCTCGTCGTTGAACGAGAGCCGCGTCGCCTTGTCCTTGACGAGCTCGATGCCGTAGAAGAACCCTGCACCGCGTACGTTGCCCACGATCGGCAGGTCATAGAGACCTTCGAGGGCCGAACGGAATGTCGCTTCCGTCGACTGCACGTGCTCGAGGATCTTCTCGCCCTCGAACACGTCGAGGTTGGCCAATGCCACGGCGCAACTCACGGGGTGACCGGCGAAGGTGAACCCATGGAGGAAGGACGCCCCGGGCTGGAGGAAGGGCTCCATCAGGCGGTCCGATGCGATCATGGCGCCCAAGGGGGCGTAGCCGGAGGTCAAACCCTTGGCCACCGTGATGATGTCGGGCTGATATTTGTAGCGGTCCGCTCCGAACCAGTAGCCCAGGCGTCCGAAGGCGCAGATCACCTCATCGGAGACCAGGAGAACGCCGTGGCGATCGCAAATCTCGCGCACCCGTTGGAAGTACCCGGGAGGGGGCGGGAAGCAGCCGCCTGCGTTTTGGACCGGCTCGAGATAGACCGCCGCCACGGTGTTGGCACCCTCTCGGATGATCGCCCGCTCGATCTCGTCGGCCGCCCAACGGCCGAAGGCCTCCTCATCGTCGGCAAAGATGGGAGCGCGATAGAAGTTGGTGTTGGGGACCTTGATCGCCCCACCGACCAGTGGTTCGAACGGAGTCTTGAGGGCCGGGATCCCGGTGATGGAGAGGGCGCCCATTGTGGTGCCGTGATACGCGATGTCGCGACTGATGACCTTGGTGCGCTGGGGCTGGCCCGTGATCCGGAAGTACTGCCGCGCTAACTTCCACGCCGACTCGACCGCTTCGGAACCACCCGAGGTGAAGAAGATGCGGTTGAGATCACCGGGGGCATAACCGGCCAGCCGCTCCGCCAACTCGATGGCGCGGGGGTGGGCGTATGTCCACAGGGGGAAGTAGGCCAAGGTGCTGGCCTGCTTGGCCCCGGCCTCGGCCAGCTCGGTCCGTCCGTGACCCAGCTGGGATGTGAAGAGGCCGGCGAGGCCGTCCAGGTAGCGCTTGCCGTGCTGATCCCAGACGTACGCGCCCTCGCCGCGCACCATGACCGGAACTTCATGCGTCTCATACGCGCCCATTCGACTGAAGTGCATCCACAGGTGACGACGCGCCTGCTCGCTCAGATCAGAATTCTCGGGGTTACTGCTCATTGGTCCTCCACTCGGATGGTGGCGCGGGCAAGATCCGATCTCACCGCGTCCCCCATGTATACGTTTGCTTGGCCAGCTTCAGATAAAGGAAGGTCTCGGTGCCGCGTACCCCGGGTATGGAGCGCACCGAATCGTTGAGCACCTGCAGCAGGCGATCGTCGTCCTCGCACACCACCTCGGCCAGAATGTCGAAGGAGCCGGCGCACATGACGACGTAGTCCACTTCGCCCAAGGCGGACAGCTTCTCGGCCACCACCCTTACATCTCCCTCGACGGTGATGCCGATCATGGCCTGGCGGGTGAAACCCAGTTGGAGTGGATCGGTGACGGCCACTATCTCCATGACTCCGGTTTCGCGCAGGCGTTGGACGCGTCGGCGCACGGCGGCCTCGGACAGCCCGACGGCCTGGGCGATGGCGCCGTAGGGTTGGCGGCCGTCGCGCTGCAGCGCTTCGATGATGGCCCGGTTGGCCGCATCGAGGAAGGTCGGGCTACCTGAGCCGTCTTGATCCTCGGCATTGCTCGATTCCGTCGACTCGTCCATTTCGGACATTGCGATTCCTCATTCTGAAGGTTCAACCGAGGGCTTCTAGAACCCTCGAATGCCGAATTCTTTCACAATCCTACTATCATTCAAGCAGAATTCGGCGTTTCCCACTAGATTCATTGCGGAATCGCTTGTCGGGGAAACCCCGGTTTTAAGACTCTTCAGGGGCGAGCCGACCACGAAGAAGAGGAAGGGAGCCCAAGGTGCGCAGGTTGCAAAACTTCATCGGTGGGGCCTACGTCGACGTACGAGACGGCCCGATGGCCCCGCTCATCAATCCGTCGACGGGAGAGCCTTTCGCCGAAGCACCCGTGTCGGGGGCGGCCGACGTCGACCACGCCCTCTTGGTGGCCGCGGCGGCCTTCACCTCCTGGCGCCGCACGACTCCGTCCGAGCGGAGCCTCGCTCTGTTCCGCATTGCCGATGCCATTGCGGCACGCGGGGAGGAGCTCATCGCGGCGGAGTGCGAGAACACGGGAAAGCCGTTCCAGCTGACGATGGATGAGGAGCTCCCACCGGCCATGGACCAGATCCGTTTCTTTGCCGGAGCGGCGCGGCACCTGCAAGGACTCGCGGCGGCCGAGTACATGGCGGGCCACACCTCCTTCGTGCGCCGGGAGCCGATCGGTGTGTGCGGGGCCGTCACGCCGTGGAACTACCCCTTCATGATGGCAATCTGGAAATTCGCACCGGCGTTGGCCGCTGGGAACACCATGGTGCTGAAGCCCTCGGACACCACGCCCGTCACGACGCTGCTCATGGCCGAGATCATGGCGGAGTTCCTCCCACCCGGCGTCTTCAACGTGGTCTGTGGTGACCGCGACACCGGCCGCGCCCTCGTCGCTTCGCCGATCCCCGGCCTCGTCTCCGTCACGGGCTCGGTGCGCGCCGGCATGGAGGTGGCCGCCACCGCAGCTCCGACTCTCAAACGCGTGCACCTCGAACTCGGGGGTAAGGCACCAGTCATCGTCTTCGATGACGCTGATCTCTCGGTGGCGGCGGCTGGGATTGCCGGTGCGGGCTATTTCAACGCCGGGCAGGATTGCACTGCGGCCACCCGCGTCCTGGCTGGTCCCCGAGTGCATGACGACTTTCTTGCCGCCTTGGTGGAACAAGCCGAGGGCACAGTCGTTGGTGGCACCGAGGTGGACGGCGCCGACTTCGGGCCGTTGAACAATGCCAACCAGCTTGAACGGGTAAGCGGCTTCGTCGATCGAGTGCCGTCGCACGCGTCGGTCGTGACGGGTGGCACGGCCGTGGGGGAGCGGGGTTTTTGCTTCGCGCCCACCGTCGTGGCCGGACTACGCCAGGACGACGAATTGGTGCAGTCCGAGGTATTCGGACCGGTGATCACCGTGCAGAAATTCAGCGATGAGGGTGAGGCGCTGCGCTGGGCCAATGGCGTCGAGTACGGGTTGGCTTCCTCGGTGTGGACGCGCGACCACGGCCGCGCCATGCGGATGGCGCGGGACCTTGACTACGGCTGCGTGTGGATCAACACCCACATCCCCCTCGTGGCCGAGATGCCTCATGGCGGTTTCAAGCGCTCCGGCTACGGCAAGGACCTCTCTTTGTACGGCTTCGAGGACTACACCCGGGTCAAGCATGTGATGAGCAACATTGAGGAGTGAAGGGTGATCATCGGAATTCCCAAGGAAGTCAAAGAGGACGAGTACCGGGTGGCCATGACGCCCGCCGGTGTTCGGGAGCTGACCTCGGCCGGTCATACGGTGTACGTGGAGGCCGGGGCAGGTGCCGGATCGTCCATGTCCGACGACGAGTTTCGTCGCACCGGGGCGCAGATCATTGCCGAGGCCGACGATCTCTGGGCCGAGTCGGACCTGGTCTGCAAGGTCAAGGAACCGGTGCCCTCCGAGTACAAGCGGCTCGGGGCCCGTCGCGGGCAGACCCTGTTCACCTATCTGCACCTTGCCGCCTCCCGCGAATGCACCGATGCCCTTCTGGCGGGGGGCAACGTGGCCATCGCCTACGAGACGGTGCGCCTGCCCGACAATTCCCTTCCGTTGTTAGCGCCGATGAGCGAGGTGGCCGGCCGTATGGCGCCGCTTATGGGGGCGCACCATCTCATGCGCCCAGGCGGGGGGCGCGGTGTGCTCGTGGCCGGTGTCCCAGGGGTGCGCGCGGCCAGGGTCGTGATTCTCGGAGCGGGAGTCTCCGGAGTGGCCGCCGCCACCCTCGCCGTGGGCATGCACTCTGATGTTTTCATTCTGGATCGCAACCTGGACCGTCTCCGCGACGTCGACCACCATTTCCGTGGTGCGCTGGAGACGGTGGCGTCGTCCGAGCACGCCATCGAGGAGGTCTGCATCGACGCCGACATCGTGATCGGGGCCGTGCTCGTCGTGGGGGCCCGCGCCCGCGGCTGGTCTCCGATGCATTGGTCGAACAGATGCGCGTGGGCTCGGTGCTGGTGGATATCTCCGTCGACCAAGGGGGCTGTTTCGAATCCACCCGTCCGACCACGCATTCACACCCCACCTTCGAGGTGCACGGCTCCATTTTTTACTGCGTGGCCAACATGCCCGGCGCTGTCCCCCACACCTCGACGCACGCCCTGGCCAACGCCACACTTCCGTACACCCTGAGCATCGCCGCCCATGGCTGGAAGGACGCCGTCCGGGACGACCCCGCACTGGCCGAGGGCGTCAATGTCGTCGCAGGACACGTGGTGTACGAACCGGTCGCGGAAGCCCATGGGCTCCCCTACACACCCCTATCGAGCTTGATCGCCTGAGAGGCGGCGGTAACGTCAAACGAAGGCCGCCTGCATCGACGGCACACAACCTTGCTCGAGTCGGTTGTGGGGCCGTGTATCCTGGCCGGATGTCACTTTGAGTCCCGTCCTCTGAGAGTTCCTGCGCGCCAAGCGCAGACGAATCTCTCCCGTGGTGCTCGTGGCCGACCGCCCCTGCTGTCCTCCGGCTTCGCCGCGTCTGCGCGTGTCGCACTTCGAAACCCAGTGGGCTCTCGATGCATCGTGCCGCCCGCCCGCCATCGGGACCCTCCTCCATCCGTCACAGATGCACCCATCCGAGCAATTTTGAAAAACGAGCTGAACATGCAACCCGACACGATGTACACACGCCAACGACCCGGCCGTCCCCTTCGCGTTGCCACCGCGCTCCAGTTGATGGTGGCAGCAGGAAACGGCTTGGCCTACGTCGCGCTGTCACTGCGCGTGTATCAGGAGACGCACTCGACATTGGCCGTGACCATGGTGTTGCTGGCCGGCGGTCTACCGGTGGTCCTTTTGGCACCGGTTTCGGGCCTCCTCCTCGACCGCTTGCCAATGGGACGTCTGTTGGCCGCCGCCGGTCTCGTCGTGGCCGCCGCCCTCATCGGGCTCGCCTTGGCTCACTCCCTGACGGCAACCGTGCTCCTCGTCCTGTGCTTCGGCGTGGCCGACAGCATCCTGCAGCCCGGACTGACCGCGGCCATTCCTCAGCTGGCCGGCGACGTGTCCTTGGTGCGCGCCACCAGCCGCCTCCAGGGCGCCACCATGGGCGGCACCGCCATCGGACCGTTGTTGGCCGGGGTGGTGGGGAGCATCGGCGGCACGAGTACCGCACTCGCGCTCGATGCCGCGGTGTCGATCGTGTTCAGTGTCGGTATCTCGAGCCTTGGTCTTCGGCGAAGCCGCACCATGGCGCCCCACGGAGCCGACGACGGCGTGGCCGCGGGCATTCGTTATCTACGGCGTGACCGCCCTATGGCGCTCCTGGTCCTGGTGGCGTCCGCCATTGTCGCCTTTATGGGCGTCACCATGGTGGCCGAGTTGTTTCTGGCGGAGAAGGTACTGCACGGGGGTGCCACCGGCTACGCCTTGCTTATTACCGCTTGGACCGCTGGCATGACCCTGGGCACCGTCATCGCCGGCCGCCTTCCGTCACGTCTTTTAGCCCCTGGGATCATCGTCGGCTTGGTGGTGCTGGGGCTCGGTGTAGCCGGAGGCGCGCTGGCACCGAGCATGTGGGTGGCTATTGCCGCCTATGGCATCGGCGGTATCGGCGACGGTGTACAGCTGGTGGGAACGCGCGCGCTTCTGCTTCAGCGTGCTCCGGAGCACATTGCGGGACGCGCCTGTGCCATCTTCACCGGGCTTACGTTCGGTGCCGTCTCCATCGGCATGGCCGTGTCCGCCCCGTTGGTGGCCCTTTTCGGCATCCGTGGCGCATTGTTTGCGGCGGGTGCCGCCAGCATTCTGGCCGCAATCGTGGCACTCGGGCTCCGCTTGGAGCGCCTCCGAGGAGAGCCACACGTGTCTGACGCGCAGCAGAAGGACGTCGGCGCTCTGCCGGTAGGTTGAGCCACCATGTCCGGATCGCTGGTAACCCTGTCTGCCGACGAGGCGCGCCGGGTAATCCTGTCGGCGCAAGGGCTCCTGGGGCCACGGCCGGCCGGAGGCCCAGCGACGACGTTGCATCGTCTCGGCGGTGTGCAGCTGGACACCATCTCGGTATTAGCCCGGTCGCACGAACTGGTCGCCTATGCCCGGCACGGTGCAATGCCGCGGGCTTCGATCGAAGCGGCCTACTGGGGACCACACAGCACCACCTTCGAATATTGGTCCCATGCGGCTTGCGTGCTTCCTCTCGAAGCATGGCCTTCGTACGAATTCAGGCGCCGCGCCTTTCGCGCCAAGGGACGGCGTTGGCATCGTCTCGAAGACGCAGCAACGAGCTGTGCCAACGTGCTCACGCGGCTGCGAGCGGAGGGACCTCTGACGGCGCGTGAGCTCGGGGGTGCCAAAAAGGGCGGGACGTGGTGGGATTGGTCGGAGATCAAGATCGCAGCCGAGTGGCTGCTCGATACGGGCGAATTGGCGTGTCGGGAACGACGCGGGTTCCAGCGCGTGTACGACCTCACCGAGCGAGCGATCCCGGCCGACCTGTCCGCAGTCGACCGCAGCGACGAGGAGTGCGGCCGCCATCTCGTCGAGGCCGCCGGCCGAGCGCTTGGCGTGGCCACGACGACGGACATGGCCGTCTACATGGGCTTGCCGGTGAAGTTGGTGCAGCGTGTCGTGAGCGACACCGAGCTCGAACCAGCGGTGGTCCAGAGCTGGGGTCGGCCGGCGTTCGTCGCTCCTGGAGCCCTCGATGTGCTCGGACGCCGCGTCAAGAGCCGGAACGTGCTGATCTCACCCTTCGACTCATTGACGTGGGACAGAGCGCGCACCGCACGCGTCTTCGGATTTCACCATCGTCTTGAGGCCTACGTCCCGCGGGACAAACGCCAATATGGATATTTCGCCATGCCCGTGCTCGGCGGTAACAAGCTCGTCGGGCTCGTGGATCCGAGCCGGCGTGGACATGCCTTGGTCGCCAAGCAGATCTCGCTGCGGACGAAAGGCGCCGCACGAAGCGTCGCCGCTGCGCTCGTCGAAGCGGCGTCGTGGGTCGATTGTCACGACGTGATCATCGAGCGCGTGGACCCTGTCGAACGGACGTCGGAGGTGTCAGCGCTCGTTGCTGCGTTGCTCTGAGTCGAGGTGGCCTAGCTGTTGCCCTTCGCAGCGATCTGTTCAAAGGCCGCCAAGGAGCCCCGGTACGGACCGGTTTGGTGCGGATGGTGCAGTACCAGTTGGTCGAAGCCAAGCTCTTCGTAGGGCGCGGCGAGTTCGTCAAATTGGTCGACCGAGGTGATGATGGTTTCGGCCGGCGTCCACAGCAGGATCTTGCGCAGCGTCGCCGGGTCGCGGCCTCGTTTTGTACATGCGCTCACGAGCAACGCACACTGTCGCTGCACGGCCGCCCGGATCGTCTCCTCCGTACGCGCAGCAGATCCGCCGGTGGGCCCGATCGTCACCCACTGCTCGGCGTGGAGGGCGGCGAGCTCCAGGCCGCGCCTCCCTCCGGCGGCGATGGTGAGGGGAAAGGGATCCTGAACGGCGCCGGGAGTGCTGGGTGTCTCGACCGATGAGTAGTAGCGGCCGGTAATCGTGGTGCGGGCGGCCGCGGCTCCATGCACTATGGGACGCAGGGTCTGGAGGAACTCTTCGAATCTGTCCATTCGTTCCGTCACGCTCCAAGGAACCTGACCCAGCGCTGCGGCATCGGGACCCTCGCTGCCTGGACCGAGACCCAGGTCAAGACGTCCCTCGCTCAGATCGTCGAGCGTCAGTGCTTCCCTGGCGAGCGTGACGGGATGGCGGAAATTCGGGGTGGCCACCAATGTCCCGATCCGAATGCGGCGCGTGACCCCGGCCGCGGCCGCCAGCACGGGAATGGCGGCGTGCCAAGGCCCTTCGGGCATACCACCCCATCGGATGTGGTCGTAGGTCCACGCCGTGGTGAACCCGACGGCATCAGCCCATTCCCACTGGTGGCGTGCTTCTCGCCAGCGATCGGATGGGAGGATCACCAGCCCGACACGCACGGGGGCCAAGCTAATGGCTTCGAGAGAGAGGGCAGGGTCAGACGTCTTGGCCTTGCCGAGCAGCCCGACGCGCGATGCTTGCCGAAGCAATTGCCCGAGGGTGGCTGTATCCACTCGTGTTCATGAGGAGCCACACATGCCCGACACCGTCCATCTGACCGACCGCATTGAGGTGACCCGACCTATTCCGGCGCCCGCTTCCGCTATTTTCGACATCCTGCGCAGTCCGGCGGGACACGTGGCTATTGACGCCTCCGGGATGCTGCAGGACTTCAGCGGCGAACCAGCGGAGAAGGTGGGTGACACCTTCGTTATCCATATGGACCGCGAAGCTCTCAATGACATCCCGCTTGGCCGGTACGACGTGACCGTGCACATCATCGTCTTCGAGCGTGACAGAGAGATTGCATGGGATCTGGGGCCGGATATTCCGGTGAAACACTTCTATGGCTACCGTCTGGAACCTGGCGCAGAGGGGGTCACCGATGTGACGTCCTACTACGACTGGTCGAAGGTGGGTGAGGAGGCCAAGGCACGTTTCCCGATCGTGCCCGAGTCGGCCCTCCGGGCGACACTGGGTATTTTGGAGCGAACGGTCCGAAAGGGCGTGTGATCACTCGGCTGCCGGTGGGTCCAAGCGACGAGCCCTGCTCTCGTCCGGATTCTGGGTCGAACCTCGCCCCGGGATCGGCTCCGCCAACGCAGCCCGGGATGAGGGCGCGTGGAAGGGGTCGGCGAAGTACTGCGTTTCGTGCGTCACGAGTCCGTCCGAGAACTCCATGAGGCTTACCGAATAGGTGGGCACGCCGTCATAGGTGATCACGCACTCGCTGACCCAAAAGTCGCCACCGCCGGAGATTCGCAGGACGGTGAAGTGGCGTACGGCAGGATGCCCACCGCGTTGCGCCCGGATCTTCGACCGCCCTCCGAACCGTTCTCCGGACTGTGGGTAATCCAGGATTACATCAGCGGCGTAGATCGCGTCCTCCGCGTCGATATCTCCACGTTCAGATGCCGCCCAATGTCGCTCCAGCCGGGACCGGATTTCGCTTTCGGCGTCCGTTTGCACCATGAGCCCTCCCGCGACGCGGCTTTCCTTTGGATCCTTCACGTTGGGCTAACAGCGGTCCTGTTCGTACTCCTCGTGCGTCGCCATCGGAGCTCTCCTCGTGAGGACCAAAGAATACAGCGACCCGCCACGATGGAGCCTCAACGTTCTATGGTGGCGAAAAACGGCGAAGGGGGAACCATGGCATCACGTGGTACCGCATTCGAGGTGATCGACTCCGACGGTCATGTCGTCGAGCCCGACACGGTGTGGAAGGACTATTCGGAGCCGGCATACCGGGAACAGTTGGATCGGCCCGGGGGCGGAGTCCAGGCCCTCGGCATGATGCGGGCGTACCCGAGCGCCTTGGCCCGTGACCGAAGGCCGAGCGAAGGCGAGAACTGGGCCGAGAACGTCGGCGGGGAGACGTGGGACGAGGAGTCGCGCTCCAAAATGAGCCGTCCGGGCGGCTTTGACCCGCACGCGCGGCTGTTGGACATGAGTGACGAAGGTATCGACGTGGCGGTGCTCTATCCGACGTCCATGCTGACCTGGGTGGAGGACACCGCTCTCTTCGGGGCGGCGTGCCGCGCCTACAACAACTGGCTTCGTGACTACTGCTCGGCGGCCCCGACGCGCCTCTACGGGGTTGGAGTGGTCCCGCTCCAGGACAGTGACGCAGCCATTGCCGAAATGCGCCGTTGTATCGAAGATCTCGGCTTCAAAGCCATCATGCTCCGGCCGGCCGCCTACCGTGGCACGGAGAAGCTGAACCACCCCGACTACGACCCATTCTGGCGGGCGGCTTCCGAGCTCGGATGCCCGATCGGCATCCATCCGTCCCCCCACGGTGACATGCCCAACGCGTGCAGTCTCCTCGGCCTCTCGGAGGGCGGCACGGGTCCGGCTGCGGGTCTGGCGCTCCAGCAGGGTCTCACGAACGCGTTCGACCTCCAGATGGCGGTAGGCCTCTTTGTCCTCGGAGGTATCTGCGAGCGCCACCCGGAGCTGAACGTCGCTTTCCTAGAGGGCACAGGCGGATGGATCGTTCCCATGCTCGAGCGGTTCGACCATCAGTTCAAGATCTTCGGGAGCGATGTCCAGCGGACGCTTCCAAGCGAGCTGTTCGCCCGTCAGTGCGTCATCAGCTTCGATCCCGACGAGGTGGCGCTCGCCTTTACCGCCGAGCACCTTGGCGCCGACAAGATCCTGTGGGCCTCCGACTACCCTCACCCCGACGCCAAGATCCCCGGTGTGGTCAAAGAGCTGGAGGAAGCGGTGGCAGGTCTTCCTTCCGAATCCCAGGCGGAGATAGTGGGGGGTTCGGCCCGGCGGTTCTATCAGCTGTAGGCGCAGGCTCATCGATGTACGTTTGGTGAGATGACAACACCGAATTCGCGATGGGAGCGCTTCAAGCTCTGGCTGGCCCGTCGTATCTCCAACCGACGCTGACGTCGACGACTCGTTGACCCGTGTCGACGAATCGGGATTCGTCGTTTTAGGCTTCGTTCGACCGCCAGCTGATTCGTGCACCGTGCTCTTGGGTGAATGCGAGCAACTGCGCCCGGCGGCGTCCGTCTTCGAAGATCATGGCGCCGAGCACGTCGGGCACCTCAATGTCGTTGTGTGCGATCGTCTCCGCTGCAAACGCGTCGACGGTTCCCGCCCCCTCTGCGCTCAGCCACGCAATAGGTCGGCGATGCGACGCCTCGTCCAATAGGCGTATGAACGTTTCGCGCTCTTCGACACTGAGGTAGGCGAAGGCCCACGTGGTCATGACGATGGCCGTGGTGTGCATCGGAAGCCCATTGAGCACGCCGACAAGCGCAGTTGTCGCATCGCCCTGCACCACTTCGGGCGGACTCGATTGCGCCAATCTGATGGCCGCAGCGGTGCGTTCCAGGCGGTTGGTGTCTGGCCAGACGCAGGCGAGGAGCCAGCGAGCGTCCTCGGGATTGCCGAGGTCGATCGGCGAACGATCGATGCCGATTCGGGACGCCAAAGGTGGCAGCCGTTCCGCAATCGGTGGCTTGCCGCCCACGACTTGGCAGGAGATCCGTACGGCGGCGTCAACCGGTCCCGTTGATCCGTACCGCCCGTAGTCCAGGCGATAGTGATCGCACAGCAAGTTCAAGCCGGCGCTGGCGCCGACATCGACGAGACAGTACGGGCCGTTGAGCTGCGACGCCACCCACGTCAGACCGGGACCGATCACCGCACTTCGCCCACATTCATTGGTCTGTATGCGGCGAGCGGCGAGCAGGGCCATGACGTCACCTTGTCGCGACCGGAAGAAATCGAGGAAGAGCGGCCCGGGATCGGCTTGCGTGCGCCCGGCATAGACATCGGCCAAGGGGTGATCGGTCCCCTCCAGAATCAGGTAGTGGACGGCGGCGAGAAGCGCCGGAGGAAGATGGGCCGAAGGAGGAGCGGAGCGCACCAGATCGAGCACCTCGGGATCGCCCGCCACCGCAAGCGAGATGCGCCCGTAGAGCGGCGAGGTCGGACAATGGGATGCGAACCACTCCCACATGGTGGCGAACTCCGCGGTGGGATTGCCCATAAATGCCTAAAAGAAATGGGCCCGGGACAGGGGCCAGAAGCGGAGATCGACCTTGCCCACGATGGTCGATTCGAGAATGGGTCCCCAGTACCTGCTGTCGCAAGAGAGGGTGCGATTGTCGCCCATGACGTAGACATGGTGCGCGGGGATTTTGTAGGGATGGTGCAGCGCATAGGGCTCGTTCGACGGTCCGGGTGTGGTCGGCGGCGTCGCTCCGGCAGGGAGCCAGGGTTCGCGCAGCGGCTTTCCATTGATGCGCACCTCCCCGTACGCAAGTGAGATCGTCTCGCCCGGTAAGCCTATGACCCGTTTGACCAGGTCGACCACCGGCCCGCCACCGCAGTTCTCCGCCGGAGGCTTCGAGAAGACGACGATGTCGCTCCGGTGGACGCCATGCAGGTGATAACTCAGCTTGTCGACCATGATCCGGTCGTTGATCATCAGAGTCGGCTCCATTGAGCCCGTAGGGATGAGGTACGTCCCGACGACGAACGTGCGCAAGACGATGGCGATGACGACGGCCAGTACGACAATGACAGAGGCCTGGAGCAACACCCGGCGTAGTCGGGTCGGGGGCGCGGGTTGCTCGCTTCCTTGTGTGATGGTTGCCGGCTCCGGTTCTCCGTCGGTGATCACGGGGCCATGCGATCGTGTCGGTTATTCGCCTTCACGCGACCAGGACGACCTTGCCCAACTTGCTCCCGGCCGTGAAGCGCTCATAGGCGGCGTTGGCCTCGGACATGGGGAACGTGTCACACACGGGCACGCGGATGCGTCCCGAGACGAGGAGCGGGAGGACATGTTTGGCCACCGCCGTCGCCACGTTGGCCTTCTCGCGTCGGGTGCGACCCCGCAAGGTGGCCCCGCCGATACGAGCCCGGGTCCCCATGAGCTGCAACAGGTTGAGCTCTATTTTCGCCCCTGAGCCCACCCCGATCACCATGACACGGGCACCGATGGCCAGGTGCGGGAGGATGGGGGCAGACTGGCCGCACCAACCAGTTCGAGCACCACGTCGTAGGGGCCGTGGGCGGCCACGTCGGCCGGGTCGATCACGGTGCCGGCGCCGAGGAGCGCGACCTCGCCGTGCCGAGTGGCATCACGCACCGTCGCCACCACCGAGGCCCCCGCCGCCGCCGCAAGCTGCACGGCGGCGGTTCCTACACCTCCGGCCGCGCCCGATATGAGGACTCGCTCGCCCATGGCGAGACCGGCGTGCGTGAACATGGCATCGAAGGCGGTGGAGAACACTTCGGGAAAGCCCCCGGCCTCGGCCCAGGAGAGGGCGTCGGGGACGGCCAGAGCATGTGACTCGTCGATCACGGCCATCGTTGCCTGGGCGCCGCCACCGACCAGTCCCATGACGCGGTCGCCCACAACGTGTTGCCGCACCTGCGATCCCACCGCGATGACCTCGCCGGCCAGCTCCATCCCGGGGATATCGGCCGGTGTCCCCGGCGGAGCGGGATAGTTCCCGCGCCGTTGCATGATGTCGGCGCCGTTGAGTCCCGCTGCGTGCACTGCCACCAGGAGTTCAGTGTCCCCGGGTACGGGGGTCTCGCGTTCTTCCCAATGCAGCTGGCTGTCTCGGATGACCACGGCGTACATGCTCTTCACCCTAATGACACGCTCGACGTGGTTTTGGGCCTTGCCCGGGGGCGTGAGCATGCTGTGCCCGGTATCCTCAGCGGCATGGCTCTTTACGACATCCCCGTCCACACACTGCACGGTGAGGAGTCGTCGCTCGGCGAGTATGCCGGGAAGACGCTCCTCGTCGTCAACGTGGCATCCAAGTGCGGCCTGACTCCGCAATACGAGGGATTGGAGCGCCTGCAGAAGACCTACGCCGACCGTGGATTCTCCGTTGTTGGCTTCCCGAGCAACCAGTTCATGGGACAGGAGCCGGGAACACCAGAGGAGATCCAGCAGTTCTGCTCCACCACGTATGGGGTGAGCTTCCCGCTCTTCGAGAAGATCGACGTGAACGGGGACGACCGTCATCCCATTTATGAGGAGTTGACGGCGGCACCCGATGCCGACGGCACTGCGGGCGACATCACCTGGAACTTCGAGAAGTTCCTCGTCTCGGGCACCGGCGAGGTCATCGCGCGTTTCCGGCCCCAGGTGGAGCCGGAGGATCCCGCCATCGTGGACGCCATCGAGGCTGCGTTGGCCGCTTGACCGCATCCTCGCCTGGCGCTATGGGTTTCGCCGCGTCCATCTTCGACATGGACGGGCTGCTCCTCGACTCGGAGATTTTGTGGCACGAAGCCGAAATAGAGATCCTGGGCGATCTGGGCGTGCCGTTGTCCGGCGACGGGTGCCGCAGCACCAAGGGAATGTTCGTCGATGAGGTGACCGAGTATTGGCACGCCCGTTATCCATGGACAGGCCCGACACCGGCCGATGTGGCTGTCGCCATCGTTGACCGGGTCATAGCTCTCATGTTGGCCAAGGGCGAACTGAAGCCGGGGGCCGCGCACGCCATTGCATTGTGCGCCGACCGCAATCTGCCCGTGGCCGTGGCGTCGTCCTCGCAATACCGCCTCATCGACACCGCGTTGGCGCACTTTGGCCTGCGTCAGCACTTCGAGCTCGTCCACTCGGCCGAGGACGAAGAGTGGGGGAAGCCGCATCCCGCCGTCTTTCTCACGGCGGCAGCAAAACTCGGCGCAGCACCCGGGCGCTGCCTCGTCTGGGAGGATGCGCCGGCCGGCGTAGTGGCCGCCAAGGCGGCTTCGATGGTGTGCATCGCCGTGCCCGAACAGGGTGAGGAGCACCATCCGGCTTTTGGGCTGGCCGATCTCGTATTGGGCTCGCTCCTCGAGATGGATGACGAGCGCTTTGACCTGCTTTCGGCGAGGGTGGGCTCGTAGGGACCATTAGTCTTGCAACGCCCCGGGTGCCCGTACCCTGGCGACGACCATCGAGCGTGCGTGTTCACACCTGTCCCCCCCGATACTGACTTCGTTGCCCTTGAGCAGGCCGAGCTGGCCCGCTGGGCCGCTCAGCGCGTCTTCGAACGGTCTGTCGAGCAGCGTGAAGGCGCCCCCAAATGGGTTTTTTACGAAGGTCCACCCACCGCGAACGGCATGCCGGGCCTCCACCACGTGTGGGCTCGCGTCTACAAGGATCTCTTCTGCCGCTTCCATACCATGCGCGGTTCGTACGTGGCCCGGCGGGCCGGCTGGGACACCCACGGGCTCCCGGTCGAGGTCGAAGTGGAGAAGAAGCTCGGTATCACCGGCAAGAAGCAGATCGAGGATGAGGTCGGGATCGCCGAGTTTGTCCGTCTGTGCCGTGAGTCCGTCTATTCCTATGTCGATGAGTTCACCCGACTGACCACGAGAATCGGTTATTGGCTCGATACGGATGCGGCCTACTGGACTCTCAGCCGGTCCTACATCGAGTCCGTTTGGTGGCACCTGCGCCAGATCTTCGATCAGGGCTTGCTCTACGAGGACCTCAAGGTCGTCCCGTACTGTCCCCGTTGCGGTACCGCCCTCTCGAGCCACGAATTGGGTCAGCCCGGTGTCTACACCGACGAGGAGGACGAGTCGGCGTACGTACGCTTCCCGCTTGTCGATCCCGATGAGGCGGTGCTTGGAGACGCCGCGGCCCTGGCGATCTGGACCACGACACCCTGGACGCTGCTTTCGAATACGGGCGTTGCCGTGAACCCCGGCCTCACCTACGCCGTCGTTGACGGGCTGATCATGGCCGAGGACCTGGTCGATGCCGTGCTTGGGGAGGGCGCGTCGACCCGCATCAGCCGACGTCTCGGCGGGACCGAACTGGTCGGCTTGCGCTACGCCCGCCCGTTCGACGACCTGCCGGCGCCCAGCCAGGCCGACGGCTGGCGCGTGGTGCCAGCGGACTATGTCACCACCGAGGAGGGCACCGGACTGGTGCATCTTGCCCCGGCCTTCGGTGAGGTCGACCGCCAGATCGGACGCGACAACGGACTGCCCTCTCTCAACCCGGTCGGACCCGACGGACGGTTCACCGAGGAGATCCCGTGGTTGGCCGGCCAGAGCGTGCGGGCCAGCAACACCGTGATCAACGACCACCTCGAAGAGGCGGGGTTATTGTTACGCCGCTACCCGTACGTGCACAGTTACCCGCACTGCTGGCGTTGCCGCACCCCACTCATCTATTGGGGCAAGCCGAGTTGGTACATCGCCACCTCGACCCGCAAGGATCAGATGCTGGCCGAGAACGCCAACATCGATTGGCATCCGGCGCACATCCGCGACGGCCGGTTTGGAGAGTGGCTGTCCAACAATGTCGACTGGGCGCTCTCACGCGATCGCTACTGGGGCACGCCGCTGCCCATTTGGCGCTGTGGGCGTGGGCACTTGCACTGCATCAGCTCGTTGGCCGAGCTCTCCGAGCTCTGCGGGCGCGACGTCACCGGAATCGATCCACACCGGCCAGTCATTGACGACGTCGTGTTCGATTGCCCCGCATGCAGGGAGGCGCACGAGGGCGGGGAGGACGCCGTTGCGCGTCGGGTGACGCCGGTCATCGACGCCTGGTTCGACTCGGGTTCCATGCCCGCGGCGCAGGTCGGCTATCCGCATACACCGGGGTCGAAGGAGGCGTTTGCCTTCCCGGCGGACTTCATCTCCGAAGCCATCGACCAGACACGGGGTTGGTTCTATTCCCTCTTGGCCATCAACACGCTGGTGTTCGGCGACGCCCCCTACAAGCACGTCGTGTGCCTGGGCCACATCATCGATGCCGACGGCCGCAAAATGTCCAAATCGCTGGGCAATATCATCGACCCCTGGACCATCCTCGACACGAGGGGCGCCGACGCGCTCCGCTGGTGGATGTTCAGCCAGGGCTCCCCATGGACGCCCACGCGTGCCAGCCTCTCGGCCATCGATACGGCGCTCCGCGACATGCTGCTGAAGCTGTGGAACACCTTCAGCTTCTTTACGACCTATGCCTCGCTGAACGGCTTCGACCCGGCGGATCCCCACATAGAGCGGCCATCGCTGCGGGGCGCGCTCGACCGTTGGATCCTCTCGCGTGCTCGCCAGCACCCGGGAGACCGTGACCACGGCCCTCGATGGATACGAGCCGCTTGACGCCGCCACCGCGCTGGCCGGTTTGGTGGATGATCTCAGCAATTGGTACGTGCGCCGCAGCCGACGTCGTTTCTGGCGCACGGATCCCGATGCTCCAGCCGGGGACACATTGGCCGCGCAGGCCACCCTGCACGAAGTCCTGACCACTCTCTCGCTGTTGCTGGCTCCGTTTTGTCCGTTCGTGGCCGATTCCATGTGGCGCGCCCTCACCGGGGTCGACGAGACCGAGTCGGTGCATCTGGCCGACTGGCCAGAGCCGCAAGAATCTTTGATCGATCGCGACCTCGAGGCGCAGATGGAGCTGGCCCGCCGATTGACCTCCCTGGGCCGGGCGGCGCGGAGCGAAGCTGGAGTCAAGGTGCGCCAACCGTTGGCACGCGCCCTGGTGTTTCTTCCGTCGGATGCGCCCGCCATCCTCTACGACATGGTGGCCGAAGAGCTTAACGTCGACGAAATCGACGTGGCGGACGAACTGAGTGAAGTTCTCGAGTTCGAGCTGGTCCCGAACTTCCGCACGCTCGGCCCCCGGCTGGGCGAACAGGTGAAGGATCTCAAGCCTGCTTTGGCCAAGATCGACGGAGCAGTGGCGGCTGCGGCACTCGAAGCGGGGCAGTCCATCGCGCTGGCACTCCCCGGGGGACCGGTAGAGCTCAGCCCCGAGGACGTCCAGCTGCGCGTACGCGGCCAACAGGGCTTCGCCGTGTCGCGCGAGGGGGGTGAGGTGGTGGCACTCGATCTCAAACTCAATGACTCGTTGCGCCACCGCGGTCTTGCTCGCGAGGTGGTGCGACTCTTGCAGGACCTGCGCAAGAACAGCGGTTTGGACGTGTCCGACCGGATTCATTTGCAGCTCGACGGCCTGAACGTCATTGAAGGGTATTTCGACTACATCGGGCGCGAGGTGCTGGCGCTCTCGATCAGCCAGGGTCCGGGCCAGGGCGAGGGAACGGCCCTCGAGCTCGAGACGGACGAAGGTGGCATCGACGCCCGCGCCTGGCTACGCAAGGCCGACGCCGACGCCGACGGCCGACGCCGAGGGATAGCCGAGGCCGAGGGCTCAGCCCTCGCTGTGGCGCGGGGCGCCGTGAAGGAGTTTTTCCAGAGCCACCGAGAGTGCGGCTCGATCCGCCGCGTCGAGCGGTGTGAAGAGGTGGCGATCGATCCCGTCGATATGCTCGCCGATGGCCTGACCGAGGGTCGATTCCCCGGCCGGGGTGAGCACCACGTGCACACTCCTGCGATCCGAGGGGCAGTTCTCCCGGGCGACCAGGCCGGCCTCGACCATCCGGTCCACCAAGCGGGTGACCCCGCCCGTGGTGAGCGCCACCTCCGCGCTCAGCCTGCTCATGGTCAAACGGCCTCCGTCGGCGCCTCGCACATGGATGAGGACGTCGAACCAGACCAGAGGTATGCCGACGGAACGCTCGAGCTCACGCCCCAGCACGTCGGCCAGTCGGCGGTGCGAGCGCATCAGCAGACCCATGAGCTGGAGCCGCTCGTCCTCGATCTGATCGAGGACACCGCAGGTGCCGCCCTCGGGGACGGCTATTTCCTCCACCTCGCATTCACCCTGCTCGGGGAATTCCACGGTGCTCATAGGTGCTCCTCAATCTTGCTCGACTCTACCAGGAACCGCCGTTTACCTGATTGACAAGTATCTGTACAGTCAGATACTATCTCGTCAAAGACCCACCGCCATAGGAGGCCGCTATGCCAACAGAAACAGTCACCCTTCCCAAACCGGGAACGTACACCGTCGACCCGGCCCATGCGGAGGCCGGTTTCGTGGCTCGCCACCTGATCGGGACCAAGGTCCGGGGTCGTTTCACCGACTTCTCCGGCACGTTCACCGTGGCCGAGAACCCCGAGGACTCCACGTTCGAGGCCGAGGCGAAGGTAGCCAGCGTCGACACCAACCAGTCCATGCGGGATGACCACTTGCGCACGAACGACTTCTTCGACGCAGAGACCTATCCGACCATCACGCTGAAGAGCACCGGGCTCAAGAAGATCACGGACACCGAGTGGACGCTCTCGACCGACCTCACCATCCGCGGTGTCACCAAGCCGGTGGATTTCGACCTGGAGTACCTGGGCGAAGGCCCATCCATGCAGGAGGGCAAGACCGTGGTGGCGTTCTCCGCCACGGCTGAGATCGACCGCCGCGACTTCGGCGTGAGCTTCAACCACTCCCTGCTCGATGGCAGCGTCGTGGTCGGCAACAAGGTGAAGATCGAACTCGAAGCAGAAGCGAGCTTGGCCGAGTAGCTAGCCCGCACGGCCCCCGGTCGTGCGCAGGGACGGCGGTACGCTTCGCCGCCATGCGCACGACTGCCGGGCCTGAGGAGACGTGCACGCTCGCCATTGATCTCGGGACAGGCGGGCCCAAGGTGGCGCTGGTATCGGCCGCGGGCCGCATCGTCGCCCATGCATTCGAAAAGGTCCCCCTGAGACTAGGCGGAGACGGCGCGGCCGAGCAGGATCCTCAGCAGTGGTGGGACGCCACAATTGCCGCCGGTCGGCGAGCCCTGGCGGAGTCTGGCGTGCCGCCCGAAAGGGTGGTCGGCGTGGGGTGCACCGCGCAATGGTCGGGCACCGTGCCCGTCGGTGCGGACGGCCAGGCCCTCGGCCCCGCCATCATCTGGATGGACTCACGGGGCGCCGGTGCCGTTCGGCGATTGGTGCGTGGCGCAGTAAACGTGCAGGGCTATTCGGCTTCGAAGGCGGCCAAATGGGTGCGGCACAGCGGCGGGATTCCCAGCCTTTCGGGCAAGGACCCGGTGGGCCATATTCACTTCCTGCGTGAGGAGCGGCCAGACACGTACGCCGCCACGGCCGTCTTCCTCGAGCCCGTCGACTACCTCAATCTCCGACTCACCGGGCTGGCGTGGGCCTCGCACGACTCGATCACTCTGCACTGGGTCACCGACAATCGGGACATACATGCGGTGGCCTATGACGACGGCCTGCTCGAATTGGCTGGGCTCGAGCGCCGCACGCTCCCCGGGCTGGTACCGACCGGCAGCATTCTCGGGGGCCTGACGCCTGCGGCCGCGGCTGCGTTCGGCCTGGTACCCGGAACACCCGTCGTGGCCGGTATGGGGGATCTCCATTCGGCCGCCGTGGGGTCGGGCGCCGTCGAAGACTTCGCGGGGCACCTCTATATCGGCACCTCGAGCTGGCTCAGCTGCCACGTGCCCTTCAAGAAGACCGACGCTCTAACCAATATCGCCTCCATTCCCTCGGGCCTTCCGGGCCGGTATCTCGTGGCCGACGAACATGAAACGGGGGGCGCCTGTCTGACCTGGCTGCGCGACAATCTCCTCTACCCCGGGGACGCCCTCGGTCGGGACGTACCTGCCCCGACCGACTTCTTCGCCCGGTTGAACGACATGGCCGCCGGGGTGGACCCGGGGTCTCACGGTGTTCTCTTCACTCCCTGGCTCAACGGCGAGCGCTCGCCGGTGGACGACCACACCATCAGAGCGGGCTTTCACAACATCTCGCTCTCGACGACCCGATCCGACATGGTGCGGGCCGTCTTCGAGGGAGTCGCCCTCAACTCGGCCTGGTTGCTCGGCGCCGTCGAGAAATTCACGAAGAGGCGATTCGACTCCCTGGCGTTTGTCGGCGGGGGAGCCAATTCCGATATGTGGGCGCAGATGCATGCCGACGTGATGGGGCGCACCATCCGCCAACTCGATCAGCCCGTTCTCGCCAACGTGCGCGGGGCCGGTCTGCTCACCCATCTCGCCCTGGGCCACATAACGTTGGGCGACATTCCGGCCATGGTGGCGGTCAAGACCGTCTACACACCCGATCCCGCCGCCACCGCGGTCTACGCTCCGCTCCTCAAAGAGTTCGTGCGCCTCTACGAAAAGACCAAGGGCATCCACAAGCGCCTGAATGGACGGGTGAGTGAGGAGAGAGCGGCGTTCACCTACCGCCGCTCCCATCCGATCTCCATGGCGGTGGGCTAATCTCGCCGAGACCGCGGATTCCCTCCCGGACGAATGGCGATTTTCTCTATGAACAGACCCCGCCAGCGCCCCGACTGGCGCCGCCCACCACGGGTGGATTCGGGCACCCCTACGCCGGAGCGTCACTCGAACGCGGGACGCGGCGCGCTCGTCCTCCGCCATGGCAGCGCCCACGCTCGATGTCACCATCGTCGTGCCCTACTACAACCCGGGGACCTCCCTCCGCGTCACGGTGGAGCACATGGTCGAGGTGCTGACGAACTCCAACGTCACATTCGAGATCATCGCGGTCTCGGACGGATCGACCGACGGGAGCGAGCTCTCGCTTGACGGAGTGGCGCCCGACGTGGTCCGGCGCGTTGCGCTCGACAAGAACCAAGGCAAGGGTCAAGCGCTGCAGGTCGGCTTGGCGCTCGGGCGCGGTCGTTATCTCGGATTCCTCGATGCCGACGGGGACATCTCTCCCGAGTTTCTCTCGTCCTTCGTGTCGCTCATGGAGCTGTACCAACCCGACATCATTCTCGGGAGTAAGCGACACCCGATGTCAGAAGTGCAGTACCCGTGGATTCGAGCCATGTACTCGTGGGGCTACCAACAACTTGTGCGGATGCTCTTCCACCTCGAAGTGCGGGACACGCAGGTGGGGATCAAGTTGGTAAAGCGCGACGTCATGTCGGCCGTTCTCCCCCTGTTGGTCGAGCGTCGATTCGCGTTCGACCTCGAGTTGATTGTGGTCGCCCGCCACATGGGTTACGGACGTCTTTTCGAGGCACCCGTCCGTATCGGACAGCGATTTCGTAGCACCATCTCGGTGCGGACAGTCGTGGGAATGCTCGCCGACACCGTCGCGATCTTCATTCGCCTCCGCATGCTGCGGTTCTATGACGAGCGGGGCATCCCACCGCTGGAATTGCCCGAGGCGGATCTCGACGAACGGAACACGAGCACCCCGAGTCCATGACATCGGGAGCGGCGGACGTGGAGGCATCGGCCACACCAGTCAGCGATACGTCGGGAGACTCTGTTGCCCCCTCGCCGTCGCCGAGGCGTCCGCCCCCGTCCCTGCCGTCGTCGGTCCCCCCGCCGTCCCGTCGCTCGTTCCGCTTGCTCCGCACCATTGGAGGTGCCACCGCGTTGGCACAAGCGGTCGTCCTGGTCATCTACAGCGCCCACATCTATGCCCACTTCGATCTGACGTTGGATTTCGGCGTCTTCAACCAGGGATGGAATCAGATCGCCCATGGCCATCTGAATCCCTACTCCACCATCAACCCCCACAACTATCCGCACTACGGGTACCCGTTCCTGCACGATCACTTTGCCGTGATCATGTGGCCCCTGGCCTTGCTGTGGTGGGTCTACCCCCACAGCATCGACCTTTTGATCATTCAGGATCTGGCCACCGCCGGCTCGACGCTCGTGGCATTCCTCTTTGTGGTCGATCTCTTCCAACGACCGATTCGTGACGACTCGGTGAAGCCGCGCTATCGCATGCGCGGGAGCCCGGGTCCAGTGGCGCTGAGCATCGGGGTGCTCGTCCTTCTCGTGTCCAGCCCGTGGGTCTGGTGGTCCGACTCCTTTGATTTTCATCTCGAAGCCGTGGCGACGTTCTTCCTTCTTATGGCCGCTCGCGACCTCTGGTTCGGGCATTGGCGCCGGTCGGTGATCTGGATCATCGCGGTTGTTCTCTGCGGCAATGTGGCCGCGACATGGTTGGTGGGACTTGGGGTCGGACTGTTTCTGGCCCGGCGCAACCTGCGGTGGGCCGGCGCAGTCCTGGTGGCCGTGGGTGCGGCCAGCGCCGCCGTCATCAGCGCCGCTGGGGGAGCCGTGGGCACGTTGATCAGCAACTATGCCTACCTGGCTGGTCCAACGGCCAGTGCCAATGTCGGCCTGCGTCCCATCCTTGTCGGCCTGCTCACGCATCCCAGTCGGGGCCTGCACGAATTGCGCACCCGCTGGCTCTGGACCTACCGCATGGTGGCATCCTCAGGTCTCCTGGGCCTGGTCAACCCGCTCGCCCTGGCCGTGACGTTGGCCGTGCTGTTACCGAGCGACCTCAACATCTCGCCCGTGTTCTCGGGTCCGATTTCTGCCTTTCAGAACTTGCCCGTCTACTTCTTCGTGCCGATTGGAACCGCGCTGGCATTGGCCTGGTTGTCGCGCTCGCGGTTTCGCCTTGTCCGTTGGGCCGTCGTGCCTCTGGGCCTGGCCATCGTGATCCAATCGCTCGTATTGGCCACCACGTACATCCCGCAGGCCCGCACGCAGTTCCTCGTGGTCGACAGCGCCGCAGCCACACAGCTGGCCAAGGTGGAGGCGGTCATCCCGCAGCAGGACGAGGTCGTTGTCTCACAGGGAGTCTTGGGTCGATTCGCCAACCGGGCCCTGGTCTTCCCGTTCTTGGACATTTCCAACGGCGGACAGGTGGTGCCGGTCTTCCATCATCAGGTCATATTCATCCTGACCGACCAGGGCGTCGAGTTCGCCACACCGGCCGGGACGAAGACGGCCGTCGCCTATTTGCGGAGCATCCACGCGCACCAGATCACGACACACGGTGGGGTGTTCGCGTTTCGCTGGAATCCGCCACCGGGCACACGCAAGATCTCCTTCCCTGCGACGCCACCGCCCGCACCCGCCCTGTCTCCCTAGGGCGCGCCAGGCAAAGGCCCTACATCCGCTCGAAATTTCGGCGGAGCTCCCAATCCGACACGTGACGATTGGAAGCCGCCCACTCCTGCTGAGCCGTATTGAGGAGGTGGTGGTGCACGGCGGGACCGAACGCCTCTGCGGCCACCTCGGAGTGCTCAAACTCATCGATCGCTTCGACCAGGGTGGAGGGGATCCGTGTGACATCGGTGGCGTCGTAGGCATTGCGCGGGTACGCGTCGGGGAGCTCGAGTTTGTGGTCGATGCCGTAGAGACCGGCGGCGATACAGGCGGCGATGACAAGGTACGGATTGACGTCCGCCCCGGGGACCCGCGACTCGATGCGCCTCCCTGCGCCGTGGCCGACCACCCGAAAGCCGCACGTGCGGTTGTCCTCACCCCACACCACGGCGGTGGGGGCCCAGCTCCCGGGCACATAGCGCCGGTACGAGTTCAGCGTCGGTGCGGCGCACCAGGCCAACTGCCGCGCCGCATAGAGCTGGCCGGCCAGGAATTGGCGTCCTAGCGTGGAGAGCCCGGTGGGATGGGAGGCATCGCCCATCAGCGGGGAGGTCGTGTCGCCATCCCACAGGGAGTTGTGCACGTGGCAGGAGGACCCGACATCGTCCATCGTCCACTTGGCCATGAAGGTGGCGGCCCGGCCCTCTTGTGCCGCGATCTCCTTGATCCCGTTTTTGAAGACGAGGTGGCGATCGGCGGTTTCGAGAGCACCGGCGTACGTCACATTGACCTCGTGCTGGCCCCGGCCGGCCTCGCCCTTGGAGAATTCGACGGGGATGTCGGCGGCGCACATCTCTTGACGAATGCGCTTGAGGACGTACTCCTCGCGCGACGTCTGGAGGAGTTGATAGTCCTCAATGGTCGAAGAGTGCGGAGTCAGCTCCCTCCAGCCTTTCTCCTGCGCCTCCTCGAACGTGTCGCGAAAGAGGAAGAATTCGAGTTCGGTGGCGCTGAATACCACGATAGCCACGCTCGGCCGCCCGCTCGATCTGCCGGCGCAAGATCTGCCGCGGCGAGACCTCGACCGGAGCCCCCTCCTCGTCGCTCAGGTCACCGATGACCATGGCGGTGCCCGGGAGCCAGGGGATACGGCGCGCCGTGTCGTAGTCGGGTTGACAGAGCATGTCGCCGTAGCCCAGGTCCCAGTTGGCGAAGTGATAGCCCGGCAGGGGGTTCATGTCGACGTCGACGGCCAGCAGGTAGTCACAGACCTCGATGCCGTGCTGGCCCACGTGCTCGGTGAAGAAGTCCGGAGTCACTCGCTTCCCAACCGGACGGCCGTGCATGTCGGGAAAGGCGACGATGACGGTGTCGATTGATCCGTCTGCGATCCCGTTGGCGATGAGCTCTCGATCTGCCATGAAGCATGATGGCGTGTCGGCGCGGATCCGTCCAACCGCGCCGCGTTTTGTACGCTGAGCGTGTGATCCCGCTCATTGGCATCTCGACCTACGCCGCCTGGGTGGCGTGGGGCGGATGGGAGCGCCGCGCCGGGGTAGTGCCGCAGTCGTACTACGAACTGGTCGCCTCCGCCGGTGGACGCCCTCTTCTGCTTCCGCCGCTGCGCACCGCCCCCACCGACCCCAGCTTCGGTGCAGATGAGGTGATCGGGGTCCTGGATGGCCTGATCCTGACCGGTGGCGGAGACGTCGACCCTGCGGCCTACAACGAAACGGCCGACCCCGAGGTGGGCGGCGTCAACCTCGTCCGTGACCAAAGCGAACGGGCCTTGTTGGCGGCGGCGCTCAAGGTGGATCTGCCCGTGCTCGCCATTTGCCGGGGTTGCCAGATCCTCAATGTCGAACGAGGGGGCACCTTGCACCAGCACCTGCCCAATGTGGTCGGCCACGACGGTCACCGTCAGGCGCCCCTGGTCTTCGGCGAGATCGAGGTAACAAGCACGCCGGGTAGCCACGCCGCGGCGATCTTCGGCGACCGGACGACCGCACTGTGCTCCCATCACCAGGCGATCAAGGACCTGGGTACAGGACTGATCGCCACCGGGAAAGCAGACGATGGGGTGGTCGAGGCACTGGAGCTTGTTGGATCGACCTTCGTCGTCGGAGTGCAATGGCACCCCGAAGAGGCCGACGACCAACGACCGTTTGCCGCCCTGGTGGCTGCGGCCGGCCGCTACCGCAGCCAGCACCCCCTCACTCGCTCGCACTCACCGCTGTAGTGTCTGCAGCCATGGCAAAGAGCGGGGCCCGAAAAGTCGTGAAGCCGGTGGCCGCCACGGTCGGCATTCTGGGGACGATGGCGAGCATCTGGTGGTTCGCCCTCAAACCCCGGCGCAAGGCCAAGTCCGAGGCGAAGTAACCGGGCTACGTCGCTCGGCGCTGCCCCATCTCCCTACGGGGTGTCTTACTTGCACATCGCAACCAGAGCCGGTAACAGCTCGCCGATGGGACCGTTGACCACGACATCAGCCAGCGGATCCATATCGGTGGGGGCACCGTTGAGTATCACGACGCCTGCCCCGGAGCGAGCGGCAATCGGGACGAGGTTGGCGGCTGGGAAGACGGCGAGTGTGGAGCCCACCGCCAGGAGGAGGTCGCACGCACCGGCGGCTGCTTCGGCCCGCCGCAGGTCATGCGCGACGAGATTCTGACCAAAGCTGATCGTCGCCGACTTCAAGATTCCCCCGCACGTCGATCCGTCGGGGCCAACCTCGATGCAGCTTGGATCTGCTTCTCCGTTCCGCACGCGCTCGTGGACTGGCTCCGCTGGTTGGCGATGATCACAACGGAGGCAGACGATCTGCGAGGAGTTGCCGTGAATCTCGATGATTCTCGCCGGGTCCGACCCTGCCTTTTGATGGAGGCCGTCGATATTCTGAGTGACAAGCGTGTCGAGCCGTCCTGCCCGCTCGAGCGTTACCAGCGCGGCGTGGCCCTCGTTGGGCTCGGCCAACCAGAAGGGGGACCTCAGCCGGTTCTGCCAGGTTCGACGCCGGACCTCGGCATCATGGATGTACGTATCGAGGTTGGCCGCTTTCTCGGCTGCGGGGTCCTTTGTCCACACTCCATTGGGCCCCCGGAAGTCCGGAATGCCCGAATCGGTGGAGATACCCGCTCCCGTGAGGACCACGATTCGAGTTGAGCGGGCCATGAGCGCGCCCGCCATCTCTACGTCAATGTCCCCACGCGTCACGGACAACATCGTCTCACGGGGGCGGTGTCCGAAGGGGGGGCGTGATGGGCTCTTTGGCTCCTGGATCCTGTGACAAGGCAGCGAGTCGCTATAGGTATTTGGGGAATGCGCGGGTTCTAGCGTTCGCGTTTTTATAACGGGGAACTGACGCTCGATCGGTACGCTGCGAGGGTGACGAAGGCTGAGGCACCGACGGTCGAGGTGCTGCACGCCGGATGCCGGCGAAGCCGAAGCCCGGCAGGGCCGCTTCGTCAGGGCCTTCCTGCCGTCCTCGGCGCAGCGCCCATCGGGGTGATCCCGGTTCCTCATGAATGCCACCCTCGAGAAGGTTCACCCGCGGAGTTGGCCGAGTACCCGTTGACGCACCCGATTAATTACACCTCAGGAGTCGCCGCCACCGAGTTACCCCACACCGCTACCGGAAAGCTGATCCGGGGCCATTCCTGAGCGCTTAGGTCTAGGCGGCGGAGGTCAGGACGGCATGTATATGAGGAAGAGCAGCTAAGAATCAGATATGTCTTTTGCCACCATCAATCCCGCCACCGGTCAGACCGAGAGGACGTTCCCGACGCACACCCTGGCTGAGGTGGACGGGCTGCTGCAGAAGGCGCACGACACCTTCCTCGAGTATCGAACCACCAGCTACGCCGAACGGGCGCGTCACCTCATGAACGCGGCCGATCTCTTCGAGGGCGAGGCACCCGACATCGCGCGCATCGTGACGACCGAGATGGGAAAGACGTTCGCGGCCGCCCGCGCCGAGGCCTCAAAATGCGCAATGGGACTGCGCTGGTTTGCCGAGCACTCCGAGGCTTTGCTGGCCGACGAGGTGATCACCACCGACGCCACCCGCTCGTACGTTCACTACCAGCCCATTGGGCCGGTCCTGGCCGTCATGCCGTGGAATTTCCCGTTATGGCAGGTGGTGCGCTTTGCTGCGCCCGCGCTCATGGTGGGCAACGTGGGCCTGCTGAAGCACGCCTCCAACGTGCCGCAGACGGCGCTGCTCTTAGAGGACATCTTTCGTCGTGCCGGCCTGCCCGATGGCGCGTTCACCAATCTGTTCGTCGAGAGTAAGGATGTCGCCGCGCTCATTGAGGATCCGCGTATTGCCGCCGTCACCCTCACCGGGAGCGAGAAGGCCGGGATGTCGGTGGCGGCGACCGCCGGCCATGCGTTGAAGAAGAGCGTCCTCGAGCTCGGTGGCTCCGATCCCTTCTTGGTGCTCGCTTCGGCCAATCTGGACGACGCCGTGCGGACGGCGGTGACGGCCCGGGTGCAGAACAACGGGCAGTCGTGCATCGCGGCCAAGCGGTTCATCGTGGTCGAGGCGGTAGCCGACGAGTTCCTCCGTCGCTTCACCGAGGCCATGGATGCTCTCGTCGTTGGTGATCCGTTCGACCCCGCGACGCAGGTGGGCCCCATCGTTTCGGAGGCACAGCGCGACGAGCTGTTGGGACAAATCGAGGAGGCTCGGAGTCAAGGAGCCGTTGTGCATGGTGGGGGAGAGCCGATAGACGGACCGGGGTGGTATCTCAAGCCCACGGTGCTCTCGGGTGTGACGTCAGACATGCCGGTCGCCCAAGAGGAGCTGTTCGGTCCGGTTGCCATCGTCGAGCGTGTGCCTGATCTCGATGCCGCCATCACGGTGGCAAATGCGACGACCTTCGGGCTCGGTTCAAGCGTGTGGACCCACGACGACGAGGAACAGCGCCGGTGCATCGAAGAGCTGGAGGCCGGAGCGGTCTTCGTCAACGCCATGGTCGTGTCGACGCCGGAACTGCCCTTTGGCGGAATCAAGCGCTCGGGTTTCGGCCGCGAGCTCTCCGAGCTCGGGTTGAAGGAATTCACCAACGCCAAGACGGTTTGGATCACATGACCCTGTTTTGGATCTCATGAGTCAGTACGCCACGACGTATCTCGACCACGCCGCCACCACGCCGCTGCGGTCCGAGGTGGCAGAGGCCATGGCCGAGGCGCGCTCGGTCCCGCTCGGCAATCCGACGGGCAGTCACCGGCCGGCGCAACGAGCCCGGCGCCTGTTGGAGGAATCCCGCGACGAGGTAGCCGAAGCTCTCGGGCGCGATCCGGGCGACATCATCTTCACCTCCGGCGGCACGGAGTCGGCCAACTTGGCCGTGTTCGGCGCGCTCGTCGCGGCCGGTGCCGGAACGAAGGACGGCACCGCTCCTTCGGTGATCAGCTCCGCAGTCGAACACCCGGCGGTACGAGAGTCGTGCCGTGCCGCGGCGCGTTCGTTCGGGGTGCGGTGGCACGAGCTGGCGGTCAATCACTGCGGCCTGATCGATGTCGAGGCATTGACCGAAAGGTGTGAGCCACGAGACGGCGCTGATCGCCATCATGCTGGCCAACAACGAGACCGGTGTGGTGCAGCCCCTCGACGAGGTCCTCGAGGCCGCGCGCTCTCGAAGTGACACGGCGCGCCTCTTCACCGATGCCGTGCAAGCGGCGACGTTCATGGATCTGTCTTCGTCTGCGGCGGCGGCGGACCTGGTCTCGCTCAGTGCCCACAAGCTGGGGGGCCCGGTAGGCGTGGGAGTGCTGGCCGTGCGGCCGCCCGCCGCCATTGCGCCGCAACACTTTGGAGGAGGTCAGGAGCGAGAGCGACGGAGCGGCACCCAGGATGTGGCCGGCGCCGTCGGGTTGGCCACGGCCCTGCGCCTGGCCGAGGCCGAGCGTGAGGCATTGTCAGTCCGGGTCGCTGCGTTGCGCGACCGGTTGGCCGAAGGGCTGGCGTCCTCCGTCGCCGGCGTGCATCGAACAGTGTCCCCTGCGGTCGCCACCCTGCCCGGGCACCTTCACCTGTGCTTCGCCGGTATCGAGCGCGAGGAGCTGCTGCTGGCTCTGAGCGAGCAGGGTATCTGTGCCTCCGGGGGATCGTCGTGCGCCAGCGGGGCCCTGGAGCCGAGCTACGTGCTGGCCGCCATGGGAGTGCCGAGCGAATTGGCTCGAGGTGCCATCCGGTTCACGCTCGGCCACGAAACGACCCAGGCCGACATCGACCGGGTCCTGACCATCGCCCCCGGGGTGATCGAGTCGTTGCGACATGAGGCCTGAGGTCGGGTGGCACACTGGACGGATGCGAGTGCTGGTTGCCATGTCGGGAGGAGTGGACTCCTCCGTCGCCGCTGCGCTGTTGGTCGAGCAGGGCCATGACGTCGTCGGGGCCACGCTCAAGTTGTGGGGTGGGGAATCGGATTCGGGCTGCTGCTCCGTGGCCGATGTCGATGACGCCCGTCGGGTGGCCCAACAGTTGGGCATCGATCATCACGTCTTCAATCTGACCGAGGACTTCGACCGCCATGTGGTGACGCCTTATATCGAGGCGCACGCGGAGGGACGCACCCCCAATCCGTGTATCGAGTGCAATCGCTCCATCAAGTTCGATCGCCTGCTCGAGCGAGCCGATCGGCTGGGTTTCGCGCGCCTCGCCACCGGCCACCATGCCCGGGTCACCGGCGGAAGCGAATTCCGGCTGCGACGCGGTGCCGACCCGGACAAGGATCAGTCGTACGTCCTGTCGATGCTGGGCCAGTCGGAGCTGGCCCGCGTGGTCTTCCCGGTCGGCCAGATGACGAAGGCCGACGTTCGAGCCCACGCCGTCCGCCTGGGCCTGCGCACGGCCGGGAAGCCAGACAGTCAGGACGTCTGCTTCATCGGCAGTGTCGAGGGCCGTCAGGGCTTTCTGGCCGACAAACTGACGTTTCACCCCGCCGTGGTCACCAATGGCCATGGTGAGACGGTGGGATCCGTTGAGGCGGTGGAACTGGTGACCGTGGGTCAACGTCGCGGCATGGGCCATGGGAGTGATGGGGCCCGCCGCTACGTGATCGCTGTCGATCTACCGGCGCGTCGGGTCACGGTGGGAAGCGCAGCCGAGGCAATGACGACGAATCTGACGCTCCCTGAGAGCTCCCTCACCTGGGTGGACCAGCCCCTGGGCGACGACGACCGAGCCATCGCCCAGGTAAGTGCCCATGGCCGGCCCGCTCCTTGTGCGGTGCGCCGGGCGGACGGTGGTTTGGTCGTGCACTTCGATGTCCCACAGCGACCGGTTGCGCCTGGCCAGACGGTGGCTCTCTACGACGCCGCCGATCCCGATGCTGTGGTCGGCGCCGGCATCGCCGCCTGATCGTGGCCGCCGAGGGGCCGGCCGCCGAGGTGCCGGCCGAGGCGCGCGCCCGGTCGGCCGAGCTGCGTGAGGTCATCAGGTACCACAACGATCGCTACAACGTCCTCGATGCGCCCGAGATCCCCGACGCTGACTACGACCTCTTGGTGCGCGAGTTGCGCCAGCTCGAAGCGGCCTATCCAACCCTTGTCACTCCCGACTCGCCGACCCAGACCGTCGGCGCGGCACCGCTCGGGTTGTTCCAGCCCGTACGGCACCGGGTCCCCATGATGAGCCTGGACAACGCCTTCGAAGAGGGAGACCTCCGGGCCTGGGCCGAGCGCCTGCGCCGCCCCATCCCCGAGTTGGATCTGGAGCACCTCGCCTTCTCGAGTGAGCCCAAAGTCGACGGTGTGGCCATGTCGCTGACGTACGAACACGGGCGGTTCACCCGGGCCGCCACGCGGGGCGACGGGGTGACCGGCGAGGACGTCACGGCCAATGTGGCCACGGTCAAGGTCGTGCCCAAGGTGCTCGACGCCACGGCCGGCCCGTTTCCCGCTCTGCTCGAAGTCCGCGGCGAGATCTACCTGCCTCTGGCCGACTTCGCCGCCATGAACGCGCGACAGGAGGCAGCCGGCCTCCGGCTGTTCGTCAACCCACGCAATGCCGCGGCCGGCGCACTCCGGCAGAAGGACCCGGCGGTCACGGCCACCCGGCCCCTCTCGTTCTGGGCCTACCAGGTGGGTGAGGTCGAAGGGGCGCCCAAGGGGAGCCACTGGCCGGCGTCCACGCAGTCGTCCACCTTGGCCCTCCTCGAAAAGGCGGGATTCCCCGTCAGCCCGGACGCGCGCCTGGTCACAGGGATCGAGGCGGTCATCGCGCGCAGCCTCGAGCTGGAGCACGAGCGCCACGCCCTGCCCTACGAGATCGATGGCGTGGTGACCAAGGTCGACGACCTGGCGCTGCATCGGCGCCTGGGTGCCACGTCGCGGGCGCCCCGCTGGGCCATCGCTTTCAAGTTCCCGCCCGAGGAGCGCACGTCCAAGCTGGTCGAAATCATGGTGTCGATCGGACGGACCGGCCGGGCCACACCGTTCGGACGCATGGAACCTGTTTTCGTGGGCGGTTCAACGGTCGAGATGGCGACGCTGCACAACGAGGACCAGGTGCGGATAAAGGACGTCCGCCCCGGTGACCTGGTGATCGTCCGCAAGGCGGGGGATGTCATCCCCGAGATCGTCGGCCCCGTGCTGGCCGGTCCAGGGGTACCAAAAAGGCGTAAACCGCCGTGGAAATTTCCCTCCTCCTGCCCGTCCTGCGGGCAGCCGCTGGTGCGGCTCGAGGGCGAGAGCGACACCTACTGCACCAACATCGACTGCCCGGCGCAGCGCGTGCAGCGGATCGTCCACTACGCCTCGCGCTCGGCCATGGACATCGAGGGGCTGGGCGAGGAGCGCGTGAACCAGTTGGTTGTCGCTGGGTTGATCCTCGATGCGGCGGACCTCTACACGCTGACCGTGCCCCAACTGACGGCGCTCGAGCGCTTTGCCGCCATTTCCGCCGGCAACCTCGTTGCCGGCATCGCCGCTTCGACCACGCAACCGCTCAGCCGACTGCTGGTCGGGCTCGGGATTCGCCACTTGGGACCGACGGGAGCACGCACGGTGGCCCGAGCCATGGGCACCTTTGACGCCATCGCGGCGGCGTCCGTAGACGAGCTGGCCGCGGTCGAAGGGATCGGGCCGGTGATTGCGGCCAGCATTGCCGAATTCCTGGCCCTGCCCACCAACCAGGCCGTGATGGAGCGATTGCGCACCGCCGGCGTGAACCTGGAGGAGCCTGGTGCTCGGCGAGGCACCGGTGGTGGGATCGAGGCCGGCAACGGTGGGGACGGCGAAGACGTGAGCGGGCCCGCCGTGGCCCAGACCCTCGAGGGCCTGACCATCGTGGTGACGGGGTCGGTGCCTGGCTACACCCGAGAAGAGGCGGAGGAGGCAATTTTGGTCCGGGGCGGGAAATCCCCAGGCAGCGTGTCCAAAAAGACCTTTGCGTTGATTCTGGGCGACGCGCCCGGGGCCAGCAAGCTCAAGAAGGCCGAGGAGCTGGGCATTCCGATCGTGCCGGCCGAGGCGTTCGAGACCGTGCTGAAATCGGGGGCCTTGCCCGGGTAAGCGGAGGAGGCGATGGGCCCGTCAGCTCGGCCCGAGCTCGGCCTCCGTGCCTAGGGGCCGGGGTAGAGAATTGCCGGAGTGTCCACCGGACGCCCTTGTTTGGTCACTAGCCTACGAGTTGTCCCGATGCCCCTTATCTCTGATTCCATCGGCCGGGTCCTTGGGAAGCGGTACCGGCTGCTCTCCGCTCTGGGCACTGGCGCCTCCGCACACGTCTACTTGGCCGAAGACGTGTCCTTGCAGCGTCACGTCGCGGTCAAGGTTCTTCAACCGGGATTGGCCAGCGACGAAGCCTTCCTCAAGCGTTTCCGGGCCGAGGCCCGCTCGGTCGCCTCGTTGAACCATCCTCACGTGCTGCGGGTATTCGACTGGGGCGAGGACACCGACGGCCCCTACCTGGTGTTGGAGTATCTCGGCGGCGGATCGCTCCGGGACTTGCTCGACCGGGGTGATCGCCTCAGCCCCTCTCAGGCCGCGCATCTCGGCACCGAGGTGGCGCAGGGCCTGGCCTATGCCCACGCGCGGGGGCTCGTGCATCGTGACATCAAGCCGGCCAATCTGCTCTTCGACGAGGAAGGTCGGGTCCGGGTCGCCGACTTCGGCGTGGCCCGCGCCCTGGCCGAGGCGGCCTACACCGAGCCGGCCGGAGCGATGGTGGGAACGGCCCGCTACATCTCGCCCGAGTCCGCGGAAGGCAAACCGCTCGACGGCCGGGCCGACGTGTACTCGCTGGCGCTGGTGCTCTACGAGGCGCTCTCGGGCACCGTGCCCTTCGTGGCCGACACGACCCAGGGCACGATCATGGCTCGCATCGGGTCTCCCTTGCCGCCCCATGAGGCTCTGGGCCCGCTCGATGACGTGTTGGCCCGCGCTGCCGCTCCCGAGGCTTCGGCCCGTCTGGACGCGGCGGGGTTCGCCGCCCGGCTCGGAGCATTGGCCAGCGCTCTCCCCACCCCTGAGCCGCTGGCTTTGCACCCGCCGGACCACGTCGCCCCGGCGCCTCTCAACGGATTCCGTCCCCCGGCCGTCTCCGAGCTGACGCAGGTCCCACCCGCGGTCACGAAGAAGCCGGCACCCGTCGGCACTAAGGCGGGGCCCGGCGAGATCTTCGATGCCGAGCCGAGCTTGTCGGGCAAGCGCGCCGAGGGATCGGCGGACGGTGGCCCCGCCATCGCCGTGCGCCGCAAGAGCCGTCGCCCGTGGTGGATCGTCGGCATTGTCGTCCTCGTGTTGGCCTTGGCCGCCGGGGCGTTGGTGGCGGTGCACGAGAAGCTCTTCACGGCTTCGCACCCGGTGCCTGCACTGACCGGTCTGACCCTGGACCAAGCCCGGACCGCCACCGGCAAGGACCACTTCACCCTGCGGGTGGAGAAGGGTGTCCGGTCGATCACGATCGCCGAGGGTGTGATCATCCGGCAGACCCCCAAGGTCGGAAAGGTTCTCAAAGAAGGCGCCGTGCTCTCGGTCGTACCCTCGTTGGGTCCGCCCGCGGTCCACGTGCCTTCTCTCGCCAACATGACATGTGACCAGGCCGCGGCGACCTTGAAAGCGGCCCACCTGCAGGGCGACTGCGTCACCAGTCAGTACAGCGACACCATCCAGAACGGTGTGCTCATTTCCTGGTCCTACAAAGGGGAGCAGAATCCGGCGACGGCTCCCTACGGGTCCACCATCGATATGGTGCCCTCCAAGGGCCACGGACCGGTGGCCGTCCCGACGTCGATCTCCCAGGCGGACACCTATAACGACGCCCTGGTCCTGTTGCAAGCAGTCGGGCTCACCGGCACCGAGGCCTACGCGCCCAACACCACCGTGCCCGAGGGTGACGTCATCTCGCTCAACCCGCCGAGCAGCACCCTGGTGCCCTACGGGTCGACGGTGACCGTGACCGTGTCGACCGGGCCGCCCACCGTCCAGGTGCCCAACGTCATCGGCGAGACCGTGCAGCTGGCCACGACGAACCTGCAGCACGCCGGGTTGAACGTGACCGGAGTGCAGGGCAATCCCAATGGCACGGCGGAGGGCACCATTCCCCCCACGAACAGCACGGTAGCGACCGGGTCGTCGGTGACGATCCTGGCCCATTGACGAGAGGCGCCGGTGGCTCTGCCCTTCGACGCCTCCTGTGACCTCTGCGAGGCAGCGCACATCACGCCGTGGCACCACGAGGACGACGTGTGCTGGGTGGCGGATTGCGAGATCTGCGACGTGCCCATGGTGGTCTGGAAGAACCATGGCGCGGTGCCTCCTGAGGCGGACCTGGCGCACATGCTGGAGCAACTGACCCGAGTAGCCGACGCCCGTTTCGGGAGCAATGGGTGGTCGATCGATCAGGTCATGCGCCAGATCCCCGACCACTTCCATGCCCATGGCCGGGACCCGAACTGGTGGTCCCGCCGCTTCCGCTAGGAGGTGACTTCGGTCAGGAGGTGATCTCCTTGAGCCGATTGGCCATTTCGGCTGCATTCGACTCGGCACCGACGGGAGCCGCTTGCAACGCCATCAGCTTGCCCATGTCCCCTTCGACCTTGACCTTGCCTGCCATGAAGGCCTGCATGCCGGCCGCGGGATTGCCGTCGATCAGGATTGCCTTGGCGGTGTCGTAGTCGACGGTGACCTTGAGGTCAGGGTCCTCGAGGTGTCCCACGTCGAGGACGAGTTCGCCGCTGGAGGTATCCATATGGGCATCGATGTCCTTGTCACCAAAGGGGGCACCCGTCACCACCAGATTCATACGGACCGGGTGCGGGAAGGGCACGGACTTCCCTTCGTACTCAGCGCGAATGCGGCGGGCTTCCTCCAGCCATTCGTCGCTCAAGAACGGGTACGGCATCGACATGCTCCTTCGTCGGCGATTGCGATCGGGATCGAATGCCCATCCGGCATCCCCGCCCGGCGGAACGATAGTCGGCTCGCCGGTAGCATGGTCACGCGTGACGACCCCTGTTCTCCCTGGCGCTGAGCCATATTCCGCCGCTGGCGACGCCCGTGGGGCGCTGGTCCTGCACGGCTTCACCGGCAATCCCCAGTCCATCCGCGGGCTGGCGGTTGCGCTGGCCGACGCCGGCCTCACCGTGGAGTTGCCGCTCCTGCCCGGCCACGGCACCACAGTGGCGGACATGGTCCCCACCACGTGGCAAGACTGGTCGGACGCGGCCGAGGATGCCTACGCCAAACTGGAGGCTCGCTGCGATGCGGTCGTGGTCGTGGGGCTCTCCATGGGCGGAACCTTGAGTGTCTGGCTGGGTGAGCGGCACCCCGAGATCGCCGCCCTCGTGCTGGTCAATCCGCTGGTGGAGCCGCCCGACGCCGACACCTTGGCCCTGATCGACTCGATGATCGAGGGGGGCGATGAGCTGGCTCCCGGCGTGGGCTCCGATATCGCCCTGGAGGGAGTGGTCGAATCGGCCTACCCCGAGCTTCCGCTGCGCGCCGCACGCTCGCTCTTTGAGGCCGCCCGCGACGTGACGGCCGGCCTTGGCTCGGTGAGCTGCCCCATCCTGCTCTTTTCGAGCACCGAGGACCACGTGGTGGCGCCGGTTTCGGGCGACCGCTTGGTCGCCGGGGTCCGTGGGCCTGTGGAGCGGATCAGGCTCGAGCGCAGCTTCCATGTGGCCACCCTCGATTACGACAAGGAGGAGATCGAGAAACGGACCGTGGCGTTCGTGACCGACCTTCTTCCCCCTTCGGGAGCATGACCGACCCCGAGGAGCCGGGCCACGAAGGAGCGAGTCCCGGACAACTGAGTCGCGAAGACGTCATCCACGTGGCGAACCTGGCCCGTCTGCACTTGCGCGAGGACGAGGTCGACCTCTTCACTGCACAGTTGCGCACCGTGCTCGACCATGCCGCCGACGTGGCCGCGCTCGATCTGTCGCACCTGGCACCGACGGCGCATCCGCTGCCGGTCGAAAATGTGCTGCGCCCCGATGAGCCCCGACCGAGCCTCGACCGGGCCGAGGTGTTGGCTGCCGCCCCCTCGGTGGAGGACAACCGGTTTCGGGTGCCGCGTATCGGTGGTGAGGCACCGTGATGGGCGCACGAGCGGTCGCGGCTGCCGTACGGAACGGCCAACGCTCGGCGCGCGAGGTGACCGAGGAGGCCCTGGCGTCCGTGGCCGCCCACGACGGGGAGACCCATGCCTTTTTGGAGGTGCTGACCGACACGGCCCTGGCCGAGGCCGCAGCCGTCGATGCCGCCGTGGCCGAGGGTCGTGACCCCGGTCCCTTGGCCGGTGTGCCGGTGGCGTTGAAGGACAACCTGTGCACCAGAGGGATCCCGACCACGTGTGGCTCCCGAATCCTCCAGGGTTGGCGACCGCCCTATGACGCCACCGTAGTCACGCTCTTGCGCGACGCCGGTGCGATCGCCGTAGGCAAGACCAACATGGACGAGTTCGCCATGGGTAGCTCGACCGAGAATTCCGCCTTCGGCCCGACCCGTAACCCGCGCCACAGCGACAAGGTGCCAGGGGGGAGCAGTGGTGGTTCGGCTGCCGCCGTCGCAGCCGGCTTCACGCCGCTCGCCCTCGGCTCGGATACCGGCGGATCTATTCGCCAACCGGCCGCCTTGTGCGGCGTCGTCGGGATGAAGCCGACCTACGGCCGGGTCTCGCGCTACGGGCTGGTGGCGTTCGCCAGTTCGCTCGACCAGATCGGGCCCTTTGCGGCCAGCGTCGCCGATGCGGCCTTGCTCTACGACGTGATCGCACGACACGATCCCTGCGACACCACGTCGTTGCGCTTGCCGTCGCCTCCCACTCTCGAGGTTGTCGACGCCGGTGTGGAGGGCGTGCGCATCGGGCTGTGTCCCGATCTCATCGAGGGTTGTGCCCCGGACGTGAAGGCGCAGGTCTACGAGGCGGCGGAGGCTCTGGCCGCGGCGGGCGCCAAGGTTGAGGAGGTCTGCGTCCCCGAATTCGGCTTTGGCTTGTCTGCCTATTACATCATCGCTCCCGCCGAGGCCTCGTCCAACCTGGCCCGCTACGACGGCGTGCGCTACGGATTGCGCGTCGAGGGTGACGACGCCGCCGCCATGAACACTGCCACCAGGACCGCCGGTTTCGGCGATGAGGTGAAGCGCCGCATCATGCTCGGCACCTACGCCCTTTCGGCCGGCTATTACGACGCCTATTACGCCCAGGCACAGCGCGTCCGCACGCTGGTGGTACAGGCGTTCGAACGGGCCTATGAGACGGTGGACGTGTTGTTGGGCGCCACCGCTCCGACGACGGCATTCGCCGTGGGCGACAAGGTCGATGATCCCATGGCCATGTACATGAACGACATCTGCACCATCCCGTCGAACCTGGCCGGGCACCCCGCGGTGTCGGTGCCGTTCGGCGTCGGAGCCGACGGTCTTCCGGTGGGGGTACAGGTCCTGGCCCCCGCCTTGGCCGAGCGGCTGCTCTTCCAGGTGGCCGGGGCGGTCGAAGCAGTTGCCCCGAGAACGGAGTGGTCCCTGTGAGCCTCGACACCGAAGCGGTTCGCGTGCGTGCGGACACCGTCTGGGAGACCGTGGTCGGACTGGAGGTGCACTGCGAGCTGGCCACGACCACCAAGTTGTTCTGCGGCTGTCGCAACAAGTTCGGCGAGGAGCCGAACACGAATGTATGCCCGGTCTGCCTCGGACTTCCCGGGGCGTTGCCCGTGCTCAATGCGCAGGCGGTGGAACTGGCCATGCGCATCGGGACGGCCCTGCACTGCGACATCCACCCCTCGAGTTTCGCCCGCAAGAACTACTTCTATCCCGACCAGGCCAAGGATTATCAGATCAGCCAGTACGACGAGCCGATCAACCTGGGGGGATGGCTCGAACTGCCCGGAGGCTTCCGGGTCGGTGTCACGCGGGCTCACCTCGAAGAAGACACGGGCAAGCTCACGCATGTGGGTGCGGGGGGCCGCATCAATTCGGCTCACCACGCCCTTGTCGACTACAACCGCTCGGGCGTACCGCTGGTGGAGATCGTGAGCGAGCCCGACATCCGCTCCGCCGCGCAGGCGCGGGCGTATGCCTCCGAGCTGCGCGGGATCCTGGTCGCCACCGGGGCGTCCGACGGCCGGCTCGAAGAAGGGTCGATGCGCTTCGACGCCAACGTCTCGGTGCGTCCGGTTGGCTCGGCCGGCTTCGGGACGCGCTGCGAGATCAAGAATCTCAACTCGCTGCGTTCGCTCGGTCGCGCCATCGAATACGAAGCGGCGCGTCAGATTGCCCTCATCGAGGGCGGCGACTCGGTACGACAGGAGACGCGGCACTGGGACGAGGCCGCAGGTCGGACCCAAACCATGCGCTCCAAGGAAGAGGCCAACGACTACCGCTATTTCCCCGAGCCCGACCTTGTGCCACTGGTGCCCGACGCGGCGTGGCAGGAGCGGGTGCGCGTCGCCATGGGCCCCATGCCGGCCGATCGCCGGGCCGCCCTCGTCGGCCCTCGTCGGCGGGTCCGCCAGCGAAGCCGAAGCGGATCAGATCCGAGCCGTTGTCGATCTCGGTCTGGATCATCTGGTCGTGTCCGCGGTGGACGCAGGGGCGTCGGTGAAGCTGGCTCTGGCCCGGGCGGCCAATGAGCTGGCAGCCGAAGGGGAGGCGGGACTGGCGCTGCCGAAGGACTCGTTCGTCACGCTGCTCGAGATGGAGACGAAGGGTGAGTTGTCCGCTACCCAGTCCAAGGCCGTGTTGAGCGCCGCCGTGGCTGACACGGGAAGCGACCCGCGCCAGCTGGCCCGGGAGATGGGCTTCGAGGCCCTGGGGGCTGACACCTTGACGGCCGTGGTGGCCGAGGTGGTGGCGGCCCACCCCGACGAGTGGGCCCGCTACATCGAAGGGGAGGACAAATTGGGCGGTTTCTTCACCAAGGAAGTCATGAACGCGACATCCGGCCAGGCGAACGGCAAAGAGGTGGCCGCAGAGCTCCGGCGGTTGCGCGGGTAGCTCCATCCGCTCGCCCGCTCGACCCGCTCGGCTGATCCAAAGCCATTAGTTTGGGCTGGTGCGCAAGGAATCAGAGACGTTCGTGTCGATCAATCCCGGGCGCGACGTGCAAAGGGTCGGCACGGCCGCATTCCTCGGTGAGGACGTCGGGAAGATCCATGACCCGGTGTGGGCCGTCATTGGCAACCTGGGGGACAGCCAGTGCTACCTGGGAGTGCCCCAGAAGGTCCAGGCAGTCCAGGCCGCGTTGTCGCGTCGCATCGCCGAGGACGACCTGGCGGTCAGGCTGATCCCATCGGTGTTCACCGTGGGTGTCTCGGACGGACAGCTCAACGGCACGCCCCAGATGCGGTTCTCCCTCATCGGCCGCGAGCTCGTCCACGACGTCGCCGACGTCCACTTGGCGGCGAACAGCGTCGCCGGGCTGGTCGCCGTCGTGGCCTGCGACAAGCCGCCCGTCGGAACCGTGGCCGCCGTCCTCGAGAACAACACGCCTTCGGTCATCCTTTCCGACGGCCCGATCAGGCCGGGCATCGATCCCGAGACGGGTGACCGCATCGACCTCGTCTCGGCCTTCCAGATGGCTGACCGCGACGCCGAGGTCCGAGCCCGCTATGCACTGCACGCCTGCCCCGGGCAGGGCAGCTGCGGAGGCATGTTCACCTACAACACGATGCAGACCTTCATCGCCGTTCTCGGGCTCGAACCGCTGCACATGGTGGCACCGCCCTCGGACGACCCCCGGCGGCTCACCGAGTTCCCCGATCAGACCGTCGATTGTCTCCTCGCCATGGAGAAGGAGGGCATTCGGCCGCGCGACATCGTGACGCCCGCCTCGCTGCGCAACGCCCTCACCGTGACCATCGCCATGGGCGGGTCCACCAATGTGTTGTTGCACAGCGTCGAGATTGCCCGTGCCGCGGGTCTCGATCTCTGGGGCGACGTGATGAGCCAGCAGGAATTCAACGAGCTGGCTCGGCGCCTGCCCGTGCTGGTCAACATGCGACCGTTCGGTGATTACTCGATGGTGGACGTGGACGAGAAAGGGGGGCTGCAGGTCGTCGTCAACGAGCTCTTCGCGGCCGGATTCCTCGACGGCGATGCCATGACGTGCACGGGTGAGACCCTGGCTCAGCAGTTGCGGCGTCTCGACCCAGCCCCGCCCGACGGCGACGTGATCTTCCCGGTCGACAAGCCGTTCAAGGACACCGGGGGTCTGCGCCTCCTGCGTGGCAACCTGGCGCCCGCCGGCGGAGCGATTCTCAAGGTCGCCGGCGTGGAAGGTGGCGTGAAAGACGGCGTCTTTACCGGACGTGCCCGCGTGTTCAACGGCGAGCGGTCCCTCATCGAGGCCCTTGACCGCGAACCGGGCAGCTTTTTGGACAACGACATGGTGGTGATCCGTTACGAAGGCCCCCGTGGCGCCCCCGGCATGCCCGAGCTCCTCGATCCGACGTCGCGGATCACGGCCCTGTGCCGCCAGCGGCACATCACCATCGCCCTGATGACCGATGCCCGCTTCTCGGGGGGATCGGTTGGGCTGGTCATCGGCCACGTCGCGCCCGAAGCATTTCTCGGGGGCCCCATCGCGCTCGTCGAGGACGGAGACACCGTCGTCGTCGACCTGACCACTGATCGCCTCGACTGCCTCCAATTCGACGATGCTGACCTGTTGGAGCGGCGCGCCGCGGCGTGGCGGGTCGCCGCCGAGGGCAACGGTGGCGTCCATCCGGACGTGGCGCCAGTCACCGACCGGGTGCTGGCTCGCATGCGGGCGACGGCGCTCCCGGCCCTTTTGGGCGGGGGGATGGCCCCCACGTGAGCCATCGACCGAGCCCAGGGGTTGTCGGGGCGGCCGTGACGTGCCACAATGGTGCGATCATGCGCACGGGCCGCCACGACCACTCACGGATTCTGGTACTCGTAACGTAAGCGCGCGGCTTCACTGCAACGCGCGCTTCTCGACCTCCCAAACGGGGGGTCGTTTCATTTTCCGGACCAAGTCACTACCAACCCGCCACGGTTGCAACCGCACGAAGAGAGAGACAGGACGAACGATGAAGCTCACCGGAGCACAGGCACTCATCAAGAGCCTCGAGATGCAGGGCGTCGACGTCATGTTCGGCCTGCCCGGCGGAGCCATCCTGCCCGTCTACGACCCGATCATCGACTCCTCCATCCGCCACGTCCTGGTGCGCCACGAGCAGGGCGCTGGTCACATGGCCGAGGGGTACGCCATGGTGACCGGCAAGCCCGGCGTGGCCATGGTGACCAGCGGGCCCGGAGCAACCAACATCGTGACGCCGCTGGCCAACGCGTACATGGATTCGACGCCACTGGTCGTGGTGTCGGGCCAGGTGGCTACGGGCTCGATCGGCACTGATGCCTTTCAAGAGTGCGACATCACCGGCGTCACGATGGGCATCACCAAGCACAACTGGCTGATCAAGGACGTCAACGACATCCCGAGCGTCGTGGCCGCCGCCTTCCACGTCGCGACCACCGGACGTCCGGGGCCGGTACTCATCGACTTCCCAAAGGACATCGCCAACGCCACAATGGAGTGGTACTGGCCGACATCGGTCGAAGAACTCGATCTCCCCGGCTACCACCCGCACACCGTGGGCGATCCTGCGCTCGTCCGCCAGGCCGCCGAGCTGATCCGCCAGGCGCAGCGCCCGGTTCTCTATGTCGGAGGTGGCGTGCTCAAGGCCCGGGCGGCCGAAGCTCTCCGTTCCCTGGCCGAACGTACGGGTATCCCGGTGGTCACCACCCTGATGGCGCGCGGCGCTTTCCCCGATTCTCATCCCCTGTGCCTGGGCATGCCGGGCATGCACGGCAACTACACCGCGGTGACGGCGATGCAGCGCAGCGACCTTCTCATCAGCCTCGGGGCCCGCTTCGACGACCGGGTGACGGGAAAGATCGACGCCTTTGCGCCCGAAGCAAAGATCATCCATGTCGACGTTGATCCGGCCGAACTGGGCAAGGTGCGCATGGCAGACGTCGGTATCGCCGGGGACTGCCGGCTGGTGATCGAAGAGTTGTTGTCGGCCATGAACGCCAACGCCGAGACCCCGGTGGTCCAGGATCTGGCGCCGTGGTGGGAACAGGTGCACAAGTGGCAGGAGCAGTTCCCCCTCTATTACGACCACGCCGAGGGTGGTGCCATCAAGCCCCAGATGGTGGTCGAGCAGTTGCGCGACGCCGCGCCTTCTGACGCCATCGTGGTGTCGGGGGTAGGGCAGCATCAGATGTGGGCCTCGCAGTACTGGCAGTTCGATCATCCCTACACGTGGGTGAATTCAGGAGGGGCGGGGACCATGGGCTTCGCCGTGCCGGCGTCAATCGGGGCGAAGGTGGGACGCCCCGATCGCACGGTGTGGGCCATCGACGGCGATGGTTGTTTTCAAATGACGGCGCAAGAGCTCGTGACCGCCTCGGCCGAGCAGATCCCGGTGAAGATCGCCATTTTGAACAATGCCTACCTCGGCATGGTGCGCCAGTGGCAGGAGATGTTCTACGAGGAGCGCTACTCGGAGGTGTATCTCTCGCCCGACCTCCCCGACTACGTGAAGTGGGCCGAGGCCATGGGATGCGTCGGCATTCGGGCCGAGTCTCCCGAAGACGTCGGCCCGGCCATTGAGAAGGCGAATTCCATCGACGACCGGCCGGTCGTGGTCGATTTTCGGACCGACGCCTTCGAGAAGGTGTTCCCCATGGTGGCGGCGGGTCGTTCCAACGACGACATCTTGGTCCATCCCGATCAGACGGCGCCGTCTCGATGAGCGCGGCCAATGTGACCTCGATCCACGGCGCAAAGGCGGGGAAGCCGCGGCATCACATTCTCTCGGTACTGGTCGAGAACAAGGCCGGCGTGCTCTCGCGCGTGGCGGGGTTGTTCAGCCGTCGCGGTTTCAACATCTATTCCTTGGCCGTGGCCCCCACGGACGAGCACGAGCACTTCAGTCGGATCACCATTGTGGTGGACGTCGAATCGGCGCCCTTGGAACAAGTGATCATGCAATTGGACAAGCTGGTCAACGTGGTCTCCATCGGGGAGCTCTCGCCGTCCGAAGCGGTCGAACGAGAGTTGCTCTTGGTCACCGTGCGGGTGGGCCTCACCGAGCGCTCGCAGGTCATTGATCTCGTCGGCGTATTCGGGGGCGAGGTGGTGAGCGTGGGGGCGGAGCAGCTCACCATCATGCTGGCCGGGCGGCCCGAGAAGATCGATGACTTCGAGGGCCTCTTGGAGCAGTACACCGTGGTCGAGCTCCAGCGGACAGGGCGAGTTGCCCTGCCTAAGCTGGATCGGCACTGATCTTGACTGAGCAACCGAACAAACGCCGTAGTTGAACGACACAGCTTCTGAACGACACAGCACATCGAACGAGAGAAAGAGCACACGACATGGCCACGCTGTACTACGAATCCGACGCCGACCCCAGCCTGATCGCGGGCCGCAAGGTGGCCATTTTGGGCTACGGGTCGCAAGGGCACGCCCATGCGCTCAACCTGCTCGAGTCGGGTGTCGATGTCCGGGTCGCCTTCCGCGATGGATCGAGCAGCAAGCGCAAGGCGGAAGAGGCCGGACTGCGGGTCACGTCATTGGCCGACGCCGCGGCCGAAGCTGACGTGATCATGATCCTGTTGCCCGACACCGAGCAGAAGGCGGCCTACGACGAGCACATCGCCCCCCATCTCAACCAGGGTGACTGCCTCATGTTCGCGCACGGGTTCAACATCCGCTTCGGGCAGATCGTGCCGCCACCCGGAGTCGACGTGACCATGGTGGCTCCGAAAGGCCCCGGGCACCTGGTGCGCCGGACCTACACCGAAGGCGGCGGTGTGCCCTCGCTGATCGCCGTCCACCAAGATGCGACGGGGAAGGCTCGCGAACTGGCGCTTTCGTACGCCCACGCCATCGGTGCCACCCGGGCCGGTGTGTTGGACACCACGTTTGACGAAGAGACCGAGACTGACCTCTTTGGCGAGCAGGTCGTGCTGTGCGGGGGGCTGACCGCCCTGGTGACCGCCGGATTCGAGACGCTCGTCGACGCCGGCTATCAACCGGAGTCCGCGTACTTCGAGTGCTTGCACGAGCTGAAGCTCATCGTCGACCTCATGTATGAGCAGGGCATCGCGGGCATGCGCTATTCGATCTCGGACACGGCCGAGTACGGCGATGTCACCCGCGGCCCTCGGGTCATCAACGCTGCGGTGCGGGCCGAAATGCAGACGATCCTCGACGAGATCAAGAGCGGGGCCTTTGCCGAAGAATGGATCGCTGAGAACAAGGCGGGGCGTCCCAACTTCGAAGCACTCCGCAAGGAGGGCCAGGCGCATCCCATTGAGAAGATCGGACAGGAGTTGCGCGGCATGATGCCCTTCATCACGGCCGGCAAGACCCGCGTGCAGGACGCATCGGGGGGATAGCGCACCCCCTTCTCACCGCCATTTTTCCCTGGTAGGACCGATGTTCGGTCTCGGCCTTGTTATGACATCAAGATGATGTCATCATGACATCATGAAGATGTCGCTGGTGGTCGAGGGACTCCGATCCGACGTGGCCGCCATCGGCGAGCTCGGCGACGAAACGGTGGGCGAAGTGGCCGACCGCATGGCGGCGATCCTGGCCCGATCGGCCTCGAGCCGGATCCTCGACCTGCTGACCGATGTGGTGGCTGAGGTGTCAGCTGAACTTCCCGACGGCCATGTCGAGATCCGTCTCGTGGGCGACGAAGTCGACTTCGCCTACGTCGGCGAGAGTCCACCCGTACCCGAACCCGAGGCCGAGCAGTCGGCTCGCATCACACTGCGCCTGTCCGAGCAGCTCAAAGCCAAGGTGGAAGAGAGCGCTGGGCGTGAGGGATTGTCGGTGAACAGCTGGATCTTGCGTGCCCTCGAACGGGGGGCGACGGCCAAGCCCCGTCCAAGCCATGGCCGCTCGCGCCTGCGCGGCTACGGGACGAGTTGAAGGAAAGGATCCATTCCGTGGAAAAAACATTTGACACACCGCACCGAGTCATGGTTTTTGTGCACAACGACGTTGGCGTGACCGCACTCACGGCGCGCCAGGGATCGACCTCGCACGTGGAGCTGACGGCGGACACTCCCGGCAGCGCGGAACTGGTCGAGAGGGCGACGGTCGAGTGTCGTCCCCACGCCTCACGCGACATCCTCGTCGTGCGGGTCCCACGGGTGCGCGGCATGAAGTTCATCCGCCGCAATGCGGTGAGCGTGCGGGTCGAGGTGCCGCCGGGAAGCGATGTCCGCGTGGTGTCCGCCTCGGCGGACCTCGAGCTCAACGGGTCGTTCGGGCAGGTCGACTTCAAGACAGCGAGCGGGTCACTGACCGCCGACGACGTGGCGGATCTGCGGGCCAAGTCGGCGAGCGGCGACGTCGAGATCGGTACGGTCGATGGCCCGCTACGCGTACATTCGGCCTCGGGCGGTCTTCGCTGCGTCCGTGCTGACGGCGCCGTGTCGGTGGCGACGACGTCGGGCGACATCGAGGTAGGGGCGGCCACGGCGGAAATCGACATCCGCGCCACCTCGGGAGAAGTCAGGTTGGGAGACGTGGCGGGAGATGTCCGGGTGACGGGCGTCTCGGGAGATGTCCAGGTGCTCTCCGTGACCGAGGGCAATGTTCACATTCGCTCGGTTTCGGGCAAGATCGAGGTGGGGATCGCCCGGGGGGCGACACTGGGCGTCGATGCGGAATCCATATCCGGTTCCGTGCACTCGGACATTCCCTTGGACGAATGCCCCGTTTCCGATGGGACCCACCCCCGCGTTGCACTCACGCTGCGCAGCGTTTCGGGCGACCTTCTCATCACGCGCGGAGCCGAGGCGTTCGTACCCTGACCCCATGGCCGGCAATCGGATCTGCGGGAGGAGCGCCGAGGGTTGTTTTCAGAAAACGATGCGGCGCGGTCGGTTTTTTCGAAATTGATTGCCGGAGCTCCGCGCCCCCCATGTCAGTGACCAAGATCACCGAGGCCCGCTTCCCGGTTGATGTCCCCTCGGGCTACGAGAACGGGTCAGCCGACGATGTGGGCGGCACCCCGGCGCCCCGGAGCGTCGTAGCCTTTGTATATGTGCCGAAATATCACCACCCTCAGAGGACTTCAACCTTCCGCCACGCCCGAGGAGATCGAAGCGGCGGCCCGTCAGTACGTGCGCAAGGTGAGCGGAGTGCAAAAGACCGCACCGCGCACCGAAGAGGCATTCGAGCGCGCCGTTGGTCTGGTGACGGCCGCCACCGTGGAGCTGTTGGCGGCGTTGCCACCACGCCAACAGCCGCCGCCGACACTGCCCCCCTTGCGGCGTATCGCGGCTCGCGCCGGTTGAGGCTCCTTCGAAGTCGAAGTCGAAGTCGAAGTCGAAGTCGAAGTCGAAGTCGAAGCCTCAGGCCAGCGCCCCAACGATGTAGTTGATGCACGCGCACAGCGAGGCGACGTCATCGGGCTCGATGGCAGGGAACATGGCGATGCGGAGCTGATTGCGACCGAGCTTGCGATAAGGCTCGGTATCGACGATGCCGTTGGCCCGCAGGACTGTGGCCACCGCAGCTGCGTCCACCGCGTCAACGAAGTCGATGGTGCCGATCAACATGGCTGCGTTGCAATGGGTTCTCCACGAACGGCCGGGCAAAATCGGACTGTTCGGCCCAGGTGTAGAGGATTTCGGCCGAGCGGTCGCACCGAGACGTGGTCCACTCCAGGCCACCGTTGCCGTTCATCCAGTCGAGCTGCTCAGCCAGCAGATAGATGGTGGCCAGCGCCGGGGTGTTGTAGGTCTGATCGAGTACCGAATTGTCGACCGCCGTCTTGAGGTCCAAGAAAGCGGGGATCCAGCGACCCGAGGCGGAGATCCGTTCCACCCGCTCCAGGGCGGCCGGCGACATGAGGGCAATCCAAAGGCCGCCGTCGCTGGCGAAACATTTCTGGGGAGCCAGGTAGTAGGCGTCGAACTCACCGGCCTCCACCCGGAGTCCACCGGCGCCCGAAGTGGCGTCCACCGCCACCAGCCCGCCCCCATCGGCCGGGAGAGCCGCTCCGGCGGGACGGCGAATTGGCATGGCCACCCCGGTTGAGGTCTCGTTGTGGGTCAGGGCATAGAGATCCACGCCACTGTCTGCCACCGGGAGGGGGTGGGTCCCGGCCACGGACTCAATGATCTGGGGGTCTTTGAGGTGGGGGGCCGCGGCGGCACAGGCGGCGAACTTCGAGGAGAATTCTCCGAAGCTGAGATGCTGGCTCTGCGCCTCGATCAGGCCGAACGTGGCGGCATCCCAGAAGCAGGTGGTCCCACCGTTGCCCAGGACGACCTCGTAGCCGTCGGGAAGGGAGAAGAGCTGGCGGAAGCCGGCCCGCACCCGTCCTACCTGAGATTTGACGGTCTTCTGACGATGGCTGGTGCCGAGGTATGTCGTCGTGACCTCGGACAATGCGGCCACCTGCTCGGGTCGTACCTTCGACGGCCCGGCGCCGAAGCGGCCGTCGCTCGGGAGGAGTTGGGGAGGGATGATGATGTCGGGGGTCTCGGTCACGTATGAAATCATTACAGCCGTGACGACGACTCCCGACGCGCCGACCCAGCATCGCCGAATCTCACGACGCGCCGCCGCGGTGGCGCCCTCCGCCACCCTTGCGGTGGATGCCAAGGCCAAGGCACTGCAAGCGGCTGGCGAGCATGTCATCGGATTCGGGGCGGGCGAGCCCGACTTTCCGACCCCGGTCCACATCGTTGAGGCTGCCGTCGAGGCCTGCCGTGACCCGTCGAACCATCGCTATACCCCGACGGGCGGGCTGCCCGACTTGCGGGAGGCGCTGGCCGCCAAGACGTTGCGCGACTCGCACTTCTCGGTGACACCTCAGCAGGTACTGGTGACCAACGGCGGGAAGCAGGCCATTGCCAATGCCTTCGCCGTCTTGTGCGACCCCGGTGACGAAATCATCGTCCTCGCCCCCTTTTGGACCACGTACCCCGAGTCGATCGCCCTGGCCGGTGGCGTGCCCGTCATGGTGGCTTCCGATGAGAGTTCGGGCTTTCGATCCTCGGTCGAGGACCTCGAGGCGGCGCTCACACCGCGGACAAAGGCACTGCTCTTCGTGTCACCGTCGAACCCGACCGGCGCCGTCTATCCGCGCCAAGAGATCGAAGCGATCGGGCGCTGGGCCGTCGAACGTGGTTTGTGGGTATTGACGGACGAGATCTACGAACACCTGGTTTACGGAGGGGCGGAGCACCACTCGATGCCCGTTCTGGTGCCGGAGTTGGCCGACCGTTGTCTCATTGTCAACGGTGTGGCCAAGACGTATGCCATGACGGGGTGGCGGGTGGGGTGGCTCATCGGACCCGTCGACGCGATAACGGCCGCGACCAACATTCAGAGTCACGAGACCTCGAACGTCTCGAACGTGTCCCAGCGTGCCGCGCTTGCGGCGGTGGCAGGCGGCCTCGATGACGTGGTGATGATGCGGGCCGCCTTCGACCGCCGCCGTCTGACCATCCATCGCATGCTCAACGAGATCGACGATGTCGTCTGTGTGGAACCGCAGGGCGCCTTCTACGCTTTTCCATCGGTCAAGGGACTCCTCGGCAAATCCTTTCGCGGACAGCGGGCGACGACCAGCGCTGAACTGGCCGAGCTCTGCATCGTCGAGGCCAAGGTCGCCGTGGTGCCGGGGGAAGCCTTTGGCGCACCGGGATTCTTCCGCATGTCCTATGCATTGGGCTTTGATGACATGGTCGAAGGCGTCACCCGTTTGGCCGATTTCTTCGCCGAAGCCACGGATTGACATCGAGGCGACAGACTGAACTGCAGCACCAGACACAAACTGCAATACCAAATGTCCAGGGGGTAGTGAGGAGACCACCGCGGTGGCACGTGTGCTCGTAACGGAAAAGATCGCCCAAAGCGGGCTCGACTTGCTGGCCAAGGCCGGCCATGAGGTCATCGTCTCGGAGGGATTGAGTCCCGAGGAGTTGCTGGGTGCCATTGTCGGCGCGCAGGCCCTCATCATTCGCTCTTCGACCCAAGTGACGGCCGAGGTCCTGGAAGCTGGCTCCTCGCTCGAGGTGGTCGGACGGGCCGGTGTGGGTCTCGACAATGTCGATGTCAATGCGGCGACGGAGCGAGGGGTGATGGTGGTCAATGCCCCGACCTCCAACATCCTCTCGGTGGCCGAACAGGCCATGGCCCTCCTGCTGGCCCAGGCCCGCAACATTCCCCAGGCGCACGCCTCCTTGGTGGCCGGACGGTGGGAGCGTTCGAAATGGGAGGGTGTCGAGCTCCACGGCAAGGTGTTGGGTGTGGTCGGGTTGGGACGGGCCGGGTCATTAGTCGCCCAGCGCGCCCATGCCTTCGGCATGGAACTGATCGGTTTCGACCCGTTCGTCTCTCCGGAACGGGCCAAAGCCATGGGTGTGCGGTTGGTCGGCATCGAAGAGTTGGTGGGCGAGGCGGACTTCGTGTCCATTCACACGCCCAAGACACCTGAGACGATCGGGCTCTTCGGGCGGGACCTGCTGGCCAAGGCCAAGCCCGGTATCCGGATCATCAACACGGCGCGCGGTGGCATCGTGGACGAAGAGGCTCTGGCCGAGGCCATTCGTGACGGCATCGTGGCCGGCGCCGGTCTCGACGTCTTTGCCAAGGAGCCATGCACGGACTCACCCCTGTTCGCGTTGCCTCAGGTCGTCGTCTCCCCGCATCTCGGGGCGTCGACCGAAGAGGCCCAGGACAAGGCGGGCGTGACCATCGCCGAGCAGGTGCTGCTGGCATTGGCGGGCGACTTCGTCCCCTATGCCGTCAATGTCGCCGCCAGCGACGTGTCAGACGTGGTGCGCCCTTTCATGCCCCTGGCCGAGCAGCTGGGTCGGTTCTTCGGCTGCCTGCACGACGGCTTGCCCGATGGCCTCGAGATCGAGTGCCAGGGCGAGTTGGCGGCGGTCAACACCGGCATTCTCACCCTGTCCGCCCTCAAGGGCGTGTTCGGCGGCTCGACCGAAGAACCGGTCTCCTACGTGAATGCGCCGCAATTGGCCGAGCAGCGAGGTCTTGAAGTGCGCGAGGTCTCGACGGCCACGTCGCGCGACTACAAGTCGCTCATCACGTTACGTTCCAAGTCGCATTCGCTCGCCGGCACGTTGAGCTCGGCCGGGCACCGGAGCGAGCCGCGCATCGTGATGGTCGACGATCACGTGGTTGAGGTGGCGCCGGCCCCCCACATGCTGGTGGTGCGCAACGACGATCGGCCCGGCATGATCGGGATGGTCGGAACCGCATTGGGTATGGCCGACATCTCCATCTCGTCGATGGCAGTCGGACCAAGCCCTCGTGCCGCCACGGCGATGATGGTCATCTCCACCGTGGGGTCGACCCCGAATGCCGTGGTCGACGCGTTACGGGGCGAAGACGGCATCCTCGACATCCACCGCGTCAGCTTGTAGGACGGCGCGGCACCTCAGGCCAGGTGTCAAGGCTGCCCACCACGGGTTGTGTCCCCTGCAGCGCGCGTTGTGGCGCTCGATCGGCTCGTACGGCGCGCACCACGACAACGAGGGCAGCGAGCAGGGCCAGACGCACAATGAGGCTGAAGAGGCGAACCACCGCGCCAGGCTACTCAGTACGCTGGAGTCATGCCGATGCCCAAGCGGTCGAGTGTCGATGATTACTTCGCGCAACTGGAGGATGTCCAGAGGCCACACCTCGAGGCGCTCAGGAAGCTGAGCCGCGCCGCCGACCCCGAGGCCAGGGAGGAGCTGAAGTACAACCTGCCCGTCTATGTCCGGGGTAAGAACACCAATCTGTGGATGTTGCAGAACTTCAAGAAGCACTGTTCCTTGCGCTTCTCGCCGCCGTTCTTCGCCACCCAGAAGGCCTCCGTCGAGGCTGCGGGCTATGAGTCCGGTGAGGGCTTCATCAAGCTTCCTTACGATCGCAAGCTGCCGACCGCCCTCCTGAAATCGCTGATGCAGGCTCGGCGCAAGGACTACGAAACGAACGGCGACGACTCAACATGACGGTGCGAAGAGTGTCCGCCCTTGACGGTCGGTGCTCCCAATGGGAGAATCGGTGCTCAATGGCACCTGCCCCGACCGCAAGCCTGCTGCTTACCTGACAACGAACGCCACATCGCGTTCGTTCGCAACCTCCTGCGCCGTCTCGGCCAGGGGGTTTTTTGTTGGCCCGACCGCAGTTTGACCTGACAACCCTTGAAAAGGAGAGACACATGGCAACGACACAGAAAGGGAGTGGTGACGACATGGAGCGGGGTCACCTGGCCCTGCCCTGTGACCCGTCGCCGATGCACTTCGACAAGTACCGCTCACACGTCCCACTCGTCCTGAGTGATCGCACGTGGCCTGACCGCCAATTCACGCAGGCGCCGCGCTGGGCCAGTGTCGATCTGCGCGATGGAAACCAAGCTCTCATCGACCCCATGGACTCCGAGCGAAAGTTGGCCTTGTTCCGCACCTTGATCGACGTCGGGTTCAAGGAAATCGAGGTGGGTTTTCCTTCGGCTTCGCAGACCGACTACGACTTCCAACGTCTGATCATCGATGAGGAGATGATTCCCGACGATGTCGAAATCCAGGTGCTGGTGCAATGCCGCGAGCAACTGATCGAGCGGACATTCGAGTCACTCGTGGGGGCTCGGCGCGCCGTGGTGCACTTTTACAACTCGGTCTCCGCCTTGCAGCGACGCGTCGTCTTCGGTCTGGACAAGGCCGGCATTATCGACATAGCCGTCAACGCCGCCATTCTCTGCAAGAAGTTCGAGCAGTCGGTGCCCGGGACGGAAATCCGCTACGAGTATTCACCCGAGAGCTTCACGGGCACCGAACCTGAGTTCGCGGTCGAGATTTGCGAGGCGGTGATGGACGTGCTGGAGCCCACGCACGACAAGCCGATGATCCTCAACCTTCCGGCCACCGTCGAAATGTACAGCCCCAACGTCTACGCCGACGTCATCGAATGGTTCGGCCGCACCATCAAGAACCGCGACGCGGTCGTGTTGAGCCTGCACCCGCACAACGACCGGGGAACGGCGGTGGCCGCGGCCGAGCTGGCCGTGCTGGCCGGGGCCGATCGGGTGGAGGGCACCTTGTTCGGCAACGGAGAGCGGACGGGCAACGTGGACATCGTGACGCTGGCCATGAACCTGTTCTCCCAGGGCATCGATCCGACGCTCGACTTCCGCGACATCGATAAGGTGCGTCGGGTAGCCGAATACGCCACACGCATGCCGGTGCATCCGCGCCACCCCTACGCCGGGGATCTCGTGTACACCGCGTTCTCGGGCTCCCATCAGGACGCCATCAAGAAGGGCATGAGCGCCATCGGGGAGGCCTACGAGGAGTGGGCCGTTCCCTATCTCCCCATCGATCCCAAGCACACCGGACGCACCTACGAGGCGATCATTCAGGTCAACAGCCAGTCGGGTAAGGGCGGTGTGGCGTATCTGATGGACACCGAGCACGGGCTCGATCTGCCCCGGCGACTGCAGATCGAATTCTCCAAGAAGGTGCAGGCGGTCACCGAAGCGAGCGGGACCGTCATCGGCAAGAGCGAAATGTGGAACGTCTTCTCCGAGGCCTACTTGCCCGAAGACGCCGGCCTGCGGCTGGTGGGCAGTGAGGTGACGACCGGCGGGGGCCACACCTCGGTCACGGCGCAACTACTCGTGGACGGGCAGCATCGGACGATCGTCGGCGAGGGAAATGGTCCCATCGATGCGCTCGTTTTTGCCATAGCGAGCGAGCTCGGTATTGTTCTCGAGGTGAAGGACTACTCGGAGCACACGTTGACCGAGGGTTCGGGCGCTTCGGCCGTGGCCTATGTCGAGTGTGCCGGTCGCGATGGATCGACCTGGTGGGGAGTGGGACGCGACTCTTCCATTCTCGACGCTTCGTTGGCTGCGGTCGTGTCGGCTGCGAACCGGGCCCGTACCGGGTGATCCGACCAGCGACGCAGGAGGATGTGCCCGAGCTCCTGGCCATGATTCGTGAATTGGCCGAGTTTGAAAGCCTTTCCGAGCAGTGCGTGTGTACCGAGGACGACTTGCGGCGGGTTCTCTTCGAACCTGGCGCCATCGTGAACGACACCTTGGCCGTGGCCGATGATGGTTCGGTGGTCGGCCATGCTCTGTGGTTCCGCACCTTCTCCACGTTCATGGGCAAGACGGGCATTTGGTTGGAAGACCTCTACGTGCGGCCGGCCCATCGCCGCCAAGGACACGCCGGCACGCTGATGGCCGATCTTCGGGCCCGCACCGAGGGACGGGTCGAATGGGAAGTGCTCGAGTGGAACGAAGAGGCGATCGACTTCTATCAGCGCCTCGGTGCACGTCCGATGGCGGGGTGGACGCGTTACCGCTGGGTGTTGCCTGAGCGTCAGAAGTAACAGCCGCTCGCCTGATGGCACGCGCCCCTGCTTCCCCTCACGTCTTGGCCGTTGCCCGCGGAGCCGAACCGGCCGACCTGCTTCTGCGGGGTGGTCGGGTGCTCTCGCCGTCGAGCCGGGAGTGGGTAACGACCGACCTGGCGATTGCCGACGGGGTGGTGGCGGGATGGGGACCTCGTGCCGCGATGGAAGAGATCGACATCGATGGCGCCGCGGTGACAGCGGGACTGGTCGACGCCCACATGCATCTCGAATCGACGAAGTTGTGGATCGATGAGTTCGTTCGCACGGTGCTCCCCTTGGGCACGACGGCCGTGGCCGCTGATCCCCATGAGATAGCCAACGTCTTCGGCATCCCCGGCGTGGCGGCGCTCATCGCGGCGGCCGACCATCTTCCCTTCACGTTCGGGGTGTGTGCCAGCAGTTGCGTGCCGGCCTCACCATTCGAGAGTCCGGGCGCTGAGCTGTTCGCGCCGGATGTGGCCACGTTGTTGAACGAGTACGCGGCCATCGGGGTGGCCGAGGTCATGAACTTTCCCGGTGTCATCGCAGGCGACCCCGAGATGTTGGCTCGCATCGCCACCGCCGGTCGCCGACGGGTCGACGGCCATGCACCCGGGCTCACGGGACTTCTGCTTGACGCGTACCTCGCGGCGGGCGTGGAGTCCGACCACGAGTGCACCGAGCTCAGTGAGGCCGAAGAGAAGCGACGCAAAGGCATGTGGGTCTTTATCCGTCAGGGATCGGCCAGCCAGAACCTGCGCGACCTCATTCCGATGGTCCTGGCCCATGGCACCGATCACCTCGCCTTGTGCAGCGACGACCGTGAACCGGACACCCTCCTCGAGGTTGGGCATCTCGATGACTGCCTTCGTCTTGCGGTCGAGGCTGGGGTAAGCGAGATCGATGCGCTGATCATGGCCACCTTGAATCCAGCCGAATACCACGGGTTCGCCGAGCTGGGAGCGCTCGGGCCGGGATACCAGGCCGACATCCTGTGCTTCGACACGTTGTCGGGTTTTCGTCCCTCCCGCGTATTTCAGCGCGGTCGGTTGGTGGCCGAGAATGGTTCTGTCGTCCCTGGAGCAGTGGCCAGCCACCCGGCTCCGGCATTCATGCGTCGGTCGGTACACCTGGCGACGCCACCAGCTGCGTCGGCCTTTGACTTCGGGCTTTCGCCGGGGGGCCGCGTGCGCACCATTGGGATCCACGACGGTTCACTCACCACATCGTCACTGGTGACCGACCCATCGGACCCCGACGCCGGGGTGGCCCGACTGGCCGTCGTCGAGCGGCATCGCGAGACGGGCCGCATCGGGCTCGGATGGGTGGCGGGATTCGGGCTTACCAGGGGCGCGCTGGCTTCGACCGTTGGACACGACGCGCACAACTGCATGGCAGTCGGGTCACCTTCGGCCCAGGGCCCTCGCGCCATGGCCGCTGCCGTGGCGCGGCTGGCCGCAATCGGCGGAGGTCAGGTGGCAGTCGACGATGATGGTCGGGTCCTGGCCGAGCTGGCCCTTCCCATTGGCGGGCTCATGAGCGACCAGGAGGCCCATGTCGTCGCCCAGGACCTTCATCAGCTCGTTGCGGCGGCGCGCACCCTTGGGACATCGATCCATGCCCCATTCATGCATATGAGCTTTCTCGGCTTGTCGGTGCTTCCCGAGTTGCGCCTGACGGACAAGGGTCTGGTGGATGTCGAGTCGTTCGCGCTGGTGCCGGTGACGATCGACTAGGCCGAAGGCATGAACGCCGGTCGCCGATGCTCGTACTCGGTGATGGCGTCGGCATGGCGCAGCGAGAGACCGATGTCGTCCCAGCCGTTGAGGAGGCGTTCCCGGGTGAACTCGTCCAGAGCAAAGGTGGAAGAGAGGCCGGCCGCCGGCGCCTCGATGGTGCCGGCCGCCACATCGATGGTGATCTCGAGAGTGGGATCCTCCGCCACGGCTGTCAGCAGAGCATGGTCGAACTCGGGCGTGACTTGTACCGGGAGCAATCCCCCCTTGGTGCAGTTATTGCGGAAGATGTCGGCGAAGCGCGAGGACACCACGGCCTCGAAGCCGTAGTCGGTCAGGGCCCAAACGGCGTGCTCGCGTGAAGAACCGGTTCCGAAGTTATGTCCGGCCACCAAGATAGTGGCGCCCGCATACTCGGGATGATTGAGGACGAAGTCCCGGTCGTCGCGCCACTCCGAGAAGAGCCCGGCGCCGAATCCGGTGCGCTCGACGCGCTTGAGCCAGTCGGACGGAATGATCTGGTCCGTGTCGACGTCGGTGCGATCGAGGGGTACGGCCCGGCCGGTGACAACGATGACGGGCTTCATCAGTCGAGATCCTCCGGGGCGGCGAAGGTCCCGGCCACAGCCGTGGCGGCGGCGACCGCCGGCGAAACCAGGTGCGTGCGCCCACCCCGACCCTGGCGGCCCTCGAAGTTCCGATTCGAGGTGGAGGCGCAACGCTCGCCCACGGCCAGCTTGTCCGGGTTCATGGCCAGGCACATGGAGCATCCCGGCTCGCGCCACTCGAAGCCGGCTTCCACGAAGATCGCGTCCAACCCCTCCAATTCGGCCTGGTTCTTGACCCGGTGGGATCCCGGCACCACGAGGGCCCGCAGCCCGGGGTGGACGTGGCGGCCGTTGAGAACGGCGGCGGCGACGCGCAGGTCCTCGATGCGCGAGTTCGTGCACGAGCCCAGAAAGACGGTGTCCACCTTGATCTCGCGCACCGGCGTGCCGGCCTTCAGGCCCATGTACGCCAGAGCCCGCTCGGCCGCTTCACGGTCACCGGGATCGTCCATGGCCTCGGGATCGGGGATGGTGCCGGTGAGGGCAATCACCTGGGCCGGATTGGTGCCCCACGTCACGTGAGGCGAGATGCTGGCCGCGTCGATCACCACTTCCTTGTCGAAGGTGGCCCCGTCGTCGGTGGCCAACGTGCGCCAGTAGGAGAGTGCCGCGTCCCATTCGTCGCCGGTAGGCGCGTGATCGAGACCCTTGAGATAGGCGAACGTCGTTTCGTCGGGGGCCACCAGGCCGGCCCGCGCCCCACCCTCGATGCTCATGTTGCAAAGGGTCATCCGACCTTCCATCGACAGCGAGCGAATGGCCGATCCCCGGTACTCGATGACATGGCCGATACCGCCCCCGGTGCCGATGGTCCCGATGATCGTGAGCGCTACATCCTTGGCGCTCACACCGGGTGCCAACTCCCCCTCCACCGTGACGGCCATGGTGGCGGGTCTGACCTGTGGGAGGGACTGGGTGGCGAGGACGTGCTCGACCTCGCTCGTCCCGATGCCAAAGGCCAGGGCGCCGAAGGCGCCGTGTGTGGAGGTATGGCTGTCGCCACAGACGATTGTCATCCCGGGCTGGGTCCAACCCTGCTCGGGGCCGATGACGTGGACGATGCCCTGGTTAGGGTTGCCCATCGGGTAGCAGGTGATCCCGAATTCTTCGCAATTGGCGTTGAGCACTTCCAGCTGCTTGGCCGAGATCGGGTCCGCCACCGGCTTGTCGATGTCGACGGTCGGGACATTGTGGTCTGCCGTGGCCACGGTCAGGTCCGGTCGTCGGACGGTCCGTCCGGCTAGCCGCAGCCCGTCGAAGGCTTGGGGTGAGGTGACCTCGTGGATCAGATGCAGATCGATGAAGAGGAGATCGGGCTCACCTTCGTGGGCGTAAACGACGTGCGCGTCCCAGATCTTTTCAGCCAGCGTGCGCGGAGCGGTCACTGGTCCACCGCCACGATCGCCACGCGCAGGATGCCGCCCGGGGCCTTGTATTCCACGGTGTCGCCCGCGCTCTTGCCCAGGAGGACTTGGCCGAGCGGCGCGCTGGGAGAGAGCACGGGGAGGCCGCCTTGGCGTTCCTCGATGGAGCCCACGAAGAACTGTTGCGTGTCGTCTTCGTCGTCACCCTCGTAGCGCAACGTCACGGTGCTACCGGTGCCCACGCTTCCGTCCCGCGGTTCGGATTCGTCCAGCACTTCGACGTTCTTGAGCAGGGCTTGGAGCTGGCGAATGCGCGATTCCATCTTGCCCTGGAAGTCCTTCGCGGCGTGGTAGTCGCCGTTTTCGCTCAAGTCGCCCAGGGCTCGAGCGGCCTCGATCTGCTCCGCGATCTCAACCCGCCCCCTGGTCGTGAGGTCCTCGAGCTCCGCCACGAGGCGGTCGTATGTACCCTGCGTGAGGTTGGCCGTTACGGTCTCGTCGTTGATTGATGGATTGGTCACAGCGTGTCCTTCGAATGGAGGGTGCCGGCGGCGAATTACAGCTCGACGGCAGGCGTAACGCTAATCGCCCTGCGGGTGCCGTGGCGACGCCCGAGTGGCCCATGGTTGACGGGACAACCCAGCCGCGGGAGACTAGTAGCGCTATGTACCCCTCCGAGCACTCTGTAGGCATTATTCACTAGGCGCGCCAGATCCCCGCCGCGCCGCTCAACCGTCCACTGCGTGGGCGGTTTTTCAATTCCAGGCCAAACGAACCAGAATCCGACCCCCAGAACTAAGAAGGACGAGATCAGTGAGCACAGGCACGACCAACTGGCGCATCGCAGTCGTCGGAGGCGACGGCATCGGCCCCGAGGTCTGCGCGGAGGCCCTCAAGGTGGTGACGGCCGCCGGTGTCGAGCTCGACACGACGGACTTCGACCTGGGGGCCTCCCGTTACGTGCGAGACGGCAGCGTCCTCCCCGACGAAGTGCTCGAGGAGCTCCGGGGCTACGACGCCATCCTCCTCGGCGCAGTGGGCCCCCCCGTCGGCGACACTTCGATTCCACCGGGAACGCTCGAGCGCGGGCTCTTGCTCCGATTGCGGTTCGCCCTCGACCTCTACGTCAACCTCCGCCCGTTCGCGGGCGTCCCGGGTTCCATCGCCGAAGGGTCAGACTTCGTGGTCATCCGGGAGAATACGGAGGGGACCTACGCCGGCGAGGGCGGGTTCTTGCGCAAGGGGACGCACGCCGAAGTGGCGACCCAGGGCTCCGTCAACACGCGTATGGGGGTAGAGCGGTGCGTGCGTTATGCCTTCAAGCTGGCGGCGCAGCGACCGCGACACCACCTGACTCTGGTGCACAAGACGAACGTGCTCACGTTCGCTGGCGATCTGTGGCAGCGCACGGTGACCGAGGTGTCCTCGGAGTTCCCCGAGATCGCATGGGACTACAACCATGTCGATGCCGCGTGCATCTACCTGGTGGAGCAACCAGGCCGCTACGACGTCATCGTCACCGACAACCTCTTCGGGGACATTTTGACGGACTTGGCCGGCGCAGTGAGCGGAGGGATCGGCTTCGCGGCGTCAGCCAACCTCAATCCCGACCGCACGGGACCGTCGCTCTTTGAGCCCGTCCACGGCGCGGCACACGACATCGCCGGCAAAGGCATTGCCAATCCGCTGGCGGCCATCCACTCCGCCGCTCTCATGCTCGAGCACCTGGGTGAAACTGAGGCAGCGCAGCGCATCCTCAAAGCGCTGTCGGAGCAGTCAAACGCCATGTCGGCCACATCAACCGCAGAACTGTCCACGACGGCCGTGGGCGACGCCATTGCAGAAAGGCTCTGAGAATGCCCATTACTCCGACCGAGAAGATCTGGATGGACGGCAAGCTCGTCGACTGGGCAGACGCCAAGGTGCACGTGCTCACCCACACCATGCATTACGGCTCTGGTGTGTTCGAGGGGATTCGGGCCTACCCGACCTCGAGCGGGGTCGCCGTGTTTCGTCTGGGCGACCACATCCGGCGACTTTTCGCATCCGCCAAGATCTTCATGATCGACATTCCATTCACGATCGACGAGATCGTCGATGCCACGCGCGAGGTGGTCCGGGTCAACGGACTGACCGATGGTTGCTATATCCGCCCGCTCATCTACCTGGGCTACGGCGAGATGGGCTTGAACCCGTTGCCCTGCCCGACCAACGTCTCCATCGCCGCCTGGCCGTGGGGCACCTACCTTGGTGAGGAGGGTGTGGCCAATGGCGTGACGTGCAAGGTGAGCTCGTGGCGTCGTCATGATCCCAACGCTGTGCCCACCGCGGCCAAGGGTACGGGGATGTACGTGAATTCGTCACTGGCAAAGGTGGAGGCCATCAAGGCCGGGTACGACGAGGCGATCCTGTTGGCACCCAACGGCACCGTGAGCGAGTGCACGGGCGAGAACATCTTCATCGTCCGCGACGGCATTATCCGGACTCCTCCGACCTCGGACGCAGGCGCGCTGGACGGCATCACCCAGAGCTCCGTCATCACCATCGCCAACGACCTGGGCTACGAGGTGCGCCACGAGCCGATCATCCGGACCGACCTCTACCTGGCCGATGAGGCATTTCTCAGCGGTACCGCAGCCGAAGTGGTGCCCATCCGTGCCGTCGACGACCGCCCGGTCGGCGCGGGCAAGCCCGGGCCGATCACCCTTGAGGTGCAGCAGACCTACTTCGCCACCGTGCGGGGCGAAGTCGACCGTTACAAGAACTGGCTCGACCATGTCGACTGAGGAGCACACGCACAGCGACGGGCACCGGCACGACTCCAAGGATGCATCGACGCACGCCCATGGTGGGTCGCACGGTCACTCGCACCAGGCGCACGATTACGCAGTGCCGGATCTCCCCGAGTCCGTCGATATCTTCGACACGATTTTGCGGGACGGAAGCCAGCAGGAGGGACTCTCCCTCACCGTGGCCGACAAGCTCCGGGTGGCCGAGCAGCTCGACCATTTGGGAGTCACCTTCATTGAGGGCGGGTGGCCCGGCGCCAATCCGAAGGACATCGAATTCTTTGCCCGCGCCCGTCAGGAGCTGAAGCTGTCGACGGCCACCCTGGTGGCATTCGGGTCGACTCGCCGTGCCGGAGTCCGGCCGGAGGATGATGTTGTCCTGGCGAACCTCATCGAAGCAGGTGCACCAGTGGCCTGCATTGTGGCCAAGACCTGGGACCGCCACGTGGCCGAGGCACTGCGCACTTCGCTGGACGAAGCCGTCGACATGGTGCGCGACTCGGTGCGCTACCTCGTCGCCCACGACCTGCGCGTGTTCCTCGACGCCGAGCATTTCTTCGATGGCTATCGGAACAATCCTGAATTTGCTCTCTCGGTGCTGGCCGCAGCCGAAGAGGAGGGGGCCGAGGCTCTCGTGCTCTGCGACACCAACGGCGGATCGTTGCCCGACGCGGTGGGGCGTGCCGTCGCCGAAGTGAGGGCCCGCACGAGTGCCCAACTTGGGATTCACTGTCACAACGACGCCGGATGTGCCGTCGCGAATTCACTGGTGGCCGTCCAGGCCGGCGTCACGCAGGTCCAGGGCTGCATCAACGGGTACGGGGAGCGGGCGGGGAACACCGACCTCTCCGCCGCTATCCCCAACCTCTCGCTCAAATTGCGCATCCGGACCATTCCGGCGGACCGGCTGGAACGCCTGACTCCTGTGTCCCACCACATCGCAGAGCTGGTGAACATCTCGCCGAACCCTCAGCAGCCATATGTCGGTAACTCGGTCTTCGCCCACAAGGGCGGTCTTCATGCCAGTGCCGTGGCCCGCAGCGCCGATCTCTACGAGCACGTCGTGCCGACTTCGGTCGGAAATGGAACCCGTGTGGTGGTTTCGGAAATGGCGGGTCGCTCGACGTTGGCCATGAAGGCGGACGAGCTCGGTCTGGAGCTGGACAGTGAGGTTCTCGGTCGTGTGCTCGACGAGCTCAAGCGGCTGGAGCACGAGGGCTTTCACTTCGAGGTGGCTGACGGGTCTCTCGAGTTGCTGCTGCGGAGGGCGACCGGGTGGACATCGGAATTCTTTACGGTCGAATCCTTCCGCATCATCACTGATCATGGCGAACGCGCCGAGGGGACGACGAGTGCCGCCTTCGGCGTGACGACCGAGGCCACAGTCAAGGTCCATGTAGGGGGCGAACGGATTGTGGCCACCGCTGAGGGCAATGGTCCGGTGAACGCGCTCGATGCGGCGTTACGCGGTGCCATCGGAGGAAAGTTCCCGGTGCTCTCAAGCATTCATCTCACCGATTACCGGGTGCGAGTGCTCGATACGGGCAAGGGCACCGGAGCAGTCACCCGTGTGCTGGTGGACACAACGGACGGGGAACGGGTCTGGACGACCATCGGGGTGTCCGAGAACATCATCGAGGCGAGTTGGCAGGCGTTGTACGACTCCGTGGTCTTCGGACTCGTTCACGGCACCTGACCCCGAGTAGCGTGCCCTGTCATGACCCAGCCGACCTTCGTGCCCATTACCGAGGCGGACCAGGTGCGGCCGGCCCGTCATCTCCACGTGCCCGAGGCCTGGACGCCCAATCGCCCCGCTGAACTCAAGACGCCAACCGCGCTCAGAGGGCGCAGCGTCGGCACGCCCGGTCCTGACGCTGGCTTTGCCTTACGGCTGTCCCGACGCTTTGCCCACGACCTCAAGCTCACCGAGGGCGAGAACGAGCACGACGTCCTGGTGGGCTCCGCCCTGATCGCGGCGCGGCGAGCAGCTCTCTTCGGTCGGGCCCCCAGCATCTACGACGTACAGGTGGCCCTGGGCCTGTGGGGCTTCCTGATGGGAGACGTCAGCGAGGGACTGCTGACAGCCCGGCGGAGCGCCTTCTCCTCGGTCTCGCATGACTATGTGGCCCAACGTCGCTTGGTCGATTCCATTCCCGAGCAGAGCCTGCGGCTGACACCAGCGGAGACGCAGGCCAGACAGCAGCTCGAGATGGTGCCCGTGACGACTGTACCGCTCGCCCCTCTTTGAGAGGAACGCGCCAGGGCTTGGGGGGCGAGCACCGGTGAGCCAATCACTGCAACCATCGATGCACAATGATCCTGGGCCGAATGAGAGCCGGACCTCGAACGACGAGGAAGCGCGCTATCGACTGGCCAGCGCGATCCGGCGCGTCAGTGCGGCGGCCGTGGGCTCTTCACCGCCCGACGATGAGATTGCTCGGGCATCAGACCAACTGGACCGGATCGCTGAGATGTTGGAGAACAGCGCCGGGGCCACGCGGCACGGTCGGGCCATATCGAACCTGGCGGACTGGCCGGGGAACTTCCGGGACATCTTGCCGAGCAGCCCCATCATCGGTTTTGCCAACCCGATTGCGCCTCCGGTCGAGCTGTGGAAGGTGGAGGGAGAAAACGGCCAGCCCGAGATTCGTGGCCGTGTCACTTACAACCACCTCTACGAGGGACCCCCGAACTGCGTGCATGGCGGCGTTCTCGCCCAGCTCTTCGACGAGTTGATGGGGATCGGCGTCGTCGTGGCCGGGCGGCCGGCCATGACCGGAACGTTGACGGTGCGCTACCTCAAGCCGGTCCCGCTGTCGGCTCAACTGGACCTGGTTGGCCGCTTCGTCGGCAGCGACGGGCGCAAAGTGCAGGCCTCGGCCGCCATCTATCACGACGGTGTGCTCATGGCGGAGGCCGAGGGGTTGTTCATCGAGGGGCGACGCCCCACCTCTTAACTTCCGACCGCTCCGTCGACGAGTTCCCGAATCAGGTCCGCATGCCCGTTATGGCGTGCGTACTCTTCGATCATGTGCAAGTAGATCCACCGCAGCGAGCAGGGCTCCCCCTGCCGGAGACCGGTGGCGTCAAGCGGGAGGGTGGACGCGGCGGCGCGACTTGCTGCACATTCGTCTTGCCACGCATTCAGGTCGTCGTCCCAATCCGCCTCGTCGAGTGGTTCGAACTCACTGTCTTCTCTCGCGTGATCGCAGCAGATTGCGGGTGCGTCAGGCTCGCACAAGAGCGCTCGGCGGAACCAACCTCGTTCCACGTCGGCCATGTGCCGCACGAGCCCGTGCAGCGAGAGCTTGGAGCTGGGCACCGGGCGGCTTTTGCGCTCTTCGTCGGAGAGACCCTCACACTTGAGGAGCAACGTGACGCGGTGATACTCGAGCCACTGATCCAGCATGTCGCGCTCGCCGAGCAGAAAAGACGGCTCTTGGCGCCGTGGATCCTCGATATCTTCGACCACCGTCTCCTCTTGTGCCTTAGGAAGGTCCGACCACTACGGTGCCCGTCGCTCTCGCAAACGATCGATCTGCAGCTGCCGGGACTGCGCGATCAACCAGTCGCTGGAGCGACCGACTTGGCTCGGATGAGGCACGTGCTGCAAGCCCACGGGGCTGTCGGTCAGAGCCCCACACTTTCGGCAGACCGACATCCGTCCGTTGGTCTCCGGTGCGTGGTGCTGGTCGAGTTGCGCACCGACATGTGAAGATTCGGCTGATGCCATGATCCTCCGATCCATCGGCGAGCCCGGGTTCGGGGTCAGCGCCGAGCCTGAAGGACCCCGACCAGCCCGAGATGAGCGGTGCGGTCCTTCGGTTTGCGCAGCTTAGGCCCCTCACGGGGCGATTGCTGGTGGACCCTCTTGGAGCGTCTGGGGAGAGATCGGAGGCGCTGCGGGCTGGTCTGAAGCCGGAAGCCACGCCTGCCAGCGCTGGCGGGTCCTCCACAACACGGCGGCACCGCCGACGACCAACAGGACCCCGGCGATCTGGACGAGGAGTGAGCCGAGTCGACCGTCTTGGCCGAGCCACAGATGCTCGTCGAGCGCACGTTCGATCCCCCAGAGCACCATGGCCGCGCCGATGACCGTCCCGGTCGGGTACCCGGTCCGGATCGACCCATCGGGCCATCGGGCCAGGCGACGCTCTATGAAGAGCAGCACCAAGAAGACGCCAAAGTCTTCAGCCGCTTGAAAGAGAGGCACGGGAAGGCGCCGCCCGGACTGGCCGGCGTAGTACATGCCGAACCATTGATGCGTCTGGTGCCCTCCGCCGGCCACCATGAGCTGGGGGCCGAGGAGGCGCCCCATGGCCCACGCCGCCAGGAGCACCGGCGCGACGAGATCGAGGGCGCGGCCGATCGGCAACTCCGGGCAGCGTCGGCGCGTGAGGAGGAGACCGGTCGGCACCGCAAAGAGGAGTCCCCCGAACGAGGAGAGTCCCCCGTGCCAGATGGCAAACACCTGGCCCGGGTTTTGCTCGTAGGTGTGCAAGTTGGAGAGCACGTGCAAGGCCCTGGCCCCGACCACGGCAGAAAGGATGATCCACAGAAACACGCTGACGAACCAATCGGTTCGATAGCCGTTCTTTCGCAGTCTCCGCTCGAAATAGGTGAAACCGAACCAGAAGGTGAGAGCCAGGCCGATGCCGTAGGTGTGGACCTGGATCGGCCCGATGTGAAAAAGGACGGGGATCGGTTTCATGGCTGGCCGAGTGCCAGGTTAGGACAGCGAATCGAACGTGCCGTCGCGCCCGACGTCAGGGACGGCCGGCACCGACGAATCCGCCACCGAGCCGCAGTCCGGTCAGGTGGACCGACTGACCTGTCTCGGGGGCTTCGATCATCGTGCCAGCCGACACGTACATCGCCACATGCTCGGAGCCCCCGGGGCCGTAAAAGAGAAGGTCGCCCGGCTGCAGATCACTGAGCGGGACGGGCGTGGTGTCGCTCATTTGGGCGCCTGAGTAATGCGGGAGGCCCACACCCACCTGACCCCACGAATACGCAGTGAGTCCCGAGCAGTCGAATCCCGGATGCGAGGATCCGCGCGGCGACTCGGCTCCCCAGACATACGGAACCCCGAGTTGACTCTCGGCCGCCTGCACGGCTCCGGCCCCGCCGGCTGCCGTCGGCGGGGGGGCGAAGTTGTTGAGGTTCGGCGAGACGCTCGCTTGTGCCTTTGCCGAGGCAAGACGAACTTGCGCGGCGGCCGCCGCTGCCTGTGCCGCTGCGTGTTGCTGTTGGGCAACGAGCGTGGCGATTTTGCCGTTTTCCTGCGCCAGGGCGTTCTTCTGGAGCTGCACTTCCTGGGCGTTCTGTGCCACCGCGGCTTGCTCCGTGGCCACGGCCTGCTCGGCCTGCCCTTGTTGCGCTTGGAGCTGCACCTCCTGGGCGTTGAGCGAGTTCTCCGCCGTGTGCAGGTTTGACACGGCCAGATTGATGTCACCCTCGGCGATCAGGTTGTACTCCGTGGCCGCACCCACCGTCTTCTGGTTGCCACTGAAGATCGGATTGTCACTCGATGCCGCGCCATCGGAGACGTAGTTGGCGACGGCGGCCTTCGAAAGCCGAGCCCGGTCTGACGACACCTGCTTCTGATCGGCGGCGATGGTGGCCTTGGTGGCGGCGATGCTGTTGTTGACCTGTTGGAGGCGATAGGCCGCAGCGTCGTATTGCTGACTGAGCGCCGACATCTTGTTCTGGGCCGCCGTCAATTCGGACTCGATCTGCGCCGCCTGGGCCTTGGCACTCGAAATGGAGTCACCAGCGGCCGGGCGCGTCACAAGGAGCACAGTGCCAGGAAGCACTGTGACAACGGCCATAACGGGCAACAGCGCCCGCCGGAGCACCCGAGAGCTCCGAGCTGACCTGGGCGTGGAGTGGCTCCGAAGCCGCTCTACGTCAGTCACGATGGGGGACATTCTTACTGCCCCAATCGCCAAGTTTCAAACGGTCCGGGCGCCGACATAGCCGTTTTGCTTCCTACCACTGGTAGTAAATCGCTGGCTAGAGGCTTTTCCCAAGAAAATAGAGATCGCTCGGCGCGGAGCCCTTCCCGGCCTCGACTGTTGGAGACTACGGTCGGCTCCATGGGCGAAATGATCGAATTCCCGAGCAATGGATCCAAAGGCGTGGGCTACCTCGCGAAGCCCGAAGGCGGCACGGGCCCGGCCTCCTCGTGATTCAGGAGTGGTGGGGATTGGTCGATCACATTCGGGACGTCTGCGACAGATTTGCCGCTGCGGGTTTCGTCGCCCTGGCGCCGGATCTGTACCACGGCAAGACGGTGGCGGAGCCCGATGAAGCGGCCAAGGCGATGATGGCACTGAAGATGGATCAGGCAGGGCGCGACATGAGTGGGGCGGTCGACGAAGTAGTACGGCAGAGCGGACGGCCCCATATCGGCGTCATCGGATTTTGCATGGGAGGCGGACTGGCTCTGGTGCTGGCCACGCAGCGCCCCGATGCGGTCAGCGCCGTGGTGCCCTGCTACGGCGTCATCCCTTGGCCGGATGCACAACCCGACTACTCCTCACTCTCGGCGGCGGTATTGGGGCACTACGCCAGTGAAGACGACTTCTTCACGCCGGAGGCTGCCGAAGCTTTGGGCGATCAGCTACGCGCCCTCGGCAAGGACGTCGAGATCATTGTGTACCCGGGCACCGATCACGCCTTCTTCAATGACACCCGTCCCGAGGTCTACAACGCTGAGGCGGCCAGTCTGTTGTGGGAACGCAGCCTGGAGTTCTTCCGCGCCCATTTGACGTAGTTCGTTTGAAAGAAGACCCGGAAAACCCCTGATAGGGGTTTGTTACCATTGGTCCCATGTCTGCACGCACGCGCGACCTGCCCCGACGCTCTTGCCTCTCCACCCCGGGGTCGAACGAGAGGTTCCTGGCGAAGGCGCCGACCGTCCCGGCCGACATGACCTTCCTTGATTTAGAGGACGCTGTCGCGCCGTTGGAGAAAGAAGGCGCACGGGCCAAGGTGGTCGATGCCATCAAGAACCTGGCCTGGGACGACCGTGTGCTGTGCGTCCGCGTCAACGCATGGGACACGGAGTGGACCTATGGCGACGTTATCGACGTGGTGGGCAACGCCGGGGAGCGGCTGGACGAGGTCATGTTGCCCAAGGTCCAGTCAGCCGCCGAAGTTGTGGCGCTGGATCTCCTCTTGACCCAGGTCGAAAAGAAGTCGGGTCTTCCCTTGGGTCACATCGGGATCGAGGCACAGATCGAGACGGCTCGTGGTCTCATCAACGTCGACGAGATCTGCGCCGCATCGCCCCGCCTCGAGACGATCATCTTCGGTCCGGCAGACTTCGCGGCCAGCATCGAGATGCCCGTACTCACCGGCGGGATCGAGATTCCCGAGTACCCGGGCGACCACTTCAACTACGTCTTCAGCCGAATTTTGATGGCCGGTCGGGCCAACGGGCTGCAGGTCATCGACGGCCCCTTCCTCAAGGTGCGCGAGCTCGAGGCACTTCGCCAGTACTCCCTGCGCAGTCGGATGCTCGGCTACGACGGCAAGTGGGCACTCACGCCGGACCAGGCCGCCGTCCTCAATGAGGTCTACTCACCCACCCAGGAGCAATTCGACCGAGCCTTTGACATCCTTGACGCCTACCGTGAGGCCACCGAGGGGGACCGCAAGGGAGCGGTCATGTTCGGTGACGAGATGATCGACGAAGCCAGTCGCAAAATGGCCATCAAGTTCGTCAGTCGGGGCGAACGCGCTGGGCTGACGCGGACTCCTCACTGATCAGCCCATCAGCCCTCAGCCATCAGCCGGCGGGCGATCACTTTCAGCGCCAAGGTCTCGTCAGCCCCTTCGAAGATCGACAGCACCCGGGCGTCCACGAAATAGCGACTCACCGGGAACTCCTCGGCATAGCCCATGCCCCCGTGGATCTGCATGGCCTCGCGGGTGACCCATTCCGCCGCCCGGCACACGTAGGCCTTGACCATGGATGCTTCCAGAGCGCCCTCACCCCGAGCCATGAGCCGCGCCACGTGGTACGACGACTGTCGCGTGGCCGCGATGATCACGACCATTCGACCGAGCTTGACTTGGGTGAGCTGATAGTCGCCGATAGGGGATCCGAAGACCAGGCGATTGGCGGCATAGGACGCGGCGGCCTCATAGGCGGCCTGCATGATGCCCAGGGCGCGCGCGGCCGTTTGCAGCCGTCCGTTTTCGAAGCCCTGCATCTGGAGGTAGAAGCCTCTTCCGAGTCCGTCCGGTCCGCCGACCACGTTGGCCGCGGGAACGAACCAGTTCTCGAAGGACAGCTCGTAGGAGTGCATGCCCCGGTAGCCGAGCGTGTCGATGGGGCGCCCTTCGAGCCGTCCCGACCCCTGTTCCCCCGGGCCGCGCCCCGGCGTCCTGGGTGAACACGAATCCGCGCCCATCGCCGCGAGGTTTCTCCACCACGAACATCGAGAGCCCGCGATGCGTGAGGGATCGGTCGGGATCGGTGCGAGCCAACAGCATGAGGACATCGGCGCGAGCGGCGAAGGTGCACCACGTCTTCACGCCGTTGATGAGCCAACCTCCTTCGGTTGGTGTAGCCGAGGTCACGATGCCGGCCACATCCGACCCGAAATCGGGTTCGGTCACCGCCACGGCTGCGAGTATTTCGGCCGAGGCCAGTTTGGGCAGCCAATACTTTTTCTGCGCCTCAGTTCCGCCGTAGACAAGGGCCCGTGTGAGAATCTCGGGACGGGTGATCAACGACCCGCCGATGCCGAGCGAGCCCCAGCTCAACTCCTCGGTCGCCACGACCATGCCGAGGTAGTCGCTTTCCCCGCCGGTGGCGAAGCCCCCGTACTCCTCGGGAACCGAAAGTCCAAACCCGCCCAGCTCGGCCAGGCCACTGATGATCTCTTCGGGGATATCGCTATTGGAACGATGGACGTGTTCGGCCTGCGGGCGCACCTTGTCCACCGCGAAGCGGTGGAATGTCTCGCGCACCAGCTCGAAGTCCGACCCCACATGGTGCGGCGGCGTGACGTTGGCCAGGGAGGCCAACACAGCGGGGTCTCGGCCCGCCCGCAAGAACGCAGCCGCCGGAGCGATCCAGTCGGTCTGCGTTCCCCATGCCGCTTCTCTGCCCGTGACCCGGCCTACGAGATCGGCCAGGACATCGGCCACAAAAGCTGAGGCCAGACGCTCTTCGAGTGCCCCGTGAGCGCCATAGTCCAGAGCAGATCGAGCGGTCGCCACCGCCGCCGCGGCATGCGCCACGTCGTAGGCCACGACCTGATTGGCCTCGACCCCGCCGGCGTCTCGTACCGCGACACAGGCCGCATCCACCAGGTTCTGGGCCAGCTCGACCGCACCGGACGCCTCGGCGAGGCCGGGTGAGGTCGACTGCGTCACGACCCGACCCTATAGGGTGCGATCTTGGTCCCCTGAGGCCTGGTCACCAGCCGCGTAACCCCCTATTGGCGGTCGGCGTCCGATGACGGTAACTAAAGGGGGAAGCACCACGGGATCGTCCTCGGGGTCGACTCCGGTCAACGACTCGAGGTAACGGGCCACTGGTCCCTCACCCACGCCGGCCGGAGCCTCGGCCCAGGCGTCGATGACCTCGAGTCCGGCCTCTCGAACCAAGGAAGGAAGCCAGGCTCCGATATCGGGATGAGGAACGTCGGGCATTGACAACGGCATTCCTGCGATGCGGCCGGCCGAGGTGATCGGCTCTTGCGCCACCACCCACCCGCCCGGCCTCACCACGGCGGCCATGCGCCGCACCACGACGGCCGGATCGTGGACGTGGAGCAGCAAGAAGCGGCAGAAGGCCAGATCGACCTGCTCGGGGAGGATCAGATCCTCGCCCGCCTGTGTGAGGGCGATTACCTGGGCGTGGGCCGCCGCCGTGCGAGCGACCTCGTCGCGCGCCAAGGGGTCACTGTCGACGGCGTAGACGCGGCCATTGCGTCCCACCATTTCGGCCAAGGCGACCGAGACGTCGCCACCGCCGGCACCGACATCGAGGCAACGCCAGCCCGGACCCAGCCCGAGGCGCTCCAACGCGGTTGCCAGCGGACGGCGGTAGACGTCATCACGGAGGCCCGTGAGTTCACTCATGAGGCGAATCTGCGTCCGGCCGAAGGTCGTTCATGCCCCCGCACTCTAGGACCGACTCTTCGACACGCTGAGGCGAGGCCAGCCCGGAATGCCGGGATCGCCAGTCGCGTCCCCCGCCCGACCTATATCCTCGGGTGCGTGAAGGTAACCATGTTGCTCTGCGACGCCGCGCAAGTCTCGGACGGAAAGCTCTACATACTCGGTGGGGGATGGAGCATGACCGGACCGGATCCCGTTCCCTCAGCCGTTGCCCTCAAGATCGACGTCGACTGGCACGAAGCGGAGACATCGCACCACTGGGAGCTCTTCTTGGAAGACGCTGACGGGCAACCGGTCCTCATGGAAACCCCCGACGGCACGCAGCCGGTCGAGGTGCGGGGTGAGTTCACCGTCAGCCAGCCCCCGGAAATCCCCGAGGGCTCGCCTATCGATGTCGCGCTGGCGGTCAATCTGGGTCCGATTCCCTTGGCCCCCGCGACCCGATTCGCCTGGCGGCTGACCATTGACGGGGAGTCCCTTCCCGGGGCGTCCCTCGGCTTCACCACACGGCCTCGCCAAGTCGTGGCGGAATAAGGCGCGACGTGACGGTCCACGACCGGCCATTCGGTCGTTATCTCGAAGACTTCATCCCGGGGGACGTGTATCGGCATTGGCCCGGCAAGACGGTCACCGAGGCGGACGACCATCTCTTCTGCATGATCACCATGAATCATCATCCCCTGCACACGAATGCGTGGTTCGCCGAGCACGAAACGGTGCAAGGCAAGAACGTCGTCGTCGGCAACCTGGTCTACTCCTTGGCGCTGGGCATGAGCGTGCCCGACGTGAGCGGGTCGTGCATCGCCAATCTCGAGGTCGAATCGCTCCTCCACCGTGCGCCGACATTTCATGGCGACACGATTTACGCCGAGACGCGGGTTCTCGAGGCCGCGCCGTCGAGGTCAAAGGACGATCGGGGCATTGTCACTGTGGAGACAAAAGCCTTCAACCAGCACGGCGACGAGGTCTGTTACTTCCGGCGGAAATTGATGGTGTGGAAAAAAGAGAAGGCGCCCACGCGCCGGTTTCCTTACGACGACGACGTCTGGGACTGACCGACTTTCGCCAGCCCGGGTCCGGCGGTTCCAGTCCCGCGTGCTCGAGTGGGGGGCGCGAAACCAGCGGGATCTGCCCTGGCGCGCCACGCGCGATCCGTGGCGCGTGCTGGTCAGTGAGGTCATGCTCCAGCAGACGCAGGTGGATCGGGTCATCGGCCACTACGAGGCGTTCTTGGCAACATTTCCCACCCCGACCCACTGTGCCCGAGCGCGGCCGGGCGACGTGGTCCGCCTCTGGTCAGGGTTGGGTTACAACCGGCGAGCGCTCAACTTGCACCGGGCGGCGCAGGCGATCGCAGAAGACCACGGAGGCGATCTCCCCGACGACGAGCGTGCCCTTCGCTCCCTGGCGGGTGTAGGGCCATATACGGCCCGGGCCATCTTGTCGTTCGCCTTCGAGCGTGATGTGGCCCCAGTCGACACCAATGTGATCCGGGTGCTGGCCCGGTGTGTGGCCGGTGCAGGAGTTACCGTGGCCCAGGCCCAGTCGTTGGCGGACCGGATGTTGCCAGCCGGAAGATCATGGGGATTCAACCAGGCCATGTTCGACTTGGGCGCCACGATCTGCCGGGCCGCCCAGCCCGTGTGCCAAGCCTGCCCTCTGCGTAGTGAGTGTCAATGGAAGCGTCGAGGCCTGGCCGAACCTGACCCCTGGCGGACCAGCCCCTCGGCGCGCCCGCAGTCCTCATTCGCCGGTTCGGATCGGCAGGGCCGCGGGCGCCTGGTGCATGCCCTGCGGAGCGGCGCAGTGTCGGCGGAGACGTTGCCCGCCGCCTGTGGGTGGCCAAATGACGCGCCACGGGCCCAGCGAATCGCTCAATCACTTGTCACCGAGGGTTTTGCGGAGTGGTCCGCCGACCGACAGCCACGGTTGCAGTTGCGATGACGACCCGGCACCCCAGGCACCGGTGCTCACCTGCGGTAATGCACTGGCGCTTCGCGCCTGGGCCACCGCACGGGTATCGTCTCGGTGGTGAACCTGACGTTTTACGGAGTCCGGGGGTCTTGCCCGTGTTCAGGGGAGGGCTACCGGCGATACGGGGGGAACACCTCGTGCCTCGTGATCGACGTTGAGGGAGACGACCCGTTGATCGTCGACATGGGCACCGGACTGCGAGCGTTCGGCGAGTTCCTGCTCGAAGAGCGAGGGACAGTTTTCGTGCCGCCGCTGCGAGCAAACGCCCTCTTGAGCCATCTGCACTTCGACCACATCCTTGGCATTCCGTTCTTTGGTCCCCTGCATGAGCCGGGCGCACATCTGACGGTGCATGGTCCGGCGCAGCCCGCCGGGAGCCTCAAGGCCGCGTTGCATGCGGCGATACAGCCGCCGGTGTTTCCGATCCACATGGATGAGTTCCCCGGGAAGATCGACCTGATCGATACCTGGGACGAAGACTTCGCGATCGGCTCGGCCAAGGTGATGGCACGCTCGATCCCCCACAGTGGTGCCACCTTGGGCTTTCGCATCGAAGCCGACGGCCGGGCGATCGCCTACCTGTCGGACCATCAGGCTCCTCTCGATCAGCGGTCGGTTTCCGATTCCGTTCTGGAGCTGTGCCATGACGTGGACGTTTTGCTGCACGACGGGCAATACACCGAGGACGAGTTCTCGAGCAAGGCTGATTGGGGCCATTCGACGGCGGCTTTCGCGGTGCACGTGGCGGCGGAGTCAGGTGCCAAGCGGCTCGTGCTGACCCACCACGACCCGTCACACGATGACAGCATCCTCGATCAGATCCTCTCGACCGCCCGACTGCTGCCCGAGGCAAAGGCCCTCGACGTGTCGTCGGCGCAGGAGTTGCAGTCCATAGACCTCGGGCGGGCGTGAATGTCGGGCCTCGATCAGGCCCGGTTTCGCGAGGTTCTCGGACACTTCGCTACCGGCGTCACCATCGTGACGGCCTTGGAAGAGGGGGAGCCGGTTGGCTTCTCGTGCCAGTCCTTCTCCGCCCTCTCGCTCGACCCGCCGATGGTGATCCTGGCCCCGGCCAAATCCTCCACCAGTTGGCCGCGCATCGCCCGAGCGGGCTCGTTCTGCGTCAACATACTCAGCGAGCATCAAGAAGCCCTCTGTCGAGCGTTCTCCGTATCGGGCGGCGACAAATTCGAGGGAGTCGAGTGGACCTCTGGGATTACCGGCGCCCCTCTCATCACAGGCTCTCTCGCCGTCGTCGAATGCACTCTCGGTGCCATTTACGAAGGTGGTGATCACGAGTTGGTAACCGGGAACGTGGTGATGATGGAGGTCGGCGAAGGCTCGCCTCTTCTCTTCTACCGTTCCGGATTCGGTCGCTTCGTGGCATAGGAGGAGCGCTGCTACCGTGCTGCAATGCCGCAACTGATCGCCTCTACGACCATCGACGACGTCCTCGTGGTACGACCGGATGTGCACGGCGACGAACGGGGTCGCTTCGTCGAGACCTACCGGCGTAGCTGGTTCCCCCTCGGCCGCGAGATGATCCAGTCGAACCGGTCCGAGAAACAGGCCGGGGCGGTGGTGGGACTGCACTATCACCTCCACCAAGCCGACTATTGGTATGTCCTGCGCGGTCGGGCCCGCGTGGTGCTGCACGACCTGCGTGAAGGCTCACCCACCGACGGGGCGACTGAAATCATTGAGCTCGATGGCGACATCGACCAGGGGCTTTTCATACCTCCCGGCGTGGCACATGGGTTCGCCGCCCTGACCGATCTCCTCCTGTGGTACCTCGTCGACGGCTACTACAACGCCTCGGACGAGCTGGGCTTGGCCTGGGACGATCCGGTCGTCGATGCCGACTGGGGATTGACCGATCCAATTCTCTCGCATCGCGACCAGACCAATCCACGGCGTCATGAGATTGAGGACGGTTTGCGACCCCGCATGACCATGCGCACGTAGCACTGTCACCGCGACGGAGGATTGTCCCGGCCGCTCGCCGCAATAGGCGTTTTACGGCGTGAATTCGGGCGTCTCCACGTTTCTCGGATTTGTTCGTCACTGCCGTTCCTTGGAACGTTCGCGTCCTGTTGAATAGAAGGTGATGATCATCGGTGCGATCGTGGCGGCAGTTGTGGTGGTGGCACTGGGAACGACCCTTCTCACCAGGCGAATGAGCCACGATGACGCGCATTCGGTCGAGGGATATCACCGCTCGATTCATACGCTCGAGACGATCAATACGCATCCGGCGGTTCCGAGCGCAGTCGCTGAGCGCACTCTCGGAGCGACGTCGGCGTTTCCCGAGAGCGCGGTGCGGGTCGGGGGCTCGCCGTCCGTCCGGGTCACCGATGCATCGCGTGCCGCCGTGCCGCCCGTCCCGCCACCGCCGGTGACGCAGCCCGAGATGCCCGTTGTCTTCGACGACGCCGGACCAGCGGCGCTGCCGACGCACGAGCCGGTCGGTAATCGGGACAAGGCCATGGGCTCCATCAACCATCGACCGCGGCGGCTGGCTGCACCGGCCACGGCCGTGGCGGTGGTCATCGTCGTTGTCGTCGTCCTCCTCGTTGACGGGGTCGCACCCCGTGGCTCCCCCGACCCGTCACCACGCCGGATCGAGTAGCACGCACACCAAAGCACCCAAGGGGGATGCGGGCCAGGCGACTGCGACGACCACCACGCCGGCGACGTCACCGGCTGTCCTCGTGCCGCTCTCGGGCACGGCGCGCGAGCGCGACATACGACGTGGCGGGGACCAACTACACCCTCATTCTCTCGGCCACCTCGGGCGCCTGCTGGGTCGATGTCACGAGCTCGGCCACCCACGCTCCGCTGTTCACTCAAACCTTGCAACCCGGTCAGCACGAGTCACTTGCCGTGTCGGGACCAGCCACCGTGGTGATCGGGGCGCCCACGGTTCTCAGCGTCTCCGTCAATGGAAGTGCGGTTGCCCTTCCGTCTGGGTTTATGACGCCGTTCACCATGAACTTCGTCATAACCGGCTGAAGCCGGCGATGGACCGGGCGTCCCCTAGGACGGAGGAAGCAGCCCCAAGGCCCTGAGGAGAAAGGCGTAGACCAGTGCTTCTTCCTTCCACGCGTCGTAGCGACCCGAGGGGCCACCATGGCCGGCGCCCATTTCCGTGCGCAGAATGACCATGGTCGACGGCGACAGCGAGCGGATCTTTGCCACCCACTTGGCGGGCTCCCAGTAACTGACGCGTGGATCATTGAGGCCGCCGGTGACGAGAAGCTGGGGGTAGGTGCGGACCGACCCGTCGGGATTGTGTCCACTCACATTGTCGTAGGGGGAATACGACAGCATCCGCTCGTAGGCCGACTCGTCCGCCAGCGGATTGCCCCATTCCTCCCATTCGCCCACCGTGAGAGGGAGGTCTGCGTCGAGCATCGTGGTCAGCACGTCGACGAAGGGGACCTGGGCCACCAATGCCGCGAACAGATCCGGCGCCTCGTTGGCGACGGCGCCCATCAGGAGCCCGCCGGCCGATCCGCCACGTCCCGCCACGGCGTCGGATCTGGCGATTCCCTGCGCCACCAAATGCCTGGCACAGGCGATGAAGTCGCTGAAGGTATTGGACTTGTGCTCCATCCTTCCCTCCTCGTACCAAGCCCGTCCCATTTCGCCGCCACCACGCACGTGGGCCACGGCAAAGACGACGCCGCGATCGAGCAGGGAGAGCCGGTGTGGTGAGAACGTCGGGTCGATCGAAATCTCGTAGGCGCCGTACCCATAGAGCAGGCACGGCGCGGGTAGATGCAGGTCGCGTCGATAGACGAGCGATATGGGCACGGGCGTCCCGTCGTTGGCCTCGGCCCAGATCCGTTGCGTGGTGTAGTTGGACGCATCGAAATCCCCGAGAACCGGTTCCTGCTTGAGGAGCGTCTCCTCCCGGGTGTCGAGGTCGATCTGCAGGACCGAAGTAGGTGTGACCATCGACGTCCGGCCGAACCTGAGGGTGGTGACGTCGGGCTCGGGATTGGGACCCAACCACGACGAGGACGGGCTTTCCCTCGAGGGGACGATCCAGCTGGCGGACAGGAGGTCGCCGGCCAACGGCTCGTCGCCGGATCCGAGCGGCACGACCCTGACCAAGGTCTCGGCCTCCGCACGTTCGCTGAGAACGAGGACACTCGAGAACGCGTCGACGTCTTCAATGCGCACCCCGGGACGGTGCGGGATGATCTCGTCCCATGCGTCCTCACTCGGCACGGCATTGTCGGCTGCGGCCAAGACTCGAAAATCCTGCGCATCCTGATTGGTCAGGACGACGAAAAAGCCTCGTTGATCCTTTCCTCTCACATGGTCGACCGCGTACTCGCGCCCTTCTCGCCGGGCCATGACGACGCGGGGTTCGGCCGAAGGGTCGTCCGCTGGGATGGCCAGCCACTCCGTGGTGTTGGTGCTGTGGGCCGCCACCAGTACGAAGGCACCGTCGCGCGTGCGCCCCGTCCCCAGGGAAAAGCGTCGATCCTCCTCCTCGACCACCAGGACGTCGGTTGACGGATCAGTGCCGAGTGCATGGCGCCACACCTGATACGGACGCATGGCCTCGTCGAGGCGGGTATAGAAGACCACGTCGGACTGATTCGACCAGGCCAAGCCGTACCCGGTGTCGTCCACCACCTCAGGGGCTGAGGAGTGTCCGTCGGGAACAAGGGACGTAAAGCGCAGCTCGTAGCGCTCGTCGCCCTTGACGTCGGTGCCGTAGGCGATCATGGCATGGTCTGGGCTCACTGCGGCCGTGCCCAAGGAGAAATAGTCGTGCCCCTTGGCCAGTTCGTTCTCGTCGAGGAGGATCTGTTCATCCTCACCTGGTTCTCCCGCCGGCGGGAGCTCATCGGCTGCTCGGGCCGGCCGCCGGCAGTGAATGGCGTAGTCCTTGCCCTCTTCGGTGCGCCCGTAATACCACCACGGGCCCCGCCGGGAAGGCACCGACATATCCGTTTCGAGGATGCGGCTCTTCATCTCGTCGAAGAGCGACGTGCGGAGGCCCTCGAGGGGGCTGAGCACGCTCTCGGTATACGCGTTCTCGGCTTCGAGGTAGGACAGGACCTCGGGATTGTCCCGTTCTCGCAGCCAAAACCACGGATCCACCCGATCGTGGCCAAAGGTACTGAGGGTGTGGGGCCGCTGGGCGGCCTGGGGTGGAGTTTCCATGCTCCGAGCCTGCCATGTCGAGGTTGCGGATAGGTTCAGATGGAACGTTTCGGCTGGCCCGGGTAGTTGTTACTATCTACATAGGGGAAATTTCCCCTCGTGAGCTCAGGGGAGCCTTATGGCTACAACAGATCTCGATCTTGGTCGCTACCAGCTCGGCTGGAGCGATGCCGAGGACTACATCTTCAAGCCCAAGAAGGGCTTGAACGAGTCCATCGTGCGCGAGATGTCGGAAATGAAGAACGAGCCCGATTGGATGAGGGATTTCCGACTGAAGTCCCTCAAGTACTTCGAGCGCAAGCCGATGGCGCCCTGGTTCGCCAAGAGCATGCCCGACCTCGACTTCAACGACATCTACTACTACATCAAGCCTACCGGTGGACAGGTGGACGACTGGGAAGACCTGCCAGACGCCATCAAGAACACCTATGAGAAGTTGGGCATCCCCGAAGCGGAGCGCAAGTACTTGTCCGGGGTGACCGCCCAGTACGAGAGTGAGGTCGTCTTTCACCGCAACCGGGCCGACCTCGAAGAGCAGGGCGTGTTGTTCTGCGACATGGACACGGCCGTGCGCGAGTACCCCGAGCACGTCCGTCGTTGGTTCGGGACTCTCATCCCGCCCAATGACAACAAGTTCGCCGCGCTCAACTCGGCCGTCTGGTCGGGCGGCTCGTTCATCTACGTGCCACCCGGGGTCAAGGTTGAAATGCCCCTGCAGGCGTACTTCCGTATTAACGCCGAGAACATGGGTCAATTCGAGCGCACGCTGATCATCGCCGATGAGGGTTCGCAGGTGCACTACATCGAAGGATGTTCGGCCCCGGTCTACTCGACCGACTCTCTTCACTCGGCCGTGGTGGAGCTCGTCGCTCTCCAGGGCGCGCGCATCACCTACACGACGATCCAGAACTGGTCCACCAACGTGTACAACCTCGTCACCAAGCGGGCCCGCTGCGAAGCGGAGGCCCATGTCGAATGGATCGACGGCAACATCGGCTCGCGTCTCACCATTAAGTACCCATCGGTCTACCTCATGGGCCCCAAGGCCTCGGGCGAGGTTCTCTCGGTCGCGTACGCCGGCGCCGGTCAGCACCAAGACGCTGGGGCGAAGATGTTCCACGTCGCCCCCGAGACATCGTCGACCATCGTCTCGAAGTCGATCTCCAAGGACGGCGGTATCACCACCTATCGAGGAAAGGTGCACGTCGACCCGGGCGCCACCGGTGCCAAGTCGTTCGTTCGCTGTGATGCCCTCCTCCTCGACGATCTTTCGACGTCGGAGACGAAGCCCTACATGGAGGTGGGCGAGCGCGATGCACGCATCGGGCATGAGGCCACGGTTTCGAAGGTGGGTGACGACCAGCTCTTCTACCTGATGAGCCGCGGTCTGTCCGAGAGCCAGGCCATGGGGATGATCGTGAACGGCTTCATTGAGCCGGTGACGAGGACGCTGCCCATGGAGTACGCCGTGGAATGGAGCCGTCTCATCGAACTCCAAATGGAAGGCTCTGTCGGCTGATCCACCCGCTCGTGGGTGACGTGGCACCATAGAACGGTGCCGATGCGCGAGGAATGCACCAATTTTCAAAGTAGGACGTACGCCTCCGGCGAGGCGGCCCGCTTTTGCAAGCTGGATCTAGCGCCTGAGGCGCCCTGGCGTTGTCCGGAGAATTGCCCCTCCTACCACCGGAGGCTGGCCGACGTCGGCTGGGTGCATGGCAGTCTGGTCGAGCCCGCGCTCGAGGACGAGCCAGGAACGGGAGGGCCCGAGACCGCGGCCTTCTTGAATTCGGTCGAGGAGATCGTCAACGACGTTGCTCCCGGGATACTGGCCGAGGTTCAGGCCGAGGACGCCCGCAAGGAGCGGGCCGACAATCGGTGGTGGCGCCGGAAGCGCTAAGCGCTAGCGACCGGTGAACGAGGGCGGCCGGCGCTCCATGAACGCCGTCATGGCCTCGACGAGGTCGTCCGAGCCCAGCATGGCGGCGTTCCACGTGGCGACGTAGTCGAGACCTTCGGCGACGGTCCGGCCGTCATTGGAGGCCAAAACGGCCTTGGTCCCTTGCACGGCGAGCGGGGAGTTGGCAGCGATCTCGAGGGCCATCTCCCGGGCGGCCTTTTGCACCGACTCTGCGTCGTCGGCCACCTCGTTCACCAGGCCGATCTCCTTGGCCCGGCTCGCACTGATGTCCTTGCCCGTGAAGGCCAGTTCCGCCACGTGCCCGGCGCCAATAATGCAGGGAAGCCTTTGCAGGCTTCCGAGGTCTGCCACGATCGCCACCTTGGCCTCACGCACGGAAAACATCGCGTCGGACGAGGCCAGCCTGATGTCGCAGGCCGCGATCAAATCGACGCCGCCGCCGATGCAGTAACCGTGGATGGCCGCGATGACCGGCTTGGGGCACTGCGCCACCGCGTTGATGGAGGACTGCAGGCGAAGGATGTGACGACGGGTCTGCAGTGCCTTGGCCGCTCCCGACGGACCCGACGTCACTCCCGACCCGCTCAGGAGACCACCCATTGCCTTGAGGTCGAGTCCGACCGAGAAATGGGGCCCTCGGGCGGCGACGATGATGGCACGCACCTCGGCGTCCTGGCCGAGAACCTCCATGGCTCGGGGCAGGTCCCGCCAGAATTCCTCACCCATGGCGTTCCGCGCCTCAGGCCGGTCGAGCCATAGCGTGGCCACGGCGCCCGCCCGCTCGATCGCCAGAACGGGAGACGCAAAAGTCGGGGTATCGCCCATAGGGGCAGGCTAATGCGCCGGAAACAACGGTCCGGGGGGCCACTAGAGTGAGGGGGGCGGTACGAACCCCGCAATCGGCCCCGTAGGGATCCGATGCAGGGTCCCTCGCCAGGACTCCGTCGCCACCTACGCCGCGCCGCACCAGTATCTGAAAGAGGTTCATCCTGCACACGTTTCATGCCGAGGGTTCTGCCGCCTTAGCGGGGCCGGCCTGGCTCCGTGAGCGGCGCGCGGCAGGACTCGTGGCCTTCGAGTCCTGCTCCCTGCCCTCAGAGAGCGAAGAAGTGTGGCGCTACACCCCGATAGACGAGCTCAAGCTCGAAAATTTCTCTCCGGTCCTGACGTCACCAGGTCCGTTGCCCGAAGACGGCGAGACCTTCCGGCGGCTGGTGGCGTCAACCGTCGGCCCGCTGTCGGGAGAGGCCGTGGTGCATAACGGCTACCCCGTCTCGCTGCGCAATGAAGCCGCCACGAGCGGGCTGCGCCTGGGACGCTGCGGTGACGAAGACGACGCTCGGGGTGCCGACATGGTGGGAGCGGTCCAGATCGGAGGTGATGCGCTCGTCCTCCTGAACGATTCCTTCGCGGCTGACGCCGTTCTTATCGACGTGCCGGCCGGCGTGGTCGTGGCCGACCCGATCCTGGTCCTGCATTGGTGCGGGGGCGTGGCTGACGCCGCCACGGGGTCCGCCGTTTTTCCGCGGACGGCCATCCGACTGGGCGATGGAGCCAGCGTCGCGGTGGTTGAGGTGTACGCCGGGCCGGTGAGCCCAGCGCGTGCGTTGGTGGTCCCGGTCACCGAGCTGGTGGCGGGCGAAGGAGCCACGCTCTCCTATGTCTCATTGCAGATCTTGAACGACGCCGCCTGGTCCATCGCTCGCTTGGCGGCGCGCGGCGCAAAGGAATCGGTGATGCGAACCTTCACCGTCGGCCTTGGTGGCGACTATGACCGAGTACGGGCTGACGTGTCGGGTGAGGGGCGTGGGGCGCGGAGCGAGATCCTGTCGACCTATGTCGGCAATGGAACGCAGGTGCACGACATTCGGACGCTGCAGGACCATGTGGCGCCCCGCACGAACAGCGAGCTCCTCTGTCAGGGCGCTGTGGCCGGCACCTCGCATTCCGTCTACAGCGGGCTCATCCGCGTGCACCGCGGGGCGGTCCGCTCTGACGCACGACAGACCAATCACAACCTCGTCCTCGACGAAGGTGCGCATGCGGACTCGGTCCCCAACTTGGACATCCTGGAGAACGATGTGAAGTGCTCGCACGCCTCGACCGTTGGTCCGATCGACGAGGATCAGCGGTATTACATCGAATCACGGGGCGTGGCCCCAGACGTGGCCGAGGGTCTGATCGTGCAGGGATTCTTCGATCACATCATCGATCGTGGCCCGATCCCCGCCGTGACGCCGCTCCTGAAGCGCGAAGTCCACGCCCGACTCAATGTCGCCTTCGGCAATCGCCGCGCCGTCCGGGCGGTCGATGATGTCTGAGACCGTCACTCTGTGTCGCATGGACGAGCTTTCTTCGGGCCAAGCCAGGCGTTTCGATGTCGCCGGTCATCGCATCGCCCTCGTGCGCACCGACGACGAGTTTCATGCGGTGGGTGATCGATGCAGCCACGAGAACTACTCTCTGGCCGAAGGGGAAGTATGGGTCGAGGAACGTGAGATCGAGTGTCCGCGTCACGGCAGCACGTTCAGCTTGCTGACCGGCGCCCCGTGTTCACTCCCGGCCACGCATCCGGTGCCCGTCTACGAGGTGGAGATCGCAAACGGCAACGTCTCGGTCGTGCTGCCGTGACGGCGCACAGTTTTGTGGTGGAGGGACTCCACGCCTCCGTCGGGGGCCGAGACGTGCTGCACGGCATCGATCTCGAAATGAAGAGCGGGGAAGTCCATGTCGTCATGGGCCCTAACGGCTCAGGCAAGAGCACGCTGGCGCACGCCCTCATGGGTCGCCCCGGAACGACGGTCACGTCGGGCTCCATTCGGATGGACGGTGAGGAGCTGGTGGACCTGCCGGCATGGCAGCGAGGCCGCGCCGGGTTGTTCCTGGCCCTCCAGAACCCGGTGGAGGTGCCAGGTGTCGGCCTCCGGGCCTTGCTCAACGCCGCCACGGAGGGCAAGGACGAGTCGACCCTCGACGAGAGAATGGTGGCCGAAGCAAAGGCGGTCGGTCTCGACCGTGCTCTTTTGACGAGACCACTCAATGTCGACCTGTCGGGAGGGGAGAAGAAGCGGACCGAAATGGTGCAGCTGGGGGTCCTCCATCCTGCGCTGTGCATCCTGGACGAGATCGATTCGGGTCTCGACGTCGATGCTCTCGGCGATGTGGCCCGTCGGCTGCAGCGAGCCACGGTGGAGTGGGAAGTCGGGATCCTCGCCATCACGCACTTTCATCGCTTCTTGGTCGAATTGGAAGCAGACATGGTGCATGTGATGGTCGACGGGCGCATTGTGGCGCGCGGGGACGCCGACCTCGCTCTGCAACTCGAGCAGACGGGGTATGCCGGCTACGGCAAGTAATCGGATCCTCTGATCCAATCCGGGGCGGATTTCTCCTGCGTCCCTGGTTGATCGTCTCGTCGTCGGCCGCGAAATGCAACCAAATTGCACCCCGGCCTGACCGGGTGGAGGGGGCCAGGACGTCGTAGGCTGGAATCAGCTCACGCTGAGCCAAAGCGCCTTCGCTCACGGGGGCAACGATCGGCGGTCCCCATGGGACGCAAGGGGAACGTGGTGGAAGACAGGGTCCCTTGCCGTGGGCAGCTCCCGAAGCTCACCATCGCTGCGCACGAGTGCGGGAAGAGCGGTGGGATCCTGAAGATGCCAGCCCCTCGGGCTGCACTGCGTCATGCCGTTCCGGTCGTCCTCGAGGCCATCCTCGCCCCCCTTGCGTTGTTCTACCTCGTGCTGAGCTTGTGGGGTTTCCGCGGCGCATTGATCGCGGCACTGGCGTGGTCCTTCTTGGCCTTGGCCCGCCGGGTGCACCGGGGTGAGCGCATTTCCATGTTGCTCTTGTTGGGCACGCTGCTCCTGACCCTGCGGACAACGGTGTCCTTCATCACCGGAAGCGCCTTCATTTACTTTGCCCAACCGATGGCGGGCACCATTGTCATTGCATTCGTTCTTTTCGGCTCGGCCCTGGTGCGGCGTCCCTTTACCCAGCGCTTCGCCGGCGACTTTTGTCCCATTGACGCCGAGATACTGGCCCGCCCGCTGGTCCACCGTTTCTTCGTACGGATTTCGGTGCTGTGGGCCACCGTGCTCTTGCTCAATGCCGGCTTCGTGCTCTGGCTGCTCTTGACCTCATCGCTCCATGCGTTCGTACTCGAGCGGGCCGGCGTGACCTATGGATTGACCGCCCTGGCCATTTACCTGTCGATACGCCAGTTCGTGGTGATGATGCGAGGAGACGGCATCACCGTGCAGTGGGGCGCCAATGTCGAAGGCGCCCTCCTCCCCATCAGCTCGTAGGGGTCTGCCCGGGGCTCAGCCCGTCCACGACGACTGTCGCTCGGTCCCGGTGTCAAAGAAATTATCCAGGTAGTCGTCCGCCCCTAGCTCGCTGTCGCGGACGAGCGAGAAGACCTCGGCTCCGCTGGTTGGGTGGCCGGGGAGGAGGCACACCTGCGCCAGATCGAGGTAGTCGACCTTGGCCGACGCGGCATAGGTCGCCGCCTCCTTTTCCGCCAGCGCGATGGCATTGTCAAAACTGTCCGTATACCAAAGCGTCATGCGCTCTTCGTAGGAGAAGCCCTCCCGGCGCGCTGATCCGAACAGGCACCTCACCGTGTACCACTGGGATGCAGGCGATTCTTGGGGCATGCGGCCAAGGGTAGATCGAAACGCATCCGAGCCATGACCGGCGCCGACACTTCTCACGTCGGCGCGCCACTCGTCAGTTCATAGGTGGCGGGATCGGGCGGTTGACCCGAGGTCGCGTGATCTCGAAGAAACCCGGCTCCTGGGCCAGGACCGCGATGGCGTCCCACATGTTGAGGGCGGCTTCGCCCGTCGGCGCCGGCGCCATTACCGGCCCCTTGAAGCCGTAGGGGGGTGTAGCCCGCACGACGATGGTCGGCGTCTGGGTCTTGGGGCCGCCGAAGGCGTAGGCCACCTCCATCGATTCGACGATCGGTGCGTCCCACTTGGATTCCTCGGCCGCACCGATGAGCTCCGCATGCAAGCCACTGGCGGCGAGGCATCGCGCCAGGAGCGCGTCGTCACCCGTCGCGCCGTCGAAGTACAGGCGTCCCCACTCGGTGTAGAGAGCATCGACGGCTGCTTCCCCAGCCTCGGCTCGTGCGGCCTCGAAGATCCGCAGCATCCGGTGCGAAACTGCATGAGCCGCCAGAGCGGTATCGCGCCTGGAGGCGGGCATGGTGGGGGCCACGTCGTAGTCGTCACGAATCTCGAGGCAGTACGAGCGCCAGGTGACGGTGAAATCGCGTGTGGTGGCAACTTCTTGGACCCAACGCGAGGTGATCCAGGCCCATGGGCAACTCGGATCGACGAAGACCTCGACGTCGCTCACGTCAGGACGCTTCTGCCGCCACTTCGTCGAGGCCTTGCGCCAGGGCGACCCAACTGAGAGTGGCGCACTTGATCCGCACCGGGAACTTCACCACACCTTGTAGGGCGGCCAGCTCACCGAGCTTGCCCAGATCGATGACTTCGGGCTCCTCGTTCTCGCCGTCCTTGCCGAGGTGGGCCTCGTGGATCGACATCATGCCTTTGAAGGTGTGAATGAGCTGGCGCACCTCATCCAGAGACTTTCCCTTCACGGCAGAGGACATGAGGGAGGCGGACGATTGGCTGATCGAACACCCCGAGCCGTCGATCTTGAGGTCCGACAGCTTGCCATCTTCGACCAGAAGGCTGATGACGACCTCGTCGCCGCACAACGGATTGAAGCCCTCCACGCGATGGGCGGGGGAGACGCGAGCTCGCCACGGTTGCGGGGGGAGCGGTAGTGGTCGAGGATGATTTCCCGATAGAGATCGTCGAAGTCGGAACTCACCCGAACAATCTACCGGCTTCTACCAATCCTTCAATCAGCACTTCGATGTCGTGTTCGTCGCTGAACAGGGACAATGAGGCACGAGCGGTCGCCTGGACCCCGAGCTTGCGCATGAGGGGCTTGGCGCAGTGGTGCCCCGGGCGCACGCAGACTCCGAACTGGTCCAGCACCTGGGCGAGGTCATGCGCGTGCACGTCGCGGTAGGCCAGGGAGATCACGCCGCCCCGGTCCGGCCCGGCCGGAGGCCCGAAGATCCGCACGTCGGCTCCCAACTTCTCATCCAACCGCGCCAGGGCGTAATTGGTGAGCTCGAACTCGTGGGAGCGGATGCGGTCCATGCCGATATCGGTCAGGTAGTCCACCGCGGTCGAGAGTCCGACGGCTTCGGCGATCGGCGGCGTTCCAGCCTCGAAGCGACCCGGAGGGGGTGCGGCGCGGAAGGACTCGAGCTTGACGTCGAGGATCATGCCGCCGCCGCCGAGGAACGGTGGCATGGCGTTGAGGATGTCCTGTCGGGCCCACAGCACGCCGATCCCGGTCGGGCCCATCATCTTGTGGCCCGAAAAGGCCACGAAGTCCGCCCCGAGTGCGACGACGTCGACCGGGGCGTGGGGTACCAACTGCGCCCCGTCGACCAGGACGAGTGCTCCGGCGTCGTGGGCCACGGCGGCGATCTCGGCCACCGGGTTGATCGTGCCGAGGACATTCGACATGGCCGAGACGCCAACCAACTTCACGCCGGCCACCAAGGTGGTCAGGTCGCTCAGGTCGAGGCGACCCTCTCCGTCGACCGGTATGTAGCGCAATTCGAGGCCCACCTCTTTGGCCAGCATGAGCCAGGGGACGATGTTGGCATGGTGCTCCATTTCGGTGAGGAGGATGGAGTCGCCGGCCTTGAGGTTGGTGCGCGCCCAGGTGTGGGCCACCAGGTTGATGGATTCGGTCGTGTTCTTGGTGAACACGACCTCTTCGGCTGGCGCCGGTGCGCCGATGAAGCGGCCCACCACGACGCGAGCGTGTTCGTACAGGTGCGTCGACTCCTCGGCGGTGGCGTACACCCCGCGGTGCACGTTGGCGTGCGTCGTCTCGTAATAGCGCGCCATGGCGTTGATGACGGCGTGGGGTTGGAGGGCAGAGGAGGCCGAGTCGAGGTACACGATCGGGCGGTCGTGCACGGTCCGGGTGAGGAGCGGGAAGTCCTTGCGGAGTGCTTCGACATTGAGCGCGGTTGTCGTCATCGCCACGCCTCGTACCCTTCCGCTTCCACCCGCTTGGCCAGTTCGGCGCCGCCGCTCAGCACGATCCGGCCGTCGACGAGGAGATGCACGACATCGGGGATCAACTCATCGAGCAGGCGCTGATAGTGGGTGATGGCCAACACACCGAGCTCCGGACGCTCCTCGCGCACCGCATGCACACCCCGGCCCACCACCCGCAGGGCGTCGATGTCGAGGCCGGAGTCGGTCTCGTCCAACACCGCCACCCGGGGCTTGAGGAGGGCCATTTGCAGGATCTCGTTGCGCTTTTTTTCGCCGCCGCTGAAGCCCTGGTTGAGATGCCGGCTGGCAAATGACGAATCCATGCCGAGCCGCTGCATCCACTCGGTCATGAGGACGCGCACTTCGAGGGCCGAGACATCGTCGTCGGTGCGCGCCGCCATCGCTTGGCGGAGGAACTGGGTGACCGATACGCCTTCGATCGACTCGGGGTACTGGAAGGCCAGGAACAGCCCGGCCTTGGACCGAACATCGGTCGGCCAGGCCGTGACATCTTCGCCGTCGAGGAGAATGGATCCCGCTGTCACGGTGTAGGAGGGGTGGCCCATCAGGGCACCGGCCAGCGTCGACTTGCCGGCTCCGTTCGGCCCCATGAGGGCATGGATCTCCCCGGTTCCGACCGACAGATTGACGCCGCGGAGAATTTCCTGTCCTTCGGCTGCCACGTGGAGATCGCGGATCTCGAGCAAAGGAGTGGTCGGCATTGCTAAAAGTCTATCGTTTTGGTCAGGTATTGCGGACAGGGTCTTTTGTTCACCAACCTCGATCTACCCATTCTTGGAGGTGGGGAGACTCGTTGCCGACCGTGGTGGCCAGGCCGTGACCCGGGAGAACCACGGTGTCGGGCGCGAATTTCGCAAAGATCCGGCGATCGATGGCGTTGATGATCGTGCTGAAGTCGCCGCCCTCTGAACTGGTATTGCCGGGACCACCAGGAAAAAGGGTGTCGCCGGTGAACAAAAGAGGCGTCCCCTCGACGGCGAAGCAGATAGAGCCCGGAGTGTGGCCGGGCGTGGCCAGCGTGCGGATGCGCAGGTCACCGACGGTGAGCTGTTCTTCGTCGGTGAGGATGAGGTCGTAACTGGGGAGCATCCCGGCGTCCGCCTGCGTGACAGCCACCGAGATCCCGGCCTCGCGTACGGCGGGCACCGCCTGGATGTGGTCCCAGTGCCCGTGCGTCTCCACTACCTGGTTCACCCCCAGATTGGTGCAGATCTCCAACAACGCCTCGTGTTCGTTGGCGGCATCGATGAGCATCGCCTCGCCCGACCGCTTGCAACGAATCACGTAGACGTTGTTCTCCATGGGGCCGACCACTATTTGGTGGACGTCGGCCGCAGCATCACTCCAGATCTTCTCCAGCTGTCCCATGCCTCCAGCGTCTCACAACGGGAGGCGTTCTGGTCGCGGGGGCATGCTTCTGGTAGACAGCCACCCAGGACAGAGCAGCTGAGGCGCAGCACAGGGGCAGAGGGAGCGCGCCGATGAATTTGGCCTTCAGTGACGAGCAGGAAGAGCTGCGGAGCGCGGTGCGCCGATTTCTCGCCGAGAAGTCTCCCGAGAGCGAGGTGCGTCGCTTGATGGACACGACCGAGGGCTATGACCCGGCCGTGTGGCGACAGATGGCCGACCAACTGGGACTGCAGTCGCTGACGGTTCCCGAGGCATACGGCGGCGCGGGTTTCACCTATGTGGAGTTGGTCGTCGTGCTCGAGGAGATGGGGGCGGCCCTTTTGTGCGCTCCGTTCTTCTCGACGGTGGTGCTGGCCGCCAACGCCGTGTTGACGTCGGGCGACGAGGGCGCCAAAAAGTATCTGTTGCCCGGCCTGGCGTCAGGGGAGACGATCGGGACGCTCGCCATCACCGAGGACAACGGGAAGTGGGACGTGAGCGGGATCGAGTGCGCCGCCTCGCCGCAGGGGGACGGTTGGGTTCTCGACGGGCACAAGATGTTCGTGATCGACGGCCATGTGGCCAACCTGATCGTGGTGGCGGCCCGCACCAGCAAGGGCATCTCGCTCTTCGGGGTCAAGGACGACGCTGCCGGGGATGACCCGTACCCCGCTGCCGACGATGGATCAGACGCGCAAGCAGGCCCGGCTCGAGTTCTCCGGTACCCCGGCGTGGTTGATCGGAACAGATGGTGGCGCCGAACCCGGGCTGTCCAAGACCCTCGACCTGGCGGCCGTGGCCCTGGCGGCCGAGCAGGTCGGCGGGGCCCAGCGCGTCCTCGACGCGTCGGTCGAGTACGCCAAGACCCGTATGCAGTTCGGTCGGCCCATCGGGAGCTTCCAGGCCATTAAGCACAAGTGCGCCGACATGCTGCTCGAGGTCGAGTCGGCCCGGTCGGCGGCCTATTACGCCGCCTGGGCCGCAGCCGAGGACTCCGACGAGCTGCCGGTGGTGGCCAGCCTGGCCAAGTCCTACTGCTCCGAGGCCTATTTCCACGCTGCGGCGGAGAACATTCAGATCCACGGGGGCATCGGCTTCACCTGGGAGCACCCGGCCCACCTGTATTTCAAGCGGGCCAAATCCTCGGAGCTCCTGCTCGGCGATCCGTCCTACCACCGCGAGCTCCTGGCACAGCGCATCGGCATTTGAGTGACGGCGCCATTCCGGGTTCTGCACGGACCCACGGGCGACCTGTGGTCCTATGCCAGCTCCATCACGCCGGGCGCACCGGTGAGCGGGCATGTCGTCCTGTGCCACGACCTTCCGCGCGGCGGCGGTTCAGCCAAGGATGTGAACCAGACCTACCCGGCCTTGGCCGACCGGCTCACGCGCGAAACCGGGCAGAGGGTCGTCACCGGCATTCTGCGGGGGGCAGGCGCCTCCGATGGGGATTTCTCGGCCCAGGGTTGGTTGGACGACACGCGGTGGCTCATGGATTCCGAGGTGCCGGTCGAAGCTCCACGGTGGCTGGTCGGCTTCGGATTTGGTGGCGTGCTCGCCCTGCGGGTGGCGGCGCAGGACGAGCGTGTGGCGGGAGTGGCCTGCCTGGGCACCCCGGCCGATCTCTCCGCCCTCACCGCCGATCCCGCACAACTGGTCGAGCGGAGCGTGCGCACGGGCGTCATCAGCACGCCGGGGTATCCCGCGTCGCTCGAGGCCTGGATCAACGAGTTTTCGCGTCCTGCGACCCAAAGAGGATGCCGGTCTCTTGAAGGGGCGACCCCTCCTGGTCGTCCACGGTGCGAACGACCCGGATGTCTCCGTTGACGACGCCCGGTCTCTGGCTGACGCCGCCAACGGTCCCTCCGACCTGCGAGTCGTTTTCGGGGCCGGCCACTGGCTGCGCGCCGACCCCCGGGTGATCGCCATCCTTGTCGGATGGTTGGAGCGTCTGCGCTGAGGGCGGGACGCACCACGCCGCTCGAGTTTCAGGCGGTCGCCAACGCTTCATCGATGGCGGCGCGCAAACGGCGGGCTGCTTGTTGTGGATGGCGGGCCTCGGTCAGGTAGCGGACGACGACGAAGTGGCGCGCCCCGGCACGTGCGAGTTGCGGAATCTTCTCGGGAGTGACGCCACCGGTGACGAAGACGGGGACCGGCGACTGCTCGGTGGCCGACCGCAGGTAGTCGAGCCCGGTGCCGGGGCGTCCGGGTTTGGTGGGTGTTGCTTCGACCGGTCCGGCCGAGATGTAGGAAACGTCGGGCCCGTCCGAGCTCACGACCGCGGCCAGATCGGTTGCACCGTGCGTCGACAATCCAACGACCGCATCGGATCCCAGAATCCGACGAGCCAGCGCGACCGGCGCGTCGTCCTGCCCCACGTGGACCCCATCGGCTTCCACCTCGAGGGCCAGGTCCGGTCGATCGTTGAGGATGAAGGGCACTCCATGGGCGCGGCAGATGGAACGGACGAGACGGGCCCGTTGGACGAGGGGCTGGGCCTCGAGATGCTTCTCACGCAGCTGGACGATGTCCACGCCTCCGGTGAGGCACGCCGTCACGAAGTCTTCGAGGTCGGGCCGATCGGGTGTGCAGAGGTAAAGGTGGCAATCAGAGACGCCGCTCGGCGCCGTCACGCTTTGGCGCGTGCCTTCGCCTTCATGGCCTGCTTGTGCTCGCGGACCTTGGCCAAGCTTTCTGGTCCGGTGATGTCGGCGACGGAGAGGTAGGAGCCATCCTCGCCGAAGGGCGAGCTGGCCCCGCGCCAGCCCTCGGGCTGAATACCGAGCTGCTTCCCGAGCAGGGCAGTGAAAATCCGCGCCTTTTGCTCGCCGAAACCGGGCAGGGCCGTCAGGCGCTTGCGCAGCGTTTGTCCGTCGGGCGCCTTGGTCCACACGGCACTGGCCTTGCCGCCGTAGTCCTCGGCCACGATCCGGCAGACGGCCTGCACCCGGGCGGCCATGGCGCCGGGAAAACGATGCAGCGCCGGCCGTTCTTTGAACACGTCGGCGAATTTCTCGGGATCCATGGCCGCAATCTCCGCCGCATTGAGGGGCTTTCCCAGGCGCCGCGCCAGTTCGGCGGGGGCCCAAAACGCCCTTTCCAGGGGGATCTGCTGGTCGAGCACCATGCCGATGAGGAGGGCGAGCGGATCCTTGGTGAGGAGGGCGTCGGCCTCCTTGTCCCCGGACAAACGGATGGGTGATTTCGCCATGTTCGCATCTTGTCACGCCTGCTCGGGCGCGATGAGACGTGCCCTTTGACGTTGGGCGCGGCAGAATCTCGCTATGCACATCCCAGCCAAGGTGGACTACGGCATCCGCGCCCTGCTCGCGCTCACGGCGGCTGGCGCTCCGCAGACCGCCGAGTACCTCGCCATGGAGCAGGGGCTTCCGCCGCGTTTCCTCGGGGCGATCCTGGCCGACTTGCGCCGCGCCGGCATCGTGGCCAGCCAGCGCGGGGCGGAGGGAGGGTATCGGCTGGCCCGTGATTCGCGGGACATCACGATCGCCGATGTCATCCGCGCCCTCGATGGTCCGTTGGCCGAGGTGCGTGGCTATCGACCCGAACTCACCAGTTACGACGGCGCAGCGGAGAATCTGCAGCAGGTTTGGGTGGCGGTCCGGGCCAGCTTGCGCTCGGTGCTCGAGAAGGTCTCGTTAGCCGATGTCATCGCCGGAACGCTTCCGGCGCATGTCAAGAAGATGACCGCCGACCCCGACGCATGGGTGGCGCACTGAGCTGAGCTCGGTGGGGGCGCTCAGATGTCGAAGGGGGCCGAGCGTGCGGTGTCGACGCCGAGGTCGGTGATGGCCTTCTCGACCACCTGGTACTCGATCTTTCCGGCCCGGGCCAGTTCGCTCAGCACGGTCAGCACGAGATGTGCCGCGTCGACCTCGAAATGCTCACGAAGGGCGGCGCGCGCGTCGGAGCGCCCGAAGCCGTCGGTCCCGAGCGAGGCGTAGGGGCGGTCGATGAAGCGCGCCACCTGATCCGGCACGGCCCGCATGTAGTCGGTGATGGCCACGACGGGGTCATCTCCGCGGCCGAGTATTTCGGTCACGTGTGGACGCCGCGGCTCGTCCCCGGGATGGAGACGATTCCACCGCTCCACCTCGAGGGCATCGTGGCGCAGTTGACTCCACGAGGTCACGGCCCAGGTGTCAGCCGATACCCCCCAACGCGAGGCCAGGAGCTCCTGCGCTTCTTTGGCCACGCTCCACATGGGACCCGAGAAACAGAGCGAGGCCCGCAGATTCTTCCGGTTCTTCGGAGCGGTCTCCGGGCCGGCCGAGAAACGGTATATCCCGTCGATGACTCCGCGGGCGACGGCCTGGCCGTCTTCTCCTTCGGGCAGCGCCGGCATGGGATAGGTCTCGTTGTACAGCGTGAGGTACCAGAAGCGGTCCTCGGGATTCGGACCCAGAATCCGGGTGATCGCATCCTGCATGATGATGGCCACCTCGTAGGCGAACGAGGCGTCGTAGATCATGGCGGCCGGATTGACCGAGGCGAGCAGGGGCGAATGACCGTCGTCGTGCTGGAGGCCCTCACCCTGCAGGGTGGTGCGGCCGGCCGTGCAGCCGGCCAGAATGCCCCGACCCCGCATGTCGCCCAGGGCCCACGTCAGGTCGCCGACGCGTTGAAAGCCGAACATCGAATAGAAGAGGAACACCGGGAGCATGGGGTAGCCCCAGGTGGCATAGGCCGTCGCCAATGCCGTGAAGGCGGCCAGGGCTCCGGCCTCGGTGATTCCCTCTTGGAGGACCTGGCCCGAGGTGCTCTCGGCATAGTGGAGGGGCAGATCGGCATCGACGGGCACATAGTTCTGGCCATCGGGGGCGTAGATCTTGGCCTCGGCGATGATCGACTCCAGCCCGAAGGTGCGGGCCTCGTCTGACACGATCGGTGCGACCTGCGCCCCGATGGCGGGATCCCGCACGAGATTGCGTAGAAGCCGGGCGAAGACCATGGTGGTCGAGACGGACTGCTTGCCCGAGCCGGACGCGAATTCTTCGAAGACCTTGGCGTCGGGGAGGTTGGCTCGGTGCGGCCGGACGACACGCACCGGCACCGGTCCGGCCAGGACACGCCCGCGGGCCCGCAGGTACTCCATGGCATCGGAGTCCTCGGGCGGGCGTATGTACGGAGGATCGCCCTCGAGGGCGGAGTCGGGGATGTCGTCGGTCAGGTACAGGCGGTCCCGCAGCTTCATGAGCTGCGCCCGCGTCATCTTCTTGATCTGGTGTGTGGCGTTGCGCGACTCGATCTCGGGTCCCAGTGTCCATCCCTTGATGGTCTTGGCCAGAATGACCGTGGGTGCGCCCTTTTGCTCGGTGGCCAGCTTGTAGGCGGCGTAGAGCTTGCGGTAGTCGTGGCCACCCCGAGGCAACGAGACCAGCTCGTCGTCGGTCAGGTCCTCGACCAGGCGCCGCAACCGGGGATCGGGCCCGAAGAAATGCTCCCTGATGTAGGCCCCGGACTCGACCGCTAATTTTTGGTACTCGCCGTCGACCGTGGTGTTCATCCGGTCGAGGAGAACCCCGTCGACGTCTCGAGCCAGCAAGGCGTCCCAGCGCGAGCCCCAGATCACCTTGATGACGTTCCACCCGGCCCCGCGGTAGACCGCTTCGAGCTCCTGGATGATTTTGCCGTTGCCCCGCACCGGCCCGTCGAGACGTTGCAGGTTGCAATTGACGACGAAGATCAGATTGTCGAGATGCTCGCGGCCGGCCACACCCAACGCGCCGATGGATTCCACCTCGTCCATCTCCCCATCGCCCACGAAGCACCAGACCCGGCTGGCACTGGTATCGACCAGATGGCGCAAGTTCAAATAGCGATTGATATGCGCCTGGTAGATGGCGTTGATGGGGCCGAGGCCCATCGAAACCGTGGGAAATTCCCAGAAATCGGGCATGGCCCGCGGATGGGGATAGCTGGGCAGACCCTCGCCGCCAACCTCATGACGGAAGTTGTCGAGCTGGGCCTCGCTCAACCGCCCCTCGAGGAAGGCCCGGGCGTAGATGCCAGGCGAGGCGTGCCCTTGGATGAAGACTTGGTCGCCGAAGCCGCCGTCCGCCTTACCCCGGAAGAAATGGTTGAATCCCACCTCGTAGAGGGCGGCGGAGCTGGCATAGGTGGAGAGGTGGCCGCCGATCCCCTCGGTCCGCGTATTGGCCCGCACCACCATGGCGGCGGCGTTCCAACGGATATAGGCCCGAATGCGCCGCTCCTGGTACTCGTCGCCCGGGAACCATGGTTCGGCATCGGCGGGAATCGTGTTGACGTAGGGCGTCGAGACGGCGGCGGGAAAGTCCACTTGCTTGGTCCGGGCCCGTTCCAGCAGCTTCATGAGCAAATAGCGCGCCCTGGCCCGGCCCCGCACGTCGACGATGGCGTCGAAGGAGTCGAGCCACTCCTGGGTCTCACTCGGGTCGGTGTCGGGCACCTGATGACTGATCCCGTCGAACAGCATGTCTATAAAGGTACTGGCCTCGGGCGGGGTCCGGCGACCGCGGTGCCGGGTGTTACACATGGGCCATGGACGAACCGGTCAGCCCCGTAATCGTGTACACCGACGGGGCCTGCCGGGGTAATCCCGGCCGGGGGGGCTGGGCCTGGGCGGTCCCGGGTGGTCACTATGCCAGCGGAGCGGATCCGGCCACCACCAATCAGCGCATGGAGATCACGGCGGCACTCGAGGCCCTGCGCTACTGGACGACCCAGCCGGTGCCCGAGATCGAAGTGGTGAGCGACTCGACCTATGTCGTCAACTGCTTCAGGGATCGCTGGTGGCAGGGCTGGCAGCGGCGGAATTGGCTGAACTCCCAGAAGAAGCCGGTGGCAAACCGGGACCTGTGGGAGCCCCTGATCGAACTCGCCGTCGCCGCCGACGCTCGGGTGACATGGAAGTGGGTCAAGGGGCACTCGGGCGACCCTTGGAACAACCGGGTGGACGAGCTCGCGACGGCGGCGGCGGACCGTGGGTTCGGCGAGACCGATCTCGGCACGTAGGTGCGTCGCCTCCATGCGACAGTTCGGTGGTGCAACTGAATCAGTTGTGTCACGCGACCTAAGGTCCTATAAACGGAGACTCAGCGGGGTGTGAACGGTAGGCTGTAGAGCGCTCGCGCGAAGACGGAAAGAAGAGGGACGACGATGAGTGCAGAGGACGAGTTCGACATCGTCGTGATCGGGGGCGGCCCGGGAGGGTATGCCACCGCCCTCTATGGCGCAGCGGCCGGAATGTCCGTGGCCATCGTCGAACGCGACAAGGTGGGCGGCACCTGCCTTCACCGGGGTTGCGTCCCCGCCAAGGAATTCCTCGAGACGGCGGCGGTCTATCGCACCGTCAATGCAGCGGGCGACTTCGGGGTCAAGGTGGCGGAACCCACCCTCGAGTTTTCCGTGAGCCAGGACAGAAAGAACGGTGTCGTCGACAAACTCTTCAAGGGACTCAGCGGCGTGCTGAAGGGCCGCAAGGTGACCATCCTGTCGGGCACGGGCACGCTGGAGGCCGATCGCCGCGTACGAGTCGTCGACGGTGAAGATGCCGGACGCGAACTGATCGGGCGCAACGTCGTCCTGGCCGCCGGATCGGTGCCACGCTCGCTTCCGGGGCTCGAGATAGACGGTCGTTGGATCATGAGCTCCGACGAGTTCTTGGACCTCAAGGAAATTCCGTCCCGGGTGGCCGTCGTTGGGGGCGGGGCCATCGGGTGCGAATTCGCCTCCCTTCTGTCCGACCTCGGAGCCAAGGTGACCGTGCTCGAAGCTCTCGATTCCATACTGACCGGGTGCGACGACGACATCGTCCGCTTGGTTGGGCGCTCCTTCAAAAAGCGAGGCATCGAGGTCGTGACCGGGGTCCAGGTCGAGGGGCACAAACCCAAGAAGGACGGCAGTTGCACCACTGTGACCGCGGGCGAGCTGAGCATTGACGTCGACGCCATCGTGGTTTCGGTCGGACGCCGGCCACGGACCGAAGGCCTGGTGGCGCCGGGAGTGCCGGTGGAGATCAACGACAGGGGATTTGTCGTCGCCGACGAATTCATGCGCACCGCGGTGCCGGGGGTGTGGGCGGTGGGCGATGTCGTGGCGGGTACCCCGCAACTGGCCCATGTCGGATTCGCCGAAGCGATCGTGGCCGTCAAGACCATGCGCGGTGAGACGGTGGTACCGGTCGACTACGGCCGCGTGCCGTGGGCCATCTATTGCCACCCTGAGGTGGCCTTCTGTGGCTTGACGGAGGCCCAGGCTAAAGCGCAGGGCATCGCCGTCGTGACCAAGAAAGACCCCTTTGGCGGGAACAGTCGGGCCCAGATCATCGGTGAGACCGAGGGTGTCGTGAAGATCGTGGCCGAGCAACGGCCCGATGGTTCGGCCGGCCGCATACTGGGCGTCCACATGGCCGGGCCCTGGGTCACCGAGCAGCTGGGAGCCGGCTACCTGGCGGTCAACTGGGAGGCCTTGCCCGAAGAAGTGGCGTACTTCATACAGCCGCACCCCTCGCTGTCCGAATCATTCGGTGAGACGATGCTGGCGCTGACCGGAAGGGGATTACACATTGGCTGATGTAACGATGCCGCAGTTGGGCGAGACGGTGACCGAGGGAACCGTGACGCGCTGGATGAAAGCCATCGGCGACACCGTGACCCGCGACGAGCCGCTCTTCGAGGTCTCGACGGACAAGGTGGACTCAGAGGTGCCCTCGCCTGCCGCCGGCATCCTGACCGAGATTCTCGTACCTGAAGGCGAGACCGTCGATGTCGGTGTGCGGCTGGCCGTCATCGGTGACGACGCCTCGGCGGGTTCTGCCGCGCCCGAAGCTGCCGCACCGGCCCCGGCTGCAGCACCGGCCCAACCCGTTGAAGCGTCGCCACCGCCTGCCCCGCCGCCGCCCGCACCACCTGCCCCGGCGGCGAAGGCGCCTGACGCTTCCGCACCGCCTGCCGCGGCCCCGGCTCCGCCAGAACCCGCAGCCCCGGCCGCCGAGGCACCAACCGCACCGGCCGCGCCGAGCAGCGATGGAGCAGCAGACCCCTTGGTCCTCTCGCCGGTCGTCCGCAAGCTCTTGTCGGACAACGCCATCAATGCGGCAGAAGTGACCGGCACCGGCGTAGGCGGTCGGATCACCCGCGAAGACGTGCTCAAGGTCGTCGACCTCCGCCGCTCCTCTGCTCCGGCCGCACCGTCTGTGGCACCGGCCGCTCCCGCCGCCCCCAGCTGTCGCGCCCTCAGCCGCACCGCCCCCCGCCCCGAGGCAGACCTTCCGTCGCGACGAAGACCAGATCGTGCCGTTCTCGAACATGCGCCGACGGACGGCGGAGCACATGGTGCGTTCCAAGGCGACCTCGCCTCATGCGTTCATCGCCTACGAAGTCGATTTCGAGAACGTGGAGCGCGTCCGCAAGGCATGGGGCACCCGCTTCAAGGAAGAGGAGGGATTCGCCCTTACCTATCTCCCCTTCATCTCGCGTGCCACCATCGAGGCGCTGCGCGACTTCCCCCAGTTGAACGCATCAGTGGTCGACGATTCCCTCGTCGTGCACTCCGACATCAACCTTGGCATCGCGGTGGACCTGTCGCATGAAGGTCTGATCGTGCCCGTGATTCATCAGGCCGAAGAGGTGACCCTCCGAGGAGTGGCTCGCCGCATTCGCGATCTGGCCGATCGAGCTCGCGGTCGCAAGTTGAATGCCGACGACATCGCGGGCGGCACATTCTCCATCACCAACGATGGTCCCTTCGGCACGTATTTCACGGTACCGATCATCAATCAGCCTCAGGTGGCCATTTTGGCCACCGATGGGATCGCGCGCCGTCCGGTCGTGGTGACGCATGCCGACGGGTCCGAGTCCATCGCCATCCACTCGACGGGAATTATCGGAGTCAGTTGGGACCATCGCGCCGTTGACGGTGCCTATGTGTCGTCCTTCTTGGCCCGCGTGGCCGAGCTGCTGGGCAATCGCAATTGGTCTGACGAGCTCTAGGCCCCTTGCCGTGCTCCACGTCCGGACGCTGGGAAGTGTTCCCTACCATGAGGCGTTCGCGCTGCAGCACGCGCTGGCGCACGGCACCGATGACGATTACCTGTTGGTCCTCCAACATCCGCATGTCTTCACGTTGGGCGCGCACGCCGACCCCTCGCACGTGCTCGTCGATGCCCAGTTGGTAGGGGCCACTTTGGAGAAGACCGACCGCGGCGGGGATGTGACGTACCACGGTCCCGGACAGCTCGTGGCTTACCCGATCATCTCCGTGCCCGATGCGCTGTCGTCGGGGACCGCCCACGTGCACCGCCTCGAGCAGATCCTCATCGCGACGTTGACCGACGTCGGTCTGCCGGGCACGACCTTGGTGGGCAAGTACCCGGGCGTATGGGTCGACGCCGACGGCCCACGTCCGCGAAAGATCGCTGCCATCGGCGTGCGCACCGTGCGAAACGCCTCGGGTCAACGACGAACGCTGCACGGCGTCGCCCTCAACGTCGAATGCGACCTGGCCATGTTCGATCACATCGTCCCCTGTGGGATTGCCGACCGTGGCGTGACGTCGCTGCGGGCAGAAGGCATCGATGTGCCAATGGCGACCGTGGTCGAGGCTTTCATAGCCCGCGCCGCCGAGGTGTTCGGCCCGGGCGCGGTGGACCGCCAGAATGTCGTGACGGGCGCCGCCGGCAATGCCGTCCCATCGGGCGGCAGACCGGTTGAGGTCGAACGACCACTGCTGCGGCGTTTGCGTCAGGCCGGCGTCGCGCCCGAGGCGGGATTGGAGATTTCACAGCGCAAGCCGGAGTGGCTGCGTGTCCCGGTGCGCATGGGCCACGAATACCTTGCCCTCGGCAAGACGGTGCACGACCTCGGTCTGGCCACGGTGTGCGAAGAGGCCGGTTGTCCGAACATCTACGAATGCTGGTCGCAGGGTACGGCCACCTTCATGATCAACGGGGAGCGCTGCACCCGCGCCTGTGGGTTCTGCCAGGTGGACACCCGGCATCCTCTGGCGCTCTCTCCCGACGAGCCCGAGCGCGTGGCGAAGGCCGTGGCACGCATGGGCTTGGCCCACGCCGTGGTCACCTGCGTCGCCCGCGACGACCTGGACGACGGCGGGGCGGGCGCCATGGCACAGACCATCACCGCCATTCGCGCCCGCACCCCGGGCACCACGGTCGAAGTGCTCATCTCTGACTGTCGTGGTGATGCAGACTCACTGGCCACAATTTTCGCGGCCCGCCCCGACGTGCTCAATCACAACATCGAGACGGTGGCCCGGCTGCAGCGAGCCGTGCGACCCTCGGCCGGCTACGCCCGCAGCCTGGCCCTGCTGGCCCGGGCCGGCGCTGCGGGCTTGGTGACCAAGTCGGGTCTCATGGTCGGGCTCGGTGAGAGCGAGGACGAGGTCGTGGCCACCATGGCCGACCTACGGGCCGTCGGGGTGTCGATCATCACCATCGGGCAGTACCTGCGCCCGAGCACTCAGCATCTGCCGGTTTCTCGCTATTGGGAGCCCGAGGAGTTCGATCGCCTCAAGCGGATCGGTGACGAGCTCGGGGTGCCACACGTGGAGGCCTCCCCGCTCACACGGTCGAGTTATCACGCCCGGGACGCGCACCAGGCCGCAGTGGCCGCACCGTTCCGGGTCCCGGTGACGGTCAGGGCCCGATAGCCGGGGGCGATACCGACCAGGCTCAGGCCACGAAGTACTTGGCCTCAGGGTGGTGGCAGATGATGGCGTCGGTGGTCTGCTCGGGCTCCATCTGGAATCCCTCGCTCACCGTCACCCCGATGCGGTCACCCCCGAGGAGCTCGACGACCTTGGCATTGTCGGTGAGATCGGGGCAGGCCGGATAGCCCCACGAGTAGCGTCCGCCCCGGTAGGTCTGGCGGAACAGGCCGGCCAGTGAGGGGCCGTCCTGGTCGGCGAATCCGAGTTCCTCACGGACCCGGTGATGCCAGTACTCGGCCGTGGCTTCGGCCATCTCTACGCCGAGCCCGTGGAGGAACAGGTAGTCGGTGTAGCGGTTCTCTTCCTTGAGTCGCGCCGCCTCCTCTGAGGCCCGATGACCGATGGTGCACAGCATGAAGCTGGCGAAGTCTTCGTCGCCCGAGTCCGTCGAGCGGAAGAAGTCGGCGATGCAGAGCCAGGGCTCCTTGCGCTGGCGGGGGAAGGTGAAGCGCATCCACTCAGCGTTGCGCGCCTCGTCCTTCCAAATGATGAGGTCGTTCCCCTCTGCGTTGGCGGCGAAGTGGCCGTACGCGACCTGGGGGATGAGGAGGTCGCCCTCCTTGGCCTTGGCCATCTCCTCGCGCAACACGGACCGCACTCGGTCCTTGAACTCGGTGTCGTCCTCGCCGTTCTCGGGGCGGAAACCCCACTGGTTGCGGAAGAGTGCGGTCAGGTTCAGGTACTCGGCGATGTCGTCGATGGGGATGCCCTTGGCCACCCGGGGGCCGAGGAAGGGCGGGACAAACAGCTTGTTGTCGGCAGCCACGGAGGAGCGGGCCGGTTGGCCTTCCACCGGTCCGGTGTCCTGTGGCTCCAGGCGGCTGCGCTTGGGCACGTTCTTTTTGGAGATCTCCCGGCCGAAGAGCGGGTCGTGCTCGCCGGACTTCTTGAGTTCCACCAAGCGGTCCATTGTCCGGAGACCTTCGAAGGCGTCACGGCCGTAAAAGAGCCGGCCGTCGTAGATCTCTCGAAGATCGCGCTCGACGTAGGTGCGCGTCAGGGCGGCCCCGCCCAGCAGGATGGGAAAGTCCGCCAGGTCGCGCTGGTTCAGCTCGACCAGGTTCTCGCGCATGATCAGGGTCGACTTCACCAACAGGCCGCTCATGCCGATGGCGTCGGCCTTGTGTTCCTCGGCGGCGGTGATCATCTCGTTGATGCCGATCTTTATGCCGAGGTTGATCACCTCGTAGCCGTTGTTGGTCAGAATGATGTCGACGAGGTTCTTGCCGATGTCGTGCACATCCCCCTTGACGGTGGCGAGCACGACGGTTCCTTTGCCGCCCTGGTCGGACTTCTCCATGTGAGGCTCGAGAAACGCCACGGCGGACTTCATTGTCTCGGCCGACTGCAAGACGAAGGGCAACTGCATCTCTCCGGAGGCGAAGCGTTCCCCCACGACCTTCATGCCTTCGAGAAGAACATCGTTGACGATGGCCAACGCCGCCAGCCCGGACTCCAGCGCCTCCGAGAGGTCATCCTCGAGTCCGTTGCGGTTGCCATCGATGATGCGCTGTGACAAGCGTTGGTCCACGGGCCAATCGAGGTGGGCGTCCTCATTCCCCGCATTGACCTTGACTCCGTCGAAGAGGGCCAGAAGCTCTTGCAGCGGGTCGTAGTCCTCAGTACGCCGGTTGTAGACCAGGTCGAGGCTGATCTCCTTGGCCCGCTCTTCAATGCGAGAGAGCGGGAGAATTTTGGAGGCATGCACGATGGCAGAGTCGAGCCCGGCCTCGACGCACTCGTGCAAAAAGACCGAGTTGAGCACCTGGCGTGCAGCGGGGTTCAGACCGAAGGAGACGTTGGACAGTCCGAGAATGGTAGAGACGCCAGGGAGTTCGGCCTTGATGGACCGTATGCCCTCAATGGTTTCGATCCCGTCGTTCCGGCTCTCCTCCATGCCGGTCGAGAGCGGCAGGGCCAGCGGGTCGAAGAGAAGGTCTTCGGGCGCGAGGCCGTAGCGCTCGACGGCGATGTCGCGGATGTTGCGTGCGGCGCGCAATTTCCATTCGGCCGTGCGCGCCTGACCCTCCTCGTCGATGCACGTGCAGACCACGGCGGCGCCGAACTCGCGAGCCAGGCGCAGGAAGGTGTCGAGCCGGGTGCCCGGCTCATCACCCTCCTCGAGGTTGACCGAGTTGAGAATCGGGCGTCCGCCGATCCATTCGAGGGCGGCCCGCGCCACGGGCCCCTCGGTCGAGTCGACCATGAGCGGCACGCTCGCTTGGGTGGCGAACCGGCTGGCGATTTCGGTCATGTCCGCCACGCCGTCAGCGCCGGTGTAGTCGACGCACACGTCGATCACGTGCGCGCCTTCCTTGATCTGGTCGCGGGCCATACCCACGCAGGAGTCCCAGTCCGCTTCGAGCATGGCCTCGCGAAAGCGCTTGGAGCCGTTGGCGTTGGTGCGCTCGCCCACGACGAGAAACGACGTGTCCTGCCGGAAGGGGACGGCGGTGTAGATGGAGGCGGCCGAGGGCTCTTCAACGGGGTGGCGCACGACGGGTGTGGCGTTGGCGCAGCGTGCAACCACCGCGGCCAGATGGGCCGGCGTGGTGCCGCAACAACCACCGACGGCCGAGACGCCGAATTCGGTGACGAAGCGGTGGAGATGGTCCGCCAGCTGCTCGGGCGTCAGGTCGTAATGCATGTGGCCGTCCACGACCGAAGGGAGTCCAGCATTGGGAACACAGGCAATGGGCACGAGACTGGCCGACGCGAGGTGCCGCAGGGCTTCGCTCATCTCGACCGGTCCGGTGGCGCAGTTCAGGCCCACCACGTCGACCTGCATGGCGCTGAGCACCGTGAGAGCGGCCGCGATTTCGGTGCCGGGCAACATGCGGCCGGTGAGCTCGATCGTCACCTGTACCTGAAGCGGCACGATCCGGTCGAGGGCCACCATGGCTCGGCGGGCGCCGTTGATGGCCGACTTGGCCGAGAGCAAGTCGAAGACCGTTTCGATCAGGAGAAAATCGACTCCTCCCTCGAGGAGCCCCAGTGCCTGTTCCTCGTAGGCATCACGCAGATCGGCATAGGGGATCTGCCCCAGGGTGGGGAACTTGGTCCCGGGGCCCATGCTGCCTGCCACCCAGCGCGGACGTTCCGGGGTTGCGAACTCAGCTGCCACGGATGTGGCGATCTCCGCTCCGGCGCGGCTGATCTCGCGGGCCTGGTCGGCCAGGCCGTACTCGGCCAGCACCACCGAGGACGAGCCGAATGTGCCCGTCTCGACGATGTCGCACCCCACCTCGTAAAACGAGCGGTGGACCTGGGCGATGAGATCGGGGCGGGTGCTGATCAGGATCTCGTTGCAGCCTTCGAGGTCGGCGCCGCCGAAATCGTCGGCGGTCAGGCCGAGCAGTTGCAGGTTGGTCCCCATGGCGCCGTCGAAGATGAGGACCCTCTCCCTGAGCGCCTGCAGGTAGGTGGAGGCAGCGGGGTCCAGACGACCGAGCAGTTCCGGGGAGCGCGACATGGTGCCCACAAGGATACCGGCGAGGTCTAGGCGCTTTGTACCGGCCCCGATAGCATCCCGTCGTGGTGCCCCCGAGGATCTATACCAAGACCGGCGACGACGGAACAACCGGGCTCTACTACGGCGGTCGCGTGCGCAAGGATTCTGCCGCCATTGAGATCAACGGTGTCGTCGACGAAGCGCAGGCCGCCCTCGGAATCGCGCGGGCCCAGTCGGCACCGGGATCCGACGTGAACCGACGCCTGACCGCGCTGGAACGTGATCTCTACGTCTTGATGGCCGAGGTGGCGACGGCTCCCGCCAATCGCCACAAGCTGGTGGCCGGCTCGACGCTCGTGACCGACGAGATGGTCCTTGTGCTGGAGCGGGATATCGACGACCTCTTGCAGCGCTTTGACATGCCGAGCGACTTCGTGATCCCGGGCGAGAACTCCATGGCCGCCGCGCTCGATCTGGCCCGCACCATTGTGCGTCGGGCCGAGCGATTGGCGGTAGGAGAGCCCACGGAGGGGTCGCATGTGCTCGCCTACCTCAACCGCCTCTCGGACCTTTTGTGGGCGATGGCGCGCTGGCAAGAGGGACCCGAGCACCGGTTGTCCCGCGAGGCGCCCGCCGGGGGGTGAGCAATCCGGGCCGGCCGTGCCGACCGGGCCGACCGGGCCGACCGGGCACATAGTTTTTGAGAAAGCATGCGGTGCGGTCAGGTTAATTTTTCTGCGTCTGACGCTGCCGACCTGATCGCGTCCATTAACCGAACGGGTCCGCATGCTTTCGCGAAAACGAAGTGTCGGGGGAGGCCCCTCAGGCTGCTCTCAGGCTCCTACCGCGATGCGGCATTCTCGCCGAGCGCCTACCACGAGCCGTGGTGGATGCGCTCGCTCGGATCGGGCCGCTCACGGTTAAGCGAGCGGGACGGGTAGTCCTGCCCGTCGGGGCGGCCGAGCGTGACGGCGCAGAAGAGGCGCCACGACGGGGGGACGGACAAAGCCTGGGCGAGCTCGTACTCGCCCCGAAAATTGCCCAAAATGCACGCACCCAGCCCGGCCTCGACGGCCGTCAATAACACCGTCATGACCCCGAAGGCGGCGTCACCGGTCCAATAGGGCACGGGCCACTCGGTGTCGCTCGAGCCCAAGCGCGGGTCCGCCTTGTCACGTTCGGCGTAACGGGCCACGTACTCCTCGGCCGAGGCATAGGCCAGCAGGATCACCGGGGCCCGGCGCAACCCAGCGGCCCGAGGGCTGCTCTTCCGCCACGCCTCGTCGGTCGTGGCCTCCCAGTAGGCGGCTGTTTGGCGGGGACCGGAGAGGACGACCCAAGAGGTTCCAGCCGTATTGCCGGCGCTCGGCGCGCGCAAGGCCGCCTGAACGATGGCGTCGACCACCCCGGGATCGACAGGGTCGGTGGCGTAGCTCCGGACCATGGCTCGGCGACGGATGGCCTCGTGGAGCTCCATGCCGGCAGTTTTCCAGAGGGGCCTGGCCGGACCAGAATCCAATGAGGGAATGTTGACCCCGCTGGTAGTGTTTCACCACTTGGAGGTAGAGAATGCCCACACCACGAGATCTTCTGAACGAAGCAAAGAAGGCCATCCGAGAGGTTGACCCGCCCGACGCCGAAGCGATATTGAGCGAGGGTGGCACCACATTCCTCGATGTGAGGGAGCCCGACGAGTACGAGCAGGGAGCCCTCCCCGGCGCCGTGCACCTCCCCCGCGGCCACCTCGAATTCCAGGTCGAGGGCAAGCTCCCGGACAAGAACGGGCCTGTCGTCGTCTACTGCGCCGGTGGCGTCCGCTCCGCCTTTGCCGCCAAGACGCTGGGCGACCTGGGCTACACCGACGTCCAATCACTGGTCGGCGGCTTCAACAAGTGGAAGGACGACGGCCGCCCTTGGGCCGCTCCCCGCACGTTGAGCCCGGTTCAGCGCAACCGCTATCAGCGCCACATACTGCTGCCCGAGATCGGCGAAACCGGACAGCTCAAGCTGCTCGATTCCAAGGTGCTGCTGCTCGGCGCGGGTGGATTGGGATCGCCCGCCGCGCTGTACCTGGCGGCCGCGGGCGTCGGCACTCTCGGGATCATCGACATGGACGTGGTCGACGAGTCGAACCTGCAGCGCCAGATCCTGCACAACATGGATCGGGTCGGTGACCGCAAGGTTGACTCGGCCAAGAAGACGCTCACGGCACTGAACCCAGACGTGAACGTCGTCACCTACGACGTGCGCCTGGGCGCCGACAACGTTCTCGACGTCATCGACGGCTACGACGTCATCGTGGACGGGACGGACAACTTCCCCACGAGGTATCTCGTCAACGATGCCGCGCTGCTCAAGCGGATTCCGGTCGTGCACGGCTCGATCTTCCGCTTCGAGGGCCAGGCCACCGTCTTCGACCCCTACAACGGGCCCTGCTACCGCTGCCTCATCCCCGAGCCACCGCCGGCCGAACTGGCGCCCTCGTGCTCCGAGGCCGGTGTATTGGGCGTGCTGCCCGGGATCATCGGGTCGATCCAAGCGATCGAAGCGATCAAGATGTTGCTCGACCTTGGCGACCCCCTGGTCGGTCGACTCCTGTCCTACGACGCGCTGGAGCAGTCGTTCCGCACCTTCAAGGTGCGGCGTGACCCCGCCTGCCCGGCCTGTGGGCCCGATGCGGGCGAGATCGTGATCGCGGAGTACGACGACCTCTGCATGCCGCACGCGCACTGAGGCGGCCACATGCATGACGTCGCGGTGCCCCAAGCCGGCGATCGCATCACGCTCTCGGGGTCCGACGTATCGGTGCCGCCCCTCGGGGTCGGCACCTGGGCCTGGGGCGACAAGAGCACCTGGGGCATGGGCGGCTACGACACCTCGTATGGCGAAGAGACCATCCGCGACGCGTGGCAGGCATGCATCGAAGCCGGCGTCACCCTCTTCGATACGGCCGAGGTCTACGGAGGCGGGGAGAGCGAGCGCATCATCGGTCGACTCCTGGCCGAGGATCCTTCGGTGCGAGAGAAGGTGGCCATCGCCACCAAGTTCATGCCGGTTCCATGGAAGCTGGCCGTCACGCCCGCCCTCGTGCGCTCGGCCAGGGCGTCGCGCGAACGGCTGGGGATCGACTCGATCGACCTCTATCAGATTCATGGACCGATCTCGCTGCGCTCGCACAATGCCTTGGCCGACGCCTTGGCGGCCGCGCACGCCGAGGGGCTGATCAAGGCCGTCGGTGTCTCGAACTACTCGGTGAAAGAGACCAGATCGATGGACGCCGCACTGCGCCAGCGCGGGCTGCGTCTGGCCACCAACCAGATCGAGTTCTCGCTCCTGCGCGCCATGCCCGAAAAGGTGGGCCTGCTCGAGTGCTGTCGTGAACTGAGCGTCGTTCCGTTGGCATATTCACCGATCGGCCAGGGTCGGCTGACCGGCAAATATTCTGCGGCCAACCCACCCCCGAAGTCGCGTACCTTCTCGGCCCACCCGATGGCCGAGGTGGACAAGGTGGTCGAGGTCCTGCGACGGATCGGCGCCGCCCACGGGGATCGCACACCGAGCCAGGTCGCCTTGGCCTGGCTCATCGCCAAGGGTTCGATCCCGATTCCCGGTGCCAAAAATCGACACCAGGCTGAGGACAACGCGGGCGCGCTGGGGTGGCGGATGTCGGACGCCGAACTGGCGGAGCTCGATGCGGTCGCGTTTTACGGCAAGCGCGGCCTGGGCCAACGGTTCTGGCAACACGGCTGACCCTGATCTGGTGACCCCAGAGGGGTCGCTGTACGGTGGACGCGCATGACGAACCTGCTGGCCGCCGCCTCGTTGCCGCCGCTGCAGGGAAGTCAACTGCTCTCGACAACCTTCAACGCCATTCCGGTCGTGCTGATCGTGGGTGCGCTCGTGCTCTACATCTGGGGAGTGCGACGGTCCGACCGACTCCACCCCCGTCACCCCTGGCCGGCTACCCGGACCGCGGCTTTCCTGGGCGGCTTGGTCACCACCGCCATCTCGGTATTCAGCTTCATCGGCGTCTACCAACAAGAGCTGTTCTGGGACCACATGGTCCAGCACCTCCTCTTGATCATGGTGGCGGCCCCTCTCTTCGCTATTTCGTCACCCATCAAACTGGCCTGGTGGGCGACGACCGGCACGGTCCATGCCCGCCTGAGTGCCGTCCTGCGCTCGCGCACGGCGCGCGTCCTCGGTCACCCGGGCGTTGCCTTCGTGGCCTACGCCGTTCTCATCCCGATCACCCACTTGACCGTTTGGTACAACTACACCCTCGAGCACCCGGCGATCGACAATGTCGAGCACCTGATCTTCCTTGTCTTGGGGTACATGTTCTGGCGCCAGATTTTCGGTGCCGACCCCAACTGCTATCGCCTGCACCCAGCGCTGAAGTTCGGATATCTCTTCTTGGCTATTCCGATCGACACCTTCACCGGCCTCTCGCTGGACCAGCAGGTGCACGAGTTGTTTCCGGCCTATCTCAATTTCCATCGCACCTGGGGACCGGGGCTCGTCGACGATCTCCACATCGGCGGCGTGCTGATGTGGGTGGCCGGGGACACCCTGATGCTCTGGCCCATGATCCCCGTCGCCCTGGGCTGGATGCGCCTGGAGGAGCGTAAGGCGGTGCGCATCGACCGCCAGCTCGACGCAGCCGACGAGGCCGAGGAGGCCGAGCTGACCCGCTTCCTTGCCGGCCCGAGCGGCCCCATCGATTTGTAAATCGCTGAGTGCTTGACATGTGACCAAATGGTCACCTAACATGCTGTCGTGGACGATGTGTTCAGGGCCCTCGCCGATCCGACGAGACGCAGCCTGCTCGATGAGCTCTTTCTTAGGGACGGACAGACCTTGGGTGAGCTAGAAGGGCGTTTCGAGATGACGCGCTTCGGGGTCATGAAGCACCTCAAGCTCCTCGAAGAGGCAGGGCTGGTGGTGACCCGGCGTCACGGTCGGGAGAAGCTCCATTTCCTGAACCCCGTCCCGATCCGGCTCGTCCACGACCGTTGGGTGAGCAAGTACGCCGAGCCGTGGGCGGCCGGGCTCAGCGACCTCAAGAAAGGACTGGAGCGTCAGATGGAGAAGGTATTCGAGATCTATATCCGCACCACCCCCGAGCGCCTCTGGGAGGCGATCACCAACCCCGAGATCCGCAAGAAGTACAACTTCGGAGCCGGCGTCATTTCGGATTGGCAGGTTGGCTCCCCGCTGCACATGGGAGTGCCCGAGGTCGACATGCTCCTTGGTGGGGGCGAGGTCCTCGAGGTCGACCCGCCGCATCGACTGGTGCACACCATGACCGCCCTCTGGGGCGAAGACGTGAAGAGTGAGGGTGCGTCGCGGGTGACGTGGCAGATCACGCAAGTCGAGGATTCATGCCAACTCACGGTCATTCATGATCAGTTACGCGAGGGTGCCAACGAGCAACTCTACGGCGGCTGGCCCATGATTCTCTCGGGGCTTAAAACGTGGTTGGAGTCCGGCGAGTTGCTGACGACGCCCGGCTCGCTCATGTACGGAGCCTGAGCGCACCACGGCGGAATGCCGTCACGGTGAGAGCGAACGTTCAAACTCGTCGGTGTCCTCCGTGTCCGTGATGCCCACAGAGTTCATGGTGGCGAGCACGGTGGAGACGAAGAGCCCCAATGTCAGTACGTGCACCGCAGTGCACCACAGGCAGATGGCGTCAATCTTGAACAGCTCGGTGTAGAGCAGGTACACCACCGTTCCCAAACCCACGGCTGCCCACGCCAATCTGGCGCGGCCGAGCACGGGGTTGGCCCGTTTCCACACGGGCGGAAGCTGGAAGAACAGCATCACGGCGAAGAAGATCAGACCCAGGACGGCAACGGGAACACCCACTACCTTCGAATAGGAGCTGGTCGTGACGGCGAGACAGTTGATGGCGCCTTTGTCGGAACAGACCAGGCTGGTCGAGCCGGTGAAGTGCTCATAGGTCAGATAGCCGGCGACGCCCAGGCCGGCCAGGCTGGCTGCTGTTCCCAGCAGGCCGGCCCAGCGGGGATACCGAGGCTCACCCATTGCCCACCGCGCTGCAGACCGAAGCCGGTTGGTTGTCGGTCAACGTGCTGCAGATGGTCTGTATGAGCACCTTGGCCGAAGCGTCGATGTCGGCCCCGATGACCGTCGAGTTGTTTCCGATGTCCTTCGCGATGGTGGCGAAGGAGACTCCTTCGAGCACAGAGGGGTCGTACTGGGCGCTCGTGAGTTCCATCTTTCCCCCGAAGTCAACCCAGGGGAACGACTGGTCGGTATGCGAGGTCCAAAGCTTTTGCTGGGCCGCGTTGGGCGTCTGCAGGGACACGTAGTAATCCCCGGCAGGCTGGTTGGTCGTGGTCTCCACCGGGGTGAAGGTGAAGTACGGACTGCTGTACGTGGACTTGTAGAACGTCAACGTGGGGATGTCCCCGTCCTGGACCGCTGAATGGATCTGTCCGGGCTGTTCCGTGAACGTTCCGAACTTCGAAAGGGCCACGTACATGGCCCAACGTTCAGTGGCGCACACCGGACAGAATTCGGCCCCGATATAGAGCAGGTCCGGTTTCCCGTTGACCGTCAGCTTGGGATCGCTGATGGCCGTCGGGGAGGTCGTCACTCCGCTGCTCGACGCGTCCACCAGCGTGCTGAGTGGGATGGACGCCATCTTCGTGGTGATGGAGGCTGGAATGGTCGTGCCCGCAGCCGGTGAGACCTCCGAAGCACCCGTTGATCCCCCGCCACCCCCAACTTTCACCACGACGAGCACGACGATGAGGACCACGGCGAGGACGATCGAACCGAACCCGAGCAGTCGGTTGCGACGTCTTCGGGCGGCCTGCGCGGCGGCCCGTTCCCTTGCGGCCTGACGTTCGGCGAATCTTCTTCGATTGTCAGTGGATTTCTTGGTGGGTGAGCGTGGTTTGTCGGTTGGGGGGGAGGCTTGGTTGGTTTGGCCGCGTGGGCCTAGAGGGTTTTTCGACATGTGTGTTCTCCGTGAATGGTGTGGGCGCGTGAAGGGGCGCCTCAAAAAGGATGAAAGGCGTGGGGCCGGCGAGCGCGAGAGCGCGGGTCGGTGCCACGAGGTCGTGCTGCCTGAATGAATCGGGAGACTGCTGAAACCAGAAACTGCTCAGGCAGTCAGAAACCTGCTTAGGCAGTGAGAAAAGCTGGCGCGGCCACCTGCGGGGGATGGAATAACGGCGTGACCGTCCCAGAGGGGAGTCTGAAGGCGAAGTTGCGGATGCGCCTCGAGAAGCGACCACCCGAATGCTTGAGCACGATCGCCACCAAACCAGCCAGCCCGGCGATGGTGAGCACGGGGGTGGGGGCCACCGGTGCGCTCTTGCTGCAGCTGGTGCCCGTGCATCCCGAGGGGAAGGTGGGCGGACCGGCGGGCGTGAGAGCGATGGGGCTGGTGACGGCACGGGCACCCGTCAGGAACGCCTGCGGCATGAAGCCCCCGAGCACAATGGCGGCCAGAACGACCACGAGAGACCAGCGCCACCGCAGGAGCATGAATAGAAATTTTAGGGGTGGACGTGCCCGATGAGTCGTCATTTTCCAAAGTCTCAGCGGGGGCACAGGTCGCTGCCAGCGCGCGCCGTCGTGGCCGTGGAGGTCTGTCGTCCGTAGTCTCGTACGAGTGACACCGGAAACGAAGGACACAGAAGAGCGCAGAACGGATTCTGGAATCGAGATCCGACCGGTCTATAGGGCCGACGATCTCGCCCAGTGGGATCCCGAAACGAAGCTGGGTGAGCCCGGTTCGTTCCCCTACACGCGTGGCGTGCACGCCGAGATGTACCGCTCGAAGCTCTGGACGATGCGCCAGTACGCCGGTTTCGGATCGGCCGAATCGACCAATGAGCGGTTCAAGTTCCTCCTCGAGGCCGGCCAGACCGGCCTTTCGTGCGCCTTCGACCTCCCCACCCAGATGGGGTACGACTCGGACCATCCGCGGGCCGAGGGTGAGGTGGGAAAGGTGGGGGTCGCCATCGATTCGCTGGCCGACATGCGTCTCCTCATGGCTGATCTGCCCATGGACACGGTCACCACGTCCATGACCATCAATGCCACCGGCGCCATCCTCCTGTTGCTCTACGAACTCGTCGCAGAAGAGCAGGGCGTCCCGGGGAACAAGATCCGCGGGACGATTCAGAACGACATCCTCAAGGAGTACATCGCACGGGGGACCTACATCTACCCGCCCCGCCCATCCATGCGGTTGGTCGTCGACACGTTCGCGTATTGCGCCGCCAACCTGCCGAACTGGAACACCATCTCGATCTCGGGCTACCACATCCGTGAGGCGGGTTCGACGGCGGTACAGGAGATCGCCTTCACCTTGGCCAACGGGATTGCCTACGTCGAGGCAGCCATTGCCGCCGGCATGGACATTGATGCCTTTGCTCCTCGGCTCTCCTTCTTCTGGAACGCCCACAACAACCTCTTCGAAGAGGTTGCTAAATACCGCGCCGCCCGGCGGATGTGGGCCCGCATCATGACCGAGCGTTTCGGGGCCAAAGACCCCCGGTCGAAGATGCTCCGCTTCCACACGCAGACCGGCGGGTCGACGCTGACCGCTCAGCAGCCAGAGAACAACATCGTGCGCGTCACCCTGCAGTCCCTGGCGGCCGCCTTGGGCGGCACGCAGAGCTTGCACACCAACGGCTTCGACGAGGCACTCGGCCTTCCGACCACGCGGGCCGCCAAAATCGCCCTGCGGACCCAGCAAATCGTCGGTTTCGAGTCCGGGATGGCCGATACCGTCGATCCTCTCGCCGGCTCCTACTTCGTAGAGTCGCTGACCGACCAAGTGGAGGAAGCGGCGAACGAGTATCTCGAGCGGATCGACGCGTTGGGGGGTGCGGTGGCGGCAATCGAGGCTCGTTTCATGCAGAACGAGATCGAGAGTGCCGCCTACAGCTTTGCCAAGGCGGTGGATAGCGGCGAGAAGGTCGTGGTGGGCGTGAATCGCTTCACCGATGCGGAGAGCGAGGCGGCTGAGGTCTTCCCGATCGACGTCACGTTGCAGCAGACGCAGATCGATCGCACGAAGTCGGTGCGGGCTGCTCGTGACCAGGCGGCTGTCGATGCCGCGCTGTCCGACATTGCCGTGACGGCCCGCGGTGAGGGGAACTTGCTCGTCCCGATGAAGAAGGCGCTGGCTGCCATGGCGACGTTGGGCGAAGTGTCCGATGTGCTCCGTGGCGAGTTCGGGGTCTACTCCCCAGGGGGTTGAACGTGACTGACTCGCCGTCGCCGTCGACACCGTTCTGGCCGTTGTTCGACTTGGTTGTCCGTACGCCTCGCATCGAGATGCGACTGCCCCGAGAGGACGAATTCGGCTCGCTCATTGCCTTGATCGACGCGGGCATCCACGATCCCGCCGTCATGCCGTTCACGACGCCCTTCACTGATGTGCCGGCGGCGCAAAGGGCCCGCGAGTCAGCGCAGTTCTGGTGGCGGGAGCGGGCCGAATGGTCGTCGGACAAATGGTCCTTCACGGGGGCGGTGTACGTCGAGGGCCACGTTGTGGGCGTCCAGGGCATGATGGCTGAGCATTTCGGTGCTCTGCGCGCGGTCGAGACCGGTTCATGGTTGGGCCGAGCGTTCCAGGGCCAGGGTTTCGGCAAGGAGATGCGCCAGGCCATGTTGCACCTGGCCTTCGAAGGGCTCGGAGCCCAAGAGGCGCGCAGCGGGGCTTTCCACGACAACGTCCCTTCCCTGGCCACGTCGCGGTCGGTGGGTTATGTCGACAACGGCGAGGCCCGTGAACTCCGAAGGGGTAAGCCCGATCGCATCCTCCGGGTGCGCATGGACCGAACAATGTGGCAAGAGCATCGCCGGGACGACATCGAGATCATCGGGCTCGATGCCTGCCTCGACATGTTCATTTCCCCATCGAACGCGTGAGGGCCGCGCACCGCCTCCAGCGGTGCACGCTGTCCATTCAGACGAATCGCCGCGCCACCTCCTCCGCCTGCGCCCGATAGCTGCCGCCGAAGAGCACCGCATGCACGAGCAGCGGGTAAAGCTGGAATAGCGCGACACGCTCCGTCCAGCCGGGGCGCAACGGGTTGATCTCCATGTAAGCCCGCAGGAGCCGGTCTGGCACGTGGCCGAACAGACCCAACATGGCGAGATCCTCCTCGGGGTGACCCCCATGGACCGAGGGGTCGATGAGCCATCCGCGACCGTCGGCGCCGAAGAGCACGTTGCCCCACCACAGGTCGCCATGGAGGAGCGATGGACCACCGGGTGGCAGGAGCTCACCCAACCGGCCGATGACGCCGGCCACGGCTTGCTCGAGGCCACAGCGCTGCGCCAACTCGCTGAGCCGTTCCCCGTAGAAGCTCGAGCCCTCAGGCCAAGCCGACGGATCGACCGGGCACCTGCCCACCCATGATGACCCTCCGCCCCAATGGGGGAACGGGGCGCGGTGCAATGCCGCCAGGTCACGGCCGAGCGCTTCTTCGCTGGCGGCATTGCGTGGCCCTTGATCGACGGCGGCAGTCACCAACGAGATCGGCGTCGACGAATTCCACGTGAGGCACCGGAGGAGCACCCGGCACCGCGCTGAGGGACCTGAGCCCGTCGGCCTCATCGAGGGTGCCCGGCCCCCATTTGGCGACCAGCCTTCGTCCACCTGCCTCGACCATCCAGACGCTGGTTCCGAGCGAACGGATCCACTCGATCGGGCCGATGGCCCGAGCCACGCGTGCCTGCCATTCGGTCGATGGGGTCATGCCGGCGGCAAAGGCTCAGGCCGTGGCGACAGTCTCGAAATGCTCGACCACGGGGAAAGGGTCATAGAAGTGGTGCAGCAAGGCGCGCCATTCCGCGAAGGCGTCGGACGTGCGGAAGCCCTCGATGTGGGCCTCGAGCGATTCCCACTCCACCAGGAGGAGGAAGGAACTCGGTTGTTCGATACAACGCTCCACCCGCAGCGAGATGAACCCCGGCGCCGACGCGATGATCGTCTTGGCCTTGTCCATGGTCTCGATGAATGCAGCCTCTTGACCGGGGATCACCGGCAGGATGGCGTGCTCGGTGATCACGAGCGCAGGGGGATCACGAGCGCAGGGGCATCATGAGTGCAGCAGCCGGTCTCGCAATGAAGCATCAGTCGCAGCGTCGATCGCCGTCCAAGCCAGTCCGAGGGCCCCGTCACGCACGGCCGCGTCGGCCGAAGGAGTGATGCAGGCCGCCGCGAACTCGTGCTGGTGGTTCACGGCCCCGCCCGTCTCAATCCCGATCAGAGGGTGGATGGTGGGGACCGCCAGGGAGACGTTGGCCATATCGGTCGAGAAGGTCGGGAGGGGCGTGTCGGCATCGTCGGCTTCGAAGGTCCGGCCGAGCGACTCGGCGTTCACTCGGTACGCCGCCACCAAGTCGGGATCCGCTTCCATGTGCGAGTAGTCGGGGGATAATTTCTCGTAGCGGACGCTGCAGCCCGAGGCCAGTGCGCCCGCTTGGAAACAGGCTCGGACCCGCGCCTCGAGCGCCGAGAGCCCGTCGATGGTGCGAGAGCGAGCCATGAAGCGTCCCGTGATGGCGGCCGGGATGACGTTGGCCGCGCCCCCGCCCCGGGTGATCACCCCGTGCACCTGGTCTCCGGGCGGCAGCTGCTGACGGAGCAGACCGAGCGCGACCTGGGAGATGGTCATGGCATCGAGCGCATTCACTCCCTCCCAAGGAGCGGCCGAGGCGTGGGCCTCCTTGCCCGTGAAGTGCACGTCGAAGTGGGCGACCGCAAGGCAGGCCCCGGTCATTCGCTCCGTCGGCCAAGGGTGCACCATCATGGCGGCGTGGACCCCGTTGAAGGCGCCACGATCGAGCATGAAGATCTTTCCCCCTCCACCTTCTTCGGCTGGCGTACCGAGAATGCGCACTTGCAAGCCGATTTTGTCCGCCACCGCGGCGAGGGCCAATCCGGCCCCGACTGCGCTGGCGGCGATGATGTTGTGACCGCAGGCGTGCCCCACGTCGGGCAGGGCGTCATATTCGGCGCAGATGGCGATCACGAGCTCGCCGTCTCCCGACCTCGATTCGAATGCGGTCGGGATGTCGTAGACGCCTTCGGTGACCTCCAGGCCACCGGCGCGCATGGCCTCGACGACTGAACGGGCCGAACGCGTCTCTTCGAAGCACAGTTCGGGCGTCGAGTGCACCGAGTGGCTGAGGGCCACCAACTCGGGCAGGCGCTCCTCAATGACCGCCGCTGCCGCCTGCCTTCGCTTCACGCGCGTCCACCACATCCATGGCGTTCACCACCTACTCGATCACGGCCACGATGTCGCCGGCGCCGACCGAAGCCCCGGCGGCAACTCGTACCTCCTTGATGACGCCGTCCTTCTCGGCGTTCACCGCGTTCTCCATCTTCATGGCCTCGAGAAGACAGATGGTCTGACCTATTTCGACCTTGTCACCAACGGCGACGAGCACCTTGACGATCGTGCCCTGCATGGGGACGGCCACATCACCTGATCCGGTGGCGGCAGATGCGGACGCCGCCGAGCGTCGTGGTCGTGCGGCGCCAGCCTGGGGCGCCGCGGTCGTCCCGACGTCGGGCACCCAGAGCTTCACCGAGAAGCGCCGCCCGTTGACCTCGGCCGTGACGTCACGCTGCACGGTCGGGAGCGCATCCTCCGCGCTGGTCGGCGCACTCTCGACCGGGGCGACGCTCAGTTGGGACAGGTCGAGCACCTCCTCGACCCATTTGGTGGAGTGTTTGGCCTCGGCGAAATCTGGGTGCTCGAGGATGGCCACATCGGCCGGAATGGTGGTGGAAATTCCCGTGATCTCCGTCTCGTCGAGGGCACGCAGCATGCGGCGACGGGCCGCTTCACGGTCGGGCGCCCAGACGATCAGCTTGGCCACGAGATTGTCGTAGAACTGGCTGACCAGGTCGCCGGACTCGTACCCGGCATCGAGGCGGACACCCGGACCCGAAGGTGCCGTGAACTTGGTGATCGTGCCGGGCGAGGGGGAGAAGCGGCCACCGCTCGGGTCCTCGGCGTTGATGCGGACCTCGATGGCATGACCGTTGCGCTGGACGTCGTCCTGGCCGAAGGTGAGCTCTTCGCCCGAGGCGATACGGATCTGCCAGGCCACCAGGTCGAGGCCGGTCACCAGCTCGGTCACCGGGTGCTCGACCTGCAGGCGGGTGTTCATCTCCAAAAAGAAGAACTCGCCGTCTTGGAAGAGGAACTCGACCGTCCCGGCGTTGTAATAACCGCAGGCCTTCGACACCTTGACCGCGGCCTCACCCATGGCCCGGCGGATCTCGTCGGGGAAGGCGGGAGCCGGGCTCTCCTCCACCAGCTTCTGATGACGACGCTGGGCCGAGCAGTCGCGCTCGCCCAGCCACAACGTGTTGCCATGTGTGTCGCCGAGCACCTGCATCTCCACGTGCCTCGGCCACCCGAGGTAGCGCTCCACGTAGATCTCCGGCCGGCCGAAGTAGGCCTGGGCCTCGCGGGCGGCTGACTCCATGGCTTCGGCCGCTTCGGAGGCCGAGGCGACGACCTTCATGCCGCGCCCGCCGCCGCCGTAGGCCGCCTTGATGGCCAGCGGCCACCCGACCTCCTCGCCGAAGGCCACCACCTCGTCGGGTGACGTCAGGGGCTCGGAGCGGCCGGGCACGCCCGCCACGCCCGCCCTCTCGGCCGCGATGCGCGAACTGATCTTGTCGCCCATCACCTCGATCGCTTCGGGTGGGGGGCCGATGAAGGTCACGCCGCGGTCGGTGATGGCCCGGGCGAAGTCGGTGTTCTCGGAGAAGAAGCCGTAGCCGGGGTGGACGCCGTCGGCTCCGCTCTGCTCAATGGCGGCGAGGATCGCCTCGGTGTTCAGGTAACTCTCGGCTGCAGTTTCTCCACCCAATGCGTAGGCCTCGTCGGCCATGCGGACGTGCAGGGCCTCTCGATCAAGGTCGGAGTACACGGCGACGGTGCCGATGCCCATCTCGCGGCAGGTCCGTATGACACGGACGGCGATTTCGCCGCGGTTGGCGATGAGGATCTTTTTCAACACTGAGGGCCTTTCGACTCGGAAGGGGACTTCACAATTGCACGGACCCTAGGGTGTCTGCCATGTGGGGCGGGATCTGGGATGTGCGTAGGTTCGAAGAGATCGATTCGACCAACGCATACCTGCGCCGCGCGGCACGGGAAGGGGCCCTCGAAGGGGTGGTGGCGGTGGCCGACCATCAGAGCGCGGGGCGGGGCCGCATGGATCGTCGCTGGGAGTCGCCTGCGGGCGCCTCCCTCCTTGCTTCGGTGCTCTTTCGGCCCGAATTTGACCCCGCTGAACTGCACCTTTGCACCGCAGCGGTGACGTTGGCCGCGGCAGAAGCCTGTCGGCAGGTGGCCGGCGTCGGAGCCGTGGTCAAGTGGCCGAACGACCTGTTAGTGGGCGAGGCGAAGCTAGCCGGCGTCCTGGCGGAGGCTGAATGCCTCGATGCCTCGTGGGTCGTGGTGGTCGGTCTCGGACTCAACGTCGACTGGCCCGGACCCGAAGGGGTCGGTGGCACCTGTCTGAACGACCTGAGCCCGACGCCGGTGGACCGGGACCTGTTGCTCGAGACGTTGCTGGGCGCCCTCTCGTCGCGTCGAGCCCTGCTCGACACGGCTCCGGGTCGTCGGGAAGTGGCAGCTGAGCTGCGCCATCGCTGCGCCACGCTGGGACAACGAGTGCGAGTGGAGCTGGCGGCCCACGCCGTCGTGGGCGAGGCCGTCGAGCTCGACGACGCCGGGCACCTGGTCGTCCGGACGGCGACCGGCAGGCAGACGATCACGGCGGGTGACGTCGTGCATCTACGACCGGCCTGAAGCGCTATCGCTCCAGTTGGGAGGCACCTTTTCGGGTGCTGACGCTGAGCAAACGTCTGATGGGGACTACACTTTCGCCCTTATGCGACTTCTCGTGACGGGAGGAGCCGGCTTCATCGGGTCGAATTTCGTTCGCTACTGGGTCGAACAGCACCCTGAGGACCACGTCGTCGCCTACGACGCGCTCACCTACGCCGGCAACCGACCGAATTTGGATGATGTCGAAGATGCGATCGCGTTCGTGCACGGCGATATCTGTGACGGGCCATTGGCCGAGAAGACCCTGCGCGAGGAGGAGATTGACACGGTCGTCCATTTCGCGGCCGAGTCGCACAACAGCCTGGCTGTTCTCGACCCGGGCCTTTTCTTTCGGACCAACGTGCTCGGAACCCAGACGCTGCTCGAAGCGGCCCGCCAGGTCGGCATCGCCCGCTTCCACCACATCAGCACCTGCGAGGTCTACGGCGATCTCTCCCTCGATACCGATGAGGTCTTCACGGAGGACTCGCCCTATCGGCCCCGCACGCCCTACAACGCCAGCAAGGCCGGGGCCGATCACGCCGTGCGGGCCTACGGGGAGACCTACGGCTTGCCGGTCACCATTACCAACTGCTCCAACAACTACGGGCCTTACCAATTCCCCGAGAAGGTCATCCCGGTGTTCACCACGTCGGCTCTCGACGACAAGAACCTGACGCTGTACGCCACTACCGAGAACCGTCGCGAGTGGCTGCACGTGCGCGACCACTGCACGGCCATCGAGGCGGTGCTGGCGCGAGGTGTCATCGGCGAGACGTACCACGTCGGTAGTGGTGTCGAGGCCTCCATCATGGAGATTGCCGATCTCGTGCTCCAGACGCTCGGTAAACCGGCGTCGCTCAAGGAGATTGTGCCCGATCGCCCCGGGCACGACCGCCGCTACCTGCTGGACTCGTCCAAGCTCCGGGCGCAGCTGGGATGGGCGCCCACCATCTCCTGGGAGAACGGGTTGGCCGAGACGGTGCGTTGGTATGCGGACAATCGCTCTTGGTGGGAGCCTCTTCGTGCCCGGGCCCCCGTGGTCGAGGGCAGTTGGGGTGGCGCCGGCTGAGGCCGGCTCTTCGTATGCGAATTCTTGTCACCGGGGCCGACGGGCAGCTCGGAAGGGATCTGACTCGATGCGCTGCAAGGACAGGTTCCCGTCGGGGCGGCCGGCGTTGTCGCCTGCTGGGGCCCGAGGGCCCGTTGCCGGGACTCGGCGATGAGGTGCTGGCGACGGACATCGGCACGATGCGCGTCGATGACCGGGCTGAAGTGCAATATGTCTTCCGTGCTTTCCAACCCGAGCTCGTGCTGCACGGTGGAGCGATGACTGCGGTCGATGCCTGCGAGACGGAGGTCGACCTTGCGTTTGCGGTGAACGCCATGGGTACCCGCAACGTGGCTGAGGCAGCGGCGGCCGTGGGCGCCCACGTGCTCTACGTCTCGACCGACTACGTCTTCGACGGAGCGTCGACCCGTCCGTATCGGGAGTGGGACGCACCGAATCCGAGATCTGTCTATGGCGCCAGCAAGCTGGCTGGTGAACGCGAGTGCCCACCCGGGTCGACCATCGTGCGTACCTCATGGGTCTGTGGCGCCCATGGCGCCAACATGGTCAAGACCGTTTTACGCCTGGCGCTGGGAACGGACCCGCTACGCTTCGTGGACGACCAGCATGGCTCGCCCACCTTCACAGCCGACCTGGCCGCGGCAATCGTCACTCTCGGTACGGACAAGCGGCCCGGTGTGTTTCATGTCACCAACAGCGGAGCCACTACCTGGTTCGGTTTCGTACGCGCCATTTTGGATGCGGTGGGCGCCGATCCCGAGCGGGTGCACGCCATTGCCACCGCCGACTTGGACCCGCCCCGCCCCGCCCCTCGGCCGGCCAACTCGGTGCTCGACAACATGGCGCTGCGACTCAGCGGACTACCCGCCCTCCCCGACTGGCAGGACGGGCTGGCGCGATTGGTCCAGGCCTTGAACGTCGAAAGGGCGGATGCACCGTGATGACCACACGCAAGACCTCGAACAAGAGCAAGCAATCCAACGATCCGGAGTCGCACGGGTGGCCGTCATCGGCGCCGGCTACGTCGGCCTTCCCACCGCCGCCACCCTGGCTCACTTCGGCCACCGGGTGGTGTTGGCCGAACGTGACCCGTCACGGTTGGCTGCCCTGCGTAGCGGACGCATGCCCATCGTCGAGGTCGACCTCGACGATCTGGTGGCCGAAGGGGTCGGCGCCGGCAACCTGCGCTTCACTGCGTCGGCCGCCGAGGCCGTGGTCGGGGCGACATTCGTCTTCTTGTGCGTGCCCACGCCGCAAGGAGACGACGGCGCAGCCGACCTCTCCTTCGTGGAGGCGGCGGCCCGAGAGGTTGGGCCCTTCCTCGAGCACGGGGCCATCGTGGTCAACAAGTCGACCGTTCCCGTGGGTTCGGCCACCCTGGTCGAGCGGGTCGTCGGTCGCACTGACATCCGGGTCGTCTCCAATCCCGAGTTCCTGCGCGAGGGCAACGCGGTGCGTGACAGCCTGAACCCGGACCGCATCGTGGTAGGGGCCGATGACGCCCAGGCGGCGGCGACCGTCGGTTCCCTTTTCGCCAGTACGGGTGCGCCCCTCATCGTCACCGACGCTACGACCTCGGAGACCATCAAGTACGCCTCGAACGCCTTCTTGGCCACCAAGCTGAGTTATGTGAACGCCGTGGCTGGGCTATGCGAGGAGGTTGGTGCCGACGTGCGTGACGTCATGCTCGGCCTCGGCTACGACAAGCGCATCGGCTTCGAGTTCTTGCATCCGGGACCGGGTTGGGGTGGGTCGTGCCTCCCCAAGGACACCAGGGCTCTGCTGCACATCGCCCGGGAAGCAGGCTATGACTTCTCATTGCTGGCCGGAGCGATCGCCAGCAATGAGAAACAACTGGCTCGAGTGGTGGCCAAGGTCGAGACGGCCTGCGGCGGTTCGGTCGACGGCGTGACCGTCGCCGTGTGGGGCCTCACCTTCAAGGCCAACACCGATGACCGTCGAGATTCCCCCAGCCTCGAGATTGCCCACCGTCTGGTCGACCTGGGCGCGCTGGTGCAGGCCTTTGATCCCACTGTGCCCGTGGCGGCAGAGGGCGCGGACACCACGCCGGAGGCCGGGCCCGAGGATCTTTCCGACCTGCTCTTGCGGGCGGACCCGTATGAGGCGAGCACCGATGCCTCGGTCGTGGTGGTGCTGACCGAGTGGGACGACTTCCGCTGGCTCGACTTCGGTCGCGTCCGGGACCTCATGAAGGCCCCCTCCATCGTCGATGCCCGGAACCTGCTGGATCCGGCGGCCGTGCGGCGTCTTGGGTTCGCCTATACCGGGATCGGACGGCGGTGAGAAGCGTCGTGGTGGCGGGCGGGGCGGGTTTCTTGGGCTCGCATCTGTGCGAGTACCTGCTGGCCCGGGGGGACTCGGTCCTCTGTCTCGATGACCTGTCGACCGGGAGCCGGGACAACGTGGCCCACCTGCTCGATTCGGCCCGCTTCTCCCTGGTCGTCACCGATGTGAGCGAGAAGGTGGAACTCGGTTTGAACGTCAAGATCGATGCCGTCTGCAACCTGGCCAGCCCGGCGTCGCCACCAGCGTATCTCGAACGCCCTCTCGAGACGCTGGCTGTCGGCAGTGAGGGCACGCGACGGCTCTTGGAGCTCGCCCTTGCACACAATGCCCGCTTCCTCATGGCCAGCACGAGTGAGATCTATGGTGAACCGTTGGTCCATCCCCAGCGTGAGTCGTACAACGGCAACGTGGACCCGATCGGACCGCGCAGCGTCTATGACGAGGCCAAGAGGTTCGCCGAGAGCCTGACCATGGCCATGCATCGCTTCCACGGGGTCGATGTGGGAATCGCCCGGATTTTCAACACCTACGGCCCGCGACTGGCGCCGGGGGACGGCCGGGTGGTATCCAACTTCATCAGCCAGGCCCTGCGTGGAGAGCCGCTCACGGTGTACGGCGACGGGTCCCAGACGAGGAGCTTGTGTTACGTGGACGATGAGATTGCCGGTCTGGTTGCGTTGTTGGACTCGCCACTGGTTGGGCCGGTCAACATCGGCAGTCCCGACGAGCGCACCATTCTCGAGTTGGCGCAGATCGTCTTGGAATTGTCGGGGTCGAAATCCTCGATTACCTTCGAACCCCTGCCCACCGATGATCCGACGCGACGTTGTCCCGACATCACCTTGGCCACCTCAGAGCTGGGCTGGTTTCCGACGACCGATCTGCGTACCGGCATTTTACGGACGATGGAGTACCTGGCTCCCCGGGTGAAGGCGCGGTGAACTCGACACCCGATACGCCGGCCGTCGAGTTCACTCCGCGCCCGACCTATACGACGCTGTCGGTGATCATGCCGGTGTTCAACGAGCGCACCACCGTGGGCGAGATCATCCGCCGCATGCGGGCTGTCCAATTACCGCTCACGCTGCAGATCATTGTGGTCGACGACGGATCGTCCGACGGCTCGGACAAGGTTCTGGGGGCGTTGGAGGACTCGACGGTGCGGGTGATCACCCACGCCCAGAACCAGGGAAAGGGCGCGGCCATCCGCACGGGTTTGGCTGCCGCCACGGGCGACCTGGTCCTCATCCAAGATGCCGACCTCGAATATGACCCCGACGACTGGCCACGCTTGCTCGATCCCATGCTCAAGGGCAAGGCCCGCGTCGTCTACGGGAGCCGCTTCACCGGGGAGCGCAAGAACATGCTGCCGTTGCACTGGTTCGCCAACCGGGTCCTCTCCTTTACCACCAACCTTCTGTACAGCTCGACGTTGTCCGACATGGAGACGTGCTACAAGCTGTTCGACGCACAGGCCATCGCGGGCATCACGATCGTCTCGGACCGCTTCGACTTCGAGCCCGAGATCACGGCCAAAATCCTGCGGCGGGGACTCCGCATTTACGAGGTGCCCATCTCCTACGCCGGACGTGAAGTGGACGAGGGGAAGAAGATCACCTGGCGCGACGGTTTCAGTGCGCTGATCGCCCTCGTGCGCTTCCGTTTCACCAAGAACTACTGAGTCCCACCGTGCCCGGTCAGTTGGCAGGCGTCGTCGTGGACCACGACACCGGCCCGCTTCTCGCCGAATGTGTGCGCTCCCTCATCCGTGATGGCGCCGCTCCCGTTGTGGTCGTCGAGAACGGATCGCCCGGGAGCGTCGAGCGGGCTCTGGCGGCCGTGGTGGCGGAGGATCCTGCGAGCCCCGTGCTCGTCCTGCGGCCCGAAACCAATGTGGGCTTCGGCGCCGGAGTGAACCGGGGGCTGGCCGCGCTCAGTGGGGCATCGGCCCCGCCCGAGTGGGTGATGGTCGCCAACCCGGACCTGCATATGCACCCAGGGGCGCTCGCAGCACTGCGTGCCGTCCTGGAGAATCCACCCGGCCTGGGCTCTCGCCGGTCCGCGCATCTTGACGCCCGAGGGGGACGTGTACCCGTCGGTGCGTCGCTTTCCCTCGCTCGTCGATGCGGCCGGCCATGCCCTGCTCGGATTGCTGCGTCCGAAGAACCGCTTCACGCAGCGCTACAACCCCGGCACACCCGAGGGGGCCGGGGTGGTCGAGGCGGAGTGGATCTCGGGCTCCTGCTTCCTGGCGCGGCGCCTCGCCCTGGAAGAGCTGGGTGGATTCGATGAGGCCTACTTCATGTACGCCGAAGACATGGACCTGTGCTGGCGGGCCCACCAGGCGGGTTGGGGGGTGGGGTTCACCGGTGCCGCCAGCGTCACCCACGTGCAAGGAGTGAGTACGGCCCGGCACCCCTACAAGATGATGGCGGCTCATCATCGGTCGGCTCTGCGCTTCGCTGGCCGCACGACGTCGGGTTGGCGGCGGGCCATGCTCCCTTTCGCCGCCCTGGTCCTGGCGGTGCGCATGGGGATAGCGACGACGCGCCTGGCCTTGACGCGGACCTGAACCGGTGCATCGATCCGCGGTCACGCTGATCGCCTGCATGGTGGCGGCATCGTTGCTCATCGGCGCACGCGTCAAGACTCCGGCTCGCCACATACGCGTCGAGCCGATCGTGAACTTCGCCTTGCCGTCGACCGCAGCCGGTTGCGGTGGGGCAACGGCGCTGGGTGGCGGGGCCGAACGCATCCCGATCACCGTGAGCACCGTGGCGGGCCAGGTGAGCGAAATGGTCAACGTCTGCCTTGGGGGGAGCGGGCCGTATCCGTTCGTGCTCGATTCGGGGGCGGGCGAATCCATCATCGATCGTCACCTGGCCGCCCAGTTGCATCTGGCCCACGACGGATCGTCAACCGAGTTCGCCGGTGTCGGCTGCATCGGTACGGCGCAACCCGTCGGGGTGACGTCGTGGTCGGTGGCCGGCGTGCCGCTCGCGCCAGAGTCAATGGCGGCGGCCACGCTCCCCGATTTCGGTGGGGCCGGAGAGCCGGTGGGGCTGCTGGGCTCCGACGTGCTGAGTCGCTTCGGGGCGGTGCGTCTCGACTTCAAGGCCCAGACGCTCACGTTTGGCGACCCGGAAGGTCCGGCGAAGCAGGGCGACCCCCCGGACGTGCGCGGGCCAACTGGTCCGGCCCCTTCCGCGGCCTTGACACAAGGGGAGGTTGGGACCACCGTGCCTCTCACCGTCGTGTTTACTCTCGGGGACATCTCGCTCAATGTGCGCTCTCGGTTCGGCCAACGCACACCCCACAGTTTTGTCATCGACACCGGAGCCTCCCAGTCGGTCGTGGCCAAGTCGTTGGCCACAAGGGCGCATCTGGCCTCTACGAACCTGGCCCAGCGCCAACCCACCGTGTGCTCGACCATTACCGCACCCCTGGTCCACAGCGGTGCGTGGTCCATCCCCGGCGTGCACCTCCACGCGCAACTCCTCGGCGTGGTCGACTTCGGGCCGATCGGCGCGAACGGGATCTTCGGATTGATCGGCTCGGATCAACTGAAGCGTTTCGGCTGGGTGATCTTCGATTACAGCGGAGGTCGTCTGGTCCTGGGCTGAGCCGGGTCTTACCCGGTGTCAGCTGTCAATTCGGCATAGCGAAAGCAGCTGACAACGTGGTCGTTGACCAGTCCGGCCGCCTGCATGTGCGAGTAACACACCGTGGGCCCGACGAAGCGAAAGCCCCGCGCCCGCAAATCGGCACTGAGGGCTTCAGAGGTCGGAGTCGTGGCGGGAAGCTGCTCGATGCGGCGCCACTTGTTCACTTTTGTTCGCCCGCCGACGAAGCTCCACATGTAGGCGTCGAACGAGCCGAACTCCTCTTGGATGGCCAAGAAGTGGCCGGCGTTGCGCACGGTCGCTTCCACCTTGGCCCGGTTGCGGATGATGCCGGGGTCCAACAAGATCTTTTCGATCCGCTTCGGGGTGAAGCGGGCCACCTTGTCCACGTCGAAATCGGCGAAGACCCGGCGGTAGCCTTCGCGTCTTTTGAGGATGGTGAGCCAGCTCAGCCCGGCTTGGGCTCCCTCGAGCACGAGAAACTCGAAGTGTGTCGTGTCGTCGTGCACCGGAACGCCCCATTCCGCGTCGTGATACGGGACATTCCATGCCCCCTGGGCCCAGTGGCAGCGGGGGCGGTCGTCGGCCACGAATGCGTCGGGGTCGATGGCGATGGATCTGGAGGGAGTCACGGAGAGGACCCTAGGTGCCCGATGTGTCGTGTCACTTCGGCAAGGAGCACGCGTCTGGGACGGCGCGCCTCATCGGTCATGATCTCTGCGTGCAGAGCGAAGAAAGCACGACCACCATTGTGCGCAATCCCGCCACGGGAGAGGACGTCATCCGGATCCCCTCGCTGAACGTGGCGGCGGTGGACGCAGCCATCGCGCGGGCGTCGGCGGCCTTCGAGACCTGGCGCCATGTGGCACCGGGCGACCGAGCCAGGATCTTGCGGCGTTTCGCTTCTGTGGTCGATGCCCACGGCGAGGAATTGGCCATGCTCGAGGTCACCAATGCCGGTCACGTCATCGGCAATGCGCGCTGGGAAGCGGGCAACGTGCGGGACGTGCTCGAGTACTACGCCTCCGCCCCAGAACGGCACAGCGGGCGCCAGATACCCGTCGCGGGCGGGGTGGACCTCACCTTCCACGAGCCCTTGGGCGTCGTGGGGATCATCGTGCCGTGGAACTTTCCCATGGCCATTGCCGGCTGGGGTTTCGCCCCCGCATTGGCGGCGGGCAACACGGTGGTCCTCAAGCCGGCCGAGCTCACCCCCCTCAGCGCCCTGCGCCTCGGGGAACTCGCTCTCGAAGCGGGCCTCCCCGAAGGAGTGTTGCAGATCCTGCCTGGGACGGGCAGCGTGGTGGGACAACGCTTCGTGACCCATCCGGCAGTGCGGAAGATCTGTTTCACCGGCTCGACCGAGGTCGGCCGGAGCATCATGGCCGGTTGTGCCGCACAAGTGAAGCGGGTGACGCTCGAGCTGGGGGGCAAGAGCGCCAATATCGTCTTCGCGGACGCCGACGTGGAACTGGCCGCAGCGCAGGCCCCCTCTGGCGTCTTCGACAATGCCGGCCAGGACTGCTGCGCTCGTTCTCGCATCCTCGTCCAGCGATCGATCTATGACGACTTCCTCGCCCTTCTCGAGCCCGCGGTGGCCGGCGTGCTGGTCGGCGACCCCACAGAGCCGGCGAGCGAAATGGGACCATTGATCTCCGCCACGCACCTGGCGTCGGTGGCCTCGTTCGTGCCGGACGGTGCGCCGGTGGCGTTTCGGGGGTCGTGCCCCGATGGCCCAGGAAACTGGTTCGCCCCCACCGTGCTGGCCCCGGTCGATCCACGAGATCGCGCGGCCACCCAAGAGATCTTCGGGCCGGTGGTCGTCGTCATCCCGTTCGACGACGAGGCCGACGCGGTCCGGCTGGCCAATGACACGCCGTACGGGCTCTCGGGGTCACTGTGGACCCGCGACATCGGGCGCGCGCTCCGCGTGGCGAGGGCGGTGGAGACCGGGACATTGTCGGTCAACTCCCACTCCTCGGTGCGCTATTGGACCCCCTTCGGCGGGGTCAAGCAGTCCGGCCTCGGACGAGAGCTCGGGCCCGACGCGCTCGATGCGTTCAGCGAGGTGAAGAACGTATTCATCAGTTCGGACTAACGGGCTGACAGCGGGACCCAACGCAGCGGCCGAGTGTCCTGCGACGGCAAGACGAGAACACACCGAGCAAGAGGAGAGCAATGAGCGACAGCATGCCGTACGCCCGCCGGCTGGTAGGCAAGGTGGCCGTGATCACCGGCGGTGCGAGTGGCATCGGGCGCGCCATGAGCGAACGTTTCGCGGCCGAAGGAGCCAAGGTGGTGGTGGCCGACCTCGACCCAGCCGGGGCCGATCTGGCCTTTGCCATCGACGGCATGTTCGTCGAGGTGGATGTCACGTCGGCGGAAGCGGTCGAGCATCTCTACGGCGCCACGGTTGAGCGATTCGGGGGCGTCGACATCTGCTGCAACAACGCCGGCATAAGCCCTCCCGATGACGACTCCATCCTCGACACCGGCCTCGACGCCTGGCGGCGGGTGCAAGAGGTCAACCTCACTTCGGTCTATCTGTGTTGCAAATTCGGGATTCCCCATCTCCTGACCCGGGGCGGGGGCTCGGTGATCAACACCGCCTCCTTCGTCGCCGTGATGGGGGCAGCCACGAGCCAGATCAGCTACACGGCCAGCAAGGGTGGCGTGCTGGCGATGACGCGTGAACTGGGCGTCCAGTTTGCTCGGCAGGGCGTCCGGGTGAATGCCTTGTGCCCTGGACCGGTGAACACCCCCCTGCTCCAAGAGCTGTTTGCCCAGGATCCCGAGCGGGCGGCGCGGCGTCTGGTCCACATCCCCATGGGTCGCTTCGGCGAGGCCAGCGAAATCGCCGCCGCCGCCGCATTCTTGGCTTCCGACGACTCGTCGTTCATGACGGCGTCGACGTTCCTCGTCGACGGCGGGATTTCGGGGGCGTACGTCACGCCCTTGTGAAAATGGTGCGGCCTCGAGATCATGTCGCGACACCCGAGCGGGAGCATGGGGATGAGTTGGGGATTCACGAGGCCCGATTGGGGATGACTGGTGAAAAGGTGGGGAGAACGTCTGGATTTCGCGAAATCGCATTGACCTTCGGCGGCTCTAAGAGCAAGGTGTCACCAGTTCGGAGATGAAAGCCCGCCGAACCCCGACGGAAAGCCGCAAGGCAGCACGAAGGGAAGCCGGAAGGGACGCCGCAAGGCGGACCCGAAGGTGGCCGAGAGAAAGCCGCAAGGCTGGATCGAGGGTCGGCATGAGTTCTGCAAAGAGCTCGCGGCCGGAGCGGGAATGAAGTTTCCGGCAACAGGCGTGCCGTGTGACGGAATGGTGACTTCCCTGGAGCCACCGGACCAGGCCCGGGTTGGGATTGTCCGACACGATCCCAGCACGGAGTCGGCGGTTCGTCTCAGACGTGGCCCCGAGGAGCACGGGAGGCTTCGGCCGAACGGTTACTCGGGGTTGCGTCGCGTCTGGGCATAGGTCGACAGGCACTCGACACGGCCAAGCGGACCACCGAGGTCGCGCCTACGCCCCCTTGAGGGCCCGCGTCCAGAGAGCGGCCGGCCGCGCCCCCCGGCTGACTTGGTGGGCCAGTTCGCTCTGCACCAATCCCAGGTCGTCAGGGTGCGTGACCCCGATGCAGCGCCCTCGCGCCTCCAACACGGTAAAGGGGGAGGCATCCAAAGAGTCGGCCACCACCTCGGGCAACAGCACCTCGGCCTCTTCCGAGGCGTCGGTGGCCGCGGCCATGGCCGTCTGCAGCGTCTTGTGGAACTCGGGGGTGAAGCCCCAAAGATTCATGGACACTCGGCTCTCAGGGGACAGTTCCGACGGTTCCTTCCCGTCGGCGGCGAGAAAGGTCCCATCGGGCTGGGCGGTCACATGGCGCCGTTCGTCCACCCGTAGCAATTGACCTTCGGGGCCGACTCGGCAGACGCCCCGGGTAACCGGCGCCTGGCCGATGACGGCGTCGGCCAGGCGAAAACCGACCAGGGCATTCGCGGGGTCGAGTGCCGTAAGGTGCGCGGCCAGCAGGGCAAAGGGATCCCGTCCGTAAATGTCGTCGGCGTTGCCCACGCCGTAGGGCGTGTCCCCGACATGCTCCGAAGCGCTCAACACGGCATGGACCGTCCCCAGAGGCGCATCTTGGAGAGCAAACCGGACATCGACATGGGAAGGCCATGTGCGCTCCACGTGGTAGCGGATGGCCGGGCCGGTCGCGGGGCCGAGCACGAGCACAATTGTTTCGAAGCCGGCGGCTATGGCGTCGCTGGCGACCAAGTCGATGACGGCCTCACCGCGTGGTCCGACCGGCGCCAAGGGCTTCACGCCTCCATAACGGCGGGCTCGACCCGCCGCCAGAATGACAAGAGGCAGCCCGCTCGTCGCTGTCTTCGTCGTCACCAGCGAAGCACGGCACTGGCCCACGTCATGCCTCCGCCGAATCCGGTCAGGAGGAGGTTGTCACCCTTGTGCACGCGATTGTTGCTGATGGCATCGTGCAGGGCCAGGGGTATGGAGGCCGATGAGGTATTGCCGTAGCGGTCGATAACCACCACCGTGCGGTCTTCGGGGATGCCGAGCCGTTGGCAGGCCGCCACAATGATGCGCAGGTTCGCTTGGTGCGGCACGAGCAGCGAGATGTCCTTTGGGCCGACACCGGCGTCGGCCATGGCCCGCTCGGCCGATTCGACGACCACCCGGACGGCCTTGCGGAAGACCTCCTTGCCGTCCATGTAGAGGGTGCCCCCATGCTCGCAGTACAACAGGTGGCGGAGTGACCCGTCGGAGTTGAGGTTCCAGCTCAGGAGCTGTCCCTTTCCCCTCGTCGGCTGCACGACGACGGCGCCGGCACCGTCACCGACGATGATGGCGATCGCACGGTCGTCCATGTCGGTGATCTTCGACAGTGTCTCGGATCCGATGAGCAGCACCGGTCCCGAGCCCGTGGCGATGAGCCCGGCCACGGTGACGAGGCCGTAGACGAAGCCTGAACAGGCGGCATTGATGTCGAAGGCGCCACCCTTGATGCCGAGGGCGTCTTGGACTTTCGGCGCCGTGCCGGGAACGATCCCGTCGGGGGTCGTCGTGGCGAGGACGACGTGGTCGATGTCAGCCCCGGTGAGCCCGGCTTGGCGGAGCGCATTCTGACCGGCCTCGATGGCCAGGCCGGAGGTGGTGCCTCCGATGCGCCGTTCACGGATGCCGGTGCGCTCGGTGATCCAGGTGTCGCTCGTGTCCAGGCTGACCGCCATGTCGTCGTTGGTCACGATCTTGTCCGGCAGGGCAATGCCCCAGCCCGTGATGCGGATGCCGGTCATAGCGACCCGGAGCGGATGGCATGCAGGCCGATGAAGCCGGCGTCGCCTTCAATGATTCCCCCCGTGTTCACGGCCAGGCCCAAGCGTGCCCCGGTTATCTGACGCGCCCCGGCGCGCCCTCGGATCTGCGTGGCCAGCTCGACCACCTGTGCCAGTCCGGTGGCGGCGAGGGGGTGCCCGCGACCGACCAGACCCCCGCTCGAATTCACCACGAGGCCCGGGCTCTCCATGCGGGTACGGCCGCTCTCCGTCGCCGGCCCGGCGAGGCCGAATCCGAAAAACCCGAGCGATTCGAGAGCGAAGATCTCTTCGGGCGCCGTGGCGTCGTGCAACTCCAGCAGGTCGAAATCGTCGGGCCCCATGCCCCAGGCCTCCCATGCCGCGTCGGCCGCGAGCGCCAGTCGATCGTGGTAGTCGAGCAGTCCATTTCCCGAGCGGGCCACCGAACCGATAATACGAGGGGCCGACGGCGGGGCCGAAATCGCCGATCCCGCCAGCACGACGGCAGCCGCTCCGTCGGTGAACGAGCTACACATCAGACGGGTCAGAACGCCGGCCACCTGGGGCGACGCCAGAACCTCTTCTATGGTCGTCGTGCGCTGGCATTGGGCCAAGGGGTTACGGGCCGCGTTATCGAAGGCCTTGACGGCGGCCGCCGCCATCTGGCGTTCCGTGACGCCTCGATCCACCATCAGCCTCTGGGCCCAGCCGTTGTTGAGTCCCATCAGGATGCTGCCCGCCGGATTGTCGTCGGCGTGACGCTGGTCGTGCAGGTCGTGGCGGTAGTCGGACGGGAGTCCGTCCTCAATCCCGGCCATCGTCTCGGCCCGATTGCCCGTCCACATCTTCTCGACGCCGATCGCCAGGACGGGTCGCTCCGATGCCGCCGCCACCATGGTGGCCAGGTGCAAGGCCGAGCTCCCGCCGGCACAGGAGTTGTCGACGTTGACGATCGGCACGTCGCTCAGTCCCGCCTTGCGGAGCCAGGATTGCCCGCGCACGCAGGCCTGGTCGTTCAGGCGCCCCGCCGTGGCATTGGCGAAGATGACGAGCCCGAGGTCGTCGGGGGTCAGGCTGGCATCAGCCAGCGCCTCATGGGTCGCTTGGTAGGCCATTGTCTCGGGCGACAGATCACGCCGGCTCATGTCGGTCATGCCCGTCCCGAGGATGGCGACGTCGGTCGTCGTCACAGGGTGCGGCCTGACGTGAAAGGCCTCATGCGGAGACACCGGCGGGCACGGCGTGGGAGCGAGCCATAAAGGCGGAGCGCAACAGCCCGAAGTGCTGCACCGCTTGGTCGGCTGCCACCATGACGATGACATGGCGGGCGCCGGCTTCGACATAGCGGTCCACCGCGGCGGCGCACGTCTCCGGCGCCCCGGCCACCAGGTGGCGATCGAAGGCCTTGGCGGGCAGGGCATACATGTCCGACAGCCACTCCGCGCCGCGCACGGGTGCTTCGTCGTCGGAACCGACACGGGCGAAGATCACCACCGCCGGCTCCACCGCATGGGGGTCACGTCCCGCCTCTTCGGTCTCGCGCCGGAGGGCGAGGAGGGCTGGGCCGTACTCCTCCGGTGTGAGGAAGAGCGGGGCCCAGCCGTCCCCCACGGCAGCGGCGCGTCGACGGGCGGCTGGACTCGAGCCCCCGATCCACAGCGGCACGCGGGACGACGTCGGGGATTGGCGATACCGGGTGCCCGCACCGTGCACCGCCTCGGGAGTGTGCACCGCCTCGTGCTCCACCTCGGTCCAGGCCTCGGTCATTTTCGCGATGCCTTCGTCCATCAGGCGCCCACGCCGGTGATAGTCGACGCCGGCCCGCACGTATTCCTCGGGGTGGCTCCCCACACCGACGCCCAGAATGAACCGTCCGCCCGACAGGTGCTGCAGCGCGGTGGCCTGTTTGGCCACGGCCGCCGGGTGCCGGAGGGGAAGCTGCAGCACGCACGAGCCCAGCGTCAGATGTCGGGTGGCAGCTGCGGCAATAGCGAGCGTGGTGAGGCATTCGTAGATGGGATGGGGCCAATACAGGTGATCGACGGCCCACAACGAGTCGGCTCCGGTCGCTTCGGCCTGCTGGCAGAGCTCGATTATCGTCTGCGCCGTGCCAGGGGTACTACCAGTGGTAGCACCAGTATCCGCAGGCAGTTCTGCCTGCAAGGTGGCCGGGAGGATCAACCCGAGCATCGGAGATCTCGCTCCGTTTCCTACCGGCGTCACACCGACCATGTTACGCCCACCGGTGCGGCGCGCCTACTCACTTTGCAGGCCGTGTTGGACGTCGGCTGGCCCGGACGCTCCACCCGGGGCATCGAGAACGGCGACGGTGCAGCGTGCGGCGCAAATTGCCCGATCGTCGTCGTCGGTCAGAGCGATCGACCAGACCTGAACCGTTCTCCCAAATTCGGAGCGGGGTGGCGGTGGCGGTGAGGTGACCATCCTGCATTCCTCGTAGGTGGCTGGCATTGAGCTCGATGCCAGCCACCCGACGGTCGCTCCCCGCGGCCAAAGAGGCGCCGAAGCTGGCGGCGGACTCCGCCAGAAGGGCAGAGACACCACCATGGAGAATGCCGAAAGGCTGATGCACCTTCCAGGTCACGGGCAAGCGCAGCACGACCCTTTCGGGGCTCGCCTCGATCACCTCGATGTCGAGCAGCTCGTGAATGTCGTGGCGCCCGCTGGGGAAGAGCCGTGGATCGGCGGAATCAGATGGCGGAGCTTCCGGCACGGGGTCATGTTAACGGGGCCTGGTTAGGCTCACCGGGTAATGACCCTGGTTGACCTGCGGAGTGACACCGTCACCCGACCAACATCGGATATGCGGCGCGCCATGGCCGAAGCTGAAGTGGGCGACGACGATTACGGGGAAGACCCGACGGTCAGGGCACTGGAAGAGGCCTTCGCCGAGCGCCTGGCCAAGCCGGCTGCTCTCTTCGTTCCTTCGGGGACGATGGCCAACCAAATCGCCATCAGGCTGCTGGCGACGGCCGGTACCGCGGTCGTGGCCGGGCGACGCCAACACGTGGTGGCCTATGAGTACGGTGCCGCGGCGCGCAATGCAGCCGTGCAGTTCCTCGCCCTCGACGACGCCGACGGCATGCTCAGGGCGGCCGACGTCGCGTGGGCCCGCGAAGCGTCGGCGTACCACCAACCCCCGGTCTCGCTCGTATCTATCGAGAACACGCATATGGCGGCATCCGGAGCATTGTGGTCGCTGGAGCGACTCGAAGACTTGGCCGAGGCGGCAGGTGAGGTGCCCATCCACCTCGACGGTGCCCGACTCTTTAACGCCGAAGCCGCCACAGGGGTGAACGCCTCGGACTGGGCCGCTCGCGCCACCACGGTGATGTGTTGTCTTTCCAAGGGCCTCTGTGCTCCCGTCGGGTCGCTCCTCGCCGGACCCGAGGATCTGATCACGCAGGGGCGCCTCGAGCGCAAGCGCCTGGGCGGTGGCATGCGCCAGGCGGGAGTGCTGGCGGCACCGGGACTCCTTGCCCTGCGGGACATGGTCGAACGCCTGCCCGACGATCACGCCCGAGCCGCCCGGCTGGCCGAGGCCGTGGCCGAGCGGTGGCCGGCATGCGGACTCGACCCGGCTCGTGTGCGCACCAACATCGTGACCTTTGCCCACGCCAACCCGGAGAAACTGCTCAGCCACCTCAGGAACGAGGGCGTCTTGGCCGGCACGGTGGCGCCGCGCACGATGCGACTGGTCACGCACAACGACGTGGATGACACCGGGCTGGCCCGCGCCACAGCCGCGCTGGCCTCTGCGCCCGATTGAAGGAGGACGATGAAGATCCGGATAGGCATCAGTGCCGGAGGGGACAACCTTGGTCCCGAAGCCATGACGGCGCTTGGGGAGGCCGTCGTTGACTGCGGCTTCGACTCGGTGTGGCTACCAGAAGTGCTGTCACGTCCCGGGCCCGATCCTCTCGTGGGGCTGGCGTGGCTCTCGGGTGCCTGCCCGGGCCTCAAGATCGGCACCACCATGCTGCTTCCGGGGCGCAATCTGGTCAGGTTGGCCAAGGCGATCGGAACGCTGGACCAGCTCTCGGGCGGTCGCTTCCTGCTGACCTTCGTGCCGGGGATCGCCATCGGGGGTGAGCGCAGCGCCGTCGGCATCCCGCCGTCGGAGCGGGGTGCGCTCATGGAGGAGGCGCTCCCGGTCCTGCGTCGGTTCTGGGCCGGCGCCACGGTCAGCCACGACGGCCCGTCCGGTTCGTTCACCGACGTCTCGGTCTCACCGCGGCCGGTGCAGGACCCATTCGACGTCTGGCTCGGTGGCACCGCCCCGGCTGCGCTCGATCGTTGCGGCCGCCTGGGCGACGGGTGGATCCCGTCCCTCTGCACACCCGAGGAGGCAGCCGAAGGCAAGAGGATCATCGACCAGGTGGCGGCGGAGCATGGGCGGAGCATCAGCCCGGAGCACTTCGGGATCAGCGTGGCCTACGCGCCGGCCGACACGGACCTACGGGGCGAGGCGATCACGGCGCTGGCCCGACGAGCAAAAGGTCGCCCCCTCGAGCAGATCCTCCCGGTCGGGTTGTCCGGCCTGCGGACACTTCTCGAGTCCTTCATCGACGTGGGCTTCTCCAAGTTCATCGTCCGGCCGATGGCGACGCCGGGCGATTGGCGGCCAGAGCTCGAGGCGTTGGCCGGCGGCATTGGAGATCTCCAAACCTAAAGGGCTGTTCGGGCCGGTGGGCCCACCCCCTACGCTCCACCAGATGGCCCAACCCGTTCTGACGCTCATGGCGGTCCACGCCCATCCCGATGACGAGGCGCTCGGTACCGGCGGCATTTTGGCCCGTTATGCCGATGAAGGCATACGTACGGTGCTCGTGACCTGCACCAATGGTGAGCTGGGGGACGCTCCGGGTGGGATCAAGCCCGATGACCCCAGCCATGACGAGGCCGTGGTCGTCCCGTTGCGGCTCACAGAGCTGAAGGCCAGCTGCCGGGTGCTCGGGGTAACCCACCTCGAGCTCTTGGGCTACCACGATTCGGGCATGGAGGGTTGGCCTCAAAACGACGCACCCGGCGCGTTCTGGCGGACACCGGTAGCGGAGGCGGGACATCGGTTGGCTGAGCTGATGGAGAAATATCAGCCCCAGGTCGTCGTGACCTATGACGCCGACGGCTTCTACGGACACCCCGATCACATCCAGGCCAACCGGATCACCTTGGCCGCCATGGCCGAGTCGAAGGTTCCCTCCAAGCTCTACTACACGGCAGTGGCGCGCTCGGCCATCGCGAGCTTGGGCGACTTGCTGGAAGAGGCCGGCGTTGAACGCCCAACCGATATTGAGGAGAACCCCGACTTCGGCACTCCCGACGAGATGATTACGACGACCGTGGACGTCCACTCCGTCATCGATCGGAAGTTCGCGTCGTTGGCCGCGCACGCCAGCCAGAGCGACAACATCTTCTTCCTTCAGATGGGAGAGAAACTCTTCGCCACCGTGATGGGCAACGAGAGCTTCGTGCGGGCACAGGATTCGACGGGGGCACCGACGCCCGAAGACGATCTGTTCGCCGGTTTGCGCTGAGAGCTCATCTCACCCCCGTCCTTACTCAGAAAGCTGAGGGCCCGGTTCGCTATGCGCCAGATGAGGCCCCGACCGAAACGGAAGCGGATCGTGTCTCTCCGGCGGATCCGAAGAAGCAAAGGGCCCCCGCCACGAGCAACATGACGATGGCGGCGATCTCGACGGTGAAGGCCAAGCCGGCAAAGGGGGCGGCCCACGATTCCTTGAAATTGAAGAGCCCCTTGGTCAACCCTGCCGTGAGGAGAAAGCCCACGATGGTGGAGGCGGCGAAGCCGATACCAACTATGGCCGCCCATATCCGGCGCCCGACCATGATCACAATGGCGACTAACAGCCCCCCTATCGACTGGGCCAGGAACAACGGCCCGATGGTGGCTATGTGGCGGTAGCCATTCGTCTCATCCCAGAGGTGAAAGTGGATGTAGGCGGACCACAGGACCAAGAGGGCGCCGAGCGCAAAGGCAGCGTGGGCTGCCGTTGCCACGGCGGCTGAGGCGTCGCCGGTGCCTTTCCCGAGAAGGCCGAGCGCCCTCTTCGTGGCGGGCTGCCTCATGATGTTGCGGTGCGCTGCGACATGGTGACCACTGCTCCCTTCACTATGTACTACGGAGCCGGAGGCCTCAAGGGATTTGGCGAAATGTGGGCCAGATGAATCTCAGGCGCCTTCTGGACCGTACATCTGTGCATGGGAGAGTTGTTCGTGATCGACACCGGGTCGACGGACGAAGCCCTTTTGGCCGGCATGGCGATGGGTGACCCGTCAGCGGCGGTCGTTTTCGTGCGGCGCTATCAGCGCCGTATCTTCGGTTTGGCCTATTCGATGACCAATGACACCTCGGTCTCGGAGGAAGTGGCCCAAGAGGCGCTCATCAGAGTCTGGCGCCATGCGCCCGTTTTCGACCACCGTCGAGGCTCGGTGACGTCGTGGGTGTTGACCATCACGCGCAATCTGACGATCGACGCCCTACGTATGCGCCGAGCCCTGCCGACGGATCCCGATGACTTTGCCGCCTCGGCCATGATGAGCCTGGAACACAATCCCGAGGATGCAGTCGGACGCGTTGACATAAGCGATGCGATGCGGCTGGCCTTGGCCAACCTACCGCCTGAGCAACGCCGCGCCGTTGTGCTGGCTGCGGTCTACGGGCGTACCGCCCTCGAGATCAGTGAGGAAGAGTCCATCCCTCTTGGGACGGCGAAGACCCGCATACGCACGGGACTCATACGATTGCGGGCTGCGGTGGAGCATGCACGGCAGACAGAGGAAGAGCGATGACTGAGGACCGACACTCCAACGCCGGCGATCACGCCGAGCCCTTGGCGGAGCTCGCGCTGGGCATTTTGACCGGGCGCGAGCGTGCCGCCACGTTGGCCCACGTCGATTCCTGCCCGCGCTGTGCCGAAGAGCTCGAGCAGCTCTCCCACGCCGCTGACGCCGTGCTCAGTGTGGCACCCGAGTTGGAACCGCCGATGGGGTTCGAGGTCAGGTTGTTCAGCCGCATGGGATTGACCGAGCCGCCGGCCACCCTGAAGTCTGCGCAGTCGACCCAACGCCGATTCTCGGCGCGGTGGGGGTCCCGACTGCCGCGGTGGGCCGTGGCCGCGGCCGCGGCAGTCGTCGCCCTGGCCCTCGGGCTGGGCATCGGGTGGTCGACATCGGGTCCGGACGGGGGCACACATCCTGGGGGTCCGGCCGGAGCCGAGGTTGCCGTCGGTAACTTGACCGCCAACGGGAGCAGCGTGGGCAGCGTCAATACCTATGGGGGCTCGAAGCCCTGGATGATCGTGACGCTGGCCGACTCGTGGTCCGATGGGAAGGTCACCTGCGAGGTCGTCACCAAAGATGGGGTGACCCACAAGGTGGGCTCATTCACGGCAAAGGATGGGTACGGCGCCTGGGGCGCACCCCTACGGGTAGCGCCCCAGGACGTCCGAAAAGCCGAAGTGGTGTCGTCCGCGGGCGAGGTGATCGCCTCCGCCACGATGCGCGGCGTCTCGTAGAGCTGGCGCTTAGTACCGGTAGGAGTCGGGCTTGTACGGGACCTTCGACCGGAACACCGATGTAGTCGGCCTGGTCCTGTGTCAGAACGGTGAGCTTGACTCCCAGGGCATCAAGGTGCAGCCGAGCCACCTTCTCGTCGAGGTGCTTGGGGAGCACGTAGACCTCGTTGACGTACTGACCGGTCTGGGTGAACAGCTCTAGCTGGGCCATGGTCTGGTTGGTGAACGAGTTGGACATGACGAAGCTCGGATGTCCGGTGGCGTTCCCCAGGTTGAGGAGTCGTCCCTCGGAGAGAATGATCACCGCGTGGCCGTCGGGGAAGATCCACTTGTCGACTTGCGGCTTGATATTGACCCGCTCGATCCCTGGGGTATTCATCACTCCGGCCATGTCGATCTCGTTGTCGAAATGGCCGATATTGCCGACGATGGCCTGATGCTTCATTCCCGCCATGTGCTGCGCCGTGATGATGTTCTTATTCCCCGTGGTGGTGACGAAGATGTCGGCTACGGGAAGGATCTCTTCCAGCGTTGTGACCTGGTATCCCTCCATGGCGGCCTGTAGGGCGCAGATGGGGTCGACCTCGGTCACCACGACGCGCGCTCCTTGGCCGCTGAGTGACTGGGCGCACCCCTTGCCGACGTCGCCGTAGCCACAGACAACCGCCACCTTGCCGCCAATGAGCACATCGGTGGCCCGGTTGATTCCATCGATCAACGAGTGGCGGCAGCCGTACTTGTTGTCGAACTTCGACTTGGTCACCGAGTCGTTGACGTTGATGGCGGGGAAGAGGAGCTCGCCGCGCTTTTGCATTTCGTAGAGGCGATGCACTCCCGTGGTGGTCTCCTCCGTCACGCCCAGGATGCCGTTGGCGATTGACGTCCACCGCTGCGGATCCTCGGCCAGGCTGCGCCCCAGGAGGGCCAGGACGAATTGGAACTCCTCGGAGTCGGCCGTGGAAGGGTCGGGCACCGAGCCCACCTTCTCGAACTCGACGCCCTTGTGCACCAGCAACGTGGCGTCGCCACCGTCATCGAGGATGAGGTTCGGGCCGCCCTCGCCCGGCCAGAGCAGTGCCTGCTCGGTGCACCACCAATACTCCTCCAGCGTTTCGCCCTTCCAGGCGAAGACGGGGACACCCTTGGGCTCGTCGATGGTGCCATCAGGACCGACCGCCACGGCGGCCGCCGCGTGGTCCTGCGTCGAGAAGATGTTGCAGCTGGCCCAGCGCACGCGGGCACCGAGCGCGGTGAGCGTCTCAATGAGGACGGCCGTCTGCACGGTCATGTGCAGCGAACCGGTGATCCGAGCTCCGGCCAACGGCTGGCTGGCGGCATACTCGGATCGCATGGCCATGAGGCCGGGCATCTCGTGCTCGGCCAGGACGATCTCTTTGCGACCGAACTCGGCTGCAGCGAGGTCGGCCACCTTGAACGGGAGGATGGTTTCAGCAGCCGGCATGGCGAACTCCTTTTCGTTTGGGTCTTTCGTGCGCGGGCGCGCGGGCCTGGAATGGGCCATACGGCGGAAGCGCAACGCACGTGCTCCGACATCTGACGGAGGCCGTTTACCCACCCAAAAGAATAGATGGTCGCACGAGCACTGGCGAACACGGTCGTTGGAGCATGGATTTGGGTGCCCGATGATCACTGGCTGGTCCCAGATCGCTGCTGCGGCAGGTCGGGGACCGACGACGGGAAGAGAAACAAGGTGCTGACCCGTAACTCGAATTCGCCCTGACGATCCGGAACCCCAACGGCTACTCTCGCCCCGTAACGCGGGCGTCGACGGCGTCGAGGCCGAATGAGCGAGGAGAATCCGATGCGCAAGACCAACGGCCCACACTGATGGAGGATCTCGAAGGGCGCGTCGCCGTCGTGACCGGAGCAGCGAGCGGCATCGGCTTCGGCATGTGTGAAGCCCTGGTAGCTGCGGGCATGAAGGTGATGCTGGCCGATATCGACGCCACTCGACTGCGGACCAAAGAAGCGCAGTTGAGCGAGTCCGGGAACGAGGTGGCGACATTCGTCGTCGATGTGACGGACCCGGCGGCGATGGATGATCTCGCCGCGGCCACCCTCGAACGATTCGGCATCGTCAATGTGGTGTGTAACAACGCGGGCATCATCCGACGCGGCTATCGAACCTGGGAGCTGCCGTTGGAGGATTGGCGGGCGGTGATGGAAGTGAACTTCTATGGCGTCGTGCACGGCCTGCGCACCTTCGTCCCGATCCTGCTGGAATCGGGCGAAGAGGGTCATATCGTCAACACAGCATCTGTCGCGGCGGTGTCTCCGGTACCCGAGCTCGGCCCCTACAACGCATCGAAGCACGGCGTGCTCGGTATCAGCGAGGCGCTGAACGCTGAGCTCCGAGGGATGGACGCGCCGATCGGAGTGACCATCCTGATGCCGGGCCTCGTGCGCACCAGGATCGGCCAGCCCAGCTCCGCTCCCGATCCCGAGGGGCCGCTCGAACCGGGGCAGATGGACCCACGCGAGGTGGGGACCCTCACCGTCGAGGCCATCCGCAACAACCGACTCCACCTCTTCACCCACCCCGAACTCATCGACATGGTGAAGGCGCGTTTTGCGCGCATCACCGACACGTGACGGGCGTGACGTCTTTGTTACAAGCTTCTGCCTTCGTCACTTTTCATACGGGTTAGGGTTGACTCGATGGTGATGAGGCAAAGCCTCCTGGGCGACGACGTCCATGCGAAGTGCATTGCAAGCCGAGTGACCAGGCGCCGCCCCCGTAGCTCAGGGGATAGAGCATCGGTTTCCTAAACCGTGTGCGCAAGTTCGAATCTTGCCGGGGGCGCCGAAAGAGGAATGTGTGGGAGAGAGAAGCCACGACAGCCCCCCGGCACCGAACCGCCACGCACAGCGCCGGCCGCACGAAGCCGGCGACCCCGCAGCGAGGCGCCACCCGAACGGGGCCGCAGGGGGGGGCACGACGGGGCGAGGGGGCTTTGCGGGAGAGGGGACGAGACACACTCTTGTTATAACGTCGGCAGCCGAGCTACGTGGATTAGTGGCGGCGGGCCGGAGGGAGATGTGGATATGACTTGGGATTGGCCGTTGATCGACACATCAGATTTTGTGCGGGTACGAAACGCGGTCCCGACCTTACCGCTCGTCGATCCGATGATGCTGAGCGTGCTCCCATTAATCCGTCGTCACGGAGACCAGGCTCAGCGGTTTGGATCCGCTTTTTTCCTGTCGTCGTGGGGACTAATGGCATCTGCTAACCATGTTATTTTCGACCATGGAGGGGATGGCGGACTTGCTGCAAACAATCTAGACCACGAGGTTTTTTGTTTGGCCCCGAGCAACATCGATGAGAACGGCCATCTGACGTGGTTCTGCGTACCCGTTTGGAAAACCAATACTCTCCAGATTATAGGCAACGAGGTCCAAGCCGGAGATCTAGCGATCCTCCAACTCGATATGGGTCTGTTTCCCACCCCCTTTGGCGCGCCAAAATGCTTCAAGGTGAATCTGGATCGCCCCGAAATCGGTGAGGAGTGCATTACCCTCGGTTACCCGGGTACGCAGGATACGTGGCGCATGAGTCAGACCGAAACAAGCACGGAGCACGCCCATTTCAAGTTGTCGTGCTCTGTTGGTTCTGTGGAAGAGATATTTCCAAACGGGGCTGGTATCGCTCGTCAGCCTTCGTTTCGCACGGGCGCTCATGTCCTTTCGGGAATGAGCGGTGGTCCGGTGATTAAGGCGGATGGGACGCTCATTGGCGTCGCCTCCTCAGGGTCATCCCCGAGTCAAACCGCTCCCTACAGCTATGCGGCATTGACGGCTCCCCTTCTCCTATTTTCTGGGTGGCCCGACAGGCACAATCCGAACGTCTCTAAGAAGCTATCCGAGTTATTCGAAAACACAGAGTTGCCGGTCGTCGCGAACGGCCAGACGATATCGATAGTCGCGGCAGAAGACGGCCTCATGTCGGTTACCTGGCAGTGAGGGGAGGCGCAGCCCTCCGACACATCGGCATACGCAGCCTCCGTTTGCAGATGAAAAGTCGGACGATTTGTTGCCCAACATTTCGATGTGGCCCGCCCTGGGGCGATCTCCCGGCTGGTCGGCGGCGACCAAGCTGCATCCTTGACTTCTCGCCCATCCGTCCTCGGCCAGGCCCAGCGAGCGACCTGGACATCACCTGACGTCGCAATAGGGGGTGGCAGAGCGCAGCCATGACGGACCGGATCGTGGTGGGCATTCTCGATATGGCGATTGCCGGATGGGCAGCGAGCGATCGGGTGGATGCAACCTCATCACTGAACCTAGCGGGTAGAGTTCGACTGGAGTGAGTATGGTCCGACCCACACTGCCCTCGTTCGAAAATCCTCCCGTCCGAGAGGTTGCGATCGCGGTAGCTCTTAACGGTCTGGGTATCAAAGCGGTTCATTTGGGTCTTCTTTGGGAGCGATTCCGCGACCTTTATCCCAACTTCGAAGAGCATGGCCCTGTTCCAAATGTGATTGAAGATTTCAAGGCACCCGTACAGCCGCCCGGCGTCGCCTTTCAGTTTTCTGACGCTCCTCCGGCCCCCCGGGTCTGGTTTATGAGTGAAGACATGACCAACTTGATCCAGATACAAAGCGACAGAATCGGAGCGAACTGGCGGAAAATAAGTGGGGAGGAACAGTACCCACGTTTCCAGCATGTACGGAATTCGTTCGAGTCGTCGTTCTCGAAGGTGACGGAGTTCTTGACGGAGGACCAGCCGACAAAGCAAATAACGGCTACTCAATGTGAAGTCGCTTATTACAATGAAATTCCCGCCGCCGGAATCGAGAACCACGGAGATCCCGACCCTGTCCTACGTCTTTGGACGCCTGTAGACGACGTGTTCCCCGGGCAGGCCGAAGATGTCCGAATCGGGACGAGACACCGATTGAAGCCAGATCCGAGGACCCAAGGCGCCAGGCTGCATATCGAACTACAGCCCGCGGTCAAGAACGAACGCGCCGCACCACTACTACCTACTATCGCTCACGGTCCGGGGTGCTCCGTCAACGCCGGACCTCGCAGGAGTACTGGAATTCGCGGACCTAGGCCACGAGGTCATCGTGAGCGCCTTCGCTTCGATCACCACAGAGAGCATGCATGAGACATGGGGAAGGAACCAATGACCGCACTAATGTCTTCGAGTATCAATTATGAGGATCGTGTCGACGACGACCGTTCCCATCAGATCGTGGTGAACATCAGGCGACGTCCAGGGTGGGCGACCGATGGAAAGAACTCCACCCAGGTTGAAGTGACTGGGCCGAGAGTGCGGGTTCAAGAGCTTCAGGCGTCCCGCTGGTTTCCGCCAATGGTTAACGACCTCATCTCCCTACTTGCACTTGAGCCGGGCTGGAACTCGCACGGAGCATTGCCGGTCGACATCGCAATGATCGGCGAAGGGATTGATGCTCTTTTACGGATACTCCATCCCGACACAGTCCCTCCCCGCGTATTTCCCACTCCGGTCGGGGGCGTCAATTTCGAATGGGCCACAAAAGACTTTTCGGTTGAGCTCAGCGTTGACCGCAAGGTGGGCACGGTGCTGTCGTATGGCGACGGTGTCAAAGAATGGGACGGCGACATTTCAAGCGCTCCAGCGTTTGTGCATTCAGCTTTGAAGCAACTAGCGCTTCCATAATCAGTCGGGCGACCGGAGGTGGCTAGCGATAGTGACTCGCATGCCGATCCTCACGCTGATTCGTACTTCCGTAGAATCCGACCAGAGGACGTGTATTTCGACCCCCAGCTCGGTCGAGAGCGGCCCCAAACGGGCTGCTTTTGCGACGATTCCATTGAAGGCGGAATGTCGACCTACTCGCAGAGACTCTTGTCGGCAATAGGGAAAGTGCCAGCGGATGTTCTCGCGAGATATCCGGATCATCGTTTGATCGAAATCCCGGGCTCTCTTTTAGTCAAATCGGGCCAAACGATCAGTGTGGTAGAGGGGGACGACCCGCTCGATGAGTGTCGCGAAGCTCACGTAGAGGTGCTCGGGCCGAAAGGGAAGCCCCTGCAAAAAGCCTTGCGAGTCATACCTTTTTTCGAAACGTAGCCAAAGCCCCCTCGCCCCGTCGTGCCCCCCCTGCGGCCCCGTTCGGGTGGCGCCTCGCTGCGGGGTCGCCGGCTTCGTGCGGCCGGCGCTGTGCGTGGCGGTTCGGTGCCGGGGGGCTGTCGTGGCTTCTCTCTCCCGAAAGAGGAATGTGTAGATCGTTTTGAACAACGAGTCGGGTCTTCTTGGTGAGGTGAGGTCGCCGGCAAGTTGTGAATTATTCATTAGGGATCTAGCGACCGCTCTGCTAACTGCCGGTTCCCGCGGCAACCAACGTCCCACATATCGACTTGCCGCCGAACGCCGGAATGTACGACTTGCCCTTCAGCTCGAGGATCTGTCCACAGGCTTTCTTCGGTACACCAGCCAAGGTGCCGAAGTGCTGGAAATCCTCCCCCGGGGCCGCTTGCAGTCCTTCTGCGGTCCAGCCGTTGAGATTGCGCAGTTTGGAGATGAACGTCTTCTCGGTGGGGTTCGGACCGGCCAGCTGCAGTCCCTTGATCATTAGGGCAGCCGACTCGTAGGCATAGAGAAGCTCCTCGCTGGGGATACCTCCGGGCCACGCCGAGTACTTCTTCATGTTGCTGAGGAACAGCTTGACCGGGGCACTGAGGTGTTTGCCCAGAACGTTGACCAACGCGGACGAGTATGTCCCTTGCATGGCCGCTAGCGCCGACGGCTGGTCGAGGATGGCTTGGTCGTAGCCCGTAGCGCAGGTATCGGCCACGTGGTTGAGTCCCGCCTGCTTGAGAGCGGTCTGCACGCCGATACAGGCGGCCACTCCTTGGAGAACATCGATACCGTTGCAGCCGAGCTGCTTCATCTGCAGGGCGAAGGTGGTGTAGTTCACTTGGCTCAGCGGTACGACATCGTCCAAGCACTTGCTGACGCCAAAAGGCTTCACGGAAGAAAAGAGGCCATCGGCAGCCTGAATGGCGGTCGGGACGTTGGCCACCACGGTGGCCAACTTGGTCACGTGGAGAGCCTTCATAGTTGCCCCGCTGCTGTTGTACGTGTAGATCTTCCCGCCGATCGGACCATTCAAGATGCCGGCCACGCTGAACATGTTGCTGTTCGGCTGCTCACCCCACTCCGGGCCGTCTTGATCGAAACCGATGACCGGAATACCCGCTTTCTGCATGTACGAGGCGCCACCGAAAGTGGACGAAGAGATACTGATGATCCCAAAGACGTGCTTGTCTTGGACCAAGGTCTGGGCGGCTTCAAGGTTGCCCGAAGGCGTGGACTGGTCGTCTTCGATGTCGAGCACGATCTTGTGACCGTCCACCCCGCCGGCCGCGTTCTGGGCCGCAATGCGGGCGATAGCCCCGTCCTGTGCATTCACGTAGCTCGACGCTGCGCCGCCCGTTTCATCAGTGATCATCCCGATGACGATCGGAGCCTTGGCCGCTGAGGCGGTCCCGCACGACACTCCGACGAGAACTCCCGCCATAGTGAGGGCGGCTGTACCCATACGAAAAGCCCGCCTACCGGTCCACATGGATGGCCCCCCTGACAGGACCAAGAGGCCCTGGAACATCGGATAATAAGATTACTCTACGCTCGAAAGGTAACGGTTGATCAAGTCCTCGTCAAGCCCCCGAGACTTGGCATTGCATCGACAACTCCGCCGACACTTCGACAAACGCGGTGTCAACTGAGGCCAAGGTAAGAGACAGAGGAACATTCAGCCCCCGTGGTGTCGGGACCCCCCTCTTTCTTCGCAGACCCAAGGGACGACTGCTCGCCTACCGGTACGCATGGCCGCGACGCTGTATCGCTCTTGAGATCCCGTTCAAGGCCATACTTAACTGATTTGCGACACAAATTGACAGCGTGAGGTCACCGCGCAACGCTCGCACACAAGCGGAGAGATTGAAGAGCGCCTAGGGGGACAAGTGAAAAGCGCCTCGAAGGAACGGCAAAGCCATGGATAGCGCACGGACGACCGGCACGCTCGCGGGCAAGATCGCAGTCGTCACGGGTTCCACCAGCGGCTCGGGTCGAGCCGTGGCTCGACGGTTCGCCGCCGAAGGCGCCGATGTCGTGTTGCTTGCCCGGGGCAAGGAACGGTTGATCGCAGAAGCCCAGATGATTGAAGGTGCCGTTCCCATTGTCACGGATGTCGGTGACCCAGACAGCGTTCGCAAAGCCTTCGCCGAAATCGAAGAGCGGTTCGGGAAACTCGACATTCTCGTGAATAACGCCGGGGTATATCGGCCCTGCAGGGTGGAGGAACTCAGCGACTTCGATATTGATCGACAGGTCCGGACGAATTACTCTCGGAACCGTCTACACCTGCAGGGCTGCCATCCCGCTTTTGCGGATGGCCGGCCAGGGCGACATCGTCAACACCTCGAGCGAGTCCACGCTTGATCCCTTCCCCATGCTGTCCATGTACGTTTCAAGTAAGGCAGCCCTCGAGGCTTTCAGCAGAACGCTCATGACCGAGGTCCAGCAAGATGACATCCGCGTGACCGTCATCGTCCAAGGTGTCGCTCACGATGGCGACGGCTCCACAGACTGGGCTTGGGAGCCCGAGCATGCAATGGCAGCCGGTCAATTGTGGACCGAGCGGGGCTACCTTGCGCGGGTTCTGGGGCGTGAAGGGAGCACCGGTCAGTCAGTCGATGATGTCGCCGACGTGCACCTGTACGTCGTCACGCGGCCACGTGGACAAAAGCTCGACACGGTCCACATTCGTTCGTACTAGTCCAAGAGCTGCAATGGCCCGTCCGTCGTCGCCCAACAGGAAAGCGATGGAGTGTGACCGTCCACGTTGCGAGATCTGTTAGAGAACTAGAGCGAAAGCTTCGGCTCCTCGCAATGGGGGTGAGTCGCCTCACTATCGGTATCCGACCTCGCAATTACCTACCGACGCGATGAGGTCGCTACTTGACAGGGTGGATAACACGATTACTATTACTACACGATTGACACCGGATGGGTGCGTCGCGTCTGAGGCTGCATCAACGATCAAAGTACTCGTGAGGCACTGGGGGGACATGAAGCGAACTGTGCGTTACTCGTGTGCGGTACTCGCGATTTTTGGGGCCGCCCTTGTCGGTCCCATCATGAATGCGCCGGCAGGCGCCAAGGCCGCGCCGATCACAATCGGCCTCATCGCGAGCGAAACGGGCGCTGGGGCATCGGAGCAAACCGGGGTGGAGTATGGCGCTGAGGCGGCCTTCGACGCCCAAAACGCCAAGGGTGGGGTGGACGGTCATCAGCTCAAGCTCGTTACCGCCGATGACCAATCAAGCGCAGCGGGCAATCAACTTGCGGCACAGGACCTGGTCCAAGACGACGGGGTCTTCGGGGTGATGGAATCCTCGGCCTACGTCTACGGCGCGTCGGTCTACCTGCAGAAGCAGGGGATACCGGTCGTGGGAGGTGGCGCGGATGGGCCTGAATGGGGCCAACAGCCCAATACGAACATGTTCGACCTAGGGGTCCCCACAGTGCTCAACGGCGTCACCTACGGGTACAGCACCGAGATCGCCTTCATGAAAAAGATCGGCGTGACGAAGCTCGCCATCATTTCGGTCAATGTGGTGGCAGCGATCAACAACCAAAATGCCTTGATTAAGGAAGCCACAGCGGCTGGGATCAAGAACTGCTACGACAACGACTCACTTCCATTTTCGGGCGCCAACTTCACCGTTGTGGCGCTCCAGATGAAGTCGTTGGGCTGCAACGGCGTCATCGATGCCGGGGTGCCGACGCAAACAGTGTCTCTGAGCGAAACGCTCCAGCAAGCTGGCCTCAAGCTCAAAGAGTTCTACTACGGCATTCCCGAGAGCCTCTTGACGCAGCCAGCCGTGGCGAAAGCTCTGCAGGGTACCTACACAGTTTCGACGGGCTTTGACCCAAGTGCCCCCACCGCAGCGCAGAAGGTGATGCTGGCCAACCTCAAGAAGTACACACCAAAGTTCTCCTATGCGAACGACCCCAGTGCTCTGGCGATATATGAGGAAGCCGAAACCATGATCAAGGGCTTAGAACTGGCGGGCAAGAATCCGACACGAGCGGCCTTCATCAAGAACCTGCGGCAGGTCTCCAACTACACGGCCGGCGGCCTTATTCCCAGCCCCGGCGTGACCTTCGCACACTTTGGGACGGTCGGCATGTTGCCCAAGTCCGAATGCAGCGGATTCCTGACAGTGACCCTGAAGGGGCTCGTCCCGTATGACCACGGAGCTCAGATCTGCGGTTCGCGTGTCGTGCTTCCATCCTGATTCTGGGCCTTTACATCGCAGTGAATCGGCTCTGTTTGGACGAAGCCCCCTTCGATGGACGCGCCACTCGTGCACTCATCCCAATAGGGCGAGTCAAAGCAGAAAGAGGGGATGGCTATGCCTACAGGAATAGTTGAAACGGCAAGTGGCCGGGTTCGCGGTGCCAATATCGACGGCATATGGGCCTTCAAGGGGGTGCCCTACGGGGATGACACCGGCGGCCAAAACCGATTCCGACCGGCACGGCCACCTCAACCCTGGTCCGGCGTGCGCGAATGTCAGACGTATGGCCCCTCCTGCCCTCAAATGACCGTAGAGCAGATGACCGGAACTCCCATGTCTGTGGAAATCGAGCAGATGATGGGCGTCCTAGGGACCGAGCCGATCATGAACGAAGATTGCCTGGTTCTGAACGTCTGGACCCCGACCCTCGAGGCCGAGACGAAGTTGCCCGTCCTGGTGTGGCTTCACGGTGGCGGGATGAACACCGGATCGGCGTCGTGGCCACTTTACGATTTCACCAATCTGGCCAATCACCGCAACGTCGTGATGGTAGGAGTCAACCATCGCTTGGGAATTTTCGGCTTCTTGGACCTGTCTGGGTTCGGAGAGGAATTCGCTGACTCGGGCAATGTCGGAATGCTCGATGTGGCGGCTGCGCTCGAGTGGGTGAGCCAGAACATCGCTGGTTTTGGTGGTGACCCGAACAACGTGACGGTCTTTGGTGAGTCAGGAGGGGGGGCGAAGACCTCAGTACTCCTGGCGATGCCCGCAGCGAACGGTTTGTTTCACAAGGCCTTCCCGATGAGCGGCATGATGTTGGCGGCGCAGCCACCCGAAGTGGCGCGGGCCACGGCTGACATGGCACTGGCGCAAATGGGGATCGGCCATGATCTCAAAGGGTTGGCCACGGTCGAGATCGGTCGGTTCATAGACGCCGAACTAGCGCTACAGGGATCGCAGCTACTCGGTGGAGGAGGGCGCAGGTTCGCCCCAGTCCTCGGCCCCAGTCTTCCTCAACACCCCGAGCGGGCCTTACAGCTTGGAGCCTCCGCCAGTGTTCCGATCGTGTCTGGCTGTACGGCGGATGAAATGTTGGCATTTCTCATTGCAGACCCAGAGTTCGGCTCACTTACCGAACAAGGTGTTCGAGAGCGCCTCGCGAAGGTAGTCGGCGAACCTGCAGGACGCGATCCTCGCCGATTACAAAACGATTCGTCCTCATGATGACCCGACATCCCTCCTCGTGGCGACGATGACAGATGCCACGATGCGGGTACCCCACATTCGATTGTCCGAAGCCAGAATTCAGGCTGGAGGGGCTCCTGTGTGGATGTACTTGTTCCAGTGGGGACAACCGGACCCTTCGGGGCGGAGGTGGTCCGCCCACGGCTCCGACATGCCATATTTTTTCGACAACGTTGATAAGGCGCCATTGGCGGCGGGACCCCACGCCGATGAGCTCGTGGCGTCGATGAGCGGCGCCCTGGTCTCGCTTGCGTATACCGGTGATCCCAACCATGACAAATTGGCGGAATGGCCGCCCTACACGCTCGAAAACCGGTACACGATGTTGTTTGACACACCCTCGTCGGTCGGCTCAGACCCTTTCGGCGCCGAACGCCTGTCGTGGGCAGAGGTACCACTTGACGGTCTCCTGATTGGCAGAGAAAGTAGCGAATCAGGGGCATAGTGACCGGCCGCATCGTCGTCGTTCGGGTTCCGGAAACTTGCCAAGCCGTGAAGTCGCCGTCGCATTTCACACCGGCATGTTCCAGAGCACTTCGACGTTTGCCATAACAAAGTTCAGCCCCAGACGAAGGTGTTGGGGGGTCGGATGACGATCGACTCACCTAGGACCCGAGTGCTCGTTCCAACTCCGCCGCGATGGCTGTCATTCCGGTTTCGTTCGGATGGAACGAACCGGCGGTCTGAGCCAAGACCTGATGGAAGGGCTGGACCCATGGATCCGGGGATCCCACTGCGTGTCCCGCACTCAGAGACGAGGCCGAGATCAATTCAGCGCCCGACCGGAGGGCTGCATCTGTAAACACCTGCCTGACTGCGCTCTGAATTGAAAGGAACTGACCAAGTTGGTTATCGGAGAACGGCACAGTGGCGGCCGAGGCGCGGTCGAGAACCGTCAGGTAGTCGACAAGTATGACCCGCGCCGTGGGTGCTTTCAGGCGTGCCTTCTCAATGACCAGATCAAGACCACGTGTCGCCTCCTCAATGGCGTGTTCAGTGGGAAGCAGAATGCCGTCGGGGAATAGAGGCTCGAGCATTCCTACTATCGGTGACGTTGGTTCAAGGTGGAGCCACGCCGCGTAAAGCATCCCGCCGGAGAAATTGAGGTCGTTGCCACCTGCAGTTATCGTCACGACATCGGCATCGGCGGGAAGGCCTTCGATTTGCGGCGGATAGACGGTTCCTTCGCCCACTTGCTGGGGCGTATCAATAATATTCGCGGTGGTTGCCCCGGAGACCGTGAGATCAATGAGCCGAGCGCCGATCCGCTTCGCTAGCTGGTGGGCGTAGTTCTTCTCGGATCGCATCGCGACGAGGTCCGCAATGGGTTCGATCCCAGGTCCGGCGGCGAACGAACTTCCCAGGGCTGCGATCAACTGACCCTTGGACATCGTCGTCATCGTGTCACATCCAGCGATTCGCTGATTTAGTCACCACTCAAGCTCCTCGGTTAAAGGTATCTCGTGCGTGAGCACCGACCTCTAAGTGGTTGTGACTGTGCTGAACCCTTGTCTGATCCTGCACAGAGGAATCAAAAACGACGAGCGGTTGCCGATGGCTCCTGGCGTAAACAACCGCCCTAAGCGCTCTTTGGAGGCGTCATGTCACCGCCGCCAGCGTCACGCTCAGCCGGCAAGGATGCTCGCGACGACGCCACCGTCCACAAGCAAATCAGTACCCGTGATAAAGGAGGCATGAGGGCCGACAAGAAACTCAACGGCCGAGGCAATGTCATGAGGCGTGCCGACACGACCGCTGGGGCTGCCGGCCACCATCGCCCGCATGAAATCGCCATTGGGCCCGTTCAGCTCAGTGTTTCCCATCGGCGTTGAGATGATGCCCGGAGAAATCGAATTGACTCGAGCCTGACGACGGCCCCAGACGACTGCGCTGGCACGTACGCGAACTTGATTGGCCCGCTTTGCCATCGAGTATGCGCTTCCGGCATCCGTAAGGTTCGCCTTGGACAGCTCGGGCAGATTGAGGAGATCTGCGGTCGGCGTCGTCGCAAGGCGCCGCTCGAGGGCGGCATCATAAGGAAGTATTGTGCCGGCCATTGACGCGATGAATACGGCCGCACCGCCCGGAGCGATCACGGAGGCGAATGCGTCCAGTACCAGAGCCGTGCCCAGAAGGTCCACCCGAAGAATCGCTTCAACCGACGCTTGGACAGGTGAGACACCGGCAGTATGGGCCAACACCTCTATTCGACCACAGCTCGAAGCTGCTTGGGCCAGAGCGGCGACAGATTCCTCGTTCGAGACATCTGTCACATGCTCCACCACCCGGTAGCCGTCGCCCCGGAGCTCGTCCGCAGCGACGGCCAAAGCTTCTTCATTGACGTCAGCCAGCAAAAGCGTCGAACCGGAGCCAAGTCTGCCGCGCGATGGCAAGACCCATTCCCCCAACACCGGTCACGACAATCATGCGTTCGCCAAGACGGGCTTGATCTTCCCCTTGAATCATTGGCCCCCACTCTTTCTCAGTCCGTGTACGTCACGCCATAAGCCCAGCCAACATTGTCTGGAGTCGAACCCTTAGAGGGCACTACCCTCCAAGCAGGGTTTATGAGCTTCCAATCTCATTGCTACTCGCATGAGTAATATCCTTACTCTACGGATCGGGCCTTCGTCCTGTCAATGTCGAGGCGGCCTTCCCATGCCCTTGTTTGAACGAAAGCGGCCGGAGGTTTACCAACGCCAAGAGCCATCGGCTCCAGCGGGACGTCTCGTCGATTGGTCTTTCAATCTCACTAACTCACCGTTGACGGCAGATGTAAAGCGGGGTAAGCGGGTCATGACCTTGCTCTAAATTTGACGTCATATCGACGCTCTACAAAGAACGTGGCCTCTGGTGTTGGGCTCAAGTATCCTCCGTAGGTTGACGTCAAATTGTAGCGATTCCCTTTTCACCTGATCCAAAGGCATCTCATTCCCAAACCCAAGAAGAGCATGATGACGACGTCGGCCCCAGAGAAGATCCTGGCCGTCGTCGTTTCCATGATCGAATCGAATGGAACTGACTCGGTTCAGCTAGTCGAAGTGGCTAAGCGAGCCCGAGTGTCACTTTCCACTGTCTATAAACACTTCACGTCCCGCGACGAGTTGATTGTTGCCGCGATTGAGTCCTGGATGGACGCAAACGTTTACAGGTCGCTTCCTGAGAACCCTTCGAGTGCCCCACTCTTCGACGCTCTGATGCGGTACTTCCGCCACATTTTCGAACCATGGGAGCAGAATCCAAATATGGCGGAAGCTTTCATGCGCGCCCGGCTCAGCCCAGGCGGCGGACGGCTTCTGCTGCAAGGATCGACCGCCACTGAAGCCTCGATGAAAAAGGTGATTCAGGATGTTGATCCCGAATTCGCTGAAGACGTTCTTATGATCGTAGGCAACGTGATTTATGCGTTGGTCTTCCGGTACGCCACTGAAGACCTCGCCTTGACCGAGATCATGTCAACCCTCGAGCGGACCCTAAGGCGGTTAACGGGCACCACTCCTGTCACTGCGGTATCTCAACGGTCAGCGCGCCGCCCCACGAAGCGAAAGTAATTTCAGCAAGACTCTGGGCCTAGCGACGGACACCAGGCGCACCCCAGGAGCCGGCTGACTCGGTGGCTGAGTCACAACCACCCCCTTGCGTTTTCGACAGTAAAGCCATTACTATCCACCTAGTTGGACCCGGCGACATGAGTCGTATACGCCGTGAACCCGGGCTGCGGTGAGTGCTCGACCCTTCCGCAAGACAAGCACGGGCGAGAGACGAGGGGGCAATGAAGCGAATCATCGTCGTGATTGACGACGAACTCTGTTACGAGTACAAGGTGTGGGTAGAGTTGCCGGCAGTTGGCCCAACATGAATGTTTGTCTGTTTGCAACGTCTGCACGAACTATCGAACCCTATTGAATTGGGAAGTAACGAACCGATGATTTCGAAATGATGCACCTTACAGGGATCCCTTCCGATCAACTGCCTCGCGTTCTTGAAACTGGTCTTACTGATGTAAAGATTGCATTTATCTCGTTGTCGGCTCGGGAGCCGGAGGGGCGAGACGCCGAGTATGTCGAGTGGCACTCTCTTGACCATCGACCCGAGCAGCATCGACTCGCAGGCCTCCGCAACTCTCTACGCTTGGTCTCTACGGCGGGATGCCGAGCCGTTCGAGCCGCCAGCGAAGAGAAATACGACGCGGTTGATCACGTGATGACGTATCTCCTCACTGGTTTTGAACCGCTCGGGCCGTTCTCCGACCTCGGAGCTGCACTCAACGACGCCGGTCGCATGCCGCTGCGCCTGCCCACGGTGGAATTCATGACGGCGGATCTGGTCGGGAAGGTAGCTGCCCCAATCGCCGTGGCGGGGGCTGATGTAATTCCTTGGCGTCCGGCGCAGGGTGTCTACCTGCTCATTGAGAGAGGGCATGTCTCGGCCGACGCTCTTGCCACCATCCCTGGCGTGGCAGGCGTTTGGTCGTATCACGGCAACCTTGCACCCGCGCCTTTTTCCACCGACGCTCGAGGACTACAGATCACCTATTGCTATCTGGACGATGATCCGGTGTCGACAGGTGAGCGTATCGGGAACGAAGTTCGGCGGCGTTGGGATTCCGAGGGTTCCGCCGGGTTGCTCGCCGCACCGTTTTATTCAGTGGTTCCGTTCGACTGGACACGCCATCTTCCCTGATCTGCTCCACGACTCGTTGCTGCGACTTATGGAGGCGTAATGGACCGACACTCCAGACGGGGTACGACAACGGCGTTCTTGCGCGAGGGGAGAGCACCGAGTGTCAAGTCCGTAGTGGCGTGTGTAGGCGACTCCATCACGGAGGGCGTAGGTAGCGCTGACTGGGTGGCGATGCTGCGCGACTTGGTGAGAACGCAAAACATCCAGGTCGTGAACGCAGGCGTTGCTGGTGATTTGGCCTGGAACGTGCTGCAGCGCATCGATACGGTAATCCGGTGTGACCCCGACATTGTGACCCTCATGGTCGGCACCAACGATGTGGCACTCGAGCCCATGTCTTCCTTCAACCGCTGGACGTTACGCATGAAGGGGATCCGGCGGACGTCGCCGAACCTAGACTGGTTCATTGCAAATGTCTCCGAAATTGTGCGGCGGCTTCGAACCGAGACCCACGCACGAATCGCCATCATCGAGATTCCAATGCTGGGTGAGGATCTTGATAGCTCGACGAACGAGCGCGTCAACAGATACAACGGGGCGCTACACACGATAGCGGCGGAGTGGAAATTGGATTGTTTGCCACTACATGACCGCCTGGTCGAGCTCCTGCCGCCCGGTCACAGACCACCTCCGTACGAGGTGAAGATCGTCCTCACGATGAAAGCACAACTCCAACATCATGTCCTTCGACATACTTGGGATGCAGTGGGATCCAGCAACGGCCTAGCTATTCTGACTGACCACGTCCACCTTGGCGAGCGTGCTGCGTATGTGGTAGCCGATCTCACCTTTAATTTTGTGAATACTCCATGACTTTGTATCCTTCGGTCGGGATGCCGGCATGACGGACTTCTCAGAGCCAACCGCGGGGCACTTCGACCGCACCTCCGTTGAACGTTTGATCATCGCCTCTCCGGAACGGATATTCGACCTCCTCGCCGATCCTTCGCGCCATCACGAGATTGACGGATCCGGTGCCGTGCGCCAGCCGAAATCGAGCCCGCAGCGTTTGGCGCTGGGGTCGACCTTCATAATGTCTATGAAAATGGGGATCCCATATTCGACGGCGAGCACAGTTGTCGACTTTGAGGTGAACCGACGAATCGCGTGGCAGACCTTCTCGACGATCACTTGGATCGCCCGGTGGGGCGGAGGTCGAATCTGGAGCTATGAACTCCAACCCGATTATGGGGGCACTCTCGTGCGCGAGACATGGGACATTGCCCACGAGGCTCCCCGAGCAAAGCGGAATCTTGAGAAAATTCGGACACGTCGTTACATGATCGAAGCTATGCAGCGGTCGTTAGCCCGCCTGGAAGAGGTAATGCTCATTTAGAGGCACGAGTATCTGCTTTGAACATTTGTGTGACAGGGAAGTGTCAAGCGCCACACATTCGGAAATCAGTTATGACCCGAGTGGGGTGCAATCGCCGAGAGGATGTTTCCGGCTTCTCTACACGAATCGGCGTTGGCTGGAACGGCCGGACAAGGGTCCCCCTAGGGCAACGTTTTAGGCAGGGAACTCGACGGCTTCAGCCTGATTGAGCATGTCTGAGGCGTCATCAGGGAGGATCACTTGGTTGTCCACCAGGTGATCCACTGCCGCCTTGTACATGGCGAACCACGATGCGTGGTCGGGATACAAGGCGCGGATCTTCTCGTCGCTGAAGGGCGTGGTTTCACCCATACCGAACGGCCCGCCACCGGGCCTGGCTTCGGCCCTATGGATTGCGAGGGGTGCCTCGACATCGGGCCAGCGGATGCCACCGGTAGCGTTGCCGGCCTCGTCGCGGGCAAGCCACGTTGGGTCGTCACCTCGAGTAATGCGCGGCTGGATCGGAGGTGACGATCCGCCCTCGAGCCACTTTGGCAACAAGTGGATCGCTGCCCGTTTGGCAGGCCCGAAGCAGACCTCGGAGTGCGGGATGCCGGCGATGGCTGGGCGCTCGTCGAACTCTTCAGACGAGATCATGCCGGCGTGACCGGTACCAGGGATCTCCCATACGCGGAGTCGGTTTCCGTCGGGCTGTACATTCGGATAACAGTCGGCGGCCTCGGCCTCTGAGTTCAGGACGATGCATGGCGTGTCCAGGTCGACCCGGAGCACGTGACCGTTCCAGTCGACCAATGCGAATGGGTTGGGGCCGCCCATACGGGGAAGCGTCTCCGCACCCGACGCGGCGTTGAGCGCGCACGGGGCGTTCGGGAAGACTGTGAGTAGGAACGCGTCGAAGACCGATTCGAGCGGGTGCACTCCGTTGAAGTACCCCATCAGCCGAGCGGCAGACTGCGACCCACCGGTGGCAATCACATGACGAACGTCGAGCGCTTCCAGAGGACCGGTCCCCTCGGTTCGGTCGCGGTCCAAGAGTCGCCCCGCCTGGGTAAAAATGTCAAACGAGTAGTCATCACCGGGATGGGATAGCGAGCGATAGCGTGACGGCTCGTCGATCTTGAGCGCCGGCATCTGGAACCCCGCCCAACCCGAAGCGCCGGCGCCCTCGACGCCGACGTGCTGTGCCGAGACACCCACCAGGACGAACCCGTCTGCGACTAAGCGAGCTGCGCTCCGAGGAGGCTCGAAGCTTTCACCCGCCGACACGTTGTTCCAGTTGACAACCACCGTCCCGTTAAATCGCGAGGGATCCGAGGGACGCACGACCAGCATGCGCGTGAGAAACGGTTCTTTGTTCCACCGCTCCGCTGGCCACCGCCCGTCCACGGCGTATTCAGAGACGCCGTCAACTAGCCGAAATGCGCTGGCCTCGCCCTCGAAGAACCACTCCTCTTCCACGCCGCCAACCTTTTCAACGGCGGTCGCCACTGAGTTCATCGGCGTTCCATCGACCCTACCCGTGAACGTAGCCACGAAGACCCCCCGTCAGGTATCTGCAGCGATGCAACGGGCACGCTGAATTTCGTACGCAAGTCTACTAGGGGGTACCAGATCGTCGACGGGTTCACGACGGGCTGAAGACCCTGCTCGATTTGAGCGTTGTCACCTCGTGTCATTGCTTGAACGAGGACTGCGGGGACACGCCGGGATGCGAGAGCGGCTACGAGGAGGCCGGGTTCACGATCGACGGGGCGTGGGCCGAGCAGGTCCTGGTGCCTGCATCTCTCCTCCACCCCTTGAAGCCCGGCGCCGATCTCCGATCTGCCGCCGGAATCGCAATGCCCGATGCCAGCGGTCGGCCGTGGCAATCATCCCCCACCATCGTCGATTGCGTAGGCGGCCAGATGCGGCCGGAGCACTCCGACCCACGCCTGATAGCCCGGCTCCGTCAGGTGCAGGTGATCGCGTGTGAACTCTTTTCGAAGTGCACCCTCGCTGTCGGCCAACGCCGGCCAAAGGTCGATGTAAGTGGCGTCCGCATTGGCGGCGATTCTCGCATAGCGCTGATTGAGAGCCTTGATTTTGGTGACCCACGATTTTGTACGAGGGGTGACGCTGTTGACATAAAGCGGAGTATCGGGCACGGTCACCCTGATATTGGTCACGAGGTCCCTAAATTGCTCGGCGATGCCGTTGATATCACGCGTTTCCCCGAGACCATGTAGATCGTTCGTCCCAATGAGAAGCGACACCGCCACCGGCTGGTGAATTGCGCTCGGAAGCCGGCCGCGGACGCCGGCCACCGAGTCTCCGCCGATACCGCGATTCAGAGTGCGCAGCTCCGGAAAGAATTCATTCCAGTCGCCGCCTTCGGTGATGCTGTCGCCTAAGAACACGACACGGCCAGGTATGAGGGGTCGTTGGTTGAAAAGCGCGGTCTTTCTCCGGATACTACGCCGGACTAATGGTCGAATGACGGGTATGAGTAGCGCGATCGGGTCGTCCATGGCATCCTTCGTAGCACGCCGACGGAGAGGTCCGCATCAATCGACAGGAGGCCCGACGACCCTCGTTCGGCCGGACTGCCCAGCTTCAACCACACGTCTGCCTGTGCCGGCGGTCCGACGCTCCATCCGTCACTCTGCGTGCCCGTCCGTCGGAGGGAGCGCAGTGCCCGTCCCCAACCCCATATCGGCACGTGTTCTCGGAGTGTGCAGGGACCCACGATGAGTCCTTTGCAGTCGCAGGACAGACCGGTGCAGCGGAGTGGGCCGACATCGTCGATCGTTACGGACTGGATGCACCTCGGGACATGCCGTCTTGTGTAGGAAATTCGTGGAGCTACGCCGACATCCTGTTCGGCTCGTTGGGTGCCCGTCCCCTGCGGGCCCTGCTCAGCACGATCAAAATATGCCGAGCCGGGTTTCACGATTGCATCGATACCGCGGATATGTTCCGTTTCTGGTTCGCCAAGCTGCAGGCGCAGCGTCGGTTGCCCTCGGTGCTACTGCAACCAGAGCGATAGGGGAGCGTTTCTCACGCCGGTTTTGCGATGTCCTAGGGCTTACAAGAGCCGTGATATCGGCGGCGCGATGTACCGGGGCGGACTGGGATCGACGGTAGGCGACGGACCGTCACGCTGACACCAGTCTCGCTCAAGCGTTCGGCGTAGATGAGTCTGTCGTCGTGGAGGCTGTCGTAGTCACCGACGGTAATCAGGGCAGGGGACAAGTCAGCGAAGCTGCAGGGCGAGTTGTCGACATGTCGGTTGCCTCTCTACCTCTTCAAGCCGCGTCCAGGGCGCGAGAGGTCAAGGAATGGTGAAAAATGGCGCGAAATGACCAGTAGTACGAACGGCGATCTAGCTTTGTAAGCCCGGTTCCTCCTGGTCAGTGCCGCACTCTTCGCAACTTCCTAAACCGTGTGCGCAAGTTCGAATCTTGCCGGGGGCGCTCTGTGCAAGTACGGGGGAAGATCGGCCCGATGGCATCAAGACGGCCGGAATCGGGTCAAATCGTGCACCGCCGATTCGTCGGAGCCGGTCATGGACAGGGGCTCCCTGGCTCCTAGGAAGCTGTGTCGCCTGCGGGTTGTGGCGGACTACGCCGACGCGTATTGCTCCACCTAGGCCCGCGACGCAAGCTAATCGATGGTCGGACCGCTCGCTACGATCGAGTTGACGGTTCGGGTCGCCTTCCTCAAGGAGAACGGGATGCCACTAGCCGAAATGCGGAGGATCGAACTTTCCACGGGCGGCAAAATTCCCGTACTTGGTCAAGGAACATGGCATCTCGGCCAAGGGCGCCGGCCCCCTGAGGACGAGATCACCGCACTGCGCATGGGCCTGGATCTTGACATGAACCTCATTGATACCGCCGAGATGTATGGCAATGGGCGGTCAGAAGAGTTGATCGGCCTAGCCATCGAGGGCCGACGCGACGAGGTCGTCCTGGTGAGCAAAGTTCTCCCTTCGCATGCGACGCGCCGCGGGACGCAAGAGGCCTGCCACGCCAGTCTTAATCGGCTCAAGACCGATCGGCTGGACCTCTACCTGTTGCACTGGCGGGGGGCGGTGCCGCTCGCGGAGACCGTTGCGGCGTTCGTGGATCTCCAAAAGGCGGGGACGATCCGACATTGGGGCGTGAGTAACTTCGCCCTTGTCGACCTTGAGGAAATCGCTGATCTACCGGACGGACGGTCCTTCTCCACGGACCAGGTCCTCTACAACGTGGTCCACCGCGGGGTCGAGCTGGACGTGCTTCCTTGGTGCCGCCAGCACGGCATGCCGGTGATGGCCTACTCACCGATTGAGCAGGGTCGGATGTTGACCCATCACACCCTTATCCAAGTCGCTGAACGACACGGGGCCACCCCGGCGCAAATCGCACTGTCGTGGATCATCAGCCAGGAGGGAGTGGCGGCAATCCCCGAGGCGGGGTCGGTCGTCCACGTGAAGGAGAACCGGGGCGCCCTCGACGTTGCCCTCACCGAGGGCGATTACGCCCAGTTGAACCGTGCCTTTCCCAGTCCCAAGGTCCCGATACCGCTCGAGATGAACTGACAGAAACTGAGGAGCGGACGGCTGCATCGACAACTGCATCCCCTGAACTGACCGATCTCCGATGACTCTTGAGATCGGCATCATTGCGAATGCAATTTGAACCTATGTCGGGTTGGCCTGGAGAGGGCGGGTGGTCGTCTGGACACGTGCCAGGTGGGTCGTTGAACTCAGGGATACAACCAGCGCTGTGGAGCGCCTGCGGCTCGGCCTCATTGATGAGCCGAGGAAGGGCCATGCCGTGATCGCCTGGGGCCGGAGCGTGGCTGCTCGATTACGCCCTACCCGATTGCACCAAATGGTCTTCGGGACGGGGCTCTGCGGTCATCTTCCAGTAGTCGACCAGGCGCCAGGGGCTGAGTACGTAGACATGGCCGTCGGCGGCCTTGTACCAGGAGTGCTTTACGGAGGGATGTGACCACACCAGGGTCGACATTTCGGCGCGATAGCGCTCCACGTACTGCTCGAAGGCGGCTGACGTCGGTTCGATCGTGCCGCCACCTTGGTCACCGAGCACGCCGAGGCATCCACCGACGTACCGCATCTGACACTCGGAGTGAAAGACGATGCTGCCCGCATGGGCCAGGTTCGTGCCTGGACCATAGAGCAAGAAGAAGTTCGGGAAGTCGGGCACGGTGATCCCGAGAAAGGCCGCAGGCCGTTCAGCCCACGTTTCGGTGAGTGTACGACCACTTCGACCAACGATTTCCATCGGGAGAAGGAACTCGTTGGCCCGAAATCCGGTGGCCAATATGAGCACGTCCAGTTCATAGCGGACACCATCGACGACGACGGCGTCGTGCTCGACGTCGTCAATTGGCCGTCGTTCCAGCATGACGTGTGGGCGTCGGAGGCAGCGCAACCAGCTCCCATCGTCTTGGAGCATTCGCTTACCCATGGGTGGATAGTCGGGGAGGACCTTCGCAAGTAGTTCTCGGTCGTCTCCAACCTGTTCCTCAATCCAACGGACGAGGATCTCACGTCGCTGCGCGCTCACGCTGTTTACCGACTGAGGCAGGTCGTCCCACTCCGGGTTCACCCGCGCCACGTCGAGGGCTTTGTCACTCGACTGCCAGAGGAGGAGAAAGCGATACCAACGCGCATAGCCCGGCACGTGACGCATGGCCCATTGGTTCCCGGGGGATACCTCCTTGTGATAGCCCGGATTCGGGGCCATCCACTGGGCTGAGCGTTGAAACACCACGAGTTCTGCTACCTCGTCCACGATGGCGGGTCCGATCTGAAAGCCAGACGCTCCTGCGCCGATCAACCCGACCCGTTTGCCCCGCAGGTCGACACTGTGGTCCCATTGGGCCGAGTGGAATACCGGCCCGGCGAACCGGTCGAGGTTGGTGATGTCCGGCACGGCTGGGCGATTCAGCTGTCCGACAGCGGCGATGACGGCCGATGCGACCAGCGTCTCCCTCGCTCCGTCAGCGCGGCGAACGTTGACCCGCCACTCCGCGTGTTCGTCATCCCATTCTGCGCCTTCAACCTCCGTTCGCCAACGAACGTTCTCGTCGATCCCGTGCTGCACCATCAGCTCTTTGAAGTAACGCTGCAGTTCGGGTTGACGCGAATACAGTTCACTGAACCCGTGGTTCGGCTCGAACGAGTAACAGTAGTAAGTGGTTTGCCACGTCAACACGGCAGCCGGGATACGTGTTCTCCAACCACGTTCCACCGACGTCGTCATTTTTTTCGACGATCTCAAATGGAATCCCAGCTTGTTTGAGCCGAATAGCGGCAAGGAGCCCCGACATTCCGCAACCGATCACCAGTACCGTGATCCCATCCGGCGCGGCAGGAAGTCGGAGGCGTCGCGGATCGACGCCCGACAGATCGAGTTCCTCCTCGAACATCGTTGCGTAATCGTCCGGCACCGGCTCGCAGGCGATCCAGTCCATGAGCTCGCGAACTTGCTCACGGCCGGGTGGCGGCGGTGGGATGCATCCGGAGTCCCGATAGTTCACAATGGCCCTGAGCGCAACGGCGCGTAGAGTGGCTTGCTCTTCTTGGGTCATTTGACCTTGGAACTCGTTTGGAATGAATGCCCGCGGCCGAATGGGTCCACGCAGGACGGAGGAGTCGCCGGTGAGCTGGACGACCGATGCGATGAGGGCGGGCACGCTACAGCCTTCGAGGGCCGTTGCAATCTCATCGTCGGTTTCGACGATCGGCAACGTCTCGAGGTGTCGTCTCACGCGTGCCGCACGGCACTGGCGACCAATGCCATGGCCTCCCGGCTGGTGGGAAGAACTTCCTCGGGCATTGTCAGAAATCCATGGATCTGGCCGGAGAAATCGTGGAGGTCGACCGACACTCCTGCGGCAACGAGATGCGCAGCGTAGGCGATGCCTTCGTCGTGAAGAGGATCGCACCCGGCGAGGAGGATCGTTGTGCGCGGCAGTGCGGCCACGTCCGCATAGAGCGGCGAGATGTCAGGGTTCTGGGGGTCCACGCCCTTTGGTACGTAGCAGCGCACGAACCACGCCAAATCGCTGCTGGTCAACGGCCACTCAACCCCGTACGCCCGGTGTGATGCCCAATGTTGCTCGGTCGAGATCGTGGGGTATGCCAGAACCTGACGAGCGACCTCGGCCACGCCGCGCTCGCCAACCAGGCGAGTCGCGACAGTAGCAACGTTGCCGCCCGCCGAGTCTCCGAGAACGATCAGCCGTCCGTCAATGTTGGCTGCCGTCCACGAGAGAGCGGCGACAGCATCCTCGATGGCGGCCGGGTACGGGTGTTCGGGCGCGAGGCGGTACTCCACTGACACGACGACGCACGGCACAGAGGCGGCGAGACGCCGGCAAAAGGCGTCGCTGGTAGCCAGGCTCCCGATCACCCAGCCTCCCCCGTGAAAGTACGTCACGACAGGGGCGGGCGCAGACAGCGTTGGACGGTAGATCCGAACCCGAACACCGCCGTCGATGACGCGCTCCTCGACGGCGTCGATATACGGGCCGGGTTGTGCTGCGACAGCCCGTTCCTCGAGGTACAACCGCGCGGCCATGACGCCCCGAGCCTCGAGCGTGGGGGCACTTGTTGCCAGCGTGAGTGCGACAAGCGCCTCCGCATCCGCATCTCGACATGCGGCCGTCAAGTTCTGATGCACCTTGCGAATGTACCGAAGCGCTCCACTGGCTTCCCCCATTACCTCGTTCGAACGTTAGATGGTATTGGAAGTTCATCCCTCTGCGTCCAAGGTCGCTGGGTTCGCTCTCACGGCTGTCCGCGTGGCGAGACAGGCCGGGGACCTGGGCGACCTCTGGTACGTTCTGAACGGACGTGCTGTTCAAAGCCGTCTGCCCACAGCGCAGCTGGGGGACATGACCGCACAGGGGGCTGAATGAGTACCGCCGCCGATCTCATCCGCCGGCACGCCGACATCGACACGGTCGGCTTATTCATCCAAGACGGGTCGTGGACATATCGACAGCTGGTTGAAGAAGCGAGCCGGCGAGCGGCGTTGCTTGACGAAGTCCTCGATCCCGATCGGCCGCCCCACATCGGGGTGCTCCTCGACAATGTGCCGGACTACGTCTTTTGGCTGGCCGCTGCGGCCCTCCGGGGAGCCACGATCGCCGGGATCAACTCCACCTATCGGGGCGACCAGCTCGGCTTGCTGATCCGGCACACCGACTGTCAGTTGCTCGTCACCGACACGGCGCAACGCCCGCTGCTCGACGGGATCGACACGAACGTGCCAACCGACCGGATACTTCTGGTCGACGACGAGGGCCACCGGGCCGCCCTGGCGTCCTTACCGACGACGTACCCCGAGCAGCAGGTTTCTGAGGACGACCTCTTCCTTCTGATCTTCACGTCGGGGTCGACGGGCCTTCCGAAGGCGGTGCGCTGCACCCAAGGCCGCTTTGCCCGAACCGGACACCACGTTTCGACGATCTCTGGGGTCCTGCCCGGCGAAAGCATCTACGCTCCCCTCCCGTTCTTCCACTCCAGCGCCCTGTTCACCGGCTGGTCGACGGCATTGAATCTCGGGGCGCCGATTGCCACCCGCCCCCGGTTCTCAGCATCGAACACCCTGCCTGACATCCGGAAGTTCGATGTGACGATGCTGGCCTACACGGGCAAGGTGTTGAATTACATCCTGGCCGTGCCGGACCGGCCAGATGACACGGATAACCCGCTGCGGTTGGCCATCGGGAACGAGGCATCGCCACGGGACATCAAGGAGTTCGCCAGGCGCTTCGGTTGCGATGTGCGGGACAGCTACGGGTCGACGGAGGGCATCATCATCATTCGTCGTGATCCGTCCATGCCAGATGGAGCGCTCGGCCGGGCTGAACCGTCCGTATTGGTGCTCGACCCCGAGACCGGCGAGGAGTGTCCGGTGGTCTCCTTCGACGCAGACCGCCACCCAACGAATCTTGACCAGGCGGTCGGCGAGATCGTAGAAACGCAACCTATTAGCGGATTCGAGGGCTATTACCGCAACGAAGAAGCGACCCACCAGCGGTTCCGTGACGGCCAATACTGGTCGGGTGACCTGGCTTTCCGGGACGCCGATGGGTGGCTGTACTTCGCTGGTCGTTCCAACGAATGGCTTCGGGTGGATGGCGAAAACTTCGCTGCCGCACCCGTCGAAGCGATCGTGGCCCGGTACCCCGATGTCCGGGCCCTCGCGGTGTATGCAGTGCCAGACGATCCCGTGGGCGATCGGGTGATGGTGGCGCTCGAGCTGTGGCCTGGGGCGAAGTTCGATCCGATCGCGTTCGAGGACTTCCTCGACCATGAGGCAGACCTTGGGACGAAGTGGCGGCCCGCCTTCGTGCGGGTGACCGACGAACTTCCCAAGTTGGCGAGCATGAAGATCGACAAGCAGCGTTTGCGACGGGAGGCATGGCGTGAGGGCGACGTGTGGTGGCGGGCTTCGAAGGGCGAATCGTTACGTCCACTTACCCAGGAGGACCGAGCGGCCCTCGAGCCGCTGCTGTCGTAACGAGAACTCGGCGGGTGGCAGGAGCACAAGGTTGGTGGAGAACGCATACCAGCTGAGGCTCGCTAGGGTTGGCGGCTGATGTTCGGGGTCAGCGCGATCGACACGCTCATTGGCTTCCCGACCGATCCCGAACAGCTTTACGGGAGCATGCGAAAACTGTTTCGCGGATCGCGACTCGGTGGAGCGCTTTTCCATGCCGGCGGAGTACATGTTCAAGGAGATCCCCGAGGACGAGTTGCGTCAGGTCGCCGATCCGGTGATGGCCACACTGTCGGAGATGGACCGCCACGAGATCGACGTCGGTCTGGTCAGCCTGACGGCTAACCCGGACGTAACGCAGCGGGCCCTCCGTGAGCATCCCGATCGGTTCGTTGCAGCGTGGACGGTCGACCCGAACGAGGGCATGGACGGTATCCGCAAGCTCGTGGATGCCCATCAGGAGTGGGGGGTGCGGGCGGCGGCGTTCATGCCGCATGGTGTTATGCCCCAGGTCTCGATCGACGCGCCTCTTGCTTACCTGCTCTATGCCAAGTGCGTCGAGCTCGGCATCCCAGTGTTTGTCACAGTGGGTGTGGCCGGTCCTCGAGTGCCGTCGCTGGTGCAGCACGTCGAGCTCATCGACCGGGTCATGTATGACTTCCCCGACCTCGTATTCGTGATGCGCCACGGGGCCGAGCCATGGGTCGACCTGGCTGTAAAGCTGATGGTCAAGTGGCCCAACTTGCACTACTCGACGTCGGCCTTCGCCCCCCGTTTCTACCCGCAGGAAATCGTCGACTACGCCAACACGCGCGGTGCCGACAGGATCCTCTATGCCGGCTATTTCCCTATGGGTCTCTCGCTTGAGCGGATCTTCGTTGAGCTGCCGACCGTGGGGTTTAAGGACGAAGTGTGGCCGCAGTTCCTCCGCCACAACGCGGCGAGGGTACTCGGGCTGGGATAAGCGCCGTCCATTACCCGAGCCGGTAGACGCGGCGGGCGGTCCCCGAGAAGAGGGAGGTGCGCTCGTCCGGCGACCAGTCCTTCGACAAGAGCTTGAACGCGTTCCAGAGACTGTCGTAGCTGTAGCTCTGCTTGTCGACCGGAAAGTTGCTTTCGAACATGCATCGGTCCGCTCCGAACGCACCGACCGCAATCTCGACGTAGGGCCGCCATGCCTCCACCAGACGTGTGGATGATGGTCGGTCGGCGTCCTCTTGCAATCCGAACCCGTAGACCGGCATCCCAACGCCGCCGATCTTGAGCACGACGTTGGGACGGCGGGCCACCTCCTCTATGCCGCGTCGCCAATCGTCGAACATCGCTGATCGGGAGGCAGGCGTGGGCTCGTCGGGCACCGGTCCGCCCAGGTGATTCAGCACGAACGTCAGCTCGGGAACGGCATCAAGCGTCTCGGCGAGCTCTCCCAACTGGGGGTGGTACAGCCAGATGTCATAGGTCAGGTCGCGCTCAGCGATGCTGCGGAGGCTGGAGCGAAAGCCGTCGTCGAGGAGCATGTGGGGAAAGGTCACCCGACCGGTATGGGCGGTCGTGGCGCTGTGGATGTCGTGCCACACGACGTTGAAACGGACGCCACGGAAACGGCCTTGGCCGGCAGCGAGGTGGCCGTCGAGCGTTTTCGGGACGAGTTCGGGTTGCATCAGGTCGGCCCACCCCACGACGCCCGCCGCCACGCGTGTCCCGGCGCCGACCGCCTCCGCGGGAGCATTTCCCACGACAAACTCGGTCTCGCCCACTGGCTTGAGTGCCTCGTCACCATCGGGTCGAAACGAGGTCATGCACTCGATGAACACGGTCGCATCAATCCGATGGCCTCGCCCGATGTCAGCCTGCAGGGCGTCGAGGTCGTAGGGGATCCAATAGCCCGACGGCCATACATGATGGTGCGCATCGATGATCGGCAGATCAGGCTCGAGCACCACCTCTTGAGGGGAGTTCTCTTGGTCGACCTCGCTCAGCTGCACGCTATCGACAGTAGGCGTCGGTGGGCCAGGGCGACAAGCGAAGTTCGAGGCGCGTCAGAGGACTCTGTGGGCGGCGCCGAATCAGCCGGCAGGTCGAAGACGCGTGGCGAACAGCGACCGATGTTCATCCACACGTTCCCCGAGAATGCGACGCTGGATTTTTCCGCTCTCGGTACGTGGGAAGGGGTCGTTCCAAAGTACGACTTGTTCCGGGAGCTTCCATTTCGGCAGCCCGGCTGCCAACAGTCCGTCAACGATCGATTCGAAGTCAATCGATGCCCCTTTCTCGCTCCGAAGAGCGACGGCCACTCGTTCTCCTGTCTCATCGTCGGGTAGGGCAAAGGCACAGGCGTCCTCGACATGAGGCAATGTCCGGACCACCTCGTCGATCTCGCTCAGAGAGATCTTCATTCCCTTGCGCGTCGCCACTTCCTTCAGCCGTCCCGTAATGGTCAAGCGACCATGTGCGAAAGTTCCAATATCCCCTGTTCGGTACCAGCCGCCCTCAATGAAGGCGCTGCGATTGTCCTCTTCGTTGAGGTAACCCAGGCATCGCATCGGTCCGCGGACAAGAATTTCGCCTGATTCGTCGTCGACGACGACTTCGGTGCCCTCGGAGCAGGCCCCGTCATTGTTCAACCTGACATCACCCGCGTCGGAGGGTCGGCTGCCCGTAGCCGAGGGTATCTCCGAGGCCCCGTACATTCGCACGGGCACAATGCCGTATCGATCCACCGCAAGATTGAGGACTTCACGGGGGATCATGGACCCACCCAGAGCCAGCGCGCGCAGAGGGATGTCACGCACGTTCTCGCGCTGCGCTTGCTTGAAGAGCTCCTCGACAATTATGGGCGCCCCTCCCAGAATCGTCGCTCCGTGTTCCCTTACCGAGGCCAGGGACAGCGGAGGATCGAAGCGGTCCTCCAGAATGAGCGCCGCTCCGTTGTCGAGCATCAAGTGGGTTTGGACCAGGCCAGTGATACTGGCCAGTGGCGAGGACAGGAATGCCCTGTCGTCGGCGCCCATGAGGATCGCATCGCCGATGTTCCTGCCCCCGGACCGGAGGGTGTTGAGGCTGTGGACGACGCCTTTCGGCCCGCTGGTCGTCCCCGATGTGAACACGACAGTGATTGGACTGGAAGGATCGGGCTCTTCCCAATCGGTCACTGGCTCTGGAAAGTCGATGAGATCGTCGAACGTGGCTGTCGGCACTCCGCTCTGACCCGCCCCGAAGACCTCGAGGAGTTCGGGCGTGGATACGACAAGATCGACGGCTACCGCGCCAAGAGCTTGGGCGAAGTCAAATCGTCCGCTGCGGCGATCCATCATCATCGAGGCGGCCCCACTTCGGATCGCCGCCTGGTACGTCGCGACCGCTGAGGCGCTGAGCGGGGCAAGAATCAAGACGACAGACCCACCGGCCACGCCCCGGGAGCGCAATCCCCCTACACCACGAGCCACCGCATCGGCTAATCGGCCGTAGGACCAGGTTCCCGATTCGTCAACGATCGCCATGCGGTGGGGTGTCGCGGAGGCATGGGTCTCGAGACCTTGCCGAACGGTCTCGCTGTCCCATAACCCACGGGCGGCATAGCGTCGCCGGACCTCTAGTGGAATGGGCACCACGCCAGGTGTGCTCAGCATCGACCTGCCACCTTCCCCATTCCCGGCGTCCTGACCAGCATATTCACGTTGCTTCGGGCAAGAGGGCGTGAGTTCTTGGCCACCCGACCCCCGCAGCACTTGTGAGTGTGTCAGCTGACACTCAAGAGTGTCAATATTGCTACAGTAATCGTCTTGCCCACGGCCACCCAGCCCCTTGCCGACGCCAAACGCCAGGCGGTCGTTGACCACATTCTCGGCGCGACCAGACGGTACGTACTCCAACGTGGGCTCAATGCGACGATGGGTCAGATCGCTGAAGCCGCACAGGTCAGCCGGCGGACGCTCTTTCGCCTCTTCGGGACGCGAGAACATCTCTTGGCGGCGGCGTTCAATGAGGGGATGGCCTGGTACGGACGAGAGCTTCCGACGTACGGCGGCGACTGGGAATCCTGGCTACGAGCCACCTGTGATGTCACTCACGAGATCAACTCCGTCATCGGGCCCGGATTCTTCGAACTGAGTGCGAAGTCGGAACTGCCACAAGAGCTTCTCGACACGGAACGAAGTCGACGTGAGTCGTATCACCGGCACGCCGTGACGATCAGCAGCACCCTATGGCGGGCGAGCGGGGGCAGCGGTATCCCCACGACCACGCTGATTTCGGCCGTGGCCGCGCACATCAGTCCGTATTTCACCGCCGCCGTGACGATCGAGGGCGGAGAGTCTTGGCAGGCGGCGAGCACGCTCGCCTTCGAGGCCATCGTGGCCGCCCTGGAGTTGCATCTCTCGACGAGCCCTGTAGCCATGGAAAGTGGAGTCCTCCCTTGACTGCCGAAAAGCGGCCCAGCCGCCCTGAGCCACCACTGACGATTGGCGCTTTGCTCGAAACGACCGTGGCCCAGCACGGGGACTCGCTTGCGCTCATCGCCGGGACAACGGAACTCACCTACACCGAGCTCTTCGAGCGCTCGCGCCACTTCGGTGCCGCCCTTGTCGCCCGTGGAGTGGAGCCAAGCGACCGCGTCGCGTTGTGGGCTCCCAACGGGATCGAGTGGATCGTCGCCTACCTCGGTTTGATTCAGGCGGGAGCGACGCTGGTTCCCGTGAACACCCGGTTCAAGGGGGCCGAAGCGGGCGAAATCCTTCGCCGCACCCGAGCTCGCGTCCTCGTCACGGTCACCGACTTCCTCGGCGTCGATTATTCGGAAATGCTGGCGCAAGCCGGAGGACCGCTTCCGGCGCTCGAGGTCGTGATCGTGACCGGCGACACTGGCGGACCTGGCCTCGTGGCCTGGAGCGAAGTGCTCAGCGGCGTCACCGAAGCCTCCCTGGCAGAGCTGGATCGGCGACGCAACGCCCTCAGCGCGAGTGACCCAGCCGACATCCTCTTCACTTCGGGCACGACCGGGACGCCGAAAGGAGCAGTGTCGACACATGCGACGACGCTGGCCGTCGCCTCTGACTGGGTGGTCATGGCTGGTCTGCAACCGGGGGACCGCTACTTGATGATCAACCCGTATTTTCATATGTTCGGGCTGAAGTCAGGGATTCTCGCATCCATTGCCGCCGGCCTGACGATGGTCCCCCTTGCCGTCTTCGATGTCGATCGTGCCCTCGAGCTCGTCAGCGAACTCGGGGTGACGATTTTGCCAGGGCCACCGACTCTCTATCAATCGATTCTCGACCACCCCGATCGAGCGCGCTACGACCTGTCCTCACTGCGCGTCGCGGTGACCGGTGCGGCCGATATCCCCGTGGCGTTGATCGAACGGGTCCAGACGGAGCTTCCCTTCTCCTTCATTGCTGCCGGTTACGGACTCACCGAGGCGGGCACCGCGACGGGGACGTCGCCCTCGGACAGCCCGGTGACGATTGCCACGTCGGTCGGTCGCGCCCGTCCTCACTTCGAGCTGCGGATCGTCGACAGCACGGGGGCCGAGGTTGAGGTAGACGCGGTGGGCGAGGTCGTCTTACGGGGTCCGTCGACCATGGTCGGCTACCTCGATGATCCTGATGCCACCGCCGAGGTGTTGTCGCCGGACGGTTGGTTGCGCACCGGGGACCTCGGTCGCATCGACGTCGATGGGTATCTCCGAATTACCGGCCGGATCAAGGACATGTTCACGGTCGGAGGATTCAACGTCTACCCGGCGGAGGTCGAGTCGATCCTGCTGCGCCATCCCGGCATCCGACAGGTCGCCGTCGTGGGGATCCCTGACACGCGGATGGGAGAGGTTGGGGCCGCATTCATCGCCCTCCACCACCCGGCGCCGATCGGGGACGAAATCATTGCGTGGGCGCGGGAGAACATGGCCAACTACAAGGTGCCACGGCGGGTTGAGATCGTGGACGAGTTGCCGGTGAATGCGGCCGGGAAGGTCGAGAAAATGGAGCTACGGAAACGCCTGCTCGCGCCGGCAGTGGAGGACACGTGACAACCCGAGAGGAGGTGCCCGTTCCTCCCATGCGACGGGAAGTCGTTGCGTCAGAAATGTTTGCCGCGCACCAGTTGTTGGCCGATTATGGGCGTTACGCCGACGATGGTCAGTCTGAAGCTTGGGCGGCGCTCTTCGGCGATGACGGTGTGCTTGCAGCATTCGGCCGCGAGTTCACGGGCCAGGAGCGCCTGACACGATTCGCGCAGCGCTCCCCGAGGGGGGTGCACATAACGAGTAGCCCGCACCTGAGTATCGGTGAGGATGGGGTCGTCACGGCGCATTCGTCCTTTCTTTTCGTGCATGGCGAGACGGCGGCGTTGATGGCTGGTTGGTATCTCGACCGGATGGTCCCCGCCGACAACGGGCGGTTTCGATTTGCTCGGCGAGGAATCGACCTGCGCGTCGGTGGCGAGGGCTCGTCGTGACGACCAACTGCAACGCCGGGGGTGTGGTCCTCGTGGCCGGAACGGAGACAGCATGACATCGCAACAGTTCGAAGTCGCCATCATCGGGGCGGGAATGTCGGGCCTCTACATGGCCAAACGGCTGGATGAACGAGGAGTGGCCTTCACCATGTACGAAAAGGCCGATGAGGTCGGTGGTACGTGGCGAGAGAACAATTACCCGGGGCTGTACGTCGACATTCCGGTATCGCTGTATCAACTGTCGTTCGCACCCAAGTACGACTGGTCGCACGCCTACGCACCGGGCCCAGAAATTCAGGACTACCTGGTCGATGTGGCCGACGAGCATCTTCTCCGCCAGCATGTGGTGTTCGGCACGGAACTCGTCGAGACCGCCTGGGAAGGTTCGTGGTGGAGCCTCCGGTCCAAAGACGGCAGGATCTTTCACGCCGACGCCATCGTCTCGGCCACTGGGTTCCTGCACCGGGCCAAAATGCCGGCCGTTCCTGGTGTGGAGACCTTCGAGGGCCCCCACTTCCATTCTTCGCGCTGGCCCGCTGATCTCGATGTGGCGGGTAAGCGGGTGGGCATCGTCGGCAGTGGTTCGAGCGGAATCCAGTTGGTATCAGCGCTGGCCTACAAAGACTGCGACGTCGTGCAGTTCGTTCGAACCCCCCAATGGATCGAGACGGTGGACAATCCCGAAATCACCGCAGATCTGCTCCAGCGGCTGAGCGCCTCACCAGAGCTAGGGAGCGAAATCCTGGCCGAGCTCGAGCGTGGGATCGGCCAGGATCCCCGTTTGACCGACCCCTATTGGAAGCTCGTGCCAGGCCCGCGGCGCGACGCGGCGCAGCAGGCGCTCCGCGAGGATCTCCACGTCATCAGCGATCCACAGCTTCGTGAAGCTCTGACGCCGGATTTTCCACCCGGTTGCAAGCGCATTCCCAAATCGCCGTGGTACTACCAAGCGGTGCAGGAGCCCAGTGTCACCATCGTTCGGGCCGGGGTCGAGCGGGTAGTCCCGACCGGTGCGATAACCACTGACGGCGCGGTTGTCGATCTGGATGTGCTCGTGTTCGCCACCGGATTCGATGCACATGCGTACGTCCGACCCATGCAGGTGGTCGGCCTTAATGGCACCCTCTTGGACGACGTGTGGGCCGACGGTCCATATTCCTACCGCGGCGTCTCGATTCCGTCGTTTCCTAACTTCTTCCTTCTGAATGGTCCGTTCAGCCCCGTGAACAACGTCCCGGTACCCAAGACACTCGAAGACGAGACGGGTTACATCACTCGACTGCTCGACCACGCCATCGCATCGAAATGTGCGGTGTGGCCAACCGAGGAGGCGACGGAGCGCTTCGTGGGCCAGATGGAAGATGCCTTGCCGGCCACCGTCTGGTCGGACGGGTGTGACAACTGGTACAAGGGCCAAGGAAAGGTCCCGATCATTTGGCCTTGGTACATCAAAGAGCACGAGTCGATGTTCGCTGACCTCGCGCTCGGCGACCTGGAAACTCAGCCACGTGAACCGGACACAAGTTCGGACCGAAATGCGAAGGGAACTCGATGATCGTGGAGGATGCTCGTCTGGCGGCATTGATCGATCGCAACGAGATCCTCGACGTCTATGCCCGGTACGCGCTGGGGATGGATCGCGGCGATCGGGACCTGTTTGCCAGTGCGTGGACCGAAGACGCGGTGTGGATCTGCGAGGCGCTCAACTTGGACTTGCACGGTAGAGAAGCGATTGTCGCCTACTTCGATCGCGGTCCGGGTGCTGCACCATCAACTCCGCAGGCGGGAGGCAACATCCGGGTGGCTGCGAATCACCACATCACCATTGAAGGAGAGAGCGCCGAAGGGACGGCTGAAATGGCTTCGTTTCGATACACCGGGGAGCTGGTTCATCCCTACAGCATCGGCGTCTATAACGATCGATTCATTCGCACGACCGAGGGGTGGAGAATGTCGTATCGCAACATGGTGGTGACCCCGGTCGTACCGCCGCCAGTAATCGGGGGAATGATTCAATGACGACCGAACGACCGGACGCCAATTTCCTGGCCCCGAAGACGTACACCCGGCAGCAGGTTGAGGAGATCGCCCGGAGCTATAGAACCTGGGGCCGCTGGGGAGACGACGACGAGCTGGGGGCAGCGAACGCGGTGACTCCAGCCACGATCACACACGCCGCCACCCTGGTGCGGCGGGGCAGCGTGTTCTCACTCGGGCTTCCCATGGACGGTACCGGTCCCCAGACCGGACTCAATGGACGAGTCAACCCTCAACACCTCATGCTGAAAGACGGAGGGGACATGCTCGCTGCTGTCCCGGTGCCCGGCGAGCTACGCGCCACTGACGACGCCGTCTACATGCCGCTGCAGTCCTCAACCCAGTGGGACGCCCTCTGCCACATCTTCTACGAGCGTCAGACATACAACGGCCGTGGGCCCGAGAGCGTGGACAGCCAAGGAGCGCGCCATAACAGCATCACCAACCTGCGCGACAGGGCTGTGGGTCGGGGGGTACTCCTCGATATTCCCCGTTGGCTGGGGAGGCCGTGGCTCGAGGCAGGCGAAGCCATTCAGGCGGAGCATCTCGAAGAATGCGCGCGGGCACAGGGCATCGAAGTAGGCGAGGGGGATTTCGTTGTGGTGCGCACCGGCCAGATCGCCGGTTGTCGCGCTGCGGGCGGGTGGGGGGACTACGCCGCCGGCCCGGCACCCGGACTCGGGGTCAGTGCAGCCGACTTCCTCTGCCCGCGCCTGGTGACCGCCGTGGCCACTGACACCTGGGGTCTAGAGGCGCTCCCCTACGAATGCAGTGACGTGCGGGCACCACTTCACGTCATACTCTTGGTCAACGCCGGTATCTACATCGGCGAAATGTGGGACGTCGAGGTGTTGGCCGAGGATTGCGCCACCGATGGTGTCTACGAGTTCCTTCTCGTGGCACCGCCTCTCACCATCACCGGCGCGGTCGGGTCCCCTCTCAACCCTCTCGCCATCAAGTGAGTTCTTCGCCGAGCGACCCGTACGGGGACCTGACCGCGGCCGACGGGCCCTACCCGTTGACCGAGGCCATCGTGGGCAATCGGCGAATGACCGTGTTCAATCGACCCCCCTTCACCCTGGCCGAAGCGTTCTTGGCCACGCGGGACTTCGGCGAGGCGGAAGCACTCGTGTATCGAGATGAGCGCTACACCTACCGTCAGCAGTGGAGCCTCGTCATGCGCCTGGCCCGTCAGCTGCGCCAGAGGTATGGGCTGGTCAAGGGCGACCGGGTCGTGGTGAGCATGCGCAACTTCCCGGAGTGGTCGTTCGTCCTCTGGGCGGTCGAGCTGCTCGGCGGTGATCATTGTGCCATTGAACGCCTGGTTGACCGGCGCGGAGCTCACCGCGCTCATAGCTGACAGCGACCCAACGGTGATCATCGCCGACCAGGAGCGCATCGACCGTTTGGCCGAACATGCTGAAGGCTTAGCCGGTGCTCGCGGCGTGCTCCAGGTGCGCGGCCGTCACCCGGCCGGGTGTCACCGACCTGGCCGAGCTCTTAGCCGACGGCTTGGACGACTCGGAGATCGAGCCGGCCACCATCGGCCCGGACGAGACGGCCACCATCTTGTATACGTCGGGCACAACCGGAAAGGCGAAGGGTGTCATTGGCACCCACCGCAACCACGTCTCGACCATTTTGGTCATGCGGCTGCGTGCGCAAGCCATTCGTCAGCGGCGAGCGGCAGCTGGGATCTCCGAACTGGCAACGCCAGTCGGCACGACGTTGGTCACCAACCCCATCTTTCACATCGCCGCGTTCACGGCTCTCACGTCGAATATCTTCGCCGGGAGACGAGTCGTTCTCATGTACAAGTGGGACGCACGCGAGGCCATGCGCCTGATCGAGAACGAACAGGTCTCGGAGCTGTCGGGGCCACCGTTGGTCGTGCGTGAGCTGGTCGACCTGGGCGCCGAGGGTAGGTATGACACGTCGAGCCTCGTCGCGCTGGTCAACGGGGCAGCACTAGCTCCTCCCCAGCTGATTCGCGACATCGGTACGGTGTTCGAAGGCCGTGTCAGCCCGGGCACCGGGTACGGTTCGACCGAGACCAACGGAGTTGTGGTCACCATTACCGGCCAGAATTATTTGGACCGTCCGACTAGTGTGGGTCAGCCCTTGCCTACCGTCGAGATCAGGGTGCGCGATGAGCGCACCGGGCAATTGGTCGGGCCTCGCGGGCTCGGCGAGCTCGAGATTCGTGGTCCGCAGGTGACACCGGGCTACTACGGCAACCCCGAAGCGACGGCCGAGTCCTTCGAGGAGGGCTGGTATCGCACCGGCGACCGGGTGCAGATCGATGACGAGGGATTCGTCCACCTTGTCGGACGCTTGAAGGACATTGTCATACGAGGTGGGGAGAACGTCTTCTGTCCTGAGGTCGAGTCTGCGCTGGAGGGTCATCCCGCGGTGGCGGAGGCAGCCATCATCGGCCTTCCGCACCCGACGCTCGGAGAGGAGGTGGCGGCAATCGTTCGACTGCGCCCCGGGGCGACGGCGGACGAGTCAGCATTGATCGCCTACGTGGCCCAGCACCTCGCTCCGTTCAAGGTCCCGACGACGCTCACCATCACGGAGGAGCCCTTGCCGCGGACGGCGACGGGCAAGGTGGTCAAGGCCGATCTCAAGGCTGCCTACGGCGCAGTCGTATCGTGAGGGCAGGCCGACTGTGGACCTGACGTATCCGGCGGAATCCGAAGCCTTCCGGATTCGGATTCGGGAGTTCCTCGCGGCGCAACTCCCGGCTGGATGGGCTGGGATGGGCGCACTCGACGTGGACGAGCGCGAAGGCTTTGCCGAGCGTTGGCGCCAGACCCTGCTCGACAATCGGCTGCTCGGGGTTACCGTCCCATGCGAGTACGGAGGCGGCGGGCTGACACATCTCGAACAAGCGGTGCTCATTGAGGAGTTCGTTCGCAGCGGGGTTCCCGCGCTGCCGCACCGTAATGACAACTTTGGTTTCAACCTGCTGGTACCCACGCTCCTGCAATTCGGGACCGAGGCGCAGAAGTCCTTTTTCCTGCCGCGCACATTGAGCGGCGAGATCCGCTGGGCCCAGGGTTACTCCGAGCCCGATGCCGGGTCGGATCTCTTCAACGTGCGGACGAAGGGTGAAATCGACGGCGTCCACCTCGTGATCAACGGTCAGAAGGTCTGGCAGACGGCCGGGCTCACGGCCAACTGGCTCTTCACGGTCGTACGGACGGATCCGGACGCCGAGCGCAGTCGCGGGCTGTCTTTCGTGCTCATCCCCCTCGAGCAGCCCGGGATCGAGCGGCGCGGCATTCGCGACATGACCGGCAACACCGAGCTGAGCGAGGTGTTCTTCACGGACGCCGTGACGACGCTGAGCAACGTGGTCGGCGACGTCAACAACGGGGCGGTGGTCACCCTGGCGCTCCTCGGCTTCGAACGAGGGATCGGTGGGTTGGCCAATGCCGAAGCGTTTGCGGTTGAGCTGTGGCGCCTCATTGAGTTGGCGCGCGCCCGCGGTCGAAACCAGGACGCGAACGTTCGTCTGCGTATCGCCGGGTGCTACATCCGGATACATGTGCTCCGGTGCGTTGGATTGCGCGCCCTTTCGCTCTTGGCCCGCGGCGAACCGCCAGGACCAGAATCGTCGTTGACGAAGGTCCTCACCGCCGAGTACCACCAGGAATCCACCGAATTGGCCATGGACATCCTCGGCTCAGGTGCCCTCGTTCGTTCAGGCCCCAGCGCGCTGGAGATGTTGAAGGCCCAGCCGTTGGGACTCGACGCCACGTCGTCGGCGGCCTGGATCGACGACTTTCTTAATGCGCGGGCGCGCACTATTTACGGAGGATCGAGCGAGATTCAACGCAACACGATCAGCGAGCAGATCCTCGGATTGCCGCGCGAGCCACGCCCGGAGCGATCGCAGTGAGTGCACTTCGGGATGCCCCGGCCGCACCGGCGTGCACGAGAAAATTGAGGGGACGACATGCCTGCTGAACCCATCGAGTTTCGGGATCGGGTGGCCCTGGTGACCGGCGCTGGACGCGGCATCGGCCGGGCCTACGCCAAGCTGCTCGCCGGACGCGGGGCGACCGTGGTGGTCAACGACCTCGGCACGACAATGGCCGGTGATGGTCAGGACCCGTCGTATGCCGCTCATGTCGTCGAAGAGATCACGGACGCCGGCGGTCGTGCCATTGCAAATTCGGCGGACGTGTCGACGCCGGAGGGCGCTCAGGCACTCATAGACCAGGCCATGGACATCTGCGGCCGCATCGACATCGTGGTGAACAACGCGGGCGTCTTCGCCGTTGACCAATTCCCGGCCATGGAGCTGATGGACATGCGTCAACTGTGGGAGATCCATATCGGCGGCGGGTTCAACGTCACCCGAGCAGCGTGGCCGCACATGGCAGCGGCGAAGTACGGGCGGGTCGTCTTCACCACGTCAACCAGTGCACTCGGCGCACCGGACACCGTGGCCTACACCACGGCGAAGGCCGGTGTTCTAGGCCTTGGTCGCGCCCTGGCCCAAGTCGGTCTGCCGCTTGGCATCGCAGTCAACCTCGTGGCCCCGATGGCGATGACCCGGATGATGTCCGCCGGCCACGGCCGTTCGGAGACCCCGCCGGACGTCCCTGAACGAGCTCCGGCGCTCGTCGCACCTCTCGTGGCTTTGCTCTGTCACGAATCCTGCCCGGTCACGGGACAGGCGTTCGTCACCGGGATGCGTCGTCATGCGCTGCTCTTCATCAGCGAGACAGAAGGCTACGTGCATCCGAGCCTCGACGGGCTGACGCCGGAGGCTTTGCGCGACCATTGGGACGAAATCGCCGACCCGGCCAGTGGGGTGGTCGTCTCTGACACGACCTCGTGGATCGAACGCAATAGTCGGATTGTGGCAGCCACTCCGCTCGAGAGCGCGAGGTGAACCCCGAGGCGGCAGGGGAAGAGCCGCTCATACGGGACGGCATACGCAAGTTCCTGGAATCCGAATCGCCGCTCACCGAGAAATTTCGCTCTCGAACGACTCGCTGCCAGCTCTGCGATCGTTCTGGCGGGAGGGAGCGGCGCTCGGGATCACCTCCCTCCTCATTCCCGAGGAGTTCGGCGGTGTGCCGATGGAGCGGGGTGTGGCCTGCCTCGCCGTGGTGGCCGAGGAAATGGGGCGCGTTGTCGCACCGGGACCTCTGGTGCCCTGCAACGTCGTGGCTGACACGCTGACTCGCAGCGGAACGGAGGCGCAGCGTCAAGCGTGGCTGCCGCCAATCGCCACCGGGGACTGCATCGCCACGTGGGCCGTGGCGGAGGTCGCCGATCGCTGGTTGCCGAGGCAGCCGTCGGCGCGAGTCAGCCCACATTCGGATGGCTGGATGCTCGACGGGGTCAAGACTCCCGTCGAGGCCGGAGCCGACGCCGATCTGTTCCTCGTCACGGCAATGACGGAGCAGGGCGAACCGATACAGCTGTTGGTACCCGCCACAAGTGACGGTGTGGTGGTCGAGCCACTCACCTCGCTCGACCTGGCTCGACCCTTCGCCCGAATCACCTTCGACCACGTCGTCCTGCCTTCATCGGCGGTTCTCGGTGAGACAGGCTCCACCGTGCTCGATGTGGATCGCCAGATCGATCTGGCGCTCTGCCTCCAGGTGGCGGAGAGCTCGGCGATCATGGAGTCCGCCTTTCAGTTGACGGTCGAATACCTCGAAGACCGGCGAGCCTTTGGGCGCACCGTGGCCTCGTATCAGGCGATAAAACATCGACTGGCCGACCACAAAGTCTGGTTGGAGGCCTCCCTTGGGATCGCCACCGCTGTGGTCGAGGCGCTCAGCGCCGGGGACCGGTCAGCCAGCCGCTTGGCCAGCGCCGCCAAGGCTCACGTCGGCGATAAGGCGGTGACCATGCTGTCGGACTGTTCCCAGCTCCTCGGTGGCATCTCGATGACATGGGAGCACCCACATCACGCCTTCTTCCGGCGCGTCACCGCGAACCGGTCGCTCTATGGGTCGCCGGTTTCCCACCGCGAGCGGTTGTGTCAGTTGGTGGGGCTGTGACACGCGGGGTGGACGTTGTCATCGCGCCGGCCGAGAAGGAGATTCGATGAGCACCGACGCCACGGCCATTGACATCCAGAGCTTCCGGGAGCGGGCGAGAGCTTGGATCACCCGCAACGTGCCTCGAGGCGAACAGGTGGATGGTCTTGAAGTCAGCGACGACCAAGCTAACGAGGTGGTGGCCGAAGCGCGCGCCATCCAGCGGCGAATCTTTGACGCAGGTTTTGCCGGCATTCGCTTCGACAAGCGGTACGGCGGTCAAGGCCTGAACCGGGCCTACCAGATGGCATGGGCCGAAGCAGGGGCGGGTTATCAGTTACCGGGGACCTTCAACGTGACCCACGGCATCCTCGCTCCCACACTGCTCGAGTTCGGCAGCGAGGAACAGAAGGATCGCCATATCCCGGCCATGCTACGTGGCGACGAACTCTGGGTGCAGTTCCTCTCGGAGCCGAGTGGCGGCTCGGATCTCGCTGGCCTGCTCACCCGAGCCCAGCGAGACGGCGACATCTATCGCCTCAATGGTTCGAAGGTCTGGACCACGGGCGCCCAGCACTGCCAGTTCGGTCTCGTCCTGGTGCGCACCGATCTGGACGTCCCCAAGCATCAGGGATTGTCGATGTTCATCGTGGCGCCCGACATGGACGGGTTGACCATCGTGCCGATCCGGCTGTCGACGGGTGCATCGCAGTTCTGCCAGGAATTCTTCGACGACGTGGCTGTCCCGGCCTCGAACCTGGTGGGTCCGGAGAACGACGGGTGGAGGGTCACCACTCGTTTACTCTTCCACGAGCGGAACATGGTCGGTGCCAACAGCTACAACGACCACATCGCCCTCTCGACGGGCGAAGAAGACGAGGACGACGAGCTGGTGGCACTCGTCCGCCGGCTCGGGTTGGCTGGCGATGCCGCCTCCCGCCAGCTCGTCGGCGAAGGGATCGCCCTCGGGCTTCTGGTCTCACCCACCATCCAACGGATTAATGCATTGCTTCGGACCGGCGACATGCAAGGGCCCGCCGCCGCCATCTTGAAGTTGCTCGGGTCCACCGTTGATCTGCGTCGGGCCCAGATCGCCGTTGAGGTCGCCGGCAGCGAGGCCGTGGCCTGGGAGCCTGGCGATTCGTCCGATGGTGTCGGGATGCACTGGTTGGCCGCCCGCATACCCACAATTGCCGGGGGCAGCACCGAGATCCAGTTGAACCAGATCAGCGAAAGAGTCCTTGGTTTGCCCCGGGAATTCACCCCGGACAGGGACATCCCCTTTCGCCAGGTGCTTGAACACCGATCGGAGAAGTGAGGTCTGGGTTTGCTCGGGGAGCCGACGTATTTGTAGGTTCATCCTCATGGAACCAGCGCCGTCTCGTCGCACGCAGGCTGAGCGGCGACAAACATCCGAGCGTGCGCTATTGGGAGCGGCAGCCGAAGTGATCGCGGAGCGTGGCATCGGTGGAGCATCGTTTGCCGCGATCGGTGACCGTGCAGGGACGAGCAGAGGACTGGCCAATCATCACTTCGGATCGAAGGATGCTCTCGTCTCTCGAGTTGCGGCTGACGCCCAGGAGCGAGTCCTTGAAGCGATGGCGGCCGCTGCAGTCAGCGAAGCGGGAGGTGTCAGCGGAGAGTCCATGTCCGGCTTGGCGCTCATCCGCATATGGGTGAACACCTATTTGGAGCTCTTCGAGCACCCAACCCCCGACCTTCGGGCCCTGATCGTGATGTGGGGGGCCATCTTCCCGTCGGATTCGTCCCTTGAAGGATTCCTCGAGGCGGACCGTCGGTCCTACGAGGGATGGACCACGAACATCAAAGAGGGACAGAGGGACGGGTCCATACGTGACGACATCGATCCGAGCGCATCAGCCGTCGTCCTTCACGGGTTGCTGCGTGGCGTGGCTGCGCTCATGTTGACCGAGGCGCACTACACGGACATGACCAAGGTCAGGGAGTCAGTCGACGCCTGGCTCGATGGCGCATTGGCTGCCGAGCCGGTGCGTGGTCTGCGGCCGCTGGGGAAACAGTACGGCTGAGCTGGACTTTTCGGGTCGTCGGATGCCATCTATCGGGCAACCGCGCGACTCTCGACAGCCGCATCGAACTTGCTGTACAGTCGGCCAGTAAGTCCGATCACACGGTGAGTCCAAAGGTGCCCCGACAAGAGGGCGCCAGGGGGAGTGGAGCAACGATGGGCCAGCAGAAGCTGTTCGACGCCGACAACCACTACTGGGAGACGAGCGATGCCTTCACCCGGCACCGCGATCCCAAGTTCAAGGACACCGGCCTGCAGGTAAAAGAGATCGATGGCGTGATGCGGTACGTGATGAACGGTGAGATCTTTGCCTTCCTCCCAGGCCCGGCCGACCATCACCCGCGGCCACTACCGGGCGCCTTCATGGACTACTTCAAGGGGGCGACCAGTCGCGACGTCTTCACGTCGAAGATGACCGAGAAGCTTTCGGACCACCCGGACTGGTTCAACCGGGACGCTCGATTGAAAGTGATGGACGAGCAAGGTGTCGAAGGCACCTGGATGTTCCCCTCCCAAGGGGTTGTCCTCGAGCCTTCGATGCATGCCGACATTGAGGCGACCGTCGCCACTGTGCGCGCCTTCAACCGCTGGATCGAAGAGGAGTGGGGCTTCGCCTACAAAGAGCGCATCTTCGGGGTGCCGTTCCTCACGCTGAGCGACCCCGACGAGGCCGTCAAGGAACTGCAGTGGTGTATTGACCACGGGGCCCGATTGGCCTGCCTGCGCCACGGCGCCGCGGTTACCCGCGACGGCATCCGCTCCCCGGCAGACCCCATGTTCGACCAGTTCTGGGGCCTGTTCCAAGAGGCCGGAGTGGTCCTGACGCCGCACGACGGCGCCGATTCCACCTATGCCAAGTTGCCCAAGTTTCTCTCCGATGCCTGGGGCGATGAGCACATGGGTGACCTGCGCCATGGCAACACCGACCACATGGGCGCCACGGGTACGTTCTCAGGCCTCCTCAAGAACCGCATCATCCACGACTTCGCCTACGTGATGACGGCCCATGGGCTCTTCGAACGCTTTCCGCGCTTGAAGGTCGCATTCATCGAGTTCGGGTGTGCCTGGGTGCCGCCGCTCCTCGAGGCACTTGAGTACCTGGGCCATGGCGGCACCTTCTCGAGCAATCCCAAGGACCAGTTCATCGAGCACTGCTGGGTGGCGCCCTTCGTCGAGCAGGACGTGGCCGAGTTGGCCCGGCACTTTCCAGTCGATCGGATCCTCTTCGGTTCGGACTGGCCCCATGGCGAGGGCTTCCCCGAACCCAAGGACTTCCTCGACAACGTGGCCAGCTTCTCGGCTGAGGACCAGCGCCGCATCATGTACGAAAACGCCCACGAACTCACGTTCAGCTGATTCACCTCAGCTGACACACCTTTAACTGAAATCGGAGCCATGGCTACTTACGACATTTTGATCAAGAACGGCACCATCATCGATGGGCTGCTCACACCACGCTACAAGGCGGACGTCGGCATCAAGGATGGGCGCATCCTCGAGATCGGCACGGGGCTCGACGCCTCCGACGCCACCGATGTCGTCGACGCGTTGGGCAAGATCGTCGCCCCGGGGTTCGTCGACGTGCACACCCACTACGACAGCCAGGTCTTCTGGGACCCGTGGTGCACCATGTCGGGTTGGCACGGCGTGACGACCGTCTTGGTCGGGAACTGTGGTTTCGGATTCGCCCCGTGCAAGGTCGAGGACCAAGACCGCGCCATGCTGTCGCTGTCGCGCAACGAGGCGGTGCCGCTGCAGACAATGCGTGTCGGTATGCCCTGGGACTGGGAGACCTTTCCCGAATTCCTCGACAGCATCGAACGCACACCCAAGGGTGTCAACGTGATGTCGCTCGTTCCGCTGGCCCCGCTGTACGGCTACGTCATCGGCGTGGACAAGGCCAAGGCGGAGCGGGCCAGCGATGCCGAGCTCGAGCAGATGTGCGATCTGCTGGTCGAGGCTATGGAGGCCGGCGGCTGCGGCTGGAGCTCACAGATCACCGGCGACTCGCGCATTCAGGCCGACTACGACGGAACCCCGATGGTTACCGACGAGATGGGCGAACGCGAGATCGTCGCCTTCTCGCGGGCATTGCGACGCCTCGGCCGGGGCACCACACAGATCACCGGCCCACTCGAGACCGCCGCGCTCATCGCCCGGGAGAGTGGCCGCCCGATTATTTGGAACGCCCTGGCACCGACCGGCTCGGCCAACCAGCACGGGGAGAACCAGTACCCCCACCGCGCCACCATCGCTCGACTCGACGAACTGAACCAGGAGGAAGGCCTCCGTGTGTTCGCCTCGGCGCAGATTGTCCGCTTCAAGTCCGAGATCGTCCTCGAGGATTACAACCTGATGGACGTCTTCCCGGCGTGGCGCGAGGCGACGCTGGGCACCCTCGACGAGAAGCTGGAGAAGCTGGCCGACCCCGAGCGCCGGGTGGCGTTGAAGGAGGCCATCGTGTCTCTTGGTGGTGGTTTCGGCCTCGGCCGCTATCCCTTGGCCGAAATGACCGTGAACTGGATCTCGAGTGATGCCCCCAATGCGCAGGAGCTGAAGGAGCGCTACGAGGGGTTCAGCATCGGCGAGATAGCGGAGCGGGAGGGCAAGGACCTCCTCGACGCCATGCTCGATGTCGCAGTAGCCGCCCGACTCCACGCTGGCTTCGGCACGACGATGGTCGACATGGACTCCCAAGCGGTCAAGGAGGTGGGTACCTGCGCCATGGCACTTCCTGGCATCAGCGATGGCGGTGCCCACACCAAATTCGTGACGACGGCCCGCTTCGCCACCGAAGTCCTCGGCCACTGGGTCCGCGACGAAGGGCTGATGTCGGCCGAGGAAGCGATCTGGCGCATGTCCGCGTATCCGGCCCAAGCCCTCGGCCTGAAGGACCGCGGCTGCCTCCGTGAGGGTGTCCCGGCGGACGTGATCGTCTACGACCCCGAAACGTTGGATGCCCTTCCACAGGAACGGTTGTTCGACTACCCAGCGGGTGAGTGGCGCCTGGTGCAAAAGGCTACGGGCTACGAGCGGATCATCGTGAACGGGGTTACCACGTTCATCGATGGTGAGTGCACCAACGCCACGCCAGGCCAGCTCCTCCGCCACGGCTCCGCCTGATCAGCGGAGCGCCGGCCTGAAGCACGACGGCCGAACGATTCCGAAGAAGTGACGGAACGAGTCACAGCAACATTCGACAAAGCGTAAGGAATTGGAGGGAATCAATGGCCACCTATGACTTGTTGATCAAGGGCGGGACCATCTTCGATGGATTGAAGACACCGCGTTTCAAGGCCGATATAGCGATCAAGGACGGTCGGATCGCCCAGATCGGATCGGGCATCAGCACGAGCGACTCGGCAGAGGTCGTGGACGCCTCGGGTAAGCATGTTGCTCCGGGCCACGTCGACCTGCACACCCACTACGACAGCCAGGTCTTCTGGGATCCGTGGTGCACCATGTCAGGTTGGCACGGCGTCACCAGTGTCGTGATCGGCAACTGCGGCTTCGGCTTTGCACCGTGTCAAGCCCGAAGACCGCGACCGGGCGATGCTCGCGTCTCTCGCGCAACGAGGCGGTACCGCTCAAGACGATGCAGGCCGGCATGCCCTGGGACTGGGTGACGTTCCCCGAGTTCCTCGACAGCATCGACCGGACCCCGAAGGGCGTCAATGTCATGGCCTTCGTCCCGCTCGCACCGCTGTACGGCTACGTCGCCGGTATCGGACTACGCCAAAGCTCCACCGGGTCACCGACGAGCAACTCGAGCGAGATGTGTGCGCTCCTGATCGAGGGCATGGAGGCGGGCGCGTGCGGCTGGAGCGCGCAGGTCAGTGGCGATGTCGGCAACGTCCAGCTCGATTACGACGGCACGCCGATGGTCACCGACTTGATGACCGAGCGCGAAGTCGCGGCATTTTCCCGGGCCCTGCGCGCGCGTCGGCCGGGGCGTCGATCCAGCTGACGGGGTCTCTCGACGTTGCGGCACTGATGGCACGCGAGAGCGGCCGGCCCGATCATCTGGAACGCGTTGCTGGCCGATGGCGCGCTGAACCAGCACGGCGGGAGCGCCGTACTCGCACGACGACGCCATCAAGCAGCTCGACTACTTCAACGAGGAGGAAGGGCTGCGCATCTTCGCCCAGGCCCTGACGACGAACTTCGTCTCCGAGTTCACCTTCGAGGACTACAACCTGCTCGACACCCTCGTTCCGTGTGGAGGGAGGCACTCCTCGGGACGGTCGAAGAGAAGCAGGCGAATCTCGGCTGATCCCGATCGCCGCGACGGCGATGAAAGAACTTGACGACGCGCGTGGCGGCCTCTTCGGCGCCGGCTACGTGACCAAGGAGATCAAGGTCAACTGGATATCCAGCGACGCCCCGAACGCCCAGAAGATCAAGGAGACTCTACGAGGGCTTCACGATCGGCGAGATCGCCGATCGGGAGGGCAAGCACCCTATCGACGCCATGCTCGACGTCGCCAGTGCATGGGCGACCTCAAAGTCGGCTTCGCCACGAAGTTGCTCGAGACTCCTCCGCAGTCCATGAAGGAGATCGCGACCTCGAATTGGGCGCTCCCGGGAGTGAGCGACGGCGGGGCGCACACGAAGTTCGTCACCACGGCCCGCTATCGCCACCGAGCTCACTCAGTCTACTGGGTCCGCGAGCACGAGATCATGTCGCTCGAGGAGGCCCACTGGCGGCTTTCGTCCTACCCGGCCATGGCCGCAGGCCTGAAGGACCGAGGATTCCTGCGGGAAGGTGCCCCGCGCCGACATCATCGTCTACGACTACGACCGGCTCGACAGCGGCCCCCAGGAACGGCTGTGGGACTACCCGGCGGGGAGATGCGCCTGGTGCAAAAGGCGAGTGGGCTACGAGCGGATCATCGTCAACGGTGTCACCACGTTCATCGACGGCGAATGCACAGACGACACGCCGGGCAAGCTCCTTCGCCACGGCACGGACTGAGGCGGACACATGCCGAACGGTCGCGACCTCATCACGACCATCTTCGACGCCGACAACCATTATTGGGAGACCTCCGACGCCTTCACCCGCTATCGGGATCCGAAGTTCGTCGACCGGGGGATCCGCTCGTCGACGTCGACAATGGGAAGCTGCGCTACGTCTTTGCCAACGGACGTGTCCATCCGATCATTCCCGGCCCGGGGGACGTCCACATGCGGCCGCGACCGGGCGCCCTTTACGACTACTTCGCCGGGAAGAGCGACAAGGCTCGCCTTGGTGACGAACTGGCTGCGGAGGATCCGGCCGAGCATCCCGATTGGTTCGACCGCGACGCCCGGCTGAAGGTGATGGACGAGCAGAGCCTCGAAGCGGCGTGGCTGTTCCCTTCCCAGGGCGTATGCATGGAGGGCCCGATGCAGCCCGATATCGAAGCAGCGATCCTCGACATTCTCCACGCGTTCAACCGCTGGATCGATGACGACTGGGGTTTCGCTTACAAGGACCGTCTCTTTGCCGTTCCGTTCCTCACGCTGTCCGATCTCGACCTCGCAGTGAAAGAGCTCGAATGGTGCCTCGAGCGTGGTGCCCGGGTTGTTTCGATTCGTAATGGACCGGTCTTCACCCCCGACGGCACCAAGTCACCAGGGGACCCCGTGTTCGACCCGTTCTGGGCCCGGATCGGCGAGGCTGGCATTGTGGTTGCACCACACGCCGGCTTCGAGGACGGATACGTGAATGTCGAGCGGGCAATCGCCGAGGAGTGGGGCAAGCAACCCACGGGTGGTGGAGGTATGGGCGATGCCGCGGCGTCGACGATCGTAACCATGCTCATGAAGCGGCGACTCGTGCACGACTTCGCGGCTGTCCTGGTGGCCGACAAGCTCTTCGAACGCAATCCAGGGGTTCGCGTGGCGTACATCGAGAATGGCGGCACATGGGTGGGCGACGTGCTGCACGGCCTGCAGGTACTACATGGCCAGAATCCGGGCATGTTCACGTCGAACCCTGCCGATCAGTTCATCGAGCATTGTTGGGTGGCACCCTTTGTCGAGGACAGCGTTCCTGAGCTGGCGGCCCATCTCCCGGCAGAGCGGATCCTCTTCGGTTCAGACTGGCCTCACGCGGAGGGCGTCGGTCACCCGCGGGACTTCTTTAAGAACGTCGAAGAGCTCTCGATTGACGATCAGCGCAAGATCATGGTCGAGAACGCACGGGAACTGACCTTCTCGTAGGGTTCGAAGTTCGCCAGGAGGAAGATGCACCCCACACCCGAAGACCACGTCGCGATTACCGACCTGTTGGCGCGTTACTGCCTCAACCTCGATCTCGACGACGTCGACGCGTGGGTAGAGCTGTTCATGCCGGACGCGACCTATGAGGTGTACGGGCGCTCGTGGGACGGCCACGAAGGGCTGCGCAAAATGATGCGGGCGGCTCCGGGAGGGCTTCACCTGGGCGGTCCTCCGGTGATCGACATGGTCGGAGCTGATCAAGCTCTCACCATGCAGAACCTTCTCTTCGTTGAAGCGAAGACCGGCACCATGCGCCGTTCGGTTTACAACGACGAGCTGAAACGGACGGAAGACGGATGGCGCATCGTCAAACGGAGATGCCAGTTCATCGTCGCCGACGGTCTCAGTGATCGGCCGGAGGATTGACGGCAGCACCGCGAGAACGCAGCGCGAGAACGCAGCGCGAAGTCAGCGCTGAGCGAGCGCGCGTACGAGTTCCCAGGTAGCTTCCCTTTCGCCGGCGGTGCGGCCGACGACATTGAGCAGCAGTTCAGTGGCGCCGCTGCTTTCGTATCGATTGATCACCTCGTGGATCTCCTCGTTCGACCCAACGGCGGCCATCTCGGCGATGGAACCAACACCCTCCCTTGCCAGTGAAGCTTGGTAGGACGGTAGGGCATCGAACGCGCCGAGTATGCGGTCGACGTGGCCACGTACTCCCTCGCGGTCCTCGGTCACGCACACGGGAAGACCGACCACTACGCGAGGTTGCTCGCGACCGGCGTGGTCCGCGGCCCGGTTAAGAATCGGAACGGTCACCTCCCGGATCGTCCGATATCCGACGCACCACAGAACCACGCCGGCGCTACGACGTCCTGCCACCTCGAGGGTGCGTGGTCCTAGGGCAGCGACTAACACGGGGAGCGCTCGGGTGCTCAAGGTCCGCAAGGCCGGGGGGGCGGGGTCCGATGGCGGTTCGGTGGCCGAGCACAAATCGGTCAGCACTTCGAGGTACTCGTCGAGGTATCGCACGGGGGACGATGGCCAGCGGTCGACGATGCCGTCGACGAAGGCTCGGTGGGACAGTCCGACGCCCAGCGTGAGGCGCCCGCCGACGGCGGCGTCGACGGTTCGGGCCTGTTGAGCCAGCACGCGCGGGTGGCGCCCGAAGATCGGGACAACAGCGGTCCCAAGGCCAATGTCCGGGACCTCGAGGCCGGCGATGGCCAGGGCGGTGAGCGCGTCGAGGCCGAAAAAGTTGGGCACCCAAAAGCTCTCGACACTGGTGGCGGCGGCATGGCGGAGTCGCTCGGTCACCTCCGCAGGACCTCCGCGGTTCACCGTCATGTCCATGATTCCGAATTGCATTGTTGGTTAGACGGGGATCCAGGAGGCGAGGCGGACCCCTTTACAAACCGGCATGAGCGGACGCTAGCGCTTCGAGTTGTTCGAGGTACTCCTCCAATGAGGTCGTCGAGAATCCGGCCATGACGATGGTCGCGCCCAACGCCGCCGTCTGGGCCAGGATCTCTTGGGTTCGCGAGGGGTTGTTCACGGGGTCGAGGTGCTCGGTCGGCGGGACCACCACCTCGAAACCGGGTGGGACGTCAACGAGGCGTAACCACTCTTGCGCCTGGGCCGCTGGTACTGCGAACGGGCACCATCCATCGGCCAGCGCGATGGCCCGCCTGAGGGAGCGCAGGGTCCGCCCTCCGACCCATATCGGCACGTGCTCCTGGACCGCGCACGGGTCGACGATGAGCCCTTCGAAATCGTAGAACGGACCGTGGTACTCGGGCATCCGCTGCGAGAGCGAAGCCCGCAGTGCCCTGAGGGCGTCATCCGAACGCGGTCCTCGGTCGTCGAAAGGGGCCCCGATGAGATCGAATTCCTCTTTCAGCGTGCCGACTCCAACTCCGAGGATCACCCGGCCATTACTGACCTTGTCGAGGGTGCCATAGCGCTTGGCGATCTCCAAGGGGTGGTGGTAGGGGAGGACAAGCACGCTGGTGGCGAAGCGGATCCGGGTTGTGCGGGCGGCAAGGTAGCCAAAGGTGGCCAGCGGATCCCAGTAGAGCGAGCCCCGGCGCTCGATCTCCGAAGCAGGAAGTGCGATGTGCTCACTGCAAGTGAGGTGGTGGTAGCCCAATCGGTCTGCCGTCTCCGCCACTCGCGACAGATCTTCTATCGAACCCTGGTCCGCCCACGCGGCGCCGGTCGTGACTATTGGTGACCCGACCGCTAACTGCAACGTTGCCGTGCTCATCCCTGCATATACCCCCCGGCGTCGACCGGGATCGACTGCCCGGTAATGGTTCGGCTTTCGTCGCTGGCCAGGAACAAGGCCAGATTGGCGACATCCTCAGGTGAGGAGATGGTGCGCAGTGGACTGCCGGCGAGCATTCGCTCACGCAGCGAGTCGTAGTCCACGCTTTGCTCACCGGCCAAGCGGCGAACCCAGTTCTGCCAGAGCTCCGTGTCGATGCTTCCGGGCACGACACAGTTGCACCGGATGCCGTACGAGCCCACCTCGAGGGCGACGGCTTTGGTGAAGGCTCGGACGGACGCCTTGGCTGTCACGTAATGCGTCTTTCGTACCATGCCGCTGTAGGCCGCCGTGGACGAGAAGTTCAAGATAACGCCAGACTGGCGCTCGAGCATCGACTGCTTGAGTACCTCCCTCGTACACAGCATCGCCGCCGTGACGTCAATGGCGATGGTGGCGTTCCAGTTCTCGAGCTCCTGCTCCCATATCCACTTGTCGGTGCCGGGCGCCGCGGCGTTGTTGCACATGATGTCGACCTGGCCAAAGGCCTCGACCGCACGACCGACCATTGCCACCACGTCCTCTTCCTTCGTGACGTCGGCCCGCAGGCCGATGACGTCAGGGCCAGCATCAGCGGCAGCCTTCTGCACCAGTTCTTCCCGTCTCGCCGCCAGGAGGACCTTGGCTCCCTCGCGCACAAAGATCGCGCCCATCACGGGCCCGAGCCCAGTACTGGCCCCGGTAATGATTGCGACCTTTCCCTGTAGGCGGCCCGTCATGGTGCGACCTCTTCGAAGAGATCCCCCAGTGTGGCCGCAAACAACTGTCGACCACCGCCGTTCGAATCGAGGACACGGTTCGTCCGTCGCCGCCCCCTCCACGAGCCGTTGGCTCTCTCCACGTCCCATCGCACCGCGCTCACTCGCCAGAGGTAGAAGCGGTCCTCCTCTCGCCGCATGATCAGCGAGTAGTTGAGAGCAGTGGCCCGATCACCGTCGACCTCTAGCAGGGGTGGTCCGGCGAAATGGGCGACACCGTGCGAGATGAGTCCTTGGTGCCCCTCCCCCTGCAGCATTTCGTCGACGAACCTGTTTCCAACGTACGGCTCACCTTTCGCGTCCCAGTCATAGATGCCGTCCTCGAACCAGCGGCTGGCGGCGAATGAGGTAAGACCCGCATCAGCCGCCGGACCGTAGGACAAGAGCAGGCGTCGAATTTCGGATTCGTCCTCGAGCCGGCGCACACGAGCGTCCAGGTCCTTCATGAGGTCGTCGGCCATCTCAGCGCCACGCCTCCCAATCGATCATTGTCCTCAGTGGCCCCGCAAACAGAGGCCGCGCAGCTCCCGATCGCCAGCGATCCTCCACCAGGCTTGCGAGAGCCTTCGTTGTGGCCAGCGGATCGTCGTCGAGATAGATCACGGTGGTGTACTGCGGGTCTCCTTGCGTCACCGGAGCGAGTTTCCAGGTGTTGGCCGAACCGTACATCCACACTCCAGCGACACCCGGCGTCGCCAGTACTGCGGGGTGATGGTCCGTATGGAGCCAGCGTAACCAGGCCCCGGTGTCACCGTCGGCCGGCTCCTCGACGATTGTCAAGACGCCGCGATGAGGCCGGAATGGGACGACCTCGGCCGAAATCAAGGCCTGAGGCGCCCCATACCAACTCAGAAGGGCGGGCATTCGAAGTTGCAAGAACGGGCGGACGTCGGGATACCGGCCACGCTCACCGAGTCGGGGGCCGAGCTCCATGAAGTCGTCATATGTCTGTTGCACGGGATCGCCAACGAGATAGTTGACCATGTTTCCCGTCTGCGACAGGTGCCCTGCCGCAGCGATACGGGTGTCCAAGTAAGCGCCGTCAGCGATGTAGCGCAGCGCGAACTGGATCCCTGGGATCTGATACTGCTCGGGCATGTGGTCGAGCAAGTGCCACCGCAGGTAACTCCCGTCGTCATCCGGCGGACCGGGTGGGGTGAAACTGAAAAATGCTGCCTTGACTCTGATCATTCCCTGGGCCTCCCCCTCTGGGCTTCAACTACCCCCGCGCGACCTTCGGCCCCCCGACGGCATGTATGCGCCCGTCCCGAACTGGGCACGGATGGTGTTCTGCAACGCCGAGCGAACATATCCGCCGCGTGCGTATAGTAGGCGCTCATGGCACAGCTTGCCACCGTGGTCGCAGGGGAAGATCAGTTACTGCCGAGAAGGCTTGCACCTACCTTGGCCCTGCAGCGAAGGCAGGAGGTAGCGCGTGCGATTGAAATTGCCGCGCTCGCCCTGTTCGCGGAGCGACCGATCAATGAAGTCACCGTCGATGAGATCGCCACCGCGACGGGGATCGGGGTACGGACCCTGTATCGCTACTTCCCTGCTAAAGAGGACGTGTTTCGGGCCTACCCGCGTCGTGTCGCGCAGCAGCTGGCCGCCCTGCTCCGAGCGCGGCCGTCGTCAGAGACTCCCTTTCAAGCTATGCGGGAGGCATTCTGCGAGCTCCAGGCCGATTCGCTGGAACGCGATCGTTGGATGGCGGCATATTCCCAGAGCGAAACCCACGAGCGGATAGCTCGTCGCGCGCTCGAGATCATGGCGAGCGGGTTCAGCCATGCATTAGCCGACCGTGCCGGTGCAGCACGCGACGAACCATGGGTCGAAATGGCCGGTTGGATGGCGGCCACGGCAATGGACATCGGCGCCCGTCACGCCAAGGTCAAGGGTGGGTCGCTGCTCGACCATGTCCTTGCCGCCTGGGACGTCGCCGGTAACGGGATAGCTCACATCCAAACCGCGAGCAGGCCCGTCTAACGCGCTGGCGGCAATCGGGGCATGGGTGGTGGGCACACATCGCCAAAGGCAGTCGAAGTTGCGGGTAGGACAGAGAGAATGGGGGACATGATCGGCATGGAGATGAATGGTCGGCCGGAAGGAATGGGGGAGGTGGAGTGGCTTGTCGCGCTAGAGGAGATCAGAACCCTCAAGGCGCGAAGAGACCGCTATGCCGATGCTCACGACTGGGAGGGCTACGAAGCGCTGCACGCGCCCGATCACGTGTCGCACAACGACGGTGAAGAGCCCTGGCGGTCGTCGAAGGAGATGATCGAGAATGTGAGCCGGATCATGAACGACATGATCACCGTGCACCACTCCTATGATCCCGAAATCAACTTCGATTCGCCCACCAAGGCGCGGGGGATCTGGGCCATGACGGCCTTCACGGTTGCTAAGGGCGAGGACCGAGATGTCTGGTCCGTCGGGTACGGCTACTACTACGAGACCTATGAGAAGACGCGATGGTCGATGGGTGTTCACGACGCGCCGGTGGCACCGATACATCGGCAACGCATCCGACGGGGTGATCTTCCCCAAGGATGCCCCGAAGGGCGCAAAGGCATTTGAGGGCGCCAACTTCGGCGGGACGCCGTCATGACGGACAAGTGCATGTGGACCCTTGTGCGGCCCGAAGGCGAAGGGTTGGCCGCCTTTCAGAACTGTGTCTTGGAGGATCTGGCCAAAGCCGCCGGCAAACTACTGCCTGGCGCCACGAGCGTCATGGTTACGTTCCAAGAACCAAACGCTTTTTGCGGGGCCATCGTTGGCCTTGGAAGAGCCGAACGGCGGATCGACGCCGTACTGCAGATCACTTCATCGGGATCGTACGTCGCGACCGATCCCGTCAATTCCGTCCTGAGCGGGGCCTGCGGTCACGTCCAAGGATGGCGGGTCCATCAAACGACGATATTCGACGAGAGCGTTCCGGTGTCCCCCGGTAGCCGAATTCCACACACCCAGATGCTCTGGATAAACCAACGTCTCGACGGCACGACGCCAGAGTTCTACAACCGAAACTGGTACATCCACGCCGGACATCTCGACGGCGAGGAGGCGGAAAGTGATGACTCGCGGCGCGTCCATAAGGAACGAGGGGAGGAGGGCAAGGGCCGCTGGTACATCCAGAACCGCGTGCTTGAGCCCATTACGCCGACGGCCTGGGTGGTGAACGGGTTTAGCGACTATTTGGCGGATGGATTCATACCCGGACCCGGCGAGCGCTATGACCCGAAAGCCGGCCTGGGTGAGGAGAGCTTCGACAAGTGGCCGCCCCGGCTCGTCCAGGGCCACACCTACCGGGTGTTGTGATGCATGACACAGCCCCGATTTCGGCGAAGCCGGTCTGCGGCGAACTGGTCGCTTCGAGTAGCTAGGCGGCCGGGATCGGCGGTTGGGGGGTAGGTCGCCCTCTCTTAGTTCACCAGTCTGTTCCCAGCGACGCCCGTCGCTTCGAGCTGGTCCACCTCGGCCTCGCTCAGTCCGAGAATATCCCTGAAGATCTCGTGGTTGTGCTCGCCAAGCAACGGCGCGGCAGCGCGTTGCCATGTGTCCACGCTGGCATAACGGAAGGGGGGGCCGGGCAGCGGCAGCGGTCCGGCCAACTTATGGTTGACGGTCTCGAACCAGCCACGCTCAACATGGCGAGGGTGCGAACTGATCGTTCGAGGATCGGCAACTCGTGCGGCAGGCACGCCTGAGTCGATCAGTCGGGCCACGACGGTATCGAGGTCCTGTGTCTGCGCCCATTCGGCCAGCCTCTCGTCGAGTAGGTCGTGTTCGATGCGGCGCCCTCGAGCGGTCGTGAGCGCAGTCATTGTCGCCCACGCCGGCTCGCCGAGGCTTTCAACCATCGAGCGCCACTGTGCGTCGGTCTTCACGGACAGCGCGAGCCAGTTCTCCTCGCCCCGACACGCGTAAATGCCCTGAGGCGCGGCGTCAGGGCCACGATTACCATCGCGCATCATGATCTTTCCGTAAGCGGAGTAGACGATTATCTGCTCGGCGGCAGCGTTCAGTGCCGCCTCGACCATCGTGGACTCGACGTAGGAGCCGTAGCCGGTCCTTTCGCGCTCGATCAGTGACACGAGCACGGCGAATGCCGCATGGGCACCCGCATTCGGATCACACGGGCCCTGCGGAATCCGTGGCGGTCCACTGCCATATCCGGTCACCCATGCCATGCCGGACATCTGCTCCATTGTCTGGGCAAAGCCGATGTTGTCCCGCCACGGACCGGTGGTTCCGAACGCGGGCATCCGAACAAAAATCGTTCGCGGGTTTAGCGCATGCAAGGTATCCCACGTCAGGCCGTACTGCTCAAAAACACGTGGCGAAAAGTTCTCGATGACGACGTCTGCGGTTTTGGCCAGTTGACGCGCGAGCTCGGAACCACGGGGTACATCAAGGCTGAGCGTAACGCCGCGCTTGTTCGTGTTGCTGGCGATGTAGAGGCCTCCGAATTCCCACCAATTTTCGCGCGTGACCACGGTGCCAGGTGTTCGGCCTCCATCCGGCCGCGTGATCGACTCAAGGTGGATGACGTCGGCCCCAAGGTACGCCAGCAACTGGGTGGAAGAGGGTCCGGCCCACCAACTGGTTGCGTCCAGAATCCGCACACCTGTGAGGGGTAGCCCAGCCGCCTCCTTCGCCCTCAGCGGCGCTGACCGCGGGGGGCGAAGTTCGATGCAGCCCGTGTGCTCGCCCAGCAGTGGCGCCCTCCCAGGGGCGACCGGACGGCTTCCGTCAACGGTGTACGGCGGCAAAGGCTGTAAAAAGTCGCCCTCGGGCGACGGTACGAAGAAGTGACGTGCCGCGAATTGTTCGTGTTCGAGGACAGTCCTGGCGTCATTGACCGGCGCTACCGGGATACGTAACAGCGACGCCAGTTCCACAATCTCCGCCGTCGTTTTGGTACGGGTCCACGCATGCACAATGGCGTCCCATTCCTCGGCATGCTCGGATCGCCCGGAAAGAAGTACAAATCGGTCATCCCCGATAAGGTCAGGACGTTCGATCATATGCAGGAAGCTCTCGAACATCTGGCGTGTGTTGGTATTGAACCCGACCCACCCGTCGGCCGTCGGCTCGATAGACGGCCTTTCGCCACGTCGCGCCGGACCTGTGGGCTCGCTTCCCGTCAGTCGCAAGGTCAGCGCGCTATACGTGGTCGTCGTGAACGTGAGCGTGGTTGCCTCGTGCTGCGAGCAGTCGATGTACTCGCCACGGCCCGTCCTCCTCGCGTGAAGAACAGCAGCGAGTGCGGCCACGCCGGCGTAGGCACCCGTGATCCATTCACTCAGGCGGCCGCCGGCGTACACGGGTGGTTGGTCGGGCTCGCCGCGGCCTCCAGTCCCCCCTGACTCCGCCTGAACAATGAACTCCGTCGTGGGACGTGTCTCCCAGCTTCCGCCCCGGCCGTACGGGGTAGTCGACAAAATCACCAAGTGCGGAAACCGGTTTCGCAGGGCATGGAGGTCGAGGCGCGCCGGGACAAACGACTCAAGCACAACATCGGCCGATCCCATGAGATCGAACATTCCGTCGTCGTCTGGATCGCCGATGATGGAACGCTTTCCCGCGTTCAGGAACCGGAAAAGTGCGGCGTCCTTCGGGCCCAGTTCCTCGTCGGTTGCGGCGCGACGACGGAGCGGATCGCCAGAGTCCGGTTCGACTTTGACCACGTCTGCCCCTGCATCAGCGAAGAGCTTCCCGCAATATGGCCCCGCGATCTCCGTGGCAAATTCTACAACCCGAACGTCAGAAAGTACCTCCATGCACCCTCCTTCTCGGGGCCGATTGGTGTTCCTCGTAACATTCTTCCCGAACTATCTGGGCCGCGACCGAGATCCTGAGGTGGCGCTGAGTAAGTCCAGGAGACCGCACTGATTACAAAGCGAGTTTCGGGGAGTGTCCGGGAGCAGGTCCGCATACAACGCCATCAAAAGCGGGTCGGACAAAATGTTCGCGAGTGCTGTCGGAGCGCACGCCGCTGAGAGTGCCCGAAGCACCGGGCCTGTTCGGGCTGCGCTCTCCATCGAGATATGGGATCAACGACAACCCACCAGCGCCGCAGGAGACGACAAAGCCAGGTGGTCGAAATCGCCTGAGTTCGTACCGACCATGCTGGGTCGATCGCTGTCCGCCAACTCGGTCTCACGGCGGACCGCTGAGCACGTTTGCAGCAAATCCGCCGTCAACGGGGAGAGAGACCCCATTTACGTAGCTAGCTGCACGACTATTTAGCACCACCAACGGAAAGGCCTGCTCTTCCGGACTCGATCGTCGGCCGATGGGCTGCGCGATAGCGTCGATCGAGGAGGCAGGAGTTGTCCGTTCGATCTCCATGAGCATCGGGGTCTGGACGGCGCCCGGAGCTGTGCAGTTCATGCGGATTCCCCTCTCAATAGACTGCACCGAACTGCGCAGTGTCCAAACGAGGAGCGCTTCCTTGGAAAACCGGTATCCCTCCGCCACGGTCTCAGCGTTCGCCTCGCACCATGCGGCAGCCATGTCGTAAGTCGGGATTGCCACGAACTCTAGAAGCGTCGGCAAGCGGCCCGTCCAGCCCATGCCCCCATTGGAACCCACGCTGACGACAGCTCCGCCGGCCGGCATTAACGGGAGGATCGTGTCAGTGAGGATCCGGGTCCCTATGAAGTTGACCTTCATCACGTCGAGCGGCGGCCGACCCGGTGGAATGCCTGCGCAGTTGAAGAGAGCGTCCACGGGGCCGCCAATCTCCTCTACCACTGTTCCGAAATTTCGGGAATCTCGCAGGTCGAGTTGACCGAAGGAGTGGAGAGTCGCATTAGGGGTGGCGACGTCGACACCATGCACCTCCGCTCCGAGATCAAGCAGCAGACGAGCAGTGGCAGCTCCTATACCCGAGCAACAGCCACTCACGACGACGCGCTTGCCCGCGTAGCCGAGCAAGTCTCCATCGGTGATAGACGCTGCCATCAGTTCTCCCTTGTCTCTCGTAGCGCCGGCCAAGGACCGATCCTGCTCCCTCGACAGTAGACCCATGAACGAGAGCCTGTACGAGACTGTTGTGGAACGTTTGTATTAAGGGCGGCTCGAGAAAGAGAGGGAGCGTCATCAATCCCTGATCCGCCTCGTCGGCCGTGAGCTGAGGATCTTCTGCTCATCATGCAACGTTGACCTATGGCGATGTGGCGCACCTCCCCGCCAGGCTCGCCAAGGGGAATGCCCTGAACTGGCACCCTCCTTGGCGGTTGGAAGGGGCTAGCCGAGTCCAACGATTGGCTTGTTGAGGTGAGTGCCGCCTTCAGAACCGTTGAATGCTGCATTACCGAAGCTGAAGACTCCTCCGTCGGACGCCGCCAACAGATAGCCGAGTCCAGTCGGCGAGGCTTGAATGCCCACGATTGGGGCGTTGAGGTGCTTGCCGGCCTCCGAGCCGTAGAAAGCAGCGTTGCCAAAGCTGAAGACTCCTCCATCGGAGGCAACAAGCCAGTAACCGAGCCCGTTTGGCGTGGACGCTATGCCCACGATCGGGGCGTTGAGGTATGCCCCGCTCTCTGAGCCGTAGAAGCCGGCGTTGCCGAAACTGAAGACGCCTCCGTCAGAAGCCACGAGCCAGTAACCGAGCCCGTTCGGCGTGGACGCTATCCCCACGATTGGGGCGTTGAGATGCTTGACGCCCTCCGAGCCGTAGAAGGCAGCATCACCGAAACTGAAGACTCCTCCATCGGAGGCAACAAGCCAGTAACCGAGTCCGTTTGGCGTGGACACTATCCCCACGATCGGGGCGTTGAGATGCTTGCCGCCCTCCGAGCCGTAGAAAGCAGCGTTGCCGAAACTGAAGACGCCTCCGTCAGAAGCCGCAAGCCAGTAGCCCGACCCGTCAGGAGTTGCTGCCATCCCGACGACGGGAGCGTTGAGGCGTGTACCACTTTCAGAGCCAAAGAACACGGCGTTACCGAAGTCGAAGATCCCGCCGTCGGAGCCCACGAGAGAGTAACCGGTAGTCGGCGTCGTCACGGGAGTTGGGGTTGGTGTCGGTGTGGGGGCGACGTAGGTGTAGGCAACGGCACCGGTAGCGATTGAAGTACCAGAGGGGGTTGTCACCGTTACATCGACTGGGCCGGCCGCGGAGGCGGCGGGGCTCGTTGCTGTAAGCGAAGAGGCCGAGGTGATCGTGAATGCGGGTGCCGCCAGTGTGCCGAAGTAGACGGCGACAACCCCTGAGAGGTTTGAGCCCGTGACGGTCACGCTGGTGCCACCCGCCGTTGACCCTGATGAGGGCGTGACCGCAGTGAGGGCGGGTTGGGGGGCGCCGCCACTCGGGTTGGTGTACGTGAATAGATCGGCGTTGCTCGCGACCGAAGTACCTCCAGGCGTGGTGATTGTCACATCGACCGAACCAGCCGCGTGTGCCGGGCTCGTTGCGGTGATGGAGGTGCCCGTGTTCGCGGTCACCGTGCCTGCCGTGGCGCCGAAATAGACCGCGGTTGCGCCGGTGAAGTTACTGCCATTGATGGTTACGCTGGTGCCGCCGGAGAGCGGGCCGCCGGATGGGCTCACCCCGCTCACTATCGGTACGGGCGTGTACGTGAACTGATCGTTCGATGACGTCGCCGAAGTCTCTCCCGGTGTGGTGACTTGTATATCGACGACACCCGCTGTTTCAATCGGACTGGTTGCAGTTATTGAGGTGTTCGAGTTGACGACGAAGGCGGCCGAGGTGGTGCCGAAATCGACCGCTGATGCGCCATTAAAATTGTTGCCATTAATGGTCACACTGGTACCGCCGGAGAGTGGGCCAGCGGACGGGCTCACGCTGCTAACCGCTGGGGCGGAGCCGGTCATCGTAACGACGACCGGCGTTGACACTGCACCGTCACTTATGCCAACGGTTCCCAAGCAGGAACCTGGTGCGCAGCTATCAAATTCCACGACATAGCGAATAGTCGTCGCCGACCCCGCCACAACCCCCGCACTGGTACTCGTTCCGTTGGTCACGTGGGCAATCACAACCGGTGCGGCCGGATTGGTTACGTTCACGATCGAAAGACCGAAGTCGTTCCCAGTGACGTCAGCTGTTGCGTTTGCATACAGCGCCACCAAAGTACCTACTGGTTCCGAGGGGTTGGGCGAAGTGAGGGTGATCGCGTTCGGTCCGCCGTTGGAACCGGCCGTGTTGTTATACGTATACGTGAACTCGTCATCTGCGCTTGTGGCGCTCGTGCCAGATGGGGTTGTTACCGTCACGGCAACGGTATTGCCCACGTTGTCAGTCGCGTTCGTGGGTGCAGTGACAGTGATGGATGTGGGCGAGGTAACGGTGAAGGCCGTGGCGGGGGTCGTCCCAAAATCAACGGCTGTAGAACCCGTGAAGCCAGATCCGGTAATGGTCACTGCCGTTCCACCCACATCCGGGCCAGATCCTGGGCTGACACCAGTGACCACCGGCGCCGGCGACAAAGCGCTGGCGGGAACAGCTGCCAGCAGACCAAGACTTGGAGCGATGAGAACAACGGCCGCAAGGGCCCACAACTTTGATCGAAACTGCATTCGGTGTTACTGATCCTTCGGTGACGAGGTTGCCCTGAGTCGGGCACACTTTATATATGACTGTTTATGTATAACCGTTTTTATATGTGACTGTGGACACGTTCGTTGCGACAGCCAACATAACTTACGCTAGCCGAAGGCAAGCGACGTAAGTTGGCAAACATTGGTTCTGTCGCTCTTCGGTCATGTGTCTCCTCCCGGAATGGCATAACCTCTCCACTCGTTTGGAACTGGAGAACACGGCAGCGTTTCACCCGCGCCTACCATCAGTTGGAGTGGCAAAACGCGACTAACGAACAACGAGCAACATTGGTTGGAGAACGCCGGGGCTACATGCCGGAACCGGTGTCTCCCATGTGGACTCGCGCTCAAGATCTCTTCGCCTTAGGCCAGAGCGCAATTTTGGAGTGGAGGACACTGGGCGCGAGTTGAATGAGAAGAACACCGACTCGCGGCGTCGAACTTGGGTATGGGAGTCGAACTGCATTACCTGATGCATCCAGCTCCCGAATGTCTGTGCTGTCATTCGTGCATGCAGCGCGACAACTCGTCACGAGCCATCCGACGGATTGCACTACATCGGGATGACCTCGGGCGGATGTTTTGCGCCATGATGCCCATGACGGCCCCTCAGTTCCCAACCCGTCTGTTGGGCGGTCTGGGAAACCCCGAAGGTGGAGAAAATCAGCCGTCGCTTCTCCGTCCAACCAACCAGTAAAGAGCCGAGTTGCCCATTTGCAGTGGAGCAAACACTCGCCAGAACCCACGGGGTCCACGGAGTTGGGCGTCGCTGCGCTGGTTGAGGTCTCGCAACGTGAGAACCGTCACGATGACATGAAGGACCGCTAAAACCGCGAGGACAGGACGACCCGGGCTCCAACGGCTCACGGGCTCAGCGTACTTCCGGACGGACTCTTGGGTAGGTTCTCGTGGGGGTTTATTGTCATCCGATGGCATCCAATGGATCATCGCTGTAGCGTTCCAATCGACTTAGCGGAAGGAAGGCACCATGACAACGAATGACACGACGACTCTCCACGGAGAGCAGCGGATGTTGATCGACGGCAAGCTCGTCGAGGCCAAGTCGGGGAAGGTGTTCGACAACATCAATCCGGCGACAGAAGAGGTGCTGGGCCAGGTGGCCGACGCCGGTCACGACGATATGGAAGAGGCCATCGCCGCCGCTCGCCGGGCTTTCGACGAGACGTCGTGGTCCACCGACAAAGAGTTGCGCAAGAGGTGCCTGCTCCAGTTGCAGGCGGCCCTCGAGGGTGAGCGTGAGTTGCTCCGAGCTGAATTGGTGGCCGAGGTCGGGGCACCCATCGTCTTGACCTACGGACCGCAGCTCGATGCCCCCCTGGCCGACGCCTTGACCTGGCCGGCCAACTTCATCGACGAGTTCGCCTGGGAACGTGACCTGCCCGAGGGCACTGCATTCGGAACGCGCAGCTGGCGCAAGGTGAGCAAGGAGGCGGTCGGCGTGGTCGGCGCCATTGTGCCTTGGAACTATCCCTTGGAGGTCTCCCTCCAAAAGCTAGGGCAAGCTCTGGCTACCGGCAATACCACCATTTTGAAGGCCGCCCCCAACACACCCTGGAACGCCACGCGTATCGGCCGTCTAGTGGCCGAGCAGACGGATTTCCCCCCCGGCGTGCTTCAGGTGATCACGACGTCGGACAACGGAGTCGCCGAAGATCTCGTCACCGATCCCCGCGTGGATCTCATCTCGTTCACCGGTTCGACCGCGGTCGGTCGTCGCATCATGGAAAAGGGCGCGCCGACGCTGAAGCGTCTTTTCCTCGAGCTCGGCGGCAAGTCGGCCGACATCGTGCTGGACGACGCCGACTTCGAAGCCAAGCTGAGCATGGCCTGGACTATCTGTACGCACGGGGGACAGGGCTGCGTCATGCTCACCCGGATGCTGTTGCCGCGCTCACGGTACGACGAGGGAATTGCCATGATGGAAGAGGGCTTCCGCAACGTCCCTTACGGTGATCCCACCAATCCCGGCAACATTCAGGGCCCGCAGATCAGCGCGCTGCAGCGCGAGCGAGTGCTCGAGCACATCGAGCGCGGCAAGGCCGAAGGCGCCCGCGTCGTCGTGGGTGGAGGACGGCCGGCGCACCTGGAAAAGGGGTATTACGTCGAGCCCACGCTCTTCGCCGACGTCGAGAACTCCATGTCCATTGCCCAGAATGAGATCTTCGGTCCGGTGCTGGTGGTCGTCCCCTTCGACGATGACGACGACGCAGTGCGCATCGCTAACGAAAACGAGTACGGACTTGGAGCGGCGGTCACCTCGGCCTCTGAAGAGCGAGCGCTGGCCGTGGGTCGACGACTCCGGGCGGGGACGGTCGGGATCAACGGCGGCGTCTGGTACGGGCCCGATGCACCGTTTGGTGGCTACAAGGCCAGTGGCGTCGGACGCCAGAACGGCATCGAGGGTTTCGAGCAGTACACCGAGACCAAGACCTACGCCGGCGGGCTACCGCCGAAAGAGGGGTAAAACGAGTAGGTCACCTTGCGCCCGATCTCGTCGAGATCGACGCCAAGTGCCTTTCTTCGCTTGAGCCACTATCAGTCAGGTCAGCTGCACGGAACGCTCGTCACTGTCCGTGGCCTCGACCGACCCGCCCCTCAGCGAACCCGGTGGACCGGCACGTTGGAGTAGCCGGCGACATTGGACATCTGGACTCGGGCCAGTCGGGACTCGTCCACCTCGAAGCTCGGCCACCGCTTGGCCATTTCCTCAATGGCAATGCGGCTTTCCATGCGGGCCAGGGCTGCGCCCAGACAGCTGTGGATGCCGTAGCCCAAACCCAAAGCCAGCGTGGGTTTGCGGTCGATGCTGAAGATGTCGGGCTCGTCGTAAAAGCGCTCGTCGCGGGTGGCGGAGGCGGTGATCAAAATGGTCGGGAAGCCGGCGGGAATCGTCACACCGCTCCAGGTGGATTCCTGCACCGAGAACCGCCCTTGGTATTGCGAGGGTGGGTTGTAGCGGAGGATCTCTTCGACTGCCGTAGGCACCTTCGTTGGGTCTTCGAGGAGCTTCTTGTACTCGTCTGGGTTCTTGTAGAAGAGGTAGAAGGCGTTGCCCACGAGCTTCGTGACCGTCTCTGCACCGGCTCCGCCGAGCAGACCAGCGAATCCGGCGATCTCCTCGTTATCTAGGCGAGTCATCTCGCCATCCCCTCGATCCACCTCGACCTGGGTGAGCCGGCTGATCATGTCATCGGTAGGATTCTTGCGCTTGGACTCGGTCAACTCCATCCAGTACATGCCACTGTCCATCTGGGCCTGGATCCCTTCGGGGGTTGGTTCCATCTGCCCCGGCTCACGGTGAAGGCCCACGTCGAGCCAGTGACGGATCTGCTGCCGCTCATCCTCGGGGACTCCGAGCATTCTTGAGATGATCTCGACCGGGAATGGGCCGCTGAAGTCGGCTACGGCGTCGAAGGAATCGGCGTCATCGAACGGTTCGAGGAAGGAGACGATTACCTCGCGCACCATCGGCTCCAGAGCGGTCACTGCACGGGGCGTGAACACGCGGGAAACCAGTGCCCGGAAGCGGTCGTGTTCAGGCGGATCCATCATGATGAGGGAGCGATACATCTGGATGATGGCCGGGTCAGTGTTCAGGGTCGATAGGTCGACCCCGTGAGCCGAGGAGAACGTCTGCCAGTCCTTGTGTGCTGCGCAGACGTCTTCGTAGCGGAACAAGGCCCAAAAGCCATACGTCTCGTTGAAATAGACCGGTGACTCGTCGCGCATTCGACGGAACAGGTCATAGGCCCCGTTGAAGTACTCGTCAGAGAAGGGGTCGAACTCGAGTGGCGCGTTCCTGAGCGTGGCATCGGTCATAGCTTTCCCCGGATTCGTAGTGTGACGCGTGCGTCGTGATGGTGGCGGACACCAACGCCAGAATAGATGCCTCATGACGCAAGGCGCATCTTATCCAAGTCCACACGTGTTCCCTCAGGCGGACATTCGACCACGTGAATATGGGATGGTGTATCTACCGGCCACCCCAGTGGACCGATCGTAAGTGGCACCTTCACAACGTGAAAGCCGATCAGCGACGCGACGAGCAACTGTTCAGATGCTCCATAAGGCTCGGGTGGGTGACATGCGGGCAGCGCGCAACGCGGGCCACAGGCCGGCGATGGCACCGATCACGATGGCGGCGCCGATGCCGCCACCCCAGGCGATTGCCGGAATGACGACGAGCTCGTGCTTGGAGTTGGCGTAGACGGCGGTTGAGAGTGCACCCGCCGCCACACCAATAGTGCCGCCGATGAACGCCAGAAGGACGGCTTCGGAAAGGAATTGGACGCGAATGTGCCCTCTTGTGGCCCCGAGTGCTCGGCGCAGGCCGATCTCGGAGCGGCGCTCAAGGACTGAGATGATCATGATGTTGGCCACCCCGACCGCCCCGACGAGGAGTGCCACGGCGCCGAGTCCCAAGAAGAGTCCGTCAAAGGCACCTTGAGCGTCGGCTCGGGCTACCAGGGCGGCTGACGGTTGGGAGACGTCCACCTCGTTGGGGTTCTCAGGGTTGGCGGTGGCACCCAGTACGTTGTCGACCGTGTCGACCGAGGCCGTCTGGGCGCGCACGTAAATGGTGGAAGGGTGTCCGTCGAAGCCGAGATATCTCTCGGCGGATGGGAAACCGATCAGTACCGAGGAATCGATGTTCGGGGCAAGCACGGCCGGAGCCAGGATGCCGCCCACGTAGAACCACTGGTCGTCGAGCCAGATGCGCTCACCGGCAAAGACCCGGTCGAAACCGAGACGCTGGGCTGTGGCGACGCCGAGGATGGCAACCGGCTCGTGGGCGGTTGCCGCGTTGAGATAGCTGCCCTCGACGACCCTGGTGCCCACAGTGCGAAGTAGGCCAAGGCTGGCGGCCTCGATGGAGAGAGCGTTGGAATCGATGGTAGGGATGAGGGGGCTGCGGTAGACGTTGCCAGTGACGAATCCGGTCTGCTGCACCGCGGTGACCGCATCGATGCGCCCAATCATGGCTGGGGCCGCCACGGGGAGCTCGGCAGGCTGTCCAGAGAGGGTCTGGCCGTTCTGGACCACGAGCAGGTTGGTGCCGAGGGCCGAGATCTCGTTCAGCAACCCGGCCGAAGCCGACGAGGAGAGTCCCAAGACGGCCACGATTGCGGCCACGCCGATGGCGATACCAAGAGCGGAGAGGCCGGCTCTGAGTTTGCGGGTGCGCAACCCCACCGTGGCCAGGCGAACCAGGTCCGACGGGCGGAGCTTGCGTACCTCCGGCTTTGCCGTGGTCATGAGGCGGTGCATTGGGCGTGAGCAGGCACGCCCTGGACCGGTGACGCCGAGCCCCCGGACATCTCCGCGCTGTCGAGGACGATCTGGCCGTCGAGCAACTCGATGCGTCGGCCCAGCCGCCCCGCGATTTCCCGGTCGTGGGTGATGATCACGATGGTCACACCCGTGCGATGGAGCTCCTCGAAGAGTCCCAAGACGGCTCGGCCTGTCGCTTGATCGAGGTTGCCGGTGGGCTCGTCGGCGAACACGATGGCCGGGCTGCCGACAAGTGCCCGGGCAATGGCGACTCGTTGGCGTTGGCCGCCCGAGAGTTGATTGGGGCGAGCGTGGGGACGTTTGTCGAGGCCGACAAGTCTGAGGGCATCGAAGGCCCGGGCGCGACGCTCAGCTTGGGCGACCCCGGCGTAGAGGAGGCCGTCGGCCACGTTGTCGAGCGCGCTCTGATGTTCAGACAAGAAGAACTGCTGGAAGACGAAGCCGATCTGTGTGGCCCGCAGCGCAGCCACCTCGCGGTCCGACAGGCGTTCGATGTCGAGGCCGGTGATGCGTACCCGCCCGGCGCTGGGCCGGTCCAAGGTGCCCATCAGCTGCAGAAGACTGGTCTTGCCCGAACCCGATGGACCAACGATGCCCACCAATTCGCCCTGGGTGACGCGGAACGAGACGTTGCGCAGGGCGGTCACCGGCGGTTCGGACGGGTACACCTTGGAGACCTGATCGACTTCGAGCACCGGCCCCGCGCTATCCCCCTCGGGATCAGACGGGTCGACGACGCCGGCATGCTCGCCGGTGCTGATCGGAGTGGTCAAAGGGTTGGCACCACCACTCGTTGCCCCGCTGCCAGCCTGGGTCCGCTCACTTGCACCAGGCCCGCGGCGTCATCGAAGAGACCCAACGTGACCGGGACCAGAAGCCGTTCGCCGTTGGAGGCTGCCACTTCCACTTCGTAGGCACCGCCCGATGTGGCCAAGAGTGCGTCGACAGGTACCACGAGCACGTTGGCGACGGTCCCGGTCGTGATCGTGACGTTCACCGGTGCCTGGTCATCGGTTCCGGAGGCGGCCGGATCGGTCAACTTCACGAGCACCGTGATTGTCGGTGAGTCATCCGAACTCCCCGGCGAAGGGGCGGCGGCGACTGTGCCAACCGAGGAGATCAGTCCCGGCGTGGCCTGGTTGTTCGGCAAAGTGATGCTGACCTTGTCCCCGGGCGCCACCTCGGACTGTTGGGACGCGTCGAGCGCCATGCTGACCTGACGTGTCGTAGAGGTCGCCGACAGTACCTGCTGACCGGCCTGGACTGGCGCGCCCAGGGTGGCTGCCACCGAAGTGATCCGGGCCGTGGAGGGCAAGAAGACCACCTGTCCAAACGCGAGAGAACCAGTCTGCGTGACTCCAAGCGCAACCTGAAGCTTCTTGACTCCGTACTCCGTGGCGGAATTGAAGGTGTCAGGGGTAGGCAAAATTCCGCCACTTGGATATTCGTCCAGCGCGACAAGGTCATAGTTCAGCTCCTCGACATCGGGGCCGGTGAGTCCCGGCGTCAGCGTCCGGTAGGCGGGAGTCGAACCGTAGAGAAGCACGACCGGGGCACCACTCACCTGATAGAGCACCTGACCTTGGCTCACTACTTGGCCCACCGCGGGGAGGGCGGTCAACGTCCCCTGCGCCTGATTCACGACGTCGAAGCTGCCGGCATAGCCGAGCGTGGCCGGTACTTGGGTCTGCGAGGACAGTCCCCGGCGGGTAACGGTGTAGAGCGACGTCGGACCACGGTCGTCGCCATCACCCGACCGTGTTGCCGTTCCGGACGAAAAGGGATCGGAGTGGCTGACCGCAACCCCTGCCCCGACAACGACTACGACGGCTCCGATGAGCCAAAAAGATCTGCGCCGCCGCCAGTGTTTCGTGGGCTGGTCGGGTGTGGGTCGCATTTTCTCAGCGAGTGCCATACTCATGACCCCTGTTGGGCGTACGCGTTGTATTGGGCGTTCGAAGGCATGTAGGGAGGTCGGTACTTACCGCATGCCTGGTTGGCAGCCTCGAACGACTTCGAGCCCTGATTGAGCCCAACGGTTGACGGGTCAGGTATCTGACCGTCGCTGCCGGGGTCAGGAAGAGCGACGCCGTGGGCGCGCATGCACTGGGCGAATTTCAGTCCTTGCGCCTTCACTTGCTGCACCTCGACTTGATTCGGCACGTTGCCACCGTTCGGGAGCAGATGCTGACAAGAGTCTTGGGCCGATTGGAACTTTGAACTGCTGACTCCCAACTCCTGCGGACTCTCCTTGGGGATCACTCCGCTGGTGTTGGGATCCGGATAGTTCGTCACGCCGCTGGAGCGCATGCAACGGGAGAAGGCGACCTGATGGGCATTCGTTGCTCTTGACGTATTCGATGAGCCAGCGGAATTGTTGGCGGACGGACTACCGCCGCATGCCGACGCCAGCAGGATCAGGCCTGCCGTGGCAATGAAGGCTGCCGCGATACGCGCAGTCGCCCACTTTGGTCGGTGTTGGCATTGGACGCAGTGGACGCAGTGCCTCTTTGGAAAGGCGTCAAGGGTCGAAGCGGTGCTTTGATCGGATGAGTCGTCGAGGGACCTTCCCTTCGCTGACGTGGACGTAAGGATGGGCATTTGCTTCATGCTCGAAGTTGTACGCCGACGCGGGTGACATTGGCGCTACATGTCATGTCGGGCTGACGTCATTCGACATCGCAGATGTTCGTGGGTCATTCGCGGTTGTGATCGGGATCGCTGCGGTTCGCCCAGTGTGGACCTGCAGATACGGAAGTTTGTTCACCCGTCGCCTCTACGCGACGAACTCAAACCTACGCCCCTGGAGGAATTCCTATGCTTGCGGGAAACACGTGCTCGCATTCGTGCACCTTGGCGCTGATCTGTGGCGAGTTGGTGTCAATCCCAGCGGCCTGCGGATCGAAGACGGCTCTCCCCTGATCGAGTGTGGGATCGGGCCATTCGGACACCCCGTGAGTGCGCATGCACTGGGCGAACTTCGTCATATCGTTCTGGATTTTCTGGTCCACAGCCTGAGACGGGGCGACGCCGGGACCGCCGTCTGGGAGCAGGTGCCCACAAGCCCTGGCGGCAGCCGGGTACTGAGGACTGCTGGCCACTCCTTCGACTTGAGGCTTCGGCCACACCCCGCTCGTGTTGGGGTCTGGGAAGTTCGGCACCCCGTTCGCCCGCATGCAGCGAGAGAAGGCGAGCGTTTCCGAGTCCACCGACTGGGTGTTTGATGGCGCTCCCGCGCTCGATGTCCGGCCGGACTCAGTCGACGATGGACTGCCGCCGCATGCTGCCGCCGTCAGCATGAGAGCCGCACCAGCGATGAGCGCGACCAAAGTTCTTACGCGGGTTGACCCAGCCCGGACTGGCGGCCGCAAGAAGCGGGCATTGTCGCTCACCATGACCGCCCTTGGAGTTGGTCGATCGTGGCGGGCACCGAAGGCACCGTGGTTGTGCTCACTTCCCGACTCCAGCCCTGCCTGGTGCCTCCAGAAGACCGTGCCTCATGATGTACTGCCCCGAGTTGCTGCGAGGTTGCGCTGGGCAGCTTTCCGCCACTGGTGGGGTCCGGGTAGTTCGCCACGCCGTGGGAGCGCACGCAGCGAGCGAATGCCAGTAGCTCGGAGCTCGTCGTCCCTCCCGCGGTCGTGGCCCCTCCGAGCCAAGGGAGGAACCGGCGGAAGATGAAGCGCGACCGGATGCCGCCGCCAGGAGGACGAGGCTGGCCGTCACGATGATGGCGGCCGAGATTCGCATGCCGGCAGTTCTACGCCTGGGCACGTGACATCAGCGCTACAGGCGATGTCGGGCGGATGTCATGCCCGCCGGCGCATACTGTTGCGATGCGCGTGCTGGTGGTCGAGGACCATGCGACGCTGGCCGACCGGATCGCGCAGGGATTGCGCCAGGCCGGGATGGCGGTCGACACCGTGTACGACGGGCCGTCTGCGCTGGACGTCGCTGCACAGACCGCCTATGACGTGATCGTGCTCGACCGGGACATACCAGGTGTCCATGGTGACCATGTGTGTCGGGCGCTGGCCGGCACGGGCCCGCGAATCCTGATGCTCACTGCCGCGGGCGACGTCGATGACCGGGTTGACGGCCTGGAACTCGGAGCGGACGACTATCTACCCAAGCCTTTCGTATTCGCCGAACTCGTCGCCCGCGTGCGGGCGCTTTCGCGTCGGGCACCATCGTCAGCACCGGTGCTGCATCGAGGAGACCTGAGCGTAGACCTCGCCCGACATCGCGCCAGGCGCGGTTCGCGTCTCCTGTCCCTGACCCGCAAGGAGTTCGGGATGCTCGAGCTGCTTCTGGCCGCCGACGGTGCTCTGGTAAGTGCGGAAGAACTCCTCGAGCACGTGTGGGACGCCAATGCTGACCCGTTCAGCAACATCGTCTCGGTGACAATGACCCGGTTGCGGCGCAAGCTCGGCGACCCGCCGCTGATCGAAACCGTGGTGGGGAAGGGGTACCGCATGTGAGCAGGCGCCCGCAGCTGACCGTCCGAGCACGCCTGACCCTCCTCTATACGGGTCTGTTTGCCGTGTGCGGGGCGATTGTTGTGGCGGTCAGTTACATCCTGGTGGCGCACATGGGCGTACAGAGCCAGCCATCCTCCTCGGCCAAGAGCGTTCCGGCCAGCATCTTGGCGCACTGCAGATCCGAGCAGCCAGGCAACCATCCCAACAAGGCCCTCATCGTCGAGTGCATCTCGTCTCTCGAGCAGCAGCTCGGGGCGCAACACCAGCGAGATCTCACCTTGTCACACTTGCTGCTGTACTCCTTGCTCACACTCGGCGCGGTCATTGCACTCGCCGCCATCCTCGGTTGGATCTTCTCCGGGCGGTCGCTGCGCCCGGTGCACCGGATAACCGCAGCGGCGCGAGCCGCGTCGGAGGACAATCTTTCAGCTCGCGTGGCGCTGCAGGGTCCGCACGATGAACTCAGCGAGTTGGCTGAGACATTCGACGAGATGCTCAACCGGCTCCAATCCGCGTTCGAGAGCCAGCGGCAGTTTATTGCCAACGCGTCGCATGAACTACGCACTCCCCTCTCCGTCATGCGCACGACGGTTGACGTCGTGTTGACCAATCCGGATAGCACACCCGATGATCTGCGCGGCATGGGGAGGGACATCCGTGCCGCGGTCGATCACGCCGAGCACCTCATCGGCGCGCTGCTCATTCTGGCGCGTAGCGAGCGCGGCCTTACGGTACGGGAAGAGGTCGACTTGGCCACGGTGGCTGAGGACGTCCTCGATGCTGCCGACATTGGCGATCGAAGGCTTCACGCGACATTGGATCCTGCTGTTATATCGGGCGATCCAGTGCTGGCTCAACGGCTCATTGCAAACCTGATCGACAACGCGGTTTGCTACAACACTTCCGCCGGTGACATCTGGATCAGGACTCGGACGGTCGCGGCGGCCACCCAGCTGACTGTAGACAACACGGGCCAGATCATCAGTCCAGCGGACGTCGATCGCATCTTCCAACCGTTCCAGCGCCTGAACGACCGCACGTCTCATGATGGCTCTGGGCTCGGGTTGACCATTGTGGCGGCCATTGCTGCCATTCACGGTGGCGGCGCCATGGCTATACCTCGGAAGGGTGGTGGCCTGTCTGTCACGGTCAGGATTCCTTCATTCGGTGTCACGTCGCATGAGGCATGACTCCTGGGTACCAACAAAGGACTACCCGGCGATAGTGCGCCAGCACAACGACGCGCAGGCCGGTGTGTGGCCTTCCGATCCCGATGTGGCGGAGTCGTGACGCAAGGTGATGACGCGATGGACTCCGGAGATCAGTCCCGAGCGGACAGATGTGTTCGCTCCGTCGCCGGAACGCCGACTTCAGCGCGATGACGGGCGAACATTCTCCTTGTCTTTGAAAGACGCTAGGTCGAGGACTCGACCCGAGAGCTTGGACCACCGTGGCGGTCCTCTTGACGGAGCAGCTTTATTTTCAGACCCTCAATGACGGCGTCGAATCCGAACTCGAAAAGTTCATCGTGTGAAAAAGGTGTGGTGCGGGTGACGCCTTCGAGGGTTGCCCCCAGGGATTCATTGACCACGGCGTGAGCCATGGTGTCGAGATCGATCTGACCTGTCATGAAGGTGAAGAGCGTTGCGAAACATAAAACGGCGTCCTGAGGGCTAAATCCCCCATCGTGCAGAATCGCTAATACTCCTTCGGCCAGTCGCGTACCTTCCGCCGATCCCCCGTCCCTCATCTGGGCAGACATGCCAGGTTGTTCAGCCAATACGCGCCGGGCCTCGCGTTCCAAGCGTCGGAGACGCTCTTCCCACGTCCCCTCTTCCCGTCCAGGAACGCGGATCTCGCGAAGTATGTCATTGACCACCAGTTCTCGAACAGCTTCAAGGTTGGGAACGTAGTGATAGATCGTCATGGTGGGAACGCGGAGTTCTCGAGCAAGGGCTCGCATCGACAGACTGTCGATGCCGACCTCGCCGACGAGCCGTCGTGCTACCGAAACGATTGCTTGCTCGCTAAGCGAGGGTGGTCTTCCCCTCGCCCGCGGCGACTCTGATGGGTTTGGTCCGGACCGAGTCATATTTGAGTGTACGTGGCGAAGTTCGTCGTTCTTTCGGGTGATCGAGCCGCCCGAATGGTGCGGTCAGATTCTCCCCGGGAAGAGCTTGATGTCGCTGTCCGGGTAGGAACGCTCGATCATTCCATTGGCATATTCGTTGCCCCACCTGTACCTGACGGTGCCCTGCTGGAGATTGCCGATAGGACCGTTGAGCGAGAAGGTCGACATAATCGTCTCACCCTTGATCTCCGCACGCCGGCCGTTGTACTCAAGTGCGAAGGACACGTCCTGTCCGGAAGGCATGACAGTTGTCATCCAAGGCGAGTTCACGACATGTGCGGAATACATCGTCCCGTCTTCGAAGACGAACCCTTCGCAATACCTCGGAGAGCCGCCGGGTCGCGCCGCGTGGTGGATGTATCCGAAGGCCCGTCCGCTCGGGAACTTCGCTGACTGCCAGCAGTGGCCGCGCCAATCGGACATGTCGCTGCGGCGTCCGCCCCGGCGGTGCACGCGCAACCCACCACCGGTGAACGCATTTTCGATGCCGTCGATCGTCACGTGACCCTTAGCGCTGAACAATTGCTCGTAACGGTCTTCACCAGCGATGTACTGTCCTTGCGTCTCGAGGGTGCCCTGCGTCCACGGTGGGACCGCCATACGGGCTTCGATGTCGAGTTCCAGGGGGACGGTCGAATGCACGGCGTCCTGTGCGTGAGGGCCGAGCTGTTCCTCCACCGTGGTGGCCTCAACCTGGCCATCGAACCGGATCCGCCAGGACTCGAAGGGTTTGAGACATTCAAATCGCAACGGACCGCCGCCGATGACCCGAGGGAGACCGTCGGCGCCTTCAGTCCGATGCGGCGGGCTGTCCTTGACAAAGAGTCTGTAGATGCGGCCGTCCCGACGGGCCACGTTGGCGGACACCATCCGTTCCGAGGTCCACGTCGCGCCCTGCGCATCCACACCCATTCGAGGCAGGCTGATCTCCCCAGCGTCGTCCCAGAGCCACACGTTCAAGCCTTCGAGACGGATCGGATCGGTCGGCGGTTCGGCGATGAGATAGTCCGTCTCTGGTTCCCGTCCGCCGGTCAGGTCGAGCGCAGCGCCTCCATCAGTCATCCTGTCCTCGTCTCTATTGGTTTCCATGCGTCAGTGACGGCCGGGACGCGTCGCCGTCTCTCCTTGCACCCGTCGGGTTCCGTACATGAGAGGTCGCGCTGACAAGAGCTCTGCTGCTCTCTCGGGGACACACGTCCAGATCCAGACAGGATGCAACGAATGGAATGCTTGGTTTGACCAACCCCCCGCTGCGACGTTCTACGAGCCGACGGCGGTTTCTGACAGCACCCTCGTGATGGAATGCTAACTCTAGCGCTGGGATTTCGTCAAGTGCGGACGGGAGTTGACAGGTGATGTGTCTGTGGCGGCCTCCAAGTGATCACCAAGGCGACGGGCGGCGGCACAAAGCAGCGCCGCTTGGTCCCGCAGGTGGAAAGAATCGTCAGGGCCGAGAGTGAGTCCGATAAGGGCCGTAATGCGGTTGTCGGGACCGAAAACGGGAGCCGAGACGTTGGAGACCCGAACATTGCGACGGGTGGCGTCAATTGCTGCGTAGTCATCATGGGCCAGCGCAGCGAGCACCTCCGCTCGATCCGCCTCAGCGAGGGAGCCGACGGATCCATCGAGGGCTCGTCGGGTAGCTGGATCGAGCGTGACGCTGTAACCGAGCTGGCGTACAAGGGCGGCGGCCTCGGTGAGCCGTGTTCGCTCAACAACACTGAGCTGCGGCGCACGGTCCATCCATCGGTCGAGTTCGTTATCGTCCCACGCTGCGTATGAAAGGCCCACCGGTGGCTCGATCGAGAAAGCTTGACCGATGTTCGTAGCGACAGAGAAGGGGTCGCTGGGACCTGCGCGGGCAACGGCGATCATGTGTGTTCCGGTCGGAAGACAGGCGATGACCTCGCAACCCGTCGCCAGATACAGGTCCTGTGCCGCGGACCTCAGCAGCTCGATGACTCCAGTACCACGTTGTGCCGCTGCTCCAACGGAGATGAGTCCGACGCCGAGGGTGTAGCCGCCGCCGTCACGACGCTGTACCCAGTTGGCAGCCTCCAGCGCCAGCATGACCGCTTGACACGTGGCTCGATTCTGCCCAACGCGACGGGCGAGATCCGACACACTGAAGGTCTCGCCCGGGTGTTCTGCAAGGAAGCGAACGATTTGAATCGTCCTCTCGGCGGATGGAGACGGCTGCAGTGGCATGAGTTCCTATCCTACGGATTACTTTGCCGGGTCTGGCTCCATTTGATGATATATACTCATCGTTGATATCATTTTAGCATTGGACGGGGTTCGATCGGGGTCCAAGGAGGGGAATATGCCGAGTTCGCTCGTCGCCGCGCCCGATGCCATCGTGGAGCAGGCCAGGGAACAAACCGGACTTACGGATCTCGGTGCTGACGGCTGGCAAGAGGGCCTGATCCATTTGGTGGGGGCCATTGCATCTGACTTGGCGAACGACCCGGCCGCGGCCGGTCTGATCGAACGAACAGCGGTGGCGCGCCTTGTGACCCGACTCCGAGTTGAGGATTGGTACGCGAAGCACGGCGATGAAGCTGCAGAAGGAGTCGTGGGTCCGGCCATGATCATGGGCCTCCCGAGGACAGCGACCACGGCACTTCATTACTTGCTCGCCGTCGATGGGCAATTCCGTTACCAGCGCCGATGGGAACTGGTTGACCCCGTTCCGCCGCCCGACATCGCAACCGAATCCGACGACGTCCGGCGAATCGGAGCTGAGGCGACGCCGAGCGCCCAGCACATTGCCACGGCGGATGGACCGGCGGAGGACGTCATTGCGGGGTCGCTTAACTTCGGGCATCAGGAGTTCGGATTCCCCATCCCGAGCTACACCCGCTGGTGGCGGACCTCAAATTTAGCGACGACCTACGCGTATCATGAACGGCTGCTCCGGTTACTTCAGTCACACCGGCCACCGAGTCGTTGGCTCCTCAAGGCGCCAAGTTTCTCGTTTCACCTCTCTCAGATTGCCGCCCAGTACCCGGATGCCCGGTTCATCTGGACCCACCGCGACCCAGTCGTCACGATCCCGTCGGCTTGCAGCGTGATCAAGACCGCACAAGAAAGCATCGTTCCGTCGCATCGGGTTGATCCCGCCGAGCTCGGAAAGTTCGTCCTCGAGCACTACATCGTTGGAATGAGCCTTGCGATGGCAGCCCGAGCGACCCTCGGCGAGTCAAGGTTCATCGACGTCCAGCAGAATGAGCTCGATGCTCACCCGATCGAGACTGCAGAGCGCATTTACGATTTCCTTGGCCTCGAGCTGAATGACTCCGTACGATCGGCAATGACCCGGTGGTCCGACGACAACCGGAAGGGAGCTCGCGGCGAACACAAGTATGGCCCCCACGAATTCGGTCTCACGGTCGAAGACATCAGCGTGGCGTTCCGCAGCTACACCGAACGCTTCGGGGTCGAGCCAGTGCTCCCGTCGTGAAGACCCCGCCGGATCCGGAAGGCGTCGACAAAGCATTCGGCGCACAGCGAAATGCACGCAACCTGACAGTTGTTTCAGAGGAGCGGTTCGATCGCACCAAGACTATCGATAGGGGCATTCCTTTGGCCCGGACCGCTCTTGCAACCCGAACCCGACATCACCGTCCCAGTCGTAGCGGGTGAGTGCCTGGCTCATGACATACGGTGCATCCTTGCGGAGACCGACGCTTCCCGCCCCCGTCGAATCTCCATCTCGGGGCGTACCCAGCCCGAGCGAGCCAAGCGACGTCCACATGACGCGGGTGTCGTGGCCGGTGATCTGGGTGAGGCCGAGCTCGTCGCAGGCCAGCTGCAGCACGAACTCAGCATGTGGGTCTTGAGGGCTGACGGTGGGCGCATAGATAATCCGGTTCGCATACATCACGTCGTCTTGGAAGACGTACGCCTCGCTCCACGCGTATCCGCCCGGCATCCCGTGAATGCCGTGGGTTTGCACACCAACGGCCCGGTTCGTGTCGGGGAAAACGGCTCCGATCCACGTATGGAACTTGAAGCCGTCTGTTCTGCGCACGCCACGCACATGGCCGCGCAAGCCGTAACCCCTAAAGGGGAACCGTTCGCCGTCTACGGTCAAGGTCCCGGTCGCCGCCAGGGCCTGGTCATAGCGAAAGGATGCCGGGGATAGGCCCGAATTGAGTCGGCCTGCAATCCATATTCCGACCGGACCTTTCATCCCTTCGTGCGCCTCGGGAAGAAGAGAGCCCTGGATCCACGCCGGCGCAACCAGTGAACCGTCGAGGTCGAGCGAAACCCTCACCGAGGGCGGACCGTAGCGAACCTCCCCGCTCTCCATGGCCGCATCGGTGGTCTCGGCCATTGGCAGATCTGTGAGTCGGTACTGCCAGCGATGGAACGGTTCGACAACCCGGTACTTTACGTGTTCGGTCTCGGGTGCATCTCCCTGTGTGATGATGCCGGGTTCGGGGTCGGCGTGCAAGATCCGGCCGCCGGGCAGGAAGATCTGGGCGTAACCGAATGCCTTTCCGCCGGTCGGGTGAATCCGGATCTGCATCCCGATGTCGGCCTTGTCGTCGTACAACCAAACGGCGAAAGTCTCGCCTGCCTCTTTGTCCTCGGGAAGGAAATCCGTGAGCGATTGGTCCGTATCCGGCGTCAGCTCTCCCGTATTGAAATTCACGACCTTCACTCTTCCGCCAGGGGCTACTTCGAAATCTGGCCACTTCGCCATGGATGTTCTCCTTTGTTGATTGTCATCAGGTGCATTGCGCGCTGTGGCAATGACACGGTTCCTCGGGCGTCACTCCGGCTCAAGATACGCCGCGGGCAAGACCTCGGCTTCTCCACCCAGGCGTTCGCCCAATGGACGACCAGGGCGTCAATGTCCAGTTCTCCCCGATGCATGGATTCTCGGCTCGGATCTCCCTCGAATCTCAATCAGGTGTTTGTACCCAGCGACCCTGATGATGGTCTCCAAGGCCCCGCGAGGTGGCCCCCATCGATCACCATTTGTGCGCCGGTGATGTAGCTGGCCTCATCGCTGGCGAGAAACAACACAAGAGCGGCGACCTCTTCTGGAAGACCCAGCCGGGGGATGGGTTGCCATTCTACGAGCTGCTGCACGTATGCACGCGACTCTGGCGGAAGATGAGAAGTGTCGATGACGCCGGGATACACCGCGTTGACTCGAATGCCTGAATGTCCCAGTTCGACCGCCGCCGATCGAGTAAGCCCGGTGATGGCGAACTTCGTCGCCGAATAAGTAGAGAGTCCCGCAATACCAACGAGTCCGTCTATTGAGGAGATGTTGACGATGGACCCGGCACCCTGTCGGCGCATTGTTTCGGCTACCGCTCTTGTGCCGAAGTAGACCCCGTTGATGTTCACATCGATAGTTAACCGGTGCTCGTCAACGGGGAGCTGGTCGATTGCCCCAGCGGCGGCGTGACCCGCGTTGTTGATCAGGATGTCGAGCCGATTCCAGCGAGCCTCCACTTCCCGGATGACGGGTGTCCATGACTGCAAATCCGCCACGTCGAGTTGAGCGAAAAACGCTGACTCGCCAAGTTCGCGTGACGACTGCTCGGCCGGCCTCTTCGTCGATGTCGGCGACAGCGACGCGTCCCCCTCCTCGACGAACCGTTGGGCTATCGCCCTTCCGATACCGCCCGCAGCCCCGGTGACGACTGCCACCTTCCCTTCTATTCGATCTCCCATGTCGTCTCCCCCCTCAAACCTTCCGAGTCAGCCGATCACGCAGGTCGCGCTTCTAGTTCCTGAGGATTGGGCGCTCCCAGGCGTTCGCTCAATTGCCGGCATGCTGCTTTTAGTGAGTACGCAAACTCAGGTGCCTTGGCGTATTGGCTTACGTCGAACACCACAGCCATGAGGGCGCTGACTTCCCCGTCCGCCCCGAACACCGGGGCAGAAAGGAGAGACACTCTCATGGCTGTGGCGAACTCAGAGTTCATGTGCGCAAGATCGTCGTGTTCCAAAGCAGAAGCCACGAACTGCCGTCGAGACTCAGACAACTCGACCGTCGATCTGAACTCCCGCCGGGAGATCGGATCCAGCACGATGCTGTACCCAAGTTCTCGAACGATTCCAGCGGCCCGTCGTAAGCGAGTCTGTCCAGCCTTGCTGATCTTCGGGCCTCTGGCTATCCATTGCTCCAACTCGGTGTCGTCCCACGCGACAAACGCCAACCCGTTGGGAGGCGCCAAAGGAAATGCCTGACCTTCCTCCATCGTGATTGACATGGCCGTGCTGGGGCCGCACCGACTTACGTTGATCAACTGATCTCCCGCCGGCAAATATCCGAGGATCTCGCAATTGAGTTCCTCGTAAAGGTCACGGACCGCGTCGCGAAGAAGCCCGACAACAGCGGCACCTCGCTGTGCTGCAGCGCCGATGGAAATCAGCCCCGCTCCGAGCGTGTAGCCGTCCTTGGTGCGCCGGACCCAGTGCGATGGCTCGAGAGCTAAAAGAACCGACTGACAGGTTGCACGGCTCTGACCGAGACGACGTGCGAGGTCGGCAACGGCGAAAACCTCGCCGGGCTGCTCGGCGAGGTAGCGCACAATTTCAACGGCACGGAGGGCCGACGGTGCAGGTTGGAGTGCCATAAGGAGAGGTTATCCCGGAGCCTCCGAGCGCTCAGATCCGTGCGGGGTGAACAACAGCTCCCCCAACGTCGACCCTCGCCCGGTACACCCCTCCGGAGCGATCTGGATCATAGGGCTCTCCCCCAAAGGTCACGGCGTAGAGATTGCGTGTGTCAGGGTCGCCGAAACACAATGATGCGGTCCAGTCCGTTGGTCCGTTGAATACCTGATCCTCCTTGCCTTCGGGCGTAAGTCGAGCGAGCTTGCCGGATCCGATCAATGCGATCCAGATGCAGCCGGACTCGTCAATCGCCATGCCGTCGGGATTGCCTTCCTCGAACTCGTGCAAGGGATGGCGATTGACCGGCATGCCATCCGAGTTCAACTCGCTTGCCCAGACGATTCGCGGAGTCGTGTCGTTGTGATAGAGGGTGGAGCCGTCGGGGGACACTCCTACGCCGTTTGTGAGCTGGATCCCGTCGTAGCAGTGGTCAACTGACCCGCCATGACCGATGCGCCACATGGACCCGCGTTGTCCTGAAATCGGGGGATGGGGATCTACGTCGAATCTCCCAACGAACACGCGCCCTTCGGAATCAGTACCGAGGTCGTTGAAGCCCCATCCTGAATCCGGCTCGAGAAGGACGCGTTGGCTTCCGTCCTCTGCGATCAACGCGACGTTGGGGCCGGAAGCGACCAGGCCCCCTTCGCTGTGCGGGACGAGGCCCCCCACGTAGGCTCTCTCGAAGAGAGTTGTGACGGACCCATCGGGTTCGATTCTGAGGACTTTCCCTGGCGGCGTTCGATCGGAGAAGCACAGGCGACCTTCTCGATCGAAGCAGGGCGCTTCTAGTCGGTCGAAGCCGTCCGCGACCAACTCCCAATCCAGTTCGCTCATGCTGAAATGCTAGCAAGGTGATGACATACTCTCAAGTGATGTTGCTTGAGAGGGTTGAGAAAATCGGGATTAGAAAGCGATTTAACTGACGACTGAGCACGTTTAACGAACTCCACGAGGGCGTCGGGGTGCTTCCGCGTTTTAGAAGTGGGCGGCTATGGACTCGACGGTGTGTTGCACCACTCTTTCTGCGGCGTCCCCAGCGCCTAACGGCCGGATCAAGACTTCATCAGCGCCCAGGTGGAACATCTCCTCGATCCGGTCGGCAACTCGCTCCGGAGAGCCCCATGCAATTACGCGGTCGATGAGGGCATCGGTCCAGACGCCTCCCGTTGCTTCGTCCAGGCCTGCTTTGACCAACATGCGTTGATACGCGGGGAAACGAATATTCGGGATGCCACTGCGTACCGCATCCCGGACTTCGGCGGCGGTTTCGTGGACGCATGCGGCGAGGTGAGCGACGAGTGGTGGACGTCGGCGACCCGCTTCCTCCGCGCCTCGCTCGAGGGCGGGTAGCCCAATCGTGGCGAGATACGTTGCCGGGCAGAGCCACGTTATCGCTCCGTCTGCTTCTCGGCCGGCTAGTTCGAAGGTCTTCGGTTGGAGCGCTCCGATCATGATCGGGACTGGTATGAGGCGACCCATACTGGTGCGAATTTTATAATGTTCGCCCTTGAAATCGACTGCTTCGCCTGTGTTCAGTAAACGAAGCACGCTGACGTATTCCCTCAGGTGCTCAAAGGGCGCCTCGCGGTGGATCCCAAGCATGTCCATGACCACATCGTGGCTAGGCCCGATACCGAGGCGTAGCCGCCCCGGGGCGAGTTGATCAATGACGTTCGCTTCCGCGGCCAGGACCACAGGGTGGCGTGGGTAAGTTTGCACCACCGAGGTGCCCAGTTGCAATCGATTGCAACGCATGGCGATGGCCGCGAGGAGTGGCATGCAGTCCTCGGGCCCTCCGTTCGTAAGCCATGCTGCTCCATAGCCCATGGTCTGGATCTGCTCAGACGCCTTCAGGATCGCCTCCACGCCGCTGACTCGGTTTACCACGACGCCGATGCGGAGTAGCTCGCTTTCTGGCACGCGCCGCACGCTACTCGTGTGATAACATGGGTACAAGCGTGCTGGTATATCAACACTTAGCCGTTTGGGGGATGAACTGGAATTGACAGGAGTCGCATCGCCGCGATGCGGTCAAATCCGTTGTTGCTTGTGCAAAATCCGAGCAAAGGAGAGCTGTGGCCGTCTACACGTTCACGAAGGATTCCACCCCGCCGATGCCCGGATCCGAGTTGAAGCGGGAGCAAAATCTCACTGAGCATGCGGCGGAACTGGCTGCGTCTTTGACGAGCGGGGAGGCCTGGGAGCGGTTTTGTGAAGGTCTTCGATCCGCCGGGCGTTCAATACTGAGATCAGAAGACGCGGCGTCCGATTCCGACCTGGCGGAGGGCTACCAGTATCTGCTTGGGCTCGTCTACGGACTCTTGGAGCGCGAGCTGTACCGCACTGATGCCAGCAAACCAGCCTTTCTCCGTTCCCAGACCGACGTAATCAAATTGGGTGGGGACAATCCGGACGGCGCGCTGATGAGCGCACCCATTAGCGACGACGGTGTGTTTCGTATCTACGGCGTGGTCCGATCAATCCGCATGATGGAATTCGTCATCTCGGGGAGTGGAGGTCACGTTATGCGCTATCTCCACGAGTTTGAGATCGATGCCGACGGAGAATTCGCCCTCACCCTTTCCCGCGAGAAGCAAGATGGCAATTGGATCGAACTGCCACCGGGAGCCTCCTCCGTGCTTGTCCGGCGGGTGGCGTACGATTGGGACGCCGAGGAAGTGCCTCACTTGGCTATAGAACGGCTCGACGCAGATCCCGGAACGGTTCCGTGGTGTCTACGGACACCCACGGCAGCCGAGGTTGGTGAACAACTCGAGGCACTTGGGTCACTGGTGTCGAGTAATGCTGACTACTGGGTCGATATGGTGCACTCCTTCCGCGACGAGGGGGACAATGTCATCCCAGCCCCTCGACCGCTTCCTTCCACGGGAATGAACAACGCGCGCTCGTCCGTGAAGGGATTTTTCGTCTTGGCGCCGGATGAGGCTCTCGTGATCGAGTTCACACCCCCGGAAGGGTCCTTTTGGAGTGTGGCGGTAGGGGACATGTGGTATCGGACTTTTGACTTCTCCTTTCACCAGACGAGTCTCAACGGTGGCCAAGTCGCCCTCGACGCCGATGGCGTGTGCCGCGTTGTCGTCGCACATAAGGACCCTGGCGTGGCGAACTGGCTCGACACGGTTGGCCACGATCGCGGAGTCGTGATCTTCCGTTGGGTCATGGTGAGCCACCGTCCTCAGCCCGACCTACGAGTGGTCCCTTTCTCCGAGCTCGAGGCGGTGCTGCCGCAGGGAACCCTTCGGGTAGATCCAAGTGAGCGTGCCCGAGCGATCGCCCGTCGTCGCGATGCCGTCGCAAAGCGTCTCGCCGTTCCACTGACCACCCGTTGGTCGTACTCGACGACTGCCATTGACCCTGCTCGGCCAAGTTGATGCGGATCATCGCAGTCGCCTCGGGCCAAGAGAAAGGAAGCGGCAAGTGATTCCAGATGCCTCGACACTGATTGAAAGTGCGCAGACATCGACAGGCCTCTCCGACTTCGGCGCGGATGGATGGCAAGAGGGTCTCGAACGCCTGCTTCAAGCGGCGAGCTCTGACCTCACGCTGGATGACCGCTCGGCCGCTCGGCTGCAAGCGGTCGTCAGCCAACGGCTGGCAAACCGACTGCTCATTGAGGATTGGTACCGTCGCCAGGAGTCCGAACCACCCCCTCTCGAAAGTTTGGTGATCATCCACGGCCTACCGCGTACAGGCACCACCGCCCTCCATTACCTGCTGGCGCAGGATCCGAAGTTTCGGTATCCAAGGCGTTGGGAGTACAACAGTCCCGTCCCGCCACCTGACGCCACATCCGATGCCGACGACGAAAGGAGACTGGCGGCACTGAGGCAAGCCCAAGGCGCCACCACTGCTTCGACGCAACACATCTCGGAAGTGGACGGGCCTAGCGACGACGGCGTCATGCTGGGTCTGGACTTTCACAACCAGGAAACGGGGCTGCCGCTCCCGACTTACACCCGGTGGTGGCGAGGCAGCAGTCTGAAGACCACCTACGCGTATCAAGAACGAGTGTTGCGTTTGCTCCATACCGGGCACCCTCCGTATCGGTGGGTTGTAAAGGCTCCGTACCACAACTTCCACCTTGGGGACATGGCTGCGCAGTTCCCTGAGGCCCGGTTCATCATGACCCATCGCGATCCAGCCGTCTCGTTTCCGTCGGCTTGCAGCACGGTCTTCACGGCGCAACGCAATGCGTTGCCGGACCAGCCGCCTGACCAGGTCGCATTGGGCGCGTTCCTGCTCGAACATCTTGTCGCCGGCGTGGACCGGGCTATGGAAGATCGCACTGCTATCGGCGAGGACCGGTTTCTTGACGTCAGTCAGGGTCAGCTCGAAGCGGACGCGGTGGGTACGGCCGAGCGAATATACGACTTTCTCGGGTTCGAACTCGACGATTCCACGCGCGCCGTAATGGGTGGGTGGGCTGTGAACAATCGGCGTGGGGCGCGGGGAGAGCATCGTTACACAGCCGAAGAATATGGCATCACCAAAGAAGAGATCCGCACCGCTTTTGGCGACTACATCGAGCGTTTTGACGTTGCTTTAGAAAATTGAGGACCGCCGTCGAGTCGGCGAACGAGGGAACATGAGAATTGAGGTGAAACATGGAGGAGCGCATACGTAGGTTGAGCGGGGCGGGCGGCGTCGAAGTACGAGACTTTGATTTGCGTACGGCACTCGCCGATGACTCCTTTAGGGAGTTAGAGGATCTTTTTGACACGGAGTCGCTGATCCTGTTGCGCAACCAAAATATTACTCATGACGAAGGACGGCAGTTCTTCGCTCGTTTTGGACCCTTGATCGATGGTATCGGAGTTGTTTCGAATGAGGAAGCGACCGGGCGTGGGGAGCTCGAATTCCATTCAGAGCAGTCCTTCCAAAGGGACAACCCGATTCGGGGCTTAGCCCTCTACTGCAGAGCGATTGGCCCTCACGGTGGTGCGACGCTTTTTATCGACTGTGCTGCCGCGTATCGCGCGCTGCCTGCGGATCTTCAGTCTCAGCTCGCCCACACAGACACAGTGCATAGTTTCGATCCCCGCGTGCGCCTGGGATCTGCGTACGGCGGCACAGGTATACCCGAGGGAGGCTGGCAAACGGTCCATCCGGCGATCCTTGAACATCCGGTCACCGGGACACCCATTCTTTTTGTAAGTCCATGGTTCACCACCGGCATCGTCGGAATGGATTCCGAAGACGGGGGAGCGTTGCTTTCTGCTCTGCTCGATCATCTTTCGAATCCTGCCTTTTCCTACCGGCACGAATGGCAACCTGACGATCTTTTGCTGTGGGACAACCTCTCCATGATCCACGCTAGGGAGCCCTACGACGAGTCGACGTCGCGGGTGCTGTGGAAGTACGAATTCAGGCTACGAGAACCGTTTCACCTGCCAGAACCGAATCTGGCGCTTCACTGACCAGCGGATGTGAGCGATGTTGGGGCTTCTCGGATCGGGGCGGTTTTGGCTTCATAAAGGTGACAATGTCGGCGATACATGCAGCCCATTCATATGTCGGTCCCGCTCGGGGCCTTTAAAACAGGGGGGTCATTGATGTTGACGAGGTCCATAGTGCGTCTGGCAGTGGCCATTATGTGTATGGCCGGAGTTTTGGTGGGGTTGTCAGGGCCTGCTGCATCAGCGGCGGGTGCGAAGGCCCCAATCGTCATTGGGTTCATCACCGATGAAACAGGTGGGGCGGCTTCGTCCTACGTCGATAGCGTGGACGGGGCCGAGGCGCGCTTCGATGCACAGAATGCAGCTGGAGGAGTGGATGGGCACAAGATCGAACTCGTAGTCGAGGACGACCAGTCCACGCCCAGCGGCAACCTGGCAGCGGCACAGACCCTGGTCGAGGACAAAGGTGCTTTTGGCATACTCGACGATACGGCGTTGACGTACGGGGGCGCCTCCTACTTGAACAAGAACGGGATACCAGTCGTTGGCGCAGCCATCGACGGTCCTGAGTGGGGGGAACAGCCTAACTCCAACATGTTCAGTGTGTACGGAACCCTCGAGACGCCTTACAACGGAAAGATCTACAGCTACAACGATACGGAGGCGGGCTTCAAGGCCCTTGGTATCACCAGGCTGGCAACGGTAACGGCCAATGCCCCTGCCGCGATTGATGCGGCGAATAGCGAATTTACTGCGGCGAAGCCCCTGGGCATCAGCAAGTGCATAAACGACATTGTTCCGCTTGGCGATGTGAACTTTACGACTTTCGCCTTGGAGATGAAGGCCAAGAAATGTAATGGGGTCGAGGTGCTCAGCCTTCTTGACTCCTGTATCGCCGTGCAGGCCGCCATCAAACAGGCGGGTCTCAAGGTGGCCGACATTTGCTCTACGGGCTACGACCAGTCTGTCCTGAGTCAGCCAACCGCGTTGGCGACAATGCAAGGTACATACGCGCAAGCGACCATTAATGTCCTGGGGAATGACCTTAGCGCTCCGACGAAACTGTTTCTCAGTCGCCTGAAGAAGTACACGACCTGGCCGGGAGGCATTCCCAGTATGAACATCGACTACGCCTATGAATCTGCCGACCTGTTCATCAAGGGTCTCGAACTCGCAGGTGGTCCCAACCGGAAGACCTTTATCTCGGACTTGCGCAAGGTGTCCGGCTACACCACGGAGGGTCTGCAGCCTCCTCCGGGCGAGCAGTTCACGCATTTCGGAACGGTCGCCTCCTTGCCCAAGAAACAATGCGAGGTGCTCTACGAAATCAAGGGCAAGTCATTTGTCCCCGCGCTTGGCGGAAAGCCAGCCTGTGGAACGCTGGTCTCCTCACCCGAAAGTTAGCGTGCCAAATCCCACTTATTGGGTAGGTCGGAACGAACGCGAATCTCACACGGCAGTGGCAGATACCACAGATCGGAGTAGATGTGACTCTTGATATGACCGGCGGGGCAGAACCCGCAACTGACTTGGTTATTGCCGAGACGCCAAGCGAACCCACGCGCCTGGAGGGGGCGAACATGTGGGTCTGGGATGATGCGGGGCTGATTGACTTGCCTCGCTTCGCGGTCGATGCCCGAGGCGCCACTTGGGAATCGGAGCGACTTGTCGCCGCCAATATCGCGTTACCCGACGGGCGTGTATATACATTTAACTCTAAGGAGTATCCACATCCCCCCGATGGGAACGATGGCCAACCGAGAGTGATCGGGGGAGGGCCGCTTCGACTCGAATGCCTCGAGCCATACCGGCACTGGCGAGCGCGGTTTGAGGGCACTGTTACGGCGACCACTGTGGAAGCACAGCTGATACCCGACGCGGAAAATCAAAATACCGCCACTGCTGAGGTGGTCTTCGAGGTCGAGGCCCGCATGACCGTTCCAGCGTGGATGAGCGGATCGCTCGAGCCCCAGGGCAAGCGGCCTGCGGGCGAGGTGCGATACCAGCAGCTCTTCAGTGCAGAGGGGTTCGTCCGTATCGATGGAACGGAGCATTCCTTCCAGGGCGGCGGCTTACGGATACACCGAAAAGGCGGAAATCGCAGCGATATGTCCACTTGGCGCGGACACTCGTGGCAGTCGGCAGTGTTCCCGAGCGGGCGCGCGTTTGGGTACTGTCATTACGGCCCGTATCTCGACGGGTCCGTGCGGTATTGCGAGGGCTACGTGTTCGAATCGGATCACCTCGTTCCCGCCCGTGTAGTGGACACACCGTGGATGACAGAGTTGATGCCCACGGGACAGGATGTGTCCTTCGTTCTCGAGTCCGAACTCGGTCGGGTAGAGATCGAGGGCGTGACCACGACATCGACTTTCCATCACGGCGACCCTCTCAACTGGCTCCAACAGGGAATTGTCCGATACCGCTGGGATGGTGAAGAGGCCTATGGGATGATTGAGCGGTCGCACCCGGAAGCGAAAGAATGGAGTAAACGTTCGGCATAAATTGAACGATATTCAGGAAGCGGGAGCACACTAGGTACCCGGTTTGCCCGAGCCCTTTAGCCGCAATCTCAGCCGTGATCCCACATTCGGGCGGGGCCGCACACGAGGCAGATCTGGAGTAGCTATGTCGAAGGGCGTAATGATCGTGAGAACTTCGGTTCCGGCGTCGCAAGAAGATGAGTACGGACATTGGTATGTGAACACGCACATTCCGCAGATCCTTCAGATACCGGGATTCGTAGGCGCAGAAAGATACAAATTGGACGCCGAGGTGTCAGGCGGCGATCCGTGCTATCTGACCGTCTTTGAACTTGAGGCTGACGACCTGCACGGACCTTTGCGCGAACTGGGAGTGCGATCGGCTGACGGAAGGGTAGAGCGAAGCGAGGGAGTCGAGCTCGAACCCCCGCCGACAGTCAGCATCTATGTGCTTTTGGATGGGTGAGGGGATGACCGGTATTCAAGCGTCGCGTGTAGGGCCGAGAACCTTGTGTCTACCGTCGCAGATTGACGGAGGAGATGGCTGAATGGAGCGCAACTTGCGGTAATGAGAACGGGGAGGCTGTTATGTCCAAGGCCGTAGATGAGAGTGTGAATCCCTACACGATGATCGGGCTGGACCCACGAAACGAGCTAGGGATTAGCGGCGGCCTCATCACGATGGTCGAGCCCGATCCGGGGTACGAGCACGATTACAACCGGTGGTACGAAGACGACCACTTCTTCCACGGGGCAGTGGTCGGTCCCGGCGTGCTCGGTGGTCGGCGCTGGGTTGCCACTCGTGATCTCCAACTCCTTCGATTTCCCGACGACTCTCCGGTCGTCCAACCGGTTACCGAGGGCGCCTACATTTCGACCTATCTTCACGCAGCAGATCGCTATGACGATGTCATAGCGTGGAGTAAGCCAGCCATGGTCGATAATCTGGCTCTCAAGCCGGGGCGTGCCTTTGAGAACCGAAAGCATATCTACACCGCCATGCAGCTCCATGAGTTCACTGCGGTACGGTCCGATCTGCCTCACATGCGCGCCGAACATGTGTTCCTGCATCCGATGAAAGGGATGGTGTTCGAGATCCTCGACATCGCCGACGGGGCTTCACGGGACGAGGTGATAGCGGTATTGCGTGACACCGTCGTACCGCAGGAGTTGGAAGGTTCTCCAATCGCAGTCGCAATTGCGTCCCGCTCCCATCCGCCCCGCGACCCTGGCGCCAACACCGCAAGCACAATCCCGCGAGCGCCGGGCACGCCCTATGGTGACGGAGTCGCCCTTCAAATCTTGTGGTTCCTGCAGGAGGATCCCCGTAGCTGGTGGTCTCACTTTCGGACACACACGGACAAGTTCGCTGCGGCAGGAGGGAAGCTTGTCCTGGCTGCCCCATTCATCCCCACGATCGTCGGGACCGACGCTTACGCGGACGAATTACGCTAAGCAACTCGTCTGGAAACTGGGTGATTTGCGTGGGGAAAGAGACTGGTGAGAATCCCCAGAGGGATCACTCGACCCGCAATTGATCCGCCGGTGTTTGGGAAACCGCGACGCGCCCGGGCCAAAGCGCCAACATGTTGGCCGCGATCAGGATGGCGGGGATGATCAGCAGGGTCACCACCAGTGCAAATGGAGCTATTTCAGCCAGCGGAACTCGCGCCGCGATGGCTTGCCAGCCCAAACGTCCCACCGCGATGCCAAGTGGAATTCCGACCAACAGGCCGAAGAGGCCTATCGCTGTGCCTTGCGAATTGAGGACGGTGCGGATGTTGCCCCTTGTCATCCCGATGGCGCGAAGCACGGCAAACTCGTGACTTCGACGGCGGGCACAGCTCAAGAGAACCGAGGCTAAGGCGGCGATTGCGATCAGCGCGAGGAATGCGGCCAGCACCTCTGGGAGGGTGTGCACATTCCGCAGATTCTCCAACTCGTCGGGGACATCCGAAGGCTCAATGTCAGGGGTCAGCGAGCCCAGCTTGGCTTCCAGGCGTTCGATGCCTGTGTTCTGGGACGTACCCCGTGCGAACTGCACCGCCACTATCCGTCCGTCCGAAGCTGATCCATTTGGACCGATTTCTGGTATGAGGGGATCGAACTGTTGGGGTGCCAACCACAGCCCCTCGTCGAATTCCGAGTGCACATCGCTGGGAAAGAGTGCCTCGCCCACGATCTTGACCCGGGCATGTGACGCACCCACCGAGACAGTGTCGCCGATACCAACCCCCAGGTCGTTGGCTGTGGCCGGGCCTATAGCCGCCTCACCCTTCCCTCTCGGGGCGCGTCCTGAAATCAAAGTGAATGTTATAGGCGAGGTGGAAGCTCCGACGATGGGACGTACCGCGAACACAGGCGCTCCGACATTTCCGACATTTATGACATCGCGGTCGACGACAGCGACGGCTTGCACGCCCTTTGTCTCGATCACGCGCCTCGCCAGTTTGGGCGAGACATTTCGTCCCGTCTGTGCGTTATTGGCTGGCGTCACGCTTGCATCCCAAGTGACGCCAGCGAGCTCCGGATGATGCAATGCATTGGTGATGCCGCGGTCGATGGTGAGGCTGGCGACCACTCCCATCACTGCCACGACGGCGGCCAAGAGGGCCGGCACCACGGGGATACGGCGGCGCCCTCGTCCGGTCTCAAAGGCCATCGTCGTGCCGAGGCCGATGGTGACCGGCGCCCATCGACGCACGGCTCCCGGCGATCTGGTGGGAGCAAGCCGCCGCAGGCGACCTTCACTCGGACCTCGCCCGATGAGTACACATAACGCCAGCACAAGGACAACGACGAGCGCCATGCCCGGCCCGATGATGGTCCAATCCACGTGGTAGCCAACGTCGGGGTCGATTTGTCGCCCCAGTCCCACGGGAAAACGAGGGGAGGCCAAGAGGGCCACCCCCAAGACGACCGGGGCCGCCACCATCGCCGGGATGAGGTGGGAAAGTCCGGTGGCCAGACCGAGGTGTTGGCGCGACATGCCCAAGGCGCGCAAGGTCCCCGCATCGTCGGCAATGGTCGAGGCGGAACGGCCCAGGACCTGGATCACCAGGATGCCGCCACCGAGGAGTATGGCCGCAGCGAGGAGCATCAACGCCGTCGTCTCGACGTCCAGCGTCGTTGTCACGCGCCGTGCCGTCGAATGGGCGTCGAGCACGGGCGATCCACGGGCAACGAGCGCGTTCACGTCGTGGCGCAACTTCTTCATATCGGCTTCCCCGTGCCGGAGCACGATGTTTGCATTCTCGTCCACGCTTATTTGGGATCCGTAACGAGCTACGAAGCCGGGCGAGACCAAGACCTGTCCGTCTGAAACGAAGACGAACTGCGGCAGCTCCTTCACCACGCCCACGACGTGCAGGGTGACCGTGGGCCCATGGGGCGGGCCGGATTCGTCCGGTTGATTGTGGGCGTAGAACGTGTACGTGAAGGTTCCTCCCACCGGCGGAGCCTGGCTGCCAACATCCTCGTCGACCACCACCTCGTTGGCCGCGTGTGGATTGAACATCCTTCCCTTCACGACGATGGGCTTATCGACCTTGCCCAGGTAGGTACCGTCAGAAGAACCGAAGATGACTGCCGGTTCTTTACGGTCGTAGAGGCCGAACAAAAGATCCCATACGGCCACCGTCTTCACTTCCGGACGAGCCCGCAAACGATTCCAGTTGGGGTGGCCGATCCCTACTTGGCTGGGAAAAGCTATGGCATCGGCCGCGTTGGTCTGGACGCGCAACCGGTCGAGCGAAGAGTCAGTACGCCGGGCACCCGCCCAAGCCGAAAGGGCGAACCCAACTGTCACGCCGATCAGCACCCCTAAAATGACGAGCGCGCGCCAGCGGCGTCGGACATCTCTCCGAGCCCAAAATGCCGCAGCCCTCGCTCCGCTTCCCGCCACCATCACGAAACGGTACGCGCATTCGGATGGAGTTGGAAGGTGGGTATCTCGTTCTTCGGAGTAGTGCTGGTACGAAGATCATGGGCTGACGATGCCGGTGTCATGCGGATGAAGGTATCCCCCTCGGGGCAGCACGGCGGGCGATGACTCCCACGAAAGGGTGGGTTGCTCGCGCCACCACGGTCTGTTTCGGAAGAATTAGCGGTGGTCTGGGGTTGGACTGGGTGTGACATCGACCTCACCGCAAGTAACCCTGTTCTGGCGCCCGGGCTGCCCCTATTGCTGGCGTCTCCAAACCACGTTGAAGCGGGCCGGCATCGATGTGAACGAGATCAACATCTGGGAGGACCCCGATGGGGCCGCCTTCGTACGTTCGGTGACCGGAGGCAGCGAGACGGTCCCGACCATTTGCATTGGTGAGCGATCCCTCGTAAATCCTTCACCAAGTGACCTTCTCGAGATGATCCGGGAGAGCTCGGGCTAGTTGCATACCTTCGTTCGTCGAGAACGAGAGATGCGCGAGCTCGCACGCCTTTTGGGCTCTCCGTGAAGGGGGGTAGTTTCGGGTATGGCAACGGGAGTCCTGCTCGACATCGACGGGGTGCTGGCAGTGTCGTGGAAGTCGTTGCCGGGCGCCGCCGAGACGCTGAGTTGGTTGGCCGAGGTGCGAATGCCGTTCCGGCTGGTCACAAACACGTCGTCGCGCTCACGCCGTCAGATTGCCGAGCTCCTGAGCGGTGCCGGCATGGAGATTGATCCGTCCGTCATCTTGACCTCGGTGGGCAGCGCGGCGCGCTACCTCGACGCGCACTACAAGAATGTGGGCTGCTTCGTCGTCAATGAGGGGGCGTTGGGGGAGGATCTCGAAGGTATCGAGATCGTCGAGGCGGCCAACGCCGGTGTCGTTCTGCTGGGCGGTGCGGGTCCGAGCGTCGGCTACCGCCAACTCGATGCTGTCTTTAAGCTGGCCGTTGATGGGGTGCCGGTCGTGGCCTTGCACCGAAACGCCCGCTACCAGACGGCGGACGGTCCGGCGTTGGACATGGGAGCCTTTATCGTCGGTCTTGAAGCCGCAGCCGACGTAGAGATCCCGATTGTCGGCAAGCCAGCGCCGGCATTCTTCCAGGCCGCATTGGACGATCTGGCCATCGGTCCGGCGGACGTGGTCATGGTCGGCGACGACATCGGTTCTGATGTGCGCGGCGCGCAAGCGGTTGGCATCACTGGTGTACTGGTCCGCACAGGCAAGTTCCGGCCCAGCGACCTCGATGGGCCCGGCGAGGTGCCGGATCACCTCATCGACGACATCGGCCACCTTCCCGACCTTCTGGGCCATCTCGACCGCGGCCAGTCGTGAACTCCAGGACGAAGCACGTCCGCTCGATTCGTGTGACCAAAGCAAAGGAATAGCTAAAGCGTGAGGCGGTAACAACGTTCATCGTTGTAGTATGGTAAATCCGGCCCGACGGAGAATCGGCGCTGAACTGTCGGGTCTGGCCCGAGTCAAGGCCAGAGTGGCACCGTGCTCTCGAGCCAGCCGGAGGCGCTCCTTGAGAACGGCATGATACGCCCCCCGACCACGGGACGTCCGTAACGTCACCGCCCCAGAGAGACGCGCAACCGCACCGAAAAGCCGCGCCCGACCCACTGCGACCGGAGTGTTGTGCAGGTAAGCAACGACGGCGTAGCCGTTCCACGTCTCGAGGTCCGAAAGAGTCTCGTTGTAGAGATCGTCGATGATGGAGTCATCTGGCTGCGGTCGGTTCCAGCCTTTGATTTCGACCTGGATCGCATCATCGAATGTGACCCTGTCATGTACGAGAGAGACCGTAAGGCCTTGGCCCGATGCGCCTCTATCGAGCCAAGAGTCGTCCAGCTCCAGAGCCAAGAGCTGGTATGCGTCGCATACCTCGCCGCCACGGGCGAGCAAGCTTTCCTCAACCGCGGGGGGAGTAGTTGAATCGATCCACCACCAGATCTCGGGCAGTCCCCATCTGCGCACCGTGTCTTCGGCTTCTGGCGCGTACTCGCCAAATGGGCGAACGGAGGTGATCCAACCTTGTGCGAGACCAGAGGTTGGGGAGAGCAGTCGGTCGGGAAGTCGCACGAGATAGTAATCTTCGGTCTGAAGAACCATCGAGCCCGCCGAGGCGTGCTGAAATTCAATCTCCGCTGACGCCTTGAGTATCCGGCTCTTCGTCCACCGAGCAGTTTCGTTGCGAACCATGTCGGAAACGTACAATAACTGCCCTCACCAAGCGCACTGCGACATTTGCGGTGTGGGCGCTCGCCTCGATCAACCCGCCCTCGGATAGCGCAGGTAGGTAAGCAAGTTTCTTGCACGACGGTATTTTCGACGATCAGAGGTCCCGTCGTCCGCGGAAACGTTCAGGGAACATCCTCGGTCGAATTGGATGCGATGCGGGCCGCGATCGCACGCTGCTGGTCGTAGCGTAGAAGGGAAGGAACTTTGACAGCGAAGAAAAGCGCACCGACGATGCACGCGAGGCCGCCTGACCAGACCGCGAATCGTGCTCCGCCGATGGCCGACGCCGCACCGGTCTCTGCGTCACCGACGCGGTTCCCTCCATTCGCCATCCCGAAGAGCACTGCCGTCATCCGCCCGCGCATCTCGTCCGGCACGCTGGTCTGAAGGATCGTATTGCGGTAGATCCCTGATACGAGATCGGCTGCACCTGCGAGCGCAAGCATGACGATTGCCACCGCGAGCACGGGGATGATGCCGACGAGCGCGATGGCTCCGCCCCAGACGAAGACGCTGGCGATGATTCCCAGCCCCGGACGGCGGACATTGGCAGTCCATCCGCTTAGGAACCCGGCAATGATCGCGCCGGCCGCCGGCGCGGCGGCGAGCAAACCGTAGGTACCGGCACCGCCATGGAAGAACCCAGTGGCGAGAGCGGGAAAGGCCACTCGCGGCATACCGAAGACCATCGCCTCGAAGTCAATGGCGAACGAGGCGAAGAGCACCCGCTCTTTGCGCAGATACGTAAAGCCGTCCACCATGGCCTGGATCGATACGGGAGGACCCCCGCTGCTGGCAGGGGGAATCTTCTGCATCAACAAGATCATGAGGAGACCGAGCGCCGAGCAGCCGATGACAATCTCATACGTGGGGGCAAAGCCGAGCTGGGAGATCACCAACCCGCCGATGGCGGGGCCGGCCACGAGCATCACGTTGATGTTGAGCATGAGAAGGGCCGATGTAGAAGCGATGTCCTCGGCGCTCACGATGCTGGAGGCGATCGCAAACTGGGCCGGACCGGACACTCCCGAGACTGCGGCGGAGACGACCATCACGACGTACAAGGGCCATACGCTCGTCACGTGTACGAGTGCGATGGCGAGGAGTCCGAGATACGAGAGGGTGGTGACGAGCTGGGCAAAGACGATCACGTCACGACGATCTCGAGTATCGGCGAGCATGCCTCCGATAGCCGTGCCGATGAGAGACGGAACGAGCTGGGCCAAGCTGAGGAGCCCAACCTGGACGGTCGAGTGCCCACTCAGGAGAAATACTTGGAATGGAACCGCCGTCTGACTGAGTTGGGAGGAGAGGTACAGGACGAGCTGTCCTGCGCTGAGGAGCCGGAATTCTCGATAGCGCTTGAGAGGTTGGATATCGACCAGGAAGCCGGTCATGGCGACGACGAAATCACGATGGTCTCCAGAGTGTGAACACTGACGGTGCGCATCTGGATTGGGAACGATATCGCGGGCTTATGCCGATGCGCTGTTCCTCGAAGACCCCATTCCTGGCCAGAGGGAGCCCGCTTCACGAGTCTCAGAGATATTGGCCGACCAGCTTCCCATCAGCCACGTCCGTGTGGCGGCCGTTACGAAGAGCGAACAGTTCGGCCAGACTCATTTCAGCCTTCGGTACGGGACCATCGCTCCCGAGCCACCTATGACCCTCGTCGGGCGAGAACTTGCGAAACTCCACGACGCCCAGGTTCCGCCCTGGACGTACCAACGCAGCGTGAAGTACGGCGAGGTCGCTGTTGGTTGTCAACAGGTAGAGGAGGCGAGATCCCTGGCCAATGAGACCATCTGAGACGTTGAGGAGGCGATCCAATGCCGGATTGTCACTTGCCCGGGCATCTGCCCCCAGATATTTGTCGGCATCCTCAGCAACGAGGACCCGCCAGAACCGCTCGGCTGATTCGGGCTCTTGGTGTGCCGTCGATCTCAGAAGTTGAATCAGGTAGCGAGTTTCGCCGAAGGCGGACTCCGGATCTATCAGCAGCTCGGGCGCGCACCACTCGCACCACGAGCGCAACAAGGCGCGGATTGCGAAGGTCTTTCCGCACCCCGGTGGCCCGTGGAACAGAATGAGTTTTCCCTCTAATGAATTGTTCGAAGGGGGGCCGAGCGTCATCAGTCGGCTCAATTGCGAGCGGGTTGGTTCGGGGTAGTTGCCTGCGATTTCGTCCCAAGAAGGAAGGATGAGGTCAGAATACGAACTCGTCACACCTTGATATCCCGCATACCAGGTCCTCACGACCAGAGCGTCGGGTCTCTTTTCGGCCTTTGGGAATTTCTCCTTCAGACCGAGTCCAACGTCTCGAGCGAGTGAAAAGGAAGCGGCTGCCACGAGGATATCGACGGCACGACCGTCGATTGCGATGCGGACGTCGCTCGTCGCGCTTTTGGCCACCAACACAGTTTCGTCGTTGATCTGTCCGCCTCCGATGATCGTGAACTCGTCACCAAACAGATCGGCGATCTCATCTCCATCGGGGGCGGCCAAGACTGGATTTATCGAAAACGAAGTGGTGAATGAGAATTTGTGCAAACTTACGGCAGGTTCGATCAACAGAGAAGGCAGACGGGAAGCTGTCCAATTGATTTCGTACGACAGTGGCAGCTGTCCGTCTGTATCGGTACGTTCCGCCGCGTTGCGGCGATTTAGGGCGCTATGTTCAGCCTCTGCCTCATTAGTGCCGTCCATTCATCTTCCATCTTTCTGGTCCAAAAGGGTTTGTCGAAACCGTCGGTGAGCGACGCAACCTCTTCTACCGCCAGGTTACCGGCCACTCCTGATGCCCCTGTCGTGAACAGCCCGGGGTCGCCTGGACCGGGCTGTTCACGGTACGCCTCTGGTGACTCACGAAACGCTGCTCCGGAGCTGGATCACGTTCCCGTCGGGGTCAAGTACGTCGTGTCGCATGAATCCATCCCAGCTAAAAGCTCTATCGGTTACAACTCCTCCTGCCGCTTCGACGCTCCCGAGGGCGCTTTCAAGCGAGACGACATTGAATACCGGCTTCAGAGGCGAACCCTCGCGCGGCACGGGGGGACAAGCGATCTCAATGGTGCGGGCGATGTGCTCGGGTATGGAGTGGATCAGGACTTCATCCCGTTCGTTCATGAGCCGAATGTCACCGGTAGGTTCATGGGCGGCGGTGGCGCCCAGCACCATTTCGTAAAACATGGCGAGTCGATTGACATCGATCGAAAACACGACGAGTGAACTCATTTGGAGACTGTATCCATTTGGCGACACGTGGCCTGCGGGCGCCCGCGGGTCGCCCTTCACTAGACTTAGGGCCACGTCAGGCCAACGAGGCGTGGGATGAGCGACGGGTATCCATTAGAAGTCCCGGCGGACATCGGCAATCGGGTGCGCACCCTTGGTCCCCCCTTCTTCGCCCCGCGAGGCGGCCGTGATCGCATCGGGGTGCTGCTGCCCGAGGACACCGACTGGGAGGCGATCCGTGAGCTCGTAATCGAGAGCTACCGCGTCCTCGCGCCGAAAAAACTCACCGCACTACTTGACGAGTAGGCGTCCGGACAGCATTCGTACGCAGGCCTTCACCTTTCACGTTGCGGGTAGGCGTCCCAGACTCGACCACCTATGGTCGATCGGCTCCTTCTGAAAGATGAGTACGTCCTGATGATCGTCCCAACCTCGCTCGATGTAACCGCGACACGACACGGTGGGATCTTGCTCGAGGTAGGTAAGGACGACCGATGGCAGGGCGAAAGTGATGCCGTAGTCATCTTCACCGGGATAGGGCGCAAAGGCCCAGCCTGAGTCGGCGAACGTCTTCACGGCTTCATGCATGCGGTCTTGACCCATATATGCGAACTCGGCCTCTTGGAAATGAGGCGTATTGCGTCCTTGCAACGTCACGAGCGCGATGCCGCCCGGGGCGAGGGCGCGGGAAAACAGCGACAAGGCCGCCCGGTATCGAGGCTCGGGTAGGTGAGTAAGCAGAGATCCAGACCAGATCACGTCGAAGGATCGGTCAAAGGTCAGGGTGTCGAAGTCGACGCTCGACGTCACCGGCGTTGCCCCGAATTGCCTTGCGCAGTAGTCCACCTTGGCCCCTTCGATCTCGCAGGCTGAGAAATTCGCCTTCGGAAAGGCGTTGACGAAGTGGCGGAGCTCGCGGCCGTAGCCGCACGGCAGGACCAAAACGTTCTCGATGGTTGGCATTTCGCAGAGGATCATGGCTCGAAAGAGCAATGACAGCGCCCCCTGTCCCACCTCGAAGTAGTGCGCCCGAGTGTTTGGATTGCGACGATCCAACATGTCGTCGTTCTCGTGCGTCGATCCGTCGACTCGGTGGCGGCGATAACGGTTTTCGGCACGACTGACCGCCTTGAGAACATTTTTCAGCTCCGTCATAGGACTGATTCTCTCGCGTCTGGCGCTCGACCGTGGCCGTCCGCTTCACATGACCGTGACCATCGAGGGAGACCGATGCACCGGGGCGGTCGGATGGAACACTCAGCCACACTTGCTAGACGTATGACCCGGACCCTCCGGGCGAGCGGTTCAGCGTGGCGTGCATCTTCATGGAGCGAATGACCGGGGAGGTCTCGAGATGGGATACCCCCTCCAGTCCCGCGATCTCGCGCGTGAGGAATTCGAAGAGGGCGACGTCGTCACTGCACGCCACGGTGGCCACGAGGTTGGTGGGCCCCGTGGTGGCGGCAGCGAAGGGAACCTCGCGGTAGTCGGCCAAGGCGGCTCCGACCTGCATCAGGGTCGACGGGGCCACGGACACCCAAAGGATCGCTCGGGACCTGAGACCGAGCAAGGCCGAGTCGATGTCGAGTTCGAAGTAGAGCATCCCCGAAGCGATCAACTCATCAACTCGACGGCGCACAGTGGACTCGTGGCGGTGTATACGCGCTGGCAAGTACGCGGTGCGTAGCTCGGCCATCCTCCTCGAGGACTCGCACCAGCTGCCAGTCCTCCTCCGAGAGTTCGTTGCTCAATCCATTCGAATTGGATGCGATCTCTCTCCGCGGCGTTGTGAGGCGAGCAATCTCCTCGGGTGTGAGACCCTCGGCACCCGGCGGTCCAGAAGTCTCGGAGGTGAACACATGCAAAAGGCAGTACGCGTCGAGACCGACAATTCGATTGCTCGACGGAAGCTGTTCCAAGAGGAGCGCGGTTCGTTGCTGTTCGTCATGCGCGTTGACCATGCAAAAGATCTCGGTGCCGCCCGACATGAGTTGGACCCAGGCGGTGTCCGGCCGCTTGGCCAGGGCATTCGCCACCGGTATGGCGACATCGGGCGTGCAGCGGATGCGCACTGCCCAGTCGGATCGGCCCAATCGCTGGCTGTCCAGCTGGCCGACCACGCGGACCGCATGCTCGTCGTGCATCCGACGGTACCTGCGAGCGATCGTCTGCTCCGATAGGCCCAGAACCTCGGCCATCCGGCTGAACGACACCCGGCCGTCCAAGTATAGGGCGTGGATGATCCGGTGGTCCAAAATATCCAGAACAGTAGATTTCACGTAGTTCATGCTAGATCATGGCGGAAATAAGTGAATCTGAGACAATTGGTGGTTTTCACCGGTCACATCGGAGAGGCTGGACAACATGGACAAAAAGTGGTGGACCCTGATCGTGGTGTGCGCCGGCACCTTCATGCTGCTCCTGGACGTGACCATCGTCGTGGTGGCCCTGCCAGAAATCCAGAAGGGTCTCCACTCGAGCTTCAGCGAGGTGCAGTGGGTTATCGATGCGTACGCCCTGACGCTGGCCTCGGTGCTGTTGACTGCAGGATCGCTGGCCGACCGCTACGGGCGACGGCTGCTCTTCACCATCGGATTGATCGTCTTCACCGGCGGTTCGCTCCTGTGCGGATTGGCCCAGTCACCGCTCATGCTGATCCTCTCTCGTAGTGCCCAGGGAATCGGTGGCGCCATTTTGTTCTCCACCTCCTTGGCCCTGTTGGCCCAAAGCTTCCAAGGCAAGGAGCGAGGTGTGGCCTTTGGCGTGTGGGGGGCGATCACCGGCGTGGCCACAGGACTCGGCCCGGTGTTGGGTGGAGTAATCACCACCGGCATTTCATGGAGGGGCATCTTCCTCGTAAACCTTCCCGTCGGCGTCGCGGCCCTTGTGGTGACGCGCTGCGAAGGTGGCCGAGTCACGGACGCCCCATGCCGCCCGTCCTGACTGGCTCGGTTTCGCTGTTCTCACAGCGGGATTGGTCAGCCTTGTGTACGGTCTGATCCGGGCCGGAGAACTCGGCTGGGGGGATAGCGGGGTCGCCATCTGTCTGGTCTTCGGCGGCGGCATTCCTGGTCGGGTTCGTGGTGGTCGAGCGCCGCGTGGAGCATCCGATGTTCGATCTCTCGCTTTTTCGCATCCCGACATTCGGCGGCGGCCTCATCGCCGCGTTCTGCTATGAACGGGTCGCTGTACGCAATGTTGGTGTACCTGGTGCTGTACCTTCAGGACGATCGCGGTTACTCGGCGCTCAATACCGGGCTCCGTCTGCTCGCCATCACCGCCGGAAGCCTGGTCGCGGCCACCATTGCCGGACGGCTCTCATCTCACATGCCTGTCCGATGGTTGATCGGCCCCGGCCTTCTCCTCGTCGGTGTGGGGCTTGTGCTCATGGCGGGCATCAATGGACTCACATCCTGGACGCACCTCGTGCCGGGCTTCGTCGTGGCTGGTGTTGGAAGCGGCATGGTCAATCCACCTCTCGCTTCCACCGCAGTCGGTGTTGTGAGTCACACGCGTTCAGGCATGGCCTCGGGGGTGAACACCACCTTTCGCCAGATCGGCATCGCCACCGGCATCGCCGTCTACGGCTCCATTTTCACCGCACAACTCACCCACAACCTCACCGCGCACCTTGCCCGCACGCCGGCATTGGCTGGTCATGCCGGGGCGATCGAGAGTGCCATGCAAAAGGGCGCCATGCCAAGCCTCATCGGGCGTACCTCGGCCAGTGTGCGTCCGGCTTTGGTCGAGGCGATGCGAGCCAGCTTCGCCAGCACCCTCGATGTGTTGTTCGTCGTGAGCGCCTGCGTGGCCCTGGTCGGTGCGATTGCCGCGGCATCTCTCATTCGCAGTAAGGACTTCGTCGCCGTCCACCCCCCGCCCACTCCGAATGGAGCACCGGAGGCCACGCTCCCGGGCGTAGGCCCTCAGGGACTGGAAGCTGAGCCAACGCCGGCTTCATCGGTGGTTTGACCACGCCCAGACCTTCGCCGAACCCAACGTTCGCCGGATTGCCTGCATGGCGCGCCGAGAATCACGTCGTCCCGTTGCCAAGGTTGCCAAGTCCTTGGTCCTCGCTAGCATGCTCCCGAGCACCACAATCAAGGGAGCGATGATGGACGACGACAGGGCCAGAGAATTGCTGGCCGCCGAGCGCCTCCGCATAGAGGGACTCCTGAGGGACATGACCGAGGAACGCGAGGCTGATCGGACGGCCGCCAACCAAGAGGGCGACATGTTCGATTCCGCAGAACCGCTGACCGAACAGGGCACGGACGATTCCGTCGTGGTCGAGCTGCGTCAAAGGCTCGAGGCAATCGCGAGAGCGGAGCAGCGCCTCGCGGCAGGTACCTATGGTTGCTCCATACAAAGTGGCACCCCGATCCCCGACGAACGCCTTGAAGCCGATCCGGCGGCGGAACTGACGGTTGAGGAAGCGCAGGCGAATTTCGTAGTACGACCTGCTTTCCTTTGTCGAACCCGGCGATGTGAGGCGGATCGTTCTCTCGCCGTGATTGCTGCGACCATACAGACGAAAGAGGGCGGAGTGGGCCGAGTCGTCATCTCTGAGTTTCAACTCAGGTCAGAGGTGGCAGGCGACCTTCTGGTCGCAGGAAGCGCCCAACTTGCCCGCACGTTGGTGCAGCACGGTCTCATCGACGAGATGCGTCTCATGACTTTTCCCATCGTGCTTGGGAGCGGTAAGAAGTTGTTCGGCGAGATCGGACATCCAACGACCTTCATCCTGGCCGCCACCCAAGCCACTGCGTCTGGCATCGTGATGCTCAGATACCAGGAAGCCTCGGCCACTGCAGGCCGGAAGGATTTCGAAAACGCATAGGGAAAGCGCCATGCCCGCCAGCTGCGGGGGAATGTTGACCCGTGGCAATGGGTAAGGAGCCAGGACACATGTGTCCGCCAGCCATCGAACAGCAGGGCCTCGTCCCCCGGACGCGTGGAATCCGGATCTTGTGCGCCGTCGGGGTGGTAGGTGCCGTTGTAGCCCTGGCGGGTGCTCCACATGAGGCCTACAGGGCCGCCGCACAAACCTGGACGCCGTTCGTCTTGGTCGCCGGCCTGCTGCTCCTTGGCCTGGTAGCCGAACGCGATGGTCTCTTCGGTGCCGTCGGTACCTCTCTGGCGAGATTGGCCCGCCATGGAGTCGTGCTCTTTGCCGGGACGGCCCTCCTCATCGCTGTTGTGACCGCGACCCTCAACCTCGATACTTCGGTGGTGTTTCTCACTCCGGTGCTCATCGCAGCTGGCCGGCAAAGAGGTGCCGGTGAACGCCCGCTGCTTTACGGCTCTCTCCTCCTGGCGAATGCCAGTTCCTTGTTTCTTCCCGGATCGAATCTGACCAATCTCATCGTGCTCGGGCATCGGCCACTCTCGGGTGGAGCCTTCCTGGCCTTAATGTGGCCGGCTGCCCTGGCGGCGTGTCTCGTCACTGCAGCCTGCGTCGGCGTATGGGCTCGACGAGACCTCACGGTGTCTGCGACTGGCGAAGCGACGGTGGAGCGCCCCGTGGGGACGGTCGGCATTGTGGCTGTGGTGGTAGCCATCATTCTGGTGGTGACCTTGCGGTCGCCCGCGGTGCCCGTACTCATCGACGGCCTCCTCGCGGCTGGATTCCGACTGGCACAGCGTCGGATACACCTCGAGGAAGCGGTCACAGTTCTCGGGGCTCCCGTATTGGTCGGGTTGTTCGGGATCACAATAGGGCTCGGTGCCCTCGGCCGGGTGTGGAGCGGTCCGGCTTCGCTCTTACTCCACAGCGGCACCGTGGGCTCAGCGCTCATCGCGGCGTTGACCTCGGTCCTCGTGAACAACCTGCCGGCGGCTTCGCTTCTGGCCGCCCGCAATCCTCATCACGCGGCGCAGTTGCTCGTGGGGCTCAATCTCGGTCCAAACCTCTTCGTCACTGGTTCGTTGGCTTGGTTCCTCTGGCTCAAGGCAGCTCGAACGGCCGGTGCGTCACCATCTCTCCGTCAGGCCAGTCGCCTCGGGTTCATCGTCGTGCCCCTCTCTCTCGCCGCAGCACTTGGTGCGCTGGCCTGGGCCGGGTCGGGCTGAGGGCGCGTGCTCGTCGGGAGGGCGTGGTTCGCGTTTAGTGCTCCCTGGCTCCGAAAAGCTCCACGCGCACGGCGACTTCGGGGTAGACCTTCACCATCAGCATGCTGGGGGGTTTCATTCTGAACTCGCGAATGTCGAATACCCGTTCACCCCTCAACACGAGAGACGCCCCGTCGTGGACGTCGATCGTCATCTCGTGTTCGAACGAGCGCGTCACGCCGTGAAAGGAGAGATCTCCTGTCACTCGATAGATGGATGCTGACTCCGTGGTGGAGACGCCCGTGATCTGTCCCAGTATGACGGGGTGACGTTTTGCGTCTATGCGCCGCATCAACTCTCGGTCGTATAATTGGTTTCCCGAGGAGAAGCGTTGCACCGCCACTTCCAGGTGACCCTCCACGGGTTCTCGGAGATCGACGATGCCGTCGGGTCCCAGGCTGAGCTCGACCCAACCGTGGAGCCCGCGCGTTTGCGTGGTGATCGGGTGCAGGCTCGAGCGAGCGTCCACCCAAATGCAGGATCGAACCGGGTCGAGAGTGAATCGAAGGGGTGTCATGCCAGCTTTGGGGCGAGGCGTGGCAAGAGGCTGGCTCGAGGTCCGATGGGCTCCACCCTATGCGCCGCCCGCGGCCAGCAGAATCGAATGCAGGCCCCTGCGGCTGCACCCTACCCTGCAGGAAATGAGGCATCACCTGCCGAACGTCGACCCGTTCCCGGGCGCCCGATGAGCGCGTCTGATCGCTCGCGGGAGGTGGCGGTCCGTGTCGCAAGGGAGGGCGACCTGGCATGCATCGTGGAGCTTTTCGAGTTCGGAGCGCTCGTGAACGGGAAGGAAGACCCGGCGGATACGGCGGCGTACCGGGCCGCGCTCAGCGAGATCCAGCAAGGTCCCGGCGATGTGCTGGTGGCCGAGATTGGTGATGTGACCATTGGGGCTTGCCAGCTCATCGTGTTTCGACACCTTCAGTCCAGGGGCCGGCTGTGTGCCGAGATCGAATCAGTGCACGTGCATCCGGACTGGCGAGGACGCGGGATCGGTCGTGTATTGATGGGTGCCGCGATCGACCGCGCCCGGGTCCTCGGTTGCTACCGGATCCAACTCACATCCAATCAGGCGCGACCCGACGCACACCGCTTCTACGCCGCCCTCGGATTCGAGGCTTCGCACCTCGGGTTCAAGTTGAGGTTGGACTGAGTTCGGCGACCGGAGAGGATTGCCGGAGTTGGCGCCAACCTTCCGCTGCGAGGGCGTAACGAGATACGGCCCCGTCGGTGAAGAGGCGCCAGAGGGCGGGTCTACACAACGTGGCCACGCTGGCACTCACGAGGAGTGCGATCGTGCGCCAGTCTCGCTGCCAGGGCAGGAGTTCTTCGGCCGAACCGGCATAGATACCGCGTCGCATCACGCAGCACGCGATTTCTGTCAGGACTTTTCGCCGTCGGCCGGAATGTTGTGCCGTGCCGAGAAGGGCCATCAGAAATTGATGCGTGCGCACGCCCGCGCGAGATGGCGGCAGTGGTTGGGCTGACACGTGCAATGCGACGGCGAGGAAGGCTGCGACCAGATCGGTACCAGCGGCCAATGCGTTTGCCGGTTCGACCAGTCGCGCGTTCACGTCGATCACGAAGGCTTCGCCATCGACCTCAATGGCATCTACCGAGAGGCCGCCGTGCCAATCGAGAGCCCGACCCATCGAGGCCAGCTCCTGACGCAAGCGGGGCATGTCGAGGCTGGTCTTGGCTGAGGCGCTGCCCTTAGCTCCCTCGTGCACACGCTCGACAGCATGAAAGGCAAGGAGTGATCCGGCGTCGAAGACACACTGAGCCATGACGAACGTACCGTCGAGAGCTTCCTGTACCAGCACGCCACCATTTTCCGAGGCTCCTGCCGCCATGAAGTGCTCGAAGGCATGAGCCATGGCGGGTGCGTCCGTCACACGCGTCACTCCTGTAGATCCCGTGCCCAGAGGCGACTTCACGTAGGCCGGGAAGACCCTCCAGCCCGCCAGTTCGGACGCGTTCTGTAGGACCATCGACCGAGGCTGCGCGATTCCTAGCCTCTCGAGGGTGGCTCGAGCGGAGACCTTGTCATGCACCTGGACCAGGGAGGAAAAGGGAGGAACCGCCGTGGCGATGCCGGCCTCGAGGAGGCGCGGCAGTTGGTGCGAAAGCACTGCAACCTGTTCTTGGGTGGGGAAGACCACGTCGAACTGCCCGGCTACCGCCACATCAAGCAGGTGATCGAACCAAATCAAGGGTTGCCGGCCGAAGGGAGGGACCGGCAACAGGGCGCGCACGTGGCGTGTGAAACGGGCCAGACACAGTGGATCGGCTGCGACGACCGAGACCTCGTGTCCCATGTCGTCCAGTTGGGTTGCGACCTGCCGGGAGGTCAGTCCCGCCCCTTCCGTGAGCAGGATCCGCATCGTAAATATATAACATATGCATATGTGACTAACAAACGTTCTCGTCTGGCCAGGAAGTTCCGGCTTGTCATGCTGCAGTAATTATGTAATTGTGTAACTATGACTAAGGAGCACACACACACAACGGACAGGGAATGGGCCGGCCGGCGGGGTGGCCGCCGTCGTTCCGGGGGCGCACCGCCTTCGGGACCAGAGCAGGAGCGTCTCATCGCGGCATGGTTTGCCGGCCGCATCCCAGATGGCTGGTTCGACGGACCACCGACGATCGAGATCGATCAGGACGAACTCCAGGTGGTGGGCTCGCTGCCGCCGCCACAGCTGCCCGAGGGCGCGAGCGAAGAGGAAGTGCGGGTGGCCGAGCATGCTCGCATCAGTGGCTTTCGAGAAGAGTCTCGGGGCGGGCGCATCCGCATCGCTGAGGAAGCGCAGCCGGCCTTCCGACGCACCGTGTCGTGGGGCGCCCAGTGTGGCGGAACCCGGGTTCTCTTCACCACGGCTGGCGTGCCGGTCATGACCCGACTGCGATTGGCCGACCGCAAAGTGCTCGACACCCTGATCGACGCCGGAGTGGCGCGCAGTCGGAGCGAGGCATTGGCGTGGACCGTGAGGCTTGTGGCGGAACACGAATCCGATTGGATCCAGGAGCTGCGCGACGCCATGGCTTCAGTCGAGGAGGTCCGTGCTCGCGGCCCGAAGGGAAGCCGCGCTGACTGAGTGAACTGCTGAGCGATACTGGCCGCGTGGGACGACCGGCCCAGATCGACCGCCAGGCCATCCTGGCCGCGAGCTTGCGCTTGGCCGACGAAGAAGGATTGGCGGCGGTGACCATGCAGGCCGTGGCCGAACGCCTGGGTGTCACCCCCATGGCGCTCTACCGCCACGTGACGAACAAAGCCGACCTTCTCGACGGGGTGGTGGAGAGCATCCTGCTCGAGGTGGACCTGCCGGACCCCGAAGCCCCGTGGGCCGAGCGTCTGCGGGCGTTGGCGCGGGGTACCCGGATGGCCGCCCGACGACATCCCGAGGTGTTTCCCCTGCTTCTCCAACGGGCGGCGGCGACTCCCGGGGCAAGGCGCACCCGCGACGTGGTCTATGCGGCCCTGCGTGAGGCCGGGCTCAATGAGGACGCGGTGGTGCAACTCGAACGACTTCTGGCGACGGCGGTCCTCGGTTTCGCGGCCAGCGAGGCGGGAGGAAGGTTCGTTGCTCACTCCCCGGCGCAGCTCGATGCTGACTTCGCTCGGCTCCAGGACATGCTGGCCACGGCGATTCTGCAAGCGCTGGAAGAAGGTGCGCGCACGCGCTGACGTGTCAGCATGAGTGATGGAACATTTTCATCAGATCACCGAGGACCTGAAGGCGCCCTACCGCGAGTTGGCGGACGCCATACCCGACGTCCTGGGCGGCTATGGCGCCATGCACAAGGCGGTCATGGTCGAGGGCGCGCTGTCGACGCGCATGAAGGAACTCGTCGCGCTGGCCATCGCGGTCACTCGCGAGTGCGATGGGTGCATCTCGGCCCATGCGCGTGGCGCAGCGCATCATGGGGCCACCGTGGCCGAGGTGACCGAGGTGATCGGCGTTGCCATCCTGATGAACGGCGGACCAGGCTTGGTGTGGGGACCGCGGGCCTTGGCTGCGTTCCACGAATTTGAAAAGCCGGGATGACATCTCCGTCGTGGGACCATCCACTCACGGGCCGATGACTCGCTGGACACCCCCAACCTCCCCTACCGTTGACCCATGCGCCTGCTCAGCTTTTCCCCTGGCCCCGATGTGTCCCCCACTTCCACCTCGTCCGAGACCAGCGGCGTACCGCGTCCGGGCGTCGTGTTCGGTGACGAGGTCGTCGATCTGAGCGATCCCGCTGTGGGATTGCCGGGCGACATGGCCGAGCTCCTCGCGCTCGGACCGGACGGGCTCGGGCGTGCCCGGGAGGCCCACGCCGCTGGTGGCGCCCGTTACCCACTGGACACGGTGCGGTTGCACGCACCCGTTCCCCGGCCCCCCAACATCTTGGCGATCGGCATGAACTATCAGGCTCATGTGGCCGAGATGGGACGTGAGGCGCCGGAGTACCAGTACTGGTTCAACAAACAACGAACGGCGATCGCCGGGCCGGGTGACCCTATCGTCCTACCGACCGTTTCGACGATGGTCGACTACGAGGGCGAGCTGGCCATCGTGATCGGCCCGCGTTGCCAGTACATCCCCGCGGCGCGGGCCATGGAGGTCGTAGCTGGTCTCACCATCATCAACGACGTGAGCGTCCGCGACTGGCAGTGGCGCACACCGAGCTTCACCCTGGGCAAGTCGTTCAATACCCACGCGCCCTGCGGTCCCTGGCTCGTGACCACTGATGAGCTCTCCGATCCGGGGAACCTCTCGCTGCGCACCTGGGTCAACGACGAGCTGCGGCAGGACTCCACGACGGCGGATCTGATCTTCGGCTGTGGCGCGCTCATCGAGTACCTCACCACCGCCTTCCCGCTCGAGCCCGGCACAATCATTGCCACGGGCACGCCGGCTGGTGTGGGATCGGGGTTCGACCCGCCCCGCTACCTGGCTGATGGCGACATTGTGCGCATTGAAATCGAGGGGATCGGGCAGCTCAGCAACCCCGTGGTGCAGGGCCCCCCGCCGGCCCCCATCGGGCTCGCCTGACCTTTGCGCAACCCCTTGGGGTCACGATGGGCTCCCGACGCGGCAGACTGGGGGGGTGCCCGATATCGAGACCGTGTTGAGTGATGCCGAACGCGCTGACCGCCTGAGCAAGCTTCAGGGGATTATCGACTTGATGCGGCCGGCCGTGCAGGCGGACGGAGGAGACCTGGTCCTGGTGCGGGCGGACGTCGACGCCGGCGTGGTCGAGGTGCAGCTCCAGGGGGCGTGTAGTTCCTGCGCCGTGAGCTCAGCCACGCTTTCGGGTGGCGTCGAGCGCATCTTGCGAGAACGGCTGTCGTGGGTGACCGAGGTCGTGGGTGACCTTGACGATTCCTTGAGCATGGACGAGAGCTCATCGCTCGGGAGTGGTGGGTACGTCCCGAACTTCTGAGCCACCGCCGTGGCAGTTCATTAGTTAGCAAAACTAACTATACTGGGTGGCATGACCGCGCCACTTGGGACCTCTACCTCAGCAGCAGAAGCCGAGGTGTCACAGGAACTGGCCAGCCGGCTGCGCCTCTCCATAAATCGGTTGCATCGCCTCCTGCGCCAGGAGTCGCTGGCGGGTCTTTCGCCGGCGCAGGCCTCGGCCCTGGGCTCGGTCAGCCGCCTCGGAAGCCCGACCCTCGGAGAGCTGGCCTCCATCGAGCAGGTGCAGCCGCCGACCATGACGAAGATCGTGGCCACCCTGACCGACGCCGGCATGGTGACGCGCGTGACCGACGCGGCGGATCGCCGCAGTGCCCGGGTGCGCATCACGCCCGCCGGCAAAAGAGCCCTCGAGCGCATCCGCACCCTGAAGAACGCGTTCCTCACACGGCGCCTGGCCGAACTCAGCCCGGAGGAGCAGGCTGGCGCGGCCGATTTGGTCGCTCTCCTCGAACACCTGGTGGGCCGATGAGTCGCCTCGCCGAGGCCCGTCATCGCACGTTTCGCGCCTTGTCCGTCCGGAACTACCGGCTGTTCTTTACCGGTCAGGTCATCTCGGTTTCGGGCACCTGGATGCAGACCGTGGCGCAGACCTACCTCATCCTCTTCCGTCTCCACGGCACTGGCGTCGATGTGGCCATCGCGACCGGCCTCCAGTTCGTACCGCTCCTCCTCTTCGGGCCCTTCGGAGGTTTGATCGCCGATCGAATGGACAAGCGCAAGGTCCTTTACGCCACCCAATCTTCGGCCGCCGTGCTGGCGCTCGCCCTGGGGGTCCTTGTCCTCACCCATTCGATGCACCTAGGAGAGGTTTTCTTGTTGTCGTCCCTCCTCGGCGTGGTGAACCTGTTCGACAATCCGGCGCGCCAGACCTTCGTCTCAGAAATGGTGGGACGAGAGCTCCTGCCCAATGCAGTGAGCCTCAATAGCGTGGTCATGAATGGGGCACGGGTGATCGGACCGGCGATCGGCGGCGTGCTCATTCTCACCCTCGGGGTGTCGACCTGTTTCATCGTGAATGCCGCCTCCTATCTGGCGGTCATCGTGGCGCTCTCGCGCATGCGCTCGGCCGAGCTGAACTCGGCGCCGGGCGTGGGGCGAAAGAAGGGTCAGGTGCGCGAGGGGCTGCGCTACGCGTGGTCCACTCCCGACCTGCGTTCGCCGCTCATCGCCATGGCGATCGTGGGGATCTTCGCCTTCAACTTCACCGTGACACTGCCCCTGCTGGCCAAGGTCACCTTTCACGGCGGGGCGGGCGCCTACAGCTCATTTCTGGCCGCCATGGGAGTCGGGGCCGTGGTGGGCGGACTTCTCACCGCCCACCGCAGCAGTCCGTCCACGCACCTGCTGGCTCTGATCGGCCTGTTCTTTGGCGCCGCGATCGTCGCCGTGTCGTTGGCGCCCACAAAACTGATTGCCATCGTTCTGCTGGTATTCATGGGAGCGGGCAGCATCTCGTTCGTGGCCACCAACAACGCCACCCTGCAATTGCGGTCCGATCCGGCCATGCGAGGGCGCGTCATGTCCCTCAACGCCATCGCCTTCTTGGGGAGCACGCCGATCGGGGCGCCCCTCCTCGGCTATATCAGTGACATCAGCAATCCGCGGGTCTCACTCCTCGTCGGCGGCGTTGCCACTCTGCTCGCCAGCGTGCCACTCTTCGTCGTGGCGAACCGGCAGCGCGTGGCACGTGCGGCAGCAGCCGACGAGGCGGTTGTGGCGGCGGATGAGGAATCCAATCTCGTACCCTTCCCGGTGGCCAACGCTGTGGGAACGGTTTCCAGCCAACCTCGGACCAATGCGGCCGGGCAGTGACCACGGACTGGACGCTGTATCAGGACCGGCGCCGGGCCAGTTCATTCGGGGATGACGCCGAAGAGTACGACCGCGTCCGTCCCCGCTATCCGGACGCATTGGTGGACGAGCTGGTGCTCGAGCATCCGCAGGCCGTGCTTGACGTGGGCTGCGGCACGGGCATTGTGGCCCGCCTGTTGATGGCCCGGGGTTGTGACGTGCTCGGGCTCGAGCCCGATCCCCGCATGGCCGAGGTGGCACGCCGCCTCGGCGTGACGGTCGAAGCGGGAACGATCGAAGACTGGGACGCGGCCGAACGTCGTTTCGACCTCCTGACAGCCGGCCAGGCGTGGCACTGGGTCGAGCCCCGGCGCGGCGCGGCCAAGGCGCTGGAGGTTCTCCGTCCCGGGGGGCGCATCGGGCTCTTTTGGAACCAGGCGCATCCCGATGTCTCGGTTCGCCCCGCCCTCGACGCTGCCTACGCCCGCTTCGCACCCGAACTGGCGACCTCATCGGTGCTCTTGGGCCGGAGAGAGACCTCGATGTACGAGGCGGTGGCAGAAACACTTCGCCGGACGGATGGCTTCGGCCCCGTGACGGTGCAGGTGTTCGAGCATGAAACCGTCTATACGACCGCGCAGTGGCTGGACCTCGCTGCCACACACAGCGACCATCACACGCTTCCTCCCGAGCGCCTGGCTCAGCTTCTGGCCGGATATTGGGCGCGAGGTCGATCAGGTGGGCGGGAGGGTTCCCGTTCGCTATGAGGCCACCCTGGTGACCGGGCAACGCAGCCACTGAGGACCCCGCAGGCAGGTACAATGAGCGCGCCGTCGGGCCAACCCTGAAGGCCGCTCCGGACGGAGCATGAGTGGAAGGAGGTGTGGTCATGCGCAGGGACGAACCTCCCAGTAGCACTACCGGCACACCTCGCCACGCCTACGCCGGCTGAGCCCACTGGGTCTTGCAGCCTGTCCGGCTGTCGCCGGAGGCGTCGGAATCGAGAAGGTGCTGGTCTAGGTCCTTTTTTGATACCGCTCGTGGTGTCGGTATCCCTCCGCCCGATTTCACCCTGACCGCCTCGTGGCGCCGCACAGGAGGTAACACCTTGGCTCCAACACCTCCGAGAGAATCTTCCTCTCGAGCAACCCTTTCTCTGCCCCGACGCCGTGAAACGCCCGAGCGTCCGGCCCACCAACGCCGACGGCGTACCCGCCGCATCTTGGCTTCCGAAGGGGTCTTCGATTCCATCGTTTCGTTGGCCGGCATTCTGGGCCGGCCCGTCACCAATCAGACCGGTCAGGAGATCGGTCGGCTCGACGACATCGTGGCCCGCTGGTCAGATGGGCAGACCTACCCGCCGGTGACCGGACTGGTCATAAAAGTGGGCCGCCGCCTGGCCTTTGTCCCTGCTTCGGCCATTGATCGCATCGCGCATGCCGAGGTATTGCTGCGCTCGGCTCGGCTGGACCTGGTTGACGTCGTTCGCCGCCCCGGCGAAGTGCTCCTGGCCAAGGACGTCTTGGATCACCAGCTGGTCGACGTCGATGGCGTGCAGGTCATCCGTGCCGCCGACCTGTACCTGGCCGAAGTGATCGGGCGCATTCGCCTCGTGGGCGCCGATGTCTCGACGGCGACACTGCTGCGCCGCCTCGGGCCGCGGCGTTGGCGCCCGCTGCCCACGCCGGACCGCGTGATCGACTGGGCTGCAATCCAGCCCTTTGGGGAGTCGAGCGATTCGGTGGACGGTGCCACGCAAGTCCGACTCAAAATGACCCATGAAGGTCTGCACCGACTGCGACCGGGCGAACTGGCCGACCTCTTGGAGGACCTCCGGCGTGACGAGCGTCGCGAGCTCCTGGCTGCGCTGAGCGCGGATGAAGCAGCGGACGCGCTCGAAGAGATGCAGCCCGACGATCTCGAGCAACTGTTGCGTGAATCCGACCCCGACGAGGCGGCGCGGCTCTTGGCCGCCATGGAGCCCGACGAGGCCGTCGACGCGCTGAGGGATCTTCCTGCGGCCACCAGGGGTGAGTTGTTGCGGCGGATGCCACAGAGCGACGCCGCGGCGCTACGCGAGCTCCTCGGCTATCCCGAGGACGAGGCGGGCGGGATCATGACCTCCACTCTGGTCGTGGCCATTACGGACGACACCGTGACCGAAGTGGTCAACCGCCTGGCTGACGCCCGGGGACATGATGTCGATCTCGACGCGGTGGCCGTGGTGAACAAAGAGGGCTCATTGGTAGGCGACATCACGCTTCTGAAGATCCTCTTGACCATGCAAACAGCGCCCGACTCGCGTGTGTCCTCGCTGCTGGTGGATGAGGACGTGGTGACGGTGCGTCCGCATGCTTCAGCCGACGAGGTCGCAGGACAGCTCGTTGAGGCCCGGCGGCTCTCGCTGGTGGTCGTCGACGACGACGGGCGACCCATCGGCCGGATTCTGGCCGATGACGTGCTCGACGCGCTCGTGCCGACCAAGGGTCGCTTCCATTTCCCCAAGCTCTTGACGTGAAAGCCCCGGTACACCGGAAGGGGCTGATCTACCTCGCCGCTGCCGGGCCCGGACTCATCGCAGCGGCCGCCGGCAACGATGCCGGCGGCATCGTCACGTACTCCTCGGCCGGTTCGGATTTCATCTATCGCACCCTCTTTTTGATGGTGCTGATCACCGTCGCCTATGTCGTGGTGCAAGAGATGGTGGCCCGGCTGGCCGTCCACACCGGCAAGGGGCTGGCCGCGCTCATCCGAGAAGAGTTCCCGTTGCGCATGACCGCCTTCGCCGTGACCGCATTCGCCATCGCCAATATCGGCCTCATGGTTACCGAGTTCGGCGGAATCGCCACGGCGTTTGACCTCTTCGGGGTGTCGCGTTATCTCTCGGTGCCGATAGCGGCCGTGGCAATCTGGTCCCTTGTTCTCTTCGGGTCCTACCGGTATGCCGAGCGGGTCTTCCTGTTGCTCACCCTCGTCTTCGTGGCGTACCCCATCGCTGCCGTGCTCGGCCACCCCAACTGGCACAAGGTGGCCGCCAACACCGTATGGCCCCACTTCATTGCCAGCCGGTCGTTCCTGCTTCTCGCGGTCGCCCTCATCGGGACCACGATCACCCCCTATATCCAGCTGTACGAAGCGGGTGCCGTGGTGGACAAGGGCGTCAAGCCCGAGGACTACCGATTCCAGAGGGTCGACGCCATTGTGGGCGCCATCTTGGCTGCGTTCGTGGCTATGTCGATCATTGTGGCCACAGGAGCCACCATTGGCGGTTCCGGCCCACTGACTTCGGCCTCACACGCCGCCCACGCCCTACGTCCGGTCGCCGGTCCGGCGGCCGAGGTGCTCTTTGGACTTGGGCTCCTCGGTGCGTCGGCGCTGGCTGCCGCCGTCGTGCCGCTCTCCACTTCCTACGCGGTGGCCGAGGCGATTGGGGTGGAGCGATCCGTTTCCTCCAGCTTTCGCCAGGCCCCCCTTTTTCTGGGACTCTTTACCGCCCAGATCCTGGTGGGTGCGGCGGTGGTGCTGGTGCCGGGCAACCTGATCACGCTCATATTGAACACCCAGGTGCTCGAGGGTGTCATCACGCCTATGACCCTGGTGCTCATCTTGGTCTTGGCCAACCGCCGTTCCCTGCTGGGCCCGGCCGCCAACGGTCCATTGGCTCGGTGGGTCGGCGGCGCGGCGCATACTTTCGGTGGCCGCAGTTGCCACGGTATTCGTGGTGCTCACCGTCCTCGGGTGGTTCGGGCTCAATTGAGATTCTTGGAGGCACGGATATGAGCGACGCTTGCGTTGGGATGGGGGTTCGGGGAGGCTATGCGGCCATGGTTGGTCGTGTCGGAACATTTTGTGCCTAAATCGCCCCGCCAGAAGTGGACCGAGATGCGGGAGTCCTGGGAGCGCTCCCGCCACATCGAGATCCCCCCAAGCGTTGCCGCTGCACCTCCCCAACCTGGTGGTTTGCGCGTGGCTTTCCTTATTTACCGCGGTAACCCACGTTGCGGCGGCCAGGGTGTCTACACCCGCCACCTGACACCGCGAATTGGTGGCGATGGGGCACTCGGTCGAGGTGTTCTCCGGCCCTCCCTGGCCCGAACTCGATCCCGGGGTGGGCTTCACACCGGTCCCCGCACTCGATTTGTATCGGGACCCCGATCCGTTTCGCGTGCCCCATCGGCGCGAGTTCACCAGCCGGGAGGACTGGATGGAGTTCGGCATCATGTGCACCGCCGGATTCGGCGAGCCCCTGGCCTTCTCCAGGCGCGTCCGCAAGCTTCTGGCCGGTCGCCGTGGCGACTTCGACGTCGTGCACGACAACCAATGTCTCGGGACTGGCATGCTCGGGCTGGTCGACGACGGGTGGCCGTTGCTGACCACGCTGCATCACCCGATTACCGTCGACCGCGAGCTGGCATTGGCTCACACGACGAACCCATGGCAGCGCATCACTACTCGCCGCTGGTTCGGCTTTCTCCGTATGCAGGTAAAGGTGGCGCGCGCTCTGCCGGCGGTCGTCACTGTGTCGCAGTCCTCGAGCAAGGACATCGCAGCGCAGATGCACGTTCGTCCGGAACGCATGACGGTCGTACCGGTTGGCGTCGATCACACCGTGTTTCGCCCCCGCCGCGAGGTCACGCCCCGGCCGGGCCGCATCATGGTGACGTCCTCGAGCGACGTGCCGATGAAGGGTTTGGTGCCCCTGCTCGAGGCGGTAGCGAAAATGCGCACCGAGCGCGACATTGAGCTGACGGTGATCGGGCGACCGCGCCCGGGCGGCCGGGTGGACCGGGCCATCAACAGCCTCGGGCTTTCCGATGTCGTGCATTGCGTGAGTGGCATCAGCGACGACGAGCTCGCCGTGCTCTACGGGGAAGCGGAGGTTGCGGTCGTGCCTTCGCTCTATGAGGGCTTCTCGCTGCCAGCCATCGAAGCGATGGCCTGCGGTGTGGCCGTGGTGGCGACAACCGGAGGGGCCTTGCCCGAAGTCGTCGGAACCGATGGTGAGACCGGTCTGCTCGTTGCCCCCGATGATCCGGCCGCCCTCGCCGGCGCCATTTCGCGCCTGCTCGATGATCCTGCGCTGCGGGCACGGCTGGGAGCAGCCGGGCGCGTACGGGTGATGAGCCGCTTTACCTGGGAAGTGACGGCGGCGGGAACGGCGGCCTGCTACAGCGCGCTCCTGGCGAAAGAACCCTTGCCGGGCGCCCCCACCGCGGCCCTGACGGCGAACGCAGTGCCCGCGGCAGGAGAAGTCACATGTTGACGGTGAACTACGACCAACTCGGGGTGCGGGCCGGCGATCGCCTCTTGGACCTCGGATGCGGATTCGGCCGTCACGCCTTCGAAGCAGCGCGACGTGGGGCGGCCGTGGTGGCGCTCGATGCCGGGCCCGAAGAGGTGGCCCAGGTGCGCGGCACCCTCGGTGCGATGGTCGAGGCGGGAGAGCTGGCGCCCGATCATCCGGCCGCGGCCGTGCAGGGCGACGCGCTGGCTCTCCCCTTTGCGGACGGAACCTTTGACCGCGTGATTGCGTCGGAGGTGCTCGAGCACATTCCAGATGACATCGCAGCCATGAAGGAACTGGCCCGGGTGCTGCGCCCGGGAGGAACCATGGCCGTGACGGTGCCCCGCTGTGGACCAGAGGCCGTCAACTGGGCTCTTTCGGACGAGTATCACGACAATCCGGGCGGTCATGTGCGCATATACCGCCGCTCCACCCTCGAGCGACGGCTCGCTTCCGCCGGCCTGCAACCCACTGGCTTCCACCATGCCCACGGGCTTCACTCGCCCTATTGGTGGCTGCGTTGCGTCGTGGGGCCGAGCAACGACACCAACCCGGCGGTCGAGGCCTACCACAAGGTGCTGGTGTGGGACATCGTCAAGGCCCCTTTCGTCACTCGTGCCGCTGACCGCGTGCTGAGCCCGCTCATCGGAAAGAGCCTGGTGGTGTATCTCACCAAGCCATTGGGCGGTGTGGGGGGAGTACCCGAGACGAAGACGAATGCACCGCGGGGTGTTCCGGGCCGCCCCGGCCCCGCCGCCAGCAAACACGGAGCGGCGGGATGACGACGGAGCACCTGCGCTCCGACGAGAGCACGGTTCCCGAGGTTCCCGGTGTCCTCTCGGCCACCGACGTGCTGTCTACGGCGCATGCGATCGCCAACGTGCAGCGAGCCGACGGGATGATCCCGTGGTTCGAAGGAGGTCATTGCGATCCGTGGAATCACGTGGAAGCAGCGATGGCCCTCTCGGTGTGTGGGCTCACCGCGGAAGCAAGAGCCGCCTACCGGTGGCTGGCCGAGCGCCAGCTTCCCGACGGCAGCTGGTTCAACTATTACCAGGGCGCCGGGGTGAAGGATCAGCGGCTGGACACTAACGTCTGCGCGTATCTGGCGGCCGGGGCCTGGCACCATCACCTCATCACCGATGATGTCGAATTCCTCCGGGAGTTGTGGCCAACCGTCGAACGGGGAATCGACTTCATTCTGCGTTGGCAACAACCCGACGGCTCGGTCCTGTGGTCGCTCGACCCTTCGGGGCATACGGAGGGGTACGCCCTCTTGACCGGATCTTCGTCGATCTATCACTCTCTGCGCTCGCGGTTGCCGTCGCCGAATGTCTGGCCAAGGACAGACCGGATTGGGAGCTGGCGGCCGGCCGCCTCGGTCATGCCGTGGCGCACCACCCCACCGCCTTTGCGCCCAAGGTCGAGTTCGCCATGGACTGGTATTACCCGGTGCTCTCGGGGGCGCTCGAAGGAGAGGCCGGGCGGCGTCGCGTCATGGAGGGTTGGACGACCTTTGTGATGGAGGGCCTCGGTGTGCGCTGCGTCTCGACGGGCGATTGGGTCACCGCGGCCGAGACAGCCGAATGCGTCCTGGCCCTCGACGCACTGGGCATGCGCGACCGCGCACACAGTCTCTTCGTGGCCGCACAGAACCTTCGACTCGGCGACGGTTCGTACTGGACGGGGATGGTCTATCCCGAAAAAATCACGTTTCCTGACAACGAGCGCACGACGTACACCTTCGGCGCCATGGTGCTGGCGGCCGACGCATTGTCGAGCACCTCGCCCGCGGCCGGGCTGTTCCGAGGCGAATGCCTGCCCGCTGCCCTCGATTTGGCCGAGCCCCACTGCATGGGCCCGGCGGTCAAGGACTGCACGGCCAGCTGACTATTGGTCTTCCGCCGTGGACGGTTGCACGCGGCGAAGCACACGCAGGCTGCCACATGCGCCGTCCTCGACGAACTGGCCCGACTCCAGGGCGCGGCAGAACAACTCGTAGGGCGGGCGCCCCCCGTCGGCTGGGTCGGGGAAGACGTCGTGAATGGCCAGCCAACCGCCGAGGACCACATGCGGCGCCCAGCCCCGAAAGTCCGCCCAGGCCGGCTCCTCGCCGTGACCTCCGTCGATGAAGCAGAAGGCGAGCGGGTGCGCCCAGCGGACGGCCACGGTGCTCGAGTCGCCCACCACCCCCACCACGGAGCCTTCGAGCTCCGCTCCGCCGACGGCGGTCCGCCAGTGCAGCAAGGTGTCGATCTGACCTCGCTGCGGATCGACCAGGTCTTCCTCGTGATACTCCCAGCCCGGTTGGTTCTCTTCGGAACCCCGATGGTGATCGATGGAGAAGAGCACAGCGCCGGTGGCTTCCGCCGCCGCGCCGAGGTAGAGAGTGGATTTACCGCACCATGCCCCTATCTCGACGAACGTCGCCGGGACACGGTCGATCAGCGAGGCCTGACCGGCGCGCAACGCGGCGTGAAAGAGTGCCTCGCCCTCGTCGTCGGGCATGAAGCCCCGGGTCTGGCGCGCGGCGTCGATGAGCGCCCGCAGGCGACTGTCCGTGACGGGTCTCAAGCGGGGGCGGTCGCCTCAATGGCTGCCCGGAAGGTGTCGGCCAGCTTGGCGCGCTCGCGCTCGGCAAAGGCGACGTTGACGTTCAGGCGTTCTACCGACTGGGCGACGCGCCGAGGTCCGGAGGCCACCGGATGGTCGGCCAGGAATTGCACCACCGAACGGGCGAAGTCTGCGTCGCCGCAAAGGGAGGGGACGGCCTCGGCGATCCGCGCGTGTGCGTTCTTGGGGAACCGTTCGAGAATGGCATCCCACGCCTCGGTGACGCGCCCCCACATCGCCTGCCCGGCCACTGGATTGGCCAGCAAGGAGGAGACCACGAGCCACCCGTTCTGGCTGCGGACCTCGGTCATGGCCAGATCGAATGTGCGCTCGGCCAGGTCAACGTCGGGGAAGGCCGAAAGAGCATTGAGTGAGCGCATCTCCTCCTGCGGCGTGGTCGCCGTCCGGTAGCGCTCCAGGAGGGCGTCGTAGTCGCCTGGCCGCAGGAGTTGGGCCACTACGGCGAGCGTGGCCGCTTCGACGTCGGCCGGAATCGGGTCACCGGTTCCCCCGCCGACGGGTGATTGGTCGAAACGGCGCACCGCTTCCTGCCTCACCACCGGGTCGGCACCAATCGTGCCCAACAGGTTGATGGCCAGTGAACGCAGCGTCGGGGTGCGATCCCCCTCACCGGGCTTGGACTCGAAGCCGAGATGTGCGAATTGGGGGCCGACCAGTGCAGCCACCGCGGCGTGGAGCAAAGGCACATCGGCCTCGGCCACAAAACGCCGGGCGAGATGCAGGGCCGCGGAGACAGGAGCCCACGGGGTGGGATCGGGTTCGAGCCCGAGCTTCGCCGCCACAATGAGGAATTCCTTCAGTGTGGAGTGCCCGGCCAAGGTGGTGGCCCACGAGTCGGCCAGCAGGTTGGCCCGTTCCAAGGGCGTCAGTTCCGATAGGCGCTCGGCCAGGGCGAGGCGGTGCTCGGCTTCATAGCCGACTCGAAAGACGCCCCATCCGCCCGCATTGATGACGGCCAGACCGAGCGGTGCCTCCTCGAGCCGGACCGGCGCCTTGTCGAGCACGAACTTCGAGGTGGCGGCACCCGGCTTCCCGTCGGCGGCCAAGGCGCGCACGGCCACCGGCACATTCCATGAGTCCCCGATGGCTGACTCAATTCCGTCGGGGACCTCGCCGTAGGAGAACGGCTGCTGTTCCACCGTGTCGCCGCGGAGGGAAACCAGCGGATGGCCACCCTGGAGGATGAACGTGTTCATCACGTCGCGTACCGGCTCACCGCTCGCCTCCTCGAGGGCGTCCCACAAGTCGGTGGTGACGGTGTTGGCGTAGGCGTGCGCCGTCAGATAGGTGCGCACACCGTCGCGGAAGACCTCGGGCCCGATGTACTGCTCCAACATGCGCAGCACGGCGGCGCCCTTTTCGTAGGTCAACAGGTCGAACATGCCCTCGGCCTCCTTGGGCGGTCCCACCGGGTACTCAATGGGCCGGGTCGCATGAACGCCATCGATGGTCAAGGCCGCTTCGCGTGAAGGGGCGAAGCCGACCCAGCGATCCCAGGACGGTCGGAAGGCGTCGACGCACAACATCTCCATGAAGGTGGCGAAGGCCTCGTTGAGCCAGATGCCTTCCCACCATCCCATGGTCACCAGATCGCCGAACCACATGTGCGCCATTTCGTGGGCCACCACATCGGCCACCCTCTCCAACTCGGCGCGGGCGGCACTTGACGGATCGATGAGGAGGGCGGTGTCTCGGAACGTGATGCACCCGAGGTTCTCCATCGCCCCGGCGGCAAAGTCGGGGATGGCGACGAGGTCGACCTTGTCGCCGGGGTAGGGAATGCCGAAATACTCGGTGAAGAAACGAAGGGAAAACGCCCCGATGGCCAAGGCGAAGTCGGCCAAATGGCGCTTTCCCGGCGTGAAGACCACGCGCAGGGGGACCCCGTCGACGTCGATCGTCTCGGTGGTCTCGAGCTGCCCGACGATGAAGGCGACCAGGTAGGTCGACATCTTCATCGTCGGAGCGAAGCGCACGACGTTCTTGTTGCCGACGCGGCGGACCTCGGTGATGGGGGAATTGGAAAATGCATCTCGCATCGCGCTCGATGGTCAGGCTTATTTCGAAGACGGCCTTGCGATCCGGCTCGTCCCAGCAGGGAAACGCCCGGCGGGCATCGACCGACTCGAGCTGAGTCGTCGCAATGGTGTGGGTCTCACCAGCGTCGTCGGTGTAGGTAGACCGGTAGAAACCACGCAACTTGTCGTTCAGAGTGCCGGTGAAGCGACACGTCACCGTGGCCGCCCCCGGGGCCAGTGAGGTGGAGGGATGGAAGATCGCCTGCTCCAGTTCGTCCTCGAACGAGACGGTGCAACCAATGACGTCGCCGGTCTCGGTGCGGACTTCGACGTCGCTAATGGCCAGCTCGGCTGCATTCAGAACGATCTGATCCACCGTCTCGTGCACCGTGACGTCGATCTCGACCGTTCCCGAAAAGGTGGCCGAGCCAATGTCGGGCTCAAGCTCTATGCGGTACAGATGCGGTTCGACCGTTCTGGGCAGGCGAAAGGCATCCTGATGGGTTGTCGTTGGGGGAACAAGAGAAGAAGACATTGCCGGGAAGGCTACCCGCCTCGCTCCGAGTAGGTTCTCGCAGCGTGCATGCCAACGAATCGGATGAAACCGCGGTGCGAGGGCTCGACATCGAACCTGAGCTGGACCTGGTGGCGATCGGATCGCCGCTTCTCGATGTCCTAGAGACGGCCTCCGATGAGGTGCTCGCAGAAGTCGGCTTGACCAAGGGATCGATGACGCTCATCGACCTGGCCCAGGCCAGGGCCATCCAGAGCATCATGGCCGCCCCCCGGTTTGTCTCCGGTGGTTCGGTTGCCAATACGGCAGCGGGCCTGGCAGCGCTCGGGGGGCGGGCCGGATTCATCGGGAGCGTGGCCGATGATGAGGTCGGCCATACGTATGTCGAGAATCTTCGGGCGGCCGGTGTGGCGTTCGAGCCTGTCTATGGGGCCACCGCTGAGAGCGACGAACTGGGAACCGGGCGCTGCATGGTGCTGATCTCCGAGGACGCTGACCGCACGATGGGTACGTACTTGGGGGCGGCATCCACGCTGAGCGTGGCCGGTGTTTCAGCCGCCTTCGTCGAACGTGCCGCGGTCGTACTGCTCGAGGGGTACCTCTGGGACGTCCCGGCCGCCAAGGAGGCAATGCGGCACGCCGCCGCCATTGCCCACGACGGCGATGGTTCGGTCGCCCTGTCCTTGTCGGACCCGTTCTGCGTCTCTCGCCACCAGCGCGAATTCCTGGATCTGTTGGTGGACGACATCGACATATTGCTCGGGAACGAAGAGGAGATCACCATGCTGTTCGGAGCGCCGTCGCATGCGGCCGCGCTGGAGGCGGCCGAGGAGACCGGCCTGCTCGTCGTGATGACACGCGGCGCCGCCGGCTGTGTCGTGATGACCGCACACGGCCCCGAAGAGGTGGCAGCGGCACCGGTCGAGCGGGTGATCGACACCACGGGGGCCGGGGATCTCTTCGCCGCGGGCATGCTCTACGGGCTGACACACGGCCTGGACCCGGTTCAAAGCTCTCGTTTGGGGGGCATTTGTGCCGCCGAGGTCATCTCGCACACTGGCGCCCGTCCAGAGTCGGACCTTCGATCCCTGGCGGCCGCAGCCGGCGTGCTTGCACCCTAGGAGGTCGATATGTCTCTCTCCATCGGCATCGTCGGCCTCCCCAACGTCGGCAAGTCGACCCTCTTCAATGCCCTCACCAATAACGAGGTGCTCGCCGCCAACTACCCCTTCGCCACCATTGATCCCAATGTCGGTGTGGTGGCGGTGCCCGACAGCCGCTTGGGGCAGCTGGCTGCGCTGTATGACGACGCGCCCATCGTGCCGGCCTCGGTGACGTTCGTCGACATCGCCGGCATCGTACGAGGAGCCTCGCAGGGCGAGGGATTGGGCAACAAGTTCCTGGCCGCCATCCGGGAGTGTGACGCCATCTGCCAGGTGGTGCGCGTCTTTCACGACGACGATGTGATCCATGTCGACGGTCGGGTTGATCCGGGCTCCGACATCGCCACCGTGAACACGGAATTGATCCTGGCCGACCTGCAGACGGTGGAGAACCGACTGCCCAAACTGGCCAAAGAAGCGCGTGCTCGTCCCGAGCTCAAAGCGGCGGCCGACGCCGTCGCCGTGGCCCAACGCATTTTGGACGAAGGCCGCACCATTTCCAGCGCGGCGGCACTGGGCGAGGTGGATAGTGCGCTCTTGTATGACCTCCATCTGCTCACCGCCAAGCCCTTCATTTACGTCTTCAATGTCGATGAGGATGCGCTGGCCGATGCCGCGTTAGTGGAACAACTCACGGACAGCGTGGCTCCGGCGCGCTCCATCGTGCTTTGCGCGCAGATCGAGGCAGAACTGGCCCGTATGCCGGCCGACGACGCAAAGGAGCTCCTGGAGAGCTACGGGCTGGAGGAGTCCGGTCTGGAGCGGCTGGTCCATGTTGGTTTCGCCACGCTCGGCCTCCAGACATTCCTCACGGCGGGGCCCAAAGAGGCGCGAGCCTGGACCATCCATATTGGTGACACGGCACCCAAGGCAGCCGGCGTGATCCACACCGATTTCGAGAAGGGATTCATCAAAGCCGAAGTCGTGAGTTTTGAGGACCTCATCGAAATGAAGTCAGTCGTTGCCGCCCGCGCCGCAGGGCGGGCGCGCATGGAAGGAAAGGACTACGTGATGCGTGACGGCGACGTCGTCGAATTCCGCTTCAATAATTAAGGGGAGCTGTTCCCCAGCTCAGACGACTACCAGCGGGAAGTCCGCGGGGAGTCCGCGAGATTTCCGTTTTCCTCATCGGCCAGCGCCTCGAGCGAGCGCGCCGGCTGGGGATGTGGCAGGGTTGGCTCTGGCGGCTCAGCGGACCGCGGACGATGGCAATGTGGTCACTAACGACTTGGGCTGACTGGTTGGCCTGACGCCGTCCTGCCGGCAGTCGACAACACACTCTTGCGACGGATGGGCCGCTGGTGGCGTCCACGGGGATGAGTGCGTCGAACAGTGAGGAAGGCAATAGCAGCAGCGATCACAAGACACGCGAGAGCTCCGGCAAGGATGAGCCCCATGGATGATCCGCGCTTATTGATGCCGGCGATGGATCGAAAGCGAATGGTTCCCGTCGTTGAGTGTCGGACAGATCCGCTCGTCAGTGTGACAGCTGCTTTCCAGGAGCCCGCAGGAAGGTCCGCGGCGAGCGCCACCCTGACCACCTCCGATCTGCCAGGTGAGAGTAATGATGCGGGCTTCGCTGCAAATGGGCCGGCCCGAAGCCCGTCTGGACCGCCCCAGAGCATCAGGTCGCCGCTGAGGTCCAACGTGCTCGGCCCGCTGTTGTGAACGGTTGCGACGACGAGCTTCTGTCCAGTGGGAGAGCGTCTCGCGCTGAGCGATCCGATGGTGAAGTTCGGCGTAGGTGCGCCCCCGGGACCAATTGAGACGTACATCCGGACCCCGACTCGGTTTACCAGCGTTATACCGTCGCCACCAGTTGGGTTGGACGACACTCCAGCCCAAAGCACCGCATAGCGCTCACCGGCTGCGGCAGTGGGGGGCACATTGATCGTCAGAGTGTCGAGCGCCTCGGCACCCGGTGCCAAGCGAAGCACCGCACTACTCACGGATGCCCAACTCGAGAGCTCGTTTCCGTCGTGGCTAGGAGCGAAAGAGAAGTTCCCCCCGATGATGCTGGCTGCACCCGGATAGACCGAGACATCAACTGCCACAGCGGTGTCGTTGTCGATTTGAACAGTACGCGTGAGCGTTGCACCCGGCGCCAGCCGATCGATGACGTACGAGTTAGCGAGAGGATCAGTGGCCAGAGCACCCTGAACCGGAATAAGACGGATGCCGATTGTGCCCGAGCTGGCCGTGGGGTCCTTGGGCGACGATGCAAAAGCAGTGGAACACGGGACGAGGATCACCGCCCCCACAAACAGGACAAGGGCGGTCCGGTGACCGCGCACGATGCGTTCTCGCTTTCTTAGGCAACCGAGTGCGTGATCGTGGCGGCGTAGACACCGGGGGCAAAGTTCGGAGGAACGACCACAGAGATCGTGGGGTTCCAACTAGCAGTGCTTATTCCGGTACTCGCCCCCGTCACGACGATCGATACGCCCGTCAGATCGTTTGCCGCCACTGCGGTCGCCACGACTGTGGCTGAATCGGTGATCGTTCCAGCGGCGTAACTGACATTGCTGGCCGGATCTGCCGGTCCCGACGGTGGGGTGAATGCGGTGGAGATCACCGACGTTGTCCAGCTGGTTGCCCCGCCGCGCTGGTCGGTAACAGTGACGGTCCCAAGTGGTCCGCTGATTGTGCTTGAGCCCGGAGACGCCACCTGCGAGCCTAAGGACACGCTCGCAGTGGGAGCACTAATGGAGAGGGCGCCCGCCGTCAATGTGAAGGTCGCTGGGGTGGTCGCTCCCGCCGGCTGGGTCTGGCTGATCGCGATGGCACCGCCTCCAAACGTCACAAGCAGGCCACTGACAGTTACGAGGCGTGAGGTGCGGCAAGAGACACTGGCAACAAGACGGGCAACAAACATCACGAGCTCCTTAGAGCCGCCCCGAAATAAACAACCGTCTGCGACGGACGTTCGAGGAACAATTCACATCCTACTATAGAAATCTAAGACATGCAACTTATTTCTACCTTGGAAGGACCGTACATCGCCAGCTACCGTGCCCCCGTATGGACCGCATCCCATTCCTGGCGACATCTCGCCCGCCTTCTCGTCGCTCCCGGCCGGTGTTTCCGGATGATCTACTCCTCTCAGCTTCGATCGACTCATTGGTACGAGCCACCGGTGTGGCGGGGCTACTTTCACGTCGCTCGATGTGCAGCAATTGTTGCGACGCCTCTTGTGCTGGTGGGGACCGGAGCGACTTCCGCCTTGGCGGCGGGGACGACGTCCGGCACGGTCAGTGTCTGGTCAGTCCAGAAAATCGATGGAGCCTCGGCGCCGATCCTCTTCACGGGCGCCATTGGCGATTACGGCACGGCTACCAGCCAGGGACAAGAACGGCAAGGTCGCAGCGGTACTGGAGCGGTGACTCTTTATGGCGGTGCTGGCGCACATGCCGGTATCACCGGGACGATTCAAGCGTCCGTGACCTTCGCCTTCGTCGATCCCAAGAAGGCTTCGGGCAAGTGCAACGCCAGCGAGACGTGCAACCGATCGCCGCCTACTCGACGATCACGGGTTCTGGGCCGGTCAGCTACTGAGTCTTCGGCCAGACGGCGTGGGACGCATTGGCGTCCTGGGAGAGAACAACGATTACCGTTGACGCCGACGTAGGTAGGCTTCGTGTCGAGCGTGGCTCGGCGAGGACGAAGGAAGGGGCAGACTCCCATGTCGCGTTGGTCGTGGCGGCGCATGAGCGTCATGGGTGTCACTGCCGTACTCGTTTTCGCCGGGTCGGCCGCCGCGGCCGCCACCAAGCACAGCGTCGCGTCGACGCCGTCGCGGAGCGCCCCGCGTGTGGTGGCGCAGGCTCCCGGCACTCTCATCGGGCGGACGCACCGCACGTCGGTGTCGTTTCTCGTACTGCTGCGTTCGAGCGCCCCCCCGACCTGTCTGGAACGGTGGGCGACCTCGGCTCGGCTCGCCGTGACATGGTCTCCCGGACAGAAGTGGGCCTCCATCGCCGGTTCCCCGGACGCGGTCGATCGTGGCTTCCACGTCGTCATCGACGACTATCGCACGCAGAGCGGGACGGTGGTCTATGCGGCCGATCATGCGGCGGCCGTGCCCTCCGACACGTGTGGTGAGGTCTCCGGCGTCGGGACGATCCACTCGTTCTCGCGGCCGACACTTCTGGACGTGCCGGAGGGAGGCCTCAGCGCAACCGATGTGGACCGGGCCTACGATGCCTCGCCACTGACGACGAAAGGATTCGAGGGTCAGGGACAAACGGTTGTCCTCATGGAACTGGGTGGGTACCTGCGCAGTGACGCGTCGAAGTTCGCATCCGACGAGAACCTGCCCCCGTCCAACATCTCCTTGATCGGGAAGAACACTGGTTTTGACGACGAGACCACCATGGACATGGAGACGGTGCACGAGATCGCACCCCAGGCTCATCTCGTCCTCTTCAATCTGGAGTCGATCGCCACCGCATCCTCGGACGCCGACGTCCTGGCCCAGGCGGTCACCGAGGCGGCGAAGCAGTTCCCCGCTTCGATCATGACGTTCAGTCTCGGTGTGTGTGAGAGCGATACGCAGGCCTTCAACCATTCCGATCTCCTCGCCCTGAACGCCGCCGTGGCGGCGGTCGAGGCTCAGGGATCGACCGTCTTTGCGTCCAGTGGCGACACCGGCGGCCTCGATTGCACGCCCTCGGCGGACGATGGCCGACCCCCCGAGAGCTCCTTCGCCGGTGTGTCGGTGCCCGCCTCGCTGCCGGCCGTGACAGGAACGGGTGGCACCGCATTGTCGACCGACGCCTTGGGAAATTACGTCAGCGAAACGACATGGTCCGAGCCGCTCCTGTCACAGGGCTCGGGCGGAGGAGTCTCTACCCAGGCGTCGCGACCCACGTGGCAGACCGGAGAGGGCACCGGAGGGCAGATCGACACCGGGAATGGGCGCGAAGTGCCCGACGTGAGCGCTGACGCCGATCCGAGCACGGGAAACTTCATCGTGGAGAAGGGCCGAGAGGAGCAGGGCGGGGGAACGTCCTTGGCCTCTCCGATCTGGGCCGCTATGACAGCGATCCTCGATCAATACCTGAAGGCGAACGGTGATCCCCCGGTCGGGTTCTTCAACCCGATCCTCTATCACCTCGCCAATTCCACCGTGCCTTACCCGCCCTTTCATGACATAAAGGAGGGCGGGAACGATCTCTACACCGCAACGCCGGGATATGACATGGTGACGGGCTTGGGCTCGCCCGACCTGTACAACCTGGCCCGCGACCTGCAAGCAGGGAAATTCTGACCATGAGCGACATGACATCGTCTTCGGAGGATCTTCCCGTCCTCGCCACAGTGGCGTGCCCCTACTGCGGTGTGGTCGTCCCCGACGCGCGTTTCTGCGGAGCCTGCGGTGCGCATCTGGTCCAGAGCGGTCTGTGGGCGTCGCAGAGGGTGCAGAGTTACGCCGCCTTCCCCGATGAGCCCGTGTTCCGGCTCTCGGTGGTGACGTCCCTCTTCCCGCATCTCTCGCATCGGGCCAAGGCTCCGTTTCGTGTGGGCTTTGGAGTTCTCCTCCTTCTGTTCTTGGTTTTTTGCCTGGCTGGAACGAGCGCCGCTCTCATCGCCCTCAGCGCCCTCGGCGTGCCCCTTCTTTTCCTCATCTATATCTGGGAGGTGGATCCCTACGAGGGAAGCTTTCTGGTGCCGACCTCACTCTGTCTCCTACTCGGAGCGGGTCTCGGTGTCGGGTGGGCGATCGTCGGCAGTGGATACGTCGACAAGGCGCTGACTCCGTCGTTGACCGGAAGTCTGACGAGCTCCACCTCCCTTGTCGCCGGTCTTGTCGTGCCGGCGGCCGGGCAGCTGCTCATGTGCGTGCCCATGGCCATCGTCCTGAGACTCCAACGCGGCCCCATCGAATCCCTCGACGGCTTCGTGGCCGGCGCCACCGGCGCCCTCGGCTTCACGCTGGCCGCCACCATCGACCTGATGTCTCCCTGGTTGAGCAACGGCGAACTCACCCACGGGTCTTTCTTGGCCAACCTCACCCAGGTGGTAGTGCGGGGCGTGACCCTCCCCCTGATCAGCGCCCTGGCCACGGGCTTCATCGGCATGTCGTATTGGGCCAAGCTTGGCGCGCGGCCCACTGCGGCCAGGGCTTTGTGGCTCACGTCGCCCGTCACTGCCCTCGTCGTCGCGCTCTTGATCCAGATTGGCCTGGGCTTCACCGATCTCGCTGCGCTGTCCGATGCAGTGGTGATCGGCGTGCATGTGGCCGCACTGGCCGTGCTGACGGTCGCAATGAGGATCGGGCTGCACTACGTCCTCCTCCACGAAGCGCTCGAGGTGACGATCGGGCCACCACGAGTGTGCGCCAATTGTTCGCATCTGGTTCCGGCCATGGCGTTTTGCCCCCAATGCGGCGTCGCCGAGCGAGCCGTGTCTCGACCGCACCGCCAAGGTGCGACGTGGCCCTCGGGCGAAGGCGTGGGCGCTCCCGGGCCGACGACGTCAGGCGCGACGGAGGAATCGTCGGTCGGCGCTCCGTGGCCATGTGCATTGCCCGGCGCCCCGGGGCTCAAGGTCGGTTTTCCGGGGGCGCACGAAGTGGTGGCGCCTCCTCATCGACTCAGCCATCAGAGGAAGATCGTCTTCCTGCTCGCTGGATTGGGCATCCTCACGCTTGCACTGGTCATTGTGGCATTCGTGGCCACGCCCGGCCCGGCTCCGCCGTGCAACCCTCTCCAATGCCAAGGACCTCCGATCGGTCATCCTGGTGAGAGCTTCACCAAGGACACCAGCCACGGTTCCCCCGTTTTGGACGGGACGCTCTACCGCAATGCCCAAGGGTTCACGGTCCGCTATCCGGCCGGGGCTTCGGTCCAGACGGACAGCGATGGAATTGAGCTCGGCTACGACTACACCAACGGGGGCTTGTCCACCATCGAGATTGAAGGGATGCATGCGAATGGAGCGACGCCCCAGACGGCGGTGGAGGACTTTGCTCGTGACGAATTTCCCGATGCGCAGCCTGTCTATCAACTGCCCGATCCGCTGATCGGGTACCAGCCAGGATACGGAGAGGCCTTTGACGTGCAGCCGGCCAGTGCCAGCGGAAGCGCGGGCACCGACCAGGTTGTCGTGGTCGGTGCCGTGCACGACGGGTTCGCCATTCTGGTGGAAGTGGAGGGCTCGCTCCTACCCACCGTGACCGCGAATTCTCCGTATTTCAACGGTCACTCCTCGCCGGCGGGGACGAATCTGGCCTATTTCGACGGGGATTTCATCGTCAACCGGATCGGCTTTCCGTAGAGCAAGAAGCAGGCTCAGTTGTCGTCCTCGTCAGGAGGCAGGAATGAAAAAGGCAGATCGGCGAGTTGGACCAAGGTGGAGGAGATCCATCGCGTGAGGCCGGCGACCACAGGCTCGATCTCAGCGGGGTCTTCGAGTTGGGCCTCGCTGAAGTGGATCGAGCCCTCGTAGGTGGCTTCGACCGCCCAGCGGACACTTCCCTCGGCGTGGACCTGCTCAATGGTCGTGGCAGTCCGGACCAAAGGATCGACACCGAGCACCGGGTTGGCCTCCGGGAGAGCGCGCAGCACCATGCTGGTATCAGGTGCCTCGGCCAAGCGTTGCACCCGGAGGGCGACCTCGACCACGATTTCGGGCAGCTCGTCGGGTGGTTCACCGATCGACCAACTCCGATAGGACGTCTGACTCCACGTGGGCCAGTCCACGGAGACGTCGGCCCGGACCCGGGGCGGCTGCTCTTCGCCGGGCAGGCTGTACGAGGTCTCCCATGAGACGTCGCCCAAGAAGACGTCGACCTGAAAGCGCTCTTCCACCGCCTGACGCTGCAAGAGGGCCCCGTCGAAGGAGCGACGGATAGCGCTGATGATGTCCACGAGTATGTGATCAAGCACGCCGGGGAGAGGCTAGTGGCGATCCACCGTTACGATCACGACGGTGAACGAGACATCGGTTTGGTTGGAGAGACGGTTGATCGCGTACGCCCACCAGGGCGGCGCCTGGGAGTCACCATCCTCGACCATCTTCGCCATCACCCGGGCGCTGGCTGCCGGTGCCACTGGGATCGAGCTCGACGTGCACGCCACCTTGGATGGTGAGCTCGTTGTGTGCCACGACGCCACCGTCGACCGTACGACGCCGGCGAGCGGGAACATAGCCAGCTTTACCCTGGCCGAATTGCGCACGCTCGACTTCTCGTACTGGTTCATTCCCGGAGCCGACGTCACTCCGGATCGTCCCGCGGACGAGTATCCCTACCGGGGTCGGGCGCCCGAGGACCCACAGTTCGGGATCACCACATTGCGCGAGGTGCTCGAACAATTTCCCGGGATCGTTCTCAATCTCGACATCAAGCAGACCGCTCCAGCCGTGACTCCATACGAAGAGTCGCTGGCCCGGCTGCTTCATGAGTTCGAGCGGACCGACGATGTCATGGTGGCCTCATTCCTGGACCCGGCCACCGATGCGTTCCGCACGTTCGCCCCCCTCGTCCCCACGTCGGCGGGGACCATTGCCACGGCCGAGTTCTGGCGGGCGGTTCGCGACGGCGGACCATTCCCCGACAGTCCGGTTGCGGCCTACCAGGTGCCCGAGCACATGGGCGACCTCCTCGTCGTCGATCAGGCCTTCGTCGAGGCGGCACATCGCAACGGCAAAGCGGTGCACGTCTGGACGATTAACGACGCCGCGGCAGTGGAGAGACTTGTGGCACTCGGGGTGGACGGCATCATCTCCGATGTTCCGAGCATGCTGGTGAAGATTCTTCAGGACCAAGGTGTGGCCTGGGACGGCGAAGTGCGCTGAGCCTCGGCTCAGAGCGGGTGTGCAGGCCTAGCCCCGCCCGCAGTTCGGCTTCTTGCCGTGGTTTGCCTTCTTCTTCGCCCTGAGCTTGCGTTTCACCGTCCGCTTCGACATAAAGAGCCATGTTAGTTCGATTCGGGCCAGTCCTCTTACGAGGCGTGGCCCCGGACCGCGCTCGGCCTGTTCGTACTGTCGCGCCGTGGCCGGAGCGCCCCTTCTCACCCATTAGCCTCGGACCCCTATGCGGTCCGGATGGCTGCTCCGCGACGGTCACGTGGTGTGCGCACTGGAGATGACCGAGTCGTTCGCCGAACGGGCCAAAGGCCTGCACGGTCGCGCCGGCAGTGAAGGTGCGCTCCACCTGGCTGGCGGACGCGTCGTGCACACGGCGGGCATGAAATTCGACCTCGATGTGGCATTCCTCTCGGCCGATCTCGTCGTCGTCGAACTGGTCCGGGTCCAACCCTGGCGAATGGCCATGCCCCGAAGAGGAACACGCAGCGTGTTGGAGGCCGAAGCCGGCGCGTGGGAGCGTTGGGGCGTCCGGGTGGCAGATCAACTGGAAATTCGCGAGGTGTCGTGAGCGCAGGGGAGAGCCGGACCGGCCTGCTGGTCTTGGTGGCCACCCCCATCGGCAACTTGGGCGATCTCTCTCCTCGAGCACGGGACGTGCTGGCTGCGGCCGACGTGGTCTGCTGTGAAGACACACGTCGAACCCGAGCGCTTCTTTCGGCTATGGGGATTGCGGCGGGAGGGGCGCACGGGGATCGCTTGATCTCCCTGCACGAGCACAATGAGGCCTCGCGGGTGGAACGAGTGCTCGCTTGTCTGTCCGGTGGGGGCACGGTGGCCGTGGTGAGCGACGCTGGCACGCCGGGCATCAGTGACCCGGGCGCCTTGTTGGTGTCTCGGGCCATTGAAGCGGGCCAGACGATCAGCGTGGTGCCCGGGCCGACCTCCATCGTGGCCGCATTGGTGGTCAGCGGCCTGCCGTGCGATCGATTCTGCGTGGAGGGATTCCTGCCCCGTAAGGGCAGGGACCGTCACGAACGGATAGCCGCCGTGATGGCGGACCAACGGACGTCGGTGATTCTCGAAGCCCCGGGCCGGTTGGTGGCCACCCTGTCCGAGTTGTCCGTGGTGGACGCGGCGCGTCGGATAGCCGTTGTACGAGAGCTCACGAAGGTGCACGAGGAAGTGTGGCGCGGGACCGTGGCCGAGGCCGCCTCCGTCTTCGCTGAGCACCAGGTTCGAGGTGAGGTCGTGGTGGTGATCGGGGGTGCGCCTCCGGCGGAACCGGCCAGTGACGACATGATCGACCAATCCGTGCGAGAGCGCTTGGCGTCCGGCCCCGATCACGGGCCACGCCAGATCGCCGACGCGGTGGCCAACGAACTCGGCGTCCCTCGCCGCAAGGTCTACGAGGCTGTCCTCCGCTTGCGGGGGGAAAGGGGAGACCGCTCGGGCGGATGAGCCGAGTGGGTCGATGCCGCCGGTACGCTACCGCGGTGGCGCCCTACTACCTCACAACGCCGATCTATTACGTCAACGATGCTCCCCACGTGGGAACGGCGTACACGACGGTCAATGCCGACGCCCTGGCCCGCTGGCATCGGCTCCTGGGCGATGACGTCTACTTCGTGACCGGCACGGACGAACACGGTGCAAAAATCGTCGAAGCCGCCGAGGCACATGACACGTCTCCACTCGAATGGACCAACCGGACCTCCGCCCGCTTCATCGAGGCCTGGAAGCGGCTGAACATAAGCAACGACGACTTCATTCGCACGACCGAGCCCCGGCACCATGCCGTTGTGCAGGAGTTCCTGCAGCGGATCTACGACAATGGTTTCATTGAGCTGGCGAAATACACCGGCCTCTATTGCGTGTCCTGTGAGGACTACTACACGCCCGACCAGCTGGTGGATGGCAAATGCCCCGTGCATGGGCGCGCCGTGATCGAGATGCAAGAAGACAACTACTTCTTCCGCCTGAGCGCCTTCGAGCAACGCCTGATCGACTATTACGACACGCATCCGGACTTCGTGCGTCCCACCTCGAAGCGCAACGAGGCGCTGGGATTCATTCGCGGCGGGCTCAATGACGTCTCCATAACCAGGACGTCGTTTCGTTGGGGCGTGCCCGTGCCGTGGGACGACGGGCACGTCTTCTACGTTTGGTACGACGCGCTGATCAACTACCTCACCGTGGCCTCCTACGGCAGTGACCCGGAGCGGTTCGCGTCGCTGTGGGGAGCAGCGCATCATTTGATCGGCAAGGACATTCTGAAGTTCCACTGCGTGTGGTGGCCCGCCATGTGCATGGCGGCCGGCATCGACCCTCCCCACGAGATCTTCGTCCACGGCTACCTGCTCATGGGCGGACAGAAGCTCGGCAAGACGATGATCCAGTCGGGAGTCACCGGACAGGGCGATGAAGCGCGGACGCTCAAGATCACCGAGGTCTCACCGCTCGCCCTGGCCGACGAGTTCGGTGTCGACCCCCTGCGCTATCACCTGCTTCGAGAGGTGCCCCTGGGCGGAGACGGCGATTTTTCCTACGAGGGCATCGTGGGGCGTTACAACGCCGATCTGGCCAATAATCTCGGCAATCTGGTGTCGCGGGTCGCCACGGTGGTGCATTCCAAGTGCGACGGCATCGGCCCCGCCCCCGATCCCGAGAGCTCGCTGGGGGCCTCTGCCGCCGAGGCGCTGCGGGCCAGCACAGAAGCTTGGGGCCGCTGGGCCCCCCATGAGGCGCTCGAGGCCACATGGCGTCTCATCGGCGCCACCAACGCCGAGCTGGAGGCCACCGAGCCCTGGAAGATGGAGCCCGGCCCCGAGGTCGACGTGGTGCTCGGCAATGCGCTCGAGGTGTTGCGCATTGTGGCCATCCTGGTATTCCCGGCCATGCCGAGCACGGCGCAGGAAATCTGGCGCCGTATCGGGGTGGAGGGCGACCCCGCCGACGTGCGGTTGCCCAAAGCAGCCGCATGGGGGGCCTATCCCGGAGGTGTGCCCGTGGTGAAGGGAGACCCTCTCTTCCCACGGCGCAAGGGGTGAGCGGCTGGTTCGACTCCCACTGCCACGTGCAGGAGGAGTACCGGGGAAGCTGGCGACCCGGCTCACGGCGGAACCGACCTCTCCTCGCTCCTGGATCGGGCCACGCTCGCCGGCGTCGATCGCCTTGTCTGCATTGGCACCGGAGCAGCGACATCCGGCCAAGCGGTGACCCTGGCGCGGGACGTGAAGGCGGGCGATGGTGCACTCGACGCATGGGCTTCCGTTGGACTACATCCGCACGAGGCGACATCCGGCGTCGACGATGTCGCTGCAATCCTGGCGCGCGAGATAACGATCGGTGACGGTGTTGTCGTTGCGGTAGGTGAGTGCGGATTGGACTATTACTACGAGCACTCGCCGCGCCAGGCGCAGCGCACGGCCTTCGCCGAACAGATCGCACTGGCTCTGGCACACCATCTCACGCTTGTCATCCACGCGCGCGACGCGTGGGACGACCTCTTCGATGTCTTGGCGGCGGAGGGAATTCCTGAGCGCACAATCCTGCACTGCTTCACCGGCGGTGCCGACGAGCTGGATCGCTGTCTTCGCGCCGGCATGTTCGTGTCGTTCAGCGGGATAATCACCTTCAAGAATGCGTCCGACATCCGTGACGCCGCGGCGCGCTGCCCACTCGATCGATTGCTGGTGGAAACCGACAGCCCGTTCCTTGCGCCCGTGCCCCATCGCGGCCGCGCCAACGAGCCGTCTTTGTTGCCATTCGTCGGGGCGACGGTGGCGTCGGTGAGGGGATGTGCGGTCGAGGAGATCACCGCCAGCACTGCGGCGACGGCGGTCAAGGCCTTCGGACTTCCGGCGTAAAAAGCAGCAACCGTCGCGCCCTCGAGAAGCCCCTGAACTGGGGATTTAGCGCTGAAACCCGGCGCAAAAGGGCATGACCAGGGGATTCATCCGAATCCCCGACGAGAGTTGTGCTCTGAGCTGGGAAAATGAATTCTGGATTGTGGGGTGGTGCAATTTTCATTTGCGCCGGCGTCCCTGCAGTACCTATGTTCTCCCCGTCCCCCCCGCCGTGTTGGTGTCGGCGCGGGTGCACTGTCCCCGGAGAAGGGTGGAGCCCTGCGGAAACAGAGCACTCAGGGGAGGCGCCTCGGCGTCGCCGCTGTGCTCTGCGGTGGCGTGTTCGTTGCGCCTCTCCTTTTGCTGCAACATGGATCGGCACACGCAGCACGCGTGGCGACCGGGAATGGACGCGTGACATCGCCTGTCGCGGGCCGCCGTGCGTCGTTCTACGGCGTCGTCCTTCCCTCGCAAAATGTGAAGTACGAATCAGTATCTGTGTCGTCGAGCTCACTGCAGACCGCGACATCTTCGACCTCGACGACCGCGCCTCCGACGCCGGTCGACCCGGTCACTCCACAGCAGACGGCCGCGGCGAATGCACCGGTGACGACGACGGTGCCGCCGAGAGTCACGCCGGTGACCGCGCCCGCGGCGGCGCGACCAACAACCGCGGCAACCGAGGAACAGGGCCAGGCGACGTGGTATGCCGCTGCGCCTCCCGGCATGTGTGCCAGCCCGACGCTTCCCTTCGGAACGGTCTTGACGGTGACGAACGATCTCACCGGTGCCACTACGACGTGCACCGTCGACGATCGCGAGCAAGCGGGATACCCGCGGGTGGTGGACATGTCCCCGTCGGGCTTCGCCCAGTTGGCCGAACCCAGCCGGGGAGTGGTAGACGTCACAATCTCTTGGTGACCCATTCCGGAGCTGGCATCGCATCGTTGCTGGCCGAGCATGGGCTGCGCCCGAGCCGTGCCCTGGGGCAGAACTTCGTCGCCGATCCCAACACGGTCCGGCGCATCGCCCGCCTGGCCGACATCGGGCCGGGGTCATCCGTTCTGGAATTCGGGGCCGGTCTGGGCTCTTTGACTCTGGCCCTGGCCGAGACCGGAGCCAGGGTGGTGGCGGTGGAATTGGATCGCCATCTGTTGCCCGTCCTGCGACGGGTCGTCGAGCCCGTAGGGGTCGAGGTGGTCGAAGGGGATGCCATGGTGCTCGACGTGGCCCGGCTCCTCGACGACCGTGGGGGTGGTCCGTGGTCCCTGGTAGCGAATTTGCCGTACAACCTGGCTACTCCCCTGGTCCTGCGCACCCTGACCGAGGTGCCGGCGATCGACCATCTTCTGTTCATGGTCCAGCGCGAGGTGGGCGAGCGGATGGCGGCCAAGGTCGGCGATCCCGCCTACGGGTCCGTGTCGGTGCGTGTGGCGTACTTTGCCCGATCATCGGTCGTCGGGAGGGTTCCCGCGTCCGTGTTCATCCCCCGCCCCAGAGTGGAGTCGGTGCTGGTGCGCATGGAGCGGCGGGAGGAGCCGGCGGTACCGCCGCAGGAGGTCTCCTACGAGCGTCTGGCCGCGGTGGTGAAGGCGGGTTTCGGGCAGCGACGCAAGATGTTGCGCAGCTCCCTGGCTGGGGTGGTCGAACCCCAGGCCTTTGCCCGCGCCGGCATCCGCCCTGAGGCACGGGCCGAAGAGCTCAACGTCGAGGAGTGGGGAAGATTGGCCCAATGAGCGAGATCATCGCCCCAGCCAAGCTCACGCTTTCTTTGGCCGTGACCGGAGTACGCGCGGACGGCTACCACGAACTGCGATCCGAAATGGTCAGTTTGAGCCTGCACGACGACCTCACGATCACCGAAGGTGGACGCGGTCTGACGGTTGAGGCGGAGCCGGGGACGCGGGCCGAGTCACTGGCGGCCGACGAGGCAAGCAACCTCATCACGCGCGCCCTCGTCGCAGTGGGACGACAGGCCGCGGTGCACGTCGTCAAGCGAATTCCCCTGGGCGGCGGGCTGGGCGGCGGTTCGACCGATGCCGCGGCGGTGCTGCGCTGGGCCGGCTGCGATGAGCCTGACGTCGCTCATTCTCTGGGCTCTGACGTGCCCTTCAGCGTGGTGGGCGGGCGTGCCCTGGTCGAAGGCACGGGGGAGAAGGTCACGCCGTTGCCATTCGAGGCGAGGGAATTCCTGCTGCTGATCCCGCCATTCGGGGTGAACACGGCGTTGGTCTACGCCGCCTGGGACGAGCTGGCAGAGGGAGTGGGCGGTGCGCAAGCGGAGACGGTCAATGCGCTCACCAACGCCGCATTGGCGGTTGAGCCCCGTCTCGCCCCGTGGCGTGACGCCCTGCGCGAACTGACCGGCCGGCAGCCCACTCTCGCCGGGAGCGGATCTACCTGGTTCGTCGAGGTCGATGCCGCCCGCAGCTCGGAGACCCCGCCGTGGTTGACGATGGGCGAGGATCAGGCCCGTCTCATCCTGGCCCGGGCGGTGCCCGCCGGATGGAGAGGGGACTGAAGGGTTGAGGCTACTTGCCCGCCCGGCGTTGCCAACGGGTGGCCTTGAGCATCTTCTTGTGCTTCTTCTTGCGCATGCGCTTGCGGCGCTTCTTGATCAGTGATCCCATGTCGTGCGGCAGGCTAGCGGTCTGGTGAGCCGACTGCCAGGTCGAGCTTCGAAATCAGGAAAGGAATCGCCATCTTGGGCTTCGCGGTGATCGGCCTCGACCACGTGCAGCTGGCCATGCCGCCGGGGGGCGAGGCGGCAGCGGAGGGCTTCTACGCGGGGATCCTGGGGTTGGCCCGCATCCCGAAACCCGAGCCAATGGCCAGCCGGGGTGGTTGCTGGTTCGTGTCGAATTCTCTCGCCATCCATCTCGGTGTGGAAGAAGCGTTCCGCCCAGCCAAGAAAGCGCATCCAGCGTTGCTGGTGCGGAATCTCTCCGGGCTCACCGAAGCCTTGCAGGAGGCAGGGATTACCGTGCGCCCGAATCCCGACCAGGCGCCGGGAGCTGGATGCTACGTAGAGGACCCCTTCGGGAACCGCATCGAGCTCATCGAGGCCGATCAGGACAGGCACAGCCACGAGCGGAGGTGGCTCGACTACGAGGCCATGATGGGCGTCCCCTCGGAGGCGTCGATCGGGGGCGCTATGACGGGGAGCTGCATCGTCATGCGAGTGCCCCCACCGGGATCGACTTCGGCCCGGATGGTGCCACCTTCGGCCTTGACGACCTGGGCCACGATGGCCAGGCCGAGGCCCGATCCGGGAAGACCCCGCGCCGTTGGTGCCCGGTAGAAGCGATCGAAGATATGCGGCAGATCCTCAGGTGTGATGCCCGGACCGTCGTCCTTGACCACGACGGCTCCGTCGTGCGTGAAGACCGACACGACACCCCCGGCCGGGCTCCACTTGCGGGCGTTGTCGAGCAAATTTCCCACCGCTCGCGACAGGCGGTCTCCGTCGGCTGAGACCCAGGACTCCTCGGCGACCAGTTCGAATGTCACGCCTTCAGTGCGGCCGTGCGTGGTGGCCAGGGCGACGGCGTCGCGTACCAGAAGGTCGAGTCGGAGCGGCTCCTTGCGCACGGGCAGCTGGTCGCCGCGTGCCAGTTCGGCCAGATCGCCCACCAGATCGGTCAGCTCCTGCAGCTGCACCAAGACATCGTCGATCAGGATCGAGCGATCGGCCTCCGACAGCTCATCGACCCGCCGTATGACCTCGAGGTTGGTGCGCAGGCTGGTCAGCGGCGTGCGGAGCTCATGGGAGGCGTCCACCACGAGCTGACTCTGGGCCCGTCGGGAGAATTCGAGGGCCTCGAGCAGCCGGTTGAAGGTGCGACGCAGCCGCCCGAGCTCGTCGGGCCCTCCCGGTGAGAGCCGGCGGGTGACATCGGTGGTCTCGGCCAGGTCCTCGACCGTATCCGTCAGGGCGTTGAGCGGCACCAGTGCGGTGTGGGCGACCAGCCACCCCAGCACCACGGCCAGCAGGACGCCGATCAGGGCGACGGCCCCCAAGCACGATCCCCAGTCGCTCCAGCACGGAGCTCGACGTTGAGCAAGGTGGCGATCTGGAGGGCTCCGCCCTCTTGGAGAATTCCCGTTTCGACCAGCGGTACCGGCGGGCAGGGGCTCGACGCATTCGCGCAGCTGGTCGCCCCCCACGTTGACGGTGGTGAAGAAGGACGGGAGCCAGCCCGGCGGCCACCAGCCGGACCTGGGGCGTGACCGGCAGGTCGCCCCCCGACACGACGGCGCCCCGCCGAATCGATGACCTGGCCCAGCGTGGCGGTGGTGGCGCTGATCTGTTGGCCGGCGGTGATCAGCTTGGCCGCCGCCGTCAGCGAGTTGTCGGCCGCTCCGAGCAAGCGAGTTGCGGGCGGCCAGGAAGGATGCCGTCGAGGCCACGAGCACGGCGACGACGACGGCCACGGTGGTGGCCAAGACCAGTCGCGTGCGAAAGGTCACGTGTCCCGGAGCACGTATCCCACGCCTCGCACGGTGTGGATGCAGCGCGGCTCGCCGCCCAACTCGGTCTTGCGACGGAGGTAGCCCACATAGACGGCCAGTGAGTTGGTCCCCGAGTCGAAGTCGAAGCCCCACACCCGGTTGAGCAGGACCTCTCGGGTGAGCACCTGGCGGGGGTGGCGCAGGAACAGCTCGAGCAGGTCGAACTCGATCCGGGTCAGGACGAAGGCGCGGTCACCCCGGTGGGCCTCCCGGGAGGCCAGGTCCAAGGTGAGCTCGCCGAAGCGGAGCACGCCGCCCTCGCCTTCGAAGCGGCGGCGCAAGAGGGCGCGGAGCCGGGCCAGCAGCTCCTCGAGGGCGAAGGGCTTGACGAGGTAGTCGTCCGCTCCGGCATCGAGCCCCTGCACCCGGTCGTCGATGCCGTGGCGCGCCGTCAGCATGAGGATCGGGGTGTCGTCGCCGGCCTCGCGGATGCGCCGGCAGACCGGCAGCCCGTCGAGGTCGGGCAGCTGCAGGTCGAGCACCAGGGCGTCGGGGGAGCTCGAGGCCACCGCTTCGAGGGCCTCGCCCCCGGAGGCCACGGTCGTCGACCTCGTAGCCCTCGAGGCGCAGGGCCCGGTCGATGGATCGGCAGACTGCGAGATCGTCGTCCACCACCAGGATGCGCACGAGGAACGGAGCCTACTGCGACGATTTCGCCCGACGAGTGCGACCCGGGGCCTCTAACCTCTAGCTCGCACCGGTCCTCGGACGGGAGACCGGCGGCGATCCGGGGTAGTTCAATCGGCAGAACGTCGGCCTTTGGAGCCGGATGTTGGAGGTTCGAGCCCTCCCCCCGGAGCTGCACGCTCACCGGTCGCGTCACCCGGCGTCGGGGAAGAGGAAGTCCGAGAGGATGGCAGCCAGCTCCCTCGGCCGGTCCCCCTGGATGCTGTGGCCCGCGCCCTCGACCCCGACCACCTGGCGCTGCGGCTGGCGTCGCAGCAGCTCGGCCACGTCGTCGTCGCTCACCACCGACCACGCCAGGCCGCGCACCGAGCATCATCGGCATGGTCAGCCCGAGATGGCGTCCCACCACTTCGTCGAAGTCGGGGCGCGGTGCCGCTCTCCCTCGGCGCGGAAGCGCGCATAGCGCCAGACCCAGCTCCCGTCCTCGCGCTGCACGGCGTTGTGCAGGATGCCGCGGCGCAACGACGACACCGAACGGGTCGGATTGTGCTCGATGGTGCGGGCCAGCAGCTCGTCGAAGTCGGCGAAGCTGTCCGGGCCGTTGACGAAGGCGGGATGGGGGCGGACTTCTCGGCGTTGACCCCCGGGGTCACGTCGACCAGGACGAGGGCGCGGACCAGCTCGGGGGCGTGCGCCGCCAGGGCGATGGAGGAGAGGCCACCGAGGGACATGCCGACCACGCCGGCCGCATCGGGGGCCAGGGCGGCGACCACCTGTGGCCAGGTCGGCGCCGTTGCTGGCGAGCGACAGCGAGCCGTCGGGGCCGCCGTCGGAGTGGCCGTGGCCCGGCAGGTCGATGGCCACCAGCGGCCGGTCGAGCATCATGGCGACGGTGTCCCACGTGTGGGCGTTCTGGGCCCCCCCGTGCACCAGCACCAACTCGGGGGCGGAGGTGCCCCAGACCAGGCTGCTGACCTTGCGCCCGGGCCCCACCTCGACCTCGACCCGTCGCACCGCCGGGCGGCCCGTCGTAGGGCAGGCCGTACTCCGCTGCGTTCTCCGAGAAGAGGCCGAACTCGTCGTAGGGCATCACGTCCCTGCACAGTAATCGGGCCCCGTGTCCCCATTCGACCCCCCGGTTCAGTTAAGAATGGCGCCATGGAACGACGCCGGCTCTCCGCCGTGGTCCTGGCCGCGGGTGAGGGCACCCGCATGCACTCGGTGCGGCCCAAGCCGCTGCATCTCCTGTGTGGCCGCCCCATGATCCTCCACGTGCTCGACGCCATGGCCGAGATCGACGTCACCCGGGTCGTCGTCGTGGTCGGCCACCGGGCCGAGTGGGTCACCAAGACGCTGGTGCAGCACGCGCCACCGACCATGCAGATCGAGTTCGTCGAGCAGGAGACGCAGTCGGGCACCGGCGACGCGCTCGCCGTCGGGCTCACCGGCCTGCCCGACGACGACGACGAGGAAGAAGACGTGGTCGTGCTCCCGGGCGACACGCCGCTGCTGCGCCCGCAGACGCTGGCCGCGCTGGTGCGCCACCACCGCGCCGCCGATGCCGGCGCCACGCTGCTCACCGCCGAGGTCGAGGATCCGCGTGGCTACGGCCGGGTGGTGCACGGCAAGGACGACGTCGTGTGCCGGGTGGTCGAGGAGGTCGACGCCACCGACGAGGAGAAGGCGATCACCGAGGTGAACACGTCGATCTACTGCTTCCGCCGCAGCATTCTGGCGCCGGCGCTGCGCCGGCTGAGCCCGGCCAACGCGCAGGGCGAGTACTACCTGACCGACGCGGTGAGCGTGCTCTTCAGCGCCGGGTACCGGGTGCAGTCGCTGGTCCTGCCCGACCCCATGGAGGCCGCCGGCGTCAACGACCGGGCCCAGCTGGCGGTGGCCGAAGCCGAGCTGCGGGACCGGATCAACGAGCGCTGGATGCGCCGCGGGCGTGACCATGTGGGATCCCGAGCGCACCTATGTCGACGCCGAGGTCGCAGCTGGCCACCGACGTCTCGCTCCTCCCGGGCGTGATCCTGCGGGGCCGCTGCGTCGTCGGCGAGGGAAGCGAGATCGGCCCGAACTGCATCCTGACCGACACCGCGGTGGGCCGGCGGGCCACGGTTGCGGAGAGCACCTGCGACCGGGCGACCATCGGCGATGGCGCCGCAGTCGGGCCGTTCTGCGTGTTGCGGCCGGGGGCCGAGGTGCCTGAGGGGGCCGTCGTGCCGCCCTACACGCGTCGTCGAGGGCCCCGAGGCGTGAGCGGCCCCGGAGACGGCGCCCCCTCCGGGGCAGTAGCGTTGGGGGCGTGGAGCTCATCCCGCATCGCCGGCTCGAGCTGATTTCGGGCCGTTCTCACCCGAAGCTGGCCGAGGACATCGCCCGGCACCTCGGGGTCGAACTGGGCGAGGCCAACCTGCGCGAGTTCGCCAACGGCGAGATCCACTGCAAGTACGACATCTCCATCCGGGGCTGTGACGTCTTCATCATCCAGACCCACAGCGGTCCGGTGAACGACTCGCTGATGGAGCACCTCATCATGATCGACGCCGCCAAGCGTGCCTCGGCCAAGCGCATCACTGCGGTCTGCCCCTACTACGGCTACTCCCGCCAGGACCGCAAGACGACCGGGCGCGAGCCGATCACGGCCAAGTTGGTGGCCGACATGCTCTCCGCCGCCGGCGCCGACCGCGTGATCAGCGTCGACCTGCACTCGGGGCAGATCCAGGGGTTCTTCAACACCCCGTTCGATCACCTCGTGGCCTTCCCGGTCCTGGAGGCCTACATGCGCGAGAACCTCGGAGGCGACGTCGTCGTGGTGGCTCCCGATGCCGGGCGGGTGAAGGTGGCCGAGCGCTACAGCCAGCATCTCGGTGTGGACCTGGCCCTGGTGCACAAGACCCGTCCCCGCGGGCTCGCACAACGAGGTCAAGGCCCTCCACGTCGTCGGTGACGTCGAGGGCCGGCACTGCGTGCTGATCGACGACATGATCGACACCGCCGGCACCATCTGTGCCGCCGCCGAGCTGCTGGCCGAGGCCGGGGCGGCCGAGATCTCGGTCATGGCCACGCATGCCCTGCTCTCGGATCCGGCCGTGGATCGCCTCAAGGCGGCGCCGATCTCCCGGGTGGTGGTCACCGACACGCTCCCGGTGGCCGAGGACCGCTACTTCGACAAGCTCGAGGTCCTCTCGGTGGCCAAGATCATCGCCGACGCCATCGACGCCGTCTTCGAGGACACCTCGGTCTCCGAGCTCTTCGGCGGCGACAACCTGGTCTAGACGGACCCTGGCCCGTTTCGCCGGGGTCCCGTGGGCCCGTTGGTCATGGACCCGAGGGCGGCTACGCTGGTGGGCCGTTCGCCGGAGGCCCTGTTGCTGTCCGCGCGCCGCCGTTCTGCACCATTTTGAGGAGATCCGTTATGGCCGATGTCACCCTTGCCGCCGAAGTGGGGCGCCCCCTTGGCTCACGCGCCACGCGCCGCCTGCGTCGGGAGGGGAAGATCCCCGGCGTCATCTACGGCCACGGGACCGACCCGGTCTCGGTCGCTGTGCGCGCCCGCGAGCTGCGCATCGCCCTCAACGGTGAGGCCGGCGCGAACCAGTTGCTCTCCCTCGTGACAGAGAGCACGACCTACCTGGCGCTGGCCCGCGAGATGCAGCGACACCCGATCGCCCAGACGGTGACCCACGTCGACTTCCAGATCGTTGGTCGCGATGAGGTGATCGCGGCCGACGTGCCGGTCGTTCTGATCGGCGAGGCGCTCGAAGTGCAACACGGTGACGGTCTGGTGGACCAGCAGATGTTCACCCTGGCCATCAAGGCCCGACCCGGCCGACATCCCGACCTCGCTGGAGGTGGACATCAGCGAGCTGACCATCGGCGCACAGCTGCGCATCTCCGATCTCACCCTCCCCGCCGGGGTCAGCACCGACATCGATCCCGAGACGGCGATTGCCATCGGGCAACCGCCGCGGGTGGTCACGCTCGAGGCCGAAGGGGAAGAGGGCGAGGAAAGTGCGGCGGCAACTCCGGCCGCCGCCGAAGCGCCCAGCGACGAAGGCTGAGCCCTGCGCCGTCTCTTCCCCCGCGCCGAGCGTCGGGGCACGGCAGCCGACCTGCTGGTGGTCGGGCTGGGGAATCCGGGACGCCAATTCGAAGGGACGCTCCACAATGTGGGGGCCGAGGCCGTCGAGCTTGTCGCCAGCCGGGCCGGCGCCAGCCTGCGGGCCGAAAAGGGAGTCCAGGCGCAGGTCGCACTGATCTCCGTGGGGGACAAGAAGGTGGCCCTCGCCATACCGACCACCTATATGAACGAGTCGGGCTTGGCCGTCCGCGGCCTGATCAAGCGTTACGGCATTGAGGACCCCGCCTCCATCGTCGTCGTGCAGGACGAGCTCGACCTTCCCCCGGGCACGGTGCGGGTGAAGGCCGGAGGCGGCTTGGCCGGCCACAACGGGCTGCGATCGCTGGAGGCGCACCTCCACACCACCGATTTCATACGGGTGCGTATCGGCGTGGGCAAACCACCCAGCGCGGCGCAAGGCGCGGCGCACGTGCTCAATCGCCCTCCCAAGGCAGTGCGGACGCTGCTGGCCGCCGCAGTGGCGGTGGCAGCAGAGACGGTGGAGCGCATCGCGAGCGACGGGGTCGACACCGCCATGCAATGGTGTCACTCCCTCCCCTGAGCGCCTTTCACCCTGAAGAGCGCGTGGGGACCGCCGGTAGTGTGGGCTGGGTGACCGGTGGCGACTCTTTGTGTGGCCCACGCCGAGAATTCATCCTCCCTTGAGCGGCACGCGTTCCAGCGCGCTCGGGGCCATCTCGTCGTTGCTGCGCTCGGACCCCGTCCTGCCCGCACTTCTCGGGTCGGCCGATGCCACCGTGGCCGTGGCTCAGCCGGCGCAAGCCATCCTGATCGCCGGGCTGGCGCACTTCACCGAGAGAGCACCCATTGTTTTGGTGACGGCCACCGGTGTCGACGCCGATCGGATAGCGGACGACCTGGCCTGTCTTCTTCCTCCTTCCGACGACGCGGATGCGCCCAATGGCGCCATCGTGGGGGCGGTCGGGGGAACCGTCGCCGTGCTGCCGGCCTGGGAGACCCTTCCCTTCGAGCGCGTGAGCCCCGAAGTCGAGACGATGGGCCGCCGTCTCGCGCTGCTCTGGGGACTGCGGCATGCCGACGGCGACCCCTTGTTCGTGCCGCCGCGGGTGATCGTCGCGCCCATTCGCGCCCTGCTGCAGCGGCTCGGGCCGACCCCACCGGAGGCGCCGACGACGGTGCGCCCGGGCCAGGTGCTCTCGGCGGACGAGCTCCTCACGCGCCTGGTAGCTGCCGGCTATCGGCGCGAGCACCAGGTCGAGCACCGCGGTGAGATCGCCGTGCGTGGGGGCATCATCGACGTGTTCCCGTCCACGGCCGATGTGCCGGTGCGCATCGATCTGTGGGGCGACGAAGTCGATCGCCTGACGGCGTTCTCCATTAACGATCAGCGTTCCCAGACCGACCTCGATGCTGCGGTGTTCTTCGGCTGTCGGGAGCTGCTGCCCACGGCAGACGTCAGATCCGCCGCCGCCTCGCTGGTGGAGAGCCAGCCCTGGGGCGCCCGGCAATGGGAACGGCTGGCCGCGGGCGAGACCTTCGATGGCATGGAGTCGTGGCTGCCCTATGTCCATCCGCAGGAAGATCTGGTGCCCGACCTCCTTCCGCTTGGCTCGCAGGTGGTGCTGGTCGAGCCCCGACGGATTCGCGACCGTGCCGTCCAACTCCTCGACGAAGAAGCGGCCCTGGCCGAGACGCTCGCCCTGACCTGGGGCGTGGTGGAGGGGGCGCAGGGAGCGTTCCCCCGTCTCCACTTGCCCTTCGAGCGGCTGCTGGCCAATAGCAAGGCCGGCGTGCTCGCCCTCCCATCCGCGCCGGAAGGCCCGGGGACGCCGACGTTGACCGTGAGGGGGTTCAACGCAGTGGCCGGAGACCCGTCCCGCTTGGCGGCCCAGGTGTCGCAGTTGGTGGGAGACGGCTATGCCGTGACCCTCTGCGCCGCCACCCCGGCCGGAGCGTCGCGGCTGGCCACGGTGCTGAGCGGCGAGGGCGTCCACGCGCCGGTTGTCGAGGAGCGCAGCGCGGTGCGCGGTGCGTTCGTCGTGACCGCTCCCTTGTCGAGCGGCTTCATCCTGCCCGATTGCCGCGTGGCGGTGATGTCCGAATCCGACATCACCGGCCGGCGGCTGCCCCACCGCAGGGCGCGCCCACGCGCCCGCGCCACCGATGGCTTCTTCGACGACCTGGCCGTCGGGAGCTTCGTCGTTCACCGCCAGCATGGGGTGGCCCGCTTCGACGGGGTCACCTCCCGCACCATGGGTGGGACCACTCGTGACTATTTGATCCTGCAGTACCGCGGCAGCGATCGTCTCTATCTCCCGGTGGATCAGATCGAAGCCATTACCGCCTACAGCGGGGGCGAGACGCCCACCCTCTCCAAAATGGGCGGAGCCGACTGGCAGCGCACCCGGGCCAAGGCGCGGGCCGCGGCAGGCGAGGTGGCCGAGGAACTGGTCGAGCTCTACCGTCGCCGTCTGGCCGTCGAGGGTCATGCCTTCGGCCCCGATACGCCGTGGCAGGCCGAGATGGAGGGTTCCTTCGGATTCGTCGAAACCGAGGACCAGCTCAAAGCCATCGCCGACGTGAAGGCGGACATGGAAGAGCCCCGGCCGATGGACCGGCTCATCTGCGGGGACGTGGGCTTCGGCAAGACCGAGGTGTCCGTGCGGGCCGTTTTCAAGGCGGTGCAGGACGGAATGCAAGCGGCCGTGTTGGCTCCGACGACGCTGCTGGCCAGCCAGCACGCCCAGACCTTCGCCGATCGCTACGCGCCATATCCGGTCCGGGTCGAGCTCCTCAGCCGGTTCTTGTCGCCGGCGCAGCAGAAGAAGGTGGTCGAGGGCCTGGCCAACGGCAGCATCGATGTCGTGATCGGCACCCACCGCCTACTGGGTCAGGACGTGGTGTTCAAGCGGTTGGGCCTTCTCGTCGTCGACGAGGAGCAGCGTTTCGGCGTCACCCACAAGGAAGCGGTGAAGCGCCTCGCCGAAGGCGTGGACGTGCTCACCCTCACGGCCAGTCCCATCCCGCGCACCCTCGAGATGGCGCTGACCGGGATTCGGGACCTCTCCATGGTCAACACTCCTCCGGCCGATCGACGTCCGATCCTCACCTATGTCGGCGAGCACGACCCGGCCGCCATCAGCGAGGCGCTCCGGCGCGAGCTCCTGCGCGAGGGGCAGGCCTTTTACGTCCACAACCGGGTGTCCGATATTGAGGCGGTGGCGCGGCAGGTCCAAAGCCTGGTGCCCGAGGCCCGTGTGGCCATCGCGCACGGGCAAATGGACGAGGGCAGTCTCGAGACCGTGGTCCTCGATTTCTGGGAACGGCGCTACGACGTACTCGTGTGCACGACCATCATCGAGTCCGGCATCGACATGCCCTCGGTCAACACCCTCATCGTCGACCGGGCCGATCTGCTGGGTCTGGGCCAGTTGCACCAGATCAGGGGCCGGGTCGGCCGCGGGGGACAACGGGCCTATGCCTATCTCTTTCACCCGGCCGATCGCGTGCTCAGCGAGCAGGCCTACGAGCGGCTGCGCACCATTGGCGAACACACCGAGCTCGGGTCGGGCTTCAAGATCGCCATGCGTGACCTGGAGATTCGCGGGTCCGGCAACTTGCTCGGGGCCGATCAATCGGGGCACATCGCAGCCGTGGGCTACGACCTCTACGTCCAGCTGGTGGCCGAGGCGGTGGCCGAGGCCCGGGGCGAGGCCCGTCCCACCCCCCCGACGGTGGCCCTCGATGTGCCGGGAGATGCGCACCTGCCCAAGGACTACGTCGAGGCCGAAGACGCCAGGCTCGAGGCCTATCGCCGCCTGGCCTCGGTGTCGTCGGACGCCGACGTCGAGGACATCGGAGCCGAGTGGGCCGATCGCTATGGTCCTCTGCCTGGCCCGGCCGTCGGACTCTTGGCCCTGGCCCGCCTTCGGGTGGCGGCCATGGCACGGGGCATTCGCGAAGTGACGATGAGCAGCGTGCGCCCCGGAGGCTCGACGCATCCCGTCGCACGTGTGCTGCCGGTGCACCTGGCCGCGAGCGCGGAAGTCCGACTGCGACGTCTTTTTCCAGGCGCGGTCTACCGGGAGGATCTGGGTCAACTCCTGATTCCGATGCGTCCCGGAGAGCTTCCCGCCGACGTGCTCCGCCAACTTCTCGAGGAATTGATACCGCCCCATGACACCGGGTCTCCTCCGGAAGGCTTGTAACATGCGCGGCGCGTGAAGCGACTCCTTGTTCTTCTCATCGTGGTGGCGGGCGGCCTGGCGGCCGCGGCGTTCTCCGTGCCGTCGAATGCGGCCACCGTGAACGGTGCATCCATTAGTCAAAGTACGGTGAACTCCGACCTCACGGCCATTGCCCATAGTTCCGAGTACCAGTGCTTCCTCAACGCGGAGGAACTCGTGGGGACGCAGGGCGAGAGCGGGCTGCCACAGGTCGACGGGGTGGGACAGCCGACCGGAACCGACGCCCACCCCACCGTGACCGCGTCGTTCGCATCCAATTACGTCGACACGCTGATCGGGCACCAACTCGTGCTCGAGTTGGCGGCACGCGACCACTTGCACGTTGGCGCGGCTGACGTGACGTCGGCCCATACGCAACTGCTGAGCCAGATGACGGCCATCCTGCAGGACGTCGCCGGGTCGCAGTACGCCTGTGGCGGGGGAACCACGACCCTTACCGCGGCCGACGTGCTGGGCACCATGCCGACCTCGTTCGTCAATCGGACGGTCCAGTTCGACGCCACCGTGAACGTGTTCGAGGACCACGAGGCGGGAGTCGGTTCCGGCACGGGCGAGCTCGAGAACTACTTCAGCGCGCATGCCTCCACCTTTGATACTGCGTGCTTCACCGTGGCCGAGTACTCCACCCAGGACGCGGCGCAGGCCGCAGCGGCGCAGGTGGCGTCCGGGACGCCGTTTGCACAGGTGGCGGCACAAGTCACCGGAGGTGGGCCACAGGGTTGCGACATCCTCTACGGGATCGCCTCCTCGCTCCCGGCCGGATCCAACCTCGCCAGCCTGCCGGTGGGCACCGTCTCGAGCCCGATCCAGATCAGCACCAGTGAATACCTGCTGATCCAGATCACGTCGCGGACGTCCACTCCATTCGCCAAGGCCGAGCCCGAAGTCAGGGCCGCGGTGGAGAACGCAGGGTCGGCCAAGGCGCGCTCGGTGATCAACGCCACCGAGAAGAAGTCGGCCATCACGGTGGACGGTCGCTACGGCGTGTGGACCCCGGCCAAGGCCCAGATCATTCCGCCCGTCTCGCCGGTGGCCGTCGATGTGCTGAACGCGGGGGTCAACAGCCCCGGAACGACGACGGGGTCAACCTCCTCGACGGCAACCGGACAGACCCCCTAGCTGGTGGGACGTCCCCGTCCCCGCATCATCGTGGTTGGTCTGGGCCCGGCCGGCCCCGCCTACCTGACGAGCGAGGTGCGCGATCTCATGGCTGGCGCCCCCCGGACATTCCTGCGCACGGCGCGCCATCCCGCTGTCACTGGTCTCTCGAGCTTTGTGGCGCTGGATCGCATCTACGAGTCGGCGTCGACGTTTGCGCAGGTCTACGCCGCCATTGTCGAAGAGCTGATGACGGCGGCGAGCGCGTGGGCACCCGAAGCGATCGTGTATGCCGTACCGGGTTCGCCCCTGATCGCCGAGCGCACCGTGGAGCTCCTGCGCCACGACCCCCGGGTCGACGTCACCATCGTGCCCGCCCTGTCGTTTCTTGACCTGGCGTGGGAGCGACTCGGCGTCGACCCGCTCGCGGCGGGCATTCGGTTGGTCGACGCCGAGCAGTTCGACCGGCAGGTGGCTCACGACCGGGGACCGCTTCTGGTGGCCCAATGCTGGTCGCAGGGGTTGCTCTCCGACATCAAGTTGTCGTCGCTCTATGACGGCGAGGGCCCGGTGCCCGAGGTCGTGCTCTTGCACCACCTCGGACTGCCAGACGAACAGGTGGTCCGCGTCGGGTGGTGGGACCTCGACCGCGCCCTCGAACCGGATCACCTCACCGCTCTGTACATCCCCGACATCCCCTCTCACGGCGCAGCCCGAGGACGAGATGGCCCGGCTGGCGGTCCTGGTGGAGACCCTGCGGGCGCAATGCCCCTGGGACAGGGTGCAAACGCACGCCTCCCTCATGCCCCACTTGCTCGAGGAGTCCTACGAGGTTCTGGACGCCTTGCGAGATGCTGGCCGATGCCCCAGCGCTGGCGACCGAACGAGGTCGGCCACGGCGAGCATCTGCAGGAGGAGCTGGGAGATCTCCTGTTTCAGGTCGTCTTCCACGCCCGGCTGGCTGAAGAAGAGGGTCTGTTCACTCTGGCCGACGTGGCGCGGGGCGTGCACGACAAGCTGGTGCATCGGCATCCCCACGTCTTCGGCGACGTCGATGTGGCAAGTGCCCAGCAGGTGGTGGCCAACTGGGAGGAGATCAAGAAAGAAGAGAAGGGTCGGTCCAGCGTGACCGAGGGCATCCCGACTGATCTCCCGGCGCTCTTGTTGTCCACCAAATTGCAACGCAAGGCACTCTCGGTCGGCCTGCCCGGGTTCGACGCTTCTTTGGACCCACGGGTTCCGGACGCAGAGGACCTGATGACACAGCTCACCGCGCTGACGCAGCTCGAAACGGATCCGCAGCGCGGCAGCGCCGAGGCGACGCTGTCGGGGCCCAGCGTCGTGATCGAGCAGCGAGTCGGCGCGCTCCTCTTCGGCGTGGCCAATCTGGCGCGCCGACTCGGTGTCGACCCCGAACTCGCCCTGCGCTGGCGTGCTCTGGCCTTGCGCGACGAGGTAGTGGCACACGAAACGGCAGCTCGCGCCCTCCCTCTGCCCGACGCGCCCAACCACTAGTCTGGTGAGCCGGTGTCCCACCAGGGCCGACACCGAGGGAGTGACGTTGTGAGCGCCATTGAGCACGTGATCGGGCGGGAAGTCCTCGACTCGCGCGGCAACCCGACCGTCGAAGCCGAGGTGCTACTCGATTCTGGCGCCCGGGGCCGTGCCATCGCTCCGTCGGGCGCTTCCACGGGAATGCACGAAGCCGTCGAACTGCGTGACGGCGGCAGTCGTTTCGGTGGCAAGGGCGTGCTGGCAGGCGGTGGCCAACGTCAACGGGGAAATCGCCGACTCCCTCGTGGGCCTGGACGCGCTCGATCAGCGAGGTGTCGACTTCACGCTGATCGATCTCGATGGCACGCCGGACAAGGGCAGATTGGGCGCCAATGCGCTCCTGGCCGTCTCATTGGCCAACGCCAAGGCCGTGGCCGACGAACTCGGATTGCCCCTCTTCCGTTCCATCGGTGGGACCAATGCGCACGCGCTGCCTGTCCCGATGTTGAATGTGCTGAACGGTGGGGCTCACGCCCGCAACTCGATCGACTTTCAGGAGTTCATGCTGATGCCGGTCGGTGCCGCATCGTTCAGCGAGGCCTTGCGGTGGGGAACCGAGACGTATCACGCCCTGCGGTCGGTGCTGTCCGAGCGCGGCCTGGCGACTGCCGTCGGGGACGAGGGAGGTTTCGCGCCGGACCTCCCGGCCAACGAGGATGCAGTGAAGTTGCTGGTCGAGGCGATCGAGCTGGCCGGTCGGGTGCCGGGCGAAGAAGTGGCGCTCGCCATGGACCCGGCCACGAGCGAGCTGTGGGACGACGGCTCGTATGTCTTGGCCGGCGAGGGGCGCACGTTGAGCTCGGCCGAAATGGTCGACTACTGGGTCGACCTGGTCGACCGCTTCCCGATCGTGTCCATTGAGGACGGCATGGCCGAAGAGGACTGGGACGGGTGGGCCGCTTTGACCAAGGCGCTGGGCCACAAGGTCCAGCTGGTCGGGGACGATGTCTTTGTCACCAACGTGACCCTGCTGGAGCGGGGCATCCGCGAGGGTGTGGCCAACGCCGTTTTGGTCAAGCTCAATCAGATCGGCACTTTGACCGAGACCCTCGAGACGGTAGCGCTGGCCAACCGTTCCTCGTACCGGGCCGTGATCTCGCACCGTTCGGGTGAGACCGAGGACACGACCATCGCCGACCTTGCCGTGGCGGTCAACGCCGGCCAGATTAAGGCCGGCGCGCCGGCGCGCTCGGATCGGGTGGCGAAGTACAACCAGTTGCTGCGAATCGAAGAGGATCTCGGTGAGTCCGCCACCTTCCCCGGTCGGGCCGCCCTGGCTGCGACGAGTGGTGATCTCGGTGTCTCCGGCTAAGGGTCCTCTGGGGGTCATCCGCATCGGCAAGCACGCACGAGCCAAGCATCGACGGTCCCGAGAGGCGCGGCGGTCGCGATTCCTCCTGGTCGGTGGCGCCGTGCTGTCGGCCGTCATCCTCGGGGCCTGGTTCCCGGCCAACGCGCTCTACCATCAGCACACCAGCCTGGCCAGCGCGAACGCGCAGCTGCACCACGCTCCATGAACAGGACGCGGCGCTGGCCCAGGAGCGAAAGAACCTCAGCCGCTCAGCCGAGATCGCCCGGATCGCGCGCGAGCAGGACCAGCTGGTCAGCCCGGGCCAGCAGGCCTTCGAGGTTCTGCCGCCCACGGGGTCAGCCAAGGCAAGCGCCCCGTATTCGGGTGACCCGGCCCTGACCGCGCCAGTGGCCCCTTCCTCGGCCTCGGAGCTTCCTCCGGGATCCGAGACCACGACGACGCAGAGCACCACGACGACGCCTCACACCACCTCGAGCGGCACGAAGGCCCACCACGCCGCCTCGTCCAGCGGCATAGTGGGACGCATTGTGAACTCGCTCGAATTCTGGCGTTGACCTCCAACCGCGAAGCCCATTACCCCGTGGGAGCCTCCGACCTGGCGGTCGTGACGGGACTCCTCGGCCGGGTGCCGCAACGGAGCGTTCGTCGTGGTCGTCCGTCGGAAGGGCGGCCGGCCGGCGGTGATCGCCAACGATCCGCACCTGCGTGACGGGGAGCCCATGCCCACCCGCTACTGGTTGGTCGACCCCGAACATTCGGGCCCTGGTCGGGCGCCTGGAGTCGCACGGCGGCGTGCGCGCGGCGGAGAGCGAGGTCGATCCCGAGCTGTTGCGCCAGGCCCATGCTCGCTACGCCGAAGAACGCGATGCGCTGATCCCGGCCGATTGGGCCGGGCCACGGCCCGCACGGCGGGGTCGGCGGCACGCGCCGCGGCGTCAAGTGTCTCCATGCACATGTGGCGTGGTGGCTGGCCGGGGGCGACGATCCGGTGGGACGGTGGGTGAGCGAGCAGGTGGAGATCCCCTTGGCGGATCTCGTTGTGGCATGACGACGCCAGCTGTGGCCGCGATCGACTGCGGAACCAATTCGACCCGCCTGCTCGTGGCCGATGCTGCCGGACGCGAGCTCGTCCGCCTGATGCGCATCACCAGGTTGGGTCAGGGCGTGGACCGGACAAACGCCCTCGCACCCGAGGCCATCGCCCGGACGGTCGCCGTGTTGGCGGAGTATCGACGTTCCATGGACGCCTTCGACGTCGGCCGCCTCCGCATGGTGGCCACGTCGGCCGTCAGGGATGCGGACAACGGTGCGCTCTTCACCGACGCAGCCAGGGCCGTCGTCGGAGTGGAGCCCGAAGTCCTCACCGGCACCGAGGAAGGGGGCCTGGCCTACCGGGGTGCGAGCGCCGATCTGGACCCATTCGAGGGCGACACCCTCGTGGTCGATATCGGCGGCGGTTCGACCGAGATCACCCTGGGGCGGGCGGGATCGGTCTCCTCGGTGTCCCTTCAACTCGGTTGCGTACGACTGACGGAGCGCTTCCTCCACAGCGATCCCCCCACAGCCGCCGAGGTGACCGCCACTCAGCAGGCGATCACCGAGGCGCTCATCGACGGGGAGGCGACCGTGCCGGCGCTCGGACAGCTCGATGCGGCCGCGACGAATGGTCGGCCTGGCCGGCACCGTGTCGACGCTGGCCTCGCTCAAATTGGGCCTGGCCGAGTACGACGCCGACAAACTGCACCATGCGACGATCACCACCGGAGAGATCGAAGGGATGTGCGCCAGGCTGGCCGCGTTGTCGCAGCGCGAGCGGCGCGGGCTCGTCGGCATGGTCCCGGGCCGCGAGGACGTGCTCCTGGGCGGAGCCCTTGTTCTCGAAGCGGTGGCGGCACGGTATCGGTGCGGTGAGGTGATCGCATCGGAAAAGGACATCCTCGACGGCATCGTCCTCAGCCTGCTGTGAGAGCGAAACGGTCGGTGGAGCAGGGAGAACAACTCGTGTGGTGGCACATGGCTCCGACATGACGTTGCTGTGGCCATAATGCACATGCGATGTCAATGAATATTCCGACCGGTGAAGGGCCCCGCCCGGACTCCCCGATCGACGATCATGAGACCCTTTTGCGCCTCCGGAGCGCCGAGGCGACCATCGAGTCGCTGCTCGATGCGCTTCGTCATCAGGAGACCTTGGTCAACGATCTCAGCGCGGCGACCGAGGGATGGGCCCAGGCCCAGCAGGCGGTGGCGAGGGCGGACCAGGAATTGCCGGCGGCCCGACGCGCTGCGGGGTGGCGCGGTCTTGCCCGCGCCGGCAAGCGACGCCTGCGCCGGCTTTGGGCCGGAGCTTCACCCCGACCTGCGCCGGAACGGCGCGGAGCGAGCGGTGACGGCGAGTTGCTGTCGTCCGAGGGCGACAAGGCATTCGTGTGGACGGACGCGCGCTACGGACGGTGGATCGAGCTGTACGACACGCTGGACGAGGCGCGACGGAAAACGATCATGGATGCACTGGCCCAGGTCGGCCAACCGCCGCTGATCTCCGTCGTCTTGCCGGTCTACAACCCGCCGGAGGATTTCCTACGTCAAGCCATCGACTCGGTGCGCGGCCAGCTCTATACGAACTGGGAGCTCTGCATCGCCGACGACTGCTCCACGCTGCCCCACGTGGCCAAGGTGCTCGACGAGTACGCCGCGCTCGACGAGCGGATACTGGTGCACCATCGAGCGAGCAACGGGCACATTTCGGAGTGCTCGAACTCTGCGGTGGCCCTGGCCATGGCTCCTGGCTCTGCCTCATGGATCACGACGACCTGCTGGCCGAGCATGCGCTCGCCCTGGCGGTGCTGGCCCTCGAACAGAATCCCGACGCAGCCATTCTGTACAGCGACGAAGATCACATCGACGCGGACGGGAACAGGCGAGAGCCATACTTCAAGCCCGACTTCGACCCCCTTCTCATTCTGGGCCAGAACTACTTCTCTCATCTGTGCATGTTGCGCGCGGAACTGGTCGAAGCGGGTCGGCGGGTTTCGGGTTGGCTACGAAGGCAGCCAGGACTGGGACCTCGTGCTGCGGGTGCTCGAACACGTGCGACCCGAGCAGGTCGTGCATCTTCCCCATGTCCTCTACCACTGGAGGGCGCACGCCGAGTCGACTGCGTCGTCCGTATCGGCCAAACCGTACGTCGTCGAAGCTTCGCGTCTCGTGGTGGAGGAGCACCTGGAACGGATCGGGGTGGAGGCTCGGATCACCACGATATGGGGCACGAGCTACAACCGGGTCAGCTGGTCTCTTCCCCAACGGCCGCCGAAGGTCAGCGTCATCGTTCTGCCGCGTCACGGTGAGCGGCTACGCCGCTGCGTCGAGAGCATCCGTATTCTCACGCCCTACCCTGAGCTGGAGGTGATCGTCCTTGACGACGGTGGGTTCCGCCCGCCCATGCGCCAGATGTTCTACCGAACGCACGGGTTGGTTGACCGTCGTTGAGAACGCGGAGGACCTCAGCGATTCGGCGCAGCGGAACGTGGCCGCTCAGGCCGGCCACGGGCGACGTCCTGTGCTTCGTGGCCGACGACATCGAGGTGCTCAGCGATTCGTGGCTGCACGAGATGGTGGGCATGCTCGCCCATCCCGGGATCGGTTGCGTCGGCGCCAAGCTCCTCTACCCCGACCTGCTGGTACAGCACGCCGGCTATGTCATCGGCATTGGGGGCACCGTGGGCAATCCCCATCGCCTGGGCTATCACCGGCTGGGTCACGGCTATTCGGGGCGCCTGCGCCTGGCCCACTGCCCCTCCGCCGTCAGCTGGGCCTGCCTGGCCGTCCGGCGGGAGGCGTTCGACCAGGTGGGGGGCTTCTCCGAGGAGCATTTCACCGGGAGTCTTCGGCGACGTCGATCTCTGCCTTCGCCTGCACGAGGCCGGGTGGCGAACCGGCGTGGACGCCCTATGCCGAATTGATCCGCCACATCGGTCACGAAGAGGGCGGACCCGCTCGAAGGGCCAAGACGCCGTGCGGTTCGATCGCGACATTCGCTACCTGCATCAGCGCTGGGGGGCGTGGATCGAGAACGACCCCGCCTACAGCCCCAACCTCTCGCTGGCCCACGAGTCGCTCTCGCTGGCCTGGCCTCCCCGGACATCGCTCGTCTGAGCGAGGGTCGTCGAAGGGAGTGAGTTCGACGTTGTCCGCTTACCGCGTGCTCAGGATGGGCGTGCCGAGTGCATCGGGCCACGCTGTCGACGAAGAAGTCCTGGTCTCCGTAGTGCGCGTCGGCGTAGCGTCGCCCCTGACTCGACATGGCGGCGTGCGGTCGTGTCGTCGCACAGGCGAGCGACGCACGCCAAGAGTTCGGGCACATCGGCGAATGTCATGCCCCCACCGGCATCGGCGTGCGGTTGGGCCGCACTCTGCTCGGGAACGATGATCGGCGTTCCGAAGCGGAGCGACTCGACGCACTCGCGGGCGATGATGCGGCCCGGGGCGAGGTCGACGGTCACGCGGGCGTGGGCCAGCAGCCGCCACAGGTCGGTCCGGGTGTAGACGCGACGATCATCCCGCGCAGGACACGCCCCCGCCACACGGCGGCCGTGGCGTCTTCGATGACCACGACGTCCAGAGTCGGGAAAGCGCGCGGTCAGCCACGCCGCCATGGCGGTGGGCGGGATTGACGTCGGGTGCGCCCACCCGGTCCGAGAGCACGAGGAGGTAGCCGGTGAACCCGAGCCCGTTGTGGCGGTGGGTCGCGGCCAGGGGATTGATCGGCACGTGCAGGCCGATGAAGTCCGGGCCCCCGGCTCTCGGAGGCGTCCGCGAATTTCAACGAGGAGATCGGGCCCTGGTCGCCGGTCTGAAGGCGAGATGGCGTGGACCGTGTAGTCCGGGGCATGCAGGTCGAGAAGGGCGAGCGCGGCGTGATCGGGCTCGTCGACGATGATGGTCGGTCGCCGCCGGGAGGTCGGCCGGCCACGCCGCTTCGTGAGGAGCGCGGCCACGATCCTTCGTCGCCCGACGCCCGGCGCCGAAGAGGTCGAACGCCCCGTCGGGCTCGGTCGGCCCGGCGGGGGACGGGACGACCACGGTCACCGGGCTCGTCCGAGACGCCGCCCCGGCCACGGCGCGGGTCACGAACGACAGTTCCGAGTCCGGACGTCCTCCAGGCTCGGCTGAGGAAGAGCGTCATCGTGTCGGTCGGTCACATCACTCCTGATGCGAGGACGAGGGCAGGGCGGTCCTCGCGCCGTGCTCGTGACCAGCGGTCCCGATTCGGCCCGGAGACGTGTCAGCTCCTCCCCGAGAATGGTGACGGCGTCGTCGAGGACGATGTGTTGATGCTCCAAACGATCGGACAGTTCGTCGCAGCGCAACGCCAGCGCGTCGATGGCCCTGATGACATCGGCGATGATCTCGCGATCGACGCTGCCGGCACCGGTTCAAGATGCGTCGCACCACGCGGATGCCCCGCTGCCCCGGGCGACGGCTTGTCCGGCGGCACGATCCGGATGAGCCATTCGCGTGCAGCTTGACAATCTCGCGGACCGTGGCGAAGCGGTTGCAAGCGGTCGGTGACGATCCGCTGACCGCTTGAACATGCGCGGCGTCGCGTCATCGGACACGTCGCGTCGGGGACGAGGTGGTCGCTCAATTGTTCGAGTATGCTCGCGTACCATTGATGCCACCATTCCTCTTCGTTGGGACCGCGCAGCGCGCACGAGCGAGTCTATCCCGGGTGAGATGGGGACTCAGGTAGGGATCGCCCGACAGGATCGACGCCTTCCAGCGCTCGATGAACTTGATGATGTCCCTGGTGCCGCCGGCGAAACCGCGGCTGGGCGACTCGTGGTGGATGAGCTCGGCGTTCGCTTCGTACAGCACCTTCAGCCCGCTCGCGTTGGGCCCGCAGGCAGTAGTCGATGTCGTTGAGATCGACCCCGAGCGCGTCGTCGAACCCACCCAGGGCCTCGAACACGCTCGCGGCGGGTGGCCAGGCACGCGCCGGTGACGGCGGCAACTTCACGGGTCGAGGTGGCCATGTTGAGATAGCCGGCGGCTCCGTCGTCGAGCCCGGCCAGCACGTGATCGGCCGCGCCGCCCATGCCGATGACCACGCCGCAATGCTGGAGTCGCCGATCGGGATAGAGCAGGCGGGCGCCGACCGCGCCGACCTCGGGACGCATGGCCTGCGCCGCCAGGATGTCGATCCAGCCCGGTTCGTTCGCCTCGATGTCATTGTTGAGGAAGAGGAAGACGTCGCCCGGTCGCCACCTGCGGCGGCGGCGTTGTTGAGCTCGGACCAGTTGAACGGCCGCGCGTCGGGAAGCACCACGACGTCGTCGCGCTGGGCCAGTCGTTCGATCAGCGTCTGGGTCTCGGGCTGCACCGAGCCGTTGTCGACCAGCACGAAGTCGACCTTGCCGATGCCCCGCGTGGCATCGATCGACTCGATGCAGGCGCGCATGAATCGGGGCTCGTCGCGAAAGGGGATGATGATGGTGGTGCTCGGCGCGCCGGCGGCGTGTCGGCGCACCCGGTACGTGCCCCGGGCCGGGCCGGGAATGACCACTGCCGCCTCGCCCCGGCGCTCGAGGGCGGCGGTCACGTGCCCGACGTCGTGCCCGGTGTCGCGGCCGGAGTCCGCCGGGGGAGCAGGCGGTGGCACAGGACCTCGGGGAGATGGACGACCTGCGTCCGCCAGCCTCGCAGGCCCGCAGGGCGAGATCGTGCTCGAGGTCGGGGAGGCTGCCGGTCAGGCCCCCAGGCGAGGCACGATCTCGGATCCGACAGCCAGCGGCCTTCCCATGTAGGAGGAGGAGAGGAGGAACTCGGGGGAGTACGCCGGTTTGAGGCGTGGGTCGACGTGCTCGACCCGCGACGTGACGGTGTCCTCGTCGGCGTAGACGACCGTCGAGGGGAGAGCGAGCTGGCCAGCTGCGCCACGGCATCGGGGGCCCAGACGTCCCCCGGGAAGAGCAGGGAGACGTTGGACCCGGCGTTGGCGGCCAATCCCGAGCTGGAGCATCTGTGCTGGTGAGCGATCGCGTCCGCGACGATCTCGACCCGCACCCGCTGGCTGGTCCGTTGCAGGCCCGACACGCCGAGAAGGGCGGTAAAGGCCGTTTGCCAGGAATTCTCGACGACCACCGTGAGCGTCCAGTCGGTGGACGTCTGCTGCTGCAAGGCGTGCAACGTCGCGGACCGTCTCGGGCGGTGGCTCTCCGGCGATGACCATGACCAGGTGGAGCGGCTGCGGCATCGGGTCGGACCACGAACTGCGCAAGGACCGTCGTTCCTCGCGGCGCTGCACCCATTCGGCGTAAGGGCCCGGGATCGTGCGCCACATCGGGCGGGAGCGCGGGAAGTACCCGGTGCGCAAAGAGAACCCGTTCCACGCAGGCAATCTACTGGAAGGGGCGATTTGACCGGGGGCGCGTTGGCGCAGGCGAGCAAGGTTCTGCCACGATGCGCCGGTGCCGATCTCCGACCGCCTGCTGATGGGCCCGGGTCCCTCCAATCCGTATCCCGAGGTGGCGCAGGCCCTGGCCGGGCCGGTCCTGGGGCACCTCGACCCCGAATTCCTGGCCATTCTCGACGCCACCAATGAGCGCCTGCGCCAGGTCTTCGCCACGGCCAACGCGCTGACCCTGCCCCTGAGCGGCACGGGTTCGGCCGGCATGGAAGCCTCCTTCGTGAATTTCGTCCGGCCCGGGGATCCGGTCGTGGTCGGGGTCAACGGTGTCTTCGGCGAGCGCATGTGCGAGGTGGCGGACCGCCTGGGGGCGCACGTCATCCGGGTGGACGCGCCGTGGGGCACGCCCATCTCCCCCGACGAGCTCCTGTCGGCCCATCCGGATCCTTCCATCATCGCCGTCGTCCATGCCGAGACCTCGACCGGTGTCCGCAACGACATCGCACCCCTGGGCGAGCGGAAAGGGGATGCGCTCCTCCTGGTCGACATGGTCACGTCGTTGGGCGGCATTGAGGTGGCGGTCGATGACTGGCAGGTCGACATCGCCTACAGCGGGACGCAGAAGTGCCTCGGCGTCCCACCGGGCCTTTCACCCCTGACGGTTTCGAGTCGGGCCCGCGAGCGCATGGTCGAGCGTCCTTCGAGTTGGTACCTGGACCTCAACCTGCTGTCGCGCTACGTGCAGAACAGCGGCGAAGGCGGCGAGGGTGTACCACCACACGGCTCCGGTGACCATGGTGGCGCGCGCTCCACGCCGGATTGGGAGCGATTCTCGACGAGGGCCTCGACGCGGCCCGAGCCCGGCACGCAGAATGCGGACAGCTCCTACAGGATGGACTCGAGGCGCTGGGCCTGAAGCTTGTTCGCGCAAGCGGACCACCGTTTGCCACAGCTGACGACCGTCGAAATTCCATCGTCGCTTGCCCGACGGAATGACAGAGGCTGATTGCCGTCGGCTCCTCCTGCAACGCTACGGCATCGAGATCGGCGCCGGCGCCGGACAACTGGCCGGCAAGGTATGGCGAATCGGATGCATGGGGCACACGGCGCGTCGTCGCAATGTCCTGGCTTTGCTCGGTGCATTGAAGGAGGTACTCGACGGATGAGTGCGGCCAGAGCAGTGCGTCATGCTCCCCTCGAGCTCCACGGGCAGCGCGTCATGCTGCGACCTCTGACCGAGCAGGACTTCGACGAGTGGCACGAGGTGCGTACTCGTTGCGGCTCATGGTTGCTGCGATGGGAGCCTCGCCCAAAGGGAGCACCGGTGCCCTCCGAGGACAGGGCGAGCTTCGCCGCCCGGTGCGGCATCCGCGAGCGCGAGCGGCACCTTGGAAGTGGCTACGGGTTCGGCATCTTCGTCGGCGAGCGGTTCGCCGGGGAGGTGACGCTGTCGTCCATTCAACGCGGGCCGTTCCAGAGTGCGTGCATCGGCTACTGGATCGACGAGGCGCTGGCCGGGCGAGGCTTCGTGCCCGAAGCCGTCGTCGTGACGCTTCGCTTTGCCTTCGAGGCGATCTCGTTGCACCGGGTGGAGATCTCGATCATCCCGCGCAACTCGGCCAGCCGCCGGGTGGTCGAGAAGCTCGGGATCCGCCAAGAAGGCATCGCCGAGCGATTCTTGGAGATCGACGGGGTGTGGGAGGACCACGTGCGCTACGGCATCACCTCGGAGGAATGGTCGGTGCGCGAGCCCGAGCTGGCCGGGGAGTGGTTGCCATCCGGGCGCGACGTCTGACGAGCCCGGGACCGTTCGATGCTCAGGGGCGAGCGGCTCCGATGAGCCCCGTGGTGAAGATCGGCGAGTACGACACCGTGGCGCCCGTAAACGGCGCCTGAATCACCGTGTCGGTGCCGTAGGGGCCTGACCCGACGTACATCACCACGTGGTCGACCTGGTTGTCGGCGTCGAGGTTGTAATAGAAGAGCAGGTCACCGGGTTCGAGCGCGCCCAACGAGACGTGGGTGAGGGCGGGCCACTGCACCTCGGTCGTGCGCGGGATGGAGACCCCCTCCTGCCCCCAGGCCCACTGGACGAGACCCGAGCAGTCGAAACCCTGTGACGGGCTGGCACCCCCGAAGACATAGGGCACGCCCAACTGGGATTCCGCCGCCTGGACGACCGCCAGCTGTTGCGCCGTTCCTGCGCCCGTTCCGCCGACCGGCCCCGATGTAGTTCGACGGCCCCCCGGCCTGATTGGCGGCGGTGGTCGCCGCCGCTCCGCTGGCCGATCCCCCGACGGTCTGGGCCACGGTGGCGGCGGCCTGGGCGGCCGCGGCGGCCCGCTGTCGCTGCGCCGCAGTGGCCGCTGCTGGCGGCCGCCGCCGCCTCCTGCTGCGCTTCTTCGACGGCGGCCTGGGCCACCTCCTGGGCCAACTGGCCCTGGACCTGGCTCAGGGTGGCCTTCGTGGCCGCCGCCTCCTGCTGGTTGGCCGCGGCCAGCGTCTTGGCCTGCGCGGCCTGGGCTCTGCGCTTGGGCCGCCAGGGTCTCCTCTTGGGCCTTCTGTGAGACGAGGCTGGCCTCGGAAGTCTGCAGCGCATTCCTGGCCTTGGCCAGGTTGCCGACGATCTGCTGGGTGTACTGGTTCCGGGCCTCGCCCATGGTGGCAGAGGAAGAGAAGAGCGACGGCGAAGTTCGATTGCGGCGTGCCGTAGATGTAGGCCTTGACCGCGTCGTTGGTCAGGTGCTTGCGATCTGGACGCCACTTGCGCCTTGGTGTGGACGATCTTGGCGGTGATCGTCTGCACGCGCGTTCTGCGCGTTCACGAAAGTTCTGGACGGCGGTGTCGTACTGGTTGTCGAGGGCCGACGTTCGCTTGTTCTTCCTGGCTCAAGGGTGGCTTCGATCTGTGCCACTTGCGACTTGGCCGCGTTGATCTGCGATTGATTCGGAGCGGGTCCGGGCGTGGTCGTCGGCGTGGTCGATCCAACTGCTCCTGCCCGCGTCGCGAAGAATCCGGCGGATCCGAGTATGGCTACGACGAGCGCGCCGCGAGCGAACAGCCCGCGTCGAGATCCGGCGTCCAGTGTTCCGACAATGCACTGATGACACATCGAAACAGTAACCCCTCGGTCGCAAGCGGCAGGGAGCGCATCGTGTTCCGTCACGGTTGCGACACGGTTGCACTGCGTGTCCACGCTCGCCGATTTGCATGCACACCACACGGGGTTGTGGTTGACCCCGACGCAAACACTTCATATGGTGCTTGCAATGGATGGCGTCGTCACCGTGGCGGAGGGCGGGTTCGCGGGGTATGGCGGGAAGATCAGTGGTCGTTCTCCGGTATTCCCTATGCCCGGGCACCGGAAGGACCCTTGCGGTGGCGGCCGCCGCAACCCCCGCTGCCCTGGGACGGCGTGCGTGATGCGTCGTCCTTCGGGCCGATTGCCCCGCAGATCGTGGCGGCCGGCGGCATCGCGAGCCCATCGGATCCCGAGGCCGGCGATGTGCGGAGCGAGGACTGCCTGACGCTCAACATCTGGACCCGCGAGATTCCCGAGCATCCCATGACGACGCCGGGGGGCGGTCGTCCGGTCATGGTGTGGATCCACGGCGGGGGGTTCACCTCGGGCAGTGGTTCGGTCTTCCTCTATCGGGGTGACCATCTCGTGCGCAATGGTGACGTCGTCGTCGTCACGATCAACTACCGCACTGGGCGCGCTGGGGTTCCTCGGGCATCGAGGTCTGGACGATCCCGACGGCTACATCGGGAACTGGGGACTCCACGATCAGGTCGCGGCGTTGCGCTGGGTGCGCGACCACATCGCGCAGTTCGGGGGTGACCCGGCCAATGTCACGCTCTTCGGTGAGTCCGCCGGCGGCTTCAGCGTGGCCGCTCTTTTGGGAGCACCGTCGGCGGCCGGGCTGTTTCACCGCGCCATCGTGCAGAGCGGCGGTGTGCATGTGCACTCGATCGATGAAGCCGAACGTGTCGCGGACCGGCTGGCGGCGGCACTGGGAGTCGCCGCGTGCACGCGAGAGGCCTTGGTATCCGTTCCGTTCGCCGACTTGCTGGCGGCGACCGAGGAGATCGCCCGGCGGAGGCCCGATCCCGGCCTGATCCCTCTGCCGTTTCTTGCCGGTCGTCGATGGCGTCTTCTTGCCGCAGCACCCGCTGGAGGCGGTCGCGGCGGGGTGAAGCGGCGAGGGTCGACCTGCTCATCGGCACGAACCGCGACGAGTTGGCGCTCTTCGGGCTGGGGCGCCCCGAACTGACGGCGCTCGACGAGGCAGGCGTGGTGCGCTGGCTCGACAACGCGGCGCCGGATGTGCCGAGCGAGGAGTTGATCGAGGAGTATCGAAATGTCCGCCAGGCCCGCTCCGAAAGCATCGATCCGCGCGCCCTCATGATCGCCCTCGGGAGCGACGGCGTCTTTCGTTGGCCCAGCCTCCAGTTGGCGGCGGCGCAGGCCGCCCACGGTGCCGAACAGCTATGTCTATCTCTTCGAGTGGGAGTCCCCCGCCTTCGGCGGAGTGTTGGGAGCGTGCCATGCGCTGGAGCTCCCGTTTGTCTTCGGCGTGGTGCATGTACCGGCCGTGCAGATGTTCACGGGTGCCGGCCTCGAGGTGGAGACGCTGTCGAGACGCATGCAGCAGGCCTGGCTCGCCTTCGCGCGTACGGGGAATCCGACCCAGGCTGATCTGGAGTGGCCGGCGTGGGACCCCCGACGGCGATCCACCATGGTCTTCGGTCAGCTCAGTCCGCCGCGGTCGATGCGCCGCGCAACGAGGAGCTTTCCGTCTGGGAGCGCTATCGGCCGCTCGGTGCACCCTTGCCGGCCTGACTGTCAGGGACGTTGGCAGAAGACGTGCCAACCGACAATCCACCATGCCGCGACGAAGAGGAATCGGGATCGCCACGACGTCAGGATCCAGCGGACGACCGAGCGGGGCCCGACGAGAGGTCGGGCGGAGAGTGTCAGAACAGCCAGCCATGCCGCCGCACCTACGGCCAGCGTCGACCACACCGCCAGCCCGGGCGTGATCGCCAGGACCGTCCTCATCGCCGCGTCGCAACGCGCCACCCGACGACTGCGTACGCCCCGACCAGCAACCAGGTGGCGAAGAGGAGACCCCGACCCAGGGGGTGATGGGTGATGTGACCGACCAGCGTGCTCAGCGTAGGAAAGGAGGACGACTGGACGAGAAAGCTGAAAAGGTCCCAACCGACAACGCCGGTGATCAAGGCACCCCACACCACGAGGAGACCTTCTTCGTCTTCGGTTGCGTCCGCCAGTGCCACAGGGCATGGACGACTCCGCTCGCCCAGTCCCGCGTGCTCCGGCGTTGGCGCCCGCCGCCCGAGGACGACCATGGCCACGATGACGGCCACTCCAATGAACTCCACACTTTGATGCGCTGCGCCGGCGTCACGGGACAACCCTGCTTGCCACGTAGAGAGCGCCGACGACGCCGGCCAGGAACAGCACAGATACAGCAATCGGTCGGGCCCGCTCCAACCGCGAGGGAGGATGGATCGAGAAACGGTTACGGAGGACGGGAAGAGGTACGTCGCCCAGCGTACCGAGAGCAGCGAAGCAACGCATGAGCGGGGTCGGCTTATGATCACCTCACCACAGAGGAGACCAGTCTCGGGGGGCGTAGCCCAATCGGCAGAGGCAGGGCGCTTAAACCGCCTCCAGTGAGGGTTCGAATCCCTCCGTCCCCACCCGCTGACCTACACCCCATAGGTGGACCCGATCGTGCTCACTCGGGGCCTCTGCCTCGTCACTCCAGCCCGAAGAACCTCAAGGTGGCATCGATGGCGCCGAAGTCAGAGGGCGTGGCGAAGTGATCGACGCCGGGCAGAGTGACGAGCGTGGCCGAGGGCAGCGCAGCGACCAAGGCGGTCGCCGGTCTGACCATGTCGCGTTCACCGAGCACCACGAGCACGGGAAAGGTCAGTGTGGCCAGCTCCTCCTCGCTGAAGGGGCGGCCGCTCCCGGCGTATGAAGGCCGAGATCGACTTGGGATCGTTCCCGGTGGAGCGGGCCAGCCGGTGGAAGAGGCGCGCCTGGACGTCCTCGGGCTCCGTCTCTGACGCCAACGTGTCCGACGAATCCGCTCGTGTCATTGGCCTCGAAGACGCTGTCCCCCAGGCCGAGGAGAGCGATCCGCTCGAAAGTGTGAAGGGTGTGCGACGGCCAAGCGCAACAAGAGATCGGCCCCCGCAGAAAATCCGACCGCAGAGAGCGGACCGGGGGTGGGCAGAGCGGCGAAGACCTCCGCCTCCACGTCGGCATAGTCCTCGCGGATCGACGTCTCGGCGGGACGAGCCGTGGCCCGGCAGATCGATCTCGGGTACGTCGCACCCGAAGTCGCCCAGGATGTCCACCCATCCGGTCTGGCGCCAGTTGTGATCGAACGTAGAAGCGAAGCCGTGGAGGAGCACCATCGAGGTCGGTGGCTGCGTCATTTGTGGCCTCCTGCGCTCTGCTCCTTGATCCGGCCCAGTGCCACCAGGCCGGCACGCAAGCCCGGCCATTTCGGCCTCGGTCAGCATGTCGGCCAGTTCGGCATCGATCGCCTTTACCCCGGACGCACGGCGGTCGGCGGCGGCCCGACCCCGCTCGGTGAGCTCGATCGTCATCCGACGCCGGTCGTCGGGATTCAGACTCCGGGTGAGATAGCCCCGCAGGACCAAGGGTGTCGATCAGCTGGCTGGCGGCCTGCTTGGTGACGCCGAGGCCGCGGATCATGTCCACCGCCGATCCACCGTGATGATGCATGCCGCTCGAGCACGAAGCCACCATTGCGGGGCAGGTCCTCGAATCCCGCCTCGGCCAGCCGCGCTGGAGATGGCCTGCGATAGCTGCCGCGGGCCGCTCGCAGGAGGGCCGGGATGACGACCTCTTCGTCGACGGACGCTCGGCATCTCCGGAGGGTACCGCCTCCGCTCACAAGATAGTCAATGAGCTTGACAGTCAAGTAGCTGGACGGGCTCAGCCGGCAATCCCTGTCGAGCGCTCACTCGTAACTCCTTCTAAGTTAGAGAGCATCCGGCGTACCGGAACGACCAGAGGGGACTCGTTGACCATGCGCACGAATGCCATGCACCCCCGGCCGGCTCCTGTGGCCTCGCAGGAGGCCGCATGACGATGACGACACAGACGCAACGGCTGCGCGACGTCAGCGAGCGGTTCCGCTCGACCCGAGATGCCCGCCTCTCGCGCGACCTGGCGCTCCTGGCCGGGTCGGATCGGGCTGGCTTGGATCTTCATCTACCACGGAGCGGGCACTCTCTTCGGCGCGTTCGGTCGCGGCGGCATTCATCCTCAGGCGGTGTATTTCGCCCATGTCGCCCATCTCCATCCGGGGACGTTCTTCGCCGTTCTGGGCGGCATCATCGAGTTCTTCGGGGGCAGCCGCGGTCGGGCTCGGGCATCTTCGGGCGCCTGGCCGCCGCCGGGCTCTTCGGTGACATGGTGATCGCGATGATCACGGTGACCTTCGGCCACGGCGTCATCGGGAACAGTTCTGGCTCGGGCTATGAGCTCAATGTCGCCCTCGCCGCCCTTGCCCTCATCATCGCCCTGCTGGGCACCGGGCGTTTCTCGCTCGACGTGCGTGCTGCGCAAGCTTCTCCGACGCTAGACCCGGCCGTCCGCATCGGCGGCCGTGCAGCGTCGACCGTTCACTGGCATGTCTGCTCGTCGAGTCGCACTGTTCCCGAAGCGACGTTCATCGGCGGCACCTCATCCTGAGATCGAAGTGGCCGTCCTGGGTCCGGTGGAGATCCGTGGTGCGGCCCGCCCCTTCTGCCGCAGCAGCTTCGCGGGAGCTGGTTGTCTATCTGGCGTTCCATCGTCAAGGAGCCCGCGAGCGATGTCTGGGCGACGGCGCTCTGGACGGACCGCTGCATCGCCGCATCCACGCTCCACTCGACGGCCTCGGTGGCCCGGCGAGCCCTCGGTCGATCGGCAGAGCGGGAGCGAGCACCTCCCGCGCCGCGGGCGACGTCTGCGATTGGCCGACACGGTCGGGTACCGACGTGGAGCGGTTCGCCCTGGCCGCCGCCGACTCCTGACCCGGCCCGGTGGAAGGATGCGCTGGCCATGGTGCGTGGTCGGCCCTTCGACGGGTTGCACCTCGCCGATTGGGCCGTCCTCGACGGCACCCAGGCCCGAGGTCGAGATCGATGGTGGTCGACACCGCTCTGCAAGGCGGCCGAACACTTCCTGGCCATCGGGGGCATGGCGAAGAGGCCGACTGGGCGATCCGCCGGGGTCTGCGGGCCAGTCCCTACGACGAACGCCTCTACCGGGGCCTGCTCTGGGCCACGGAGATCGATGGGGAACAGGGCGGGCCTGCGGTCCGACCATGGAGGAATTGCTCTGCCTGGCCACCGACGGCGCCGGTCGGTGCACCGGGACTCGGTGCAGGCACGGTGGGACGTCGGCGCTGCCATCGTCTGTCCACCCCGAGACGGTGGCGCTCTTCTCGTGAACTGAGCCGAACGGAAGTCGCCCGCAGCCAGGGGGGACCCGTCGAGGCTGTAGGGTTTCGTCCCGCCATGGCCAGAAGCTCTACGGGAAAGTCGGTCGCACGCGCCGCCGCGACAGGAGGAGGCACGTCCTATCGCGGACAAATGCCGATCAACTGGTATGCCGCGCTCGTGCTGATCGTGCTGCTCGGCATCGGTTCGGTCGCCCTGGCCCGGTACCACTATGCCAAGTCGCCCTCGGCGGTGCCGCCCGACAGTGGGACAGACCTGGCACGCCGCCCTGGCGTTCGACATCTGCGGGAAAGCGGAGCCGGCACTCCCCGCCACCGCCTCGGGCTCGGCGAACGGCCTCACCACCACGGGCAGCGGGGTCCTGCTGATCGCGCCGAAGACCGGCAGCGAGGCGGGGAACAACGCCACGCTGGGCAAGTTCGCCAAGGAGTACGCGGACGCTGAAGCTGACCAACACCTCGGTGCAGTATCCCGGGGGCGTGGCCTACAAGAACGGCCAGAAGTGCGCCAAGGGGACGCCGGACGCCGGCCAGGTGGGCGTGGTGCGGGCTCGCTCGTGGACCCTGTCGACGACGAGCCAGAAGAGCGGGAGCGAGACCAAGCAGGTGGGCGGCAACTACACCTCGAAGCCGGCCAACCTCAAGCTTCGCAACAGCCAACTGATCACGCTGGGGTTCGGACCGTCCACGCAAGCCGCTGCCCAAGGTGCCGTCGGCGACCGAACTCGCCCTCCTGCAAGCCATCAACGGCACGTCGGCGCCGGTGACGACGACCACGACCGCGGCGACCGACGACCACGACGACCACCGCGGCCTCCGGCACGACCACCACGACCAGCAAGTCGGCCACCACGACCACCACCACCAAGTCGTCCGGCTAATGAAGGCAGTTGTCCTCGTGGGTGGCGAGGGGACCAGGCTCCGGCCCCTCACCTTGTCGACGCCCAAGCAGATGCTGCCGATCGTCGGGGTGCCGATGATCGAGCGGGTGCTGGCGCACCTGGCGTCGCACGGCGTGGACGAGGCGATCCTTTCGCTGGGCTACCTGCCCGACGCCTTCAAGGAGGCCTATCCCGACGGCCATGCGTCGGGCGTCCGCCTGACCTATGCCGTCGAGCCCGAACCGCTCGACACGGCCGGTGCCGTGCGCTTCGCGGCCACGTACGGCGGACGTCGACGAGACGTTCGTCGTCGTCAACGGTGATGTCCTCACCGACCTCGACCTCGGGTCTCTCGTGGCCTTCCATCGCGAGAGCGGCGCCGAAGGGACGATCGCGCTGCATCCGGTGCCCGACCCGTCGGCCTTCGGCGTCGTGCCGACCGACAGCGAGGGACGGGTCACGGCCTTTGTCGAGAAGCCGCCGCGCGACGAGGCGCCGACCAACGAGATCAATGCCGGGCACCTATGTGTTCGAAGCGTCGGTGTTGGAGCGGATCCCTTCCACCGGGCGCGTCTCGATCGAACGGGAGACCTTTCCGGCCATGGTGCGCAGCGGGGTGCTCTTCGCCCGGTCCGATGACGGGTACTGGCTCGACACGGGGACGCCGGCGGCCTACCTGCAGGCCAACCGCGATCTGGTGTCGGGGCAACGCAAGGGCGTGCCGACTGCCCGGAGTCGACGAGCGCGGTGATCGGGGTCTTTCGTCGAGGGCGTGAGCACGATCGACGGGGAGGTCGTCGGGCCCATCCGTCATTTTCGCGGGATTGCTCCGTCGCCGCTGGGGCGCGGGTGGAGCGCTCGGTGCTCGGCGCCGGGTCGGTGATCGAGGCCGGGCGCGGTGGTCATCGACTCGGTCCTGATGGAGGGCAGCCATGTGGCGGCGACGCCAAAGTGGCCGGCTCCGTGCTCGGGCCGCATGCCACCGTCGGCCAGCGGGCCGACGTCCGTCCGATCTCGGTGTTGGGCACGCGGGCGCAGTGGTCGCTTCGGGAACACTGGTCGACGGCGAACGAGTGGCGGGCTAGGAGTCTCAGATGCGCACGATGGTGACGGGAGGAGCCGGGTTCATCGGTTCGACCTTGGTGGATCGACTGCTGGTCGAGGGACATGAGGTCGACGTCATCGACGACTTCTCGACCGGATCGCTCTCCAATCTGGCCGATGCGCGAGCCAGTGCCGGGCGGGCGCTGACCATCCACCACCTCGACATCACCGCGCCGGCGGTCATCGACCTCATGGTCCGACGCCGGCCCGAACTGGTCTTCCACCTGGCGGCCCAGGCGGATGTGCGGGTCTCCGTGGCCCGGCCGGCCTTCGATGCCGAAGTGAACATCGTCGGCTCCCTCCACGTTCTCGAAGGAGCGCGTCAGGCCGAGACAGAGCGGGTCATCTTCGCCGCCAGCGGCGGCACCTTGTACGGCGAGCCGGCACCCGAAGATCTGCCGGTACGCGAAGCGCACCCCCATCAACCGCTCTCCCCGTACGGGGTGGCGAAGAAGGCGGTGCTCGACTACCTGGTGGCCTACCGGGAGCTGCACGCGCTGGAGTTCTCCGCGCTTGGCCCTCGCCAACGTCTACGGACCCCGTCAGAATCCGCACGGCGAGGCCGGTGTCGTGGCGATCTTTGCCGATCGCCTCTTGCGGGGTGAACCGGTCACGATCTTCGGGGACGGCGGGCAGACGCGGGACTTCGTCTACGTCGATGACGTCGTCGATGCCTTCGTGCGGGCGGCCACCCGCGGGGGTGGGCTGACCTGCAACATCGGGACGGGCACCGAGACCTCGGTGAACGAGCTCTACACCACCATGGCCGAGCAGGCCGGGGTGGAACCGTCCACCGTGATGGCTCCGCTTGCGTCCCGGAGAGCTCTTGCGCTCGAGTCTCGATATCGAGCGGGCCGGCGATCCAGCTCGGATGGCGTCCGTGGACGCAGCTGGCCGACGGCACCGCGCGCCGTGCTGGAGTTCGTGCGCCAGCAGTCACCTGAGCGGCTGACGCGGCGGTTCAGCGGAAGAGGTCCTCGTTCGGGCGGGCGCACGATCTCGGCGTGCACCGAGGCGCGGCGCAGCCACTCGGCGGGGACGCCACGGACGATGGCCGCCGGGATGCCCCGGTCCTTTCCCATGACCAGCTCGGCCGCCGACGCCAGCTCGTCGGCCACGCAGATCTCGGTGGCGACGAGCTCTCGACCGTTGGCGTCGAGCGTGCCGCGCAGGTCGATCACGGCGGCCACCCCGGCGCAGCCGATGGCCACGTCGGTGACGCCGCGGCGCCAGGTGCGACCGAACGTGTCGGAGATGATCACGCCGACATCCACGCCGAGGAGCGCACGGAGGCCGGCCCGAATCCGGCGGGCCGAGCGGTCGGAGTCTTCGGGGAGCAAGCGCGGCCGTTCCCGAGCGCGACGTTCGAGAGGTCGATGCCGGCATTGGCGCAGATGAATCCGTGCCGGGTCTCGCTGATGATGAGGTCACCGCGCCGGCGCACGATGCGGACCGACTCCTGTTCGACCAGCGCGGTCTTGGCTTCCGGATCGTCGGGATCGATGGCAACGAGGCGACCCTCGGCCTTGGAGACCACCTTCTGGGTGATGACGAGCACGTCGCCCGTCATGCAACGCGGGCCCGTCCGGCGATGTCCGGCGCCAGGGCGTCCGCCACCATGCGGGCCAGGTCGGTCCCGGGCTCGATCTCGCCGATGCCGCGCAGCGGAATGAGCGTGATGCCGTCAGCCACCGGCGTCGATCACCACTCGCGCCAGGGCGGCCGCGCGCTCGGGGGAGTCCATGATGGTCGGGGCGACGACGCAACGTACCCCTTCGGCCTCGACCGCCGCCGCGTGGTCCCGATCTGCCTCGTCGATGACGAGGGTGCTGACCCACGGTGCGTACAGACGCGCCACGCCGACGACCGAGGGCTCGGTCCCCAGCTCGCGCATGCAGCCGTGTCGGCCGGGCCCTTCAACGCGGCGCCGGCGACTGATCGGCGACACCGCGATGACGTCGTCTCGTCGCGCGGTGAGGGTGGCCAGAATCCCCGGGACGGCGAGGAGCGGTCCGATCGAGACGATCGGGTTGGACGGGCACACGACGATGCTGCTCCGCCTCGACGGAGCGCCTCGAGCACCGGCGTGGTCGCTCGGGCCGTCTCGGCCCCGGCGAATCGGACGGCACCCACGGCCACGTCGTGGTGCAGCCGGACGAAGTAGTCCTGGAATGCCACCTCGGTGCCGGCGGGTCCGAGCTCGGTGGTCGTCGGTCAGGGTGAGCATGGTGCGGACGGGGTCGTCGGTCACCGGGAGGAGTCGGATGCCGATCTGGCGTCGTGTCGCCAGTGCGGCCGTCACCTCGGTGAGCGAGTCGCCGGCGTGCAGGCGCTCGGTGCGGTACAGATGCGTGGCCAGGTCACGGTCACCCGAGCGGAACCAGCTCTCGCCCCCGAGGCGGGCCAACTCGTCCATGACCGTCCAGGTCTCCCCGACGATGCCCCATCCGGTCTCGCGGTTGTCCATGCCGGCCAGCGTGTAGGTGATCGTGTCGAGGTCGGGGCTGATGTGCAGGCCGTGCAGGACGGTGTCGTCGCCCACGTTGACGATGGCGGTGATGGAGGCGGGAGGAACCACGCGCACGAGTCCGGAGAGCATGCGGGCAGCTCCGACGCCGCCGCAGAGGGTGACAAGCACGGTGCGAGCATAGAAGGCGCACCGCGCGATCGGTGCGCTGGCCCCTGGCCTCGGTCGGCTCAGGCCGATCCGCGTACCGTCGGTGGAGCGATCGCGGCCTGAGCCATGTGCAAGGCTCCATCGGTGCCGAGGACGCCCGCCACATGAGCGACGTGCGTCGATGCGGCCGCGCCTCACGGTGGCACTCGACGCCACGCCCCTTCTCGGCCATCGGACCGGTGTCGGCGTGTTCTGCCTGGGTGCACTGGGCGCGTTGGGGCAACGGACCGATCTCGACGTCCGCGCCTTCGCGGTCAGTTGGCGCAGGACGGGCGGGGATCCACGACCTGTTGCCCCCGAATGTGTCGGCGGCTGCAGCGGCCGATGCCGGCCCGGCCCCTGCATGCCCTGTGGGGACGTGGTGCGAGACCGCCGATCGAATGGTTCATCGGGAACGTCGACGTGGTGCACGGGACCAACTTCGTCGTGCCGCCGACCAGGCGGGCGGGAGCAGTCGTCTCCGTGCACGACCTCACGCCGCTCCACCATCCCGAGCTCTGCAATCGAGGCCACCTTGGCCTACCCGGGACTGATACGCGAAGGCGCTGCGACGCGGGGCCTGGGTGCACACGGACTCGGCCTTCGTGGCCGGTGAGGTGATCGAGGCCTTCGGCGCCGACCCGGCTCGTGTGCGCGTCGTGGCGCCCGGCGTGCCGCCGCCGCTCGAGCTGGATCGCGGCGACGCACGCGTCCATGGCCGGCCTCGTTCCTCCCGGCCGGGGACCCGGCGTTACGTGCTCGCCGTCGGCACGGCCGAACCGCGCAAGGATCTTCCCGGTCTCGTGCGCGCCTTCGATCGAGTTAGCCGATCGTCACGCTGACCTGGCCCTCGTGCTGGCCGGCCCGCCGGGGTGGGGCGAGCAGGCACTCGACGCGGCAATCGCGCAGGCCCGGGCAGGCGCGAGGGTGGTGCGGACCGGGCTGGCTCGAGGCCGACGCTTGTCTGCGCTCTTGACGGGAAGCGTCTGTGCTTGGCCTTTCCCTCCGCTCTACGAGGGATTCGGGTTTCCTCCCGCTCGAGGCGATGGCGGCCGGTGTCCCAGTCGTGGCGACCCGCGCCGGGTCGCTGCCCGAGGTGTTGGGGGACGGGGCCTCCATGGTCGACGTCGGCGACCACGACGGGCTTGGTCGCAGGCGCTTGGACGACGTGCTGACCGATCCCGAGCTCCGCGGGCACGCCTCGTCGCGGCCGGGTGCCGAACGGGCGGCGTCGTTCAGCTGGGATCGCTGCGGCGAGGGCCTGGCCCAGCTCTACCACGACGTGGGGAGCGCCGGTCGTGGCTGACGGCGACGGGACCCAAGGTGCTGATGGCCGTCGAACAGTTGCGCCGAGCCGTCCCCGGAGGGATCGGCGCCTATGCCCGAGGGCTGTTGGGCGGCCTGGCGCAATGTGCCGTCGACGGCGACGAGATCGATCTCTCCCTTCTGGCCAGCCGAGTCCCGGGGCCGATCCTTCCGACGAGTGCATCGCGGCCGGACCCACTGGCACGATTTCGGACGGCCGGTCCGGACCTCACACCTGCCGGGCCCGCTGCTGACCCGGGCCTGGGATCACGGTTGGGTGCGCGCCCCGGCCGGCTTCGACGTCGTGCACTCGGTCTCGCTGGCCGCTCCGCTTGTCGGCAGCGGCGCATCGCGTGCGCCACGTCGTCACGGTGCATGACGTGGCGTGGCGTCGGCATCCCGAGGCCACCACGGCACGGGGCGCAAAGTGGCACGAGGCGGCGCTGTGTCGCGCCCGGGACTCCGATGCGGCGCTGGTCGTGACGTCCAAGTTCGTGGCCGCCGATCTGCTGGCCGACGGAGTGCAGAGTGACCGCATCACCATCGTGAACGGTGGCAGCGATCATCTCGTCCCCGAGGATCCGGTGCAGACCGAGGCCTTGCTCGAGCGCTTGGGCGTGCGCGGGGAGTTCCTGCTGACCGTGAGCACGCTGGAGCCCCGCAAGAACGTCGACCGGCTGCTCCAGGCGTACGGCCAGATCCGTCCCGACCTCCCGGAGCCGTGGCCGCTCGTGATCGTGGGCCCGACCGGCTGGGGCCCGCAGCCTTTCGGGGCCGCAGGACCAACGAGGCGTGGTGTTCGCCGGAGCCGTCAGCGACGCCACCCTCACCGGCCTCTACCGACGTGCCCGGGCCTTTGCCTACGTCCCCTTGACCGAGGGCTACGGCCTTCCTCCGCTCGAGGCGATGCGAATCGGGGACACCGTCGGTCATCGCCAACGAGGTGCCGAGCGTGGTCGATCTCGACGAGCCCGGTCCCCACCGGCGCGGATCGTCGACCCCTTCGACGTCGACGGACATCGCGGCCGGACTCGTCTGCCGTCCTGACCGATGACACCGTGCGCGCCGACCTGGTCGTACGAGGGGCAGGCCCACGCGCGCTCGCGCACGTGGAAGAAGGCGGCACAGCAGCACATCGGGCTCTGGAGAGGCCTGGCATGACGGCGCCGCTTGCGCCGTCTCCCTCGACGTCTCCGCCGTCCCCGCTCGCCCGGGCGGGGCCGGGTACTACACCATGGCCATCGCGCCAGGGCCTGTCGTGTCCGGGACGACATCGCCTCGACGATGGTGGCGCGTCGCGGCGACGAGGAACGCTGGAACACCTTGAGCTGCCGGAGCGGCGCGGCGTCGTTGGTGTCGGTTCCCGCCTCTCGTCCGGCTCGTCTCGCCTTCGAACAGGTTCGCTTCCCGCGGCTTGCTCGACGACGCTCGGCGTGCAGGTCCACCACGCGCCGCACTACACGATGCCGGCGAGGGCACCTGTTCCCTGCGTCGTCACGATCCACGACTGCACCTTCTTCGATCACCCCGAGTGGCACGTGCGCTCCAAGGCGCTTTTCTTCCGGCGGGCGATCCGCCAGGCGGCCGCGCACGCGGCTGCTCTCATCTGTGTGAGCGAGGTCACCGCCACGCGTCTGCGGGCCTGCTGCGACGTGCGGGCACCGATCGTCGTGGCGCCCCACGGGGTCGACCACGCGCGCTTCACGCCGCTGGAGCCCTCGGCCGGAGCCGATCGGGCCCTCCTCGCGGGAGCTCGGAGTTCCCCCCGACCGGCCGTTGGTCGCCTTCGTCGGAACGTCTGGAACCCCGCAAAGGGGTGGCGCTCGTCGATCGCCGCCTTCGACCGGGTCGCCGACAGGCAGAAGGAGGCGTCTCCTGGTCCTCGGCGGGCAGATCGGTTGGGGTCTGGCCGAGACCGAGCAGGCCTTGGCCCGGGCGCGCCACGCCGACCGGATCGTCCGCGCTGGGCTACCTGCCGGACGACGCCGTGCCCGCACTCCTGCGCCAGGCCACCGTGGTCGCCTACCCGGCGTTGGAGGAGGGGTTCGGGCTGCCCGCCCTCGAGGCCTTGGCCTGCGGCGCTCCGCTGATCACGACGGAGGGCACGGCCATGGCCGAAATGGCGCAGGACGCGGCCTGCTCTCGTCCCTCCTGGCGACGATGCTGCGCTGGCCGATGCGCTGGCGGATCGGCGCTGGCACGGGGGAAGTGAAGCTCGTGACGTGCAGCGACGCCGAGCGGCCGGGATCGCTCGCGCGGCGCAATTCACCTGGTCGGCCAGCGTCGACACACACGTCAGAGCCTTTTGGGTGGGCCTTGGCGCCTCGCAGTAGGGTGCACTGATGCGCGCGTTGATCACGGGGGGCAAGGGGTTCGTGGGCCATTGGCTGGCCGCGCACCTCAAGGATTGCGGTGACGACGTGGTGGCGATCGACATCGAGACGGATATCGCCGACGGACCGGCGTTGCGCAAGGTCGTCGCCGATGCCTCGCCCGAAGCGATCTACCACTTGGCCGCCATGACCCATGTCGGCGAGAGCTGGGAGAACCCGAGCCAGGTGCTCAAGGTCAATGTGCTGGGCACGGCCGAGCTGTTGGCCGCGGCCCGAGCGCTGGAGAACCCCGCCGGTCGTGCTCGTCGTGAGCTCGGCCGAGGTGTACGGCGTCGTCAGCCCGGAGCAGCTTCCCCTGCGCGAGGACACCCCCACCGCGCCGGCCACCCCGTATGCCGCCAGCAAGTTGGCGGCCGAGGCGGTGGCGCTGCAGGCGTGGCGGGGCTACCGCCAACCGGTCATCGTCGTGCGGCCCTTCAACCACATCGGACCCGGGCAGTCGCCCAATTTCGCCGTACCGGCCCTGGCCAAGCGGATCGTGGAAGCGCGCAAGGCCGGGACCCGCTCGCTGCGACGTGGGCACGTCTGACCACGAGGCGGGACTTCACCGACGTGCGTGACGTGGTGGTCGCCTACCGGTCGCTCATCGTCGAGGGCGTGCGCAGGAACGATTTACAACGTCTGTTCGGGCCAGGACGTGGCGATCGCCGATGTGGCGGATCAGCTGCTCGCCCTGGCCCAGGCGGACCTCGAGCTCGTCATCGATCCCGACGTTGGTGCGCCCGGTCGACGTGCCGGTGCTGCGAGGCGACGCCACCTTGCTGCACACGACGACCGGGTGGTCGCCTTCCATTCCGCTCGCCACCACGCTCGCCGACGTTCTGGCCTCGTGGGAGGCGGAGTAACGCCGAAGCGCTGTCCGGCGTCCGCGTCCGGCGTCTGCGGTCTCAGGCGGTCGATGACCCGCTGGCGGATCTGGCTCCGCACCTCCCGGGTCTGCTCGAGCGCCTTGGTGGTCAGCGGTCACCGTGGCGGGAAGTTGTGCTTCGAGTGGCTGCAGGCTGGTCTCGATGAACTGGGTGGCGTTCTCCAAAAGGTCGTCGAGTTGTGTGACGCCCTTGGTCAGCTCGCTCGCGCACGCTGCTGAGGTGGTGGTCCAGGGACAAGTCCTTCGAGAGCAGGTTCTGCAGCTCGCACGCGCTGCACCTGGGCGCGCTGGAAGCCCAGCACGCCGAGCCCCACGGCGACATAGGCGGCGTCGCGGGCCAGGTCGGTCACGCCCTTCGAGATGGTGCTGATGTTGGTCACTTCAGGCATGTTTCCTCCTCGGATGCTCCGTCGTCTCGGTTGTGAGCACAGTCTACAAGAGTATCACTTTTGCTAAACAGTTGCAAGCAGGCGCCGGGCGCACCAGAACCCCGATCATCGGGCCTTGGAACGGTTAGCCTCAAACACCTGATGGACGCCCAGGTTCCGGCAGTCGTTGCGGTCGTGGTGACCACCGGGGCGGGGCCGTGGCTCGAGGAGACGCTGGCCTCTCTGGCGGCTCAGCAGCTACGAGGAGCTCTCGGTCCTGGTCCTCGTCACCGGCGATGAGCCCGAGGTCGGGGTGCGGGTCGGCCGGATCCTTCCGGAGGCCTTTGTGCGTTTCCTGCCCGGTCGTCCGGGCTACGCCGCAGCCAGCAACGAGGCACTCGGCATGGTCGAGGGTGCCGCGTTCTTCCTCCTCTGCCACGACGACTGCGCCCTTGACCCGGACGTCGTGCACAACCTGGTGGAGGAGTCGTTCCGCTCCAATGCGGGGGTGGTGTCGCCCAAGTTCGTCAACTGGGACGACCCGTCGATCCTCCTCCACGTCGGCGAGAACTGCGACAAGACCGGGGCGGTCGTCGATCGCATCCAAGACGGAGAGGTTGATCACGGCCAGCACGACGCTGTGCGCGATGTCTTCGTGGCGCCCGGCGGTTGCATCCTCATCCGGGCCGACCTGTGGCGTGAGCTGGAGGGGTTCGACCCCGCCATCGTGGCCATGGGGGAGGACCTCGATCTTTCGTGGCGTAGTCAGGTTGCCGGGTCCCGCGTCGTGGTCGCACCCGATGCACGGGTGCGCCACCGTGAGGCCGTCGCCAGCGGCGGCTCGGCCGCTGACGGTCGCCGGGGTCGAGCATCGACGAGCGCCACGTCACCCTGCAGGCCCTTCAGCGCCGCCACGAGTTGCGCGTCGTCCTGAAGTGTTACACCTGGTTCCATCTGGTGCGGGTCCTTCCCCAGGCTGCGCTGCTGGCCTTCGGTGAAGTCGTCGTGGCTTTGCTCGGCACGGGATCGGCAACGGGCGAGGGCGGTGGCCGGCGCGTGGCGTTGGAATCTGAACCATCTCGGTGAACTGCGGGAACCCCGGCGACAGTTGGCGGCGCACCGCCTCTTTCCCGACGCCGAAGTACGGCGCCTGCAGTTACGGGGAAGCGCGCGTCTCACGGGCTATTTTTCGCGCCTTTCCCATCAGGGCTTCGATGCGGCCAATGCGGTCGTCGGTGGCGGCGTCGGCGCGCCACGAGAGGACGGTGCGACCTCTTCTCACCGGAAGCGTGGGCACGGCGTTCAGCGAAGACGCGGACTTCGACGAACTGGACGACCTTGGCCATCGTTCGGGTCGTGACCGATTCGGCCGCCCGGTCCGACGTTCGTTCCTGAGCACCGGGCGCCAGCGCGCCGTGGCCGGGATCCTGGCCGCCCTTGTCGTCATTGTTGGCACCCGAGGGTTCCTCCTGGGGGCCTTTCCGACCGTCGGTCAAATGGCGCCGCTGCTGCCGTGGTCGGCCAGTTGGCACCATTTCTTCGCCGGGTGGCAGCCGGCCGGCGTGGGGACGACCGCTCCGGCCACTCCGGCCTTTGGGATCGTGGGCCTGGCCGGCACCGTGCTCTTGGGCGCCATGGGCCTGACGCAGAAGGTCCTCCTCTTGGGGTGCCTCCCGCTCGGGGCCTGGGGAATGTCGCGCCTCATGCGCCCTTTGGTGTCCCCGCGGGCCCGGGTGGTGGCGGCCATTTGCTACGCTCGGGCTGCCCCTGCCGTACGAGGCCACTGGCCACTGGTCGGTGGGACGGCGTGGTGGCCTATGCCGCCCTTCCCTTCATCGTGGCCCGCCTGGCGCGCGCCGGCCGGCATGGCGCCGTTCGACCGGTGTCGTCGGGTCGCGGGTGGCGGGCCACCCCCTTGGGGCAGACGGCGGTGCTCGGCGCCATCATCGCGGCGCCACGTCCTTTGCCCCGGCCGTGCTGCCGATGACGCTCGCCCTAAGCGTCGCTGTCGCCGTGGGCTCGGTCATGGCGGGGCAACAGCAGCGTGCGGCGCGCATCATCTGGGAAGCGGCCAAGGCCGTAGGTGTGGCCGTCGTGCTTTGTTTGCCCTGGATCGTCGGCATTCTCCTGGCCGGCAAGGATGCCGTCGGGATCTTTGGCCTGCCCATCTCAGCCGCGGCCGCGCCCGGCTGGGGAGAAATCACGCGATTCGCTATCGGACCCACGCTTCGTTCGCCCATCGTATGGCTCCTGGTGGCGGGGGCGGCCCTGCCACTTCTCCTCGGGAAGGGCGTGCGGCTCGTGTGGGCCGCCCGGTTGTGGGCCATGGCATGCGCCTCGTGGGTGCTCGCCTTCGCCGACGACACACGGCTGGACCGGGCCGCTTCGCACCTTCGGAGGCGGTGGTGTTGGTCCCTGCCGCCATCGCGGTGGCGGCCGGCATCGGTCTGGGAATCTCGTCCTTCGAGAACGATCTGGTCGGCCTGGCCTTTGGATGGCGCCAGCTTGTCAGCGGTCTGGCGTTGGCTGCGGTGACCGTGGGCCTGCTCCCGGTATTCGCTGGCGCGGCCAATGGTCGTTGGGGTCTGCCGGCCAACTGGGGTCGAGCAGCCACTGAGCTTCCTTACGCAGAGCCAAACCCGCGGGTTCCTACCGGACCTTGTGGCTGGGGGATCCCCGGGCCCTTCCGGTCGGCGGGTGGTCTGTCGAGCCCGGCTTGTCGTACGCCCTCACGGACCAAGAGCTCCCGAACGCGGGCGACGTCTGGACGCCCGCCGGACCCGGGCCGGCCGCCATGGTGTCGCAAGCCATCCGACTCGCCATCACGGGCGACACCGTCCATCTGGGTCAGCTCCTTGCCGCACAGAGCGTGCAGTACATCGTGATCGTGGACGGGCTGGCGCCAGCCGATGCAGGAATGGCGACGTCCGTGCAGGCAGCCGCCCCCGGCGGGGCTGCAGCACGCCCTGCTCGATCAGAACGACCTGCAGAGTGTGCCCGGAGCATCGGGAATTCAGGTATTCAAGAATCCCGAGGCGATTCCCATCACGGCGCAGCGGGCGCGTCCTGTGGTGCTCTCGAAACGACTGACGTGGCCCGGCCCGCTCGATGTGAAGGGGTGGCAGCCCGTGCTCAGTGCACTGGCGAGTCACGCCGCGGCGAACGGTGTCGTCACGGCGGGCACGATCTACGCCGGTTACGCCCCGGCCGGGAGTTTCTCTCTGACCCAACGAGGCCGAACGACTCTCCGGCCAATCGGTATTCGGTTGGGCCCGGCAGTATTCGGGTGCCGTCATCGGATCGGCCACCCTGTCGTTGCAGCGATTTCCCTTCGGCCCCTTGGCGGTCCTGGTCGAGCTCTTGGCGTGGGTCGTGTTGGCGCTGGCGCTCCTCGGGTGGCCGGGCGTGCGTTGCGTGGCGCGCCAGGGCGGGCAAGGTGTCGTGAGCCCCGCCCACAGTGCCGGTCAGCGTCGGTGGGTGGTGATCATCGTCGTCGTTGCCGTGATCGTCGGGATGGCCCTGGCCGCCCGCTCTCCCGGGCACGAAGCTGCCGGGAGGCCCTCCCGTGACGCCGGCGTCCATGACGTGGCTGCGCCAGGTGCCGAATCGTCGGCCTGGTATTGCACGGGACAGACGACCGCATCGGGCCAGCTGGCTCCCGGGCCCGTCGTTCTCGACGAACACGGGACTTCGGAAAGTCTCGGGGACGATCCGGGCGGTGACGGATACGGGGGTCAGGGTGCAGAGCCCGGTCTCCGTGCCGGCGCACGGGCAGACTCGTGGCGAACGTGCCCCCACCCACGTCGGGGACGTGGCTCTCCGAAGCAGTCACTTTGACCGGGGGAGGCGTGGCGGTATCGCGAGACGGCGCACGGACCGTCGGGTTGGGCCGAGGCACCGTGCCAGAGCAGCACGTCGCAGCAGTGGTACTTCCCGAGCGGGGTGACGACGGGATCGAACGCGTTGTTCATCGCGCTCTTCAATCCGACGTCGACCCCTGATGTGGTCGACGTCAGCTTCGTCACCCCCAAAGGTGTCGTCCATCCCATCAACTTTCAGGGCATCGTGCTGCAGGCCGGACCAGACCAAGGTCGAGGCGGTGAGCCCGTATGTGCAGGAGCAGGCGAACGTCGCGGCCACCGTGATGACGCCGGACGGGCCGGCTGGTGGCCAGTGAGCTCCAGTTGTTCTCCGGGACCACCGGACGGGTCTGGCCCTCGTCCCCGGATCGCCGCTCGCCGAGCGGGAGTGGACGATTCCCGCAGAGTCGAGGAGATCGACCAGGAGGATCGTCCTCCATCGACGTGTTCAATCCGGGACCGACGACGCAGGAGGTGACGGTGCGTGCCCGCCTGGGGTCCGGTGCTCTGTCGCCCTTCCATGCCCGGGTTTCTCCCGATACGACTGGGTCCTGCTCGACGGGCGATCAGACGCGCATCCCCAAAGGTGACCCCTATTCAGCGGTCATCGAGGCCAACGCAGGGGCTGGGGTGGTGGTCGGACGGTTCGTCGCCGCGCCGAGTTCGTCGCCAGTCCCCCAGGACGGAATGGCCATGGCGGTGGGAGCGTTAACGGCCACGGCGCGCAGTCACCAGTGGGTGGTGCCATCACCTGGTTCGGCCACCAACCCCGCCACCCCCGGCGCAGCCCCGGCCCACCTGGCTGTGACCAACGTGGCGGGGCACCGGGAGACCTTTGTGGTCCAGGTACTGCTACCCCACGGTCTGCGCACACTGGCCTCGGGAAGCTATTCAGGCCTCGAAGTCCTTTTCATTGCGTACGGCGACACTGGCGCGGGCCGGACTCAATCCGCTGCTCGTCACGGCCAGCGGAGCCAGCGGCCGTCAGCGAGGATGTCGGCCCCGAGCGGCAATTACGGAGTGGTGACGATGCCCGGCATACCGCTGGCGTCGCCGCTGGCGTCGCCGTCGCCGTCACGGTCGAAATAGACCTCAGAGATTGTGGCGCTGCAGCCGGCGCCAGGTGAGCCGACCACCGAGGACCAAGGCAACCAAGCACAGAAGGGCGAAGAACGACCGGGCCGGCCAGGCGAATGATGCCGTCGACCCCGACGGCGAAACCGTGCAGGCTGTCCTGCCAGGCCTTGGCGATGCCTGAGGCGGCCGGCTGTCGGGACGTGGCGGTGATGGCGGGTGGCTCCTCGCTCACCGCCACGGTCAGCGTCGAATAGTCGGTCTCGCTCTGGAGCACGGCGAGCTGGCCCTGGAGTTGCTCGATCTGTGACTGCAGGTTGTCCAGCTGGGCCTGGACGGCCAGCACGTCGCCCACCGACGATGCCTTCGTCATGATGGTCAGGTATTGCTGACGGCTGGCCTCCAGCGCGGTGATCCGTGACTGCAGATCGACATACTGCCCCGTGACGTCGGTGGCCTTGGTGGTGAGCCGACGACGGTTGGCCGAGCGCCTTCGCCTCCGCCAGGAGCGGCGAGAAGTTGGCCACGGGAACCTGCAGCGTCACCATGGCGCTGGCCCCGTTTGTACTCGAGGTGCTCGAGCTGCCGGACCCGCTCGCCTCGGTCTGCGAGTTGGCCACGAACCCGCCGTAGGCGGAAGCCAGCGACGTCAGCTTGTTCATGGTCGCGGTCAGCGCCCCTTGAGCCACGGTGAGATCGAGTGAGCCGGTCTGCTCAATCCGCGCCGGCTGTCCGACCGAGCCGGCCGGAAGCGAGGTTGCCGTCGCCCCGCCCGTCGTCCCGCCCGTCGTCGCCGCACCGGACGGCGTCGGCGCCGCGGCGGAGGCGATTCGCACTGACGCCGGTGCCCGACGCTGCCCTCTTCTGGCTCGGCGCATGCCGGATGGCGCGCAGGCGCCGGCCGGTCGCCCGATGCGGTCGTTATTTTCGGGGCGCTCGATGACGTACCCAGCAGGACGGCGCCTCCGGCGAGGGCCAGCAAGACGATCAGCGACGCCGCGACCGCCAGCCAGCGGTGGGTGCGGATCACCCTCCTGATCGTTCGGGACGCCAGTTCTTCTTCTTCCGCGTCCCGCTCGCCGACATCCTCACGGACGGTCGTCACCGCGTGGCCGTTCAGGACCGCATCGTTCTGGTCGTTCGCGTCGTCGCTCTGCCGCACGCGGCGGAGCGTGTCGGCCACGCCGGACGGCGGCACGGCGAAGGAGTCACCGAGCTCGTGCAGAAGGGCAGAGAGGGTCTCGTCGTCGAGCATCGTCATGGTCAGGCCTCCACCGAGTCGTCGACGTCGGCGTCGTCGGCCAGGGTCACCAGGCTCGGGTCGTTGGACAGCCGCAGGCGTGCCTCGTGCAGTCGGGACTTGACGGTGCCCGGGCGGCGGCCGATGGCCACGGCAATGTCGCGCTCGCTCAGATCGGCGTAGTAGCGCAGCACGACGGGCACCCGAAGCGAGAGCGGGAAGCCGCTGCAAGGCGGCCAGGACGGTGTCGGCCACCTCGGACCGCTGGGCCAGCAGCGCCGGGTCGCTGTCATGGGAGGCGATGGAGCTCAAGGCCCCATCGTCGGCCCGGCGGTCACGATGCGGGATCTCCTGGCGCAGCTTTGAATAACAGGAGTTCACGACCACGCGGTAGAGCCAGGGCTTCACACTCGGTACCGATGTCAACGAGTCGCGAAAGCGCCAGGCGCGCAGGAAGGCTTCTTGGACGGCCTCTTCCGCGTCGGCCTGGTTGCCCAGGATCAGGCAGGCGGTGCGGTAGGAAGCCGGCGTACCCCTCTTCGAGCCAGTCTTCGAGCCGTTCTTCCACCATCCCCCTCTATGACGCAGCGGAGGAGCGCTTTGGTTCGATCGCTCTCCGCTCGAGAAGGGCGTTGGCGCCTTACGGCGTGGCTGGTGCCGGGTCCTCGGGAGGCGGCAGAGCTGGAGGCTCGGCCGGTCGAGGCCATTCCGGCGCCGGCCACGGTTGCGGCCCGCCGGGTCGGGCTGCGTGCTCGGGAGGGTGGCCGACGGCGGCCGGTTGCGGAGCCGGGTGGGGCTCGTTGCCATTGCCGTTCCCGTTGGACAGCGAGCCGTTCACGAACTGCGGGACGGCCTTGGCCCCTTCGGTGTGCACCGGTTCGCCGTAGGCCTCGTCGACCAGCCGGCTGACCTCGCGGCCGTCGATGATCTCGTTGTCGAGCAGCGCACGGGCGATGGCGTTGAGCCCGCCACGATGCTTGCTGAGCACCTCCATGGCCCGCTCTTCTTCGGCCCGGAGGATCCGCTCCACCTCGTCGTCGATGATCTTCGAGGTGTCCTCGGAGTAGTCACGCGTGTGCATCAGGTCCTCGCCCAGGAAGACCTGGCCCTGCGAGCCCCAGGCCATCGGTCCGATGGCCTCGCTCATGCCCCATTCCCGGACCATCTTGCGGGCCAGCTCGGTGTTGCCGACCAGGTCGTTGGCGGCACCGGTGGAGAGATCGCCGTAGACGAGGAGCTCGGCCACCCGACCACCCATGCGGACGCAGAGCGCATCTTCGATGTACTGGCGGGGGTGGATGTGGCGCTCCTCCATCGGGAGCTGGTGGGTCACGCCCAGCGCCATGCCCGTCGGCAGGATCGTCACCTTGTGGACGGGGTCGGCGTGCTCGAGGACGTAGGCCAGCACGGCGTGGCCCGCCCTCGTGATAGGCGATCCGCTCCTTCTCGGCGTCGGAGAGCACCATGCTCTCGCGTCGCTGTCCCGAGCAGGACGCGGTCCCGGGCCGACTCGAAGTCCTGCATGGCGATGTCGAGGCTGCCGCGGCGCACGGCGTGCAGCGCGGCTTCGTTGACCAGGTTGGCCAGGTCGGCGCCGCTCATGCCCGGGGTGCCGCGGGCGACGACGCTCAGATCGACGTCGGAGGCCATGCGCTTGCCCTTGCAGTGGACCTGCAGGATGGGCAGCCGCTCCTCGAGGTCGGGCAGCGGCACCACGATCTGGCGGTCGAACCGGCCCGGGCGCAGCAGGGCGGGATCGAGGATGTCGGGGCGGTTGGTGGCCGCGATCATCACGACCCCCTCGGACGTGTCGAATCCGTCCATCTCCGAGAGCATCTGGTTCAGGGTCTGCTCACGCTCGTCGTGCCCACCGCCGAGACCGGCGCCGCGCTTGCGGCCGATGGAGTCGATCTCGTCCACGAAGACGATGGCCGGCGCCTGCTTGCGGGCCGTCTGGAAGAGGTCGCGCACCCGGCTGGCGCCGACGCCGACGAACATCTCCATGAAGTCCGATCCGCTGACCGACATGAAGGGCACGCCGGCTTCCCCGGCCACGGCCCGGGCCAACAGCGTCTTGCCGGTTCCGGGCGGGCCGACCAGCAGCACACCCTTGGGGATTTTGGCCCCGATCTCCTTGAAGCGGGCCGGCGTCTTCAAGAAGTCGACGACCTCGCTGATCTCCTGCTTGACGCCGGCGTAACCCGGCCACGTCCTCGAACGTGGTGGAGGGGCGGTCGCTGCTGAAGGTCTTGGCCTTGGAGCGCCCGATCGACATGATCCCGCTCATCTGGCCCTTGGTCTGGCGGCCGATGAAGAAGATGAAGGCAGCGCCGATGGCGATGAAGAAGATGTAGGGGAGCAGCTCGCCGAGCAGGTTGGTCGTCGGGCGTCGGGAAACTCACCGCCACCCCGTCGTTGCGCATTTCGGTCACGTCGTTGGGCAAGCGAGGGGCTCGGGCCCTGGACCGAGTAGCTGACCCCGTTCTTGAGCTTCCCGGTGATCTGGCCGGTGCCGTTGCTGATCTGGGCCGTGTCGACCTGCTTGGCCCGCACGTCCTGGAGGAATTTGGTGTAGCTGAGCTCCTTGGAGTTGGTCGTCTTGAAGGACGAGACGGCCAGCAGGATCGCGATGACCCCGATGACCGCCACCCCCCACAGCCAACGCCAGTTCTGGCCCTGCGGGGCGCCGCCCGACGGCGTGTTCCCATCACCCGACGGCGCGTTTGGTGGGGTTGGGGAACGGTCAGGACGTTGGGGACTCACCAGACCAGCCTATTCGGACGTTTCGCCGGACGGTGACCACCCCCCACCTGCAGGTAATTGGCCCTGGAGGGGCCAGTAACGTCTGGCCGTGACCGACATCGACCCCGACCAGGGCCGCACGGAGGGAGAGGGCCGCCCTCGCTCCTCGGCCGCCCGGGCCGATTCCGGCCGGCTTCGTTCCGTCAGATGGAGCGACCACCTCCCGCCGGCCGGCACCCTACCCTCCGGTACCTGCCTCCATTAACCCAGGTGACGGACTAGTCCCCGCGATGAACGGTGAGACGGGCCCTTTTCTGGACCGCCCCGGCGTCCCTCCCACGACCAAGTCGGCGGCCTGGCGCTGGCTCCTCTACGCCCTCGGCGGATTTCTGGTCGGGCAGCTCGCGGGCGGCGCTCTTCGGGGTCGTGGCCGGCGACGTGGCCGGGAAGAGCGCAGCGCAGATGTCGGCCATCACCTCGGCGGCCATTCCCCCCGAGTGGTACGTCATCTCGACCCTGCTCGGCCTGTGGGTCGGCTTTTTCGGCGCGCCCTGGCTGGCCAGCCGGACGCACGGCACCCGGCACTTCTTGGCCGACCTCGGGCGTGCGCTTCCGTTGGGTCGACCTCTGGGGGCTCGCCATCGGGGTGGCTGCCCAGTACGTCATCGCCCTCGCTCTATTGCCCCCTTCCAGCACCACATCCACAACTTCGACGCGCCCGAGCCAGAAGCTGACCGGCGGCGCCCACGGCCGGGGATTGCGTTGGTGGTGGTGGCCACCGTGATCCTGGCCCCCGCCATGGAGGAGCTGTTCTTCCGGGGGCTGCTCTTCAAGGCGCTGGCCCGCCTGTTCACGCCCCTGGGTCCCGGCACCACGCGGGCCCGCGGTGTGGGCGTCGTCCTGGCCGTCGTCGTCGACGGGCTGCTCTTCGGCCTGGCCCACGGCGAATGGGTCCAGCTGGCCGGCCTGGCCCTGCTCGGGGCGGCCCTGGCCGCCATCTCGTACCGGACCGGACGCCTGGGCATGAACATGGTGGCGCACGCATCGTTCAACCTCGTGGCGGTCGTGACGATCCTCAATCAACGGGGCGGGGTGATCCATTGACGACCACCGTCGGCGCGTCCAGCAACGCCTCCGGAGACGCCGTTGCTGGACGGCCACCGGTCGCCAGCGCCCGCCGAAACGACCATTTCCGTCGTCGGCCACGTGGGCGCCGCAGGCGGCCACCGTCCTGTGCGTCGCCTCGGTCATCGCCGTCGTGCTGTGGCGACTCCATCCCAGCCTGCTGTTCTCGACGTCGATCCCGACCGGCGGCGACAACGGCGGCCACTACGCCATGCCGGCCTTCTTGAAGTCGAACCTCTTGCACCACGGCCAACTCACCGGTTGGGATCCCGGTTGGTACGACGGCTTCCCGCTCTATACCTACTACTTCGTCCTGCCCGATCTCATCGGCGCATTGCTCAGCTATGTCGTGCCCTACGCCCTGGCCTTCAAGTGGATCACGGTGCTCGGATCGGTTCTCCTGCCGGTCGCGGCGTGGGCCATGGGACGGCTCTTCGGCCTGCGCCGTGCCTTCCCCGGGGCCTTGGCCGCCCTCACGCTCTGCTTCCTCTTCGACTACACCTACACGATTTACGGGGGAAACCTCTTCTCCACCTTGGCCGGCGAATACGCCTATTCGCTGAGCATCGCCCTCGCCCTGGTGTTCCTCGGGCTCATGGCCAGGGGGCTGCGCACGGGGCGCCATCGGGGCTGGGCCGCCGTCGTGCTGGCGGCGTGCATCCTGTCGCACATCGTTCCCGCCCTCTTCGCCATTGTGGGGGCGGTGCTCCTCATCGGCATGGAGATGCTGCCCGCCGCGGATCCGGCCGCGAGATACGTGGCACGCCCACCCGGCAGACAACGATAGTGCCACAGGTCCTGAGCCGGCCCCAGGCCTTGTGGTGGGGCATCTCGACCATGGGCATCGGGGTCCTGCTGGTCGCGTTCTGGTGGGTGCCCTTCGGCAGCGAACAGGCCTATTCGACGTCCCTGGGCTACGTCAACGTGCACACGTTCGTCACCCTCCTGTTCCCCAAGGCGGACCTGGTGGGCCTTGATTCTGGCCGGCATCTCGACACTGGCCGCGTTCGCGCTCCGCAGTCGCTTCGGCATCCTGATGGCGCTCCTGGCCGGGGTGTTCGCGGCTGCTTTGATCTTCGACCCTCAAGGCAGCCTGTTCAACACGCGCTTCCTGCCGCTGTGGTTCCTTCCCGTCTACCTGCAGGTCGGTTGGGGTGTGGCGACGGCCGTGACCGGCTGCGGTCGACCTCGGAGAGTGGTGGTGGGCACGAAGGCGGGCTGACCCGGACTCGTCGACCCCGCTGCCCGAGGACGCACGGCTGGCGACTGTCGTGGCCCATGGCCGCGGTGGCGGGACCGGTGGTGGCACTCGTGGTGGCGCTGGGGGTCGTCGCCACCCCGTTTGTGCTTTCGGCTTCCGCCATGGAGTCCATCGGCATCACCCCTGGGCCAACCAGGTGACGAACTGGTCGTCGTTCAACTACAGCGGCTATCAGGCGCAGCCGGCCTATCCCGAGTACCGGGCCCTCGTCCAGACGATGGAGCACGTCGGGGCCACCGATGGCTGCGGACAGGCGATGTGGCAGTACGACCCCAGTCTCAATCGGTTCGGCACCACGCAAGCACTCATGTTGTTGCCGTACTGGTCGAGCGGCTGCATCGGTTCGATGGAGGGACTCCTCTTCGAGTCCGCCTCCACCACGCCGTATCACTTCCTCAACCAGGCCGAGCTGTCCGTGTCGCCCTCCGAGGCCATGGTCGGTCTGGACTACTCGTCGCTGAACGTGCCCGCCGGGATCCAGCACCTCCAGTTGCTGGGCGTCCGCTACTTCATGGCGTCGAGCGTGCAGGTCCAAGAGGCAGCGGCCGCCGACCCCTCGCTCCGGCAGGTGGCCGAGACCGGTCCGTGGACATCGAATCAGGCGGGCGTCTCGACCACCACCACGTGGAAGATCTACGAGGTCCTCAATGCGCCGTTGGTCACGGGCTTGGCGAACGACCCGGCGGTGGAGGTGGGGATAAGGCCAGCCCAGTCCTCATGGCTGACGCCCTCGGAGAACTGGTACGACGACCCGGCCCGCTGGGATGTCTTCTTGGCCCAGAGCGGGCCGGCCTCCTGGCCCCGAGTGCCGATCGGCGATACGAGCCCACCGCGGCACGCCGTCCCCAAGACGCGGGTGAGCGAGGTGGCGGAGACCGACAACACGGTGAGCTTCCATGTGTCGAAGATCGGCACACCCGTATTGGTCAAGATCTCCTATTTCCCCAATTGGCAGGCGTCGGGCGCCTCGGGGCCCTACCGGGTCACTCCCAACCTCATGGTCGTCGTGCCGACCTCCCACAATGTCATTCTCCATTACGGGGCCACTGCGGCGAACCGGGTGGGCCAGGGTCTGACCATCGTCGGCGTGGCTGCTCTCTGCGCCGTCGTCCTGGCCGGTCTGCTGCGGAAGGGTCAGGACGCGCAGCGCCGAACTCGAGGAGAAGGAGACCCACCGCTCGCCACCTAAGGTTGGGGCGACATGACTCGAATGGACCAGGTATTCAAGGCGTACGACGTGCGCGGTACCGTGCCCGACCAGTTGGACGCACCCATGTGCCGGGCCATCGGCCGGGCCATGGCCCGATTTGCCAACGCGCCCGAAATCCTCATCGCCCGGGACATGCGTGCATCCGGAGTCGAGCTGTCCCAGGCGTTCTCCGATGGCGTTCGTTCTGAGGGCGTGAACGTCACGGATCTGGGAATGGCATCGACCGATTTCCTTTACTTCGCCGCGGGACGCCTCAATGCCCCAGGGGCGATGTTCACCGCTTCGCACAATCCGGCGAAATACAACGGCATCAAACTTTGCCTCTCCGGAGCCCGGCCCATCGGACGCGACACCGGCCTGGCCGAAATTGAGGCGAGCGCCGAGAAGCTGTTGGACGAGCCCTTGGGTGAACTGACGGGTTCATGGCGCGAACGCGACCTGCTCGACGACTGGGCCGCCCACGTGATCTCCTTCGTCGATCGGGACGTGCTGCGGCCCCTCAAGGTGGTGGCCGATACGGCGAATGGGATGGGCGGACTGGTGGTGCCGACCGTGTTCTCGCACCTTCCTTTCTCGGTCGAGGTCCTCTTCCCAGAGCTCGACGGCAACTTCCCGAATCACCCCGCTGATCCCATCCAGCCGGAGAACCTGGTGGACCTCAAGGCTGCGGTGTTGGCTCAGGGAGCGGACATCGGATTGGCGTTTGACGGGGATGCAGACCGCGTCTTCCTGGTCGATGAGAAGGCACAGCCGGTGTCGGGCTCGCTGACCACGGCGTTGGTGGCCGCCTCCATGCTGCACAAGCACCCCGGCGAGACCATCCTCTACAACCTGATCTGCTCCCACGTGGTCCCCGAGGTGGTGACGGAGCTCGGCGGCACGGCGATCCGCACCCAGGTCGGTCACTCGATCATCAAGGCGGTCATGGCCGAGACCAACGCCATCTTCGGAGGGGAGCATTCGGGCCACTACTACTACCGCGACAACTTTCGAGCGGACTCGGGCATTGTCACGGCGCTCCTCGTCCTGGAGCTGTTGAGCGTGAACGACAAGCCGCTCTCCGAGCTCTTGGAGCCGTTCAAGCGTTATAGCGACTCGGGGGAGATCAACACCGAGGTGCGCGATCCCGCCGCCACGGTGGAGGCAGTAGCGGCGCACGAAAGCTCGGTCGGGGCCTCGGTTGATCGGCTCGATGGCCTGACGATCGACCACGGCGACTGGTGGTACAACCTGCGCCCCTCGAACACCGAGCCGTTGCTCCGTCTCAATGTGGAAGCGAAGACGCCCGAACTTTGCGCCGCGGATGTGGCCGAGGTGCAGCAGCTCATTGCCACCCACGGCGGCACGGACTAGGCACTGATGGACCCGGCGCAGTTTCCGCGCGGATCCACATCAACAGAGAAGAGGAGTGACCGTGACGCTTGACCCCTTGTTGCTCGAGGTATTGGCCTGCCCCATCGACAAGGAGCCGTTGCTGTGGTTCGCCGACGAGGAGATCCTCTACAACCCTCGCCTTCACAAGAGCTACCCCGTGGTGGACGGACTGCCCGTCCTCCTCGTCGACGAAGCGACAGACGTCGTTGAGGTCGAGCACGATCGACTCATGGCCAAGGCGGAGAAGGAGGATGTGCGCACGACCGGACCGTCGTCCGAGTGAGCCCAGCGCGCTGATCTCGACACGGCCGGCATCTGGGACGCCACGGTGGGGGGACCCGAGCAGGCGGTCACTGCCTTGGCGCAGGCGCGTGACGCACTCGACCACGCCGTGCTGCCGGCGCCCGACGAGATCGACGCCGTTGTGGTCTTCGGCATGGGCACCAGTGCGACCGCGGCGGAGCTGGTTGTCGGCGTATGGCGCCACCCATGGCTCTCGACCGGTCATGTTCAGCAGCGGCTATGCCGCCCCGTCGTTCGTTGGACCCCGCACCCTGGCGTTTGCCCTGTCATTTGGTGGTGACACGGAGGAAACCTGCACGGCCGCGGCGCAGGCGGTCGAACGTGGTGCGCATGTGGTGACCGTCTCCGCTGGTGGGGCGCTGGCACGCATGGCAGAGTCGTCCGGCCTTCTTCGCTTCGGGCTTCCCCTCGGCTTGCCGGCGGGGCGAACGGCGCTCGGCCCGTTGGCGATCCCGGTTCTCTTGACCCTCTCCCGGTTAGGGCTTCTTCCCGATGTGGCACCACTTCTCGACGCTGCCTTCGCATCGTTACGGCGTCGGCGGGACACCTTGTTGGTTGCGGGGAGTGCGGTCGAAGCAGTGGCGCGGCGCATCGGCCGGACGATTCCCCTGGTGTACGGATCGACTGGTGTCACCGCAGTGGCGGCTCGGCGCTGGAAGACGCAGATCAACGAAAACGCCAAGACTCCGGCCTTCTTCGCCGTCCAGCCCGAGCTGTCCCACAACGAGGTCGCCGGTTGGGGTCAGCATGGTGATGTGACACGGCAGGTGTTTTCGCTGATCACCCTCCGCCACAATGGGGAGCACCCCCACGTGGCGCGCCGTTTCGAGCTCGTGGTCGAGGCCACCGACGAAGTGATGGCAGACGTCATCCCTGTCTGGACCGAAGGCGAGGAGGATCTCGCTCGCTTCTTCGATCTCGCCCTTTTCGGTGACCTTGTTTCCCTCCACCTCGCCGGCCGAGAACGCATCGACCCCGGTCCGGTTCCGGCGCTCAGCGACGTCGAGTCGGCGCTTCGCAGCTGACCGACTGCGGGACTGAGCGAGCCTCAGGTTGTGACAACCGCACTACGTTCTGCGGTAGTGCCACCGCCGCGGTCATCACAACCGGCTGACCTGCAGCAGGTCCTTGAGGGCGTTCCGAGCACGGTGACGCAGGTTCTCGAGCAACTCACCGGAGAGTCGATCGTGGCGGAGGTGACACGCCAGTACACGATCGCCGCAGACTCTGACAACGCGCTCGACCTTCCGGAAGGGCAGCCGATCACGCACCGGGTGGCCTTCCTCAAGGGCACCACGACGCACCAGCCGTATCTCTATGCGGAGTCCAACTTCGTGCCCACACGACTACCGCCGAAGGTACGAGCACAGCTCGAGCGGACGAGCGACCCAATCGGTCGCATTCTGGTGGCCCACGGGTTCGACTTGGCTCGACAGGCGCTGCCCCCGCCCGAGCAACCGAAGGCATGTCCCGCCCTCACCTCGGGAGGCCTCGACGCCGAAGTGATCTGGGCGCGTGCGTATGTCCTGCACCTCGACGGAATTGCCGTCTTCGCCATCCAAGAGTGGTTCTTCCGCTCGGTTCTCGAGGCGCTCGACCGCACCCGAGAGAAGAATCCGGAGGGTTGTCCCTGACCAATGTCAGGTTAGCCGAAGGCCGAGCGACCAGTTCTACGGGCAGTTAGGGTGCGGCGAGATAAGACCCGGCCCGAGAGCGGCCGATGCCCAAGGAGGATGACGTGGTCATAGTCGGAGGTTCATTCGAGGTCGAGCCCGAGCAACGTGAGGCATTTCTGGCCGGCCGGCTCGATGCGATCCGTTCCTCGCGGGCCGAGGCTGGCTGTCTCGAATACTCGCTCATGCCCGATCCGATCGAACCCGGTCGGGCCGTCCTCTACGAGCGGTGGGCCGACCAAGCGGCCCTTGACGCCCACCTGGCCGGCATGCGACAAGGCCCCCCACCTGCTCCCGGTGGCGTGGTGCCGAAGTCGGTCACCATCACCGTCTATGACATCGCAGGGGAGCGAAGCATGGCCTGATGTTCCGTTGGCGCCCTTAGCTCAGGCGCTCGACGATCATGGCCATGCCCTGACCGCCCCCAACGCACATCGACTCCAATCCGTAGCTCTTTCCCGTGTCTTCGAGAGCGTTCAGGAGGGTGGTCATGATGCGCGCCCCGGTCTGACCGAAGGGATGCCCCAGGGCTATTGCCCCGCCCTTCACGTTGAGCTTGTCCCAGCTGATGCCCAAGTGCTTGGCCGCGGGAATGACCTGTGCCGCAAACGCCTCGTTGATCTCGACCAGGTCGATGTCGTCGATCGTCATGTTGGCGCGCTTGAGCACTTGACGGCAGGCGTCCACCGGTCCTAGTCCCATGATCTCGGGATTCAATCCGGTCACACTGCTGGCCACGATGCGGGCCAGAGGCGTGATGCCCAACTCCTTGGCCTTGACGTCGCTCATCACAATGACTGCAGCCGCTCCGTCGTTGAGCGGGCAGGCGTTGCCGGCGGTGACGGTGCCACCCTGGCGAAAGACCGGCTTGAGGTTCGCAAGGCCTTCGAGGGTGGTTCCCGCCCGGGGACCGTCGTCTTTGGAGATCACGGTTCCATCGGCCAAGGTGACGGGGATGATCTCTCGCTCGAAGAAGCCGTTCTGTTGATTTGCCACCGCCCGTGTTTGCGAGAGGAGAGCGAACTCGTCCATCTCGCCTCTCGTCACGTTTTCGAACTCCGCCACGTTCTCCGCCGTCTGTCCCATGGCGATGTAGACGTCGGGCAAGCTGCCGGCCAGGGGCGACCATGGTTCGGTCACCGCGGGTGTCCGGGCTGCGGTGCGCTCCTCCGCCACGGCGAATGCGGCGTTATGCGGTCCGGTGTCTGAAGCACCGTTCATGTAGCGACTGACCGTTTCGACTCCGGCTGCGATGAACACATCTCCCTCACCGGCACGGATCGCGTGCGCCGCCATGCGGATGGTCTGCAGGGACGACGAGCAGTAACGGTTCACCGTCACACCCGGGACGTTTTCGAGACCGGCCAGAATTGCTGCTACCCGGGCCACGTTGTAACCGGCTTCGCCCGCCGGCTGCCCGCATCCGAGCAGGACGTCCTCCACGTCGCTGGGACGCAGTTGCGGAACCTTCTCCAGAACAGTCTTGATGACGAGGGCGCTCAGGTCGTCGGGCCGACATTCAACCAGTGAGCCCTTCACGGCCCTCCCGATCGGGGTGCGACCGGTGGCGACGATGACTGCTTCAGGCATGGTGCAAGCTCCTCACTTCGCTCGGCTCGGGTACGCCCGAGATCCCCGCAGGTTACTGGTCAGTAGGGTTCGATATGCCGAGGCGCGGCCCGCTGCCGGCATGGCCCGGAGAAACTCCGTCCTCAGTCCGCCGGGGCGGCCAATCCCAGTCCGTAGCCGGCCAGAAATATCCCCGCCTCGCGGTGGCGCCGGTAGCCGTTGGCCAACTGGTGAAACGCCGGGGAGTGGTTGGGGTGCACCAAGTGCGCCAGCTCGTGGACGAGCACTGCGTCGAGCACCCATTCGGGTACCGCGCGCAAGCGGTGGGAGAGACGGATCTCCGCTGAGTGGAACGAGCAGGAACCCCAGCGTGCCGACTGGTTGGTGACCCAACGTACCGAGCTCGGTCGGGCCCCGATTCGATAGCGCTCGCTCAAGGCAATGGCACGGTTCATGAGTTCGGCGTCGCCGACCGCTGTGCGCAGCGGGTGCTTGGCCACCAAGCGGTCGACGAGCCAGGCGATCGTTTTCTCGCGGGCGTCTTGAGAAAGGTGGGCAGGCAGCGACACGATGATTCGGCCTCCCACCCAACGTGCCTCCGAGGTCTTCCGCCGCCGAGCGCTGATGCGCACCTCGACGTCCGGCCAGCCTGGCGGCGCTGGGCCAACGGCCTCGTTCTCCCCGACAGTCGCGTCTCCGATGGCCAGGTGGTCAGCGAGGTCGTCGTCCACCTCGTCGTCACCGAAGGCGTTGGGTCCGAACACATCGAAAAGGCTCACGACGGCCATTCTGGCGTGACCGTGTGACATCTCGGCGTACCCCATCGAAAGCCCTGCATAGACGACCCATTGCTCGGGACGGCCGATCAACCGGGAGGGAGGTTTCGTCTTTTCGGGGCCATAGGGTGGTCCTCATGCCCCCCGACACCGTCCTACTCGACAACCGCCCCGTTCGACGCGTCGGCTTCGGCGCCATGCAGCTCCCCGGTCCCGGAGTATTCGGACCGCCGAAGGACCGTGCGGGCGCTCTGACCATCCTTCGTCGCGCCGTCGACGCCGGGGTCACGCACATCGATACGGCGCAGTTCTATGGACCGGATGTGGCGAACGAGCTCATTCACGCGGCTTTGCATCCTTACCCGGCGGAACTGGTGCTGGTCTCGAAGGTCGGTGCTGCACGTGGCACGAGCGGCGAATGGCTCGCGGCCCAACGACCGGAGGAGTTACGGGCCGGAGTCGAGGCCAATCTGGCTTCGCTGGACCTGGCGCAGATTCCCGTCGTCAATTTGCGCCGCCATCCCGATTCCGACGTTCCTTTCGCCGAACAGCTCGAAGCGATGATCGCCATGCGCCAGGAAGGCCTCATTTCGAGCATCGGCCTCAGCAATGTCAGCCTCGAGGAGTACGTCACCGCCCGCGGGCTCACCGAAGTTGCGTGCGTGCAGAACGCGTACAACGTCGCTGATCGATCGGACCAGGCCCTCTTCGACGTGTGCCGAAGCGACGGCGTGCCGTACGTCCCGTTCTTCCCGCTCGGCTCGGCCTTTCGTCCCGACAATCCGGTCCTCGGTGCGCCCGCCGTCAGGGAGACGGCGCGACGCCTTGACGCGACGCCGTCTCAGGTGGCGCTGGCCTGGTTGTTGCACCAAGGACCAACGGTGCTCGTGATCCCTGGGACGTCGTCACCCGACCACCTCGAAGAGAATCTGGCGGCGGGCGATCTCGTTCTCGATCAACCTGCCCTCGAGGCGCTCTCGGGCTAGGCCGGGGGAGTTTTCCGCAACCCATTTGCACCCTCATTGCGAGACTGCCTTGTTACGTTTTCCGCTTCTCCGCGGACGCGCGCGTGCCTTCCGTGACGAGATGTGCCGCCGCCTTGTGCGGCGGACCTGCAGAGCTGCGCAGGTGGCGGAATTGATCAAGGAGGCGGAAACACAATGGGTGTTGTAACGGGCAGACGGTTCTCTCGTCTCGTTCTCGGAGTAGCTTCGATCTTCGTCCTCGCCGGTTTCAGCGGCGTGTCGGTGGCCAGTGCCGCCACTCCCGCTTCCCCAGCCGCGACGACGAACGCTCCGGTTTCGCCGGCGGCAGGCTCGTCCGGTCTGCTGTCGACAAATTTTTGGTTAGCCAGTGCGCAAGGCAATGTGTGGAGCTTCGGCAGTGCGGGCTCTTACGGCTCGGCGGCCGGGTATCCGCTCGCCCATCCCATCGTCGGCATGACTCCGACGCCGGATGGGCACGGCTACTGGCTGGTAGCCAGTGACGGCGGCGTGTTCACCTACGGCGACGCCGCCTTCTACGGCTCGACCGGCGCCATGGTGCTCAACAAGCCGATCGTCGCCCTCACGCCGACGCCCGACGGCAAGGGGTACTGGCTGGTGGCCAGTGACGGCGGGATCTTCTCTTTCGGCGACGCCAGCTTCTACGGCTCGACCGGCGCCATGGTGCTCAACAAGCCGATCGTCGCCCTCACGCCGACGCCCGACGGCAAGGGGTACTGGCTGGTGGCCAGTGACGGCGGCGATCTTCTCCTTCGGCGACGCCAGCTTCTACGGCTCGACCGGCGCCATCGCGTTGAACAAGCCGATCGTTGCCATGGCCGCCACCCCCGACGCCAAGGGCTACTGGATGTTGGCGAGCGACGGCGGAATCTTCACCTTTGGTGACGCGCCGTATGCGGGCTCCTCTGCAGCCGTGGCAACTGCCGATCCGGCCGAAAAGATAACGCCGACCAAATCAGGAAGCGGCTACTGGATCGAGGATCAGAATGGAACGATGCAGCCCTTCGGAGACGCGCTGGGTGCGCCCCCGGTCCCAGGGCTCATGTTCCAGCCCATCACCCCCGGTGACAAGGCGGTGCTTTTCGCCTTCGCGCAGCTGGGCAAGCCCTACATCTGGGGCGGCAACGGTCCGGCCGGCTACGACTGTTCCGGACTCGCTCTGGCGTCATGGCAACACGGGGCGGGGGTCAGCTTCGCCCGAGTGTCCGATGACCAGTTTCACACCGCGGGCCAGCCAGTCGCCCCCGCAACGCTGGCGGCGGGGGACTTGGTCTTCTGGGGGACGAGCCAGACGGATTGGACGACCGTGTATCACACCGCCATCTATGTGGGCGGCGACAAGATCGTCGAGTCGACTGATGGGGGCGTCCAACTCAATTCACTTGGTCAGTGGGGACAGGGCGACATCATGCCGGTGGGGCGCCGTCCGTAGCACCGTGTGGATAATCGATGCTCAGGTGGCGGTCTCGAGTTCTTCTATGGATTCGGTCCGGTGCCGGTTGTAATCCACCTTGCCATTGGGCGCACGCCCGAGAGTTTCGACCACGCGCACGCGCCGGGGGGCCTTGTAACTCGCGAGACGCTCCTTGACGTGCGCAATGAGCTCGGCGTCGTTGGGCTCGGCCAAGGCAGTGCCGTCGGGGCCTACGACGGGATGTGTCGCCAGCTCGACCACGCCGACGATCTCTTCCCCGTAGACGGGATGGGGTATGCCCACCACGACGGCGTCGCGCACAGTCGGGTGCGTCTTGAGCGCCTCCTCTACTTCCTCGGGGAAGATCTTTTCGCCCCCCGAGTTGATGCACACCGAGCCGCGTCCCAGCAGGTGGATGGTGCCATCAGCGTCGACCTGCGCGAAGTCCCCGGGATGGAGTACCGCACGCCGTCCACCATTCGGAATGTACGGGCCGACTTTTCCTCGTCCTTGTAATAGCCGAGCGGATTGCGTCCTCCGAGGGCCAATACGCCGACCTCTTCGGACCCCGGTGTGACGGTTCGGCCGTCCTCGGTGAGCACTTTCACCTCCGGCCCCAAGGTGAAGGTTGCCGTTGCGGCGGCAGTGCCCGCACCCGAGACCGACGTGCCCATCCCGAGTGCCTCCGACGAACTAAAGGCATCGACCAAGAGCATGCCGGGTGCGTGCGCCAGCAACTCCTGCTTGATCGACTCGCTCCACATGGCACCCGACGAGATCACCATGACGAGCGAGCTCAGGTCCCAATGACCGGGCCGGGCGTTGAGCGCATCGATCAAGGGACGCGAAAAGGGATCGCCCACAATCACCAGTGCGTTCACCCGGAGCCGCTCCACCGTATCGAGCAACTCAACCGGGTCGTAGCGGCGACTTTCGAGGAGCGCGACCTGGCCACCTTCGGCCAGCGCGGTATTGGTCGTGAACCATCCCGTCCCATGCATGAGGGGGCAGGCCGGCATGAAGGTGAGCGTGCTCGGAGTTTCGAGGAGCGATTGACGCACCCCTTCGAGCCCACCATCGACGGCGTAGCGACGCACGCCGCCGCCGACCAGTCGGGCGAACACGTCATCCTGGCGCCACATCACGCCCTTCGGCATGCCCGTGGTTCCGCCGGTGTAGATCATGAAGAGGTCGTCCCCGTTGCGACCCCATGGTGCGACGGTACGCGAGGAGGCCGAGGCGGCGGCCTCGTTGTACGGGGTGGCCCAGTGCGGACAGGGCTTGTCGTTGTCGTCGACCCAGAGCCAGGTGCGCACGGTGGGGATTCGGTGGCGGATCTTTTCGATCCGCTCGGTGAACGCACCATGGAAGACCACGGCCACCGCATCGGCGTTTGTCCAGAGGTAGCTGAGCTCGTCCCCGCCGTAGCGGTAGTTGGTATTGACCGGAACCAGACCTATCTTCATGGCGGCGAAACTGGCCTGAAGATACTCGGGGGAGTTGTAAAGATAGAGAGCCACCTTGTCTTGTCGCGCCACGCCGCGGTCGAGAAGGTACTGGGCAATCCCGTCTGCCCCTCGGTCGAAGGCGCGCCAGCTGAGAAGGCGTTGGCCCTGGACTATGGCAGGAGCATCAGGCTGGACATCGGCCACGGTTTCCCACACATCTGCGTAGTTCCAGTTGGTCACGGCGCGTCCCCGCTGAACATCGTGCTCCCGTCTCCCCCTCTGCGTACATCCGGGCCTCTTCGCCCAGCTGTCCGAAGTCGCTTCCGCCGCAGGCGGTCGCATTGCGCAGCCTATGCGGCCGAACTTGCCTTTGGCGTTGGAGAGTCCCAGCCCGTCCCGCAGCGTCGGTGCCGACGGATCGTGGGAGAGCTCAAGCTATAGCACCTGGTCAGAGTCGCCGTGAGGGGCGTGGCCCCCTCGGGTGAAAGGCTGCCGCATCGGGGGAATTCACGGTGGACGCAGCTCATTCTCATTATTTTCCAAGATACTTGTGATCCTCCGTACAGGAACGTGGGGCAGGATGTTCGGACATGGCCGCGCCAGCAACTGAATCGCAGCTCTTGCCAAGTGACGGCGCTCTGAGCCCGGGTCCGGTGCAGGCCGGCTACCTGACCATGTTCGATCTGTTCCGGGTCGCGGTGTGTGCCTGCGTACTGGGCCAGCACTCCTTCCTCTGGACCGACATGGCGAACAACGTGATCGGCACCGGATTCATCACGTTCCTTCACTTCACCCGCAACGCCTTCTTCTTCCTCACGGGCCTCGTGGTGTGTTACGCCCAGCTGACGCGACCGCGTTCTCTCGGAAGATTCTGGCTGCGGCGATACGTACAGATCGGTATCCCCTATCTCGCGTGGACCGGTATCTACGTCCTCTTCACCATCCTGCGCCCGGGAGGTGCGTGGAACCAGTGGCACACGTATGTCTGGAGCGATCTGCGACTCGGCTATTACCAGTTGTACGTCATCGTCGTGCTCTTCCAGTTCTATCTTGTCTTCCCGCTCCTGCTGCGGTTGCTGAAGCGGACATCGACGCGACAACACGTGCTGATCATGGCGATCAGTCTCGCCATCGCACTGTTCATCGGCACCGACCTCCACTACAACCCGCACATCGGCGTGATCGGTCATTACGTGCACGACATCGGATCGAAATGGGTGTGGTCACGCAATCTGATCAGTTACCAGGTGTACTTCGTGGCCGGGATGCTGGTGGCGTATCACTTCGAAGCCGTGTTCAATTTCGTACGCCGATGGTCTCGCTGGGTCCTCATCGCCAGCGCCTCGGTCGGCGTGGGCACGATGCTGTGGTACTCCGTCGTCATCGCGCTGGGCGCCGGCACCGGTTCGGCTTCCGACATTTACGAACCGATCGCCGTTGCCTGGTCGTTCGGGGCCATCGCCGGTGCGTTCGCCTTGAGTGTGGTGTGGTCGGGGCGCCCCAGGGTGAGCGGCGCCGCCGGCGGCCCCGTCAAGGTGATCGGTGCGAGCAGTTCGAGCACGGGAAGGCCATGGACGCGCCTCAAGGTTGGGTTGGGCCTCGGGTTCGGTCGGCTACGGCACCCCTCGCTCACGTACGTGGCCGAGCTGACGGGCGGTTTCTATCTGTGCCACGTTCTCTTTATCAATATGATCCGAGCCGCTCTCTATTCCGGACTCATCGGCGGTGCCCATCTTCCATGGCCGATCAGAACGGCCACGTTCTATGTGGGAACGGCCGTCGTGGCCACGACGTTCGTGTCGTTGATCTTGCACACCCCACTGCGGTGGGTACTCGGAGGGCCGGTGCGCGCCGAACAGCGGGTTCGTGACAATGCGGAGGTGGCGTGGCGGCGCGTTGGCGGGCCAGATGCCCTCGTTGAGCCGGTTGTGGACGCGGACGTGATGTCTCCGGTGGATCTGCCTGCGATGGCCGCGCACACGGACCCGGCCGACCTGGCGGCCAAAGGCTAGAAGGTCAGGGGCCCGGCGTCCCCGAAGCCCTGACGAACACCCTGCCCGGCACGGGCGACGAGTTTCTCGGGGTCGTAGAGCATGAGATAGGCATTGATGGCGTGATCCCGCGAGCGGTTCTTGAACACGGATGCGAGCACCACCGGATCGTCTGACTCATCCTCGTGCACGAACACCTCGAGGATGTGCGTATTCGTCATCAACTGTGCCGTCATTATCCCGGTCGAAGCCTCGTGGGCACACACTTTGTCGACCGGTTCCTTCCCCGGCATGCCGAGCGCCACGATGATGCGGCACCCCTCCTCTTCGATGAGCTTCTTGGCGGCGACCGCCAGATCCTTGAAACCGGGAACGGTGCGGCGCATGGTCGTGAAGCGGGTGCCGTAGCCCGGACACTGCTTCAGCGCATCGAGCGCTTCGCCACCCATGTCATAGCGGGCGAACATCGTGTCGACGATGCCGATCGTGTCCATGCCCCATTCTCGCGCACGGACTTGTCGACGGAAACCACCAGGTGGCGGGCCGATGTGGGTCTCGCTGGGTCGATGTCACACCCCCGGTTCACAGTTCCTGGGCATGGTCGTGAACCAAGAAACTGAGCGCCAAGCGCCGCCCCTCACTGCGCCGCCCCTCAAGGCGCCGCCCCTGCGGATGCGCAAGCGTCCTCCCTGCCGCGATGCAGGCGGCGACGACAGGTCTCGAGAGCTGGCGGCCAGTATGGCCTCGCACAGTCAGGCCATTTGCGCCAGTCACCGGGCCCTGTTGGGCGATATCGCCGCCTTTGATCTGACGGAGTCATGGCGAGGCGATGGGGCGGTATCGATGGCGGCCTGGCTCACGGAGCGTTGCAAGGTCAGCAGCACCACCGCTGCCACTTGGGTGCGCGCCGCGACCAAGCTCGAGTCGTTGCCGCACCTGGCCCGCGCCCTGGCTCAGGGCGCTCTCTCACTCGATGCAGTGGCGCCGCTCGCCGAGGTCGCCCAGCCCGATACCGACGCCGACCTGGCGAGTGCGGCCGTGCACTGGACGGTGAAGCAGGTCAGAGAATTGGCCGCCTCCCATCGTGGGACCACTGATTCGGCGGCTGCCCGCCAGTTCGAGCATCGCACCCTGCGATTCAACGACGCCAAGGCCACGATGTTCGCCGCCTTCACCAAGGACGATTACGCCCGAGCCAAGGCCGCCATGATCGCTCGAGTGTCGTGGGACGGCGGCGGCGCCGGGCGTGGCAGACACGGGCAGCACCGGGGGAGTGGGCAGTGAAACGATCAGCTACGTACCTTTTGATCAGCGGCTCTACGACGCGTTTGTGAATTTGTGCCGTGTCGATGTCGGGTCCGGCGGCGATGCAGATTCCAGCTCGCAATTGGGCACCGGTGTTCGGGTGCCGCCTCGATTTCGTCCCACCCTGGTTGTGCATGCAGATTTGGACCTCCTGACGGGCGAAAATCCGGATGGCGTGGCCGAGTTGGCTGGAGTGGGGCCGATCTCTCGCGAAGTAGCTCGTCGTCTGGCTTGCGATGCCAAGGTGGTCTTCTCGCTCGAACGAAAGGACGGATCGATTCTCGACCAAAAACGAGCACGACGAAGTCCGACGAGGGCTCAACGTATTGAGATCGACCGCAGAGACAAGGGCTGCCGATTCCCTAGCTGTGGGTTCACCGACTTCACCCAGGTGCATCACATGGTGCCTTGGGTGCTGGGCGGCGAGACCAATCTCTCGAACCTCATCACGTTGTGCGGACGGCATCACCATGCCGTGCATGAGTTGGGCTGGTCAATGAAGGGGAACGCCGATGGTGTCGTGTCCCTACAAGGGCCCCACGGCCATCGGATGACTTCTGCGCCGTCGCCGACATGGCGGAGGTCCGGTACGGCGCCCATGCGGTGTTGATGCTTTGGCGCGCCTGCTCTTGGATGATCCTAAGCCGAATGGAACGCCGCGTGATCGCGGCAACGGGCGACCCACCCGGTCGGGATCACACTGACCGTCATCCGGCGCCCGCACTCGGGGCAGAACCTCGGGGGGTCGAAGGCCCGACCGCAACCGGCACACTCAGAAGTGGGACGGCCGCAGCCGGTGCAGAAGGAGAGGGGCGCCGCAGCGTCGCCCATCTAAATAGCAGCCGTGAGCGCCCCGATAGGCATGCGCAGATCAGCCAGCATCTGGAGATCCTCGTCGGAGGAGCGACCGAGGGTGGTGAGATAGTTGCCGACAATGAGGGCGTTGATGCCTGCCGTCATGCCGATGGCTTGGAGGTCTCGCAGGGTGACCTCGCGGCCGCCGGCGTAGCGGAGGATCACAGAGGGCAGGGCGAGGCGAAAGAGGGCGATCCAGCGGATGGCCTCCCAGGCGTCCACGACGGGGCGATCGCCGAGCGGTGTGCCGGGTCGGGGATTGAGGAAGTTGAGGGGTACTTCGGTCGGGTCCAGTTCCTGGAGTTGGACGAGAAGCTCGACCCGTTGCGCGTCGCTCTCGCCCATGCCGATGAGGGCACCGCAGCACAGCTCCATGCCGTGCTCACGTACGAGACGACACGTATCCGCCCGCTCGTCCCACGTGTGGGTCGTGACGACCGAGGGGAAGTAGGAGCGTGAGGTCTCGACGTTGTGGTTGTAGCGGTGCACGCCGCCCGCCGCGAGCCGCCTGGCTTGATCCTCCGTGAGGACGCCAGCACTCACCGCCACATTGAGTCCGGTTTCCTCGGCCACGAGGGGGACGAGCTCCAAAAGGCGCTGCATCGTTCGCTCGTCTGGACCGCGAATGGCCAACACGATGCAGAATTCCGACGCTCCGAGAGCCGCCGTCTCACGAGCCGCCGCCAGCACGTCCTCGGTTTTCAGGAATGGGGTGGCCTTGACGGGAGTGTCGAAGCGTGACGACTGCGAGCAGAAGTGGCAATCCTCCGGGCAGCCGCCGGTTTTGGCCGAGAGAATCCCCTCGATCTCCACCTCGGGCCCACACCAAGCGAGGCGCACCTGATGGGCCAAGGAGGCGAGGGCCATCACGGCGCCATCGGGCAATGCGGCCAGCGCGGCGATCTCGTCCGCCGTCAAAAGCCGTCGTTCGTCCAGCAGAGCTTGCTCGGCTCCGGCGACGACCGCCCGTTCGGCTTCCGTCAGGGGCGCTTGGGCTGGAGCTTGGGCTGATGGGTTGGGCGAGCCCGGGGCGAAGGGTGAGAGGGACTGAGTTGAGCACGGCAACACGGTAGTGGCAGGGTGCGGTCCGCCGGTAGCTGGCCCAGAGATGTGGCGGCAACGGGGTGCTAAACCGGGATCAAACCCACGAAAGAGGAACTGATGGCCTGGGACTTTTCGACGGAGCCCGAATTCGAGGAGAAGCTCGAGTGGATGCGTACCTTCGTGCGCCAGGAGGTCTTCCCCCTCGAGACGCTCGACCTCACGTACGACCAAGTCCGACTCGCCATTCGCCCCCTGCAAGAGCAGGTCAAGGAGCAGGGTCTCTGGGCAGCCCATTTGCCGCCCGAGCTCGGCGGCATGGGATTTGGGCAGGTCCGCCTGGGTCTGATGCACGAGATTCTCGGCCAATCCCCGCTCGCCCCGGTCGTCTTCGGCAACAATGCCCCCGATTCGGGCAACGCCGAGCTTCTGGCCATCGGCATCGAGACGACGGGGAATGACGAGCAGAGACGCCGCTGGCTACAGCCGCTTCTCGACGGCGACCTCCGGAGCGCATTCTCCATGACCGAGCCCAATACGGCCGGCTCGGATCCCACCCTGCTCACCACGTCGGCGATCCGGGACGGCGACGAGTACGTCCTCAACGGGCACAAATGGTTCACCACCAATGGCTCCGTGGCTGATTTCTTGATCGTGATGGCTGTCACGAACCCAGATGTCCACCCGTATCAAGGCTCCTCGATGCTCATCGTTCCCGTGGAGACCGAGGGCGTCGATATCGTGCGCGACGTCGCGACGATGGAAGACCCCGACACGCCGTATGGCCGCTTCGGCAATCACGCCGAGATCGTCTACCGCGATGTGCGCATACCGGTCGACAACCTCGTGGGCCGCGAGGGTGACGGATTCGCAGCTGGCGCAAAAGCGGCTCGGGCCGGGACGTATCCACCACTGCATGCGGTGGCTGGGCCAGTCGCGACGGGCTTTCGACATGCTCTGTGAGCGAGCCGTCTCCCGCTACGCCCACGGGTCGGTCCTGGCCGAGAAGCAGACGATCCAGAACTGGGTGGCGGATTCATTGGCCGAAATGCAGGCCGCCCGACTGATGACGCTGCACGCCGCCTGGAAGATGGATCAGGAAGGGCAGGCGGCCGCCCGGGTGGAGATCGCCATGATCAAGTACTACGGCGCCGCCGTGCTCTACAACGTCATCGACCGGGCGCTCCAGGTGCATGGCTCACTCGGATACTCCTGTGATCTGCCGCTCGAGTCGATGTACCGGGCGGCCCGGGCGGCCCGACTGTACGACGGGCCCGACGAGGTGCACCGCCAGACCGTGGCCCGTCGGGTCCTCAAGGGCTACACGCCGACCGAGGTGCCGACGGAGCACATCCCGACCAGACGGATTGAGGCGCAGCGCCAGTTTGCCGACCTGCTCGAGTCACTGACCATCGACTCTTGAGCTCAGGACGCCGAAGGGGAGAGGGCGGCCAAGGCGTCGCTGAGGTCGACGCCCAAGGGGAGACGGCCAGGGCAGGAATGGTGACGCCGTTGTCCATGTAACGCTTGATGGTGGCCCGGCACTGGGCGAAGGAGCCGTGGACGACGAGGTCGTCGACCACTTCGTCGGGGATGGCCGCCAGTGCTCCTTTGCGATCGCCGGCGGCCCAGGCATCCCACATCCCCTGCAGCGCCGGCCCCCGCCCCAGCCACCGCTGAAACTCGGCGTAGGCGTGGACGTTCATGATAAGCCGTGATCATGCGGCGGGCCACGGCCCGGACCATCTCGTCGTCCTCGGAGGGGATCACGAAGATGCGGGCCACGACCTCCTTGCCCTTGCCGCCGGCTGCGTCGACCTCGGCCACGGAGGTCGGGACATCGTCGGGGCTCAACCAGTTGAGGATGACGCCATCGGCCTCCTTCCCCGCCAGATGCAACATGCCCGGTCGCAGGGCGGCCACGTAGAGGTCGCGGCTGCTGCTCGGGGACGCGGGACAGCCGGAATCCGGTGACCGAGAACCCCTCATAGGCCTGCGTGATCTTCTCGCCCGTGAGGGCCAGTCGGAGGAAGCGCAGCGTGTCGCGCACCCGCGTGTACTGGTTCTCGAAGGCCAAGCCGTTCCAGCCGGCCACGATGACCTCTGACGAGGCACCCAGGCCGAAGGCGAAGTGGCCCGGTGCGGCATCGGCGATGGAGGCGACGCTCTGGGCCAGCGTGGCGGGCCCACGTGTGTAGGCCGGGGTGATGGCCACGCCGAGTTTGAACGTGGGCTCCCAGGCGGCGGCGAGGGCGAGGGGCGTGAAGCCGTCGGACCCGTCCACCTCGGCCGACCACAGGTCGGTGTAGCCCAGCTCGCGCAAGCGGGCGTACCAGCGCTTGTGGTCGTGGAGCGGCGATGCCGTCGAAGGGGATCGTGATGCCGTAACGGGCGCCGTGCCACGCGGCAGCGCGTCGTCGAGGTCGCGCTTCGAGACGTGCTGTGCGCCGAGGTCGGCCCACCATTCGCCGTCCGAGGTCGGCCTGGCCGGCCGAGCCGGCTCGGCACGGGTCCGTTTCCTTGCATGTCCGGTCTGGAACTCGGCATCGTCGAAGGCCAGGGCGGCCTGCGTCCGCTGCTCCTCCTCGTCATCGGACGACGGCACCTCGATACCCCAGCGGGCCATCCCCTCCTCCATGCGCCGGATGACGGTCTCGATCACTTCGACCCGGCCGTTGCGCTTGTTCTCCGAGGAGATGACGTCCCAGTGGGCCAAGGGGCCGTCGGTCAGGCGCAGCATGTCGGACGACCGCCTCGTTGTACTGGGCTCGCTTCTCCCGGTTCCGCCAGTCCTCGTCGGTCAGCTTCCACGACTTGAGCGGATCGTCTCGCCGACGCTCGAAGCGGCGCAGCTGCTCCTCGTGCGACATGTGCAAGCCAGAGCTTGATCACCACCATGCCCTCTTCGGCCAGCGAGTGCTCGAAGTCGTTGATCTCGTCGTAGGCCCGGCGCCACTGCACCTCGGTGGCCAGATTCTCGACCCGCTCGACCAGCACCCGCCCGTACCAGCTGCGGTCGAAGATGGTCATGCCGCCCCAACCGGGCAGCGGCGGCCAGAAGCGCCAGAGGAAGTGGTGTCGCAGCTCGTCGGGGGTGGGGGCGGCGAAGGGCGCGATGTGGACGTGACGCGGATCGAGGGGCTCGACCAGCCGCTTGATCGCCCCTCCCTTTCCGGCGGCGTCCCATCCTTCGAAGACGATGCAGACGGGAGGGCCCAGCTTGCCGCCCGTGAGCTGCCCGCCGTTGATCAGGCGAAGGTGCAGCACCCGCAGTTGCGCCTTGTGCAGCCGTTTGGCCTCTTCGTCCTTCGACATGCGGGCCGAGAGATCGGCGTCCTCCAACCGTGCGTAGTGGTCGTGGGCGTTTGTCACGACGCCTATTGAAGCCGATCCTCGGACGTCGAGCCGCCGGGACCCGGTCGTGGCGACCCCGCCGCGCCCGAGCGCCGCCGCGCCCCCGATGTGCCCCCATCCGCCCGACCGCCTCCACCACCCGCCGCACCAGCGCCTCTTCGCCCGCAATGACCAGGAGCTCCTGATTGGACAGATGCGACACCCGGCCCACTTTGACCCCCGAGGGGTCGAAGATCCCGATCCGGGCGCCCACGTAGCGGGCCGAGTCAAAGGCCAACGTGGCCACCGACCGCCCCTGGCCGCACAGCGCCTCGAGCTCCTCGACGGCCAACCATGACTCGTCGTTGTACGACAGCACGAGCAGTTCGCAGTCGACGTCGCGCACCACCGACCGCAAGGCATCGGGCATGGTCCGCTTGGAGTTGAACGCGCTCCTGGTGGCGGGATCCCGGGCGTCGATCCGCTTGCGGGCCACGCCGTAGGGCTCGGGCGCATCCCAGGCCACGAGGGTCTCCCACACGTGGTAGTTGGTGAAGTAGCGATGCTGGTTGTAGGGCGGGTCGAGATACGCCAGGTCGAACGCCCCCAACTCCCTCGCCACCACCAACGCATCGCCGAGCACGGCGTGCCCCGGTCCGGGCAGGAGCTCGGGCACGCGCAACGTCAACGGGTTGGCCGAGCGCGGCGCCCACTGCTTCACGTAGGCCATCTGCACGCCGGTGGTCGAATCCACCCGGTCGGCCGCCTCGATGAGGCTCGTCAGGAGGATCGGGTACAGCGGCGACGCCGCATAGTCGCGGGCGATGGCGTCACGGGCGGCATCTATCCGAGCCGCATTGAACGGTTGGAAGAAGCGCGCTTCTTTGCTGAAGGTGTCGTGGACGTAGCCTGGCGTGCCGGCGAGCCCGTTGAGGTGGGTGATGGCTGCGGTCAGCGCCGTCATGTCGACGGCGGCAGCGTCGGCCTCTATGTAGCACTGGGCGAAGACGTGGGCGTAGCGGGCCGTGTCGACCGCGGTGACCTCGACGCCCTGGGCCTTGAAGGCCTGGGCGACGCGGGTCGTGCCGGTGAAGAGATCGAGCGCGGTGCGAGCCCCGGAGGCGGCGCAGATCTCGGAGAGCACGGGAACGAGGCGTCGCTTCGATCCCAGATACTTGATCACCCACCCACCCTACGATGGCGAGGTGCCGGAATCGGGGAGCAGTGGGGCGCACAGCATTGGGTGCGCTGGCATGCAGTCCTACGAGGACCCGGCCTCCGCGCTGTCCCTTCGGCTTCGACTGGTGCAGGACGGCGTGCGCACGGCGCTCGACCGCGCTGTAGCGGGACCGGTCACGATCGTGAGCATGTGCGCCGGGCCAAGGACGCGACGTGATCGACGTCGTGGCCGAGCATCAGCGGCGCGCCGACGTGCGGGCGCTCCTGGTCGAGCGTGACCCTGCACTGGTGGCATTCGCGCGGCAGCGGGCGGCCGATTTCGGTGTGAGCGAGCAGATCGAGGTGGCGGAGGGAGATGCCGCACTGGCGCGCTCGTACGCCGGCGTTCGTCCCGGCTGATCTGGTGCTCATCTGTGGCGTGTTCGGGAACGTCTCCGAGGAAGATATTCGGGAGACCGTATCGACGATGCCGTCGTTCTGCGCGCCCGGTGGCACGGTCATCTGGACCCGTCATCGTCGTCCGCCCGACCTGACCCCGTCGGTACGAGGCTGGTTCTCCGACGCCGGGTTCGAGGAGATGTCCTTCGTGGCGCCCCCCGGCACGGTGCTGAGCGTCGGCTGCCACCGTCGGTCCGGTGGAGGTTCGGCCGCTGCCAGCCCGCTCGATCCGGACCTGCGCCTCTTCGACTTCGTCGGGGATGGCTCGCTGCCGGCGTGACCCAAGAAAATTCGGTGATCGACCGCTACGCTCGTGTCACCAGCAACGCGGCGCGAGCAGGAGGTCATCATGGACGAGACGATTCACGGAACGGTCATGCAGGTACTGGAGCTCTCGCTCCAACCCGGTGAGTCGGTCGTGTCCGAGGCGGGCGAGTTCAGCTGGATGACCGACGCCATCACCTTCAGCACCGGAGCCGGCGGCGGCATGGCCGGCAAGGGCCTGATGGGAGCGGTCAAACGGGCGGTCGGCGGGAGCACCTTCTTGTTGACCACCTACACCGCCCAGGGTGGGGTTGGATCCATCTCGTTTGCCTCCAAGTTGCCGGGCCACATCGTGCCGGTCGAAGTGGCCGCAGGAAACGAGTTCCTGGTCCATCGTCATGGCTTCATGGCCGCCGTGCCCGGCGTGGAACTCGGACTCGGGTTTCAGCAGTCGTTCCGGGGCGGCATCTTCGGGGGCATGGGCTTTCTCTTGCAGAAGCTGAGCGGGACGGGTCGGGCCTGGGTCGACCTTTCGGGCGAGGTGCTGGCCTTCGATCTCCAGCCCGGGCAGAGCATGCGGGTGCATCCGGGTCACGTCGGCCTCTTTCAGGCCTCGGTCCAGTTCAGGGTGGAGCGCGTCCCCGGACTCGTGAACCGCTACCTGGGTCAGGACGGCCATCACTTTGCCGTCCTGACCGGCCCGGGACGGATCTGGTTGCAGTCGATGCCGGTGGCGATACTGGCTGGTGCGATCGAGCCCTTCCTGCCTGACAACGGCGGTCGCGGCGACGACATGGCCGCCGGCGCCGCCGGCGGGTTGCTCGGCAACCTCCTGCGCTAGAGCAGCTGAGAGCACCGCACTGGTCCAATCTCCCTGACTCCCTACGCCGTAGTACTGACGACCGATGAAAAGGACGTCACAACATGGCTTCAGGGACAGGACATGGCCGCGGGCGCACTGCCACCGCGACGGGGGGCCGCACTCGGGCCGCGCGCATCTTTGGTGCGAGCGCGCTCGCTGCAGGCGCGTTGGCCTTGAGCACCCTCGCCACCACCGCGCCCGCCTCGGCCAAGGGCACACCCAAGGCGCTGGCCCTCAAGACCGTTCTCGTTCCCAAGATCGGCAAGGTGCTGGCGACGAGCAGCGGGCTGACGCTCTACCACTATGCGGTCGATCCCTCAGGCAAAGCAACCTGCACCGGGGCCTGCGCCAAGGTGTGGCCGCCGCTGCTGTTGCCCAAGGGGGTCACTCATCTCAAGACACCGTCGGGCGTGAAGGGTCTTTCCGTGGTCCATGTTGCCGGCGGCCGCCTGCAGGTCTTCTTCCACCGTCAGGCCCTCTACACCTTCGTGAGCGACAAGGAGAAGGGCCAAGCCAGTGGGCAAGGGGTAGAGAACGACTGGTTTGCCGTGCTGTCCAATGGCAAGTCATCAGCGTCGGTTGCGGCACCAACGACGTCCTCGCCGACAACCGCAGGGGGTAGCGGCACTCCGACTCTTACTCCGACTCCAACTCCGACGACCAAGACCCCGGCGAAATCTCCGTCAACGTCGACGACGTCCCCCTCGTCGACGAAGGGCACCACGGCCCCGGTGACGCCATCGACCTCACCGTCGACGCCCTCCACGCCCACGACGACGCCGACGACAGCACCCCCGCCGACGACCACGACGACGCAGCCTCCCACGACGACCACCACCTCACCTCCGGGGGGCGGTGTTGCGTTCTAGTCCCGGCGCTTGGGTGTGATGAGCAGCGGCCCTGCACTGAATTGAGACGGAGGCGAACACGGAGACTGCTGGAAGGCAGGGCTATCGTCACCTCCCATGCCCGAAAGAGAAACGGCGATCGACCGTCGAGCGTTTCTGCGCCGGGCGGGCGCCGTTGCGGGAGGCATCGGCGCCAGTGCTCTGGTGGGAAGTCTCGCCTCCTGCTCGACCGACTCGGGCCATTCGCAGGCGGGTGGGACCACGACCACCCAGACGACGGACCGGCGGGACCGGGCGGGGGACCGGGCGGCACAGTGGAGCGTGTTGGCGGGAATGTTGCGCGGCAGCGTGGTGGTTCCAGGCGATGCCTCGTATGCGAACGACTCCCTGCTCTTTAACGAGATGGTCGCGTCGCAACCGGCCGCCATCGCCTACTGCGCCAACGCGTCCGACGTGCAGCGTTGCGTGGCCTTTGCCAGAGCGCACGATGTGCAAATTGCGGCTCGGTCCGGGGGCCACAGTTACGCCGGCTATTCGTCCTGCCCCGGATTGGTGATCGACGTCTCATCCCTCAGCGCGATCTCGGTGCAGCCGGGGCGGCAACTGGCCACGGTGGGCGCAGGCGCACAGCTGATCGACGTCTACAACCAGCTGGGGTCCTCGGGGCTTCTCCTGCCTGGCGGCTCCTGTCCCACCGTGGGTATCGCGGGTTTGGCCCTGGGTGGCGGGATCGGAGTCTTCGGGCGGGCCTATGGGCTGACGTGCGACAACATCGCCTCCCTGCAGATCGTCACGGCCGACGGTTCGCTGCGCCGGTGCACGCCGCGCCAAAACGCTGATGTGTACTGGGCCAGCCGTGGGGGCGGCGGGGGCAACTTCGGGATCGTCACCTCGTTCTCGTTCAAGGTCCACCCCATCCCGAGCGTCACGCTCTTCACACTCGAATGGCCGTGGGGCGAAGCGGCGGCCGTGCTCGATGCGTTTCTACGGTGGATTCCCACCGCCCCGAACGAATTGTGGGCCAACTGCCAACTGGCCTCCAATGGCAGCAGTAACGGGGGCCTCTTAAAGGTGACCGGCGTGTTCGCCGGAACCACGGCCGCCTGCTCGAGCGCGCTGGCCCCCTTGCTCACGGCCGTCGGTGCGGCGCCCAGCTTTCGATTTGTCGGGCCCGAGGACTACCTGCGGGCCATGATGATCGAGGCCGGATGTGAGGGATTGACGGTGGCGCAGTGCCACGTACCCACTCGCAACCCCGGCGGAACGTTGTCGCGCTCGGCCTTCACCGCCAAATCCACCTTTGTGAGCGAGCCGTTTCCTGCCTCAGGAACGACAGCCATGATTGACGCAGTGGAGGCCATCGGAAGCGAAGTGCCCGGGGTGGGTGGTGGCATCACCTTCGACAGCTACGGGGGAGTCATCGGCCGGGTAGCCGCCGGCGACACAGCGTTCGTGCATCGCAACGCCATAGCGTGTGCGCAGTATTCGGTGACCTTTCCCAGCGCCAGCCCGACCGCGTCGCTTGTCGCAAATGCACAGCAGTGGTTGGAGCACACCCAGAGCAGCTTCGCCCCGTACGCGCAGGGCTCCTATCAGAACTACATCGACCCCACGCTGCCCGACTGGGCCCACGCCTACTACGGATCGAACCTGCCCCGTCTGCAAAAAGTGAAGAAATTGCACGACCCTGACAACGTCTTCCATTTCGCCCAGTCGATTCCGCTTCCGGCGTCGGGATGAGCCTGCACCACGTGCACCAATCGATCAGCGACGTGGGTTTCAGGCTGATGAGCTCGGGTCACCGGGCCATCTTGCGTCTCAGTCATGGCAGGGTATTGCGCACGGCCTTCGGGATGCCCGTGGTCGAGTTGCGGACCGTCGGACGTACGACGGGGCAGACCCGGACCACCATGCTCACCGCCCCGCTCCATGACGCATCACGGATTGTGCTGGTGGCCTCGAAGGGCGGCGGCGAGCGCGATCCCCAGTGGTACAGCAATCTGAAGGCGCATCCAGAGGTCGAGATCCTCATCGAGGGAGAGGTTCGCAAGTTGCAGGGCCCGCACCGCATCGGAGAGCGAGCATGCAGAGCTGTGGCCGCACATCGTCCGGGCCTACAACGGCTATAGCGGCTACCAGGACAAGACAACGCGAACGATTCCCGTCGTCGTGTGCGAGCCACCTCCGACCTGAAACGACGGAGGCGGGTGATCGGAGGTCGGGCCTATCGGAGTCGGAGCCGTCGGTTGGCGCTGGGTCTTCTCGCAGGTCGGGCACTACTATGCGATTGATGACCACGGAGCCGCACAGATGATCATGGAGTGCTGCGACCGATGACGATGGAGCCCATCGGCGGCAATGGTGCAGATGGGGGCGAGGGAGGGGACGCATTCGACCTCTCCATGGCCATTTCCTCGCTGCAATCAAATGGCACCGATTCGCGCCTCATGCTCGAAATTGCTGGTGGCGCAGCTGACGGAGGTCCTTGGTGACCGCATCTCGGTGGAGCGAGCCGGGGGGCGCTTTCGGAAGTCCGATGAGATCAAGTCTGTGCAAGTCGTCCTGGGCGATGACACCCTGCGGGCCGAGGTCGACGGGGCCACGGTACGGTGCAGCATCGGCCACGCGTCAGGTGGCATCCGCATCCGTAGTGAACAGGTGGGAATGGACGCCTGGCTGACTCGTCTTCTCACCATCTTGCACAAGGAAGCGTCCCACAGCGAGCAGACTCGGCTCGCACTAGAGAACATCGTGATTGGAGAGTCGTCATGACTCAGTCTCAGCCCCAGGATCTGCCCAAGGATGCCGCGCATCGGCTCGAAGAACTCGAACACGGCCTCTTCACCTCGGATCTCTCGGTCAACGAGTTCCTCTTGGTCAAAGAGGCCGGCTTTCACCCGCTGGGATTCGTGATGGGATCGTCGATCTATCACATTGGTCTGCAGACCCGGAAGTGGGGCGAGAGCCAGGAGCTCACCAAGCTGACCGAAGCGATGTACACCGCTCGTGAGCTGGCCATGAATCGCATGGAAGAAGAGGCAGAGGAGCTCGGTGCCGATGGAGTCGTCGGGGTCCGTCTCGACGTGAACTACTACGAATGGGGCAGCGACTCGGCCGAGTTCATCGCCTTCGGTACGGCGGTCAAGGCTGAGGACGGCACGTCGTATCGCAATGCGCAAGGAAAGCCCTTCACCTCGGATCTATCGGGGCAGGATTTCTGGACGCTCATGCAGACCGGGTACGTGCCACAAGGTCTCGTCATGGGCACGTGCGTCTACCACATCGCCCATCGCAAGCTCACCCAAGCCCTGGGTTCCGTCGGGCAAAACGTCGAACTACCCAACTTCACCCAGGCGCTGTACGAAGCACGTGAGCTCGCCATGACCCGCATGCAAGATGAGGCCGGACAGCTCAACGCCGGCGGCATCGTGGGTGTCCGGCTGGAAGAAAAATCGCATCAATGGGGATCGCACACCATCGAATTCTTAGCCCTGGGTACGGCGGTGACCAAGACTACGGGTGAAGTCACATTGCCCAAGCCGATCACCATCATCTCGCTCGACAACTGATGAGCGACGGCGCGGCCGATCTTCCTGAAGCGGCCGTTCGCCGCCTTGAGTCCTCCTCGTTTTCCTCCGGGCTTACCGTGCCCGACTTCGCGGCGTGTCTGGATCTCGGGCTGCAACCGGTCGGACTCGTCCAGGGATTCTGTGTGATGCGGTGGGGATGGTATGGGGCGGGCTCGGGTTACATGCGAGGAATGAATCCATACTCGGGCGGAGGGCAGAGTGACGGCGCCTACGTCGAGACCTATCGCTGCCCGCACGGGTTCGTGTCGAACGAGCACCGCATGTGGGGCCAGAACGTGGAACAGACCTGGGTCGAAGAGGCGTGGTCGCAAGGTTATGGATCGGCCTATTCCCGCATGCTCGAAGAGGCCACCGCGCTCGGAGCGCACGGTGTGATCGGCGTGGCCGACCGCGTCACGCACTTGGCCGACGGCGGAACCACCGAGTTCCATTTTCTCGGCACGGCCGTCAAGGTCGAGCAGGGGCCTCCACCCGCGGGCGGCGTGCCCTGGACGACCTACCTCGCCGGCCAGCGGCTCACGAAGTCCATCGAGGCCGGCTTCATGCCCGTGAGCGTGGCGGCGTCCATGGCCTCGGTGCGGGTGTGGGCGTACTGCATGACGGAGTACTTCATGGAAGGTGGCCGAAGTTGGGGTGGCCCGACGTCGCCCTATGAGGTGGACCAAGTGAGCAAGGCGCACATGGCGGTGCTACAGCTCGCTCGCAAGCAGGTACGTCAGCAATTGTCGGGCGACCTGTTGCATGGCGCCACGGTCGAGTTGGTCAAACGCGAACTTTCCCAGGGCGACGAAGTGTTCGACTGCACTCTTCGGGGAAACCGTATGCGCCGCTTCAAGGACTTTGACGACGTCCCCGCCCCTCGACCCACCGTGCGGCTCTCGTGAGTAACGCCGGGTCGCCGCCTATCGACGCCAAGGCCGAGATGCTGAACGGGGCCATGTCGCTGGCCACCGCCGGACCGCCCTCATCGACTCGGGGAGTCACCTCAGACCTGTCCATCGATGAGGCCCTTCTTCTGCACGGAGCCGGCTGGGAACCGGTTGATCTGGTGTGTGGCGTGTCGGTGGTCTCTGTGCCATGGGGAGTGTGGAACTGGGGTCAAGGGGAAATCGTTGTCGCTTCGGCTGCCCACAACGCTGCATTCAAGGGGGCGTCGGAGAACCTTCAGAATGAATGCATCAAGGTGCACGGTCATGGCGCGGTGGGCGTACGGGTCAGCGTCGAGGTGCATCCTCACCACATCGAGGTCGAGCTCATAGGAACGGCTATTCGGCCGCTCGGCGGCGGGGCACACCCGTCAACACCATTCGTCTCAGATCTCTCGGCCCGTGACTTCACCCTGCTCCAGGGAGCAGGGTGGCAGCCGGTCGGTCTGGCCTTCGGCGCCAGCTTTGCCTATGCCCCGCGTCGGTCGGCCGGGGATGCGATGAAGCAGAAGACGCAAAACGTCGAGCTTGCCAACTTCACCGAGGCCATGTATTCGACGCGCGAGTCGGCCATGGAGCGGATGCAGCGTTCGGCCCTCGATGTCGGTGGTGAGGGCGTCGTCCAAGTCAAAGTGACCGAAGGTCCGATGGATTTTGCGCGGCACGCCGTGGGCTTTACCGCCTGGGGAACGGCCGTACGCCTGGTGGCTGAATCGCACCAATTCGTGCAACCCCAGGTAATCCTCCCGCTTGACGATGCCGTCGTGACATTCGCCGCGCAGAGCCTGCGCGGCGGCTAGGCCTCAGGTCAGGTTCAAACCAGATAGGGACAGTGCCGACATCCGGAGTGGCAGCAGCTTTCTCTCGCTGCGAGATACGCGGCGGTGAGCACCAGCAACCCTGAGGGGGGATCAACGTAACTCGGCGATCCTCGGCGAAGCGCAGCTTCGTGCGCATCGAGAATCTGTCGGTAGGCGGAGTGATCCGGCGAAAGCCGTGCCTCGTGTGGCACGGTGAGTGGACGCTCGGCTATCGGTTCAGCCATTTGGTTCCGGTTCACCGCCCCCGGCTGGCCACCTTCGCCACGAGCCGGGGGCGGGACGGAATCAACTGATCAGCGCGCTCGCTTGGTTGCTTTCTTGGCCGGAGCGGCGCGACGGACGACTTTCTTCGCTACCGGTGCTTTCTTGGTCGGAGCGGCACGACGGACAACTTTCTTCGCTGCCGGTGCTTTCTTGGCCGGAGCGGCACGACGTACGGCCTTCTTGGCCGCCGGAGCCTTCTTGGCCGGCGCCTTGGCAACAGTCGCCTTCACCGGGGCGACGGTGGTCGACTTCCCTGCCGCGGCAAGGGCAGTGGGATCAATCGGATAGGCGCCCTTCTTCAATTTGGGGGCGGTGGACGGCGCCAATACGGCGTCTTTGAATGCCTTTACCGGCGTGATGCGCGCCTTCTTGGAGGCCTTGATACGAATCGTCTCTCCCGTAGCGGGATTGCGACCCATGCGGGCGGCTCGGTCGACCTTGACGAATTTGGCGAACCCGGGGATGGATACCGGCTCACCCTTCGACACGACCGCGGTCACCACGTCGGTGAATCCATCAAGGACTGCCGCTACCGTCTTCAGCTCGATATCAGCTTGTACGGCTACGGACTTTGCTAGTTCTCGTTTGTTCATGCCCACATTCTTGCTGAACGGAGCACCGCTATGCACGCTCTGAAGCGAAAAGTTTCTCGTTCAGCCTTGAAATTCGGTCGCTTTGGGGTTCGGCATGTCGTAGGCGAGTCCATTTTTCACACATTTGCGCGTATGCGCGCCGAATCGATCGTGGCATTTCCGTGCTGACGCCTCATGAATACGACTCTCGCGTGCATGGCATCCATGTATGTGGCTCACGGAGGAGACCCGTGCAGAAGATGACATTTGCCGACAGCATCACGAGTGTCGGCGGTGACGAATGGCGTCAGGAGAGGAGCGGACAGCGCGGTTGCGAAACCGATTTCACAACCACTGGGAAACGTCGCAACCACGGAATAGCCTTTGGGACGCCGGTCACTTCACGTCCGCCAGCACGCACAGGGCTTGCGGGCTGACCCACGGGCCGTCGAAGTGAGAGAGGCCACAAATTGAGAAGTTGACTAAATATGTCAGGTTTGTGAAGATTATGTTCCCGGGTGCTGTTCCAACGCTCGGGCAAGACCGAAGGAGACCACTCCATGCCCGATTGGGGTTTTGAGACCCGACAAATCCACGCTGGCGCCGCACCCGACCCGACGACCGGGGCTCGTGCCGTTCCCATTTATCAGACCACGAGTTACACCTTCCGGGACACCGCTCACGCGGCGGCGCTCTTCGGGCTGGAAGAACTCGGCAACATCTACACCCGGATCATGAATCCCACGCAGGCCGTCTTCGAGGAGCGGGTGGCGTCGCTCGAGGGTGGTGTCGCCGCGCTCGCCGTGGCAAGTGGGCAAGCGGCGGAAACCCTGGCTCTCCTCAACCTGGCCGAGAACGGCGGTCACATCGTGTCATCCGCCTCTCTGTACGGCGGAACCTACAACCTCTTTCACTACACCTTGCCGAAGCTGGGAATAGAGACGACCTTCGTCGCTGATCCCGACGATCTCGACGAGTGGCGTGCCGCAATCCGCCCTAACACCAAGGCTTTTTATGCCGAAACCCTCGGAAACCCAAAGGGAGATGTGCTCGACTTCGAGGGTGTCTCGGGCATCGCGCACGAAAACGGAATCCCTCTCGTGGTGGACAACACCCTTGCGACTCCGTATCTCGCGCAGCCGCTACTCCACGGAGCCGACATCGTCGTGCACTCCGCGACGAAGTTCATCGGCGGACACGGCACGTCCATCGGCGGCATCATCGTGGACGGGGGCAGTTTCAACTACGAGGAGAGTGGCCGGTTCCCCGCATTTACGGAGCCGGATCCCAGCTACCACGGCCTCATATTCGGGCAGCTCCCCGAAGCCCTCTTTCCGGCACGTTATGTCCTCAAGGTTCGCCTGCAGTATCTGCGTGACATCGGGGCGTCGATCGCCCCGCTCAACTCGTTCCTCTTCTTGCAGGGACTGGAGACCCTCAGCCTGCGCATGGAGAGGCATGTGCAGAACGCCAAGGCGGTGGCCGAGTGGCTCGAAGCCCGAGACGAGGTGACATGGGTGGCGTACCCGGGATTGGCATCGAGCAAGTGGCATGAGCGGCAGCTGCGCTACCTGCCCAAGGGCGGCGGCTCCATCATTGCGTTCGGTATCGCCGGCGGAGCGGAAGCGGGCCGGAAATTCATCGAAAGCCTGGAGCTTTTCAGCCACCTCGCCAATGTGGGTGACGTGCGAAGCTTGGCCATTCACCCGGCCTCGACGACGCATTCCCAACTGACCGAGGCCGAGCAGACCACAACCGGCGTGACACCGGACCTCGTCCGGTTGTCGGTGGGACTCGAGTCCATTGAGGACATCCTGTCTGATCTCGACGCTGGGTTCCGAGCCGCCAAGGGAGCATGACACAGGAGCTTCCCGCCGGCGTTTGGCAATCCGGAGCCGATCCGGGTGGGCGGCAGTTCGTGCAACTCTCCGGCGGGTCCGACGGTGGCCTCTCCCTCGAAGGGGGTGGTCTTCTTCCCGAGGTCACCGTCGCCTACGAGACATGGGGCACGCTCAACGCGCCGCGGAACAACGCCGTTTTGGTGCTGCACGCTCTCACGGGCGATTCGCATGCCATTGGCCCAGCCGGACCCGGACATGCGACGCCGGGTTGGTGGGAGGGGATGATCGGGCCCGGGGCACCCATCGATACCGATCGCTACTTCGTCGTGTGCCCGAACGTTCTCGGCGGCTGCCAAGGGACGACCGGACCCTCCTCGCGAGGACCCGATGGGACGCCCTACGGCTCTCAGTTCCCGGTGATCACCATTCGCGATCAGGTCCAGGCGGAAGTCGGACTCGCCGATGCCCTCGGCATTGACGCCTGGGCCGGTGTCGTCGGAGGCTCGATGGGCGGGATGCGCGTTCTGGAGTGGTGTGTAGGTCACCCCGAGCGGGTTCGTCGTGCCATCGTCCTGGCGGTCGGTGCGGCGGCGACAGCCGATCAGATCGCACTGTGCTCTCTGCAGATCCGCGCCATTCGTCAGGACCCGGCATTTGCCGGTGGCGATTACTACGGCACCGGTTCCCGGCCGGTGGATGGCCTCGCGATCGCACGAGGGATCGGCCAGGTGAGCTACCGGACGGCCGCAGAATTCGAGAGTCGATTCGGCCACCGGGCCCAAGCCGAGGAGGATCCGCTCAAGGGTGGCCGCTATGCGGTGGAGTCCTACCTGGCGCATCATGGGGACAAGTTGGCCGAGCGCTTTGATGCCAACTCCTATGTCATGCTGAGCGAGGCCATGAACCACCATGATGTCGGTCGAGGTCGTGGCGGAATTGCGCACGCACTGGGCAACGTAAGGGCCGAGGTAACAGTGGCCGGAATTGCCTCCGACCGCCTGTATCCTCTCGAGCTCCAACAAGAGTTGGGGCGGTTGTTGCCCCGGTTCGGATCCGTGACCGTCGTCGAATCGCACTTCGGCCACGACGGTTTTCTGCTCGAGGTGGAGCAGATCGGCCGCATTGTGGCGACCGCTCTGGGCTCGTAGCTAGCGCTCTTCGAAGGTTGCTTGGCGAAGTTCGCGAAACAGATCGGTCATTTCGGGCAGTTGGTAGTGCGCCTGGAGACCACTCGGATTCGGGAGCAGCCACAGATCGGTGGAACCCAGTGTCTCTGCTTGCTTCCCGATCACCGCCTGGGGGCGTCGAAAAGCAGTTCGGTAGGCCTGCAGACCAAGGAACGCAATACAGCGCGGAACCAATTTCTGCGTCTTTTCTTCCAGCAGGTTCGCTCCGGCACGGAGTTCCTCGCTGCTCAATTCACTGGCGGCGGCCGTCGTTCTGGCCGCCAGGTTGGTGATACCGATGCCCAGACTCGGCAGTATGGCCTGCTCCGATGGGTGAAGGAGGCGATCAGTGAACCCTCCGGCGTAGAGCAACTTCCAGAATCGATTCCCGGCCCGGGCAAAATGGAGTCCGAGCTCACCCGACAGCCGTCCGGGATTGATCCCACAGAAAAGAACCCGCAGACCCGGACCAACGAGGTCCGCTATGCCCGGTGTGGCGCTCTCTGAGGCATCGAGGCCTGCCTGCCCGTTCATGAGGCGTCAAGGGTGCGATGCATGGAGAGGGAGACCCACCATTCCTCTCGCGTGTGATCGCCGTCGCGTGGCTCGAGGTCGCTGTCCCCGCGGGCGGCTTCAGCCCCATTGCCATCGCCGAGTTCGTGGGCATGGAACTCCCGTCGAATGAATGAAAATCGGCTCACGGTCCGCTGCCCTCCTTCGTGATCGAGGTACAGCAGGTCAACGGTGACGGCGCCTTCGGCCACGCCGGCGACCACCGACTGCTGCAGCGCGTCCGACTCGTCGCGCAGCGCCCCCTGCCAAAATGCCACGTCGTTCGGCGCAACCCAAAGGGCACGAGTTTGCCGCCGAAAGTCGTCAGGTGATCCCCAGGGATCATCCACATTCTTCTGCCCTGCAAAAGGCTGCCAGCCGTCGATTATGGCCATGCCATTTCCGACATTTCGCACCAGCATGGCCAGATACACGACACCGTCGACCACCTCGATCACCGCACGTCCGCCTTGGAGCTTGACCCAATGGCGGTCCCGGAACATCACCTTCTGAGGCGCATCCTCCAAGCGCGACGGCGCCAGGATCGGGCGCAATCCGATCTGGAATGACCGCTCGGCAATCCGGGCCGCCCGGTTGGCGGATCGCACCGCGGCAAACGTGGCCACGCCCAGCACCAGCGTCCCGCCCGCCGTGGCGAGCGAAGAGATGGTGGTGGCGTCCCAGGTGGTCACGGGCGAAAAGCCTAGGAGTGACTGCGGCTGCTAGTGACGCAAACGGGGCGGAAAGCCGCCTCTACTTATGGGGCCCCACCGCTCGGGAGATACGTCGAATCAACACCTTGCCCTGGTCGGACATGGCTTGGCGGTATTCGTCCCAGTCCGGATGTTCTCCGCTGATGGAACGAAAATATGTCACGAGGCCTTCCATGGCCTCCGGAAGATCGACCACGGTTCCCGTTCCGGATACCTGGACCCATTCGCCCCCGAAGTCATCGGACAGGATGCACACTGCCGCCTGATTATGCCGTCGTAAATTGTGGACCTTGGCTCGCTCCGGATAGCTCGCCACCAATATCGTCCCATCCGGACCAACACCCATGGTGACCGGAGACATCTGCGGGCTTCCATCTCCGCCGCTGCGTGCTCAGGATGGCGTGGTGTCGGGGACGGATGAACTGTTCCAAACCGGCGCGGTCTACCGCGGTATCGGACGAGAAAGTGCGGGCCATCGGGGCGACCGTACCATCCGGTTGACCCCTTCCACCCGGTCGGTCCGTTCAGTCTGAGAACGCCGAGTCGAGCGCCGATCGAAGGTCCGCGATCAGGTCGTCGACGTTCTCGAGACCGACGGAGAGTCGGAGCAGCGAAGGGTCGACGGACAACACCGAATTCGATAGCGACGCATGGGTCATGCGATGAGGATGCTCAATGAGCGACTCGACCGCCCCGAGCGATTCGGCCAGGGTAAAGATCGACGTAGACGACGCCACCGTCAGCGCCCGAGCTTCGCCACCGCGCACGTTGAAAGAGACCATTCCACCGAAATCGCGCATCTGCTTTTTCGCAATGGCGTGCCCTCGGTGGCCCGGTAGCCCGGGGTAGTACACCTGCTCCACGTTCGGGTGCTCGCAGAGGGCTTCCGCGACACGAGCGGCGTTCGCAGAGTGACGATCCATCCTGACCGCCAACGTCTTCACGCCACGCAGCACAAGGAAACAGTCGAATGGTCCCGGGACCGCACCGACCGTGTTCTGCAAGAAGGCAATCCGCTCGGCTAACTCCTCCTCGACGGTTGCCACGAATCCGCCGACCACGTCGCTGTGCCCTCCCAGGTACTTGGTGGTGGAGTGCACAACGATGTCCGCCCCCAGTGGGAGCGGTCGTTGAAGGTACGGGGTGGCGAACGTATTGTCGACAACAAGCAAGGCATCGTGGGCATGGGCCAGCTCCGCCAGCGCCGCGATGTCGGCGATGCGCAGGGTCGGATTCGACGGTGTTTCAACCCAGAGCATGCGCGTGGTTGGCTGCCAGGCCGCTGCGACATTATTGAGGTCCTCGATCGAGACAGGGTCGAACAGGAGACCGGCACGCGCGTGGACCTCGGAGAGGAGGCGGTACGTGCCGCCGTACACGTCGTTCCCGATAAGTACGTGATCGCCCGGTCCAAGAAGCCTGAGCACGGCGTCGATGGCCGACATCCCGCTCGAAAAGGCGCGCCCGAACGGGGCAGCCTCCAATGTGGCCAGGCAGCTCTCGAGGGCAGAACGGGTGGGATTGCCGGTTCGGCTGTATTCGAAGCCCCGGTGTTCGCCCACGCTCGACTGAATGAAGGTCGTTGCCTGATGGATAGGCGTGACGACGGCGCCCGTGGTCGCGTCCGGCGGCTGCCCGGCGTGAATAGCTAGCGTCTCGAAACCGAATTGGGCATCATGTTCGGTCACTACGTCCGCTCCAGAAACGACAAGAGATCCGACCGGGTCACGATGCCCACCGGATGGCCGCCATCGAGCACGATGACCGCCGACGATTCCTGCAGGCGGTTGGCCACCTGCTCGACCGTTTCACCCTGGCCCACCGTCGCCAGCGGCGGCGCCATCACCGATTCCACGAGCTGGTCGAAGACTTCAGGGTGATGCAAGCTTCGCTCGAGGAGTAGGCGGTCCGTCACGGACCCGACGACTTCGGCCAGAGCCAGCGGGGGCTCCGCTTTCACCACCGGCACCTGGGAGACGCCGAACTCTTCGAGAATGGCGATCGCCACGCGCACCGTCTCGTCGGGGTGGACGTGCACCAGAGGAGGGAGCCGATCTCCTTTGCTCGCCAGAACCGACTCGACTGTGTCACCCCGAGCGCGCAGGAACCCGTGATCGGACATCCATCGATCGTCGTAGAGCTTCGAGAGATACCCCCGGCCAGAGTCGGGGATGAGAACAACCACGACGTCGTCGGGCCCAAGCGTGTGGCCGACGGCGAGGGCGGCCCACACGGCGGTCCCGGTTGATCCTCCGACGAGTATCCCTTCCTCACGCGTCACCCGACGCGCCGTGCGAAAGGAGTCTTCGTCCGAAACGGCGACGACTTGATCGACGACTTCGGGATCGTAGGTGGTGGGCCAGAAGTCCTCTCCGATCCCCTCGACCAGGTACGGCCGGCCACCTCCTCCCGAATAAATGGATCCTTGCGGATCGGCCGCGATCACCTTGATGGAGGGATTTTGGGACTTGAGATAGCGACCAACTCCGCTGATCGTTCCACCGGTACCCACCCCGGCCACGAAGTGGGTGACGCGCCCGGCCGTCTGTCGCCAGATCTCGGGCCCGGTTGAGCCCTCATGGGCGTGTGGATTTTTGGGATTGTGGTACTGGTTTGGCTGAAAGGCATCCGGCGTGGATGCCGTGATGCGGTTTGCCACCGAGTAGTACGAGTCGGGATGTTCCGGCGCCACGGCAGTGGGACAGATCACCACCTTGGCCCCGAAAGCCCGTAGCAGTTGACGCTTCTCCTCGGCGATCTTGTCAGGCATCGTGAAGATGCAGTGGTAACCCCGCTGTGCCGCCACCATGGCCAGAGCCACGCCGGTATTGCCGGACGTTGGTTCCACAATGGTGCTACCCCGCTTCAGCAATCCCTCCGCTTCTGCCGCGTCAAGCATTTCGAGCGCCGGACGATCCTTCACACTTCCCCCGGGGTTGAAGTACTCGAGCTTCGCCACCAGGTGGCAGGGAAGGTCTCGGCCGACCCTATCGAGACGAACGAGCGGCGTATTACCGATAAGTTCGAGCACGCTGTCATGCACGTCCATAGGGGGACCGGAATCGGAGATGGGGAACACTTCGACACCTTCGGGGGCGTCGATGGACCCATCGGCGAACAGCACGGTCGGCAGTCCCGCCCGACGCAGCTCTTTGGCCATCTCGACGGTCTGCGTCGGGTCACCGGTCAGCCCGACGAGCCTGGGGATGCTGCCCCGCAGTTCGGCAATCAATGACGGCGAGGTGTGACCGGCCGGAATCGGCACCACCCGGCCGGACCGGGCGGTCAGAATATGCGGGGCCGGGCCCAAACCAACAACCAACAACACATCTACATACGGTGGCGGCATGTCCTTAGCGCTCCAGCCGCCGGGCCACGAGTCGGGTACCTCGCACTACAGCGAAAGCGGGAGCTGGACCTGGGGCGAGAGCCACAGCCACGATGTTAGTGAGCGCTGTCCGTCTCTCGGCCGAGAGCCTCCCGTCGACGAGGTCAAACACGTGACGATCGAAGCTCCTTTATTGTTCAGAGTTCCTGCGTGTTGAGGCGGTTCCACTCGGTGGTGGCCGCCGGCTCCCAGCGAGCATGCTGCTTCTGGAAAAGTGCGGCCGCTGACGCCCCCTGCCACCTTTTGGGAAGCAGCTCGCGCGGGAGGTCGGGGTCCGCTGCGACCAGTTGGGCCCACGCCGAATAGAGCTCTATCAAGCGGACCAGCGGATCCTCGGTCTGCGGAGAAGAGAAGGCAAGGAGGAAACGTTCGTATTCCGTTTCCAATGCTTCGATATCCCAGGCCTGGCCCACCATTGTCTCGAGGGGCGTGGCACCGACGTGCTCACCCACGAAGAGCTGGGCGCGGTCGGTCATTCCCGCGAGACGCAGGATTCTTTCCACCTCGGCCTGTCTCGATGCGTGGGTCCCGACCCATACGCCCGGAGCCGGACTCCCGAGTCCGCTCCAGGCCAGTCGGGAGCGAAGCAAGTGACGTGCGGCTCGGTCACGTTCGGGAACCGAGGCCAGCAGCAGCAGCCATCGTCCATCCCAATCGGCGCTGCAACCCTCGAAGGCCAAGGCCCGTTTCTTGGCCCCCCCAAGGCGGCGTCTCGCTTCTTCGGTCAGTCTCCAGTGCGTGTGGCGCCCAATTCGCTCCGAAGACAAGAAGCCGCTCTTGCCGACGCGCGCCAGCGATTGGCGAGCGGTCGCCGGTTCGACACCCAGGCGAGAGAGAACCTCCACGAACGTCGTCGTCCGCCCCGCACCGTTCGACGGCAAAAGAAAGAGGGCGGCGGCCACGAGGAGCAGTCGCCTGCTCGAATCGGGCCGGATCGCACTCTCTTCTACAATCATTTGACGTATCGTAACGCTCCTGTATGATCACGGAGGATTCGCGCAGGGGGGGTGGAGGGGAAGTTGGAATCAGATCCGACGCACACTTCGCTCGCCCTGGTTCGAGTCCCTACCGGCCGCGTCATCTCTCTCAGCAAAGGACGAATACACCATGCCCACCGCGTTTGTGACTGGAGCCAGCCGAGGGATCGGGAAGGCCATCGCCGTCCATCTGGCCCGCTCGGGTTTTGATATCGCACTGACGGCTCGGACTCTGCAGGACGGCGAAGAACGGGAGCACTCGTCGACCCTCAAGCGGTCGGACACGAGTGCACTGCCCGGCTCGCTTTCCACGACGGCAGAGCTCGTCGAAGAGGCCGGAGTGCGGTCGCTCGTAGTGCAGGCCGACCTGACCGATCGAGCTTCTATCATCGCCGCGGCCGACCGGGTACTGGACGAGTGGGGGCCCGTCGATGTCCTCGTCAACAACGGCCGTTACATCGGTCCGGGTCACATGGATCGATTTGAGGACACTCCGCTCGAGCTGCTCGACCGCCACCTGGAGGCCAACGCAATGGCTCCGTTGGCACTGGCCAAGGAGTTTCTTCCTGGGATGCTGGAGCGCGGTTCGGGGACCATTGTGAACATCACGTCGGGGGCTGGCTACCACGATCCCCCTGCTCCAGCCGGCGAGGGGGGCTGGGGTCTCGGCTACGCCTTCAGCAAGGGAGCCATGCACCGCATTGCGGGCGTCCTCGACCTCGAGCTGAAGTCCAAGGGCATCCGCGCCTTCAACGTCCAGCCCGGATTCATCGCCACCGAGCGCATGGCGCAGGACATGGGCAGCTTCGCCTTTGACGCCTCCACCGGCGCACCACCTGATGTCGTCGGCGCGGTTGTGGCCTGGATCGTCACCCACCCAGCGGAGGCCGAGGGCCGAGTGGAGGACGATGGACGTAACTTCGAAGCACAAGACGTGTGCCGAGAGTTCAATCTCTTTCCGGGCTGGCCGGCGGCCTAACGGCCGCAGTGGTGACCCGCCTTGGGGATCGTGAACTAGCGCTTTAGCTCAGCCCGTAGAGGGCGCAGCAGTTATCACGCACGATCTTGTGGACCTCGTGCTCGGGCACACGTTCGAAAATGTCACCGATGATCTTCTGGCTGTGCGGCCAGGTGGTCTCCGAATGCGGGTAATCACTCGACCACATGATTCGCTCGACCCCGCAGGCGTACCGGGCCTCGATTCCTGGCGGGTCCTCCATGAAGGTGAACCACATCTGACGCTCGATGTAGGTCGACGGTAGCTCGGGTAGGTGCAGGTCCTGGTGCCAACGATGCTTCTCATAGACGTGATCGATGTAGTACTTCCAAAACGGAATCCAACCGATCTGGCCTTCCACGCATACGATCTTGAGATCGGGATGAGCAGCCAGTACGCCGTTTAGTACCAAGGCGCCGAGCGTCAGGGGCATCGTGAGCTTGCTCGAGACCAGGCCGTTGATGAACGCCGAGCGACCCGCGGTCTGTCCGAACCTTGGGCCGACGTGGAAATGAGCGGGCCAGTCGAGCTCGACCAGGGTCCGCCATAACGGTGCCCACTCATCGGCGGACCAGTCGGCTATCGCCGGTTGGTGGGGCAGAACCGCACCCTGAAGGCCGTGTGCGGCTGCGTCGTGGATTTCGATAAGTGCGTCCTGTGGGTCGTCGGTCGGGATGTACGCCATGCCGATCAGCCGATCGGGCGCGTACGAGCAGAATTCGGCCAACCAATGGTTGTAGGCGGTATAACCGGCGCGCGTGAGGTCGGAGTCCGAGCTCTGGAGGGGGGCGCCGACCGCAGCGCCGAAAAGTACCTCGGCCTCAACCCCGTCGAGGTCCTGGTCTTCCACACGAGGCCCGGGATCCCATGCGCCGGCCCGTAGCTCGCTGAAGCGACGAACGCTCGCTTTGAACTCCTCCGGTTTCCGACCGGCTGTATTGCTGAGCGCTATGAGCGGTCGCCGCTGCCCTTCGAAGACTTCGAAATCACCTTCTTCGGTTTGCTCAATGACCGGCGCCCGATCGCGAAACTCCTCGGCGAGAAATTCCGCCCACATCTGTGTCGGAGGGTTGACGTGCGAATCAGCCGATACCGCTCTGATCTTTTCCGTTCCCACTGCGGTGCCTCCTTTGGTTGAAAGTGAAACCTTCGAGAGATCTCACAACTATGGCGCTACAGGCGTGCGGCCGGTTGTTGTGGAGCGACCCAGGTCATAACGCACCGCCGGTCTCATGTCAGGGAAGGCGTCCGGGTGTCACGACCGGATCGCAAAATGGCACCTCGGCGAGCGTCCGTGAGTTGGCCAGCTTCTACCAGGCATTCGCCGTTTACCAGCACGTGATCGATTCCCGTACCTTCGGAGTACAGCCGACCTGCTCCGCCGGGCAGGTCGAACTTGGTTCGGACGTGATCGTGGCCGATTGTCGATTCGTCGAAGACGACCAGGTCGGCGGCGGCGCCCTGGCGCAGCGTTCCGCGATCGATGAGACCGTAGAGCTCGGCCGGTTCAGACGACAGGAGCCGAACCGCCTCCTCCGTCGTGATGAGCTCACGCTCGCGTACCCCGACCGACAAGAGATCCGTCGCAAAGCTGAAGGTGGACAGCATGTCGAGATGGGCACCGGCGTCGGATCCACCGACGACTGTCCGCGGGTCGAGCCACACCTTGCGGCGAATGTCCCAGTCGGCGGGATCATCGCTGTCTTCACCGTAGGTGAGTCCCGTGCGTAGCTCGTCGGCCACCACAATGTCGATCAAGGCGTCGAACGGCGAAGTACCCATCTCCTGGGCGATGTCACCCACAAGACGGCCTTCGAACCGCTTGGTTTGTGGAGCGAAGGTCTCGAGAATGCGCTTCGTACTCCAGTTGGCCAGGGCGGCTCTGCGTGCATCGGCCGCGGCCAGTCCGGCCAAGTGGTCCCTCGCAGCCTGGTTGGCGAGGAGGGCAAGCTTTTCGGTTGGTGGCAGCGTCATCGCGTCGCCCCAGCCCTCGATGCTGTCGAAGACGAACCCGCTGTGAAAGGACAAGCGAAACCCCTCTACAAAGGGAATCACCAGGCCGACAATCTTCCCACCGACGGCCCACACGTCGTCAGACAGCCGCGAGCTGGCTGTAGGCGGCCTCGCGGCCACGAGCGCTCGGAGGTTGTGGATGGAGAGTCGACTATCCCGCTTGGGGGGTGCCAACCAACGTGCCGCAGACCAGCTTGCCACCGAGTGCGGGCACGAAGGCCTTGCCCTTTACCTCGAAGACCTGCGTGCACGACTTCTTGGGCAACGAGGCGACGGTGCCGAAGTGGTTGAAGTTGGTGCCCGGGGGCTCGATCAGTCCACCGGCGGTCCAGTTGGTAACCGTGCGCAGGTAGGAGATGAACTTGGCCCGTGAGGGAGGCGACCCGGCGTGTTGGAGCCCTTGGATGATGAGATCGGCCGATTCGTAGGCGAAGTCCATGTCGGTGGTCGGGATGCCGCCGGGCCACGGTGTGTACTTCTTCATCGCACTGAGATACGTCTTTACCGGCTTGGTGACGTCGTTCCCCAAGACATTGATGGTCGGCGTGGCATAGGTGCCCTGCATGGCGGCCAAGGCGGCCGGCTGGGTCAGCACCGACTGGTCATAGCCGGTGGCACAGAGGTCGACGATCTTGAGGCCGGCCTGCTTTATGGCGTCCTGCGCCGCGATACAGCTCGAAAGGGTGCTGAGCACTTCGAGGCCGTTGCAGCCGTCCTTCTTCATCTGCAGGGCAAAGGTGGTGAAGTTGGAGCTGTTGGCCGGAATCACCTCGTCCAGACACTTGCTGATGCCCTGCTTCTTGGCTTGGACGAAGATCTCGTTGGCGGCATCGATGGCCGAAGGGATATTGAAGACCAGTTGGGCCAACTTGGTCACCCCAAGGGCCTTCAACTCATTGTTGCTGTAGCTGTAGATCTTTCCGTTATAGGGCGTGAACAGGGTGCCGACCACGCTGAACATGTTGCTGTTCTGCGGTTGACCCCACTCGGGACCGTCCTCATCGTCACCGACGACCGGTATCTTGTTTTTGCTCAGGTAGGGCGCACCGCCGCTCGCAACCGTCGAAATATCGATGACGGCAAAGGCGCCTTTGTCCTCCACCAGGGTCTGGGCCGCCGTCTCGTTGCCGGCCACGGTGGATTGGTCGTCTTCGATCTGGAGTTCGATCGGGTGCCCGTTCACCCCGCCCGCTGCGTTCTGGGCATCGAAGCGGGCTTCGGCCCCGTACTCGCCCTTGGCGTAGGTGGACGAAGAGGAGCCGGTCTCGTCCGTGACAAACCCGATGATGATCGGAGCCTTGGCCGCCGATGCCCCCCCGCTCGAGATGGTCACCATGGTGCCAGCCAGCGAAAGCATCACTACAACCATGCAGAGCGCACGTCGCATGTATCCCCCCTTATCGGACCGGCACGTTCAAAATCAAAACGGCCTTCTTGAAAGATAACAAGGAACGTTTCCTTTTGCAAGGGAGCTTCCAAAAACGTCGGCTCGTCTATGTGTGCGGCTGCACCCGCCGGTCAAGGGCGCTCCGCTCCGAGGGGAGCAACGGGCGTCACGCTGCGGGCGTGTCCGGTCTCATCCCGTGATCGGCACGGATGGACGGGCGCAGAACCGTCTTCTAGTCTCTTTGCAAAGTCGTACTCAAAGTCAGAGTCGGCGAGGGGAAGGGGGAAATGCAGACTTCCTGGACCTCACCGCGGCGAAAGGAAGCAGATGCCAGGTACCGGTCGCTTGAGTGGAAAGGTGGCACTGATCACGGGTGCCGCTAGGGGACAAGGACGTTCCCACGCCGTGACGCTGGCCCGAGAGGGGGCCGATATCGTCGCCCTGGACATCGCGGCCCAGATCCCTTCGGTCCCCTACCCGATGGCCAGTCCGGACGACCTTGCAGAAACGGTAAAGCTGGTAGAAAACGAGGACCGGCGTTGCCTGCCCATAACGGCGGACGTCCGCGATATCCACGCCATGGATCAAGCGGTGAAAGACACCATTGCGGAGTTCGGCCGCCTCGACATTTTGCTGGCGAACGCCGGGGTGCTGCACATTTCGGGTGGTGAGGAGACGCTTGAAGAATCAGAACTGCGCTGGGCCGATGCGCTCGGCGTCATGCTGACCGGCGTGTACAACACCATCCGGGTGGCAGTGAAGCCCATGATCGACCAGGGCGAAGGCGGCTGCATCGTCATCACCAGCTCGACGGCCGGGCTTAGTGGCATGCACAACGGCACCGGCGGCATTGCCGCCTATTGTGCGGCCAAGCACGGGGTGGTCGGCCTCATGAGGGGCTACGCCAAAATCCTCGGCCGTCACAACATCCGCGTCAACACGGTCCACCCGATGGGCGTGGCCACGCCCATGATCGTGAATGAACAATTTCAGGCATATCACGCCGACAATACGGAAGTGCTCGAGATATCACCACGTCTCCTCCCCATCGCATTGCTCGAACCACAAGACGTCAGCAATGCAATTCTGTGGCTCGTCTCCGATGACGCTCGTGCCATCACCGGCGTCACTCTTCCCGTCGATAGCGGGGTGACCACGCCGTAGGTGACCTACCGGGTTGGGGCGAATCTGGAACTCCCGGAGACACCGTGGAGAAATTATCGACGCAGCCGAGCGACGAAATCCGAAGGCTGAGAGCGGGGTGCTGGTGAAAGCGTGGTTCGGATTCGAGAACCAGCCGGCGCTCGTTGTCGGGGGAGGCTACGGGAGCGGGCGTCTCCTCGCTGTCCGACTTCGTGAGGCAGGGGCCCGAGTGGCCATCGTCGACATCGACGCCACTCGGGCCAAGCGAGTGGCAGCTGAAGTTGACGGCCACGCAATTGTCGCTGATGTCACCACCGAGGAAGGGGCGACCTCGGCCGTGGACGAGGCACACGAGGTCTTGGGCGGCCTCACTCATGTCGCGAACATCGTCGGACTGGTCAATATGCGCCCGTTTCTCGAAACCGACGAGGCGTTTCGCGAGGCGCAGTTGCGTCTGAATCTCCAATCGCAGGTCCTTGTGGCGCACGCGGCCGGACGCCATATGATCGCCGACGGTCGTGGGGGTGCGATCGCCATGGTGGCATCGGTCAGTGGCATGTACGGGGCCCGTAACCAAGTGGCGTATGGGATGGCAAAAGCCGCCGTGATGTCTCTGGCTCGGACCTTGGCCGATGAGTGGGGATCTCATGCGATCCGCGTCAACTGCGTGGCTCCCGACATCACTGCCGTCCCGCGGTTGATGGATGCGACAGCGATGCCCGAGGAGCAGGCCCTTGCCCTCTTCGACGCGATTGCCGTGAAGGAGGGCGTGCCTCTAGGCCGGTTCGGACGCACGGAGGAGATCGTGGGACCTCTGTTGTTCCTCCTCTCTGACCTGTCGGGGTACATGACGGGCCAGACTCTTGTGGTCGATGGCGGGACGATGGTGCACTTTCCCCACCAAACCTCGTAGGGGAGCGCCGACTTTCTTCGTCGGCCGGGTTGTCGAATGGGAAGAACCCCGCCCTCGGAGCTCCGCGTTTAGAGATTACGTTTGCAAAATCGAGCTGCTCCGCATACCGTATGGGCTCATGAAGGGGCTCGTGGAACGAGAGGGTGGTGGTCCGGCACGCGTGTCGTGGCAGCAGTGCAGCAAGTGCGGGGGACTGCCCTCGATCACATCGACGGAGCCGAGCGAGTCACTTGTCACCCGTGGGACCGCGCCCCTGGCCATCGGCGTCCATCGCTTCGATTTCCTGAAAGCCACGCCAATGATTCGACCCCATCCGATCCAAGAAGTGGAGAGCTGATCATGCAGAAGATATGGGCTAACTCCGGAGACTCGCACCTGATGGAGCCGAGGGACCTGTTTACGGAGAACCTTCCGGCGGAGCAGGCAGAGCGCATGCCGCGCAGCGTCCTCGACCCCGAAGGCCTCTTCGAGACGATCACCGTCGATGGACAGTCGTTCCGGCGCAAGGTGCCCTTTGCGAAGCGGCCGATGGCGGATCCCGAAACCGGCCTCAGTGTTCTCGAGCGGGCACCGGGCTCGAATGACATGCGGCTTCGTTTGAAGGACCTCAACCAAGAGGGTATCTGGGCCGAACTTGTCTACACCTCCATCGGAATGTGGATGCACTCGATGCGCGATCCAGAGCTCATGGCTGCGGGCTGTCGGGTTGTCAACGACTGGGCCATCGAGTACCAGAAATTCTCTGCTCGCTACGTCTGCACGGCGATCATTCCGGTCCTGACGGTTGAGAGTGCGGTGGCCGAGGTTCGGCGGACGGCTGCGATGGGCTTCACCATTGCGTCGCTCCCGGTGGCACCCACCATCGACGGCCCGGATTGGCAAGCCGACGACTGGCATCCATTGTGGGAGGCGCTTGACGAAGTCGGCATGCATATCGGCTTTCACGTCGGAAGCGATCCTCACGAGGCCGACACATTCAATGGCGTGTACTTCCGCGGTCCCGGTGGGCATCTGCTCAACTACAACGAGGCCAGTATCGGTGGGCAGCGAGCAGCATTGAAGCTCATCGCGAGCGGGGTATTCGAGCGACACCCCTCGTTGAAGGCAATCGTGTCCGAGGGTGGGGCGACGTGGGGGCCGTTCATCGCAGATCGCATGGACGAGGCCTATCGCCAGCACGTCAACCAGGTGTGGCCGAAATTCAGCCGGCTTCCCAGTGAGTTCCTCTACGAGAACGTGTACGCCTCCTTCCAACACGATCGTTCTGCACCGATTGCCGCAACGGCGATGGGCTGGCGAAACGTCTGCTGGGGCAGTGACTACCCGCATATCGAAGGTACCTTCGGACACACGCAAAAGACGCTTCATGAGCTCTTCGACGATCTCACCCCTGAGGACCGGCATCGGATCACCAGGGGCTCGTTTGAGGAACTCTTCCCACATGCGCCGAAAGCGCCCGCAGACGGCACGGAAGTTGACAACGATAGTGCCTGATCGGCGTACGGTAGACGTCAAGAACTGAACGGAGGGGTCGGCTAATGCCTGAACAAGACGCAGGTTTTCTCATTGAGATCAACCGCGAATTATGTATGGGGTCGGGGGTGTGTGCGGCCTACGCTTCCAACACATTCGAGGTGGATGATGAAACCAAGGCTGTAGTCATAAATAGTGCCGGCAACACACCCGGAGAGATTGAAGCAGCGGCCGAAGGGTGCCCGACGGGGGCCATCAGACTCATACATCTGTCCTCTGCGCCGAGTTGACCGCCCAGCCTTTAAGGAGCCATGCCATGAGCACAATCAGCCTCGACCGTGACCGGATCCGGGATCTCTTTGACTTACGCCTTCGCAACGACGGCCGCCATGTCTATTACGCAGAGGATCCCTACCCGATGATGCATCGTCTGCGCGAGTCCGGGCCCGTGCATGAGGGCACGATGCATGAGTTGATCGGGTACGAAGGAAACGCGTCCTTCCATGGTGTCCCAGATCCCGCACGTCCTCATTTCTCAGTGTTTTCGTTCGCAGAATGCGACGCCATCTACCGCAATGAGGATCTCTTCCGCTCGACTCCGCCGGACCAGGAGCGCGATGTGAGTGGCGGTATCGGGTCGAGCATGATTTATATGAATGGCGATGAGCACCGTCGCTACCGAGCGCTGGTGCAGCCGTCCTTCGCACCGGCGAAAGCCCAATGGTGGAGCAACCATTGGATCAACGCAACCGTGCATGGACTTATCGACGGTTTCGAAGCCGATGGAAGGGCGGAGCTCAATATCGACTTCGACGCGGCGATTCCTATGCTCACCATAACCGGGAGTTTCGGCCTCTCGATTGAAGAGGCCCTCGACGTCCGTACCGCCCTGGAGGGATTTCCGGGAGGACGGACGCTGAACGATTACATCTTGCCGATCATCGCCGCTCGTCGAGCCGAGCCACAAGACGACCTGATCAGCATGCTTTGCCACAACGAAGTGAAAGATGAAGACGGCTCCACCCACCGTCTGGACGATGACGAGATTATGGGATTCGCCAACCTCCTTCTCGCTGCGGGGTCGGGCACGACGTGGAAGCAAATGGGTATCACTCTCATCGCGCTGCTGACCACGCCGGGTGCCATTGATGCGGTACGCGAGGACCGTACCTTGCTGCGCGCGGCAATAGACGAGTCCGTGCGGTGGAACGTGACGGATCCAATGTTCACTCGTTGGCCCATTGAGGCGACCACGGTCGGTGGCACCCACATCCCCGCGGGGGCCGCGGTGCATCTATGTATCGGGTCTGCCAATCGTGACCCATCCCGGTGGGAAAACCCGGATTCTTACGACATTCACCGGCCGCAGCGGACATCTCTGGGTTTTGCCCAAGGAGCACATATCTGCCTCGGGATGCACGTGGCACGGGCCGAGCTGCTGACAGCAATAGGAGCCCTCCTCGATCGCCTTCCGAACCTTCGACTCGATCCCGATGCGGAGCCGCCCTCCATCATCGGTCTGTATGAGCGTGGTCCATCGCATGTCCCAGTTGTGTGGGGATGAGAGAAATTTGATGCTGCGCTAAGGGAGGTCGAGGACTGACCGATCCAGGTCCGAGACCGAAGTGGCGCCGACGAGACTCATCGTCCGGACCATGTCGGCCTCGAACCACTCGAGAACTCGATCCACCCCTCTTTCGCCCGCAGCCCCGAGCCCGTAGAGGTAGGCACGCCCAGCCATGGCCGCCGTCGCCCCGGCGGCTACTACCTTTACGATGTCGCTGCCCCGGCGCACCCCCCCGTCACAGATCACCTCAGTGGTGGCGCCGACAGCATCCACCACCGGTGCCACCAAACTCAGAGTTGCCGGTGCACCATCAAGCTGTCGACCACCATGATTCGAAAGCACGATCGCTTCCACCTCGGCCTCGGCTGCGAGACGGGCGTCATCGACCGTCTGGATGCCTTTGAGGAGGATGGGCCCATCCCACACAGTGCGAAGCCATCGGACGTCGGCCCAGGACAGTCCCGGATCGAATTGGGTGTTGATGTAGTCAGACAACGTCACCGGGGATGCGCCATCGTCGACCCCTCGCCCCACCACATTGGCGAACCGGATGGGTTCGCTTCGTAAGAAAGCCCAGGTCCAACTGGGGTGGAGGGCGCCGTCGAGAATGGTGCGAGGGCCGATGGCCGGTGGTAACGAAAAACCTCGACGAACGTCCCGCTCACGCCGGCCTAAGACGGCGGTATCGACCGTGAGCACGATTGCTTCGTAGCGACATGCCGCGGCCCGGCTGATCATTTCCTTTACGAGTCCACGGTCGCGCCAGGCGTATACCTGAAACCAAAGACGACCGTTGCTTACCGCCCGAACTTCCTCGATGGATCGGGTGCCGAGTGTCGAAAGGGTGTAGGGGAGCCCGGCGCGCTCGGCGGCTCGGGCGACGGCAAGCTCACCAGCAGGATCGGCGATCCGAGAGAATCCGGTAGGGGCAAGGACGAGGGGATAGGCGACGGCGCGCCCCAGAACGGTAGAAGCGGGGCTGACCTTCATCACACCGCGCAATACCCTCGGTTTGAAAGTAAGTGTGTTGAAGGCGGTCCGGTTGGCCGCCATGGTCAGCTCATCCTCCGCTGCTCCATCGATGTAATCGAAAACCCCGCCCGGCAATCTCCGTTTTGCGATACGCCGGAGGTCGTCCACAGAGGCAGTGCTAGCCAGTCTCCGAGTGATCGGGTTGGTCTCAATGCGGCGGAATCGGACGACAGACTGGAGAGTCCGGAAAAGGCTCACGTTGGCCACCTCACTGGCCCTTATCCGGCTAACCGGACGCGACTCGCCCGTCGCAGGGGCAGGTCGTCATCGACGTTGATCAGACCTCGTGCGTAGAGATCGAGAAGGTGCGCGTACACGGAGGCCGCTGCAGCTGGCCAGATCTGCTTGCGGACGCTTGCATACAGCTGCGGGACGATTTCGGCGATAGTGGCGGGACCCGTTCCCAGCACGCCCAGGATCTGCTCGTTGCGCTCTTGACGATGCGCCACGAGTGCCCGAACGAAACTGTGCGGTTCGTGCACAGCCGGTCCGTGGCCGGGTAGATACACACGGTCCTGGGAGCGCTCCACCAGGTTTTCCAGACTTGAAACATATTCGCCCAGATCGCCGTCGGGTGGAGGCAAGACCGTCGTGGACCAGCCCATGACGTGGTCACCCGTGAACAACGCACCTTCCTCTCGCACGAGGTAGCAAAGGTGGTTGCTGGCATGGCCAGGCGTATGGACGACCTCGAGACTCCAGTCATCCCCCTCGATCACGTCGCCGCCATGGAGTACCTGATCGGGATGGAAAGGTTGATCATCGCCGCGCCGGGGTGCTGGCTTCGAGGGGTCGGGATCAACTTCGGGGTCACCGAATACAACCCGTGACTGGTCAGGATCGTGAAGCCGGAGCTGCGGGCCGAAGCCATAGGTGGCGGCACCTGTGTGCTCCTGCAGTGCCTGGGCCGCTGGCGAGTGGTCGCTGTGGGTATGGGTCACCAGAATGTGCGAGATCCGCTGCCCCGGAGCCAACGCGGCCAAAAGGGCCTCCACATGGGCGGAGTCGTTGGGCCCGGGGTCGATCACCGCGAGGTCACCGTGGCCGATGATGTACGAGCACGTGCCGTGGTAGGTGTAGGGGCTGGGATTGTTCGCCACCACACGACGTATCAACGGCGAAATGAGTTCGGCCTCGCCGTGGCGACCTAGAGGTTCTTCTACGAACGGTATGGCTGTCAGCGCAACCTCCCAACAGAGCGGGGCACCCACGGCGGGATTAACGTCTCGAGCATCTCGGCCCACTGCCTTCCAATTGCGAGTCCGGGATCCGAAGCTGCATCAGCGCGTCGACCCCACTGCCCGTTCAAAGGGGTTGCACTCCGCTCGCCTGGTCTGAAGGTTTCGCATTCTATCGCCCTTACGCCGTATTTGCAAAGCTCCGCTCAAAAAAAACACGGCGTGACCTCAAGCTGGTCTCGAGTCCCGGAGCGAAGCGAAGACAGTTCAAGTTCAAGGACAAGCACACGAAGCAGTATCGTACGCAAGATGAAGATCGGCGTTGTATCCGACATTCACTGCAACGCACTGGCACTGAGAATCGCCCTTGACACGCTGGCCCCTCGCGTCGATGAGGTATTCGTCGCGGGCGACGCGGTGTACGAGTATCGCTTCTCGAACGAGGTGGTGCGCATGATCCGGGAGGGCCAGTTTCCTTATATTCTTGGCAATCACGAAATGGTTCTCCTCGGTCCGGCTGGCGGCCGAGCACGATCGGCGCCGACGGTAGACGGCGACGAACTCCGTTTCATGTCAGAGCGACCGCTACGCATTGACTGTCGCCGCGGCGGACGTTCCATCACGATGGTCCATGGCAGTCCGTGGGCGCCGTACGACCGTTATCTAAGCGAGAACAATCCCGAGTGGGATCGATGCGACGAGCTGGACGCCGACATTGTGATCACCGGACACACGCATGTACCGATGATAAAGCGAGTTGGGCGCACACTGATCGTAAATCCCGGCTCAATCGGAGAATCACGGGAACCAGGAGCGTCGCATCTGGTCTCCTACGCAGAAATCGATCTCGATTCGAATGAGGCGGAGATCTTTCGCATAGAAAACCCTCTGCTCAGCGTTCTTCCCGACGCTTCGTAAGGCTGCCGTGGGGGCGAGGAACTGACTTAGAAACGATCGACCGACACCTACGGCGTGGTCACCCCGCTGTCGACGGGAAGAGTGATCCCGGTAATGGCACGAGCGTCATCGGAGACGAGCCACAAAATTGCATTGCTGACGTCTTGTGGTTCGAGCAATGCGATGGGGAGGAGACGTGGTGATATCTCGAGTATGGCCGCATTATCGTTGTGATATTGGGGAAAGTGATCGTTGAGGATCATGGGCGTCGCCACACCCATGGGATGGACCGTGTTGACGCGGATGTTGTGACGACCGAGCATCTTGGCGTAGCCCCTCATGAGACCAACCACTCCGTGCTTGGCGGCGCAATATGCGGCGATGCCGCCTGTCCCACCATGCATGCCGCTGAGACCGGCAGTCGAGCTGGTGATGACGATGCAGCCGCCCTCTCCCTGGTCGATCATGGGTTTCACTGCCACCCGGATGGTGTTGTACACGCCGGTCAGCATGACGCCGAGCGCATCGGCCCAGCGCAACTCTGATTCTTCGAGCGTCTCTTCTGCGCCACCCGTCGGGTGCAGCACCCCGGCGTTCGCCAGCAAAATGTCGAGACGGCCGAACTCGGCAATGGTGTCCTTCACCGCTTGATCCATGGCGTGGATATCGCGCACGTCCGCCGTTATGGGCAGGCAACGCCGGTCTTCGTTTTCGACCAGCTTGACCGTCTCTTCGAGATCTTCGGGGGTCGCCATGGGGTAGGGGACCGACGGGATCTGCGCCGCTATGTCCAGGGCGACGATGTCGGCCCCCTCGCGTGCCAACGTCAGGGCGTGGGAACGTCCCTGTCCGCGGGCCGCACCCGTGATCAGTGCCACCTTTCCACTCAAACGACCAGTACCTGGCATCCTTTTCCTTTCGCGACGGGCGAGACTTCGGAGGAATCTGCAATTCCCCCGGTACCCCCTCCTCCGACTCTGACTTTGAGTACGACGTTGCAAAGAGACTAGAAGACGGTTCCGCGCTCGTCCATCCGTCGGTCACGCCAGCCCGGACCGCAGACCGCATCCCGGTCCGTTTGGTGCTCGCGACTTACGACTCTTGTCGCAATGCCGGCCATGCGAAACGAAGAACGTGGGACTTAATGGCGGCACGACTTTGTTCCGAACCGTCGCTCGCTGCATTGCTCGCGCCGACGAGAGCGTGAATGCTTAAGGCGTCGGCTTCGGGTCTTGGTGAGTACAGGACTCCGGCCTCGTGACCGGAGCGAAGGGCGTCGACCAGTGGCGAGCAGACGATCGTTGCCATTTGCGTCAACACTGCCGCACTCGGGCCAGAGGCACGGGCGGCCGCAGATGCCAGCAAGGCCGCCCGCCGGGCCCGCCGTGGCACGTAGAACACGTCGAGGAAGCGCTCGAGCCACGCCTCGACTGCAGCCAGCGGATCGGAAGCGCTGGCGACGACGCGCCCGAGAGACCGGCCGACCGATTCGGCTTCGCGCAGCATGAAGGTTTCGAGCAGGGCTTCTTTGGAAGAGAAATGGCGGTAAAAGGCTCGGGTGGACAATCCGGCCTCGGCTAACAATTCGTCGAGTGAGATCTCGGCGTAGTCGTTGCGCTCGATGACTCGGATCGCCGCATCAATGAGGATGCGGCGCTCTGTCTCGTCATCAAATCTCCGCGGTCTTCCAACGATCGGTGTGGTCGATTTGCGCTCTTGCTTACTCGGCATTGTGGGCATTTCCATAAGGGGCGGATCGCGGCCAGGGCAAGCCTTACTCTATTGCCTACAGCTGGTCGACCTAACCGTTTAGGGATCGTTGCATCTATATTTTCACTCGGACAAGAGTCCCGTTCGGTTCGGCACGTCGAGCTCGACCCACACTTTCAAACGTGCAATCAGCGAATGTTGGAGGCAACGGTAGAAGGCTCCTGCAATTGCAACGACATTTGCAAACGTAGGAGCGACGGGATACGCTCGCCGTTCGTCGGGGGAGAATTCGTGCTGATCGGCATAGTGTCAGACATTCATTGCAACGCGGCGGCCATGGAGCACGCCCTTGGCGCTCTGTCCGGCACGGTGGACATGGTGATTGTCGCCGGGGATGCCGTGTTCGAGTACCGCTTCTCCAACGAGGTTATTGCGCTCATTCGGACTCACGAACTCCCGTACGTCCTCGGCAATCACGAGCTGACCCTCCTGGGCTCACAGGGGGAACGGGCCCGGTCGGCCCCCTCGATCGATCGGGAGAACATGGAGTTCATGGCATCGGCGCCCAAGCGACTGACTCTGGACCCAGGAGGCAAACGCATCACCGTGGTGCACGCCAGTCCCTTCGCTCCCTACAACGACTACCTGCACGCTGGCAGCCACCAACTCGCGCGCTGCGCCACCCTCGACACCGACATCTTGGTGCTCGGTCATACGCACCGTCCCATGGCCGAACGCATTGGGAGCGTCCTTGTGGTGAACCCCGGCTCGCTCGGCCAGGCAGACGATCCCTCCCATCCCGGAATGCTCAGCTACGCGGTGCTGGACTCTGACTCGGACGAGGTCACGATCCACCGATTCGAGGCCCCCAGCGCGGCCTGAGTTCGAACGGGACGGCCCGGCCCGGCCAGTCAGATCCCGATGTCCCGCGTCGACGCCGTCATCAATAAGGTCGCCGCGTCATCTGGCAGGACGACCCCGGTCTCCACCAGGTTGTTCAGTGCATCCTTGACACGCTCCAGCCACCGATCGCGGGTGCCGTATATGGCCCTGATCTCGTGCGGGGGAAAAGGGATCGTTCTCCCCATCAGGGCTTCGAGACCCCCAGCGGAACCGAGGCCCATGTGGGTGGCCAAGGGGGCTTCCACATCGGGCCACCGGATGCCGCCTTTGGCGTTACCGTGGTCGTCTCGAGGCAGCACCGGTGGGTCGCCCTGTTTCTCTAATCGTGGCTGATGTTGGGGCGATTCACCCCCCTGCATCCAGGTTTGTAGACCGTGCAGCGCAGCACGATTCGCAGGCGCGAACGACACTTGACATGTGCCGTCCACGATCGACTTGAACATTCGGCGCATGGCCTGGTCACTCATGTAACCGAAATGGGCACTGCCGGGTACCTCCCAGAAGCGGAGATACAACGTGTCGGGTTGGTAGAGGCGATCGTAGACCTCCAACTCGCACTCGGAATTGAGCACGATCACCGGCTGACCGACGTCCTCCCGAAGCAGGTAGGTGCTCGTCGGGAGCAGATCGAAACTGTTCACCGTCGGTTCGGGCAGGCGAAGGCTCGCCGGCGCCGTCGTTGGGTCCAGCGCGCACGGACAGCCGGCGTACACGGTCAGCAAGAAAGCGTCGAAGGTGCCGCTCTCGGGCTGCACGGCGTTCACGTAGGTGGCCAGACGGCTCGACGACTGGGACGCCCCCATCGCCAGCAGGCGCTCGACCACGAGGCCCCCCATGGGATCGACGTCCGCATGGCGCCGGGGTCCCACCACTTCGGCTCCTTGAGTGAAGATGTCGTAGCAAAACCCGTCGCCGGGATGGCGCAGCGTGCCGTATCGGTCGGGGTCATAACCCCGAAGCCCGGTCAGTCGGTTCCTTCCCGTGGCCCGTGCCGGGTTACCCTCGATGCCGGCGAGTTGGGTGGTCACGCCAACTACGGCGAATCCGTCCCCGATCAGTTGGGCGGCGAGGCCCGTCTCGATCGACAGATCTACGCCCATCGAGACGTTGTTCCAGTAGATGATGACGGTGCCATTGAAAGCCTCTGGCCGGCGGGGTCGGGCCACGACGATTCGGGATCGGAACGGCTGCCGGTCCATCGGCTCTGCCGTCCAGCGGCCGTCCTCAGGGTAGTCAGATGTGCCACCGGCCAGTCGGAATTGTGTCGCCTCCCCTTCGAAGAAAAACTCCTCCTCGACACCGCCTGCGCTCGCAATCTCGGTTCCTTGAGAGCGAAAAGGCTCCCCCTCCCCGCCGGTGACGCGCTGTACGAAGGTCGCCATCGTTGCCCTGCTGGCTTAGGCCAAGCTGGCGATCGAGGCGCGCAACTCAGAACGAAAGTCTGGATGGGCGACGGCGATAAGCGCCTCGGCCCGCTGCTTGATTGTCTTGCCCAGTAGATCCGCCACGCCATATTCGGTGACGATGGTGTCCGCCAGGTCCCATGGCACCGTGACCATCTGGCCTGCCGGGAACTGCGACACGATCCGTGACACGGTCCCCGTGGCCGCGGTGGCCGGCAGGACGGTAATGGCCCGCCCGCCCTTGGACATGTAGGCGCCCACATGGAATGAGAACTGGCCTCCGCTGCCGGCGTAGATGGTCGGTCCCATGCTCATCACCGCGATCTGACCCCGGAGGTCGACCGATAAGGCGTTGTTGATTGCGACCATGTTGTCGTTCTTGCCAATGATCATGGGGTTCAACATGTAGTCGTAGTCGTAGAACTCGAAGAACGGGTTCTTGTCGACATAGGAGTAATCGTCGGGGTACCCCGTCAGTCCAGTAGTGCAGAAGCGGTTGGGATGCACCGTGGCGTACTTGGAGGTGATCACTCCCCGCCGGACCAGGTCGATGAGTCCGGGCGCGGTCAGCTCCGAGAAATAGCCCAGGTCCTCTTTGTCGTCAAAAGCTCCGGCCAGGGCGAGGGCGCCGGAAGTACTTCCACTGCCAATCTGGAGGGTGTCCCCGTTGCGGACCAGTGACTTCACGTGTTCGGCGATGAGCCGGGCCACTGGTGAAGGTTCAAGGGGAATCCGCTGCGCGAAGGGCTCATCCTGTGCGAAGAAATGGTCGATCTCGGACACGTGGATCCAGGTGTCGCCAAACGTGCGTGGCAGGTAGTCATTCACGGCCGCCATGGTGATGCGTGATCGCTTCATGGAGGTACGAACATCCCAAAGGTCCGCCCCGACGCAGACATAGCCCGACTCGTTCGGTGGCGTCACGGAGAACCAGCAGAAGTCGAACTCGTGGGACCCCGGTCGTCCTTGGTCGATATGCCGATAGACGTCGCCAAAGCCGGTGACGGTGAACTCGGTGATCCCTTCGTTGATCGATTCGCGCGTGGCGGGGTTGCCAAAGCTCATATTGGCTCGGAGCATTGGTGCGAGCACCTGACTCTCAAAGCCGTAATGCGACCACATCCCCCCCAGACTGCGGAGTTCGACATCTTTGAGTTCACCGGCCCGTCCGATGAGTGCCGGCAGGAGGTTGGACTCGTGGACCGTTGGCACGTAGATCCGGTCACCCGAGCGTACCTGCTTGACCAACTCTTCCGGGGTACTCAGGCGCGACTCGTAGTGCTTTTTCCAGTCGGATCGGCTCATTGGCTCAGCTCGAGCCTGCTCATTTCCCCGTGTAGACAGGTGGCCGATGTTCCAGGAAGGCGGCGACGCTCTCTTTGTGATCCTCCCAGTCCTGCCATCTCGTATTACGAAAGAGGAGCTCGGCCTCTCGGTGGACGTCGGACTGCAGGGCTGAGGTCCTCGCGGCTTGCACGGCGGTGCGAACCCCTAGCGGCGGGTTCTTGATAATTCGCTGTGCCAGCTCCTCTGCTGCCGGCCTCAACTCCTCCTGGGTAGTGACGACCCGATTGACGAAGCCGAGGCGGAATGCATCCTGCGCCGGAAGTGGATCGCCGGTAAGGATCATCTCAGTAACCCGCTTCGATCCCATCCACGTCGCCAGTTGGGCGGAGATGGTCACCGGCGGCATGCCCCGCCGAGTCTCTACCATGCAGAAGCCAGCATCTTCGGTCGCCACGATCAGATCGCACTCGGCGGCAAACGCCAGACCGTGCCCGTAGCAGTATCCCTGGACAGTGGCGATCACCGGCTTCCAGTTCACCGGCGCGTCGAGGAGATAATGACCTGTTCGCGACGAGGTCATCCGGATTCCTCCCCCCATTTGCCGTAGGTCTGCTCCGACGCAAAAGGCGTTCCCACGGCCGCCGACGATTGCCACCCAGAGATCAGGATCGAGGTCGAAATCGCTCAGTGCGTTTTTGAGGTCGGCCAACATCGTGGCGTTGAGAGCATTGAGAGACTCGGGTCGATTGAGCGTTATGTACGCAATCCTTCCGGCCTTCTCGTAGAGCAACTCCGCATCAGCCACGTGGCCCACCCCCTTAACGGCGTTGGAATGCAAGCTACCAAAGGGCTCGGGTCTTTGCAATCCGGCTCTCAAATAACGGGAGGCAGCCATGTCGCAGCGCAACCAAGACCCCCAGTCGCCCGACGACGGCGGCCGCTGACTTTGAGTGCGACTTTTCAAATAGACTAGAATGTGGGCTCGGTGTGAGTTCGATGTGTTCCGCAGTTATCACCGCGGAGTTGGTACTTTGCGGGGTCAGATTCGCTATTCCGTCGGGCAGACTCGACGGCGTCATGATGTGCTGATCGTGAGGGGGAGAGTGAGATGCGCCAAGCACTGAGTGACCTTCGCATCGTTGAGCTCGGCGGTGGTGTCGCGGCCGCTTGGTGCGGAAAGGTGTTCGCCGACTTGGGAGCGGACGTCGTCAAAGTCGAACCGCCCGGAGGCGATGTTCTCCGCGCCGATCGAGGTGCGTTCGCCCATCTGCATACGAACAAGCGCAGTGTCGTGCTCGAAATCGCATCTTCGGCCGCAGGAAGGCTTTGGGACCTGCTCGAAGGCGTCGACCTCGTTATTGAGGCACCAGGGCAGGGCGCGCTCTTGGACTGGGGCATCGAGCGTGACGAACTCTTTGCTCGCCAACATGCAACATCGCTGGTAGCAATCAGCGGCTGGGGCATAGACGGGCCCTATGCCACCTACGCCTGGAGCGACTTGGTGGCCCAGGCCTACGCCCGGACGCTTTTGCTGAGCCCGCACGGACCTGTTCGTTTGCCTATGTCGGTCGAAGAATGTGCGGTTGGCCACACCGCGGCCGCAGGCGCGCTTGCCGCAGTGCTGCGAGCCCGGTCCAGTGGAGTGGGCGCTCTTGTCGACTGTGCGGCAGTCGAGGTACTTGCCGCCAATCCCAATCGTATTGCGCTGCATCTTGGGTGGGAGTACCGCGACCGGGAGGACGTGCTGGACCAGATCCGCGACAGCAGCACGACCTTGTTACCCCTTGGCATCCATCCCTGTGGCGATGGCTACGTGTCGATGATGATGACGGTTCAGCAGCTGCCTGAGATGCTGCGCACATTGGGCGACCCAGCGCTCATCGAGTGGTTCGGCGCCCCGATGTATTCACTCACCCCGAGACCAAGGAGAAGCTTGACAGCGTGCTGTACCCGTGGCTGTTTGGTCACACGCGTCAAGAGATAACGGACGCCGCGCAAGCGCAGGGTTGGCCTGTCACGCCGGTATTGATGCCCGAAGACGAGCTGGCAGCTGACCACCTCTATCAGCGAGGATTCTGGGTAAGTGCCGACGACCCTGAGGTCGGCCGGGTCCTTCTTCCTGGCGCTCCCTATCGGCTGGCCGAAGGGGGCTGGATAGTGCGTCGTCCCGCTCCGATGCTAAATGACGCCACCTCACCGAGTGACGGGCCAGGCGATCTGGTACCAAAGGGCCCACCTGCAGTGGCCAAAGATCCGAGCGTTCCCTTGCTCTCGGGACTACGCGTGCTCGACATCACCACCGTGTTCTCGGGCCCGCTGCTTACACTCCTCTTGGCCGATTTGGGGGCCGAAGTCATCCGCCTCGAAAGCCCTCACGTTTTCCCACCGACCACACGAGGTCTCTCTCCTCGCCCAGATTTACAGATGCTTTTGTCAACGCTGGTAGGTGGCTATCGGTCTGAGCCGCTCGATGGCCACCCTGACCGGCCCTATAACCGCCATTCCATGTACAACTCGATCAATCGAGGGAAGCTCTCGTGCACGCTCGACGTTCGCTTCGATGAGCAGCGCGAGCTCTTCTTTCAGCTCGTAAAGAAGAGTGACGTTTTTGTCGAGAACCTCAAGATGTCGACCCTGCACCAATTGGGGATCCACGAGACCGAGCTGCTCAAGGCCAACCCTAAAATGATAGTGCTGCGTCTCCCTCCTGCCGGTTTGGTCGGTGACTGGGCGCATTACACCGGTTTTGGGGGTCAGTTCGACGGCCTCAACTCCTTAGGCTCGCTGTGTGGGCACCGCGGGACCGAGCTCATCGATACGCCCTCGACCTTGCATATGGACAGCGCGACGGGACCCGCCGGCGTCTTTGCCCTGCTGGCGGCCCTGCACTTCCGTGCCGCCACCGGCCGAGGTCAGCTGGTCGAGCTTCCTCAGACTGAGAACGTCTTGAGCCAATTGGGGGAGGTATTCGTGGACTTGCAATTGGGGGAGGCTCCGCAGCGCTACGGCAATCGACATAAGCGCCTTGCCCCCCAGGGGCTTTACCCGTCCGCCGATGGGCGCATGTTGGCCGTGACCGTGAACGACGACGAGGCATGGCAGGCGCTGAGTCGGATCATCGGGCGCGACGATCTGGCTGAAAATGAGGAACTGCGTCACGTTCGAGGACGTCAACATGCCCACGACGAGCTCGATAGGGCGATTGCAGCCTGGACCCACACGCTCGACGCTCTTGATGCGTTTCACCGACTACAAGCGGCCGGCGTTGCCGCGGCACCGTTCCTCGACGACCAGTTGTTCATCTCGGACCCCCAAGTGGTCGCCCGCGAGTGGGTTCGCCCGATCACGACTCGTGACGTGGGTTCGTTCAACCATCTCGGCCACCCTTTTCGGGGCATACCGTTGGCGTGGGGCAAGGGTGCGCCCGCACTTGGCGAGGATAACGAATACGTCTTCAAAGAGATCCTTGGCCTCGATGACGACGAATACAAGCACCTCGTGGACGAAAAAATCGCCGTAGAGGACTTTCTCGACCCAGCCGGCAATCCCTACTGATGGCCTTGGCGGCGTCGACAGCGTAGCTTTGGCTCATGTTCCTCAACGAATTCGCGCTGGGTCTTGCGCCCAAAGATATGAGTGTCACCTCGGAGTTCGAATCGCTCTGTCAGAGTGCAGCGGACCTCAAGGTGCCGCACGATCCGGGCGTTCGCTACCTCTCACGCCAGACCGTCATCCGTGGACTGCGATTTCACTTCAGTGAATGGGGTGACCCCGCGGCTCCGCCCGTGCTGCTTTTACACGGCGGAAACCAATCGTCGCATTCCTGGGACCTCGTAAGTTTGTATTTGGCGCAGCGCTACCACGTGTACGCGCTCGATCAGCGGGGCCATGGTGATTCGGAGTGGAGCCACGAAATCGACTACTCCATGGAGGCCATGGCCGCAGACGCACTGGCCTTTCTCGATGACCAGCACATCGACGACCCGATCGTCTTCGGTCACTCGATGGGCGGGTATGTGACGATGTACGCCGCTCGTCTGGCACCGAAGTTCGCTCGAGCCATCGTCTTCGTTGACGTCGGTCCCGAGCTCTCGGTCGAGGGTCGCCAGGTCGTTCGAGACTTCGTCGTCCACAATGTGGAGTTCGATGATCTCGACGCGTACCTCGACGCCGTAGCCAAATACGACCAGATTCCGGTCGCGCGAGCACATCGCTCGAACCGCCAAATACAACCTCCTGTCTCGCTCCGACGGGAGGATCGTGAGTAAGGCGGACCACCGGCGTTACGATCCGTCGAAACCGGACCAGATCACCCCATCGACAGGCCTCGAGCTTGAAGAGGTGAGGCAGATCTCCTGCCCCACGCTCGTGGTGCGGGGCGGCGAATCCGCCGTGTTTACAAACGAGGCCGCCGAGCGCTTTGTCGACGTCTTGCCGCAAGGTCAACTCGTCACCGTGCCGGATGTTGGCCATAACGTCCACAGCGGAAATACGCTTGGATTTCTCGAGGTGGTCGACCCATTCTTGGCCTCTTTAGCGTGACTGGTCGAACCTCAGGAGACGGTGGTTTCCTTGGCATCCATCCCCATGAGGAGCCCTGTCGTGCGGTGTCGTCGGCCACAAGATGGGTTCGAAAGGAGTGATGATGTCGATAGTTTCGTCCAAATATGACCTTTCGTTTCTCGAGGGGGGAGCCAAGAAACTCTTGATCGGCGGGGAGTGGCTGGAGGCGGCATCGGGCAAGACAATGCCGAGTATTAATCCCTCGACCGGTGAAGTGATCGGCGAAGTAGCCGACGCCGACGTCCATGACGTCCAACGTGCGGTGGCGAGTGCCCGCGCCGCCTTTGAGGGGCCGTGGCGCAGCGTCACACCGATGGGTCGCCAACGCCTGCTCCTGCAGATCGCCGACGTCCTGGAAGCAAACTATGCCGAGCTCAAGGCCCTGAACGCGGTGGACATGGGCACGCCGGTCGGCCCGGATCCAAGTTTTGGGGCGGCGGCCACCATGGACATGATTCGCTACTACGCCGGATGGGCTACCAAGATCATGGGTGAGACGTTGCCTAACTCACTCGGAATGGTCTCGTTCACTCGTAAAGAACCGGTAGGTGTCGTAGCGGCCTACGTTCCTTTCAATAGCCCGATAACCCAGTTTGTCAAAAAGCTGGGAGCCGTCCTCGCGACGGGGTGCACCATGGTGGTCAAACCAGCCGACCAGGCCAGCCTCACCTTGCTGCGCGTCGCAGAGCTGCTGCTCGAGGCGGGGGTGCCCGACGGCGTCGTCAATTTCATCACCGGTGGGCCCGCCGCCGGTGCGGCATTGGCCGAAGACCCTGGCGTCGATGCCATCGTCTTCACCGGTTCGACGGCCGTCGGTCAGCAGCTGGTCAAGGCCGCGGCGGGAAACCTCAAGCGCCTCACGCTCGAACTGGGGGGCAAGTCACCACATATCATTTTCGCCGATGCCAACCTGACCAACGCCATCCCGACGGCAGCCATGATGGTGTTCGCCAACTCCGGACAGGGTTGCTCCAATGGAACGCGGATCTTCGTTGAGCGCGCCGTCTACGACGAGGTGGTAGAGGGGTGCGTGCAACTGGCCGACGCCTTGAAGATAGGTGACAGCCTCGATCCACAAACAACGCACGGGCCGCTCATCACCGAGCGGCAGTTAGAGCGAGTCCTCGACCTCGTCCAAAGTGGTCAGGACCAAGGAGCACGCCTTGTGGCGGGCGGCAGCCGAGTCGTAGACAACGGCCTCGAGAGAGGTTTTTTCGTCCGGCCGACAGTTTTTGCTGATGTCGACGACGCGATGACCATCGCCCAGGAAGAGATCTTCGGGCCCGTCGCTTGCATCTTGCCCTTCGATGGCGTCGAAGAGGTCACCGCCCGCGCCAATGCCACGAGCCTGGGCCTGGCTGGCGGCATATGGACCCAGGACATAACCAAGGCGCACAGGCTGGCCGAAGCGCTCCAAGTGGGCACGGTGTGGGTCAATACCTACAACATGCTGGATCCCGCCGTTCCGTTCGGCGGCTACAAGATGAGCGGATGGGGCAAGGAAGGCGGAGCCGACGCGCTCGATGCCTTCCTCAAGACGAAAACCGTCTGGATCAATACCCAGTGAGTCGCTTCCTCGGCGTGGCCCATTTGGAAGGCTGATTGCAAACTGGGAGCCAGCCGGATAGCCTGCGTGGCGAGTGAACACTCTGGGTGGGAATCTTTGGCAGGGCTCTCGATCGCCACGGCGCGCCGTTGGACGCGCAACCACGCCTAACGCGGCATACGGGAACTAAGAATCTGCATTCCTTGCGCGAACCGGGTCCCGCCACGCCCGACGCATATCGACATTGGAGGTCATCATGAGCGCGCTCAACTTGGACCGCGAACGCATCCGCGACCTGTTTGACCTGCGACGCATTTCGTCGAGCGACGGCAGTCCACGGGTGACCTATGAAGAGGACCCTCACCCTGCATTCCATCGGCTACGTGAGAGCGGGCCGGTGCACGTAGGCATTCCCCACGAACTCATCGGCTTCAAGCACCCAGCCACCTTTCACGGCATCCCCGACATCGCTGGGCGGCCACACTTCTCGGTGTTTTCCTTTGCCGAGTGCGACACGGTCTACAAAAACGATGGGGTGTTCCGTTCGGCGGCTCCGGAGGCCCAAGTGGGCGAAGGGTCCGGCATCTTCGCCAGCATGATCTACATGAACGGCCCGCCGCACCGCCGCTACCGGTCGCTCGTCCAGCCCTCATTCGTGCCGGCCAAGGCGAAGTGGTGGATGCAGAACTGGATCCACCACACGGTACACAGCCTGATCGACGGGTTTCAGGACGAAAAGAAGGCCGAACTGAACGTCGACTTCGACGCCGCCATTCCGATCCTCACCATCACCGGCAGCTTTGGGCTGACGGTTGAACAAGCGCTCGAAATACGGGCCACCGGGGGAGCGGTGGGTGGACAGGTCTTCGAAGATCTGCTTATGCCCATCATCAGAGACCGCCGCGTGGACCCCGAAGACGACCTCGTGAGTGTCTTATGCCAAGCCGAGCTCAAAGATGACGAAGGATCGCATCGCCTCAGTGACGATGAGATCTTGGCCTTCTCCTCCCTGTTGCTCTCGGCCGGATCCGGTACCACCTGGAAGCAGATGGGGATTACTTTGATCGGATTGCTGACCACGCCGGGCGCTCTCGACGCCGTGCGGGCCGATCGTTCGTTGCTCAGGCAAGCGGTCGAAGAATCGCTGCGCTGGAACGTCACGGATCCGGTGTTCAGTCGTTGGTCCGTCGAAGACTTCGAGCTGGCAGGGGTCAAGATTCCTGCCGGCTCCAACGTGCACCTGGCTATCGGTGCCGCCAACCGTGACCCGGCACGCTGGGAGGAACCCGATGCCTACGACGTGCACCGGCCAGTGAGGTCACATCTCGGGTTCGCGAACGGATCGCACATCTGTCTTGGCATGCACGTCGCTCGCGCCGAACTCATCACCGCTATCGGCGCCCTGATCGATCGGCTGCCGAACCTGCGTCTCGATCCCGACGCCGAGACGCCCAGGGTCATCGGGATGTACGAACGGGGCCCAAATGAGATCAATGTCATTTGGGATTGAGGCGGGGCGCCGGCGTCTATGTTTGAGAGCGGACTTGCAAATGAACAGTGCCGTCAAGTAATGTGCTAGTCGAAGCTGAGAGGGGGCTCGTTGGAACGTGTGGACGACGCAATGGCGCCACTTGATGGCCTCCGCGTTCTGGATCTGTCGCCCGACAGCGTGGGAGCGCACGTAAGCCAGACCCTCGCGGACTTCGGGGCCGATGTTCTCTGGATCGAGTCTCCGACTGGAAACCGTCTCCGAGAGCAACCCTCATTCCCCTTTCTCGGACGGGGCAAGCGAAGCCTGGTCGCCGATATCCACACCCCGCACGGCGTCGAGACGATTCGAACCCTGGCCGCTTCCGCCGATGTGCTGATCGAGACCTTCCGCCCCGGGGTGGCCGAGCGCCTCGGTCTAGGGTACGACGCTCTAGCGGCATCGAATCCGGGCCTCGTGTACACATCGATAACCGGATTCGGACGAGAAGGTCCCTGGGCAAATCTGAAGGGTTACGAAGGCATCGTCGCCGCTGTGGTGGGCCTTTATGGGACCTTCACGTTTACCGGAGAGGAGCGCCCCCCCTTCCTGACCGTGCCTTGGTGCACGTTCGCGGCGTCGCAGTCGGCGCTCCATGGGATTTTGGCGGCTCTCTTCGAGCGAGAACAGAGCGGGGCGGGGCAGTGGGTCGAGACGAATCTGGCCCAAGCGGTGACGATCCACGAAGGCGCCTCTTCGTCTTGGTACTCGTACCTCATCACGCATCGCTACCCCGAGGCGTTTGTCAGGACGCCGCCGGTGAGCGGCGGCACACCAATGCACCACTTCATCTTCCGCCTCCTCGTGGCGCAGACGAAGGACGGGCGATGGCTCCAGTTCGCGCAGAACCGGCCGCATCTCTTTGAGAGTTTTCTGGGGGCTCTTGGACTCGATTGGATGCTGAGTGATCCCAAATGGAAGGGCATCCCGATGCTCGAGAGCGAGGAGCTGCGCCTCGAGCTCTTCGACCGTCTGCTGGCCGGGGTGCGAGAGCGCACGATGGCCGAGTGGCAACAGGTTTTTGACGACAACCATGACGTCTACGCCGAGGTATACCGCGTGGGATCCGAGGTGCTCGAGCACCCCCAACTCGTCTTTGACGATGACATCGTCGAGATCAACGACCCGGAGCGGGGTCCGGTGCGCCAGCCCGGACCACTTTTTCGAATAGTCGGATGTGCCGGCCAACGTAGGCCGGGCGGCGCCGACTCTCGGCGATGCCACCAGCGCTGGCTGGTCGCCCCGGGAGCACGTCTCAGAGCGACATTCGTCGCCAAAGAGCGCCTATCAACCGTTGGAGGGCGTGACGATCGTCGAGCTCGCCGTGCAGTATGCAGGTCCCTATACCGCCACCCTGCTCGCCGACCTGGGGGCGCGCGTGATTAAGGTCGAACAGCTCGAGGGGGATTCCATCCGGCGCCAGCAACCGCAATTCCCCGATCTCGGCGCCGGGAAGGTCATGCAGGGGAAAGAGAGCGTTGCCGTCAACATCCATACCCCCGAGGGCTTGGAGATCTTGCACAAGCTCGTCGCACGCGCCGACGGTGTGTTGAACGGCTTTCGAGCCGGTGCGGCGGAACGGGGCGGGTTCGACGCCGCCACCTTGCAGGCCATTAACCCGGCGTTGATCTACCTGAGCGCCGCCGGCTATGGAGTCGACGGGCCGTGCGGGGATCGGCCTGCCTTTGCGCCGAGCTTCGGCGCCGCTTCGGGTATCGCGGCGGCTCAGCTTGGCGGGGTCGGGCCCGAGGACCCTTCGATCTCCTTCGAAGAGGTGGCCAGTCAAAGCGTCCTCTTGCGCAGCGCCAGCGCGGGGCGTTACGCCTCGGCCGACGGGACGGCTGCCTTGGCTGCGGCGACAGCCATGTTGATGGCGTTAGTCCGTCGAGCTCGCGGCAGCGAGGACGGTCAGTACGTGAAGGCGACCATGGTGCTCTCAGCGGCGCACTCGATGGCCAACCACGTCGTGACCTATCCCGGAGCGCCCGAGGCGCTGGCCCCAGGAACCGAAATGCGCGGCCCGAGTGCCCTCTACCGCATATATGACGCCGCCGATGGCTGGGTGTTCCTGGCCGCTCCTCAACCCAAGGAGTGGGAGGACGTGGCAGATGCACTGGCGCCCTATGTGGATATACGGGCCGATCCCCGGTTCGCCACACCCGCCGACCGGGCAGCTAATGACGAGACCCTCACTCAGGTCCTTGCATCCGTGTTCGTACAGCGGGGCAAGGCTGAGTGGCAGCACGAGCTGACCGGGAACGATGTGGCCTGCGTGGCGGTCACCACCGGAGCGCCCGAAGAACTCCTAATGGACGACGATTTCGGGAGGGCCAGCGGGTACTTGGCCGACATCACGCACCCCATTTTCGGGGACCACCCGCGCCTCGCTCCCGTCGTGCGCTTCTCGCGCTCAGCCACGATTGCCAAGCCGGCTTGCCTCTTGGGAAACGCCACCGACAGCACGCTCCAAGAGTTGGGCTACAGCGACGAGGCGATTGCGGATCTCAGGGAACGGAACATTGTCGTCTGAGGTTCGCCCTCACTCCATCTACAGAAAGGAACGATGCCGTCATGACGACAGCAAGAAAGGGGGGCGCACGGATGAGCAGCCTCAAGGATCAGGCAGCAATCGTGGGAATTGGACAAACGCCCTTTTACAGACGGGGTCAGTCGTTTCCACAAGAGTCCGAGCTCAGCCTGGCCGTCAAGGCCACCTTGGCCGCCCTCGACGACGCCGGCTTGACGGTCAAAGATGTCGACGGATTCGCCCTTTATTCGCATGGCTATGAGCCGGCTGAGCTGGCGGCCGTGATGGGCGTGCCCGAGGTCCGCTTTACGGCGCAGATCACCGGGGGTGGTGGCTCCTCGGGCGCCTCGCCGGGCTTGGCTGCGGCCGCCATCCACAGCGGGATGGCGACGTGTCTCGTCACGCTTTACACCTGTCAGCAGTACAACCGTCGTATCGGCGGGAGCTCCGTTCCCACGGCCGGTGGCGGCGCTGCCTTGACGTATGGCGAAGCCCTGGGAAGCGCCGCCCCGTACGATGCCTTCACGGCCAACAGCGGGCTGACCTCACCAGGCCACGCCACGGCGATGATCGCCCGCCGCCACATGGAGAAGTACGGGACCAAGCGTGAGCATTGGGCCGAGTTGTGCATATCGACGCGCGACAACGCCACGCGCATGCCCAACGCTCGCTACAAGACGCCGATAACGATGGATGACTACTTCAACGCCCGCATGATCGCCGACCCGCTGTGTCTCTTCGACTACACCATGGAGAGCGACGGCGCCGGGGCGGTCATCACGGTTTCAGCGGAACGGGCCAAGGACATGCGTCATCCGCCGGCCTACATCATGGGCTCGGCCCATGGGGGGTCGGGTCGCACCGGTGGCCTTAACTGGAAGTGGTTGCAGCAGCCCGAGGACGATTTGGTCTCCGCCGGCATGCGCTATCCCGGCAAACGGGTCTTCGAGATGGCCGGCATCACGCCCGACGATGTCGACGTGGCGTTGATCTATGACAACTTCTCGCCCAACGTCCTCATGCAGCTCGAGGAATACGGCTTTGTCGAAAAGGGCGAGAGCGGCCCATTCGTGGCCGAAGGGAATATTCGCTGGAAGACCGGCAAGCTGCCCGTCAATACCCATGGCGGGAACCTCTCGCAGGGTTACAACATCGGCATGAGCCACATTGTCGAAGCGGTCGAACAAATACGCGGTACCGCGGTCAATCAGGTCGACGGAGCCGAGGTCGCCCTGGTCACGGGTGGACTCTCGCTGCTGCCCATGGGCGGCTCACTACTTAGGAGGTAACAGAACAATGACGATGACGCAATCTTTTGGCGAGGTGCGCCGCGGGGTATTCCCCAACATGAGAACCCATGCGGGAGGTGATTGGACGACTGATCCCTTTTGGGAGGCGGCGCGCCAAGGCAAGCTTTCCGTTCCGAAGTGCACGAACTGCGGCACCTTCCGGTTGCCGCCCTATTTCCTCTGCTACGTCTGCCAAACCGAAGGGGTCGAGTGGGTCGAACTGGCCGGCACTGGCACGATCTACAGCTTCACGGTGACGCGCCATGCCTTTCACCCTGATCTCGCCGCTGTCGTCCCCTACGTTTCGGCCATCGTCGAGCTTGACGGAACTCAAGGCGAAGGCGCTCGTTTGCTGGTCAATGTCATCGACTGTGACCCTGATGCGGTCCGCATCGGCGACGCAGTGAAGATCATCTTTGACGACAACAAGGACATGCCCACGCCACGTGCCACGCCTATCAGCGACGAGGAGAAGTAGACATGGAAGAGAAAATCTGGGCCAACTCCGGTGACTCCCATTTGATGGAGCCCTTTGATCTGTTCGCCGAGAAGCTGCCAAAAGACTTGGCCGCGCTCATGCCACGCAGCGTCAAGGATCCCGATGGGGCATACGAGACCGTCTACGTCGACGGCCAGGAATTCCGGCGCAAGCTGCCCTTCTCCAAGCGCCCGATGAACGATCCAGTGACCGGCCTCAGCGTTCTCGAAAGGGCTCCGGGCTCCAACGACATGCGCCTGCGTATCAAGGATCTCAATCAGGAGGGGATCTGGGCCGAGCTCGTTTACACCTCCATTGGCATGTGGATGCACTCCATGCGCACGCCCGAGCTGATGGCGGCCGGGTGCGCCATTATCAACGACTGGGCCATTGAGTATCAGCGCTTTTCACCTCGTTATGTCTGCACCGCAGTCATCCCCACCCTCACGGTCGAGTCGGCCCTGGCCGAGGTGAAGCGCACGGCGGCCATGGGTTTCAAGATCGCCATGGTGCCGACGTCGCCCACACTGACCGGGCCCAATTGGAACACCGACGACTGGCATCCCTTGTGGGCGCTGCTGGAGGACCTCGGGATGCACATCGGCTTTCACGCCGGCAGCGACCCCCACGAGGCCGACACGTTCAATGGCACCTATTACCGGGGCCCTGGTGGCCACCTCTTGAACTACTACGAGGCGAGCTACCACATGCAGCTAGCGGCAGGGAAGCTGGTGGCAAGCGGAGTCTTCGAGCGCCATCCGAACCTCAAGTGCGTGGTCTCCGAGGGTGGTGCGACCTGGGTGCCGTTCATGGCAGACCGCATGGATGAGGCGTATCGCCAGCATGCCGCAAAGGTGTGGCCACACCTGCGCCGCCTTCCGAGCGAGTACCTCTTCGAGAACGTGTACGCCTCGTTCCAGCACGACCGCTCCGCACCACAGGCTCTGGCGGCCATGGGCTATCGCAACGTTTGCTGGGGGAGCGACTACCCCCATATTGAGGGCACCTTCGGACACACCCAAAAGACCCTGCATGAGCTGGTGGCGGACTTGTCAGAAGCAGACCGCTACCGCATCACGAAGGGCTCCTTCGAAGAGCTCTTTCCCGACGTCCCGCACGCTCCGGCTGACGGGGTTGAACTCGACGAGGACGCCATCGCCTGAGGGGCCGGACATGAACGTCTCTGGGAAGACGGCCATCGTCACGGGAGCGAGCCGCGGCATCGGCAAGCAGATCGCGATTGAGCTGGGACGTCGGGGTGCGAATGTCGTCGTGGCGGCTCGGACAGTCGTGCCTCATCGGCGCGTACCGGGGACGATCGGTGAGACGGTTGAAGCAATCCAGGCCGTTGGCGGCGAAGCGCTTGCGGTGCAGACTGACCTGAGGGATCCGGTGCAGATTCAGGCGCTGGTCGATCGCACTCTCGGCCAGTTCGGATCGGTGAGCGTGCTGGTCAACAATGCGGCTGACACGTCGCGAATCGCCATGCGGCGCCCGTTTCGCGACGTAGACCGGGAGGATTGGCTGAGTCAGTTCGAAACGAACCTGCATGGGCCGTTCTCACTCATGCAGGCGGTGCTGCCTGCGATGGTCTCGGCCCAACAGGGCGTGATTGTCAACGTGAGTTCTGGGGCGGCCGAATTTGTCCCGATCTCGGCGGAGTCCAATGGTTCAGGACGCGGCGAGCGGTATGCCTACGCCGCATCCAAGGCCGCTCTCAACCGACTGGGCAATGCCCTCGCTGCCGAATTCTACGATGCTGGCATCGCCGTCATGATGGTCTGTCCGGGTAGCACCCGGACAGAACTTGTGGAGTTGATGGTGCAGGCAGGGACCGTGGAAGGATCCGCCGGTCCTATTGAGGTGCCAGTGAAGACCGTCCTTCACATGATCACCTGTGACGAACCGAGGCAATTCTCTGGTCAGTTCTTCCACTCGACGCAATTCGCTCAGGAGCACGGACTGTTGTAACTCCAAGCGAGGACTGCTTCCAAGCGCTGGCGTGACGTCGCCCGTTCAGGTGGAGGCCCGGCCCAACGCGGCGTGCAGTCGGTGCAACTTGGTTCGGACAGATGCAGGCACCAGTCTCTGTTCAGCGGGGCACAAATCTATGAGGGCAACAGCCTCCATGGCATTGAATGAGGCTACGCCCGTGGGTAGATGTGTCTCGGACTCCACACTTTTCGCACCGGCAGCCACGTTCAATAAGGCACCGTCAATCCCCCCACCGCGGTGAAGGAATGCGCAAAACGCAGTTCCGTCGGTCAGCATCGCTTTCAAGGCCACGTTCCCTCTCTGTTCGACGTAGGTCGCCAGATGCGTGTCAGCCTCGGCTACGTCGGTGAGATAGCGGGCGTCCTGGACGGAACTGGTCTTCGGCGGAATCAAGGGTGCGGCATTGGAAGGTTGGTTCGAGTTCGGCGAAGGCGGAGTTGTGCTACCGCAGACCGTGGAGCACGAAAGTACCAACGCGCTCGCCACAACTACCGCGGATGCAAGCTTTGACTTTTTCACTTCACCACTCCAAATCGACGCAGCTTTTGGATGCATGCATTACGTATCGATTATCGATCACCGATCTCTGTCCAGGAAGAGTAGACGGAGGAACGAGGTCGCATTTCACGTGTCGTCGGTCGAAGAATCCGGCCCGAGAAAGTGTCGCTCGCGTCGTGGAACCAAAGTCCGCACCACGACAATGCACCACCGGAATTTCAGAATGTTGCGATTTGTTCAATGAAATTGGCTAAATCGGTAAGTGAACATCGAACGAACTGGCCGTAACTCCTCTTGCACCGTGATCGCCGGTGTCCCTGTCGCGCTGTGGACGCAGAGCGTGCACAGAGATGTGGTCTCGTCACGTTGACGTCACCAAGCGTGCCCGACAACATTCATTTTCAGGTTGCGCAACGGTCACATTTTAGTAGCAGGGACGTCGCGGACCCCATGTTAAGAATCCTCTTATGCGCACCCCCATGAAGCCCAAGCGCTGGCGGCGGATACTTTCCGCGGCCGGCGCCTTTGCCGTTGCCGTTCTGGCCATCGCCGTTCCGACAACTCTCCGCCAATGCGGCCGGCCCAGGACCGAACACCGTTGGTGGCTTGGCTCCCGGGGCCGTATCAAGCACGTCTGGCTCATCATTCTGGAGAACAAGTCCTACGACGAGACCTTCACCGGCCTCAACAACAACTCGTACCTCTGGCAGACCCTGCCCTCCGAGGGCGTGCTGCTGAAGAACTACTACGGCACCGGCCACACCAGCATGGACAACTACATCGCGCTGGCCTCGGGGCAGGCTCCCGAGGCAGACACTCAGAACGACTGCGCCACCATCAACACGCCGTTCAGTGACAACTCCCACATCATCACCACCGGCTCGGTCGGTGGTGACTCGAACTGGACCTTCGGCCAGGCCGTTTCGCTGCAGGGAGCCAACGCCGCTCCGACCTGGTACATCCCGCAACTACCAACGGCTGCACATATCCGACTGAGGTCCCGACGCTCTTTGACCAGTTCAACGCGGCTGGCGTGAGCTGGAAGGGGTACGCCCAGGACCTCGGCGGAGCCCAGCCGATCGGCTCCACCAGCTGGTCGCCGACACCGTCCCTGGTCGTGAGGACGCCGCTGTGCGGCGCGCCGGGAGCGGCCACCGCCAACCCGGTGAGCAATCCGACGTACCTGACGGCGTCCCGGGCCATCCGCTGCCCGCGTGACACCTCCAGCTACACCGGGAGCCTCCCAGATTGTCGGAACGGCTCTGGCACGCCGGGACCTACTCAGCCAACAACCCCCAGTACTCGGACCAGTACGTGGCCAAGCACTTTCCCTTCCCGTGGTTCGCCTCGCTGACCGGAGGCGGCACGGGCAATCCGATGGGGACCCCGCTCACCGAACCCCAGGCCTCGGCGGGCGGCGGAACCAACTGCGATAGCAGCCACATCGCCAACCTGGACGACCCGAACTGAGGGCCTGATCCACGACCTCAACGCCAACACGGTGCCGCAGTTCAGTTGGATCACCCCGAACAACTGCAGCGACGCCCACGACACCACGTGCAAGGGCAACAACCTGTCGGGAGCGTTCGGCCTGTACACGAGCGGACCCCACGCCGGTCAGGTCAACCTCAACGACCCGATCTACAACCCGCCGGGCCTGCCGGCCGACGACCCCGAGGCGACCACGCCCCGGAACTTCACCGGCGGGCTGTACGCCTCGGACCTGTTCTTGGCGTACTACCTTCCGCTCATTGAGCAGTCCTCGGCCTACGCCAGACGGCGGCCTGATCGACGTCACGTTCGACGAAGGCGAGCCGTCGTTCACCTACTCGGGCAACAGCTTCAACAACGTGCTGACCAACAGCAGCGTGGCGACCGGCGTTCCGCCCATGCCTGCCGGACAGGGCACCTCGTCCCCGCAAAGCACAGCACCTGCTGACGCTCCCACCTATGGGACGCCCGGATCGACCGCACCGGGTGCGGACTCCATCTTCGGCGCCTACAGCATCGCTCGGCGACTCGGCCGGTGAGAACATCAGCGGCACCAACCTCAGCTCGGAGCCGACCGGCCCGAACTCGACCCTGCAGACCAATGGCTCCGGCGATCAGCTCTACCCCGGTCCGGGATACAACCTCTACGTCGACCGGCCGCCGGCCTGCACCCAGACCACGCCGACCCTGGTGCCGGCCGACTGCGTACCGGGCATCGTCCGAGGTGAGCTCGGGCAGCAGCCCGGGAGCCCGCACCGACACCGTCACCGGCGGTGGTGGTTCGAGCACCATCACGTACCCCACACCCGCCAGCGGCAACCCGGCCCTCGTCGGTGACGACACCGGTCGTGAGGTCACCTCCATCACCATCGGCGGGACGCCCGTCACCTACGGGTCGACCGCCTACAACAGCCGACTTCCCGGCCGGGCTGTTCGTCGGAACGGTGTCGGACACCGGCGAGCTCTATCCGGCCAACAGCGGTGGCCCGACGGTTGCTGCGTCGTTCCAGGCCATCGATGACGCCGGCAATCCCGTATCCATCGCCGGCGCCGTCACCAGCGTCACGCTGAGCGCAGAAGGTGACCCGGCCCTCATCGCCAGCGAGTCGACGCCGACCGCCCCGGTCACCGCTGACCCGCTGTTCGACGCCACGGACCCGACCACGGGCGGCGGTGACACCGGAAGCGTCCTCATCAGCCCGTACATCACCCCGGGCTCGGTGTCGACCACGTTCTACAACCACTACAGCTGGCTGGCCACGATGGAGGACCTCTTCGACGTGTCCAGCTGCGTGGGCACCTCGACGGACGTCACCTGGCTGCCTACCGGCACCACGGTCTGCGGTGGGCTCGACGGCCTGGGCCACATCGGCTACGCCGCCCAGGTCGGGCTCACTGCGTTCGGATCCGACGTGTTCACCGCCCCGAGCGGGTGACGGGTTCTTGCCTCCCATCCCCAGCAACCCGGGAGAGGGAACCCCTGAGGCACCGCTGGCGATTGCCCTGCCCGCCCTTGGCCTTCTCATCATGGCCGGGTACGTGGTGCGGCGTCGCCGGAAAGGCGCTGCCGCCTGATGACCACGACGGCGATTGCGCCGACGGCCGATGCTCCGAAGGACCGGGCCCAACGGCCCGGTCCTTCGGGCGTTCGTCGGGTCGTTGTTCTGGGGGCTCGCCGTCGCTCTGGCGCTCACGATGGCGTGGGGTATCCACGGCCTGGTGGCCAAGCCGGGGCTGAATACCGCAGACCCCGCAATCGTGGCTTCCCAAGCAACAGCTCGATCACCCCGTCGACCAGACCATAACACGGCTCGGTGGCGCACCCAGGGCTCACGGTCAATGGCGGCTACATCGAGGTGAAGACGCCGACCTTCTCGGCGCTGGCGGTGGTCAACGGTCCGGTCGTCCCCGGCGAGGGTCTGCCCGTGGTTCAGGGCTACACCACCTGTACCTGGACGATCTCGCTCAGCCACGTGAGAGGCACCGTCCCTATCAACGTGGCCGACTTCGACTCCATCGACCATCAGCAGACGGTGTACAAAATGACCCTGGTGCCGGGTCAACCACCACTACCCGCCACTCTGCACACGGGCCAAAGCCTGAGCTTCAAGGTTCGGGCGGTCATGCCCACCGGCGAAGGGCTGATGCGCTGGGCCCCCGATGGGAACAACATCGTGGCCAAATGGGACTACCAAGTCGAAAACGACTGATGCTTGGTTCAGACGGTCAGTTCTTCGTGGACTGGGCGCTTGCTAAATTCGGTGGTCCTTTTCCTCGCGTTGTATCGGATTGGGGGGGGATCGCTTCACTGCGCGTCGTCCCTCTCCCATCTGGATGCGACGGCCTGGACCAACTCGAGGGGATCTTTGCCGGCGTACATGGCCCACATTTCGACTGCCGTCGCCGCGAAGGAGACGAGTTCCTTCAGTGCCCCTGCGGCGAGCTCCTCATCCTCGCCCAGCTCTTGGATAAGGCGGCTCTCATTGTCCTCTCGGTCATTTATGAGTCCAAGCCATCGTTCGGCCGACAGCGGAGTACCCGTAATTGGGTCAAAGTCATCGAGCTGGCGGCGAATGAGGTTCTCGGTAATCAACGCCACAATCTGATCTTGCAGATCCGACATCACCGCCCAACCCCTCGCTCTCGCGCCATGTCGCCTGAACCGCTCCTGGACCTCCCAGGTGCAGCGGGTGATTCACTCGCCAGATCGTAGGCCGGTTGTGCTGGCGCACCGCGGCAGGCCGGTTGCGCATGAAGAAACCTGGCTACGTTGGCGGGGCACAAATTCCGATGCAATACGGATAGGGCATGATTGCGACATGGATGCACTTTTCGATCTGACTGGTCGCGTCGCCATTGTCACCGGAGGCGGCACTGGCATCGGTGCTGCCACGGCACGCCTGCTTGCCGAGCACGGGGCCGATGTCGTCATCGCGGCGCGGACCGTCGAGGACCTCGATCGCACATCCGCCGCCGTTGAAGGTGCGACAGGGCGTCGCTGCCTACCTATCCGCACGGATGTCAAAGATGAAGGTCAGGTCATTGCCCTTGTACGACGCACCGTCGACGCCTTGGGCCACATCGACATTTTGGTCAACAATGCCGGCGGCACGCGGATGGGACCCTTGCGTGACCTTCCGACGAAAGCATGGGATGCGAGCTTCGATCTGAATGTCCGCTCCGCCTACTTCGCCACGCGAGAGGCGGGGGCGCATTTCATCGAGCAGAAGGCGGGCGTCATCGTCAACGTCTCGTCCGGAGCGGGGGTCCGCGGCGTCAAGGGAGGAGCGCACTACTCGTCATCGAAGGCCGCCCTGCAGATGTTCACGTCGGTGACTGCGGCGGAGTGGGGGACCTATGGAATTCGGGCTAACTGCATCGCCGTGGGTGGCGTGGCGTCGGAAAGAGCCTCGGCCGCCTGGGAGGTGGCGGGCCTCGACCCGGCAGCCATGGGCCGGGCCACGGCACTAGGCCGCGTCGGACGCCCAGCGGAAGTGGCGGCGGCTATCTTGTTTTTCGCAAGCGATGCTGCCTCGTATATCTCGGGCCAAACGCTCTCGGTCGACGGTGGTGCCGGTTAGGGCCACGCGGTCAGGTGCAAGCGCCATCGATCTTTAACTGAATGATCTCCTCTTCGCCGTGTCCCAACTCCCGCAGGATGTCGTCGGTGTGCTCAGCGAATAGCGGGGCTCGCGTCGTGGGCGGCGGTCGTTCGTCGAACTGTACGGGGTTAGCTACGAGTTGGCGCTCGTTGCCGTCAGCATCCTCAATCCTAACGATGTAGCCATTTGCCTTGACTTGCGGATCGTCGACGAGTTCCTCGAGATTCTGCAGTGGCGCCCATTGGCCTTCCATTGTCTGGAGATGCTTGAGCCAGTAGGAGAATGGCTTCGCCGCAATGGCTTCCTTCACCGCCTGTCCCGCTTCGGCCGCATTGGCAATGAGGCCCTCTCCTGTCGTGAACCGCTCATCTTCGAGGAGGTGTTCCAGTTCAAGATGCTTGCATACGTCGGCGAAATAGCGTCCCGGTTGCAACATATTGAGGCAGATCCATCGGCCATCCGAGGTCCGGAAGTTGCCGATAACTGGATTGCTAATCGAGGCGCTGGCCGCCGATCCCTCGAGCGGTGCGGGAGCGAACGAAGCTCCGGTGAGCATCGAGTTCGTCAAGCTCAGCCCCATGGCCCAGACACCTACGCCAAGGAGAGATACATCTACGACCGACGGTTCGCCTGTCCGCTCCCGGCCGAAAAGTGCGCCGACGATGCCGCCAGCGATCGTCATCCCGCCGATTGAATCACCGTACGCTCCCGCCGGCATCCCTATAGGACGTGGACTGTCGGGTGGCGTGCTGCTCCATGCCGCGCCGGTCCGGCACCAGAACGAGGGCTGGTCGAACCCACCCTTTTCCGCCTCTGGACCCCGCTGTCCATGACCGCTACCACGCACGTAAATGATCTGCGGATTCGCCCTGCGGATATCCTCGACCTCCAGCTTCAAACGCCGACGAGCATCGGGCAAGAAGTTGATGAGGAACACGTCAGCCCCGCCCACGAGTTCCATGAGGACCTCATAGCCCCCGGGGGTGTCGAGGGCCAGGCCGATGCTGCGCTTCCCCCGATTCGGGTGCTCCATGATGGGATGGAAGGAGCCGACGGCGGCGCCGACCGCACCCAGGCGCAGGCCCCGCTGGGCATCGCCGGTGACTGCGTGCTCCACTTTGATTACTTCTGCTCCCCATTCCGCTAATACCGCGCCGGCGGCGGGGGTGAAGGTGTACTGGGCGACCTCGACGATCTTCACGCCCTTGAGCGGCTGGTGCATGATTTCTCCTGGTGTCGGGATGATTTGCGAGTTCATTACAGCTCGCGGCGCCTCGATGAGCTCGGTACACCCGGCACTTGCCCCTTCGGGGCACAGCAGTGCCACCCTAGTGAGGGCGTGGGCTGCGTGCGGAGTCGATTGGAGCAGGCACGTCAGGCCACGTCATGTGCCCATCCCATCGGCCAAGGTGGGACGACGAGGGATGCGCATGCTGAGCTCCGGCCTCGTTCAGGAAGGCATCGGCGCCATCTTGATCACCGCAAAAGTGGCGCCGTCGGGGTCCATGAGTACGGCGAAACGACCGGGGGGAATATCGGTCGGTGGGACCAGGGTCGTGGCTCCTAACTCACTCGCCTTGGCGACTGTGGCATCGGTGTCCTCAGTCCCGAAGTAGACGAGCCAGTGAGCCGGAACCGCGGCGGGAACCATCTCAGGCATGCTCATCATCCCGGCGACGGAGTTGTCTCCTAGCTTCCACTCGGTGTACTGCATCCCCTCCATGTCGAGGTCGTTGCTCGTCCAGCCGAATACGTCCGCGTAAAAGGTCTTCGCTGTAGGGACATCTCTTGTGTTGAGCTCGTTCCAGACGAAGGAGCCCGCCTCGTTGGCCAGTTCCGCACCTGCGAACGACTTCGGCTGCCAGATACCGATGGCAGCTCCGGTCGGGTCAGCGAAGACCGCCATGCGACCGATGTCCGTGACATCCATCGGTTCGACGAACACAGCGGCTCCTGCCTTCTTGGCACGGTCAACCGTCGCATCAGCGTCCTCGACCGATACGTAGGAGGTCCAGGCGCTTGGCTGACCCTCCATCATCACCGCCATATTGCCAGCAACGGTCTTCCCGCTCTTGCGCATCAGGGTGTAGTGGCCCATATCCTCGCCTTGGTCGTCGGCCTCCCACCCGAACAGGCTGCTGTAAAACGAGTTGGAACCTGCCAGATCCTTCGCGGCGTGGTCGACCCACGAGGGAGTCCCAGCGGCGTAAGAGGTGAACTCGGGCATGTGCTTTTCCTCCTATTTATTGGTCCTACGTTTGGGCAGAGTAAGCGAAGATTCGGGCTCCAGAGGACATCGTGACAAGTTGGCAACAATGTCACAGAGAGTTCAGTGATTTCGCGGCATCCACACGTTCAGCTCATTCAGCTAGCCGTCGATCTGGGCCACCAGCTGGGACGGAGGCGCGTCGAGTTGACTCTCGGGTCGGGAGCGACAGTATGCCGATGCCACTGCCCGTCACTGGCATACCCGACCTCGCTGCCGCTCTTGTTGGTGGCCACGGCACTGGCTCTGTCGGTTGGAGCTATCGCCGGTCTCCATCCAGCCCTGCGGGCTCCGCAGCCCGCTCCTTCGGAGGCGTTGTGGACCGTCTGAGCACGTGGAGTGACGGCGTGCTCCATCCCGACTTGGCCGTCGTTGGAGAGGGCAATACGAGGGAGAGTTCGCTCGCCGAGACTCCGACGATCCTTATCCGAACGGGACCGTGACCGGTCCGGGAATGCGTTGGTAGACGGCAAAGAAGTCACGGTCGTCAGGGACGAGGTAGCGATTGGCGGACTGCACGGGTTGGGGTTCCACCATCGTCGGTACGAGAAGGGGAAGTCTGACGCAGATCGAGACGGTCCGAGGCTCACCACGTGGCCAATGGATTGTGCACAGCGCTGACCATGTTGCCGCTGGGATGGCTCAGGTCGCAGGAACGCGGCCGGATACAAGGGCCACTCATCTTCTGCTCAATTGATCTCTTGGCGTCGACCCGCTGACCGGCGACCCGTCTCCGATCACCGCCCTCTCTCGCTAATAGGAGTTCAGCAAGATTGACGATGCGAGTTCAACGGCCCTCCTGTTGCATTTCCTACAGGCCGATGCGACACAGGTGCGCTGACTTTGCTAGACCATGGAATGCACCACCTTGTAGGGCAACTTGGGAGGGGAACTCCATGAAGCGTTCCATCGTTGGTGTCGTCGCCACCTTGGCCATGATGGCCCTGGTGCGTCAGTACTCCGACTAAGAGTGGAGCGTCCACGTCGAAGCCGCAACGCAGCGCCAACACGACCCGATGCGAGAAGGTAGCCAAGGGCCATACGAAGGTCACCGCATACGATATCGCCGCTTGCAAGGCGTCCTCGGTGAAGCTTGGGGGCCACTGCCCTGCGGGGTCTTACGCGGTGCTCGTGCGGGTCAATAACACGTTCTACGGCTTGACCCGCGGGCACAAGCCATTGAACATCGGTACGCAGCCAGGCATGGGAGCGTTCAACCGAGTGTGTGGTCCTGGGGCAACGCCCGCGACGGTGACGCCGACATCGGCTACTACGGCAACGGCACCCGTATTCTCCTCTACCACCACGACGCCGTCCTCCGGCGCCAACTACGACGACAACGCGTCCACCACCAGCGCCGACCACGACGGTGACCGCCGCCCCAGCGCCCACACCGACCACCGCGGGGTGCTACGTCGACCCAGAAGGCAACTGCTACCGGGCCGGCGAATATTGCCCCGGCTCCCTGCACGGACAGACCGTGCAAGGCGAGAGTGGCCCGATCATTTGCGAGGACAACAACGATTGGCGATGGGAACCGGCGTGACACGATCGCAGGAGCGGTACGACGCTTTCGCCACGACTGTTGATACCCCGATGCTGGTGCTCACGACTCTGTGGCTACCTGTGCTCATCGTGCCGCTCGCATCCACCGTTCACGGAACTGTCGCCACGACCTTCACGACCATTGACTACACGGTCTGGGCGCTGTTTTCTTTGGAGTACATCGTAAAGTTCTGGCTGGCTCCCGATCGTGGTCGATACTTCAAGACACACTTGCTCGACCTTCTCATTGTTGCGGTGCCGTTCTTTCGACCATTGCGGATGGGACGCCTAATCCGGCTCCTTCGGCTCGCCCGTGTGGGCGTCGTCCTGGCCGAGAGCCTCCGCAGGGCTCGTTCCATCCTCACGCACAACGGATTCCACTTTGTTGTTCTGGCCGCTGGAGTTCTCGTCTTTGCATGCGCTGGACTGGTGACCTTCGCCGAACGAAACGCACACGGCACAAATATTCATAACTTCGGGCAGGGACTCTGGTGGGCCATCGTTACCGTAACGACGGTTGGTTACGGTGACCGATACCCCGTTACTGCATTTGGGCAAGGCGTAGCTGTCCTCCTAATGCTCACGGGTATCGGATTGATCGGCACCCTGACGGCGACGGTGGCAAGTTACTTCGTGCAGGAGAAGACCAATGCGACCGACGAGCGGTTGGAGCGAATAGAAACAATGCTCGCCCAACTGGTAGGTAACGGTGCAGTGCCTACATTAGGGAACAGACCTGATGGGCTAGTGCAGCATCAGGAATGACGAACGGGGGGAGGGAAATGGCGGGACGTAAATCGTTACGTTCGCAACTGCCGAGCAGCTCGGGATCTCGGTAACGTCGAAGTAGCCGAGAAAGGACCAGGGGCCTTTAGGAAAGAGGATTGTGCGGCGAAAGGTAGATGCAAAGTCCAATGGTCTTACCGGGAAGCTTCTGCGGCGGCTACTCAAGTAATCCACTCCGAGGTCACCCCGGATGTTGTCCCGAAGCGTCGGCGACAGAGAAAACCAATGGCACACGGTTCGTCGTCCAGCGTCGAAGGTATTATCTGTTGTCGTTGCGGTTCCCACAATGTCAAACGAGCGCGACCTTCCAACTCTGCACCCACTGTGAAACCCAGATAGCCCTAGGTCTCTAAAACGCGAAGCGATTCCTTCTCGACAACAACATTTTGGATCGACTCATTGAGCCATCCGAACTGTACCAACGCTTGATTACAGCCAATGAGTGAGGTCTAGTGGATTTTCTAATGACGCATGTGCAACATCAAGAGATGGTGAATGTCTCTGACTCCCAGAAACGAAATGGCATGGCTTCTATTCCGTTTGTTTTTCACCCACACCTACGGATTCGAACTCGACACATCTGAGTCGGGCCTCCTGCGGGATCAGAACCCGTCTCTCCGAGCGACGCTAGCTCCGTGTCGTGATGGTGCAGCGAGTGATTTTCGTAGTCACGACGACTCGCTCTGCCAAAATGGTGGGGTCATCCGAGACTCTTGTATGGCAAACTCGACGCATGGACGAGGCGTTCGCTAAGGAGTACCTCCACAACGACTTGCGCCAGGTGCGCGAGATCATGTTGTGGAAACTCGACGGGCTTTCGGAATACGACATCCGCCGCCCTTTAACCTCGACTGGGACCAACCTTCTCGGGCTGGTCAAACATTTAACCAGCACCGAAGGCCGCTATTTCGGAGACATATTTGATCGGCCCTTCCCTGAGTCCTTGCCGTGGTGGGACAACGCTGAGTTCGATGCCGACAAGTGGGTCACCGTGGACGAAAGCCGGACCGAGATTGTGGATCGCTACCGTCGCGTCCGCCTGCACGCCGATGCAACAATCGACGCTCTCGACCTTGAAGCGCCTGGCCATGTGCCGTGGTGGCCCCGCCCGAATGTGAAGCTTTTCAATATCATCGTCCACGTACTTACTGAGACCAACCGTCACGCCGGACATGCCGACATCCTCCGCGAGCAGGTTGATGGTGGGACTGGAAGCCATGCCTTCATCCCGGCCCACGAAAAGGGTGATGTTTTTTGGGCTGCACACCGGGCGAAGATCGAGGACGCGGCTCAGGCTGCTCGTTAGAGCCCTCGGCACCGCTAGAGAGGTGCGCACTTTGACTCGACGGTCTCCGATTCTATTGACTGGCCCGCAGAGTCTTGTGGCAATGGCATCGAGTCCAGCGTCCGCTTCATACAGGCAAGAAAGCCATCTGGAATGCTTCCCGTTGACGACCCGAAGACTTCAACCACGGTCCAACGTGTGGTGCTGCATCGGACGGCCCCGGCTTCTCCGGGTATCGCCAGGGATGTAAGGCACGTCCAATGTGATACGAGCGTGCTGGGCATCTCGGTCGTCGACTCCTCTGCCACTGACAGTCCGGCGCCTAGTCCGGCCCCGAGCGTCAATGTGGCGAGGAGCAAATAGGGGATGAGACGACGGCTGAGAGGCACGTCTGATGAGGCTACCCTTGCGCCCCGTTCTAAGACCGGAAGCTGGCCGGTGGCCGCGGAGTGCGACTGCCTAGCTCAGCCGAGGATTGCCGCGGCCTTCCGTCGCTTGTCCTGGCCGGTGTGGCCGTAGTTGGCCAAGACAAGGACCCCGCCGTCACGTTGATGCACGATCTCGCCAATCGTGACCGGGTTGCACCGGCGTCGAGAAGATCTGTGATCATCGAGTGGCGCAGCATGTGAGGAGTGATCCGCATTCCCTCCTCCTCGCTGTACTTCTTCATCCGGTAGAGGACGCTGGTCGGGTGCCATGGGTCGCTGCCGACTTCATCCGGCGAGAACACGTAACCGTTCACCGGGAGAGCGGTCGCGGCTCGACGCTCGAAGTCCTGGGTGCACCGTCATGTCGCCTTGTACCGCGCCGGTGGCGACGAGGCGCTCGCGCCGCTGAGGAGGGGGCCCAAGGTGCCGACCAACCTCATCTCTTTGGACCTCGAGGACGAGATCGTGGGGTGGCGCAAGCGCCTGGCCGAAGACGGCCTCGACGCCGGCGCCCGGACCATCTTGTGGCACCTGAGCCAAGCGGGACTCGAGCCGCCGGCGCTGTCGACCATCCACCGGGTGCTGCGTCGACGTGGCTTTGTCACCCCCCAGCCCCAAAAGCGCCCCCGCTCGAGCTGGATGCGCTTCGAATCGGACTTGCCCAACGAATGCTGGCAGTCCGATATGACGCACTGGCACCTCGAAGACGACCAGCCGGTCGAGATCATCAACTTCATCGACGATCACTCACGCGCGTCTTGGCCAGCGTGGCCGTGCCCGTGGCCACGGCGGCCGAGGTGGTGCGGATCTTCTATGAAACAGCGGCCATTTACGGTTTACCGGCCTCGGTGCTCTCAGACAATGGCGCCATCTATACCGCCGCCTATCGGGGCAGCCATAGCGGCATGGAGATCGAACTGGCCACGCTCGGGATCACCTTCAAGCACGGCAAGCCCTACCATCCCCAGACTCAGGGCAAAGTCGAGCGCTATCACCTCACACTCAAGAAGTGGTTGCGCAAGAAACCGGCTGCGGGCACCCTGGCCGAGCTCCAAGCCCAGATCGACCGCTTCGTCTTCATCTACAACGAGCAGCGGCCGCACACCGCCCGCGGGTGCCCACCAATGCAAGCCTGGCGTGCCCTCGACAAGGCGACTGCGACCGTCGACGGGCAGCCGTTGTTGGCACACACCAAGGTCCGACGGGACCGCATCGACAAGACCGGCTGCTTTACCTTGCGCTATCGATCCAAGCTCCACCACGTCGGTGTCGGACGAGCGCATCAGGGCAAACGCGTACTGATCTTGGTGGCTGACCTCGACATTCGGGTGATCGACCAGAACGGAGTCATGATCCGCCATCTCGAACTGGACCCCTCGGTCGACTACCAGCGACGGGACCGAGATATCGTCTGAGGGTTCACGTGTCCCAGAAAAATCTGACACATCACATGGTGGAGGCGATGGGACTCGAACCCACGAACCTCCTGACTGCCAGTCAGGCGCTCTACCAGCTGAGCTACGCCCCCGTAGCAAAACTCCCAGGTGGCGGGTGGTATTTCGGCTACCGCATCCTGGGCCGAACCGTCTGGAAGCCTCGCATCATACTGCAACGTAGCGAGGCACCCTGTCGGGTCCGGAGTTAGACCTTACCCTCTGTCGCCAGTGGTCTTCCGCCTCCGGAGAACCAGCCCCCAGTTCCCGTGTCCAGAGACGATGCTCCACCCGAGGTGACACCACCTTCCTCCCGCGCCGTGGCAGCACGCCTGGCACGGTGACCGCGGTTGGCCATCGTCGGACGGCTCCGGCACAGTCTCGGACTGGCACGGCTCGTCACACCGACGGCGCCGGGGCGGACCTCATGGCATATGCGAATCCCTCTCCAAGGGCACCCTCCTCGCGCCGCAACTCCACCCCCTCGAACCGAACCAGGGCCCCACTGGCTCGCCTACCCTGGTGGGATGGCTCGGGCGTACGACGTCGTTGAAATCGAACAAAAGTGGCAACGGCATTGGGAGGAAGCGGGGACGTATCAGATCGACAACGATGACCCGCGGGAGAAGTTCTATGCCTTGTGCATGTACCCCTATCCCTCGGGAGCGGCCCACCAGGGTCATGTGCGCAACTACACCTTCGGTGACCTGGCTGTGCGTTATCAGACCATGCGCGGCAAGGGGGTACTGAGCCCCTTCGGGTTCGACTCGTTCGGTCTCCCGGCGGAGAATGCCGCCATCAAGACCGGGACCCATCCCAGGACCTTCACCGAAGCTCGGATCAAAGAGCTCAAATCTTCTTTGGTCCGCCTGGGCGCGGTCTACGACTGGCGACGTGAGGTGCGGAGTCATGACCCCTCCTACATGCACTGGACCCAACTCATCTTCCTCAAGCTCTGGGAGGCTGGCCTGGCCTATCGGGCCAGCGCCCTTGTCAACTGGTGCCCCGGTTGTCAAACCGTGCTGGCCAATGAGCAAGTGCTTCCCGACGGCACCTGCGACCGTTCCGGCGATGTCGTCACCAAGCGCGACCTCGAACAGTGGTTCTTTCGCATCACGTCGTACGCCGACGAGTTGTTGGAGGGATTAGAGGACCTCCAGTGGCCCGAGCGCGTCAAAACGATGCAGCGGCATTGGATCGGCCGCTCCGAAGGCGCCGAGTTCGATCTTGTCGTCGATGGAAAGGAGCACCTGAGCCTGCGGGTGTTCACCACGAGGCCGGACACGAGCTTCGGCATGACCTACGCCGTGGTCGCGCCCGAGCATCCCCTTGTCGACGAATTGACCACCGACGCCCAACGCAACGCGGTCGACGAGCTGCGCAAACGAGCAGCGGCTGAAAGCGACATCGAGCGATCCGCCACCGGCGACGCCGGCACGCTCGAAAAACGGGGAGCCTTCACGGGGAGCAGCGTGCGGAATCCGTTCACTGGCACCTTGGTGCCGGTGTTCGTGGCCGATTATGTCCTCATGGGGTATGGGACGGGCGCCATCATGGCTGTGCCGGCCGAAGACCAGCGGGACTGGGACTTCGCCAAACTCCACGACTTGCCGATCGTGCGCACGGTACAGCCGCCGGCCGATTGGGAGGCCAACGGAGGGGGCGCCTATACGGGCGAAGGGGAGAAGATCAACAGCGAATTTCTGAATGGTCTCGATATCGGCACGGCGAAGGCTCGCGCCATCGAATGGCTCGAAGAGAGGGGCATCGGCGAACGCAAAGTCAACTTTCGGCTGCGCGATTGGCTGGTCTCACGACAACGCTTCTGGGGTTGTCCGATTCCGGTCATCTACTGTCCCGAGCACGGAGCGGTGCCGGTGCCCGAGGACCAGTTGCCCGTGGTCGCGCCCGACGATGTCCAATTTCTTCCCACCGGACAGTCGCCTCTGGCCTTTCATGAGGGGTTCCTCCACACGACGTGCCCCATCTGCGGGGGCCCCGCTCGCCGCGAGACTGACACAATGGACACATTCGTGGATTCGTCCTGGTACTTCCTGCGCTTCTGCGATCCGTGGAGCGCCGATCGTCCCTTCGATCCCGCCGCGGCGCGCCACTTCATGCCGGTCGACCAATACATCGGAGGTGTCGAGCACGCCATCTTGCACTTGCTCTATGCCCGCTTCTTCACCCGGGCCCTCATCGATGTTGGCCTTGCTCCCGGCCTGTCGCGCGAGCCATTCGCCCGGTATCTCGCTCAGGGGATGATCCGTATGGACGGGACGAAGATGTCCAAGTCCAAGGGCAATCTGATTGCGCCCGAGCACTACTACGAGACGGTCGGAGCCGACGGGCTGCGGCTCTTCCATCTCTTCGCCGGACCGCCCTTCGATGACATGGACTGGACGGAGCAAACGGAGCAGGTGATCGAGGGGTGCGGGCGATTTCTTGACCGCCTCTGGCGCACGTTCGCGCCGGGCCAAGGTGAGATTGCGCCGACATTTCGCTCTGGACCCGAGACCGACGCTGACCGCGAAGTGCGTCAAGCCACCCATCGCACCATCGCGGCTGTGACCGAAGACGTCGAACGTTGGTCGTACAACACAGCGGTGGCGCACTGCATGGAACAGTTGAATCGCCTCCAGAAGTACGCCCGTAGCGACGACGGACCCCACCGGGTCGTGTGGGACGAGGCCGCGGATGTGCTGCTGTCGCTCCTCGCCCCGTTGACGCCTCATCTCACGGCGGAAATCTGGGAGCTGCGCCATCCGGGCCAACCGTCCGTTCACCTCCAGAGCTGGCCCACCTTCGATCCCGAGCTCGTACGCGAGGAGACGGTGACCATGGTGGTGCAGGTGAACGGCAAATTGCGCGACAAGCTCGAAGTCAGTCCAGACATCAACCAATCCGACGCCGAGACGGCTGCCCTGGCGTCGCCCAAAGTGCAGGAATCGCTGGCCGATCGGACCCCGCAACGCGTTGTCGTGCGTCCCCCTCGGTTGGTGAACATCGTCGTCTAGCGGAATCGTCGTCTAGCGGAATCCCGTCTAGTGGAACCCCGCCAGAATCGTCTTCCATTCGTCGGGGTTCATTCTGTAGGGGGTATAGAAGGAAAAACGATCGACGATGTCGCCGACGCGCGACTTCACCCGATCGGCCACCTCGTCAATCGGACAGACCACGGCAAAGGCCTCGAGGACCTCGTCGTCAATCAGCTCGCCCATCTTCACCCACTCACCTCGCTTGGAAAGCGCGTTGAGCTCGGTTTGCAGCTGGCCCCAACCGTGGAGCTCGAGGACGGGGCGATAGGCCGGGGTTGAACCGTAGAAGGCAATCTGTTGGCGCACGGCCTGACTGGCCGCTGCCACGTCCGCTTCAGTGGCTCCGGTGACCACGAATCCTGGATACGAGATGGTCAAGTCAGCCCGGGACTTGCCGGCCCTGGCTGCTCCGCGCTCGAGCGCGGGTAGGGTCACTTCTCGGATGTAGCGCTCGGTGGAGAAGCCGTGCACGAGAATACCGTCACCAACTTCGCCGGCCACCTCGGTCATCAGTTCCCCGACAGCGGCGAGCAATATCTTCGGATTACCGTACGGATGCTTCTCGGGGACGAAGAACGGGGTCATCAACGTGTGCGTGTAGAACTCGCCTCGGAATTCGAGCTTCTCGCCGGTCTCCCATGTGGCCCATATGGCTCGGATAGCCAAAATGAGTTCGCGCATACGTGGCGCCGGATGCGACCACGGCATGGAGAAGCGCTTGGTGATGTGCGCCTTGATCTGGCTCCCCAACCCGAGCATGAAACGGCCCTTCGTCAGATGTTGGAGGTCGTTGGCCACCACCGCGAGGTTCATTGGATTGCGGGCGAACGCAACGGCAATCCCGGTCCCGAACTCCAGTTTCTCGGTGGCGCCGGCGCCTATGGCGATGGGCAGGAAAGGATCGTGCGAAGTTTCGGTCGACCACACTCCGTCGTAGCCGTCGTCTTCTGCGCGCCGAGCAGCCTCGGCGATACCGGAGGGATCGAACCCAATCCCGCCGTCAATCTTCATCTACTGCTCTTCCTTCATCTACTGCTCTTCGCCCCGCAGGAACTTCTCCAGTTCCGCCGCGATCTCGTCGCCCGAAGGGACCTCTTCGACTCCCATCGCATTTCCCTCGGAGGCGTCGATGTTCTCTTCGAGCTTGCGCACCATCGCCCGGTGCTCGTTGTTGTCGGCGATGAGCCGATCGACCTGTCGCCGCGAGTTGTCGGCGGCATGGCGTAGCTCGGAGGAGTCGAGATTCAGCTCGGCGATGCCGGCCAGACCTTCGACCAGCGCCGCGCTGGCCTCGGGGAAGGGCATGCCAGCCACGTAGTGCGGCACGCGGGCCCATAGGGAGATGGCGGGAATGCCGATGTCTTCGAAGGCGAGCTCCAGCGCGGACATCACGCCTGCGGGCACTTCGAGCTCGCCCTGTACGACGCCAATCCGTTCCGCCAGCTCGGCCGAGGCTGGCGGTGCGGTGGCAGCCAGCTTCACCGGTCGGGTGTGGGGAGCAGGCGCAGGAAACGACCCGAGCCCGACCACCATGCGCACTCCCCAGGACCGAGAGAGGCCGACCACCGCTTCAGTGAAGGCCCGCCAATGGAAATCGGGTTCGGGTCCAAGGAGGTAGAGGACGTCTGCCCCGTCCTCGTCCCGCCCATGGCGCAAGACCGTCTGGGGCCAGTTGAGCTCGGTGGTCACGCCGTTGACGATGCGTGCCACCGGGCGACGAGCTCGCTGATCGAGGAAGTGTTCGCTGTTGAACGTGACGAGATGCGTCGTCTCACCGTGTCCGAGGAGGGCGGCGATGGCGGTGGTGGCGCCCAGTCCCGCGTCGACCCACCCCTCGAGGGCGACCACCAGCACCGGCTGATGGAGCTCGGGCTCTTGGTGGATCGAGAAGATCTCCGTCAATCCCTCGGGGCTCACGGTGCCGCCACCAACGCCTCAGATGCCATCTCGGCTAGGTGTGCCACCTGCGCCGGAAGGTCGTCGACGCTTCCCTTGTCGCCGGCTCCGGCACCGGCGACATAGCGGGCGTAGACGCCTTGGAGGATGCACGCCAACTTCCAGTAGCCGAAGGCGCAGTAGTACCCGATCTGGGTCAGGTCGAGATCTGACACGTCCGCGTAGTACTCCAACACTTGCGCGCGGGTGGAGATCCCGGAGCCACCGTGGGGGCGTGATCGAGCACGGGAACGGCATCGTCACTCTGCGTCCAGTAGTCCATGAGGAGTCCGACGTCGGCTAAGGGGTCGCCCAGGGTGCAGAGTTCCCAATCGAGGATGGCCCGGACCGCACCGTTGTCATCGAGAACGACGTTGTCCATCCGGTAGTCGCCGTGCACGATCGATGTGCGCTGCTGCGGCGGAACGCAGCGAGCCAGCTCGTGGCCGACGCGCTCGACCAACCCCCCGTGATCGACCCCTTCGACCCGCATATTCGCATACTGCGCACCCCACCGTTTGAGTTGACGCTCGATATAGCCCTCGTGGCGTCCCAGATCGCCCAGCCCCACCGACTCGGGATCGATGCCGTGGAGCGCCGAGAGCGTCTCGGCCATGTGCTGGCCGACGGCCGCTCTGGTGGTGCTATCGAATGCCTGCTCGGCTTGGCGTTCATCGCGCACGATATGACCATCGACGAATTCCATGACGAAGAAGGGCTGGCCGTTGACGCTCTCATCGGTGCACAGGCCGATGGTCTCGGGCACCGGAATGCCCGAGGGAGCGAGCGAGCTCATCAAGCGATGCTCGCGCACCATGTCGTGTGCCGTGGGCAGGACATGGTGTACCGGAGGCCGACGAAGCACCCACGCCCGCCCTTCCGCGTCTTCAACGCGGAAGGTGAGGTTCGAACGTCCGCCGGCGATCAAGCTGAAGGTCAGGGGAACCGTAACTTCGGGGACGCAGTCCACGAACCATTTGGTTACGTTCTCCGCCTGGATGCCTTCGACCGGGTCTGACACGTTACTGACGCTAATCGGTGGCACGCGATCCTCTCATCCGCCACCTGGTCCCCGTCGGCTCCGTCTTTCCTCCGCCGGTGCTCCCGGCCTCAGCTATTAACCTGCAGGGTCGATGGACGTCACCGATACGACTTTTCAAGCAGACGTACTGGCCCGCAGCAATGAAGTCCCGGTCATCGTCGATCTCTGGGCTCCGTGGTGTGGCCCGTGCAAGACGCTCGGACCGATGCTCGAACGGGCCGTCGCTGCCACCAATGGCGCAGTTGAGCTGGCCAAAGTCAATGTGGACGATAACCCACGCGTCGCGCAGTCCTTCGCCGTCCAATCGATCCCCGCCGTCTTCGCCATTGACGGGGGCAAGGTGGTGGACCAATTCATCGGTGCCGTGCCCGAGCCGCAGGTCATCGCCTTCGTCCAGAAGCTGCTCCCGGCCTTGAGCGAGGCCGACACCCTGGTGGCCAGGGGCGATGAAGCATCTCTGCGCCAGGCGCTCGAACTCGAGCCGGGGCATCAGGGGGCCACGGAGGCCCTGGCTCAGCTGATGATCGACCGTGGCGAGGCGGCGGACGCTTTGGCGCTGCTGGCTCGTGTACCCGAAACGCCGAAAACGCGCACGCTGGCGGCGCAGGCCCGGTTGATCGACAGCGGGGTAATTGATGCGGCCACCGGCGACGCTGAGATCGAAGCGCGCCTCAACGCGCTGCTGGATCGGGTGCGGGAGGACGATGCGGCCCGTCAGGAGTTCGTCGACCTCCTCGAGACCTTGGGGCCCGAGGATCCACGCACGGGGACGTACCGTCGGTCGTTGGCCACTCGTCTCTACTGATGGCCCGACAGGTTCCGTTGGCCGTGGGCCGCCGGTGAACGTACTCGAGCTCGGCGGCCACCGATACGACCTGACCCACCGCGGCCTTGTGATGGGGATCCTCAACCGCACGCCCGACTCCTTCTACGACAAGGGCGCCACGTTTGCGCTCGACGCGTTCTATTCGAGAGCCGAAGCCCTCGTGGCCGAAGGAGCAGACATTCTCGACGTCGGCGGCGTGAAAGCCGGCCCAGGCCCCGAGGTGACGGAGTCAGAGGAAATGGACCGCGTGGTTGGGGCAATCGCAGGTCTGGCCGCCCGCTTCTCGACACCTATCTCTGTCGACACCTGGCGCGCCTCGGTCGCCCGCGCTTCCTACAAAGAGGGGGCCGTGATGGGCAACGACATCAGCGGGTTCGCAGACCCCGACTACCTCACTGCGGCAGCTGAACTCGGCGCCGCGGTCGTGGCGACACATATACGACTGGCTCCCCGAGTTGCTGACCCCGACCCGCATTACGACGATGTGGTGGCCGATGTGAGCCGCTTCCTCACCGACCGGGCCGAGCGCGCCCGCGCCGCTGGCATCGCGCCCGAGAAGATCGTGCTCGATGCGGGCCTCGATCTGGGCAAGACCGCGGCGCAGTCCCTCACCCTCCTGCGGGCCTCGTCGACGTTGGCCGCCCTCGGGTACCCCCTCTTACTGTCCGCCTCCAATAAGACGTTCCTCGGTGTCACGCTCGATCTCGCATTGACCGAGCGCGGACCGGCGTCCCTCGCAGCGGCGGCCCTCGGCCTCGGCTGGGGATGCCGCATTTTGCGTGTGCACGACGTCAGGGGGACCTGCCGGGTCCGCGACGTCGCCGCTGCCGTGAGCGCGGCCGAATGATCGCACCATGACCGCCTCTTCGTATTTGGTCAAGGGGGACGATGCGTCACTCGTGGCCCAGGAAGTCCGCGCCCTGCTGGCCGAGGTGGTGGGGGATCGCGATCACTCGCTCGTGGTGGAGGAGATCGGCGGGGGATCGGGCGACGACATCAATGTCGGTGCCGTGGTTGACGCCTGTCTCACGCCGCCGTTTCTGATCGACCGGCGCGTCGTGGTCGTGCGCGAAGCGGGCCGTCTGGTCACGGCTGACGTGCCCCGGTTGGTCGAGGTCATCAAAGATCCGCTGCCCTCGACGGTGCTGATCTTGGTGGGCGGCGGCGGGACGGTGCCCGCCCCTCTGGTCAAGGCCATTAGCGCCGCGGGAAAGGTGATCGACGTCGCGGTCAACCGTCCCGGTGACCGCAAAGCGTGGCTGCACGAGCATCTTCGTCATGCCCCGGTCAAGCTCGAACCTCAGGCGGCCCAGCTGCTCGGCCAACACGTCGGGGAGGATCTGGGTCGCGTCGAAGGATTGCTGGGGGCGTTGGAAGCGGCATATGGACCGGGGTCAAGAATTTCGGTCAGCGATCTCGAGCCGTACCTGGGCGAGGCCGGCAATGTTGCTCGCTACGAACTCACCGACGCCATCGATCGGGGCGACCCGGCGGCCGCTCTCGGCGTGCTGCATCGCATGACAGATGCCGGCGGCCTGAGTGCGGTCGAAGTGGTCTTCTCCTTGCACCGCCACTACGCCAACATGCTGGCGCTGGACGGGGCGACGATTTCGAGCGGTGAGGAGGCGGCCCAACTGTTGGGCGTCAACAGTGCATTCGTCGGAAAGAAGGCTCTCGAACAGTCACGGCGGCTCGGCAGCGCGCGGATCGGGCAGGCCATTGAGCTGCTGGCTGCGGCCGATCTCGACGTCAAGGGCGCGACGGGCCTCCCACCCGAGCTGGTGGTCGAGATCCTGGTGGCTCGACTGAGCCGTCAGACCCGTCAATCGGGTCAGGCCCGCCCGCGCACCGGTGCGGGCCGTCGCTGAGCGGGAGAGAGTCACACTCCAGCCGCCCCTCCTGGCACAGGCGGTGGTTGAATCGCTTCCATGCACGAGACCCCCGAAGAACTGAGGAGGCTCCAGCAGATTCTTGACAGCAGTATCGCCGGGGCGGGGCCGCATTTGCGGAGCATCATCGATGACGAGCGTCGTCTCGACGCCGAGCAGCTCTGCCAGAGGCTGCAGGGAATGCGGCTCTTGGTTCTGGCGACGGTGACCGCCGACGGCCGTCCCGTAGCCGGACCGGTGGACGGGTATTTCCTCCATGGCACGTTTTGGTTCAGCTCAGGTCGCAACTCGGTGCGCATGCGTCATCTGGCGGCGCGTCCTGCCGTCAGCGCCACGCATCTCCCCGGGGAGGAGCTGTCGGTGACCATGCACGGCCGGGCAGAGCTCTTCGACGTGCTCGATCCCGAGCATGGCGAGCTGGCGCAGGCCATGCTCGACTACTACCTCCCCAAGCAGGGTCCTGCCTTTGAAACCTGGCTGCGCCAAGAGAACCCGGTCGGAGCACGCATCACCCCAGAGAAGATCTTCACCTTCGCCGTCCCTGCGTGAGAGTGTCGTTCGCCGTGGGAACCGGGGAGCCTGACTACAGCCGGACGAGCGGAAGCGATGTCCTGGCTTGTGGCGCTCCAAGCCGTTGCGACCCATGAACGTGCCGCCCGTACCCAGAGCCGGTGGTGAGGGGGTCCCTTGTGAGCCGGATGCCGAGGCCGACCAGCGACCAGCCCAGCCGCTCGCGGGCGGAGCGGCGCGACGGCTGGAGCCCAGCTCCACCGATCCGTGCTGCTTCGAGATCCTCTCGCCGGTATTCGCTGGCGAGCTGTTGCATTACGGATGGATTGACCATGTCCCTAAGGTACGCCCGATTGCGGACATAATGAGTCCTCAATACGGGTAAGGTCGAAATATGGAATCGGCCGCCCGACTCTTGCGACTCCTCGGTCTCTTGCAGCGGCGCTCGGCGTGGAGCGGGGCCGAACTGGCAGAACGACTCGAGGTGGAGCCCCGCACCGTGCGGCGCGATGTCGAACGGCTCCGCTACCTCGGGTTCCAGATCGAGGGCACTCCCGGCGCCGGTGGCGGGTACCACCTCGGAGGCGGGACGGAGGTTCCTCCGCTCCTCTTTGAGGACGACGAGGCCATGGCGGTCGCTGTGGTGTTGGGGGCATCGGCCGGCGCCGCGGTGCCGGGAATCGAACGCAGCGCCTTGACCGCCCTGGCCAAGCTCGATCGCCTCCTTCCACCGCGCCTGCGGTCGCAGCTCGCCGCCCTGCGGGCGGCCACCGTCGCTCTCGTCTCACCGACCGAGATGGTCTCCACCGAGACGCTTATCCAACTGGCGCAAGCCTGTGACAATTGCCTGCGGGCAACGTTCTCCTACCGCACCCATCAGGGGGAGGTCAGTGAGCGGCGGGTGGAGCCTCATCGGCTGGTGGCCACCGACAGGCGCTGGTACCTGGTGGCGTACGACCTCGAACGTGAGGATTGGCGGACGTTTCGGGTTGACCGGATCACTTCGGTGCACCTGCCGGGGCATACCTTCGAGCCTCGGCACCTCGATGACCCGGCGCGGTTCGTAGCCGAGGGGATTTCGACGGCGCACTACACCCACCGGGCCGTGGTGACCGTGAAGGCGCCCTTCGATGAGGTGGCAAAGCTGATCGGTCCGCATGTCGGGGTGCTCGAACAGGAGGGTGGCGGCACGAAGCTCGAGCTCGGCATGGACGATTTCGACTGGTTGGCCAGCTACCTCATCGGGCTCGGACTGGATTTCGAAGTGCGCGAACCGGTGGAGATGCGAGCGCAGATGGCGGATCTCGGACGACGACTGGCCGCGACGCACGCCCACCGAATCGGTGCGCCGGGATTAACCGGCGCGGCTGACGTTATTCGGCGGACGACTCGGCGGCCGCCGCCTCGAGGGCGGCGACGCGACGGACCAGGCGTGACTTGTGGTTGGCCGCGGTGTTCTTGTGAATGACGCCCCGCGCTGCAGCCTTGTCGATCCTCTTCACGGCCAGACGGAGCTGCTCTGCGCTGTCCTCGGCACCGTTCTCGGCCGCCGCGACCGCGTTCTTGGTGCGGGTGCGAAGTTCGGCGCGGACGGACTTGTTCCGCAAGCGGCGCTTCTCGTTCTGACGGTTTCGCTTGATCTGGCTGGCGATATTGGCCACGTGAAAATCCTCGATGCTTTCGAATGGGGTGCTGGGCGAACGGCGCGGCGGGCGTCAGCTCACCGGTGCGGGAGGCAACCCTAGCAGGTCGCAGCACCAATTGGTCCGGCGGATCCATCGGCGCTCGAACCGCTCCAGCGCCCCGTATCGGTCCGACCATGGGGCCTGGGCCGGTACGATCGACGGACCGTGCCGCGCCCCGTTACTGCCAGTGGTCCCGTTTCCATGGCGGACATCCGCAATTTCTCCATCATCAGTCATGTCGACCACGGCAAGTCGACGCTCTCGGATCGGATCTTGGAGATCACCGGAGCGGTCGATCCACGCCAGATGCGAGAGCAGTACCTCGACTCCATGGACATCGAGCGGGAACGGGGCATCACCATTAAGGCCCAGAACGTCCGGGTGCTCTTCAACGGCCATGTGCTCCACCTCATCGACACCCCGGGCCATGTCGACTTCGGCTACGAGGTGAGTCGTTCCCTGGCCGCCTGCGAGGGGGCGGTCCTATTGGTGGACGCCTCACAGGGGATTCAAGCGCAAACCTTGGCCAACTGTTATCAGGCCATGGAGAACGACCTGGAGATCGTGGCCGTACTCAACAAGATCGACCTGCCTGCGGCGGACCCGGAACGGTGCGCGCTGGAGATCGAGCACGTCCTCGGACTGCCGGCCGAAGACGTGCTGCGAATTTCGGCCAAGACCGGTGCCGGCGTTCACCGAGCTCCTCCAGGCGATTATCGACCGCATCCCGGCGCCCAATGGCGACCCCGACGCAGCGCTGCGCGCGCTGATCTTCGATTCGTCCTACGACCAGTATCGAGGGGTCGTGAGCTCGATCCGGATCGTCGACGGCACGCTGCACTCCGACGCCCGCCTCCGATTCATGCAGGCCAATGCCGTGCACGACATGGAGGAAGTTGGGGTGCGCACGCCGGTCGGAGTCCCGGTGGATGTGCTCGGCCCGGGCGAAGTCGGCTATCTCATCGCCGGGATCAAGGACGTCGGTGAGGCCCGCTCCGGCGAGACGGTGACCACGGCGGTACAGGGGGCGACCGAGGCGCTGGCCGGTTACCAGGATCCCAAGCCGATGGTCTTCTGTGGGCTCTATCCGGTTGACGGTGATGAACTGCCCGACCTGCGCGATGCGCTCGAGAAGTTGAAGCTCAACGACGCCAGCTTCACGTTCGAGCCCGAATCGTCCCATGCCCTGGGCATCGGGTTTCGCTGCGGTTTTCTCGGGTTGTTGCACATGGAGATCGTGCGGGAACGGCTCGAGCGCGAGTTCGACCTCTCGCTGATCGCCACCGCACCGAGCGTGGCCTATCGGGCCTTCCTCACCGATGGCTCGGAGATAGACGTCGACAATCCCACCGAGCTGCCTGACGCCAGCCGCATCGATCACATCGACGAACCGATGCTCACCGCCACCATCCTCACCCCGTCGGAGTACACGGGCACCGTGATGGAGCTCTGCCAGAGCAAGCGGGCCGAGATGACCCGTATGGAGTACCTCTCGCCCGAGCGGGTGGAGCTGGTCTACACCATCCCCCTGGCCGAGGTCGTGCTTGATTTCTTCGACCAACTGAAGAGCCGGACCAAGGGCTACGCCAGCCTCGACTACGAGCCCCAGTCCTACGCCACGGCCAACCTGGTACGGGTCGACATCTTGATCAACCACGCCCCCTGTGACGCCTTTTCCACCATCGTCCACCGCTCCTCGGCGGACACCTACGGGCGCAAAATGGCCGACAAGCTCCGGGAGCTCATCCCGCGCCAGATGTTCGATGTCCCCATTCAGGCGGCCATCGGTGGCCGGATCGTGGCCCGGGAGACGGTCAAGGCCAAGCGCAAGGACGTGTTGTCCAAGTGCTACGGCGGCGACATCACCCGCAAACGCAAGCTGCTGGAGAAGCAAAAAGAGGGCAAGAAGCGCATGAAGAACATCGGGCGGGTCGAGGTGCCCCAGGAAGCCTTCATCTCGGCCTTGCGCCTTGACGATTGAACACACCGGCTGACCTGGTCAACGTGCCCCGAGCGGGCGATCGGGCGGGTGCCCGAGGAAATGCGCTTGGCACTCGGTACACTTGAGTGCCAGGTACTCATATGACCCCCAGCGCCAGACACGCCCCATCCCCCGACCACCAGGCGGACGGGCGCGCCCTGAACGAGCGCCAGGCGGCCATTCTCGAGGCGGTGGTCACCGAGTACATCGGGAGCGCCGAGCCCGTCGGTTCCTCCCACGTGGCGAACGCACCCGGCGTGCAGGTTTCCTCGGCCACCGTCCGGTCCGAAATGGTCGCCCTCGAGCGGGACGGGTATCTCGTGCAACCGCACACCAGCGCGGGGCGGATACCGACCGACAAGGGCTATCGCTTTTTCGTCGACCATCTGACGCAGCCGGGCGTCCTCGGGCCGACGCAGCACAAGCAGGTGAGCTCTTTCTTCGAGCAGGTTCACGGGGAGATGGAGCACATGCTCGAGCGGGCGACCGGACTGCTCACCGAGCTCACGTCCTATGCCGCCGTGGTGGTCGGGCCCTCGCATGATTCGGCCAGCATTCGCTCCGTCCAGGTCGTGGGCCTGGCGCCGCGCGTGGCCCTCTTGGTTATCGTCCTCTCCGACGGCGCCGTCGAGAAGCGCACCATCGACCTGGAGGTCGAGGTTTCCGACGAGGTGCTGAGCCAAGCCGGCACCCTCCTCAACATGCATCTACTCGGCCATACCGCCTCGTCGAGTTGGTCGGTGCCTCTGACGGGCAACGCCGCCGTCGATCAGGTGGTGGCGGCGGCGGAGACCGGCTTCGGACTCATCGAGCGCTCCATGGAGTCCGACCAGGTTTTCGTTGGGGGTCCGTCCCGGTTGGCCCAGTCCTTTGATGCGGTGGAGACCGTTCGTTCGGTGTTGGGCATCCTCGAACAGCAACTCGTCGTCGTGACGTTGCTGCGCGATGTCCTCAACCGGGGGCTCTCGGTGTCCATCGGCACCGAGCATGGATACGAGCCGCTGGCGTCCTGTGCCGTCGTCGTCGCTCCCGTGGCCGTCGACGGTCATGAGCTCGGCGCGGTCGGCCTCTTCGGCCCGACTCGGATGGACTACCCGCGGGCGCTGGCCGCGGCGCACGTGGTGGGCGAACGGTTGGGAGAACGGCTGGGGGAAACCGGGCGAGGTGGGGCTGGAGCGCCTGGATTAGGAAGCGGGAACGGGAGCGACGATGGCGGGAATTGAAGGGCTGAGCGACCTCTACGGGCTCTTGGGGGTCGGACCTGATGCCAGCGACGACCAGATCAAGAAGGCCTACCGGGCCCGGGCGCGGGAGCTGCACCCCGACAACAATCCGGGAGACGCGGTCTCCGAGGCGAAGTTCAAAGAGGTGACGCTGGCCTACGAGGTGCTGCGTGATCCCGAGAAGCGCGCCCGCTATGACCGGTTCGGTCCCGAGGGTGTCTTCGGTAGTCAAGGCGGGGGTGCTGGCGCCGGAGGGTTCGGTTTCGAGGGTGGGTTGGGTGACATCTTCGACGCTTTCTTCGGTCAGATGGCCGGCGGGGGTGGTCGGCGCCGCGGTCCGGCGCCTGGATCCGACGCCGAGGTGCGGATCAACCTCGAGTTTGCCGAAGCCGTCTTCGGGTGCCGCCGGGAGATCTCGGTGCGGCTGCCCGTCACCTGTGACACATGCGCCGGAGGAGGTGCGGCACCAGGAACCGAGCCCACCACCTGCGCCGATTGCCAGGGAGCCGGAGAAGTGCGCCGCGTCCGCCAGTCCCTCCTCGGTCAGGTCGTGACCAGCTCGCCGTGCCCGACCTGTGGCGGACTGGGCGAGACCATTCGGTACCCGTGTCCCGACTGCGGCGGCGAGGGTCGGCGGACCGAGGAAAGCTCCTTCACCGTCGAGATTCCCGCCGGCGTGGACAACGGCTCGACCTTGCGTCTGGCCGGTCGAGGGGCGGCGGGCCAACGCGGTGGCCCCACCGGATCCTTGTACGTGCATCTGGTGGTGACGCCCGACCCCCGCTTTGAACGCGAAGGCGACAATCTCCATACGACGTTGACGATCGGGGTGGCGCAGGCGGCTCTGGGTACCGAGGTCGAGGTCGAAACATTGGAAGGCACGCATGCGGTAACGGTCCGGGCCGGGACCCAGCATGGTCACGTCGAACGCATCCGGAGCGAGGGTGTCCCGCATCTGCGCGGCCGGGGCCGGGGAGACCTCCTGGTCCACGTGCTGGTCGAGACGCCCGCCGAGCTCACCGAGGCGGAGGAAGAATTGCTCCGCCAGTTCGCCGCCGCCCGGGGTGAGAATGTGGCACCGCCCGGCGGGGGTGGTGACGGCGTGTTCTCGCGCCTTCGTTCCGCTTTTGGGTAGCCCGGTTTCAGCCGAGATCGCCGCCATTGCGGTGCGCGCCGCAGCCGCGGCGCAGGTCTTCGTGGATGACCCGGCCCATGCGGTTTTCTCGGTCGACGACCACCATCACGTGGCACGCGTGCTCCGACTCCGGGTCGGCGAGGAGATCATCGTCAGCGACGGGGCCGGCCACTGGGCCCGCACGCTGTGGCAGGAAGCCGATGCGGGGGCGCTCGTCCCCCCTCCGTGACGGCGTTGGACCCGGCGGCGATGGCAGCGTGCAGCACGAGGCTCGGCCGGTCCCATCGCTGACCGTGGCCTTTGCGCCCACCAAAGGCGAGCGTCCCGAGTGGGTGGTCCAAAAGCTGACCGAGTTGGGGATCGATCGCATCGTGCCGCTGGTGAGCGAGCGCAGCGTGGTCCGTTGGGTCGGCGGCCGTCGTCAGAATGCGGTCGAACGGCTGCGGCGGGTCGCCCGGGAGGCAGCCGCGCAGTGCCGTCGGGTGTGGCTACCCGAGATCACCGATGTGGTGCAGTTCGGCGACCTCGCCGGGCTGGGGACCGCGGGAGAAGTCGTCCTGGCGCAACTCAGCGGCGATCGCCCCCGGGCCACGCAAAGGGTGGTGGCGGTAGGGCCCGAGGGCGGCTGGAGTGCGGACGAGCTGGCGTCGGGGCTGCCCACCGTCGGCTTCGGGTTGAGCGTGTTGCGGGCCGAGACGGCCGCCGTCACGGCGGGGGCGCTCATGGTCTCGCTGCGCACGGGTACGGTGGCGCCGGTGGCTCCCATGCGAGAATCTTCGTAGTGGCCGAAGAGACCGAGTGGCTCGGGACCAAGGATGCCTCAGCCCGTCTGGGCATCACGCTGCGGAGCCTCTATCGCTTCATCGACGAAGGCGACCTACCCGCCTATAAGTTCGGTCGGGTGATTCGGATGAAGGTGGGTGATATCGACGCCTTCGTCGAGTCGTGTCGCATTCAGCCCGGCCAACTCGAGCACCTCTACCCGCCGCTGAAAGGGGCGGATGAGGACCTGGAGGAGGAGAGTCCGCTGGGCGAGGAGAGCGAGGTTGACCAATGAGCGATTGCCTTTTCTGCAAAATAGTGGCGGGTGAGGTCCCCTCTGAGATCGTCCACAGCACCGATACGACCGTCGCCTTCAACGACATTGCGCCGGCCTCGCCGCTCCATGTTCTCGTCGTCCCGCGCCGGCACATCGACGACGCTTCGAAGATCACGGCCGAAGACGGCCCCATCCTGGCCGACATGCTGGTGGCCGCCCGCGCCGTGGCCGAAGCGGCTGGTGTGGCGGGGCCCGACCGTGGCTACCGACTCATCTTCAATATTGGACCCGATGCCATGAACTCCGTTCCCCACCTTCACCTCCATGTGCTCGGTGGCCAACCACTTAAAGGACACTTCGCACTCGCATGACGACGACCACCCACGCTGAATGTCTCGTACCCGGCAACCATCTGATGGCGGGACTGCTCGGTACCCGCGATGAGCTCTTGCGCCAAGTAGAACAGGCCTTTCCCGACGAGAAGATCTCCGTCCAGGGCAACCGCATCACGGTGGAGGGCCCCGACGCGGATCGTGTGGTTCGGCTCTTCGACGAGGCCGTTCTCTTGCTCCAAGCCGGCCAGAGCCTCGACAACTCCACGATGTCGCGCACCATCGACATGGTGCGCGACGACGTGCGGCCCAGCGAGATCATGCGGGCCGAAGTCGTCCGGGCGGCCGGCGGCAAGACCATCCGGCCGAACACGGCGGGTCAGAAGCGCTACACCGACGCCATCAACGAGAACATCATCACGTTCGGGATCGGTCCGGCCGGTACGGGTAAGTCGTATCTTGCCGTGGCCCAGGCCGTGCATGCATTGCAGACCCGCCAGGTGGCGCGCATCATCTTGACCCGGCCGGCGGTCGAGGCGGGAGAACGGCTCGGCTTCTTGCCGGGGGACCTGATGGCCAAGGTCGACCCTTACCTGCGCCCGCTCTATGACGCTCTCTATGACCTCCTCGAGCCCGAAGGAGCGCAGCGGCTCTTGGACCGTGGCACCATCGAAGTGGCGCCGTTGGCGTTCATGCGTGGCCGCACCCTGAATAATTCCTTCATCATTCTCGACGAAGCCCAGAACACGACGCCCGAACAGATGAAGATGTTCCTGACCCGCATCGGCTTCGGGTCCCGTTGCGTGGTGACGGGCGACGTCACCCAGATCGATGTGCCCGGTGGACGCTCCGGCCTCATCGGGTTGGAGCCGGTGCTTGGTGCCGTCGAAGACATCGCCTTTGTGCACCTGACCCGACGCGACGTCGTCCGCCACAAAATCGTGGCCGACATCGTGGACGCGTACGAAGTGGCAGAAGGGCGGGCGGGATCTACCCAGTGAGCATTGACGTCTTTGCGGCCGATGAGCAGCAGGACCACCCGATCGAGGTGGCCCGCTGGGCCCAGCTGAGCCAACGGGTGCTCACGGCACGTGGCGTGAAGGGGGAGACCGAGGTGTCGCTCCTCTTCGTCGATGAGGGCGCCATCGCCGCGCTGAACGAACAGTTCCTGGGCAAGAGCGGTCCGACCGACGTCCTCTCCTTTCCCATTGAGGACGAGCCCGGACCGACGGGTCGCTCGCCTGACTTGGGCGGCAGTGGACCTGGCACCTCACCGGAGGAAGGAACCCTCACGCTGCTCGGTGACGTGGTGATCTGTCCCGCCGTGGCGGCGCGCAACGCGGTCGAGCACGAAGCGTCCTTCGAGGACGAGGTGGCGCTTCTGGTCGTGCATGGCCTGCTCCACCTGCTGGGCATGGATCACGAGGACGAAGCCGAGGCAGAACGCATGGAGGCGCTCGAGCAGGAGCTGCTCACCCGCTACTACCGGCCCCAGGTGCCCAAGAGTTGATCGCCGTCGAAGGCTTTCACACCGAGGACTTGGTTCTCGTCGTCGTCATCGTGATCCTGCTCGCCGTTTCGGGTTTGTTGGCCCTGGCCGAGACCAGCCTGGTGCGCATGAACCGGATCAAGGCCAAGGCCATGGTGGACGAGAAGCGACGCGGCGCTCGTCAACTGGCGCGCCTCATCGAGAATCCCGCCAAATTTCTGAACCCCATTCTCCTGCTGGTGCTCGTGTGCCAGTTGGTGTCGGCCACCCTCGTCGGCGTGGTGGCTGAGCATCTGCTCGGGGGTGTCGGAGTCCTCGTCGGCGCCGCCTTCGAGGTGATCGTGATCTTCGTGATCTTCGAAGCGGTGCCGAAGAACTGGGCCGTGCACAACCCTGAACGGGCAGCATTGTTCAGTGCCCCGATTGTCTCGGTGGTGGTTCGCTTTCCCCCGATCCGCTTCGTCTCTTCGCTTCTCATCGGTCTGGCCAACTTGATCATCGGGCAGCATGGTGATGACGAAGACGGCATTCGGCCGTCCTACATCACCGATTCCGAGCTCAAGGCCATGGCCGATGTGGCGCACGAGGAGCACGTGATCGAGCACGAAGAGCGCGCCTTCATCCATTCGATCATCGACTTCGGCGACACGGTCGCACGAGAGGTCATGGTGCCGCGACCGGACATGGTGACGATTGAGCGGGACAAGTCCATCACCGAGGCACTGGAAACCGCGCTGCGCGCCGGGTTCAGTCGCATACCGGTGCACAATGGGCAGATCGACGACATCGAGGGCATCGTTTATACGAAGGATCTCATGCGGGCGGAGCGGGTGGGCGGGGGCGACCAGCCCGTTCGGGCCAGTGCCCGACCGGCCGTGTTCGTCCCCGAGTCCAAGGAGGTCTCCTCCCTCCTGCGCCAGATGCAAGAAGAGAAGTTCCACATGGCCATCGTGGTCGACGAGTACGGCGGCACGGCCGGGCTGGTGACGCTGGAGGACCTCCTCGAAGAGCTGGTGGGGGAAATCGTCGACGAATTCGATGTGGAAGGGCCGACGGTCGAGCGGAATTCCGACGGGTCGGTGGTCGTCAGTGGCCGTTTCGCCGTGGACGACGCCGGCGAGTTGCTGGGAGCCGAACTTCCCCACGGAGCTTGGGACACCGTGGGTGGTCTCTTGCTCGACGTGGCGGGCCGGGTGCCCGCCGTCGGGGATTCCGTCGAGGTTGACGGCTTTCGCCTTACGGCGCTCGAAGTGCGCGGTCGGCGGATCGGAAGGGTACGCATTGAGCCCACGCGTTCCCACGAGTCGGTCGCCCACGGCGAGGACGACTGAGCTGGCGATGCCTCCCATGCGCTCGGGGTTCGTGGCCGTCGTCGGTCGCCCCAACGTCGGTAAGTCGACGCTGGTGAATCAGATGGTGGGGACGAAGGTTTCCATCGTCTCCTCGCGTCCAAACACGACGCGGCATCGCATCCTCGGCGTCCTGCACCGACCCGACGTACAAGTTGTCTTCGTCGATACGCCAGGCCTGCACCGTCCGCGCAGCGTGCTCGGGGCTCGGCTGAACGAGACTGCCACCAGCGCCTTGACTGATGTCGACGTGATTCTGGTGTTGGTCGACGCCACGGCAGCCGTGGGGCCGGGCGACCGTACCGTGCTCGAACGTTCGCTGCGCGAGGTCCAGCGGGGTGACGATCCGCCGAAGCTGGTGGTGGTGATCAACAAGATCGACAAGGCTTCGGGCGATCAGATCCTCGAGCGCCTGCTCTCGGCCAAAGCGGCCGTCGAGGCGATCTTCGATGTCGAGTCGGTGGAGTACTTCCCGGTCTCCGCCCGCAGTGGACAGGGGGTCGAGGCCCTGACGGAGTACATCATCGACGCGCTCGAAGAGGGACCGCCGTTCTTCCCCGACGACGTGGTGACCGACACCCCTGAGGCACTGTGGGTGGCCGAACTGGTGCGTGAGCAGCTCTTGGCCAAGACGCACGATGAATTGCCGCACTCCATTTCCTGTCGGGTCACGGAGTGGGACTGGCCGCACATCCGCTGCGAGATCATCGTGGAGCGCGATTCCCAGAAGGGCATCGTGATCGGCAAGGGGGGCGAGGTGCTCAAGGCGGTGGGCACTGCAGTACGGGCCACCCTTCCCGAAGGGGCGTACCTCGACCTGCATGTAAAAGTGGAGAAGCACTGGCAGGACCGCGACGAGATGCTCAACCGCCTGGGGTACTGACCCGAGCAAACGGAACGGGAGAGCTCCGGTAGTTGTTTTCGAAACAACCGACTGCACCGCATCGTTTTCTGAAAAGAAGTGCCGGCGGATTCAACCGGTGAGCGCGCGCTCAGGATGGCAGTGCTTGGTCAATCCCTTGAATTTTTGATATCCGGATCTCGTTCTCAGGAAGCCAGCGCTTGGCGCAGGAACTCTTCGACCTCTGTGCGCTCCACCGTGCGGCGCATCGGTGGGAACGTCGACAGGAGTACGCCCCGATATGAGGCCGTGGCCAGCCGGGGATCCAACACCGCGACGACGCCTCGGTCCTCGGCCGAACGGATAAGTCGGCCTGCACCCTGGGCCAGAAGCGTGGCGGCCCGCGGCAGATCGACGACGGAAAAGGCACGACTACCGGCGCGGGCACGCCGGGCCTGCAGTAGCGGGTCATCGGGGCGAGGGAAGGGCAGCCGGTCCAGCGTGACCAAGGAGAGCGATCGGCCCGGGATGTCAACGCCCTGCCAAAAGCCGAGGGTGGCAAAGAGGCAAGAGGTCTCTTCGGCCGCGAACTCCTCCAACAGGCGCCCCTTGGGCAGCTCGCCCTGAAGCAGGAGTTGGTAGGGCAGTTCAGAGGCGAGAGCGGCGGCTGCCTCCTCCGTGGCCCGACGGCTGGTGAAAAGGGCGAGAGTCCGACCGCCGGCGGCGGCAATCAACAGGGCGAGTTCTTTGTGTAGCGCGGCTTCGGCCTGCGGGGCCCGGCGGTCGGGAAGGTGGCGGGCCACGTAGAGCAGCGAGTGCGCCCGATAGTCGAAGGGACTTCCCACATTGAGTTGGTTGGTCTCAAATCCCTCCAGGCCGACCCGCTCCACCAGAAAGGGAGGGACGGTGGCACTGGTCAGCACCGCCGTGACCTCACCCCACAGGGCGGCGGCCATGACCGGACCGACATCGATGGGGGAGAGCCGAAGTCGTACATTGCGCCGGGTCCCGTCGACCCACGCCACCTCGCCGTTGCTCCGGGCCAGCAAGCGGTGCAAGTCGTCGGTGAGGTGGCTGGCCGCACTGATCACCCGTGTCTTGTGGGCCCCGGCATCAACGCCGCCACCACCACCGCCGCCACCACCACCACCACTCCGCCCCCCATCGCCACCCTCATCGCCGCCCCCGAGGAGTGAGCCCTGCAAGTTGCTTCGGCGCACGGCGTCGGTTACCCGGCCCGCCAGCTCCGCCGTTCGAGCCAACAATTCAGCCAGTTCGCGGTCATCGACGGGAGGTTGCGCATCATCGTGAAGGACGCGGGTCCCAATCCGGTCGGCCAGCAGGTCACCGATCTGGTCGCCCAACGTGAGGAGGGAAGAAAGGAGGTTGGCTTCGTTCTCCGTGACAAGCGAACGGGCTGAGAGGGCGAGGGCGCGGAAGCGACCCGGGGTGATCTCCACCCCCAGCGAAGCAGTCATCACCTCTTCCAATTCATGTGTCTCGTCGAAGACGACCACCTCGTGCTCGGGCAGCACGGCCCGACCACTGGCCAGATGGGCGCCGTAGAGGTGGGTGTTGACGACGACCACATCAGCCGCCGCGGCCGCATCGCGGGCTGCCTCGGCGAAGCAATGATTGCCCGAAGGACAGTTGAAGGCTCCTGGGCATTCGCGGGGCCCCACACTGACCATGCTCCACGCCCTGGAGCTCGGTTCAAAAGTCAGGTCGGCGCGATCACCGGTCCGCGTTGACTCGGACCAGGCCAACAGCGTGCGCACCTCCTCCACCAGGCCCTGAGGAGCGCCCCCCGCCCCACCCTCTGCCCCGATCTCCACCGTGTCCCCGGCGTGCTCCGTCGGGGTCACGGGTTTCGCCCCCGGCATCGACACTCAACTCAGGTTGGATGCCGCCGTTGCCCACCTCGTTCACCCGTTGGCGACAGATGTAATTGCTGCGTCCCTTCAACACGGCGTAGGAGAAGGTGAGGCCGAGTCCACGATCAACCAGGGGCAGGTCCTTTTCGGCCAACTGATCCTGGAGCGCCTTGGTGGCGGTGGCCACCACCACCTTCTTTCCGCTGAGCACGGCCGGGACCAGGTAGGCCAGTGACTTTCCCGTGCCGGTGCCGGCCTGCACGACGAGGTGCGTGCCCGTCACGATCGCCTCGCCCACGGCACGACACATCTCCTGCTGCTCGGAACGCTGCTCGCCGTTGGCCATGCCCGCCGTGACCTTGGCCAGTGCCTCGACGGCGTCGTCGCCTGCTTGGCGAGCACGCTCGGCCGAGACCGAGGATGACACCGGCTCATCCGCCAACTCATCCGCCAGCTCGTCGGACAGCTCGTGCCGTGCCGCCTCGGCCTCTTCGTCCCAATCCATGTCCACCTCCTGATCATGCCCGCACCGGGCGACGAGGCCGGCGCGGTAGGTTCATCTGAGTGTCAACGCCCCCGACTGAACAGGACGTCGATCCCGTTCCGGCCGCCCTCGACCGTTCCCGCGTCCCGATCCATGTGGCCTGTGTCATGGATGGCAATGGGCGTTGGGCCAGCGCCCGGGGCCTGCCCCGTACCGAGGGGCACACGATGGGGGAAACGGCGCTGTTCGATGTGGTCAAGGGTGCGCTCGAGATCGGGATTCGCTGGCTGACGGTGTATGCCTTCTCTACAGAGAACTGGCGGCGCCCGACCGAAGAGGTCCGTTTCTTGATGGGTTTCAACGAGAACCTGCTCATGCGACGGGCCGACGAGCTGAACGACCTCGACGTCCAGATCCGCTTTGCCGGTCGTCGGGATTGGAGGGTGCCCCGCCGGGTGCTCCGAAGGATGGACGACTCGGTCGAGCTGACCAAGAAGAATCACACCATGACCCTGACCCTGGCCTTTAACTATGGCGGGCGGGCCGAGATCGTTGACGCCGTGCGGTCACTGGTGGCCGAGGGGATCACCGCCGACAAGGTCGACGAGCGGGCGATTCGACGCCATCTCTACTACCCCGACATGCCCGATCCCGATCTGGTGATCCGGACGTCGGGCGAGACCCGTATCTCGAATTTCTTGCTGTGGGAGATCGCCTACAGCGAGTTGATCTTTCCCGAGGTTCTCTGGCCGGATGTGCGGAGGCGGCACCTCTATGAGGCTGTCATCGAGTACCAGCGGCGCGTACGACGCTTCGGTGCCGTCAATCCATGACCTTCACCCGCTTCGCCATCGGCGCCGGAGTGGTGATTCTGGTTGCCTTTGCCGTCCTCATGGCCGTCGCCGTCGGAGGGGCATTCACTCCGGTGGTGGCGTTCGCCGCGCTGCTCATCCTCATCGGGGGTGGCAACCTCCTCTACGGGCGGCACTCGCACGGGGCAGCGGCGCAAGCCCGGGTCCGGCCGGCGCAGGATGAGCAAAATCGCGTCATCGACGAGGCCCAAGCCCGCGCGCGCCACGAACGCGAGCAGGCCCGGCAAGCCCGCAAGCAAGCCTCGGCACGGCTGCGCCGCCGCAGCGAAGGTCCCATCCGGTGAGCCTGTACCGAGATACGGGTGTGGTGCTGCGCACTTATCGCCTGGGCGAAGCGGATCGCATCATCGTGCTCATGACCGAAGAACACGGCAAGGTGCGAGCGGTGGCCAAGGGCGTGCGCCGTACGTCGAGCAAGTTCGGGGCCCGGTTGGAACTGCTCACCCACGTCGATGTCCTGTTCTGGCAAGGCCGCAGCGAGCTCGACATCGTCAATCAGGTCGAGGTGATCGACACCTTCCGCCATGTGCGCGAGGACCTCTCACGCGTGGCCAAGGGCCTAGCGCTGCTCGAAGTGACAGAGCAGATTGCCCAGGATCGGCATCCGGACCGACGTCTCTTCGCCATGCTGGTGGGAGCGTTGCGCGCCCTGTCGGACAACGACGCCGATCCGACACTGTTGGCCCCGTCCTTCTTCCTCAAGGCGCTCGTGCTCGAGGGGGCGGCGCCGGTGCTTGACGCATGTGCCACGTGTGGTGAGGCCGACGGCGATGTCGAGTTGGTCGCCTTCGACCTGGTCGAAGGCGGGACGCTCTGTCGGCGCTGCCGCCGGGGTCGTCCGATGAGCGCGGCCGCCCTCATGTTGCTGCGCCGCATCCTCGGGGGTGACCTGGCCGCCGTCCTGGCCGGTCCGCCGCCGCAGGGAGCCGACGAAGTGGCAGAGCTGGCGACCGAAGCCATGGAAGGGCACCTCGACCGACGCATCCGCTCCGTGCGGTCTGCCGTCGGACTCTGAGCGGTACGGCACGTTGAGCAACTTCGGCGTCTACGTTCATGTCCCGTTCTGCCGGGAACGCTGTGACTATTGCGCCTTCGCCACGTACACCGACCGTGACCATCTCATGGAGCGCTACGCCGACGCGTGCGTGACCGAGCTGCAGCGTCTCGCCGCGGCGGGTGATCTCCTCCCCGCCACCAGCGTCTTCTTCGGAGGAGGCACCCCTTCGCGCCTGCATCCAGAGACGCTGTGCCGAATCCTCAGGGCCATTCCGGTAACAGCCGACGCAGAGATCACCGTTGAGTGCAACCCGGAGGACGCCGACCAAGAGCATCTCGGCCCCTATCGCCGGGCCGGGGTCAACCGCCTCTCCTTCGGACTGCAGTCCACCCATGCCCACGTGCTGGCGGGACTCGGCCGCCGTCACGTTCCGGACGCGGCGGCCCGCATCGCCGCCGCCGTGCGCGACGCCGGCTTTGCCAATTGGAACCTCGATCTGATCTTTGGTGGGGCGGGAGAGAGCGACGAGGACTGGGGTGCGACGCTGGCCGGCGTGCTGGACTTGCCCAATCCGCCCCCGCACATCAGCGCCTATGCCTTGACCATTGAGCCCGGTACGCCGTTGGCCCGAGCCGGCGATCGGCATCCCGACGATGACACGCTGGCCAACCGCTACGAGATGGCCGACGACATTCTGAGCCGGGCCGGTTATCGCTGGGAGGAAATCTCGAATTGGGCCCTTCCGGGTCACCGTTGCCGCCACAACCATCTGTATTGGGACCAGGGTGACTACGCCGGCATCGGTTCGGCGGCCCACAGTCACCGTGACGGAGAGCGCTGGTGGAACGTGCGCACTCCCGAGCGCTACATCGACGCGATTTCAGCGGGCCGCTCGCCCGAGGCAGGGCGTGAGGTGCTCACGGCCGAGCAGCGCCAATTCGAGGCCCTGTCGCTCTCACTGCGCACGCCCCGCGGGGTCCCCGCCGACAATCTGCCGCCCGCCGACGAGTTGGCCGGTCTCATTGAGGAGCGCGAGGGACAGGCGGCATTGACCGTCCGGGGCAGATTGCTGGCCAACGAGGTCAGCACGAGAATTCGCTCCGGTAGTCTGCAACGATGATTGAAGAATCCCAGGGCAGCCCCGACAGCGCCCGAGAACGATCTGATGGAAAAAGTCGTCCGTCTCTGCCGGCACCGTGGCTTCATCTTTCCCTCGGCCGAGATCTACGGCGGGTTCCGATCCACCTATGACTACGGCCCCTTGGGCGTCAACATGTTGCGCAACGTGAAGAACGCCTGGTGGCGTTCGATGGTGCAGCTCCGCGACGACGTGGTCGGACTCGATGCCGCCATCCTGTCGCCACCGGCCGTGTGGGCCGCCTCGGGACATCTCGCCACCTTCACCGATCCCCTCGTGGACTGCCGTCACTGTCATGAACGTTGGCGAGAGGACAAGATCGAGGGCGTCTGCCCTAACTGCGGCTCGCGCGATCTGACGGAGGCTCGTGCGTTCAACCTGATGTTCAAGACGCACGCCGGGCCGGTCGAGGACGAAGGCCATGTGGCCTACCTGCGCCCCGAGACGGCGCAGGGCATGTTCCTCAACTTTGCCAACATCCTCAATACGACCCGGAAGAAGCCCCCCTTCGGCATCGCCCAGGTGGGCAAGTCGTTCCGCAACGAGATCACGCCGCAGAACTTCGTCTTCCGCACCCGCGAGTTCGAGCAGATGGAGATGGAGTACTTCGTCCCGCCGGCGGACAGTCAACAGTGGTTCGAGTACTGGCTCGGCGAGCGGCTGCGCTGGTACAGCGACCTCGGCATCCCCAAGGAAAAGCTCCACCTGCGCCACCACGACCCGGCAGAGCTGTCGCACTACTCACGCGGTACGGCCGACGTGGAATTCCTCTTCCCTTGGGGCTGGGACGAGCTCGAAGGGATCGCGAACCGGGGCGACTTCGACCTGACCGCGCACGCCAAGGCGTCGGGGGAGAAGCTCGACTACTTCGACCCCCAGACCAACGAGCGCTACGTGCCCTACGTGATCGAACCGGCGGCCGGGGCGACGCGCACCATGATGGCCTTCTTGCTCGCGGCCTACGACGAGGACGAGGTCGGGGGCGAGGTGCGCACCGTGTTACGCCTGCACTGGCGGTTGGCGCCGTACCAGGTGGCGGTTCTCCCGCTTTCGAAGAAAGAGCCGCTGGAGCCGTTCGCCCGCCAAGTTCTCGCCCGCATCCAGCCCCACTTCATGTGTGACTACGACACCACCCAGGGCATCGGCAAGCGCTACCGGCGTCAGGACGAGGTGGGGACGCCGTGGTGCGTCACCGTCGACTTCGACTCGCTCGAGGACAACGCAGTCACGGTGCGTGATCGTGACACGACCGAGCAGGTGCGCGTGCCGATTGACGGGTTGGTGGCCGAGCTGCGCCGCCGGACGGGCGAGGAGTAACCCGACGCACGACCTGCATCGACGCGGGCTAGTTGGTTTTGCGGTATCTCCATACGCCGATCGGCACCAGGACCACCAGAAGTCCGCCGATCCATAACAGCGAGTACCAGACCAAACTCGACGAGTGGTAGTAACCCCCGACCATGAGCGAGCGTGCTCCCTCGACGACGACGGAGACCGGCTGATGCCGCGCGAAGGCCTGGAGCCACCCTGGCATCGTCTGGATCGGCACGAAGGCGGTCGAGGCGAACGTGAGTGGCATCAAGATCGGGAACGCCATGACCTGAGCAGTCTCGCTATTGGGTGCGGCCAGGCCGATGGCCGCAAAGCCCCAACTCATGGCGTAGGCAAAACCCAACAGAAGGAGCGCCCCGAGGATGTACTCGGGGACGCCGTCGCCGATGCGGAAGCCGACGGCATACGCCACGGCGGTCATGATGAGGACGACCAAGACGTTGCGGACCAGGTCGGCGCTGGTACGCCCGGCCAGTACGGCCGAGCGGGCCATGGGCAGCGCGCGGAAGCGCTCAATCAGACCCTTGTGAAGGTCCTCGGCCAGTCCGACGCTTGTGCTCACGGCTCCGAACATGACGGTCTGCACGAAGATCCCCGGGATCATGTACTCGACATAGGGGATGTGGCCGGGAAGCGAGATTGCTCCAGCGAACACATAGCGGAAAAGCAGGACGAACATGATGGGCTGCAGCGTCGAGAAGAAGAGGGCCTCGGGGATCCGCGTGTAGGCGACCAGATTTCGCCACGTGACGGTGAGGGTGTCGGCGAAGGCCCAACGCAGCCGGTGGCCCGACGGCGCTGCGGTGGGAACGGCAATGGTCGGCACCGTGATGGCGGTCATGCGGCATCCCTTCCGTCGGTCTCTGTCTCGCTGGCGCGGTTCTTTGCACCCTTGGCTGTGCGCGCCAAGCGATCCTCCTCGGTCTCCGCTTCGGATTTGTGCCCGGTGAGGCTCAAGAACACGTCGTCGAGGCTCGGCTCGCGGAGGGCCAGTCCAGCGATGGGGATCTGCGGCGGCATCGAGCGTGCGCAGCACCTCGGCGCCGACCTTTGGTCCGTTCTCCACGGTCAGCTCCACAATGTTGTGATCGATGACCGGAGCCTTGTCGGAGTGAGAAGCGACGAGGCCAGCCGCTTTTCGGGCCGTCTCGGGGTCGCTCAAGGTGATGGAGACGACCGACGTGCCCAAGTTGGCTTTGAGCTCGGCTGGAGTTCCTTCGGCGATGACCCGTCCATGGTCGACCACGATGATGTTGCGGGCCAGGCGATCCGCCTCTTCGAGATACTGCGTGGTGAGGAGCACCGTGGTGCCACCAGCCACCAGATTCTCGATGACACCCCACAGGTCCTGTCGGCTCTGGGGGTCGAGTCCCGTGGTTGGTTCGTCCAAGAAAAGGACCGGCGGCCGCGCGACGAGGGCGGCGGCCAGGTCGAGCCGCCGCCGCATACCGCCCGAGTAGGTCTTGAGGACCCGGTCGCCGGCGTCGGTCAGGCCGAAGCTCTCGAGGAGCTCGCCGGCCCGGGCCCTGGACGACTTCCAGCTCAGGTGCGAGAGCCGTCCGACCATCCGGATGTTCTCGCGTCCGGTCAGGTTCTCGTCCACGGCGGCGTATTGGCCTGCTAAGCCGATGATCCGTCGCACGGTCTCGGCTTCTTTGACCACGTCGTGCCCGAGGATTGAGGCCTGCCCGGAGTCGGGCGTCAAAATGGTGGACAAGATGCGCACGGCAGTGGTCTTGCCGGCGCCATTGGGGCCGAGCAAACCGAGCACGGTGCCCTCCTCGACGCGCAGCGAGACGTGGTCGAGGGCCCGCACGTTGCCCCGGGGGAACACCTTCACAAGGTCGTGTGCCTCCACGGCAAACGAGGAAGAATTACTCATTACGAAAGAAACTTAGTGATAAAGTTATTTACGTGTCAAGGCAATGGTCGCGCAGTGATCTTGTCGCTCAGCTCCGATCAGAGATTGTCGGGTACTTCGGAGCGGCGAGTGATTTCGATCAGGGAGTGGCGAAGAAGTTCAAATTGAGTCGGACCGACATGCGCTGCCTCGATATTCTCGGGCGCCGGGGCCCGATCACGGCCGGACAACTTTCCGAGGAGAGCCGGCTGAGCACCGGCGCCGTCACGTTCCTGCTCGACCGTCTCGAGGCAGCGGGCATGGTGACTCGCCGGCGGGACACCGATGACCGACGCCGGGTCTGGGTGGAGCTGGTGCCGGCGGCGCGCAAGAAGCTGCAGCATGCACAGCAGCCCATCGTCGAAGAGATGAAACAGGTCACCCAGCGCTTCAAGGCAGAAGAGCTGGCGATCGTGCGCGACTTCATGCGAGAGGCCAAGGAGGTCTTCGAGCGCCAGATCGCAGCCGCCACCCCGTGTCAAAAGAGGCCTCCCAAGGACGACTGAGGTCGGCGACGGCCGGTAGGCTGTCGCAATGCCGTACGTCTTCGATTTCGACCATACCCATGCCCAGCCGCCCATGGAGCTCAAGGATCTTTTGGGTGGCAAGGGGGCCAACCTGGCCGAAATGACGTCGGTACTCCGGCTGCCTGTTCCCCCCGGTTTCACCATCTCGACCGACGCTTGCCGGGACTACATGGCCGGCGGTTGGCCCCCGGAGCTCGACGCCGAGGTCGCCGACGCACGGGCGCGCCTAGAGGCGGCCATGGGCAAGGTGATCGGCGACGCCGATGACCCGCTCCTCGTTTCGGTGCGCTCCGGTGCCAAATTCTCCATGCCAGGCATGATGGACACCGTTCTCAACCTCGGCCTCAACGACCGCTCCGTCGAGGGGCTGGCCAAGCAGACCGGGGACGAGCGCTTCGCCTTCGACTCGTATCGCCGTTTCATCGCCATGTACGGACGGATCGTGCTCGAGCTTCCCGGCGAGGAATTCGACTCGCTCTTCGACGCGGCCAAAGAATTGGCCGGCACCACCTCGGACGCCAAGGTGCCGACCGAGCTGCTGCGTTATCTCGTCGACTCCTACCAGCAGATCGTCGAGCGTCACACCAAGGAGCCCTTCCCCCAGGACCCGGCGGCTCAGCTCCGGGGCGCCATCGAAGCGGTGTTCCGCAGTTGGAATGGTCCCCGGGCCATCGCGTATCGCAACCGTGAGCGGATCGCCCACGATCTGGGGACGGCGGTAAACGTCCAGGCCATGGTGTTCGGCAACCGCGACGACAACTCCGGCACCGGGGTGGGCTTCACCCGCGACCCGGCCACCGGCGCCAAGGGCGCCTACGGGGACTTTTTGATCAATGCCCAGGGCGAAGACGTCGTGGCCGGGATACGCAACACCGAGCCCATCTCCGAGCTCAAGGAACAGTTCCCCGAGGTGCATGCCGAACTGCTCGCTATTTTCGAGCGCCTCGAGGGCCATTATCACGACATGTGCGACACAGAATTCACCATCGACCAGGGCAAGTTGTGGATGCTCCAGACCAGGGTGGGCAAGCGCACCGGCACCGCCGCCCTGCAGATGGCGGTGGACATGGTGCGCCCCGACGACCTGGGCATATCCAAGGCCGAGGCGGTGTCGCGCATCACCGAGGACCATCTCGATTCGGTGCTGCACCCGCAGTTCGCCGGGTCCGGTTATTCGGTGTGGGCCAAGGGCCTCGGAGCCAGCCCGGGGGCGGCGGTGGGCCGGGCCTACTTCACGGCCGACGATGCGGCCGCAGCGGCGAAACGAGGCGAAAAGGTCGTTCTCGTCCGTAGCGAGACTTCGCCCGAGGACGTGCACGGGATGTTGGCGGCCGAGGGCATCTTGACCGCCCGCGGCGGACTGGTCAGCCACGCCGCCGTGGTGGCCCGGGGCTGGGGCAAGCCGGCCGTTGTGGGTGCCGAGATCCTGCGTATCGCCGCCCATTCGGTGACGGTGGGTGATGTGACCATTGAGGAGGGCGACTGGCTGTCGCTCGACGGCGGGGCCGGCATTGTGGTGGCGGGCCAAGTGCCGCTGACGGCAGCCTCCCCTCCGCCCGCCTTCGCCACCGTGCTCTCGTGGGCCGATGACATTCGCGCCGGTCACCTGGCCGTGCGGGCCAACGCCGACACGGGCGAGGACGCAGCCAATGCCGCGCACCCTCGGGGCCGAGGGCATCGGCCTCTGCCGCACCGAACACATGTTCCTGGGCGAGGACCGCCTTCCGGTGGTGCGCCGCATGATCCTGGCCGACACCCCGGCGGACGAGACGGCCGCGTTGGAGGAATTGCGCCAGGTTCAGCGCGAGGACTTCATCGACATTCTCGAAGCCATGGACGGGCTCCCGGTCACTGTCCGTCTGCTCGATCCTCCCCTGCACGAATTCTTGCCCAGCACCGAAGAGATGGCCGTCAAGGCTGCCACCACGGGTCTCACCCCCGAGGAGCAGCGGCTCTATGCCGCCGCTCTCTCGTGGAAAGAGGCCAACCCCATGTTGGGTACCCGCGGTGTACGTCTGGGCGTGGTCAAGCCCGGTCTCTATGCCATGCAGGTCCGAGCCCTCATGGAGGCGGCGCGCCAGCGGGTGGTCGACGGCGGCCACCCCATCGTCGAGATCATGATTCCGCTCACCGTCAGCCGGGAGGAGCTTGCCCTGGCTCGCAGTTGGGTCGAAACTGCCGTGGCCGAAGTGGCGGGAGAGGCGACACCGACCTCTTCGGAGGGGGAAGGCACCAAAGGCAAGCTCGAGGTGACCATCGGCACCATGATCGAGACACCCCGGGCCGCACTGTTGGCCGGTGAGATCGCCGAGGTGGCCGATTTCTTCTCCTTCGGCACCAACGACCTGACCCAGATGACCTTCGGCTTCAGCCGTGACGACGTCGAGGGCCGGATGATGAGTGCGTATCTGGAATTGGGGCTCCTGCCGCGCAATCCCTTCGAGGTGGTCGATTTCGACGGTGTGGGGGAGTTAGTGCGCCTCGGCACCCAGCGGGGACGGGCAACTCGCCCTTCTCTCAAGGTCGGTGTCTGCGGCGAGCACGGGGGCGACCCCCAGTCCATCGCCCTGTTCTACGACGCCGGGCTCGACTACGTGAGTTGCTCGCCGTTCCGGGTCCCCGTGGCCCGTCTGGCAGCGGCGCAAGCCGTGCTGGCCGGGGAAAGCGAAGAGCAAAAGGCCAGCTGACCTCGGGAGCGAGCACGTCGTCTGGGCGCAAGCACCACCGCGGTACCGTCATCGGATGGGCATTCCCGACGAGGACGTGGCCCAGGTGCGGGCGGCGACCGATATCGTCGCGCTAATCGGCGAGCATGCGGCGCTGAAGCGAGTTGGTCGCCGATGGACCGGCCTATGTCCGTTCCACACCGAGAAGAGCCCCTCGTTCAGCGTCAACGCCGAGGAAGGTTTTTATTACTGCTTCGGCTGCCAGGCCTCGGGTGATGCCATCACCTTCGTCCGGGCCACCGAGCATCTCGACTTCGTGGATGCGGTGCGGCTCCTGGCGGACCGGGCCGGGGTGGCCCTGCACGAGGACGCCGAGATCGGTAAGGACCGCAAGCGCCGCACGGATCTGCTCGATGCCATGGAGCGGGCCGTGGTCTGGTACCACGAGAGGCTGCTGCGCTCCCCGGACGCGGGACGGGCTCGGGACTACCTGCGCTCACGCGGGTACGACGGCGAGGTGGTGCGCCGCTTCCGGTTGGGGTGGGCGCCCGACGAGTGGGACGCGCTGAGTCGCGCCCTCGAAATTGCCCGAGCGTGTGTTGGCCGATTCGGGCTTGGGATTCGTCAATCGCCGCGGCAGAGTCCAGGACGCGTTCAGGGCCCGCGTGCTCTTCCCGATTTGCGACCCTTCGGGACGTCCGGTTGCGCTGGGCGGGCGCATCCTTCCTTCCATCCCCGGCGAAGCGCCCCCTGAGCGACCCGAGCCGAAGTACAAGAACTCGCAGGAGTCCCCGATCTACGCGAAGCGCCGTACGCTCTACGCCCTCAACTGGGCCAAGCAGGATGTCATCGCCAAGGGCGAGGTCGTGGTGTGTGAGGGCTACACCGACGTCATCGGTTTCTTCCAGGCCGGTGTGCCTCGAGCGGTGGCCACCTGTGGCACGGCCCTGGCCGAGGAACACTTCACACTCTTGCGCAACTTCGGCCGGCGGATCGTGCTGGCCTATGACGCCGATGGGGCCGGTCAGAATGCCACCTCACGTGTCTACGAATGGGAGCGACGGCACGAGGTCGATGTGGTGGTGGCCGATCTCCCACGGGGGACCGACCCCGGCGATCTCGCCCGGAGCGATCCCGAGGCGCTGGCCGCCGCAGTGGCGCACGCGAGGCCTTTCCTGCAGTTCAGGGTCGATCGCATTTTGAACGCCGGTGACCTCACGACGGCGGAAGGCCGGGCGCGGGCGGCCGAATCGGCTTTGACTGCCGTGGCCGAGCATCCCGACGACTTCGTGCGCGATCAGTACGTCATGCAGTTGTCAGATCGTTGCCGACTCGATGCGCCGCGCCTTCGTGAACGTCTCGAGTACCTGCGCGCGCACCCGCATACTGAATCGAGTTCTTCTCGGGCCACATCGAACCGCAACGGACAGCATGGCGATCCCGGCGAGCTGAGGGATCCCGACGATGGCGACGCCAGCGAATGGGATGACGGCGGAGAGCGGTTCTCGGCGCGGCCGCAGAAGGACGGTCCGGGGCTCGAGGCACTGAAGCTGGCGGTGCATCGGCCCGAAGAAGTGGCCGATCGCTTGCAGCCCGTGCTCTTCGTCGACTCGCTTCACCGTGACGCCTTCATCGCATTGGTGGAGCATGACGATCTTCACGATGCGATCTCGGCCGCAGCACCCGAAGTTGCGGCGTTACTGCGTCGCGTCACGGTCGAAGAACCGCTCATAGGGGACCCTGAATTTGGCGACCCGGTGGATCTCGTCGTCTCGGTGCTGCTCCGCGAGGCCGCACGGCGAGCGCTCTCCGAAGTGGAGAAAGCGTCGCGAGGCGCAGGGGAGTCGTGGCGGACGGGCGCAGCGGAGACCGCAAAAGTGCGCCGTTGGCTGGCTGAACTGGAGGATCCTGGGTCCGTACGCGCCGCTGCGGATCGATTGGTAGCGTGGCTTATGGAGCGGGAGACACACGAGGGATGACCGAGCAGGAATGGGGCAGGTGAGCGACGACTCGGCGATAGCCGTCAAACGGACGACGAAGGACGTCGTGACGACCAAGAGTGCCCCCGCTTCTTGTGGCAGTCAAAGACGAAGCGCTTCCGCTCGGAGTGTCGCAGGTTGACTTTGATGCCGCGCTGGCGGCCGGTCGCGCCAAAGGGGCGCTCAGTCCGGATGAGTTGATCGAGGTACTGCACAACGTCGAGCTGACACCCGAAGTATTGGTCACGCTGCTGGCCCGCATCAATGCCGAGGGAGTGGCCCTCGTCGACGACGATATCGACGCCTTGGCCGAGGGGATAGCGGAGCGAGTGCAATCGCGGACTGCGGCACGTGCCGATGCAGTGAACGACAATGGCCAACGGCGTAAGTCGAACGGCAAGCGTCCGACCGCGGCCGAATCCTCGGGCAGTGCCGAAGACCCCGTCCATACCTATCTCAAAGAGATCGGTCGTGTGCCACTTCTCAATGCCGCGCTCGAGGTGGAGATCGCGCAGGCCATTGAGGTCGGAAACGAATCAGCAGCCCGCATCGCGGCGCACGAGTTAGCCGAACGCGGAGAGGGACCCGAAGAGGATCTGCTCAAAGGCCCGGATCTGACCCGGAACCGCCGCTTGGTACGTAAAGGGCAGCAGGCCAAGGACGACCTGATCGAGGCCAACTTGCGCCTGGTGGTCTCCATCGCCAAGCGCTATCGCAACCGGGGACTGGCATTTCTCGACCTGATCCAGGAAGGCAACCTCGGACTCATGCGGGCGGTCGACAAGTTCGACCACACCAAGGGGTTCAAATTCTCGACCTATGCCACCTGGTGGATCCGCCAAGCCATCACTCGGGCCATCGCCGACCAAGCGCGGACGATCCGCATTCCCGTGCACATGGTGGAGACGATCAACAAGGTGGTGTGGGCCCAACGACAGCTGCTGCAAGAGCTCGGACGCGAGCCAACCATCGAAGAGGTCTCGCAGAGGGTCGAGTTTCCGATCGATCGGATCAGGGAGATCCTCCGCATCAACCAGGACACGGTCTCACTGGAGCAGCCGGTGGGAGACGAAGATGATTTCAACCTCTCCGATCTCATTGAGGACAGGGGAGCAGTGGTACCCGACGATGCCGCGACCCGGTCGCTCCTCGACGTCGCGGTGCGAGAAGCGCTCGCACATCTATCCGAACGCGAGCAGGACGTGGTGCGCCTTCGATTCGGACTCGACGATGGCAAGATCCGCACCCTCGAAGAGGTAGGCAAGGAATTCGGCGTCACCCGCGAACGAGTGCGCCAGATCGAGTCAAAGACCCTGGCCAAGCTGCGCCGCCCCGATGCGGCGCACCTCCTGCGGGACTATCTCGAAGAGTCTTGAGCCCGTTCGCGGGTCCTCAGACCGGACCAAGGTCCCGCCGCCCCACTGATATCGTTCGGGGGCTGCAATGCAGTCTTTCCGGGGTAGCTCAATGGCAGAGCAAGCGGCTGTTAACCGCTAGGTTGAGAGTTCGAGTCTCTCCCCCGGAGCTTTCGACGTCGTTCTCCCAGCTCAGCAGTGGTGTGCTCTCTGCATGCATTTGTGGAACTATCCCTTGTGGGCCCCACGTACCCGATCCTTCTATGAAGTAGTCCGAGGGGCACACAATCCCGGTCGCCGTGTGGGGATCCAGTCCGTCGGCGGGCAAAGCGTCTCTCTCCTCTCTCGTAGCGCACCACAATGGTCACCGATTCCCAACACTTTCGGCTCTTTTCGAGTCAGCGCAGAATCGGCCGGGGAACTGGGTCAAGGGATCTCGATCCAACCTTGCCCGTGAGACCCGTTCAGCCGCCGGGACGTGATGCACCGATTACTCAACAAGTAACAGCGTCCGGAGATCCCGCACGGCGGGAGTCTGATTCGTCGTAATCTGACGTGGTGGGACTCTCGGTCGAGGACATCGTCGCAAGGTGCCAAGCTTCGCTCACCGAGCACACGCCGGTCTTGGCCGTTCGAGACGTCCTTGACGAGCTCGTCGCAAACCGTGTCCAACTCGACACACGCTCGGACCCGTCGAAAGCGGGGTATCACGACTCTGCACATTTCCTCTGAGCTCACGGTGCTACATGTTGCGTGGACCCCAGGAATGGCCCTCTATCCGCACGAGCATCGCATGTGGGCGGTGATTGGTATGTACGGTGGGCAAGAAGACAACGCGTTCTTCCGTCGAGTTCCCGACGGCCTCGAACCATCTGGCGGCCGACAGCTCCCCGCCGGGGACGTTCTGGTCCTTGGGGAGGACGTCATCCATTCGGTTGCCAACTCCGGTCGTGATTTTGCGGTAGCACTACACGTTTACGGTGGAGACTTTTTCTCGGGTGACCGCTCCGAGTGGGACGCAGAGACGTACGAAGAGCGGCCGCGTGATTTTGAGCGCACCCGTCGTCTCTTCGAGGAGGCCAACTCTCGCCGGGCCGAAGAGTCCTAACCCAGGAGCAGACTGGCGACCACATCGGCCAGTTGAGGCGCAGCCGTACGGCCCATTGGGGCAGCGAGCATTTGCTATCTAGTTCTGCAAACTTGTGGTTATGTCCTCGTGCCTACTTCCCGAAACGTATCGACCAAAGTTGGGCGAATGTTGGGATGGCCTAGCCCTTCAAGTGTTGTGCCTCAATCACAGTGCTGTAAACCCGCAACGGGGGTACATCGGCCAGGAGCGAGGACGGCTACATGGTGACCGAAGAGGAATGGGAGGAGGCACAAAAGCGCCAGCTTCGGCTTCGCTTTTTGAGCTGCGCTGCCGGAATTGTGATTCTCGGAGGAATCAGTCTGCCCGCGATGATCCTGGGTGCAGTACTGACCAATGGGGGCATTATCCGCTACGTGGTATCGGCGGGGTTTCTATCGGATTCGTGTTGCCAAGCATGTGGGGGATGATTCATGTAGCCAACAAACAGCAGGCCGACGCCGATGCAAAGGTGCGCAAGCTGAACCACGATCTCTCTGACGCCATCGTGTCGGCAGAACGGGAAGCGGCGGAGCGAAAGGTTCAGGCAGGACGCCAACAGTTTGAGAGTCGTTTAGCGAATGCTCTGGACATGGCGGAGGGTGAGCCTGAATCCTCGATGTCATCGAGCGATCTCTGGCAGCTGTGATTCCCGCCGCATCGGCGGAACTTCTTTTGGCCGACAATAGCCATGCCCACCTTCTCCGCATGGCCAGTGTGTCTCCGACGGGGGAACCTTCAGCATGTGACGTCGACTCTCCCGACCGCTGCCCGGCAGCCCGACGGGCGCAGGTCCAGCGCTTCAATGACAGCGACGACCTCGATGCATGCCCGAAGTTGCGCAATCGGACGCAGGGACGGTTGTCCGCTACCTGCGTTCCGGTCTCGATTATGGGCCGGACGGTCGGCGTGATCCATGCCACCGGTTCGCCGCAAGAAGAAATCGAGGAAAATGCTGTAGAGGATCTCGAGACCTTGGCAAAACTGGCGGGGGCGCGCATCGGGCTGCTACGGGTCATGGCGGAGACTCAACTGCAGGCAGCCACCGACAGTCTCACCGGCCTGTTCAACCGTCGCACGTTTGAAGAAAAAGTATCTGCCATTCGTAGGGAAACCGAGACCATTTCGGTGGCAATGGTCGACCTCGACCATTTCAAGACGCTCAACGACACCTATGGGCATGAGACTGGGGACCGCGGCCTCTGGTGCTCTTCGGTCAACTACTGAAGAGTCCTTCCGATTACGGGATCTCTGCTGTCGTTACGGGGGAGAGGAGTTCGCTATCGCTTTCCCGGCTTGCCGGCTGTGCAGGCCCGACACGCCCTCGATGCCTTTCGTGTCCCGGTTAAGTGCAGCGATCACTGTGGCGGGTCTCCCCGCGTTCACCGTCAGCGGCGGTATCGTCGACGTCAAGGTTCACGAAACCTCCCCGACGCCCTCGCTAGGGCCATGCCGCCTTATATCGAGCAAAACATGGAGGGCGTGACCAGATGGTGGCGCAAGACAGTGGTGGTGGCGAGGCCACATCCGGACCGACGTCCATGTAGACCTGGCCGAGCTGGTAGCCGCTCGCTACCGTGCCAGACGTTCGACGACAGCTCCGCTGAGTCCGAGCCCTGAGGTTGGGCGTCGACGAGCACGGGCCGTAGGGAAGCACCTGCCCAATGCGGAGCATCAAACGGCGGCCGTTGCTTCTCTCCGAGCCTTATGAGAGCATCGCTAGGCGGCAACCTCACGCTGCATGCCGAGGGTGGTTTAGAGGGGGTTCCCCCCTCCGAACAGTCAGAGTTATCCAGGCGCGATCAGCCCGGGTTCGCTCTGTCGGCTATCGCGAAATCCGTGCTTCGCGCGCCGACCTGTCCTAAGTAGTTGACGAGTTCGCGCATGGGCAAAGATTCGCCCCTCCATTCCTATCTGGCGACTACTTTCGAAGCGCCTGTGCGTCCCTCACTGCTTGCGTATCGTGTTCGTCCAGTTTCTTCGTGTCACGTGGCACCGCAAAGGGTCGCACGTCGGGGGGGAGTCCGTCAGCGACGGCCTTCGCATGATCGAGCTCGGCATTGATCTCGGCGCCCAGCAAAATGGCGATATTGGATAGCCAAAGCCAGATTAAGAAGACCACGATTCCCGCCAAAGGTCCGTAGGTCCTGTTGTAGTTCGAAAAGTTGGTGACGTAGACGGCAAACAGAGCCGACACGATCAGCCACAGAGCCGTTGCGATCAGACCACCCGGGCTGATCCACTTGATCCCGGCTTGCTTGGCATTGGGGCTAACCCAAAACAAGATGGCTAATAACGCTGAGATCAAGACCAAGAGCAGCGGCCACTTCGCTATGTCCCAAACGATACGGCGGCATGACCGACGCCCAGAGCATTCCCGATCGCACTGGCGATTGAGCCACTCACCACTACGATGACCGCACAGAGCAAGAGAATTATGACCGCAATGATGGTGGTAACGAAGCGAATTGTGACGGTCTTCCACAGCGGACGACCCTCGCCGATCCCGTAAATCACATTGGAGGCTTGGCGGAAGCCGTTGACGTAGCTCGACGCTGACCACAGAGCTATCACCAGACCAAGGATTGCCATGATCCCGGTACCCGTCTTGTGGGATTGTGCTTGATGGAGCAGGGTCTGAACAAAGTGACCAGTAGATCCTGGCGCCACATGGTTCACCTGGGACACCACGTTATTGGTCACCTTCTTGCCGAAGAGTCCCAAAACAGTGAAAAACACGATCAATCCCGGGACCATGGCCAGCACCCCGTAGTACGTCAGGGCGGCGGCCAGAGTGGTGAGGTTGTCATTTCGAAACTCAGCTCGGGACCGTTTGAGGACCGCTACTAGTGAGGCCTTCGGAAGTTCGGCCGGACTACCCGGCTCCCGATTGAGGGACGGCGAACCATTGGATGACATGTTTTCTCCTGAGGACTGAAGCGGTGGATTGACCCTTCTGTACCCCACCACTTCGTCGGCAATCGAGGACGAAGAACAACTCGGTCCCGGGACAGCCTGCACGATCGGCCTTCACCGACCATGGCCCGCAGTACATGGCGAATCTGCTCAACGCCAGAAGGGGTCCGCAAATGCTGACGCAACGTGTCCCAAAACCCTTTGGAACCTCAGACCCGGCGTGCAAGGAAATACGAAGCCGCCGTCTTCCTTAATCAGGGTTACTCCGCGACCGGTGAGGGTAGGGCTAACGCCATGGCGAGAACAGGTTCCAATTCCAACCCACGGCCAGCAGGAGCCGATGAACCAACTGAGGCGCAACTGGCTGATGCGCGCGAGCTCCGTGCTGAACCGTTGCCACCCGCGGAAGGAGCGCGCCCTGCCCCGGTAGACGATTTTGCATCCGGGGAGGGAGAACGAGCACTTCGAGCGGAGCTGCGAGAAGCGGTGTCAGGCGCGAACTATCCCGCGACTCGCGAGGATCTGCTCGCCTTCGTGGGACCCGATACACGCAGTCCGATGATCAGTCGTCTACGAGCGCTGCCCGCCGGCCTGGTATTCAACTCGCCGGAGGACGTTGTGGGAGCACTAGGAGGCATCCGATCGTCCTCTTAGGGGACTGCGCGCCGAACATGATGCGATGGTCGGCATCAATGACGGAACCCGACCCAGACGCGACACTGCTATCGGAATCAGCGGTGGTTGGCACGACGTAGCGACGAGGGTCGATGGTTTCGTGTTGGAGGGTATCGCCCAG
>CAVTTR010000006.1:0-37302 GCA_963737745.1 uncultured Acidimicrobiaceae bacterium | reverse complement strand
GAGGCCGGTGCTCTATCCGCTGAGCTACGGGGGCACGAGCAGGGGACGAGCGTACTCTGCTCGCTGGCGACCCCGTCCCGTCCACGCAGGTAGCTGCCGTATCCTGCGTTGCCATGCCTACCGACGAGGAACTGGCCAGCGCCCCCGTGGCGCGTGACTTATTGCCACGGACGGCCACGGTCGACCCCGAAGGGCATCTTCGCGTGGGCGACATCGACCTGCTCGACCTGGCGGCCGAGTTCGACACACCCCTCTTTGTCTACGACGAGTTTCACCTTCGTCAGGCCTGCCGGGCGGCCGTAGAGGCGTGGGGGGACGGGGTGGCCTACGCCAGCAAGGCGTTTTTGTGCCGGGCCATGGCACGCCTGGCCGTTGAAGAGGGAATGCACCTCGATGTGGCTTCAGGGGGTGAACTGCACGTGGCGCTCTCTGCTGGCGTGCCCGCCGAAAGGTTGATTTTGCACGGCAACAACAAGTCCGAGGAAGAGTTGGCTGCTGCCCTCGAGTGTGGCGTAGGCCGCATCGTGGTCGATTCGTTCGACGAGATCGCCCGCTTGGGCGCTCTTCTCGAAAGGCCGACGGGGCGATCCGAACGACCGCGAGTTCTCGTCCGGGTCACGCCGGGGGTCGAGGCGCACACCCACGAGTTCGTGCGCACGGGAGGTGAGGACTCCAAATTCGGGTTTTCCGTGGCATCGGGCGCGGCCGCTCAAGCCGTGGCCGCCCTGGAGCTGATGCCCGGGGTCGAGCTGGTGGGTGTGCATGCGCACATCGGGAGCCAAGTCTTCGAGGTGTCGTCCTTCGAGCAGGCGGCCGAGGTGTTGGGGCGGTTTTTCGCGCCGCTGGGGCTGGGCGAGCTCGTCGTAGGCGGGGGGCTCGGCGTGCCCTATGTGAACGGAGAGTCGGCCCCCTCACAGGCCGAATGGGCGGCCGCGACGCGGGCCGCATGCGCCCGCAGTGGCGTCGATCCTGGGGTCAGAATCTCCGCCGAGCCGGGCCGGTCCATCGTCGCCACCGCCGGCTTGACTCTCTACACAATTGGGACCGTGAAGGACCTTCCTGGGATCCGCACCTATGTGAGCGTCGATGGCGGCATGAGTGACAACCCCCGGCCGGTTCTCTATGGCAGTGGCTACGAAGCATTCTTGCCCCGCGTCGTCGGCGCGGCGCGGCCTGAACCCATCAGGTTGGTAGGAAAGCACTGTGAGAGCGGTGATCTCGTGGTGCCGGAGGGCTTCCTTCCGGCGGGCTTTCGCGTGGGCGACATCGTGGCGACCCCGGTGACAGGCGCCTATGGGTATGCCATGGCTTCGAACTACAACAAGGTGCCGAGGCCGGCCGTTGTCTTCGTGGCGGACGGCAGTGCCCGTGTCGTGGTGCGAAGAGAGAGTCTGGAGGACATGACCCACCTCGACGCATAAGCTTGGGTCATCTTCGGTGGTCCAGGCACCCTGTAGCTTTGAAGAATGGCCCCCCAGGCAGTCGACGCGCCGGCTTCGTCCCCGGTGAGGGTGGCCCTTTTGGGCTGCGGCAACGTGGGTGGCGCACTGGCGGAACTGTTAGTCGCTCGCCAGGACGACATTGCCGCCCGCACGGGCATACGTCTTGAGCTGGTGGGCATCGCCGTGGCTGACGTCGATCGTCGCCGTCCGACCACCATTCCGTCCTCACTTTTTGACACCGACAGTGCGGCGCTGGTGGTCCGTCCCGATGTTGACATCGTGGTCGAGTTGATTGGGGGACTTCATCCGGCCCAGGAGCTGATCGAGGCGGCGTTGCGGGCCGGCAAGCCGGTCGTGACGGCGAACAAGGCCGTCCTGGCCGTTTCGGGGGCGGAGCTCGCAGACCTGGCTGCGGCCAATGGCGTCGATCTTCTTTACGAGGCAGCGGTGGCGGGTGCCATCCCCGTCATCCGGCCGCTACGCGAATCGTTGGCTGGTGAGCAGATTTTGCGGGTGATGGGGATCGTCAACGGCACGACCAACTTCATCCTGACCCGTATGGAGGAAGACGGCGTCGATTTCGACGACGCCTTGGCCGAGGCACAGCGTCTCGGCATGGCTGAGCGGGACCCCACCGCCGATGTCGAGGGACACGATGCGGCGGCAAAGGCCGCGATCCTGGCCGCCCTGGCCTTTGGCAGCGACGTGGTGGATGCCGACGTGCATCGTGAGGGGATCTCTGGGATAGAAGCGGCTGATGTGGCGTACGCCAACCGGCTGGGATACGCCGTGAAGCTTTTGGCGATCGCCGAGTTGGTGGATGGGGGTCCCGAGCTTTCGGTCAGAGTGCACCCGGCCATGGTGCCGAGGTCGCATCCGTTGTCTTCGGTGCGTGGCGCCTTCAATGCCGTTTTCATTGAGGGAGCGGTCAGCGGCGAGCTGATGCTCTACGGGCGCGGCGCAGGCGGAGGACCGACGGCCAGTGCGGTGCTGGGTGATCTGGTCGACGCGGCGCGGAATGTGCGTGCCGGTGCCCCTGGGCCGGCGCCCAAGCGCACGAGCATCACCGTGCGGCCACAGTCCGAGTTGTGGTCGGCCTTCTACCTGAGCATGGACGTGGCCGATCGGCCGGGCGTGCTGGCGGCCGTGGCCAAGGTCTTCGGTGACCATCAGGTCTCGATTCGGTCCATGGAACAGGTCGGCCTGGCCGACGAAGCCCGCTTGATCTTTCTTACGCATCTCGCTCGCGAGGGTGACCTTTTGGCCACCCTCGACGAGCTCCGCTTGCTGCAGGCCGTCGACCGGGTCAGTGGCGTGCTCCGAGTTATCGACGCGGGAGAGAGGTAGGCATGGGCGCGGGCTGGAAGGGTGTCATGGAGGAGTACCGCGCACTCCTTCCGATCCGCAGCGACACGCCGGTGGTCACCTTGCTCGAGGGCGGTACGCCCTTGGTGCCGGCGCCGCGCTTGTCCGAGCGGATGGGCGCGCACGTCTGGCTCAAGGTCGAGGGCGCCAACCCAACGGGTTCGTTCAAAGACCGTGGCATGACGATGGCCATCTCCATGGCAGTCGAAGAAGGCGCGAAGGCAGTGGTGTGCGCGTCCACCGGCAACACCTCGGCGTCCGCCGCGGCGTACGCGGCCCGGGCCGGTCTCGCATGCGTGGTACTCATACCCGAGGGTCACATCGCCTTGGGCAAGTTGGCCCAAGCATTGGTGCATGGCGCGCGCGTCCTGCAGGTTCGAGGCAATTTCGACCAGCTGCTGTCGATCGTTCGCGAACTGCCCAACCATGCACCGATCACCGTGGTCAACTCGGTGAACCCCCACCGGATAGAGGGGCAGAAAACAGGAGCGTTCGAAATCGTCGACGTATTGGGTGACGCCCCCGATGTGCACTGCATACCGGTCGGCAACGCCGGCAACATCACCGCCTATTGGCGAGGCTACCTGCAGTACAAAGAGATAGGGCGGGCAACCAAGTTGCCGCGCATGCTTGGCTTCCAGGCCGCTGGCGCTGCGCCCATTGTCCTGGGTCATCCGGTGGAGAATCCTGAGACCATCGCCACCGCCATTCGAATCGGGAACCCTGCCAGTTGGTACTCGGCAACATCGGCGGCCAGTGAGTCGGGCGGCTCTATTGCTGCGGTGACCGATCAGGAAATCCTCGGTGCGTACACATTTCTGGCCCAACAGGAATCGGTGTTCTGTGAGGCAGCGTCGGCGGCGTCGGTGGCCGGATTGATCAAAACAGGGGTCCCCGAGGGCTCGACCGTCGTGTGCGTTCTTACCGGCCACGGACTGAAAGACCCGGATCTGGCGATTGGGCAGATCACCGTGCCCTCCGTGGTCGATCTGGACCTGAATGTCATTCTGACTGAGATTTCCCTGTAGACTATTGGTGGTTCACATGCGGCTTCCGATCGGAATTCGAAGGGGTATTGGCATAGTCCGTGTGGTCCCGCTAATGTAAGTACATCCCCACTGCGCTTTGAAGCGCTCCCGCGGGAACCAATTGGTCCCGGGTGCTTCTTGCAGAGGTGATCGGGGGAAGGTGCCGTACGCATCCTTTCTCCTCCCTATTTCACTCGCCGCGTCCGGATATCCCGTGCCGGTGATAACCCTCTATGGAAGAGGAGCCCGATGACTGCGGAACAGCAGCTCGAAAGGTCGGTTCTTGAAGGCAAGGAGCGCGACGAGCTCAGTGCTATCGCCCAGGCCATGTCGCTGAAAACGACGACCCGGACGAAGAAGGCCGACATCATTGATCGCATTCTTGACGCCACCGGCGTGACCAGCAACGGCGCCACGAGCAACGGCGACGCCCACGGCACGAATGGAACGGCCAATGGCGACGCTCCGGATGGCGCGGCAAATGGGTCAAAGGCCGCCAACGGAGCGAAGCCGGCTCGCCGACCTCGCGTCGCAGCTTCTGCCGCCACTCAGGCCGACGTCTCAGCAGAGGCAGTGACGGTCACCCAGAATCCAACATCCGACGCCAGCTCCAGCACCGGCACTGACACTGGCGACGCTCCGAGTGACAATGGGCCGGCCGTCTTCGTCGAACCGCCCGAGCTCTCGGACGGCAACGACAACAGCACTTCCCAGCAAAATGGCCAAAGCGCGCCGACCCATCAGCAGAACCGCAACCGACCCAATCAGGGTCAGCAGAATCAAGGGAATCGCAACAACAGCCAGCACAACAACAACAACAACAACAATTCCCAGGGTGGTGACGGGGGCGACCTCGGAAACCGGCGTGGGCGACGTCGGCGTGGGCGTGAGCGTGGCGTTGGCGGAGAGCTGCAAGGCGGCGGCGGACAGGAGCAGCCGTACTCAGGCGAGATGGTTGAGGTCAAGGGCATGCTCGATCTGCGCGACGAAGGATATGGCTTCCTTCGTTGTGGCGGCTACCTCCCCTCGCCCAAGGACGTCTACATCTCCATCAGCCAGGCTCGCCGATTTGCCTTGCGCAAGGGTGACTATGTCGAGGGTGCGTGCCGTCCGGCGTCGAACAACGAGAAGTATCCGGCGTTGCTCCGCATCGATACCGTGTCGGGGCTCGACCCCGAAGAGGCCCGTAACCGCCCGCGTTTCGAAGATCTCACTCCGCTGTTTCCGGACTCACGACTGCATCTCGAGATGGCCGAAGCGGGCGACAAGGACAACCTGACCGCTCGCATCGTCGACCTTCTGTCGCCGATCGGCAAGGGACAGCGTGGATTGATCGTGTCTCCTCCCAAGGCGGGCAAGACAACGGTCATGAAGCAGATCGCTCATTCGATCGAGGCCAATAATCCCGACGTTCATCTCATGGTGCTTCTGGTCGATGAGCGGCCCGAAGAAGTGACCGATATGCGCCGTTCGGTTCGCGGCGAAGTCATCGCCTCGACGTTCGACCGTCCGGCGGACGAGCACACACAGGTGGCCGAGCTGACCATTGAGCGGGCCAAGCGCCTGGTCGAGGTCGGCCGCGATGTGGTGATCATCCTCGATGGCATCACGCGGCTGGCCCGGGCCTACAACCTCGCCGCTCCGGCGACCGGCAGGATCATGTCCGGAGGCGTGGACTCGGGTGCGCTCTATCCACCCAAGAAGTTCTTCGGTGCCGCCCGCAACATCGAAGAAGGCGGCTCCCTCACCATTCTGGCCTCTGCCCTCGTAGAGACGGGCTCCAAAATGGACGAGGTCATCTTTGAGGAGTTCAAGGGCACCGGCAACATGGAGCTTCGACTCGACCGCCGGCTGTCCGAACGCCGGCTGTACCCCGCCATCGACGTCAACGCCAGTTCGACCCGGCATGAAGAATTGCTCTTCGAGCGAGGCCAGCTCCAGCAGGTCTGGAAGTTGCGGCGAGTCCTCAACGCGCTGGCCAATGACGGTAAGGAAGCAGCCGGACTCGAACTCCTCATGGACAAGATCCGCACGACCAACAGCAACGACGAATTCCTGGCCGAAATAGCCAAGGGACCCGCCACCTAGGCGGAGAGCCGGAACGAAGTCACCGGCAAACCCCTACACTGGCCCGACCGATACGACGCAGGAGACACCATGAAGCCCGACATTCACCCCGACTACATCGAAGCTACCGTCAAGTGCTCGTGCGGCAACACGTACGTGACGCACTCCACCAAGTCCGACCTCCACGTGGAACTGTGCAACGAGTGTCACCCATTCTTTACGGGCAAGCAGAAGCTGGTTGACTCCGGAGGACGAGTGGAGCGATTCCAGCGACGCTATGGCGCGCGCAAGGGCAAGGCCAAGGCCGCGCCCGCCCCGGCGACGCGGGACTGATCAAGCCGCGACACAGTCGGGCACGTGTTGCCCGATCCATTCGCATTTCCCTGGATTCCCTTTATGTTCGAAGACCGGATTGCCGCGCTCGAGTCCGAGTTCGAAGCGGTCGAGACTGACCTTGCTGATCCGGCGGTCCTTTCTGATTCCGACCGCGTGCGTGATCTCTCCCGCCGTCACAAGGAACTGGGAGAGATCGTCCGCGTCTGGCACGAGTTGATCGCTTCCCGGGCCGACGTGGCCATCGCCCGCGAAATGATGACCGAAGCCTCGGGCGATGAGCGAGAGATGATGCGCCAAGAGGTGGATGAGGCCGAGGCGGCCGTGGCCGCGCATGAGGCGGAGATCCAATCGCTCCTGTTGCCCAAGGACCCAAATGTCGGTCGCAACGTGATCATGGAGATCCGTGGCGCTGTCGGAGGCGATGAAGCGAATCTTTTCGCACGCGTGCTCTACGACATGTATCAACGCTTCGCCGCCCTGGAGAAGTGGAAGGTGGAGATCCTTTCGGAGGACGCCTCGGATCGGGATGGGATAAACGAAGCGGTGATTTTGGTCAAAGGTGCCGATGCCTATCTTCGCCTCGAGCATGAAGCGGGTACGCATCGCGTGCAACGGGTTCCCGTGACCGAGGCCAAAGGCCGCATCCACACCTCCACGGCCACCGTCACCGTTCTGCCCGAGGCGGCCGAGGTGGAAGTGGACATCGATCCCAACGATCTCAAGATTGACGTCTACCGCTCGACCGGTCCAGGTGGGCAGTCAGTGAACACGACGGACTCTGCGGTGCGCATCACGCACATCCCCACCGGCACAGTGGTGGCCATGCAGGACGAGAAGAGTCAGATCCAGAACAGGGCCAAGGCCATGGTCGTCTTGCGAGCCCGGCTGCTCAAGGCGGAGCAGGATCGTCAGGCCGCTGCCATGTCGCTGCAGCGCAAGGGTCAGGTTGGGGCGGGCGCACGGACCGACAAGATCCGTACCTATAACTTCAAGGAGAACCGGGTCACCGACCATCGGATCAACCTCACGCTCTACAAGCTGGACCAAGTGTTGGCCGGCGATCTCACCGAGCTCACGGATGCATTGATGGCCGATAAGCGGGGACGCCAACTGGCAGGCGAGGAGGAAGAGGCTCCGTGACCCGGGGCGAGCTGATAACAGAGCTCGCCGCCTTGTTGGGCCTCCGCCATGAGGCGCGCTTCATCGTCGAAGACGTGCTCGGTGCGTCTTCTTCGGGGCCCTCTCCGGGATCCGGCGACCAGCTCGCCCCGGAGGACATCTCAACTGCTCGTGGGTTGGCGGCGCGCCGGCGAGCCGGCGAACCTCTGCAATACATCCTCGGCCATTGGGCCTTCCGCACACTCGACCTCCTGGTTGACGCGCGGGTGCTCATCCCTCGTCCCGAGACCGAACAAGTTGTCGAGGTTGCCCTGCGCGAGCTCGACGATTTGGGACTCGTGGCGCCGGTAGCCGTGGACGCGGGCACCGGATCCGGCGCCATCGTGCTTTCCCTGGCCACAGAACTAGTCGATCGCCATCCCGCGGCGCGCCTGTGGGCCAGCGACACAAGTGACGATGCGCTCGTCGTGGCGCGAGCGAATCTGGAACGGGTTCGTCGCCAGCACGGAGACAAGGTGTTGCCCGTCAGCTTCGTGCGGGGATCGTGGCTGGAAGCGCTGCCCGCCGAGATGCGTGCCTCCATCAATCTGATCGTCGCCAATCCGCCCTATGTCGCGGCGGACGAGTGGACCGAGCTTTCGGGTGACGTGCAGCACGAGCCCTATGGCGCCTTGGTGGCCCGGTCCGGTTCTGACGGTACTCCCGGGCTGGCCGACGTCGAACAGTTGCTCGAGCAGGCCCGCCCGTGGCTGGCGCGTCCCGGTGCGGTTGTCATCGAGATGGCACCGCACCAGATTCCCCGTGCGTTGCAGCTGGCAGGGTCGCTCGGATATGTCGATGTACGCGTGGAGGCTGACTTGGCGCAGCGGCCACGCGCCCTCGTGGCGAGGTCCCGATGAGTGGCCCGTACGTCATGACGGTGCGCCAACTGGACCAGGTGGTCGACGCCTTGGCGAGAGGTTGTCTGGTCGCCGTTCCGGGCGATGGTGGCTATCAATTGGCGGGCCGCTACACCGATCCGGGAGCGCTCACGAAGTTGCGTGCCTACGACGCGCATTCGAACGAGACCAACCGGGCCCTCGTGGTGGGGGAGCGGAGCCAGGCGGTTGCACTGGCGGCACTGTGGAATAAGGAGACATCGCATGTGACGGATCGCATGTGGCCCGGTCCGCTGACGGTCATCGTCCCGGCTCGCCACCCTGGATCGTTGCCCCCCGAAGGTGGGGACGCCGTCATCTCTCTCACAATGCCCGCATGGCGTCCCCTCCGGGTGCTGTGCCGTCGGAGTGGGCCACTCGCCGTCACGACGTTGCGACGCGCCGACGGATCGACGCTGGTCAGTGCGGGAGAAGTACGGGCTCAGTTGGAAGGCGACGAGGAAGTGCCATTCGTCCTCGATGGTGGTTTGCGTCGCGGCCCGAGTACGACCGTCGTTGACTGCAGCGTGTCGCCTCCGGGAGTGCGCCGCGTCGGCGCATTACCCGAGAGTTTCGTCGAAGCCGCGCTTCTGATGGGGGTCCGCAAGCGCAGGTGGTTCGCCCGCAAGAGGGACACCAGCGATCAAGGCTGAGGAGTCCGAGCACCTACCCGACACGTCGGTCCGGTCCAGGTCGGGGCACCGAAAAGAGAGTGGTCGACCGCTTCGGCCCAGCCTCTTGCGACCTGCTCAGTAGACTGAGCCCTCATGCGCGTCGCCTTCGACTCGGATCATGCCGATCGCCCCGACCACGCCCGAAACGCCGACCACGACGACGACTACGAAAGAACCCGAACTCCATGAGCACGTACGAAACTGCGCTGGCCTCCGACCCCGAGGTGGCAGACCTGATCCGATTGGAGCTGGAGCGCCAACAGACCACGCTGCAACTCATCGCCTCGGAGAACTTCACCTCGCCCGCCGTACTCGCCGCCTCAGGCTCGGTGCTGACCAACAAGTATTCCGAGGGGTACCCCGGGAAGCGGTACTACGGAGGAAACCAGATCATCGACGAAGTGGAGGACCTCGCCCGCGACCGGGCCACCACCCTCTTCGGGGCCGACCACGCCAACGTGCAGCCCCATGCCGGGGCGAACGCCAACCTGGCCGTCTACCAGGCTCTCCTCGAGCCGGGCGCCACCATTCTGGCCATGCGGCTCGATCACGGCGGTCACCTGACCCACGGGTCCCCCGCCTCGATCACCTCGAAGATCTGGCGTTTCGTCGCCTATGGGGTCACCCCGGCCCGAGACGATGCCGCCGAACCGGGCGAAGTCATCGACTTTGACCAGGTGGCCGACCTGGCCAAGCGGGAGCAGCCGGCCCTGATCGTCGCCGGTTCGACCGCCTACGCCCGCACGATCGACCCGCAGCCCTTCCGCGAGATCGCAGATTCCATCGGTGCCCTCTTCATGTTCGACGCCGCCCATCCAGCGGGTCTCATCGCCGGAGGAGCGCATCCCAGCCCGGTGGGCGTGGCTGACGTGGTGACGTTGACGACTCACAAGACCCTGCGCGGCCCGCGGGGTGGCGCCATCCTTTGCAACGAAGACCTGGCCAAAAAGATCGACAGTGCCGTGTTCCCGGGACTCCAGGGTGGGCCGCTGGAGCACGTCATCGCAGCCAAGGCGGTGGCATTCGCCGAAGCATCTCGCCCCGAATTCCGGCAGTACGCCGCCGATGTGGTGACCAATGCCGCCGCCCTGGGTTCGGCCATGATGGCCGAAGGCTTCCGGCTCGTCTCTGGCGGCACCGACAACCACATGATCCTGGTCGACCTACGCACCTTCGACGAGGAGCTGACAGGTCGGGAGGCCCAAGAGGTGCTGGACCGGGCCGGAATCACCCTCAACCGCAATACCATCCCCGACGACCCCCGGTCCCCGTTCGTCACGTCGGGACTCCGGCTGGGTACGGCGGCCGAGACGACGGCGGGCATGGGCCCGGGCGAGATGCAAACGATCGCCTCCCTCATCGGTCGCACGCTGCGGGGCCGGGCCGATGAAACGGAAGTCGTGGCCGTTCGTTCTGAGGTGGCCGAACTGTGTGGGGGCTTCGCGCCCTACCCCGACCTTTTGAAGTAGAAAAAGGACCGCATGCCGGACCTCGGGTGGTACGTGCTGGTGCTGGTGGTGGCAGCAGGAGCCACGGCCGCCTTCACCGTGCCGGCTCGGAACCTTTCCCTTCGGGTGGGGTATGTGGCTGCGCCCAACGAGCGCACCATGCACGACACGCCGATCCCGTACGGCGGCGGGGCGGCCATGTTCCTGGGTTCCTTGGTGGCGGTGTTGGCTGCCGCGGCCGTTCCGGCCCTGCGCCCGGTCTTCGTCGATTCCCCCGAGATGCTGGGCGTGGTGCTGGCAGCCGGTGCGATCTTTGCCGTGGGCCTGATCGACGACGTGCGGGACATGTCGGCCCCGGCAAAAATGGCCGGGCAAATCCTGGCGGCCAGCATCCTGTACTTCCTTGGTGTGACGATGTACCAGTTCAAGGTGCCCCTCGCGGGCTTCATCGTGCTGACCCCGGGCGTCATTCCACTCATCACGGCGGCCTGGGTGATCGCGCTGGCCAATGCCATCAACTTGATCGATGGCCTCGATGGGCTGGCCGCCGGCATCGTGGCCATCGGTGGGGGTGCGCTCGCGGTCTACGGCATACGGCTCATGGCGCTGGGCATCCTGCCGGTGGACAACGTCGGCCCTCTGGTGGCCGTGATCGCCTGCGGCATCTGCCTGGGCTTTCTCCCCTTTAACTTTCCGGCTGGGCGCAGGCAGTCGGCCCGCCTCTTCATGGGTGATGCCGGCGCACTCCTCCTTGGCGTCCTCATGGCGGCCTCGACCATGGTCATCGGGGGCAGAACGCCGCCCACGAGTGGTGTGACCTATTTCTTCTTCGCTCCACTGTTCATCCCCTTTTTCATTTTGGGAGTGCCCATCGTGGATCTGGCCTTCGCTTTCATACGGCGTACGGCCCACGGGACCAGCTTCCACACCCCCGACAAGCAGCACATCCACCACCGTCTGCTCCGGCTGGGTCACGGCCCCAGGCGCAGCGTGATCATCTTGTGGGCCTGGACCGCCATCCTTTCGGGATTCCTTCTGTTCCCCCTGTTCATGCACCGGGCCAACGCCTTCATCCCCTTAGGGGTGGCCGCTCTAGGGGCCGGGCTCTACACCCTTTTCCATCCGGGGTTGCGCAAAGGCAACGGCGAGGCGGCCGACAATGCGGCGGACGATGTGGCCGAGGAGACGCTCGGCGGGGCGACGACGAACGGGCTCCCTCCCGAGCGGACCGAAAGGGGCCGTTCGGCCGAGGTGATCCGCTTCCCTTGATCGTGAGCACATCCTGAGTTGGTCCTGAGCACCCGAATCGTTTGGACGGCATTAGGCGCAAAGTGCGATGATGACGCCTGTGTACTCCGTCCACCTCGCCTCGTACGACGCCCCCATTGTCGGCTGTCGGCCGACGGACTCTGGCGCGCCACGTCTCTCGTAGGGGATCGGTTTTCGTATGCGTGGTCAAGTGAGCGTCATCATGCGCGCCCGGTTCAGTGACGGACTCGGAGCGGCCGGGAGGTCCCTCGGCCGACCCCAGTGGGGTCAAACCTCTGCCGAGCGCCGTGGCCTTCTTGGGAATGGGGCTGTCCGCCGCCATGTGTGTGGGTGTCGGCGTGGCGTTGGGAATCTGGGCCGACGATACGTGGCACACTGCACCGGCATTGCTGGTGGTGGGGTTGTTGCTGGGATTGGCCACGGCCACGTTCTTCGTGGTCGCACAGATTCGCAAGTATCTCTAACGGGGGCGTCATGAGCATGATGTCGGGTCTTTCTGACCTCGAAGGTACGGCGCTGGTCAAAGTGCTGCGTTGGACGACGGTGTCGGCGCTGATCGCCGGAGGTGGGGCCGTCATCGTTGCCCTGTTCGTGTCGTCACCTCTGGCTGCGGTGGGCATCGTCATCGGGCTCGCCATGGCGATCTTGAACCTGCGCTTCCTCGATGCCGGCGTGGCCAAGGTGCAGACCAAGGGCGAGACGAATAAGAAGGTCCTTCGCCGTGCTTTGGGCACGAAGAGCGTCACCCGTCTGGGCATCATCACGGTGATCGCCATCGGCCTGCTGTTCTTGAGCGGCCCGCTGGGCATCGGCACCGTGATCGGGCTCGTCATCTTTCAAATTCTGTTCGTCGTCAACGTTGGTCGCGTGTTGGTGAGCCAGGGGATCCAGTGAGACACAGCTTTATTCTGGCCAGTGGCAACATCACCATCGGCAAGCATCGAGGGGTCGTACACGTCGGCGGCTTGACCATCGATCTCGACATCGTGTGGACCACGTTGGCCGCCGCGCTCGTCGTCCTTCTCCTCGGATTCCTCATGGTGCGCAAGGTCACTTCCGGCGTCCCCGGAAAGCTGCAACTCTTCTGGGAGACCTTGACCCAACAGGTCGGTGATCTGGCCGACTCGGCCATCGGGCCGCAAGGACGTCGCTTTGTGGGGCTCGGTGTCGGCGTCGGTGTCTTCATCCTCATCTGCAACTGGATCGCCTTCATCCCCAGTGGCGACCCGGGCTGGCTGCCGCCTCCCACCAGCGACGTCAATCTGCCCCTGGCCATGGCAGTGACCGTCATCTTCCTCGTGCACTACAACTCCATCCGGGCCCGAGGCCTGAAGGGCTACGTCAAGCACTACTTCACCCCGTACTCCTTCTTGTTCCCGATCAACGTCATCGAAGAGATCACCAAACCGATCACCATGACCTTCCGACTCTTCGGCAACATCTTCTCGGGGGTGTTGATGATCACCGTCATCGTCACCTTGATCCCGCCCTATCTCTCGTGGATCGGTCTGGCCATTTGGAAGCCCTTCGATGAATTGTTCATCGGCGCCATTCAGGCCTTCATCTTCGCCCTCCTCACGATCATGTATCTCGGCATGGGGATGAGTACAGACGAGCATTAGGCGCGCCGAGCGCCCCCCTTCCATTGATTCATTCACATAGTTCTCAAGCAGTTCTCGAAAAAGGAGAGGAAACATGGCAGCAGACACAGTAGAAAGTTCGATACGGATCGCCGGCGCACTCGTGGGTGGCGGTCTGGCCCTCGGCGGTGGCGCCATTGGAGCCGCAGTCGGTGACGGCCTGGCCGGTTCGCAGACCATCGCCGCTATCGCTCGTCAGCCTGAGATCGAGGCCAAGGCACGGCAGTACTTCTTCTTGACCGTTGGTCTGGTGGAAGCCATGTACTTCATCAACTTGCTGTTCATGGTCGTGTTCGTCTACGTCTTCGCCGCCAAGAGCGTCAAGTAGGCAATGGCTGCACCGCAGCGAGCCGAACTCACCTGTGAACGTGCCGGATAAACACCGGAGACCGAGAGCAATATGACAACAGCAGGCATCTTCCTTCTGCCAAATGGGACATTTATCGTTGAGCTGATTGTCTTCGTCATCCTGGTTGTCATTATCGGGAAGAAGATCATTCCGCCGATCAACGCTGCGATGTCGGAGCGGCAGGAGCGCATCCGCGCCTCCCTCGACGCGGCCGATCAAGCGCGTGCCGACGCCTCGGCCGCTGACGATGAGCGCCGCGCCGTGCTCGAAGAGGCACGCCAGACGGCGCGAGAAATCGTGGCCCAGGCGAACCGGACGGCAGAGGCGGTGCGGGTCGACGCTCAGACGCGGGGCCAAGCGGAGTTCGAGCGCATCGTCGGCAGCGCCGAGGCCGAGGTCGCCCTGGCCCGGCAGCACGCCGTCGAGGAAGCAGCGAACCGTTTGGGCGAAATTGCCATGGACGTTGTCGAGCGCGTCATCGGACGCCCGGTCCGGGCCGAGGCTCACCAGGACCTCATCGAAGAAGCGGCCGGAGCCCTGCGCGCCGACGCCGCCACGAGTTCTGGGGCCCGCCAGTGACCTCCTTCATCATTGAGGTCGTTGTCTTCCTCGTCTTGCTGTACTTCATCGTGAAGAGAATCGTCCCGTGGGCGGCCGGCCTCATGGCGAAACAGCAGGAGCAGATCCGCGCTTCGCTCGAAGCGGCCGACCAGGCGCAAGCCGAGGCGTTGGCGGCCGACGACGAGCGCCATGCCGTGCTCGAAGAGACACGGCAGACGGCCCGGGAGATCGTGGAGCAGGCCAACCGGACCGCCGAAGCGGTACGGGTCGAAGCCCAAGCACGGAGCCAGACGGAGTACGAGCGCATCGTCGGCAGCGCCGAGGCCGAGGTGGCATTGGCTCGCCAGCGCGCCGTCGAGGAAGCGGCGAACCGACTGGGTGAGATCGTCATGGACGTCGTCGAACGCGTGATTGCGCGCGAGGTCAATGCCGAAGCGCACCACGCCCTCATTGAGGAGGCCGTCAGTGCGTTGAACGCCGACGCCTCCGGCGGTGCCGCCGAAATTTCCGGGGCCCGCCAATGAACCCACAGCTTGCGGGGTACACCGCTGCCATTCTGGAGGCTGCCAGCTCGGACGGAACTGACGTGCTTGGCACGCTGGCGAATGATCTCGAATCGATTGAGCAGCTGGTGCTGGCCAACGCAGCGCTGAACGCTGCTCTGACCGACACCACCATGCGTTCGGCCATTCGTCGTGCCGTCATGCTCGATCTCCTGTCCGGCAAGGTGTCCGAACCGGCCCGCCGCTTGGCCGCCTTTGCTTCCGCCGCGGTACGGGCGCCCGAAGTGCCGGCCGCGCTGGGCTGGGTGGCCACCCGGGCCCGCCACGCCGCCGAGGGAATGGCGTTCGAGGAAGAGTCGCTGAGCTTGATGCAATCACGCCGGCGGGTGGGGGGCTACGCCACGGCGATTCACGAGGACCTGTCGACCTCTGAGTTGGAGGAGCTCGAGGACAGCCTGTTCCGCTTCGCTCGCATTGTGCAGTCGACGCCCGAACTGCGGGCCGCGCTGGTCGATCGTGATCTGGCGCCTTCGGCGCGCCAGGGTCTGGTCACTCAGTTGCTCGAAGGCAAGGTGCTTCCGGGCGCAATCCGGTTGATCCGTTACGTCGTGGCGGGCGGCCGGGCCCGCGACATCGTGGGCACCTTGGACTGGCTGGTCGAGCAGACCGCCAAGGCCCGAGGCTGGCGGATCGCGCGTGTACGTTCGGCCGCACCCATTGAGGAGGCGCAACAACGTGAGCTCTCCGACTCACTGACCAGCCTGGCCGGGGCGCCGGTAGAATTGCAGGTCGTCATCGACGAGGCACTATTGAGTGGCGCCGTCATACAGATCGGCGACCTCCAGGTGGACGCCAGCGCCCGAGGACGGATCGACGCCTTGCGTGAGCACCTCATGCCCGGCGGTTGGGAAGAGAGTGGATTTCACATCAGCGCCATGCCGGTGAGCGGAACGACGATTCAAACAGAGGGAGCAGGTTGATGGCAGAACTGACGATCGACGCCAGTGAGATCACGGCGGCACTGAAGAAGAACGTAGAGGACTACACGCCGACGGTCGGGACCGAGCAGATCGGCCGCATCGTTGAGGTCGGTGACGGGATCGCTCGGGTCTCGGGACTGCCCGGTGCGGCGGTGAACGAACTCCTCGAGTTCGAGGACGGCACGCTGGGGCTGGCCCTCAACCTCGACGAGGACACCATCGGTGCCGTCGTCCTGGGCGAGGTGGACACGCTCGAAGAAGAGCAGACGGTGAAGGCGACGGGCCGGATCCAGACCGTGCCGGTGGGCGATGCCCTTCTGGGCCGCGTGGTCAATGCGCTCGGCGAGCCGATCGACGGCAAGGGCCCGATCAACAGCACCGAGTCCCGCCGCATGGAAGTTCAGGCGCCGGGGATCGTTGGCCGCCAGCCGGTGGCCCAGCCCCTGCAGACGGGCATCAAGGCCATCGACGCCATGACGCCGATCGGGCGCGGTCAGCGCGAGCTGATCATCGGAGACCGCAAGACCGGCAAGACCACCGTTGCCGTCGACACCATCCTCAACCAGGCCGGCCAGGGCGTGAAGTGCATCTACGTGGCCATCGGACAGAAGAACTCGTCGGTGGCGCAGACCGTGGCCACTCTGGAGGCGCACCAGGCGCTCGAGTACACCGTCGTGGTGGTGGCGTCGGCCGGCGACCCGGCCCCGTTCAAGTACCTCGCCCCTTACGCCGGCTGTGCCATGGGCCAGCACTGGATGGAGAATGGCGAGCACGCACTCATCGTGTACGACGACCTCTCCAAGCAGGCCGAGGCCTATCGCTCGGTCTCGCTGCTGCTTCGTCGCCCACCGGGCCGCGAGGCCTACCCGGGTGACGTCTTCTACCTGCACTCCCGCCTGCTCGAGCGGGCGGCCAAGCTTTCCGACGGGTTGGGCGGCGGATCGCTGACCGCACTCCCGATTATCGAAACCAAGGCCGGTGACATCTCGGCTTACATCCCGACCAACGTCATCTCGATCACCGACGGCCAGGTCTTCTTGGAGTCCGATCTGTTCAACTCGGGTATCCGGCCCGCGATCAACGTCGGCAACTCGGTGAGCCGGGTGGGCAGCGCGGCGCAGGTCAAAGCGATGAAGCAGGTCTCGGGAACGCTCAAGCTCGACCTGGCCCAATTTCGCGAGCTCGAGGCGTTCGCCACGTTCGGCTCCGAGCTCGACCGGGTGTCGCAGGCCCAGCTCGACCGGGGCTACCGCCTGACCGAGTTGCTCAAGCAACCCCAGAACGCGCCGGTGCCGGTCGAAGAGCAGGTGCTGGTGATCTATGCCGGGACCAAGGGCTGGGCCGACTCGGTGCCGGTACCCGAAGTGCAACGATTCGCCACCGAGCTGATCGAATACTTCAAGGGCAACCACGCCGCCGTCCTCGACGCCATCCGGACCAAGGGCGCGTTGCCCGACGGCGACGAGTTGGACCGGGGTCTGACCTCATTTGTCGAAGGCTTCGACACCGGGAAGGTCGACTGATCCATGGCCGGTGGCCAAGAGCGCGTTCTGCGGCGACGCATCCGCAGCGTGCAGTCAACCAGGAAAATCACCAAGGCCATGGAGCTGATCGCCGCCTCACGCATCGTGCGCGCCCAGGCACGCATCGCGGCCAACCGGCCGTACCGGATCGGCATGGAGAAGATCCTGCGGGTGACGGCGGCGGCTGATCCGAACGCGGCCAAGAAGCTGCTCGGGACGCCCGAGTCGCCGACCCGCATCGGCGTGTTGGCGGTCGTGGGCGACCGCGGTCTGGCCGGTTCCTACAACTCCGGGGTCTTGCGCACCACCGAACGCCTGGTGGCCGAGCACCAACGCAACGGCGCACAGGTGACGCTGTGGACGGTCGGGAAGAAAGCACCGGGCTACTTTCGCTATCGGGGCATCGAGAGCGAGCGGTCGTTTCCCGGCATTGCCGATCGGCCCGAGTTTGACGATGCGCGGGCCGTGGCCGCCGCCGTCACCGCACCCTTCGTGGCGGGGGAGATGGACCTGGTGCAGATGGTCTCGACCCGTTTCATCTCGGCCGGGACCCAGCGCGTGGAGGTCCTCCAGATGCTGCCCCTCCCCCTCCCGGATGAAGAGGAGGGCGAGGCTGCGGTCGATGACCACCAACCCGGCACCGTGGGCTACACCGAGTTCGAGCCCGAGCCTGAGAAGCTGCTCGCCGAGTTAGCGCCGCGGGCAGCGGAGTCGGAGATCTTCTCTGCCCTGCTCGAAGGATCGGCCGCCTTTTTCACCGCACAACAGCGCGCCATGGCCGCGGCGACCGACAACGCCGACGAGCTCGTACGCACCCTGACCCGCGTCATGAACCGCGCCCGTCAGGATTCGATCACCACTGAGATCATGGAAATCGTTGGCGGCGCCGAGGCGCTCCGCCAGTCGAAGGGAGCTTGACCACAATGACCACCACCGCAGCTCAGGACACAGTCCCCGCGGGCTCACTCGAAGACGGGCGGGTCGTGTCGATCGCCGGACCCGTCATCGACGTGGAGTTCCCGCCGCACGCCCTGCCCGAGATCAACCACGCCGTGGAGTTCACCATCGAACTGGACGGCACCTCGGCCCAGATCACGGCCGAAGTGGCCCAGCAGATCGGTGACGGCCGGGTGCGCTGCATCTGCATGCAGCAGACCGATGGCCTCGTCCGGGGCGCACCCGTGCGCAATCTGGGCCGGGGCATCACGGTCCCGGTGGGCAACGCCGTTCTCGGCCATGTCTTCAACGTGCTGGGCCAGCCGCTCGACACCGATTCGGTCGAAGGGGTCGACGATTACTGGGAGATCCATCGCAGTGCGCCGGCCTTCGACCAACTGGAGCCGCGGGCCCTGATGTTCGAGACCGGGATCAAGGTCATCGATCTGCTGGAGCCCTACGTGCAGGGTGGCAAAATCGGCCTCTTCGGCGGGGCCGGTGTGGGCAAGACGGTCATCATCCAAGAGATGATCCACCGGGTGGCCCAGGAGCACGGTGGTGTCTCGGTCTTCGCCGGCGTGGGCGAGCGCACCCGCGAAGGCACCGACATGTGGCTGGAAATGCAGGAGTCCGGCGTGATCGACAAGGCGGCGCTGGTCTACGGCCAGATGGATGAGCCCCCGGGCGTGCGGCTGCGGGTCGCCCTGGCCGCGTTGACGATGGCCGAATACTTCCGTGACGTGCAGAACCAAGACGTGCTCCTCTTCGTCGACAACATCTTCCGTTTCGTCCAGGCGGGCTCCGAGGTTTCGACCCTGCTCGGCCGCATGCCCTCGGCCGTGGGTTACCAGCCGACGTTGGCCGACGAGATGGGCGAGTTGCAGGAGCGGATCACCTCGACCAAGGGAAAGTCGATCACCTCACTGCAGGCGGTCTATGTCCCGGCGGACGACTACACCGACCCGGCGCCGTTCACCACGTTCACCCACCTCGACGCCACCACCGAGCTCTCCCGGCAGATCGCCGCCCTGGGCATCTACCCGGCCGTGGACCCCTTGGCCTCGACGTCGAACATCCTGGCTCCTGAGATCGTCGGGGAACGTCACTACGCGGTGGCCCGTCGGGTCCAAGAAGTGCTGCAGCGCTACAAGGAGCTCCAGGACATCATCGCCATCCTCGGGATGGACGAGCTCTCCGAGGAAGACCGGGTCACGGTGACCCGAGCCCGCAAGATTCAGCGCTTCCTGTCGCAGCCCTTCTTCGTGGCGGAGGTTTTCACCGGGGTGCCCGGCATCAACGTGCCCATCGACGAGACCGTCGAGTCGTTCGAGGCCCTGGTCAACGGCGAGCTGGACAACATTCCCGAGCAGGCCTTCCTGAACGTGGGCGGCGTGGAGTCGGTCCTGGCCAAGGCCAAGACGTTGCAGGACGAGGCCGGCTAGTGGCCGACGACGTCTTCGGTGTGGAGGTGGTCACGCCTGAGCAGTCTCTTGTTGCTGGCGGGGCGACGGCGATCGTTCTGGCCACGTCGGAAGGCGCGCTCACCGTGCTCGACGGCCACACCCCGCTTGTCGGTGACGTTGTCCCGGGCCTGGTCAAGGTGGATCTGGCCGATGGGACGCAGCTCCGTCTGGCCGTGCATGGTGGCTTCGTCCAGGTCGACACGAGTCCCGGCGCGGCCGAGGGTTTGGCCGAGGGCGACGGCCCGCTGCCCGGGCTCTCCACCCGGGTGACCGTCCTGGCCGGGATCGCCGAGCTGTCCGAAGAGATCGACGTCCCACGGGCCGAACGGGCCCGCGAAGTGGCGGCGCAGAGAGTGGCCGAGCTGAGTTCAGGGCGGGGCGCCGCAGCGGATCAATCTGCCGGCACCGAGGTACCCGACCTCCCTCTGCGTGAGGCGCAGGAGGCGCTGGACCGAGCCGAGCTCAGGTTGAGCGTGGCCGGCTCGCACGAGTAGCGAGCTCACACGCTTCGGCGCCTCAGGCGAATGAAACGGAGCTGAACTCCGAAAGCTTGGCCAGCGCATGATTGGCGTGGATGGTTCGAAGCGTCCCGGACTTGGAGCGCATGACCAATGACTGCGTGGTGGCACCGAACTCGTGGAAGCGCACGCCCTGCAGCAATTCCCCGTCCGTCACTCCCGTGGCGGCAAAGAAGCAGTTTTCGCCCTGGACGAGGTCATCGGTGGTGAGGACGGCTTCGAGGTCGTAGCCGGCGGCCAGCGCCGCCTTTCGCTCCGCCGGGTCGCGGGTAAAGAGACGTCCCTGGATCTCCCCGCCCATGCACTTGAGGGCCGCGGCAGCCAGCACACCTTCGGGCGTGCCCCCGATGCCGAACAGGATGTCCGTGCCGGCGCCCGGCCATCCGGTGGCGATGGCCCCTGCCACGTCTCCGTCCGTGATGAGTCGGATGCGGGCTCCGGCGGTGCGTACCTCGGCGATCAGTGCCTCGTGACGTGGACGATCGAGGATGACGGCGGTGAGGTCGCGCACCGGCCGCCCCAGGGCCTCGGAGAGTGCGTGCAGGTTCTCGGTGGGAGAACGGCGGATATCGCAGGCCCCCTTGGCCCGCGGCCCGACGGCCAGTTTCTCCATGTAGACGCAGGGTCCCGGGTCGAACATCGTGCCGCGTTCGGATACGGCGATCACCGCCAGGGCTCCTCCCCGGCCCAGCGCAGTCGGTGTCGTCCCGTCGATGGGGTCGACCGCGATGTCGGTCATGGGGGGCGATCCGTCCCCGATCCGCTCTCCGTTGAACAGCATCGGGGCGTTGTCCTTCTCGCCCTCGCCGATGACGACGATGCCGTCCATCTGGACCGAGGAGAGGACCACCCGCATGGCCTCGACGGCGGCGCCGTCGGCCCCGAGCTTGTCGCCGCGGCCCATCCAACGGCTCGCGGCCATGGCGGCCGCTTCGGTGGTGCGGACCAATTCCATGGCCAGGTTGCGGTCCGGGGCTTGAGGTTCGCTCGGCACGGCCCTGACCCTACTTGGTCGCTCATTGCGAATGGGCCGTTCGGCCCCCGCCGGAGCGGCGATACTTGAGGCCGTGGAACAGATCATGGTCCGGCCCAACGGCCCGTTGTGCGGCGTCATCCGGGCCGGGGGTGCCAAGAATTCCGCCCTCAAGCTCATGGTCGCCAGTCTCCTGGCGGAGGGACGCACGGTGCTCCACAACGTGCCCGTCATTGACGACGTGGATTCCATGGCCGAGGTTCTCCGGGCCGTCGGAGCCGACGTCGAGCGGCTGGCGAACGGCGACGTCGCCATCACCACACCCCGCGCCCATGACATGCATCCCGTGGCGCCCTACGAGCTGGTAGAGCGCATGCGAGCATCGGTGGTGGTTCTCGGGCTCCTCTTGGCCCGCTGCGGTGAGGTCCACATGCCGCTGCCCGGAGGAGATGACTTCGGCGACCGTCCCATCGACTTCCACGTCAACGGGCTCACGGCCATGGGCGCCAGGTTCGAGATCTCCCACGGCGAGGTACGGGGCTTTGTCGAGGGCGGTCGCCTGATCGGCACCAAGGTGGTGCTCGAGTACCCCAGTCACACCGCAACCGACAACCTGCTCATGGCGGCGGCTCTGGCCAAGGGCACCACGATCATCGAGAACGCGGCAAAGGAGCCTGAGGTCATCGACCTCGCGGCGATGTTGGGCCAGATGGGTGCAGTCGTGCGAGGAGCGGGCACCTCTCGCATCGAGGTGGAGGGGGCCGAGGAGCTGCAGCCCACCACGCACAGCGTGGTGCCTGATCGGGTGGTCGCCGCCACCTTCGTGGCGGTGGCCGGAATGACGGGCGGCGACGTGACGATCGCCGACGCCCGACCCGACCACATGGAGATGCTGCTGCGCAAGGTCAACCAAATGGGTGTGACCACCGTGATGGGGCCGGACGGCCTCCGCGCCACCGCCCACCACCGCCTGGTGGCGGCCGACGTGGCCACGTTGCCGTACCCGGGTGTGGCCACTGACTTCAGCCCCCTGCTGGTCGCCATGCTGACCGGAGCGAACGGGGTGGGCATCCTGACCGAAAACCTCTTTTCGGGCCGCTTCCGCTACGTCGAGGAATTGCGCCGCATGGGCGCCGATATCAAGACGGAAGGGCATCACGCCGTGGTGCGTGGCGTGCCACGACTCTCCGGGGCCCGGGTTCGTGCCCCCGATATCCGGGCCGGGGTGGCCCTGGTGCTGGCCGGGCTAGTGGCCGAGGGGGAGACCACCGTGACGAACGCCCACCACATCAGCCGGGGTTATGAGGACCTGGTTGGTGCTCTGTGCTCGCTCGGTGCCAAGGTAACCGGCACATGAGCACGGGACCCTATGAACCGGCGGCATCCGACATGAACAAGCATCCGACGGACCCCGCCGCGTTGCTGGCCCTGGCGCAGCAGAACGACCGGGTGGCCCTGGCGCGACTCGTCTCCATGGTCGAGCGCGGCGGTGAGCCCGGCCTAAAGGTGGCGGGTCTGGCCTATCGAGCACCGGTGCCCTACACGGTCGGGCTGACGGGCGCCCCCGGGGCAGGAAAGTCGACCCTGACCGATCGCCTGATCACCTTGGTCCGCTCGGGCTGGCCCGCGCCCTCCCCCGAGCCCGTCGATCAGGTGGCCGTACTTGGCCATCGATCCGACGTCGCCTTTCAGTGGGGGCGCCATTTTGGGGGACCGGGTGCGGATGCAGCAGCACGCCTTGGACCCGACCGTCTTCATTCGTTCCATGGCGACGAGGGGGCACCTCGGCGGCCTGGCTCTGGCTGTTCCCGATGCGGTGCGCGTCCTGGGAGCGGCCGGTATGCCCGTCGTCCTGCTCGAAACCGTGGGCGTGGGCCAGATGGAGGTCGAGGTGGCGTCGGCCGCCGATACCACCATGGTCGTGGTCACGCCCGGCTGGGGCGACTCCATGCAAGCCAACAAGGCTGGTCTCTTGGAGGTGGCCGATGTGTTCGTCATCAACAAGGCCGACCGCCCGGGGGCACGGGAGGCACGCCGCGATCTCGAGCAGATGCTCGACCTCTCTGCCTTCACGCAATGGCGCCCACCGATCATCGACACCGTCGCCTCCACGGGCCAGGGACTCGAAGAGCTCTGGAGTGAGATCTCTCGTCATCGGGTCCACCTGGTGTCGTCGGGCATTCTCGAGCAACGCCGGGCGGACCGCATGGCGCACGAGTTGCAGCGGGTGCTGCTGGCCCGCAGCGCGCTCGCCATCGACGAACTGGCATCGGGCGAGGAGTTCGCCAGCGCGGTGAAGGCCTTAGCCGCCGGTGAGCTCGACCCGTATCAAGCCGCCGATCGCCTCATGGGCCTCAATGGCTGACGCGTTCGTGCGTATCGTTTTCTCAGTGAGGGTCGTTCGATTGGTGAGCCCCCTTTGATGAGCCTGCCCCCGATTCCGGTGAGCGCCGGCGAGGGTCCGTTCGACCCCTCGGTGCGGTGGTTCCAGCACGCCGTCTTCTACGAGGTCCTGATCCGCGGCTTTTACGACTCGAACAACGACGGCACCGGCGACCTCAAGGGCCTGCGCGAGAAACTCGACTACATCGAGTGGCTGGGCATCGACTGCATCTGGATGCTCCCGTTCTACCCTTCCCCCTTTCGCGACAGCGGCTACGACATCAGTGACTTCTTCAACGTGCACCCCGACTACGGGAGTATCGGCGATCTGGTGGCCTTTTTGGAGGATGCCCACGGGCGTGGCATCCGGGTCATCGCCGACCTGGTCATGAACCACACCAGCGATCAGCACCCTTGGTTCATAGAGTCACGCTCGAGCCGCGACAACGCCAAGGCGGACTGGTATGTGTGGAATGACGACGACCAACGCTGGCCCGATGCCCGCGTGGTGTTCACTGACACCGAACGGTCCAACTGGACCTGGGACGACACGCGCCAGCAGTACTACTGGCATCGTTTCTTCCACCACCAACCCGACCTGAACTACGACAATCCAGAGGTCGCGGACACGATGATCGACCTGGTCCGGTTCTGGCTGGACCTGGGATTCGACGGGTTCCGGCTCGATGCCGTGCCGTATCTCTACCAACGAGATGGCACGGCCGGCGAGCACCTGCCCGAGACGCATGCCTTCATTAAGCGCATCCGCAAGCAACTGGAAGCCGACTACCCCGGGCGGATCCTCCTGGCCGAAGCCAACGGGTGGCCGAGTGACGTGGCGGACTATTTCGGCGATGGCGACGAGTGCCACCTGTGCTTCCACTTTCCCCTCATGCCCCGACTTTTCATGGCGGTGCGACGCGAGCAGCGCTATCCCATCACCGAGATCCTGGCGCAGACGCCGGTCATCAATGACTCGTGCCAGTGGGCCATCTTCTTGCGCAACCACGACGAGCTCACCTTGGAGATGGTCACCGATGAGGACCGTGACTATCTCATTGCCGAGTACGCCAAAGACCCGCGTATGAAACGCCACATGGGGATCGGGCGTCGGCTCGCCCCCCTCCTTGACAACGACCGACGCACGACCGAGCTCCTCTACGCCCTGTTGCTCTCTCTCCCCGGGAGTCCGGTTATCTACTACGGGGACGAGCTGATGATGGGGGACAACATCTACCTCGGAGACCGTGACTCGGTGCGCACCCCGATGCAGTGGTCACCGGACCGCAACGGTGGGTTTTCCAAGGCCGACTTCGCCCAGCTCTACCTCCCCCCGTTGATGGATCCGGTCTATGGGTTCAGTGCGGTCAATGTGGAGGCGCAGTTGCGGAATCAAGGGTCCTTCTTGCACTGGCTCCGCCGCATGCTGACCGAGCGTCGCGCCCTCCCGGTGATGGGCGTGGGTGAAATGGAGGTCCTCCCGTGCGCCAATCCCTCCGTGCTGGCCTACATGCGTTCGGGGGAGGTGGCAGACATTCTCACGCCCGCCCCCGGCGCGCATGGTGCCCCCTCGGTGCTCGAGGCCGGCCCCGAAGGCCGGGACTGGGAGCGAACCATGGTCATGGCCCGTACGGTCCCTGCCGGAAACGAGGGAGCCGGCGATGACGTGGTGCGGCGATTCCAGGCCGTGCTCTGCGTCCATAACCTGAGCCGCTTCGCCCAGCCGGCCGAGTTGTCGCTGGCCAAGTGGGCCGGGACCACCCCCCACGAGGTGATCGGCCGCGTGCCATTTCCAAACGTGACCGAGGAGCCCTACACGATCACCCTTCCGCCCTACGGTTTTCTGTGGTTCGATCTGGTGGACGAGGATCGGCGGTCGATGGAATGACACCTGAGCGAGAGCAAGCCTTGCGCACCTTGGTTGAGGCCTGGCTCTCGCACCGTCCGGTAGAGGAATGGCGTGACACGGCGGCGACGGAGATCGTCATACGCCGGGCCGAGGTGCTTCTTCCCGGACGGCCGGGCCTGCTCGACCTGGTGGCCGAGGTCAACGGCCGGTTGGCTCATCTGGTCGTCGGCCTGCGTCGGGTGGGCGACGAGCCGCACTTCCTCCGGGCCGGCGACGAGATGGCACTCGGCCTGCTCGACGACGATGACGGTCTGGCGGTATGCACCGACGCGCTGCGCGATGCCCAACTGGCGCCACTCGCCCTGGCCGTCATCCGGCGTGTCGCCCCGCGTCCCGGCCCGGTCGCGCTGGTGCGTGACGACGCACGGGCCATCGTGCTCGATTGCGGGGACCGGGGTGACCTTTGGGTCTTCCCCTGGGTGTTCGAACATCCCCATCCGGCGGTCGACTTCTTGCAGGCACTCGATGGCGCCGGCTTCAATCACGTGGCGGCACCGCTGGTCCGTTGGACCTGGGGTGAAAGGGATCTGGGTTTCATTCAAGAACCTTTGGCCGACCGCTCGGGCGGGTGGGCCCTGGCGATGACGTCGCTTCGTGACCTCTACGCCTTCGGCGGGCCTCCCGAAGCCGCGGGTGGCGATTTCGGGCCCGAAGCCCATGCGCTGGGCACCATGGCCGCTCGTATGCACTTGGCCCTCGACCAAGCCTTCGATCGCCAGCGCGAGCCGGTCTCGGACTGGGTCGATGCCGCCGAGTCCGAGATTGCCGAGGCCGATCCCGACCTGCTCGACGTGCCGGGAATGGCCGAGCTGATGAAGTCCTTGCGCGGGACCAACGTCCGCTTGCCGGCCATACGCAGCCACGGTGACTTCCAGCTCAACCGCACCTCGCGGACCGACCAGGGGTGGGTGGTCAGTGACTGTATGCCGGGCGGTGTCCTGCACGGCAGGCCAACGCCCAGCCACCGCTCCCCGCTGGCTGATGTGGCTGACCTGCTGTGGTCACTGCACCTGGCCAGCATGGAGGCAGCCCGTGAACGCGATCCGGCCGGGCGCTTGGACCTGGCTCCGCTCGGGCAGGCCTGGGAGACGCGGAATCGCCGGGCTGTGCTGAATGGCTACCTGAACACACCGGGAATCGGCGGGCTCACCGGGCCCGACCGCGAAGTGGTCCGTAACTTGGTGGCCGTCTTCGAGTTGGTGCGTTCGCTTCGGCCGGGCTAGCGGGCCATGGCGGACACCTTGAGGATGTCCGCCGCCTCCTCGGGAGAGACGACGTTGATGGCCACCCCGGTACCGAGCTCGAAGCCCGCCGTCGTGGTGGCCTTGGGCCAGATGTGCGCGTGCCAGTGGTAGGGCTCACCGGCCCGGTACGGGGCTGAGTGGAACACGATGTTGTAGGCCACGTCGCCGACGGTTTCGGCCAGCTGGCCCAGGCAGCGGCGAATGGCCTCGCCCACCGCCAAGAGATCCGGCGTCGGGCTGTTGTGGAGGTGAGGGTAGTGGTCGCGGGGGATGACCAGCATTTCGTACGGCACCGCGCTCCAGAACGGGCAGATGACCGCCACCCGGGCATCGGCATAGATCACCCGCTGTCCCGAGTCCTCCTCGGCCTCTATGGTCGTGCACAGCAGGCAGGACCCGACGAAGCGCGCGAAGCGCGCCTGCTCCTCGGCCAGCTCCCGCGGGATGAAGGACATGCCCAACAGCTGTCCGTGCGGATGCTCGAGTGAGGCTCCCGCCTCCCGCCCCGAATTGACGATGGCCTGGGTGTAGCGAAGGTTGGGCCGCTGCGAGTGCTCCTCGAGCCGATCACGGAGGGCGGCCATCACCAGGCTGGCCTGCTCCTCGGTGAGCATGCCCCAGGTGACGTCGTGCTCCGGCGAGAAGATCAGAATCTCGTGAATGCCGCCGGCGGTGGCTTGGGTGAACACGGGGCCCCGGTTGGCAACGACAAATGGCTCGTCACCCTCGAAGGCCGGGTACAGGTTGGGGACCACCCGGACGAGCCAACGACCGGTGGGACCGTAGGTCTCGAGTGCCGGTGGGGTGGTCTCTTCATTGCCGGGGCAGAAGGGGCAGGGTCGGGAACTTTCCTCGACCCAGGGAGTGCGGGTGACGAACGAGTACGGCCGCTCGGATCGCCCCGGGCTCACCACCACCCAGCGGCCAGACAGAGGGTCGAGTCGTAATTGGTTCATCGGTCCCCACTCATCGGCGATCGCCTTCTTCGTTCGTCTGGTGTCGCTCCCTACGGTACAGGGTCAGATACCCGTGCAGGCTGCATGTTCACGTGCCGGACACCACCGCGGCCCGAACTGTGAAGATGAGGGCATGCACCACCAGCCGGACGGGCCGGCCTTCGACGTCGTGCTGATCATGCACGTGGGTTGCGTGGTCGTCGGGCTGGCCACCTTGGTGGCCAGTGCCACCACGGCAGCGCGGCTTCGCACGGCGCTCTCGGGTGGGACTGCGCTGCCCGAGGCACTGCAGCGGTATTTTCGGCCCGGGGTCAACTGGGTCGGACGAAGCATTTACGGCATACCCGTATTCGGGTTGCTCCTGCTGGCCCTCGGCCATGGCGCGTACTCGCTGCACGAGGGGTGGGTCATGGGCGGTCTCTTCGTTTTCGTGGGGATGGTCCTCGTGGCCGAAGGAGCGCTCTGGCCGGCGGAGCGCCGGTTGCAGACAGCCCTGTTTCCAGGCCACAAGGGGGGTGGCGATGTGATCAGCCGCGAGGTGCTGAGCGATGCGCGGACGATGGTGCTCGCCGCCATCGTGGCGGTGGTCTTGCTGGTGCTCGGTTCGGTGCTCATGGTGGTGCAGCCGTAGCCTCTGTCGCCCAGAACTACGGGGCCAGGCGTGTTCGGGTGGCGGCCTCCACGAGGGCCCGCGCCTCGTCCAGGTGCCCCTCGCGTACGAGGCCCAGCAGCGGTCCGTCGAGCAGCGCCGCCCAGTCAACCAGTTCGGTGCTGCGGCCGGCGTCGTGCATGCTTTGGCGCGCCCGGTCCAACATGTCGGCTACGTCGCCCAACCCTGTCCCTGCGTGGGCGGCGAGCCCGGCCCGCAACCACGTGGCCAGCGCAGGACTGGAGCCACCCGTCGAAACGGCCACCGTCACCGCCCCGTCGCGATGGACCGCCGGGAGGATGAAGGAGCAGTGCGCGACGTCGTCGGCGCTGTTGACCCAGACGCCGGCCGCTTCGGCGTCGGCGTAGACCGCACCGTCGACGGCGGGGTTGCCGGTGGCGGTCACGACCAGTCGGTACGCTGCCGCTTCACCCGCGGCATAGGGGCGCCGCTCAATGGTGAGCGAGTCGAGCTCGGCCATGGCGGCGCAGACGTCAGGGGCAATCACGGTCACGGTGGCACCACAGGCCAACAGGCCGCGCGCCTTGCGGACGGCCACGGGGCCGCCCCCCACGACGAGGCAGGCGCGTCCTTCGACATTGAGGGACACCGGGTAGTACGCCGTCACCGGCCTGGTTCCCTGTTCACGCTCCGGGACTCAGCTCTGCAGAAGTGGAGGGCCAACCATGCCGGCGGCCACGGTGGCGATGGTGGCTTCATCGATCAGGACGAAGCTGCCGGTGATCCGATCAACTTTGTAGGTGTCGATGGCGAGAGGCGTCGCCGTGCGCAGACGGACAACGCCGATGTCGTTCTCGCGCAGTTCGGTGGCATCCTGCAGTTCGAGTGCGTTCACGTCGAAGATCCCCTCCACGCTCTCGACCACGACCGGGGTCACCCGCGTCGTGTGCTTGAGCTTGAGTCGGTCACCTGCGGTCAGAGGGCGGTCGTGGAACCAGCAGATCGTCGCTTCGAAATTGTCGGTGACCTTGGGCGGCTCCTCCAATGACGAGATGAGGTCGCCGCGTGAAATGTCGAGGTCGTCGGTCAGGTTCAGTGAGATCGAGAGCCCGACTTCGGCCCGTGGGATCGGGCCGTCGGCGGTCTCGATGGAGCGCACCGTCGTGTACTGCCCCTGGGGCAGGACGATCACCGGGTCGCCGGTGCGGAACGGGCCGCCGTTGACCATGCCGGCATAGCTACGCCCACCCCCGGGTTGGCGCAGCACCCACTGCACCGGGAGGCGTCCTCCGTTGCCCTGTCGCAGCCCATGTTGGGAGGCCCAGCCGCCGGCCTGGGCCGATTCCAAGGAGTCCAGCACCGTCGGGCCGTCGTACCACGGCGCCGCATCGGATCGTTCGACGACGTTGTCGCCGTTAAGGGCAGAGATTGGGATCACCGTGTACGAAGCGAGACCGAGGGTATGCGCCAGCTCATCGATCTCGTCGACGATCGCCTGGTAGGCCGACTTGTCCCACTTCATCAGGTCCATTTTGTTGGCGCACACCACCAGCTGGTCCACACCGAGCAGGGCGGCGATGCAGATGTGTCGGCGTGACTGCTCCCGCAGCCCCTCGGTGGCATCGACCAGGGCCAGGGCCAGGTCGGCGGTCGAGGCCCCGGTCGCCATGTTGCGCGTGTACTGAAGGTGCCCCGGACAGTCGGCGATGACGAACTTGCGGTCGGGCGTGGCGGCGTAGCGGTAGGCCACGTCGATGGTGATGCCCTGCTCGCGCTCGGCCCGCAAGCCGTCGGTGACGAAGGACAGATCGACTTCGCCGAGGCCCCGTCGCTCCGAGGCAGCCGAAATGGCATCGACCTGGTCGTCGAAGAGTTGACGGGTGTCAAAGAGGAGGCGACCGATCAGGGTGCTCTTCCCGTCGTCGACCGACCCGATGGTGGCAAAGCGCAGCAGGTCCATGGTGTCGGCGCCGAGCTCCTGACCGCCCGCTGGCGGGGGGCTGGGCATCTGGCTCATGGTCTTTAGAAGTACCCCTCGCGCTTTCTGTCTTCCATTGCCGTCTCGGAAAAGCGGTCGTCGCCGCGTGTGGCACCCCGCTCGGAGATGCGTGACGCCGCCACCTCACGGATGATGTCCTCAACGGTTGTCGCGTCGGATCGCACCGCGCCGGTGAGGGTGGCATCGCCCACAGTGCGGTAGCGCACCATGGTGGTCTCTGCGACTTCGGATCCCTCAGGCGAGACCCACTCGCTCACCGCAAGCAACATGCCATCGCGTTCGACGACCGTCCGCTCGTGGGCGTAATAGATAGAGGGAAGCTCGATGCTCTCACGGCGGATGTACTGCCACACGTCCAGTTCGGTGAAGTCCGAAAGGGGGAACGCACGCAGGTGCTCGCCGGGCCGCACGCTGCCTTGGTACAGCTGCCAAAGCTCGGGGCGTTGCCGCTTGGGGTCCCACTGCCCGAAGGAATCGCGGAACGAGAGGACGCGCTCTTTGGCTCTCGCCTTGTCCTCATCGCGCCGCGCCCCGCCGAAAGCGGCGTCGAAACGGTTCTCGTTGATGGCGTCGAGCAGCGTGGTGGTCTGCAGGCGGTTACGCGAAGCGACCGGCCCCGGATCCGCGACGCGCCCCTTATCGATCGTGTCCTGCACCTTGGCCACCAGGAGCCGGGCGCCCACGGCTTCGACTTGCGCGTCGCGATAGTCGAGCACCTCGGAGAAGTTGTGCCCGGTGTCGACATGGAGCACCGGGAAGGGAATCTTCCCCGGCTTGAAGGCCTTGGCCGCCAGGTGAAGGAGCACCGCCGAGTCCTTCCCGCCGCTGAAGAGAAGGACAGGCCGCTCCGATTCGGCGGCGACCTCGCGGATGATGAAGATAGCCAGCGACTCGAGCAGGTCGAGGTGACCCAACGGGTGGCCGAAGGGTCGCACGGAAGAGCCCGTTGACGCGTTGGGTCGACCCGGCCGGCCAGGAGCAGGGCCGGCGGGGGTGGAAGGCCGAGGTGCGAGTGTTGCCGCGGTGTCCATAGGACCCCTTCGAATGTTGACCAATTTAGTCATGTATACTTTGGTCTGGATTCCGCCGTGCGTCAAGGCGGCCGAGGCCACGCTAAAAACTCATCCTCAGGGTGGGCGAAAGGGCGGCCTGTCCCCAGCTTAGAAAGAAGGAGGAAGCCCAGTGACCGAATCGACGATGGCGGATCAGAGGCTCAGCGTTGAGGAATTGGCCGATTTGAATCGCACCTTCGAGTCGGCCCCGGCCGGGAAGGTCATCTCTTGGGCCGTCGACACATTCGGAGACTCCCTGGTCCTCGCCGCCTCCTTCGAGGACGTGGTGCTCATCGACCTGGCGACGAAGGCGGCCCCCGGCATAGAGGTGATCTTCCTTGACACCGAGGCGCATTTCCCCGAGACGCTGGCCTTTGTCGAGGACGTCAGCGCTCACTACAACTTGAATCTGACCGTGACCAAGCCCGGCCCCGAGGCCGCGGCCTACCCCTGCGGGAGCAACCAGTGCTGCCAATTCCGCAAGGTTGCCCCGTTGCGCCAGGCCGTGCAGGGGAGCCAGGCCTGGCTCACCGCCCTCAAGCGCGTCGATGCCCCCACGCGGGCTGTCGCGCCCATCGTCAGCTGGGACGAGGCGTTCGGCCTGGTCAAGATCAACCCGCTGGCCACGTGGACGAACGATGACATTGCGTCGTATCTCGCTGATCACGATCTGCCCGTGCATCCTCTGGTGAGCCGGGGCTACCTCTCCATCGGCTGTGCCCCCACCACTCGGCCGGTGGCTCCCGGTGAAGACCCGCGGGCCGGACGCTGGGCCGGTCTCGACAAAACCGAGTGCGGGCTTCACGCCTGACCCTGATGCCGCGCGATCTGGACAACCCATATGGGATGGAATTTCGTGGGTCGCGACCGCGGGCTTCGGTTCATTCGTCCCTACCGCAATATCGGCGAGCTCAATCCGGTCGAGCAGCTCAAGTTGGCTCGTCATCCCTTCGAAGTCGCGCAGGCCGTCATCGACACCTACTCCAAGCAGGGGCCGGACTCCATCAACGCCGTGCCGGGGGAGCAGGAGCGCTTGAAGTGGGTTGGCATGTACCCGCAACGCCAGGGCGGAGATGCCTTCATGATGCGGATCAAGGTCCCCGGTGGTGTCCTGACGGCGGCCCAGGTACGCGAGGTCGGGGTGGCGGCCGACGCCTATGCGGAAGGGCCGGACGACAGCCCCGTCTTCGGCAATCGCTATGCCGATCTCACGACGCGGCAGGACATTCAGCTCCACTGGATTCGCATCGCCGACGTGCCACGGATCTGGCAGCGTTTCTGGGACGTCGGGTTGACCACCGTGCAGGCCTGCGGTGACTCGGCGCGCAACGTGTGCGTGTGTCCTGTCTCGGGCATCGACGCCCATGAGGTGGTGGACGCACTGCCGGTCGCGCAGGCCATCTCGGCCTTCTTCACCGGCAACAGGGAATATGCCAACCTGCCGCGCAAGTTCAAGATCGCGGTGACCGGGTGTCTCGAGGATTGCGCTCGGGTTGAGATCAATGACATCGGTCTGTGGCCCGCCGAACAGGGTGATGGAAGCATCGGCTTCAACGTGCTCATCGGTGGCGGCCTCTCCGACGGCGAGCGGATGGCTTCGGATATCGACGTCTTCATACGGCCGGATCAAGCGGTCGAGCTGTGCCGAGGCGTGGCCCAGGTCTTCGGCGAATTGGGCAACCGGGAGAATCGGGGGCTCTCCCGCATGCGTTATCTGGCCCAAGAGCTCGGCCCCGAAGGATTCCGCGCCGCATTGGACGAGCGGACGAAGTTTGCTCTGGACCCGGCCGGCAAAGAACTCACCAATAGGTTCCGGGGCGATCACGTCGGGGTGCATCCCCAGAAGCAACCGGGGCTGGTCTATGTCGGCTGCTCCGTCCCGGTCGGCCGCATGCATGGGATCGACCTGATCGAGACGGCGCGTCTGGCCGAAACCTATGGTGATGGGACAGTGCGGATTGGTATCGATCAGAACTTCATCCTCTCGGGCATCCCCGAGGAAAGGCTCGACGACCTTTTGGCCGAGTCGCTCCTGTCGAAGTACTCGCCTTTCCCTGGACCCTTCGAACGCGGCGTTGTGGCCTGCACCGGTTCGGAGTTCTGCCGTTTCGCCGTGGTCGAGACCAAAGAGCGTGCCGTGAAGTGGGCCCGACGTCTCGACGCCGAGCTCTCGCACCAAGGAGCTGACGGCGGGGGATCCGGCGATGCCGGGGTGATCCGGATGCACTTCTCGGGCTGCTCTGCCTCGTGCGCCCAGCCGCAGATCGCCGACATCGGATTCCGCGGTGACATTGCCCACGTGGACCAGCACATTGAGGAAGCGGTCGACATCGGACTGGGTGGGTCACTCGGCCCTGACGCCGCCTTCATCGATTGGGTCACCGGGGCCATGCCGGTGAACGAGGTCCCCGACGCGCTCCTGCGCGTGGTCGGCCGGTACCAGTCCGAACGGCGGGCCAAGGAGCCGTTCCACGTGTGGGCACGTCGGGTTCCTGCGACCGAATTGGCGGCCACCCTTCACGGAACCCCCGCCGCGGTCAGCCGATGAAGCGTTACCGCGTACGCGAGGAGATGAATGGCATCCCCGAGCCTCCCGGAAAGGTCTGGTTCTGGGAGCTCGAAGCAGGGGTCATCCATGCCGACCGATGCATCGAGTGTGGGACCTGCGTGGCGGTGTGCCCGTCGAATTCCATCGGTGTGGATCCGGACACGAATCTGCCCGAACTGGTCAAGATGTGCACCGGATGCTCGTTGTGTTGGGACTTCTGTCCCCGCGGCGGCCTTCGCTACGAGGCGCTGTGGCCCCCCTCGACGGCGAACCCGGGTGAGGAGGCCGATGTGCAGCCGGCTCAGGTCCGCGCCGACTCCTCCGACACGTACTGGAAGATCACCGGGGGTCCGCCCGAGGACGGTCTCGGTGCGGTCGTGGAGAGCTTTGCTGTGCGGGCCTCGGCGCGCATGGACGATGTCCAGGACGGGGCGCGGTCAGTGCTCTGCTCATCGGGCTCTTGGCCGCGGGAGAGATTGACGGCGCCTTGGTCTCAAAACCGAGTGGCGATCCCGACGAACAATGGAAGGGCGTCGCCACCATCGCCACCACGGCTGACCAAATTCGCGCCGCCTCGGGCAGTTTCTACAACCAGACGATGGCCCTGGCCGAGCTTGACCTTTCCCGGTACAAACTCCCACCGAAGCCCCGTATCGCCGTCGTCGGGACGCCGTGTGAGGTGCAGGGTCTGCGTGCCATGCAGGCGTGCCGCTGGCCAACCGGAGCGCACCGCGTCGAAGCTGTCGTCCTGAGCATCGCCCTGATGTGTACGAAGAACTTCGACTACGAGGCATTGACGCTGCGCGAACTGCGCGACAAGCGCGGCGTGGACCTGGACCGGGTTTCCAAGATGGACGTGATCCGCGGTCGCATGATCGTGGAGTATCGCGACGGCGAAATAGCCGTCGACGAACCGGTGAAGGACTTTCACGGCGCGGCTTTGAAAGGCTGCGACGAGTGCGCGGACTTCCTTGGTCGATCGGCGGACATTGCCGTGGGAAGCGTCGGCTCCATGGACGGGTGGACAAGCGTGTTGGTCAGGACCGAGCGCGGCCGGTTGGCATTCCAAGCAGCGCGGTCGAAGCTCGACGTGCGAGGGCTCGACGACCCGGCGGCACTCCTTCGCCTGGACGCCCTCGACAAGAAGATCGCCAATCGGAGTTTGCAACGCAAGCTTGACCCCGATGCGCCACTCTTCATCGACTTCGAAGAACACGTGCGCTCCTACGAAGGTACCGATCGCCAGCCCGTGTTCATCCGTCATTGACCGTGGCCCCGACATTGCACATGCCCGACGAGCCCACGGCGCGCGCCGGAGCCTGGCTGACCGAGATCGCAGATGGTCGTGAGCTGACCACGGTGTTGCGGGCCGATGACGGGTTCGTTGAATGGTTGTGGGCGAGGTGGAGTGCGCTCCGTCAGGCCGGCGTCACCCACGAGGAGTTCGACGAAATCGTCCTGGGGTACCGTCGCGAAATCTGGCTCTGGCTGGCCGGCGAGCGCATCTGGACCCAGTGCTGCGCCGGTCTGATCGGTCGCCTCGGCCGACGCATCGGGCAGGTTGACGCCGCGAAAAGTTGACGTCACACCCAGAGCCGGTCATCGCTTTGCGTGGTGTCGGGGTGCGCCGTGAGGGCACGATCGTCCTGGATGACGTCGACTGGTCCGTGCTCCCGGGCGAGCGCTGGGTGATTCTGGGCCCGAATGGATCGGGCAAGACCACGTTGCTCACCCTGGTGGGTGCTCGTCTTTGGCCCTCGTCGGGATCGGTCGAGATACTGGGGGCCACGTTCGGAAGAGTCGATGTCCGGACGTTGCGACCCCGGATCTCATTGGTGAGTGGTTCCGTGACGCGACAGCTACGGGCGGATCTCCCAGCGCGCGATGTGGTGGTGAGCGGCCGCTACGGAGCGCTTGAAACCTGGTGGCACTCCTATAGCGACGAGGACTGGGCCGAAGCCGACCGCCTCCTCGACGAGGTCGGGTTTTCCGCCATCGCGGACCGACCTTTCGGCGTGATCTCCGAGGGAGAGCGCCAACACGTGCTTCTGGCGCGCGCCCTGATCAGCCGACCCGAGCTTCTGTTGCTCGACGAACCGGCGGCCGGTCTCGACCTGGGCGCGCGGGAACGCCTGGTGTCGCGACTGGGAGCGTTGGCCGCCAAGCCCGAGAGTCCTCCGATGGTCCTCGTCACGCATCACTGCGAGGAGATACCGAGCGGGTTTACCCACGCCGGCCTCGTACGCCAGGGGAAACTGGTGGCAGCGGGTCCACTGGCCGATGTGATCACTTCTTCGTTGGTCTCAGCCTGCTTCGACGTGCAGGTTTCGGTGGGCGAGCGCGACGGACGGTGGTGGAGTCGCGCCGTATAGGACGCGGCGCAGGACGGTGAGCAGGGCGGCCACGACGCGCTTGCCAAGGTGAGTGAGGGGGACTACAAAGCTTGTAAGTGCGGAGAGCGCTGACGAGGTCGGCCCTGTGCGTATCCCCACCATCCACCACGTGGAAACGGCCGCTGACTAGGGTCTTCCACCGGAGCGAAGGTAGGTCGTCGGGGAGTGTCGCTAGTGATCCTGCTGGTTCTGGTAGCCGTACTGTGGATTGTCGTGTTAGCACCTGGTGCCCTTCGGCGCTTCGGTGACCGGCAGGGGGGTGGCTCTATCGACCACTTCCACCACGAACTCCAGTTGCTCAAGCCCGCCGGTCCGAAACTGGCGGCACCCGCCTACCGCTTGCGCAACACAGGAACGGCGCCCTCGCTGGACGTCCCGAGCTCACAACCCAAGCTTGTCCTGCTCCGCCCGGTTGACGACGGCCAGTCCGCCGACATCGACGACGGAGACGGTGCGCACTACGCCCGGGTGGGTGTCATAGCTAGCCCATCACCACCAATGAGCCTGGCGCAGACAGAAGCTGAACTGGCGGCGTACCGCCGCCACCAGGCGCGCCAGCGTTGCACGCTTGTTCTTCGTGCTCTCACGGCGGTAGCCATCGGTACCGGCATTATGGGCGCCGTGCCATCGTTGCGACCAGCGTGGATCGTCACTGCCCTCACGGGGATAGCTGCCCTGGCCCTGGTCGGCCTCATCGCCTACGCCCGGGAGGTCGAAGGACAGCGCCGAGTTCGGCCGAGCCACCCCTTCACGCACGACGGCGACGAGCGAGAATTCTTCAGTCGGTCAGCCCAATACGGACACCCGGGTGCCTGGGACGACGAGGATCTGCGCCAGGCCGCTGGCGGTCGCTGACGCCAGCTTTGACTCTGACCGCCCCCCTTCCACGGGGCAACTGACCCCTCCTCCCCAGTGGCTAACCTTGTCGCTGTCGGGGGTGTAGCTCAGCTGGCAGAGCGCTACGTTCGCAATGTAGAGGCCGTGGGTTCGAATCCCATCACCTCCACCCGGAGAAAGATGCAGGTGACAGGCCCATAGTGTGACGGTGAGGAGTTGCGTCCAGTCCACCCGGCTCTGAGGTTCGCGGCATGCATCGCC
>CAVTTR010000005.1:0-289879 GCA_963737745.1 uncultured Acidimicrobiaceae bacterium | reverse complement strand
CTGAGATCAAGGCACGCCAGCGTGCCTGTCGAAAAGGAAATCGCCTCGGCCCGTGAGCGGGCTCAGGAGGACGCCGAGATTGCCCAGCGTTCGTTGGACGAGTTTCGTAATCTCCACGGTCGCAAAATCATCGAAGACGAAATGTTGTGGCGCGAGCTCCGCCTGCGTTATGACGAGTACTTCGAGGGTGGCATGGGGGCCGAGTACATCCTCAAGCTCATCGACCGCATCGACCTCGACGCGGAGGAGATCAAGCTCCGCGACATGATCGACGCCAAGGACGGGCGACGTCCGTTGTCGGCCCAGCGTCGGCAAAAGACCATCAAGCGTCTCAAGATCGTCACTGCGTTCAACCGCCGTGACGACCACGGGCGCCGGATCAACGATCCCCGGGCCATGATCCTCGAGGCCGTGCCGGTCATCCCGCCCGACCTGCGCCCCATGGTGCAGCTCGACGGTGGCCGCTTCGCCACGTCGGACCTCAACGACCTCTACCGCCGCGTCATCAACCGCAACAACCGGCTGAAGAGGTTGCTGGACCTTGGTGCGCCCGAGATCATCATCAACAATGAGAAGCGGATGCTCCAAGAGGCGGTCGACGCACTGTTCGACAACGGCCGTCGTGGGCGCCCGGTGACCGGGCCGGGAAACCGCCCGCTCAAGTCGCTCTCCGACATGTTGAAGGGCAAGCAGGGGCGATTCCGCCAGAACCTCCTCGGCAAGCGCGTCGACTACTCCGGGCGTTCCGTCATCGTCATCGGGCCGAACCTCAAGCTGCACCAGTGCGGCCTGCCCAAGCTCATGGCGTTGGAACTCTTCAAGCCCTTCGTCATGAAGCGGCTGGTCGATGCCGAGCTGGCCCAGAACATCAAGTCGGCCAAGCGGATGGTCGAGCGGCGCCGTCCCCAGGTGTGGGACGTCCTCGAAGGTGTCATCCGGGAGCATCCGGTGCTCTTGAACCGTGCGCCAACCTTGCACCGCTTGGGCATCCAGGCCTTCGAGCCCGTTTTGGTCGAGGGCAAGGCGATTCAGGTGCACCCGTTGGTCTGCACCGCCTTCAACGCCGACTTCGACGGCGACCAGATGGCCGTCCACCTGCCGCTGTCGGCGGAAGCGCAGGCCGAGGCCCGCGTGCTGATGCTCTCGGCCAACAACATCCTCTCCCCGGCCACGGGCCGACCGATCACCGTGCCCACACAGGACATGGTCTTCGGGGCGTACTACCTCACCTTGTTGGTGGACGCCGGGACCGAAGGCAATGGGAACGGGAACGGCGAGGGGCACGGCCAGGGCCGTAAGGGTGCCGGCCGGGCCTTCCGTCATATCCACGAGATAGAGGCAGCCTTCGACGCCGGCGATCTCGACCTACAGGTGCCGATCATCGTGCGCCCCCTTCCCGGTTCGGGCTTGGCCCAGCGCCTGGAGGCAGCGGGCGTGACCGCGCCCGAGGGCGAGCAGTTGGCCTTCAGCACCACGGCGGGCCGCGTCTTCTTCAACGAGGCGTTGCCAGTGGGCTTCGCCTACGTCAACGACGTGGTGGGTAAGCGCAACATTCCCATCGGCTCCATCGTCGAGGACCTGGCGGCCAACTACCCCAAGCACGTGGTTGCGGCCAGCCTGGACCGGATCAAGGCTCTCGGTTTCCGCTTCGCGGCGCAATCGGGCTTGACCATCTCGATCAACGACGTCCAGACCCCGCCGGACAAGCAGGCGATCCTGGACCGGTACGAGAAGGAAGCCGAAAAGGCCGAGACCCAGTTCAAGCGGGGCATCATCACCGACGACGAGCGGCGCCAGAAGGAAATCGAGATCTGGACGTCGGCCAACTCCGAGGTCGGGCGAGCCATGGAGGCCCAGTTGGCCACCATCGCCTTCAACCCCTTGGACATGATGGTGGACTCGGGCGCTCGAGGTAACTCGCAGCAGATCCGTCAGATCGCCGGTATGAAGGGATTGGTCTCCAACCCCCGAGGCGAGATGATCCCCCGGCCGATCAAGTCCTCGTTCCGTGAAGGCCTGTCCGTGTTGGAGTACTTCATCTCCACCCACGGTGCCCGCAAGGGACTGGCCGACACCGCGTTGCGCACGGCCGACTCGGGGTATCTGACCCGTCGGTTGGTCGACGTGGCCCAGGAATTGATCGTCCGCATCCTCGACTGTGGTTCGACCCGCGGCATCTGGATCGAGGGCGTCTCGCCCGACGGTCCGGGTCACCGCAACTACCTCGAGACGCGTGCCTTCGGTCGGCTGCTTACCGAGCCGGTGAAGTTGGCCGACGGCACCGTGTACGAAGTCGGCACGCTGCTCGACGATGTCAACATCGCTACCATCCGTGACGATCCGACGGTGGACCGCATCAGGACCCGTTCGGTCCTGACGTGCGAGTCACCTCAGGGCGTGTGCGCATCGTGCTACGGCCTCTCTCTGGCCACGGGCATCATGATCGAGCTCGGTGAGGCGGTCGGCGTCATTGCGGCCCAGTCCATTGGTGAGCCGGGAACACAGCTGACCATGCGTACCTTCCATACCGGTGGTGTGGTCGGTGAGGACATCACGCACGGCCTCCCCCGGGTGGTCGAGCTTTTCGAAGCCCGGACGCCCAAGGGCGCCGCCGTGCTGGCCCACCACTCCGGTGTGGTCCGCATCGACGACGACGAGATCGGCCGTCACGTCACCGTGATCGCCGACAACGGGGATGAAGTCTCCACCCTCGTCGCCCCGAGGGCGCACCTCGAAGTGACCGACGGTCAAGAGGTCGCCGCCGGTGATGCTCTGGTCGAAGGACCGAAGGATCCTAAAGAGCTGCTCGAGGTCAAGGGCATCCGCGAGACGCAGCAGTACCTCGTCGAAGAGGTACAGAAGGTGTATCGCGACCAGGGTGTGTCGATCCACGACAAGCACATCGAGTTGATCGTGCGTCAGATGCTCCGGCGGGTCCTCGTGGCCGAGCCGGGCGACGCACCGTTCCTGCCCGGTGAGCGCGTCGACAACCAGATCTACGCCGAGGTCAACCGGACGCTGGTTGAGGACGGGCAAACCCCGGCCGAAGGCCGCCCCGAGCTGATGGGCATCACCAAGGCCTCATTGGCCACCGAGAGCTGGCTCTCGGCCGCCTCCTTCCAGGAGACGACCCGAGTGCTGACCGAGGCGGCCATCGAGGGCAAGAGCGACCAGCTGTTCGGGCTCAAGGAGAACATCATCATCGGCAAGCTCATCCCGGCCGGATCGGGCATGGAGCACTACCGCAACATCCGCCTCGAAATGCCCGACGCCGAAGCCATGCCGTTCTGGGCTCTGGGCTCGGGCGACTCGGACACCGAGGATCTGGCAGCTTGGCTGCGCGACATGAGCGGGGAGAGCGTCGGCGACGACCCCTTCGACCCGTCCATTGATGCCAGCTGGCTGGGCGCGGCCCCGACGACCGACGACGGTTTCGGCAATGCGCTCTCCAACCCGCCTGAAGGGGCGGCCGAGGCGGGGGCCTAGGAACACAGGGAACAGGGCCCTGTGGCACCTGGTCCTTGGCGCCTCGAGCGTGAGGCAGGTTGCAATTTCCAATTGCTAGAAGGCTAGCGATTAGAAATTACATGTCGGCTCCCGGTCGATATGATCCCGGCTGGCGTCAAGCACAGCCGTTACAAGCGGTACAGCCGTAAAGTAGGAGAAGTTCCGAAGAAGAGCGTGGTCCGGGCGTTTCGGCGTCGGGGTCACGCTCGCTTCGCGTCGGGGACGCCCGTGGGGGCCGGCGCTACTCCTGGACGAGTTCGATCAAGGTGCCGAACGAGGTTTTGGGGTGGATGAAGGCAACGGTCGTTCCCCGCGAGCCTGGGCGGGGGACCTCGTCGATCACCCGACCACCAGCGTCCTTGACCGCCTGTAGGGCGGCGGCGCAGTCGTCGACCCGGTACCCGATGTGGTGAAGCCCCTCGCCCTTGTTGGCGAGATACTTGGCTACGGGCGAGTCGTCCCTGATCGGCGTCAGCAGTTGGACGTAGGAATCGGCCACCGCCAGCAGGGCCTCTTCGACGCCATCGCGCTCGACGCGCTCGCGGTGGGCAACGGTGGCGCCGAATGCCTCGGCGTACCAGGCGATGGCGCTTTCGAGGTCGTTGACGGCAATGGCGACGTGGTCGATTTCGGTCAGCATGTCCATCATCATGCCCCGTGCCTATGGAACAAGGTGCTGCGCCCCGCTCCGATCCCTTGGTGCACGCCCACGCCCACGTTGTCGCTCACGGGCTGGACGATAGTGGGCCGGGTATTTGCACCGTAAGATGGAGTCCCCGACCGGTGACTATGCCGGGCGTACCGGCACATTATCGGAGGTAGTGATCATGGCTGAGGCCGTCATCGTCGCTGGAGCTCGGACTCCCATCGGCAAATTGTCGGGGGCGTTTGCGAACTTCACCGCCATGGAACTGGGTGGTTTCGCTATCGCCGAGGCCCTGCGTCGGGCCGGTCTTTCACCGGATCAAGTCGATTACGTCCTCATGGGCCAGGTTCTGCAGGCCGGCCAAGGCCAGATGACCGCCCGCCAAGCCGCCGTGAAGGCGGGTATCCCTCTGAGCGCGCCGGCCAACACCATCAACAAGGTGTGTCTGTCCGGACTCCACACCATCTATCTGGCCGATCAGATGATTCGGGCCGGAGACGCCGACATCGTGGTCGCCGGCGGCATGGAGTCGATGACGCAGGCGCCGTACTTGTTGCCGGGGGCTCGTGCCGGCTACCGCCTTGGTGACGGTGCGCTCGTCGATTCGATGATGCACGACGGCCTGACCGACGCCTTCGACCACATCGCCATGGGGCTCTCCACCGAGCGCTACAACCAGAAGACCAAGATCTCGCGGGCCCGCCAGGACGCTTTCGCTGCGGCCAGCCACGAGAAGGCAGCCGCAGCGATCAAAGACGGCCGTTTGGCCGAGGAGATCGTGCCGGTCCAGGTGCCCCAACGCAAGGGCGACCCGCTCTTGGTCGAAGTGGACGAGGGCGTCCGCCCCGGCACGACGGCGGAGAGCCTGAGTGCGCTCAAGCCGGCCTTCGACAAGGACGGAACCATTACCGCGGGCAACGCATCGCAAATCTCCGACGGTGGCGCGGCGGTGATCGTCATGTCGGCCGCCAAGGCCAAGGAGCTCGGCATCGCCCCGCTCGGGCAGCTCGTCAGTTATGGGCAGGTGGCGGGACCCGACACGTCACTGCTGACCCAGCCCTCGCGCGCCATCGCGCAAGCGGCGCAGAAGGCCGGCGTCGACATCGGCACCCTCGACCTGTTCGAGATCAACGAGGCTTTCGCCGCGGTGGGACTGGCTTCGGCGGACGAGCTCGGTCTGGACGAAAGCAAGATCAACGTCAATGGCGGCGCCATCGCGCTGGGACACCCGGTCGGCATGTCCGGCACTCGGGTCGCCCTCACCGCTCTGCTCGAACTGCGTCGCCGCGGTGCCAGCCTGGCGGCGGTGGCCCTCTGCGGTGGCGGCGGCCAGGGGGACGCCGCCATCCTGCGAGCGCTGGGCTAGGCCCGACTCTCGAAAGGCGGGACGAGCAGTCCGAGGAGCGTGCCGCAGCGTCCCGTCACCTCGGCCCATGCGGCGATGTCGAGCCGGTAGATACCCAAGGCGCACGTCGGGAAGCCCCTTCGAGTCACAAGGGAGCGTCCCTTGGTGTCCTGCGGCGAGATCAATCCGGCGCCCAGGGCGTGGACGGTCGGATTGTGCCCGACCACCATGACTGACGAGATGGTTTCGGGCACTCGACGCAGATACTCCAAGACGTCGTCAGGGTCCGCCCCGTAGAGGTATTCGGGGTACTCCGTCTTCGTTTCGCCGCTCATGGCGGCCAGCACGAGCTCCGCCGTGGCCGAGGTTCGGGCTGCTGGGGAGACCAGAGCGATCTGGGGCGGCTCGATCCGGTTCAGGTGGATCCCATGATCGGGGCTCGAGCCCTGGCCGTCCGATCCGATCAGATTGCCTAGGGCAGTGGCATCACGACGCCCTCTCGGGGCCAGCATGCGGTCGAAGTCGTCACCGCCAGCGGGTGGGTCAGCCACGGCCTTGGCGTGGCGCAGAAGCCAGAGCGTGCGACCCGATGGGATAGCCGAAGCTGGTGCAGTCACCCCAGTTCGAAGGCGGCGTGCAAGGAGCGCACGGCGCGTTCGACGTCGGCGGTGCGCACGATGCACGAGGTGCGGATGGTCGACGTGGAGATCATGTCGATATTGATCTCCTCTCGGGCCAGTGTCTCGAACATAGTGGCAGCGATGCCCGGGTGCGACTTCATGCCCACGCCGATCAGTGACACTCGAGCCACGTCGCTGTCAGAGGTCACACCCTTGGCCCCGAGCTCGTCCGCTGTGGCCTGTGCAGTTTCCACCGAGGTGGCCAGGTCGGTCTTGGGGACGGTGAAGGAGATGTCGGTCGTTCCGTGGGCCGAGGCGTTCTGCACAATCATGTCGATATTGATCGAGCGGTTGGCCTGGGCCCGGAACAATTTCGCCGCCACCCCGGGGTGGTCAGGCAGGGCGCTCACGGTCACCTTGGCTTCGCTGGTGTCGTGGGTCACCGCGGTGACGACGGCCTCTTCCATGTCTGCATCCTCCTCGACGACCCAGGTTCCAGGCTCCCAGGTAAAACTGGAACGCACGTGTAACGGCACGTTGTGATTGCGTGCGAATTCGACCGCCCGCAACATGAGAACACGGCCCCCGGTGGCCGCTATCTCGAGCATCTCCTCGAAGGAAATACGGTTGATGCGGTGAGCGGTGGGCACGACCCTTGGGTCCGCCGTGAAGACCCCGGTCACGTCGGTGTAGATCTCGCACGCATCCGCGTTGAGCACGGCCGCCAGGGCCACCGCGGTGGCGTCGGAGCCCCCTCGGCCGAGCGTCGTGATCTCGCGGTCGATCGAGACGCCTTGAAAGCCTGCGACGACCGGAACCTTCCCGGCGGCCAGGGCTTCGCGCAGACGATCCGCCTTCACCTCGAGGATCTTGGCCCTGGTGTGGTCGCCATCGGTGATGATGCCGACCTGGCTCCCCGTGAACGAGGCGGCGTCGACGCCGAGCTCGGCCAGTGCCATGCACAGGAGCGACATGGAGATGCGTTCCCCGGTGCTCACCAACATGTCGTACTCGCGCGGGGGCTGGATACTGCTGACGCTGTCCGCCAGGTGGATCAGGTCATCGGTCGTCTTGCCCATGGCGCTGACCACGGCCACGACGTCTGTTCCATCGCGTCGGGTACGGGCGATGTGATCGGCCACGGCACGGATGCGATCTGCGTCCCCGACCGAGGTACCTCCGAATTTCTGGACCACCACCGGCATAGGGTCACGACGTTAATGGCCTCGACGGGGGCACTCGGGACAGCGCCGGCTGCGCCTGATCCAACACCCCCTCTGGGGACGGATAGGGTCTCAGGCCGTGCCCAGCGACAAGAGAGCCCGTCAGCGCGCGGCGAGAGAGATCCGGTTGGCCGAAGAAGCCAAGGCCAAGAAGCGTCGCAAGCAGATACGCAACGCCATTGTCATCGCCGTCATCGCCGGGGTGGTCATCCTGATCGTCTTCCTTACCAGTTCGAACGGCACGCCCAACAAGTCCACTTCATCGACGACGACGACCACCGTCGCCACGACCACGACCCGACGACGGTGGCGGGATCGACCTCCACCACGGCGGCGGCAACGATCGCGGCCATCCCGGCTGCGGATCTGTCGCCGGCCGGCACAGCTGGCAAGGCGCCGACCGTCGTCGTGCCGGCCGGCTCGCCCCCGACCCAGCTCGAGAGCGCCGACCTGATCACGGGTACCGGGCCGGCGGCGAAGACCGGCGACGCCCTGACGGTCCAGTACGTGTTGGCCACCTACTCGTCTGGAAAGACGGTCCAGTCGTCGTGGACCGGCAAGCCCTTCTCGTTCACGCTGGGCCAGGGCGTGATCCAAGGTTGGGACGAAGGCGTCGTGGGCATGAAGGTCGGCGGGCGTCGCGAGCTCATCGTCCCTCCCAGCCTGGGCTACGGGTCAGCCGCACAAGGTGCAGGCATCGCGGCCAACGACACGCTGGTCTTCGTCATCGACCTGGTCAAGATCGGCTGAGGCTCAGCCTCATTATCCTCGAACCCCTACCCACCTCCACTCACGCAAGGACACCAGACCATGGCCATACCCACCCCACCCGCCGCCGATGGTTCGAGCCCGCAGCAGCGCAAGTTCGACCAAGAGCCTCCGATGGTGATCGACACCAACAAGCGCTACACGGCCACCATGGTCACCTCGCACGGCACCATGGTGATCGCTCTCGATCCCCTCGCCGCCCCCAAGACGGTGAACAGCTTCGTTTTCCTGGCTCGCTACCACTACTACGACGGTGTCATCTTCCACCGCATCATTCCGGGATTCGTCCTGCAAGGTGGTGACCCAACTGGCACTGGGACGGGCGGTCCCGGTTACAAGTTCGCCGATGAGCTTCCCGCACCCGGTCGCTATCAGATCGGCTCGCTGGCCATGGCCAACGCCGGTCCCAACACGAACGGCAGCCAGTTCTTCGTCATCAGCGGGCCCGACGGCGTCGCCCTTCCGCCGCAGTACGCGCTCTTCGGTGCAGTGGTGAGCGGCGGCGATGTCGTAAAGGCCATTGATGCGCTCGGCACCCGCTCAGGTACTCCGAAAGAGAAGGTCACTATCGAGTCGGTGACGATCGCCGAGGAGGACTGACCCCTCGGGAGTTTGGTCCTCGGGCAATCCGGCGGGTCAGCGTTTCAGCGCGCTGAGCCCCTCGGTTCGCTCGCCATTGAGGAAGACCACGGGCGGTGCAGCGCCTTCGTAGCTCCACGTGCCATCGCCAGCGCGCAAGAGTGCGGTGCGGTCCGGGATGCCGACGACGGGCAAGCCGGCCGGAGCGAGTGCCACGGTGCGCTGCAGTTTCTGGCCGTGCGCATCTTCGAGACCGTCGCCGAACTGCGGGACGACTGCCAAGTGATCGACGAGCCCCAAGCCGACGGTCAGGGCACCGCCCCGGGGATCGACCATGGGATCGGTAAGCACCATGGCTCCGGCCGCCGACCCGGCCACGACGGCACCCGAGGCCCAGGCCTCACGGAGGGCATCGAAGGTGGCCGACCCCTTGAGGACGGACTTGAGGTGGAGTGGCGACCCACCGGAGAGGTAGATAAAGCGGGCGGAGCGGACCACGTCCGCCATGCCAGGGTCATTGGCCGAAGCCCGGTCCACCACCATCAGCCCCTGTACGTGGGCTCCTATCGTGTCGAACCACTCGGCCGCCTGAAGGGCCACACGCTCGGGGTGTTGGTAGGCGGCAGCCGTGGGGAGCACCACCACATCTTTGCCACCGGAAGCACGGAGCAAGGTGGCGTCGAAGGTGCACCCCTCCGTCCACTCAAACCCTCCCACCAGGGCTAGCACGCCGTTTGTCGTCATAGGGCCACTCTTGCACGCAGGATGGTGCGCCGGAGCCTCCGCCCTGGTTACCGGCCAGTAGCCTTGGTCACCGTGGTGCTGGCGCTGATTCTTCGACGCACCCCCGGAGGTGAGACAGATTGAGCCAGAAACCGGACGGCCAGGCTCGTGATGCGCCCTGGGTGATGCGCACCTATTCAGGGCACTCCACCGCACGGGCATCCAACGAGCTCTACCGGAACAACTTGGCCAAGGGGCAGACGGGTCTCTCCATTGCCTTCGACCTCCCGACGCAGACGGGTTACGACCCTGACGCGCCGGAGGCGGCCGGGGAAGTGGGCAAGGTCGGTGTCCCGGTCGCGCACCGGGGACACATGGAAGAGCTGATGTATCAAATCCCGGTGGACAAGATGAACACGTCCATGACGATCAACGCCACCGCGGCCTGGCTGCTCGGTCTTTATGTGGCCCATGCGCAGGATCGGGGCGTTGACCCGCGGCTCTTGTCGGGCACCACCCAGAACGACATCGTCAAGGAGTACCTGAGCCGGGGTACGTACATTTTCCCGCCCGAACCCAGCCTCCGACTGACCATCGACACCATCGCCTACACGGTGCGCCATGCGCCCAAGTGGAATCCCATCAACGTCTGCAGCTATCACCTCCAAGAAGCAGGCGCCACACCGACCCAAGAGGTGGCCTACGCCCTGGCGACCGCCATTGGCGTGCTCGACGGGGTGCGCCAAAGCGGCAAGATCGACCCCTCAGAGTTTCCGGCAGTGGTCGGGCGCATCAGCTTTTTCGTCAATTCGAGTGTCCGCTTCGTCGAGGAAACCTGCAAGATGCGGGCGTTCACGGCCATGTGGGATCGCATCTGCCGCGAGCGTTACGGCGTGGAGGACCCGAAACTGCGCCGCTTTCGTTACGGGGTGCAGGTGAACTCCCTCGGACTGACCGAGCAGCAACCCGAGAACAATGTGCCGCGGATTGTGCTGGAGGCGCTCGGCGTCACCCTGTCGAAGAATGCGCGGGCCCGCGCCATGCAGCTGCCCGCCTGGAACGAGGCGCTGGGATTGCCCGCGGCCGTGGGACCAGCAGTGGTCCCTCCGGATCCAGCAGATCCTGGCCTTCGAGTCGGATCTGCTCGAATACGGCGACATTTTCGAGGGCTCAAAAGTGATCGAGGCCAAAACGGCCGAGCTCATCGAGGCCGCCCATGACCGAATTGCATGAGGTCGAAACGCTCGGAGGAGCCTTCGCCGCCATTGACGAACTGAAGACGCGTCTGGTGCGAAGCCAGGCCGAGCGGGTGCGTCGGATCGAGACGGGTGAACAGCGCGTCGTCGGAGTGAACAGCTTCACCGAGACGGCACCCTCGCCGCTCACGGCCATGGGCGACATTGAGAACATCCTGAAGGTCGACCATCGGGTCGAGGCGGCACAGATCGCCGATGTCGAGCGCTGGCGTGACGACCGCGACCAGTCCGTGGTGCGCCGGGCCATCGATGCTCTGCGGCGGGTGGCCGAGGACGACGGTCCCGACGCCAACATCATGGAGGCCACGATCGCCCTCGCCCATGCCGGGGGAACCACAGGGGAGTGGGCGGGAGCCCTTCGGGAGGTCTTCGGCGAATTCCGTGCTCCGACCGGTGTAAGCGGCGGAGTCGGCCGCCGCAGAGCGGACCTCGAGCCCGCTCATCGCCCGCACCCGCGCTTTGGCCGCCACCAGCGGTGGACCGCCGCGCCTGTTGGTGGCCAAGCCCGGGTTGGACGGCCACTCCAATGGAGCCGAGCAGATAGCGGTGGCGGCCCGGGACGTTGGTTTCGAGGTGATCTACCAGGGCATCCGATTGACGCCGGCCCAGATTGTGGCGGCCGCCCGCGACGAGGACGTCGACATCGTCGGGGTGTCCATCCTCTCGGGCTCACACATGGAACTGGTGCCGGACATTTTGGATCGCTTGCGTGTGGCGGGAGTGGAAGCCGCCGTCGTCGTGGGCGGGATCATTCCGCCCGACGACGCCGAGATCCTCCGTGGGCAAGGGCGTTTCCTCGGTGTATACACCGAAGGATTACTCGTTCGACCGCATCATGGATGATCTGGTGGGTTTGGCGGAGCGCCAGCGAGCCGCCATTCCCGGGTGAGGCGGCCCATTTCACGCCACGTGATTGCGACGGCACCGAGCTCGATGGCCCGCAGGCGGAGGCTCTCGGGCAGGTCGTAGTGGTTGAGGGCGGCGGAGCGACGATGTCGTTGAAAGCCTCGGCGCGGGATGCCGAGCTGGCCGGCCATCTCGTGGAGCTCGTCGGGATCGTCCGACACCAGATGGGACCACCGGTCCTCGTGCTGGCGGATGACCGCCCGCTGCCGCCAGTCGTCGACGTAGACGGTCAGGGGCGCGCCCAAGGTCGGGAGCGCCGCAAGTTGATCGGCTGCGCCCACCAGCGACCGCTGAAGCGCCAGGCGTCGTGCACCGGATTCTTCACCTCGGGCGCGGCCGGTTGGGGCCAGACCAGCTGCGCCGCGGCGGCGATGACCGCCATGACCTCGGGACTGGGCTCGGGCCGCGGCCGCAGGGCCAGCTGCGCCGGATCGAGGGCCGGGACCGGATCTGCGCCGCGTCGGCCGTCTGGGCCAGCGCGGCCTTCTCGGCCTTCTTGCCTTCTTGGCCGCTTTGCTCACAGCGGCACGTTGCCGTGCTTGCGGCGGGGGAGCTCCTCGTGCTTGGAGGCCAGCATCTCGAGGCTCCGGCAGATGACGGCCCGGGTGTCGGCGGGCGAGATGACGTCGTCGATGTAGCCCCGTTCCGCCGCGATGTAGGGATTGGCGTAGCGCTCGGTGTATTCATCGATGAGCTCGGCCCGACGGCCGGCCGGGTCCGGCGCCTCGGCCAGCTCGCGGCGATAGACGATCTCGACGGCGCCGTTGGGGCCCATCACCGCCAACTCGGCCGAGGGCCAGGCGAAGGCCAGGTCGGCGCCGATCGACTTGGAGTTCATGACGACGTAGGCCCCGCCGTAGGCCTTACGGGTGATGATCTGGATGCGGGGCACCGTCGACTCGCAATAGGCGTAGAGGAGCTTGGCGCCGTGGCGGATGATGCCCCCGTACTCCTGATCGGTACCGGGCATGAAGCCGGGCACGTCGACGAAGGTCAGGAGGGGAATATTGAAGGCGTCGCAGACCCGGACGAAGCGCGAGGCCTTCTCCGACGAGTCGATGTCGAGCACGCCGGCCAGCACGGCCGGCTGATTGCCCACGATCCCCACCACTCGGCCGTCCATGCGGGCGAAGCCGCAGGTGATGGACATGGCCCAATGCCGGTGGACCTCGAAGTAGTCCCCGTTGTCCACGACGGCGGCGATGACCTTCTTCATGTCGTAGGGCTGGTTGGGGGAGGCCGGCATGATGTCGATCAACTCGGGCACCTGGCGGTCGGGCTCGTCACCGGTCAGCTCGCGGGGCGGCTCCTCGAGATTGTTGGAGGGCAGGAAAGAGAGCAGGAGGCGGACGTCGTCCAGGCAGGCCTTCTCGTCGGGCGAGACGAAGGTGGCCACGCCCGACTTGGTGGCGTGGCTCATGGCGCCCCCGAGCTCTTCGAGGGTGACGTCCTCGCCGGTGACGGTCTTCACCACGTCGGGGCCGGTGATGAACATGTGCGAGGTTCCCTGGACCATGAAGATGAAGTCGGTCATGGCCGGGGAGTAGACGGCCCCGCCGGCGCAGGGCCCCATGATCACGCTGATCTGGGGGATGACGCCCGAGGCGGTCGACGTTGCGGTGGAAGATGCCCCCGTAGGAGTGGAGCGAGACCACTCCCTCCTGGATTCGGGCGCCGGCGCCGTCGTTGAGGCCGATCATGGGCACCCCGGTGGAGGCGGCCAGATCCATCACCTTGTGGATCTTCTCGGCGAACACCTCGCCGAGCGCACCGCCGAAGACGGTGAAGTCCTGGCTGAAGATGCAGACCCGACGGCCGTCGATGGTGCCGAACCCGGTGACCACGCCGTCGGTGTAGGGGCGGTTGTCCTCCAGGCCCATGCCGTGGGCCCGGTGGCGGGCCAGCATGTCGAGCTCCTGGAACGAGCCCTCGTCGAGGAGGTAGTCGATCCGCTCCCGGGCGGTCATCTTGCCCTTGGAGTGATGCCGCTCCACCGAGGCCTCGCTGCCCGCGTGCAAGGCCTGTTCCTTGCGCTCCGCCAGCTCCGTCAAACGCTCAGCCATCGAATGTTCCATAGGTGGGCAGGCTAACGCCCCCGAGCACCCGGCCGGAAGCCGGTGGCACCGCCGGCGCCGGCGAGTCCGCCGGTGCCGTGCGATGGGCAGGACCCGGCGACCGCTACAATGGCAGGGCGGTTGTTGCAGCTCGTTGGCCCGACGCGATTGTCGGACCCCGGGGCACGGGCTATCATCTTCCGTCTGCCATGTGAGGCTTCGGCCTACGCGGTCACCGCGTCGCACATGGATTCACCATTTCAGTATCGAGAGGTAGCGCGTGCCCACAATCGCCCAGCTCGTCCGCAAGGGACGTCAGGCCAAGGTGACAAAGACCAAGACCCCGGCCCTGAAGGGCGCGCCCCAGCGCCGGGGCGTGTGCACGCGCGTGTACACCACCACCCCGAAGAAGCCGAACTCGGCCCTGCGCAAGGTGGCCCGCGTCCGGCTCTCCTCGGGAGTCGAGATCACGGCCTACATCCCCGGTGTGGGCCACAACCTGCAAGAGCACTCCATCGTCCTCGTCCGTGGTGGTCGTGTGAAGGACCTGCCCGGTGTGCGCTACAAGGTGGTCCGGGGCGCGCTCGACACCTCCGGTGTCCGTGAGCGCAGCCAAGCCCGCAGTCGCTACGGCGCCAAGAAGGAGTCCTAATGCCCCGTAACGGACCAGCAACCCGCCGTGAATTGGCGCCGGACCCGGTCTACCGCTCGGTCCTGGTCACCCAGGTCGTCAACAAGATCCTCTCGAGGGGCAAGCGGACCCTGGCCGAGCGCATCGTCTACGGCGCCCTCGACCTGGTGCAGGAGCGCTCCGGTGGTGACCCCGTGGCCGCTCTCAAGCGCGCGGTGGAGAACACCCGCCCCGAGCTCGAGGTGAAGAGCCGCCGGGTCGGTGGCGCCACCTACCAGGTCCCGGTCGAGGTTCGTCCCCGCCGGGCCACCACGTTGGCCATTCGCTGGCTGACCACCTACTCCCGCCAACGCCGCGAAAAGACCATGGCCGAGCGCCTGGCCGGCGAGATCCTGGACGCCTCCAACAACATCGGCGCCGCAGTCAAGCGCCGTGAGGACATGCACAAGATGGCGGAATCCAACAAAGCATTCGCCCACTACCGCTGGTAGTGGACCGCAACTCCATTCGAAGGAACACACAGCACCATGGCTGACGCCCTCCCCACCCGCGATTTCCCCCTGGCCAAGACCCGCAACATCGGGATCATGGCCCACATCGACGCGGGCAAAACCACCACGACCGAGCGGATCCTCTATTACACCGGCCGCAACTACAAGATCGGCGAGGTCCACGAGGGCGCGGCCACCATGGACTGGATGGTGCAGGAGCAGGAGCGTGGCATCACCATCACCTCGGCCGCCACCACCTGCAAATGGCGCGACAACTGGATCAACATCATCGACACCCCGGGCCACGTGGACTTCACCGTCGAGGTGGAGCGCTCGCTGCGCGTCCTCGACGGCGCCGTGGCCGTCTTCGACGCCGTGGCCGGCGTGGAGCCGCAGACCGAGACGGTGTGGCGCCAGGCCAACAAGTACCACGTGCCCCGCATCTGCTTCGTCAACAAGATGGACCGCATCGGCGCCGACTTCGAGCGCACGGTCGACATGATCCGGGACCGCCTGGACGCGCTGCCGGCCGTGACCCAGCTGCCCATCGGGTCGGAGTCCGAGTTCGTCAGGCGTCATCGACCTGCTCGAGCATGCAAGGCCCTGGTCTGGGCCAACGACATGGGCGAGGAGTGGGAGGTCACCGACATCCCCGAGGCCATGGCCGCCGACGCCGAGGACGCCCGTCACCAGCTCATCGACGTCGTCTCCAACTTCGACGACGTCATCATGGAGAAGTACCTGGCCGAAGAGCCGATCACCGCCGACGACCTGCGCCGTGCCCTGCGCACGGCCACGCTGGCCGCCGAAGTGGTGCCCGTGCTGTGCGGTTCGGCCTTCAAGAACAAGGGCGTCCAGCCGATGCTCGACGCCGTCGTCGACTACCTGCCCAGCCCGCTCGACCTGCCTCCGACCGAGGGCATCCGGCCCAACCACCCCGAAGAGACATTGGAGCGCAAGGCCGACGACTCCGAGGCCTTCTCCGCCCTGGCCTTCAAAGTCACGACCGACCCCTACGTGGGGAAGCTGACCTACATCCGGGTCTACTCGGGCACGCTGACCAAGGGCTCCGCGGTCTTGAACTCGACCAAGGACAAGAAGGAGCGGGTCGGCCGCATCCTCCAGATGCACGCCAACGACCGGGTCGACAAGGACGCCATCTTCGCCGGCGACATCATGGCCGTGGTCGGCCTCAAGAACACCACCACCGGTGACACCCTGTGCGACCCGGGCCACCCCATCGTGCTCGAGGCGCTCGAGTTCCCCGAGCCGGTCATCCACGTGGCCGTGGAGCCCAAGACCAAGGCCGACCAGGACAAGCTGTCCAAGGCCCTCTACTCGCTCAGCGAGGAGGACCCGACCTTCCGCGTCCGCTCCGACGAGGAGACCGGGCAGACCGTCATCTCGGGCATGGGCGAGCTCCACCTCGAGGTCCTGGTCGACCGGATGCTGCGCGAGTTCAGCGTGGACGCCAACGTGGGCAAGCCCCAGGTGGCCTACCGCGAGACCATCCGCAAGCCGGTGGAGAAGATCGAAGAGAAGTACGTCCGCCAGACCGGTGGCCGGGGCCAGTACGGCCACGTGGTCATCAGTGTCGAGCCGACCGGCCCCGGTGGGGGTTACGAGTTCATCGACAAGATCAGCGGCGGCGTGATCCCCAAGGAGTACATCCCCTCGGTCGACGCCGGAATCCAGGAGGCCCTGACCTCGGGCGTCCTGGCCGGTTACCCGACGGTGGATGTCCGGGTCATGTTGACCTATGGCTCCTACCACGACGTCGACTCCTCGGAAATGGCCTTCAAGATCGCCGGTTCGATGGCGATCAAGAAGGCGCTCCGGGCGGCCAGCCCGGTCCTGCTCGAGCCGGTCATGGCGGTCACCGTGACGGTGCCCGACGACTTCGTGGGCGCGGTCACCGGCGACCTCTCCTCCCGCCGGGGCAGGATGGATGGCATGGAGCAGCAGGGCACGCAGCCACGTGGTCAAGGCGCAGGTACCGTTGGCCGATATGTTCGGCTACTCTACTGACCTGCGTTCGCGCACCCAGGGTCGCGCCACGTACACGATGCAGTTCCACTCTTACAATCAGGTGCCCGAGTCGATCGCCAAGGAGATCATCGCCCGGGCCCACGGGGAGTAGCCGGGGCCCAGGGCTCCGGCAACAGTTCGCACAAGCAGACAAGAGACACAACAGCGGCGTTCAGTCGCCGCGGCGGGCCCATGGGGGTCCCGTCCGATATCAGGGAGTAGTTACGGCGATGGCCAAAAAGAAGTTCGAGCGCACCAAGCCTCACGTCAATGTGGGAACGATGGGACACATCGACCACGGCAAGACCACGCTCACGGCGGCGATCACCAAGGTCCTGTCGGAGAAGAACCCCAACACGTCCTTCACGGCGTTCGATCAAGATCGACGCGGCGCCCGAAGAGAAGCAGCGTGGCATCACGATCACCATCGCCCACGTGGAGTACGAGACCGACGCGCGCCACTACGCGCACGTCGACATGCCCGGCCACGCCGACTACATCAAGAACATGATCACCGGTGCGGCCCAGATCGACGGCGCCATCCTGGTGGTGTCGGCGGCCGACGGCCCCATGCCCCAGACCCGTGAGCACGTCCTGCTGGCCCGCCAGGTCGGCGTGCCGTACATCGTGGTGGCCCTCAACAAGGCCGACATGGTGGACGACCCCGAGCTGCTCGAGCTGGTCGAGATGGAAGTGCGCGAGCTCCTCAGCAACTACGACTTCCCGGGCGACGACACGCCGATCATCCAGGTCAGCGCGCTCAAGGCCCTCGAGGGCGACCCCGAGTGGAGCGAGAAGATCGTCGAGCTGATGGACGCCGTCGACTCGTTCATCCCCGAGCCCGAGCGTGACGTGGACAAGCCGTTCCTCATGCCGATCGAGGACGTCATGTCCATCACCGGCCGTGGCACCGTGGTGACCGGCAAGGTGGAGCAGGGCATCGTCAAGGTGGGCGAGGAAGTCGAGATCGTCGGCCTGCGCGACACCCAGAAGACGACCGTCACCGGTATCGAGATGTTCCGCAAGCTGCTCGACGAGGGCCGGGCCGGTGACAACGTCGGTGCGCTGCTGCGAGGCACCAAGAAGGAAGACGTGGAGCGCGGCCAGGTGCTGTGCAAGCCCGGTTCCATCACCCCCCACACCAACTTCGAGGCCAACGTCTACGTGCTGAACAAGGAGGAGGGCGGCCGTCACAAGCCGTTCTTCACCAACTACCGGCCCCAGTTCTACTTCCGGACCACCGACGTGACCGGCACCATCTCGCTGCCCGAGGGCACCGAAATGGTCATGCCCGGTGACAACACGGAGATGACGGTGGAGTTGGGCAAGCCCATTGCCATGACTGAAGGTCTGCGCTTCGCCATCCGTGAGGGTGGTCGCACCGTTGCTTCCGGTCGGGTTACGAAGATCCTCAAGTAACACCCGAGACGTAACGGAACGAGAGCAGGCACCATGGCTGACGGCCCCAAGCAGAAGATTCGCATACGGCTCAAGGCCTATGACCACGAGATCCTCGATCAGTCGACCGAGAAGATCGTGCAGACGGTGTTGCGGACCCAGGCCAAGGTCCTGGGTCCCATCCCGTTGCCGACGGACAAGCACCGTTACACGGTGATTCGTTCGCCACACAAGTACAAGGACTCCCGCGAGCACTTCGAAATGCGGGTGCACAAGCGCTTGGTGGACATCGTCGAGCACACGCCCAAGACGGTCGATTCGCTTCAGCGCCTCGACCTGCCGGCCGGCGTCGACATTGAAATAAAGATTCAAACCGCCTAATCCAGCTTCACCGCTCGATCCAGGCCATACGCCTGGCAGAGCAGGGCTCGTGTGGTGTAACGTCGCACGGGCCGATTTGGCACCCGATGGCGCCTCCGGCGCCGTCCTCTACAACAGAAGTGCGTGAACGCCGGTATGCACCGGTACCTCACGCCAAACCATTCGAGCGCTCCGCTCGGGATTCCCGGGCGGAGCGTTGGCGTGCGCACGGGAAGCCGTGGGCAGCGCAGGGAGAAAAGACACGTGGCAAGCAAGGCGATCGTCGGCGAGAAGGTCGGCATGACCCAGGTCTGGGACGAGCAGCACCGCGCCATTCCGGTGACGGTGCTGAAAGTCGCGCCTGTGCGCGTGGTCCAGGTCAAGACGGTCGAGTCCGATGGGTACTCTGCCCTGCAGGTGACCTGGGGGTTCCGGCGGGCCTCCACCCTCACCAAGCCCCAGATGGGGCACTACGCCAAGGCCAGCGTCGAGCCCGGGCGCGGACTGGTGGAGCTACGCCTCGACGACGTGGCCGAGTTCAGCGTGGGCCAGGAGTTGGCGGCCGATGTGTGGACGGCCGGCGACCGGGTCGATGCCATCGCCGTCAGCAAGGGCAAGGGATTCGCCGGAGGCATGAAGCGCCACAACTTCAAGGGTCAGGGCGCATCGCACGGTAACCACAAGAGCCACCGTGTCCCCGGCTCCATCGGCGCCTGTGCCACCCCTTCTCGGGTGTTCAAGGGAACCCGCATGGCTGGGCAGATGGGCGGCAAGCAAGTGACCGCCCTCAACCTCCAAGTGATCTCCGCCGACCCCGAGCGCCAGCTGGTCCTGGTCAAAGGGGCCGTTCCCGGGGCCCGCGGCACGGTCGTCGTCCTGCGGGATTCGGTGAAGGCGACCATCAAGCCAGGAGGGTCCCGATGACCATCACCGAGACGGTGATCCGCGGCCCGGTCAAGAAGGAGCGTCCCGGCTCCGGTCACCCGCACCGTCACGCGGCGCAACGTGGCCGGCGACGAGTTGGGCTCGGTCGACTTAGAGCCTTCGATCTTCGGCATTGAGCCCAATGTGGCCGTGCTGCACCAAGTGGTCACGGCCCAACTGGCCTCCATCCGGGCCGGGACCCAATCGACCAAGACCCGATCCGAGGTCCGCGGGGGCGGGGCCAAGCCCTTTGCCCAAAAGGGCACCGGCCGGGCCCGTCAGGGTTCGAGCCGCTCACCCTCCATGAGTGGGGGCGGCATCGCACTCGGCCCGAAGCCCCGCAGCTACAAGCAGCACACGCCCAAGAAGATGGTGCGTCTCGCCCTCCTCTCCGCCCTCAGCGACCGGGCGGCCAGCGACCGGGTGGCCCTGGTCGACGAGTGGGGCTGGGAGGGCCCGAAGACCAAGGATGCGGTGTCCGCCCTCACCAACCTCGAGATCACCGGCACCGTCCTGGTGGTGCTGGCCGCCGACGAGACCATCGCCGGCCGCTCGTTCGCCAACCTGCCGCACGTGACCACGACCTCGTTCAGCCAGCTGTCGGCCCACGACGTGCTGCGAAGTGACTGGATCGTCTTCTCCGATCGCACGCTGCCCGGCGCCGACGCCTTTGCCGCCGCCGCCTCACCCACGCGGCGGCGTCCGCCACCGAGGTGGAGGCCGAGCCTGCGGTCGAGACGCCAGCGGTCGCCGCTGCCCCGACCACCGAGGAGGCCGACGCCGATGCGTGATGCCATGTCAGTGCTCATCCGGCCCGTGGTGTCAGAGAAGAGCTACGGGCTCATGGACAAGAACGTGTACGTCTTCATTGTGGATCCCGGTGCCACCAAAATCGACGTGCGCCACGCCGTGGAGCAGGCCTTCAACGTGCGCGTGACCAACGTCAACACGCTCAACCGCAAGGGTAAGTCGACGCGCAACCGGCGCACCAACATCAAGGGCCACCGCCCGAACACAAAGCGCGCCATCGTCACCCTCCATCCCGACGACTCCATCGATCTCTTCGATCGCTGATCACAGGATCGCCTTCTATGCCACTTCGCTCACGCAAACCAACCAGCCCCGGTCGTCGCTTCCAGACGGTCTCGGACTTCGCCGAGATCACCCGCGACCATCCCGAAAAGTCGTTGCTGGCCCCCAACCCCGGATCGGGAGGGCGCAACAACCACGGCCGCAAGACGGCCCGCCACCGCGGTGGCGGCCACAAGCAGCAGTACCGGATCATCGACTTCCGCCGGAACAAGGACGGGGTTCCGGCCCGCGTTGCGGCCATTGAGTACGACCCCAATCGCAATGCTCGGATCGCCCTTCTGCACTATGCCGATGGTGAGAAGCGCTACATCCTGGCTCCGGCCGGCCTCAAGGTCGACGACAAGGTCCAGAGCGGCCAAGGGGCGGACATTCGTCCCGGCAACGCGCTACCCCTGCGCTACATCCCGGTCGGCTCGACCATCCACAACGTCGAGCTACGGCCCGGCGGCGGGGGAAAGATGGCCCGGGGCGCCGGCATGAGCATTCAGCTTGTGGCCAAGGACGGCCCATTCGCCACGCTCCGTCTGCCTTCGACCGAAATGCGCCGCGTCTCGATTGATTGCCGGGGCACGCTCGGCGTTGTCGGCAACGCCGAAGCCGAGCTCATCAAAATCGGGAAGGCCGGTCGCAACCGCTGGAAGGGCAAGCGCCCCCAGACCCGGGGCGTGGCCATGAACCCGGTCGACCACCCGCTTGGTGGTGGAGAAGGCAAGTCCTCCGGAGGGCGCCACCCGGTCTCGCCGTGGGGCAAGTCCGAGGGTCGCACCCGGTCCCGCAACAAGAAGTCCGATTCGATGATCGTCCGCCGGCGCCGCACCCGCGGCGCGCGGCGATAGGCGAAGGGTTGAGCAGGTATGCCGCGTAGCTTGAAGAAGGGCCCATTCGTCGACGACCACTTGTTGAAGAAGGTGGACGTGCTGAACGCCAGCGGGGAGAAGAAGGTCATCAAGACCTGGTCCCGGCGTTCGACCATCATCCCCGACATGGTCGGTCACACCATCGCCGTCCACGACGGCCGCCGGCACGTGCCGGTGTACGTGACCGAATCCATGGTCGGCCACAAGCTGGGCGAGTTCGCCCCGACACGCACCTTCCGGTATCACGCCGGCCAGGAGCGGGGAGCGCGGCGCTGACATGACCGCCACCAAAACCAACGAGCGTCCCGGTACGCGTGCCGTCCTGCGCCATAGCGGATTGTCGGCCTCCAAGGTCCGCCAGGTGCTCGACCTCATCCGCGGGCAGGACGTCGATCGAGCGGCCGAGATCCTCATCGGCACCGAGCGTGAGGCGGCCAACATCATCGGCAAGGTCCTCGCCTCCGCGGTGGCCAACGCCGCCCACAACGATTTTCAAAATCCCGACGAGCTCTACGTGTCGGCGTGCTACGCCGACGAGGGCACCACCGCCAAGCGGTGGCGCCCCAGGGCCCGCGGCCGGGCCACGCGGATTCGCAAGCGCTCGAGCCACATCACGATCATTGTGAGCCGGCTGCCCGCCGACAAGCTCGAATTGCGCCGCAAGCGGATGGAAGCGGTCAGCGCCAACCGTTCACGCCGGGTCGATGCCTCGCGGCGCCGCGCCGATCTTTCGGGTCGGCTCTCACGCCGGCGTGCCTCGCAGGCGGTGGCTGAAGCGGCCGCGGCGGCCGGGGAGACAGACGAAGAGATCACTGATCAGGACGTGACCGATGTACCCGAGCTCGATGTGCCAGAGAACGAGGTCACGGAATACGAGGTAGACGACGTCAGCGACGAAGGTGCGGCTGAGGTTGTCGATATGGACGACGAGGACGACACGGCCGCGGCAGACGCCGAGGCCGAGGAGAAGGGCGAGTAGATGGGCCAAAAGGTCAACCCCTATGGCTTCCGCCTCGGTATCACTACCGACTGGAAGTCCCGCTGGTTCGAAGAGCGGCACTACCGCGAGTTCGTGGTCGAGGACTGGAAGATCCGCGACTACCTGATGACACAGCTCGAGGCCGCGGCGGTCAGTCGCATCGAAGTTGAGCGCACGCGCGATCGCTTGCGCGTCGATATCCACACGGCCCGCCCCGGCATCGTCATCGGCCGCAGGGGTTCAGAGGCCGACCGGCTGAAGAAGAAGCTCGAGGAGATCACCGGGCTGCAGAACCGCATCCAGCTGAATATCCAAGAGATCAAGCAGCCCGAGTTGGACGCCGCCCTCATCGCCCAGGGCATCTGCGACCAGCTGGTGCGTCGGGTCGCCTTCCGCCGGGCCATGAAACGTGCCATTCAGACCGTCCAAAAGGCAGGCGCCCAGGGCATAAAGGTGCAGTGTTCGGGCCGGCTGGGTGGTTCTGAGATGTCCCGCAAGGAGCAGTACCGCGAGGGTCGGGTACCGCTGCACACGTTGCGGGCGGACATCGACTACGGCTTTCGCGAGGCACGGACCACTTCGGGTCGCGTGGGCGTCAAGGTCTGGATCTACAAGGGCGACATTTTGCCCTACAAGGTGTCCATCGAAGACAAGATCACCCGCGAGGCCGCCATGGCGGTCGGGGAGACCTCGGGCCAAAGCGGTCCCCGGCGACTCATCACTGCTGGTGGCGGCCGTCGTAAGGCCGATTTCGGTGCGCCGGGCGAAGAGACCCTGGCTGGCAACGGAAACGTTGCCGACGGTGACCTGCTCGACGAGTTCATCGTCGACACCCCTGAGGGGGACATCGAGATCCCCGTCGACATCGTCGAGGCGCCGGTGGTGGGCGAGCCCGCCGATGACACGGCGGACGACGCGGCCGAAGTTCCGGTGGCGGACCTCCTTCCGGTAGCGCCAACCGAGCCCGACGACCTTGAGCGCCAGTTGGCCAAGGACGAAGAGATGGAACGCCAGAACCGCCACGAGCACCACGAGGCTCCGCACTTCCGCAAGGAGTCGGATTGACATGTTGATGCCGAAGAAGGTCAAGCACCGCAAGACACAACGCGGCCGCCTGAACGGTCAGGCCAAGGGCGGAGCGTCCGTGGCCTTTGGCGACTTTGGGATTCAGGCCATGGAGCCGGGTTGGTTGACGGCGCGCCAGATCGAGGCCGCACGTATTGCCATGACCCGCCACGTCAAGCGTGGCGGCAAGGTCTGGATCCGCGTCTTTCCCGACAAGCCGGTGACGCATAAGCCGGCCGAGACCCGCATGGGTTCGGGCAAGGGCAACCCCGAGCTGTGGGTGGCTGTCGTGCATCCCGGACGGATCCTGTTCGAGCTCGCCGGTGTCGACGAGGCTCTGGCGCGCGCCGCCATGGAGCGGGCGATTCAGAAACTGCCGTTCAAGGCGCGCTTCGTGGTGCGGCCGGGGACGCACGGACATGCGGAAGTAGCGGTCTGATGGCGAGTGCGAGCGATCTGGCACAGCTCGACGGGGACGAGCTGGCAACCCGCCTGGGCGATGCCCGGCGAGAGTTGTTCAACCTGCGTTTCCAACTGGCAACCGGTCAACTGGACAACCCCTCACGGGTCGGGCAGGTGCGCCACGACGTGGCTCGCATCCTGACCGTCTTGCGTGCCCGCGAGATTCTCGAGGCCGAGGGCGCCTATGTGGCCCCGACCGCGGCGGAGCACTCCGAGGCGCTGGCCAAGTTGGCAGCGGAGGACGCTGAGGTAGCCGAACGGGCAGCCGCCCGTGCCGCGGCGGCCGAAGCCGAGTCGGCGGATCACCTGGGTCATGACCATGACCACGAGGGCCACGTGCACGATTTCGATGAAGACGACGAAAACGACGAATTTGACGACGAAGAGGAAGAGGCCTGATGGCCGACGAGACCGAAGAGACAACGGGCGACGTGACCGGGACCGAACCGGTGGACCACGTCGTGCCCGAGGCAGCGACCACGCAGCACCACGCCGCTCGAGGACGCGCCGGCCGAGACCGCAGCCGTTGAGACGGCCGACGCACCAGTTGCGCCAGCGCCAGCCCCCGCTCGCGTCGCGACCGCCGTGGCTGAAGAAGAAGGCCCGCGCCAGAACCGCCGCAAGGTGCGTGAGGGAGTCGTCGTGTCCGACGCCATGCAGTCGACCGTCGTGGTGGCCGTGGTGGAGCGTGTCCGTCACCCCCGTTATGGAAAGACCGTGCAACGCACCAAGAAGCTCTACGTGCACGATGCCGAGGACACGGCCAAGGTGGGAGACCGGGTGCGGGTACAAGAGACGCGTCCGCTCTCCAAGCTCAAGCGCTGGCGGCTCACCGAAGTTGTCGAGAGGGCCCGATGATTCAGCAAGAGTCACGCCTGCGGGTGGCCGACAACTCAGGGGCGCGCGAGGTGCTGTGCATCCGCGTGCTCGGCGGCTCACGCCGCCGCTACGCCAGCATTGGTGATGTCTTTGTGGCCACGGTCAAGGACGCCATCCCCGGTGCGGCGGTGAAGAAGGGCGACGTGGTCAAGTGCGTCGTCGTGCGCACCAAGAAGGAAAAGCGTCGGGCCGACGGCAGTTACATCAGATTCGACGAGAACGCGGCCGTGCTGATCAACGACCAGCAGCAGCCCCGTGGCACCCGCATCTTCGGCCCCGTCGGCCGTGAACTGCGGGACAAGAGGTTCATGCGCATTGTGTCGTTGGCTCCGGAGGTGTTGTGATGCGGATCCACAAGGGCGATCAGGTGATCGTGCGAGCGGGCAAGGACAAGGGGAAGAAGGCCGAAGTCGTGCGGGCCTTCCCACGCGAGGGCAAGGTCATCCTCGAAGGCGTGAATATCGCCAAGCGCCACGCGAAGCCCACCCGGGCCACCCAGCAAGGCGGCGTCATCGACAAGTTCATGCCGGTGCACGTCTCCTCCGTGGCGCTGTGGTGCAAGGGTCACGACGGCCCGGCACGGGCAGGGATGAAGATCGACAACGAGGGCGAGAAGGTGCGTATCTGTCGTAAATGCGGGGCCGAGCTATGACGACCACGCAAGCACCGGCGCGTCCCCGGCTTAAGGAGCGGTACCTGAGCGAGCTGCGGGCGCAGCTGCAGGACGAACTCGAGCTGGGCAACATCATGCAGGTGCCAGGCCTCGAGAAGATCGTCATCAATATGGGCGTGGGCCGGGCCACCCAGCAGGCCTCACTCCTCGAGGGAGCCCAACGCGACCTGGAGCTCATCACGGGGCAGAAGCCGATCGTGACGAGGGCGAAGCAATCCATCGCCGGATTCAAGCTACGTGAGGGCCAAGCGATCGGGACCAAGGTGACCTTGCGCGGCGATCGGGCCTGGGAATTCTTCGACCGCCTGCTCAGCTTGGCCATTCCCCGCATCCGTGACTTCCGGGGTCTTTCGCCCCGCTCGTTCGACGGCAAGGGCAACTACACCTTCGGGGTGGTCGAGCAGCTCATCTTCCCCGAGATCGACTACGACCGCATCGACAGTGTCCGCGGCATGGACATCACCATCGTCACCACAGCACGTACCAACGAGGAAGGGCGGGCGTTCCTTGCGGCGTTCGGCTTCCCGTTCCGACAGGAGACTCGATAAGCATCATGGCAAAAAAGGCTTTGATTGAGAAGCAACAGCGGACTCCCAAGTTCAAGGTGCGGGGCTATACCCGTTGCCAGCGGTGTGGCCGTCCCAAGGCCGTGTATCGCAAGTTCGGCCTCTGTCGTATCTGCCTGCGTGTGATGGTGCATGCCGGCGAGATACCGGGTGTCACAAAGGCGAGTTGGTAGGCGCACCATGACGATGACCGACCCCATCGCGGACATGCTCACGCGTATCCGCAACGCCAACTCCGCCATGTTCGACACGGTGAAGATGCCCGGCTCCAAATTCAAGGAGTCGCTGGCGGGCATCCTCGAGCGCGAAGGATTCATCGCGGGATATCACGTCGAGCCGAACGGCGACAAGCCGGGCACGACCCTCGAGATCTCCCTCAAGTACTCGGCTGATCGCACGCGCACGATCGCCGGGATCAAGCGGATCTCCAAGCCCGGCCTGCGTATCTATGCGCGCGCCGATGGCATTCCGCGGGTGCTGGGCGGAATGGGTGTGGCGGTGCTGTCCACCAGCCAGGGCCTCGTGACCGACCGTGAAGCCCGCCGGAAGCACTTGGGCGGCGAGGTGCTGTGTCATGTCTGGTAGTCCCGTGTCCGCCAGTTCCCAGTCCGCCCCCACATGTGCCAGAGGTAAGGCCTGATGTCACGCATCGGACGTTCGCCCATACCGGTCCCCTCCAACGTCACCGTCACCCTCAACGGGAATGCCGTCAGCGTGAAGGGCCCACAGGGCCAGCTGGATCGAGAGCTTCCTCTCGGTATCTCCATCACCCAGGAGGGTGAGGAGTTGGTCGTCACGCGCCCCGACGACGAGAGGCATCACCGCGCTCTCCATGGCCTGTCCCGTTCGCTCGTGGCCAACATGGTGACCGGGGTGACGGACGGCTTCACCAAGGACCTCGAGATCGTGGGCGTTGGCTATCGCGCCATCGCCAAGGGCCCCGGCGCACTCGAGCTCGCTCTCGGCTTTTCGCATCCGGTCTTCGTGGATGCCCCCGAGGGCATAACCTTCGAGGTCCCCATGCCGACCCGCATCACGGTCAAGGGAATCGACAAGGAGAAGGTGGGCCAGGTGGCCGCCGACATCCGCAAGCTCCGCAAGCCCGAGCCCTACAAGGGCAAAGGTGTGCGCTACGCCGGCGAGCGGGTTCTCCGCAAGGCCGGAAAGGCAGCGAAGTAATGGCACGTACAGACGATCGGACCCGGCTCCGGGTCCGCCGCCACGCCCGGGTTCGGGCCAAGGTGACGGGCACCGCCGAGGTGCCGCGCTTGGCCGTGCACCGGTCCAATCGGCACATCTCGGCCCAGGTCATTGACGACACGACCGGGCACACGCTGGCGTCAGCCTCGTCGGTGGAGCCGGACCTGCGTTCGAGCTTGGGGCAGAGTGGCGGCGGCAACGTGACCGGCGCTGCCTCGGTCGGACGGTTGTTGGGTACACGGGCCAAAGCGGCCGGCATCACCAAAGTGGTCTTTGACCGTGGTGGCTTCGTCTACCACGGCCGTGTCGCCGTCCTGGCGGATGCGGCACGGGCCGAGGGACTGGAGTTCTGAGCATGGTCGACACACAGTACGAAGAGCGCACCATCAAGGTGAACCGGGTGGCCAAGGTCGTCAAGGGTGGCCGGCGGTTCTCCTTCGCCGCGCTCATGGTCGTCGGTGACGGCAACGGCAAGGTCGGCCTGGGCTACGGCAAAGCCAAGGAGGCTGGGCTGGCTGTGCAAAAGGGCATCGAAGAGGCCCGTAAGAACCTTTTCGAGGTGCCCCTGGCCGGCAGCACCATCGTGCACCCGGTCATCGGGGAGAGCGGGGCCGGGCGGGTCATGCTCAAGCCAGCCGCACCCGGCACCGGTGTCATCGCCGGTGGCGCGGCCCGGGCCATCCTCGAGATGGCGGGTATCCGCGACATACTGGCCAAGTCCTTGGGCTCCTCCAATGGCATCAATGTGGCCCACGCCACCATCGCCGGACTCAAGGCGCTGCGCCGTCCCGACGAGGTGGCCGCCCTGCGCGGCAAGGCAGCCGACGAAGTGACGCCGGGCGGTGTCCTGCGGTCCTACCGTGAGCGCAAGCGCGAGACCGACCTCTACGCCGCGGAGACGCGCTGATCATGCCTGCACGTCCGCCAAAGGCCACCAAAGACGACAAGGCGCGCCTGGTCATCACCCAGACGCGCTCAGCCATCGGGAGCAAGCCCAAGCATCGCGGCACGCTGCGTGCCCTGGGGCTGCGTGGGATCGGCCAGACCAATGACCTGCCCGATCGCCCCGAGATCAGGGGCATGATCGCCCGTGTCCCGCATCTGATCAACGTCGAGGAGGTGTCGCAATGAAGTTGCACGACCTGGCGCCGCCCAAGGGCGCCACGAAGGCCAAGCAGAGGGTCGGCCGCGGCACCGGCGGCAAGGGACACAAGACGGCCGGTCGAGGGACAAAGGGCCAGCACGCTCGCAATACCGTGCCGGCCGGTTTCGAGGGTGGTCAGCTCCCCCTGATGCAGCGCATCCCCAAGCTCAAGGGGTTCACCAACCCGTTCCGCATCAGCTACACCCCGGTCAATATCGGGGTGCTGGCCGGACTCGAGGGTGACGAATTCACGGTCCAGTCCATGGTTGAGGCTGGCTTGTGCCGGCCCAAGGATCTGGTCAAGGTCCTCGGACAGGGGGCGTTGTCACGACCAATTCGCGTGACGGCTCATGCCTTTTCGGCGTCGGCTGCTGCCGCGATCACTACGGCGGGCGGTAGCGTTGAGAAGATGCCACTCCCCTTCGGCCATGGGCGTCCTCCTGCATCGGGCAACGCCTTGATGAACCGGTAGTGACGACACCCGGACGGCACTGAGGAAGCGCACATGCTCTCGCGGCTCGCCAATGTGTTCAGGGTCCCCGACCTTCGCAACAAGGTCATCTTCACTCTGGCCATCATCGCCCTCTATCAGATCGGGGCCAATGTCCCTGTTCCGGGGGTCAATTGGAGTCGTTTGCAGTCCCTCGAGGGATCCGCTTCGTCCTCGGGCGTGCTCGGTTTCCTCAACCTCTTCAGCGGCGGCGCCTTGGTGCGCCTGGCCGTCTTCGGGCTGGGCGTCATGCCCTACATCACCAGCTCCATCATCATTCAGCTGCTCTCGACGGTCATTCCCAAGCTGGAGGAGTGGCGCGACCAGGGGGCAGTGGGACAGAAGAAGATCACCCAGACCACGCGCTACCTGACCGTGGCGCTGGCCCTCATGCAGTCGTCCGGTTTGATCTACGCCTTCCACGGACACGATTCGGCGCTGCTCGGCACCACCATCGACCTCATCCCGAAGTTCACCTTCGCCCTGGCCGCCTTCATGGTCCTGTGCCTCACTGCGGGCACGGCCTTCGTCATGTGGCTGGCCGAGCTCATCACCCAACGTGGCATCGGGCAGGGCATGTCGATCCTGATCTTCGCCAACGTCGTGGCGGCCATCCCCAATGGTTTCCGGTCGATCCTGGCCGAGGGGGGCAAGTTCAAGTTCGGCGTGATCATTGCCGTCTCCATCATCTTGCTGGTGACCATCGTCTTCTTCGACCAGGGTCAGCGACGAATACCAGTGACCTTCGCCCGGAGGGTGGTCGGTCGCCGCATGTACGGCGGCAGTAGCACCTATATCCCCTTGAAGGTGAACCAGTCGGGCGTGATCCCGATCATCTTCGCCTCCTCGGTGCTCTACATCCCCGTCCTGGTGTCCAACGTGGTCGAGTTGGGCTGGTTCCAAAGCTTCGTGCGGCGGAGTCTCACGCCGACCAGCTTCTTCTACATCGGGGCCTACTTCGTCCTGATCTTCATGTTCACGTTCTTCTACGTCTACGTGGCGTTCGACCCCCACCAACAGGCCGACCTCATCCGCAAGCAGGGTGGATTCGTGCCCGGTATCCGGCCGGGGCCGCCCACCGAGCGGTACTTCGCCCATATCCTCAGCCGCATTACGGTCGTTGGCGCCGTGTTCCTGGGCGCCGTGGCGGTGGTCCCCTCACTTCTCATGGCGCTTTGGCACCTCAACTCGTTCCCCTTCTACGGGACGACATTGTTGATCTCGGTCGGCGTCGCACTCGAGACCATGCGCCAGATCGACAGCCAGTTGATGATGCGTAACTACGAGGGATTCCTCAAGTAGGGGATCTGTGATCCCCGGGGTCAGGCTCGTGGTCCTCGGCAAGCAGGGGGCCGGCAAGGGAACGCAATGCGTTCGCCTTTCGCATCACTATGTCGTCCCGCATGTCTCCACCGGGGACATGCTGCGGGGCGAGGTGAAGTCGAAGACACCGCTCGGGGTGCGGGCCCAGTCCTTCATGGACAAGGGCGAGCTCATTCCCGACGAAATGGTCATGGAGATGGTGCAGACGCGCCTGTCCGAACGCGATACCCGGGGCCGCGGCTTCGTCCTCGATGGCTGTCCCCGCACGACGACCCAGGCGACGGAACTCGAGGACATTGTGCACCCGTTCGGGTTGGACATCGTGATCGACCTCGACGTGCCGACCGACCTCGTCATGAAGCGACTGGCCTCGCGGCGGGTGTGCGTGGACTGCGGCTCCAACTACTCCACGGCGGCGCCGCCCATGGTGAATTGGACGTGCGACGTATGTGGCGGCGAGGTCGTCCAACGCGAGGACGACACCGAAGAGGCCATCCAACGACGACTGGACCTCTACGAGGCCGAAACGGCTCCGCTCATCGCCTGGTATACCGAACGTGATCTTTTGGTTTCCATCAACGGGACCGGGTCGCCCGATGCGGTGACCCGCCGGGTGGTGGGAGCCATTGACGCCCAGCGGCAGAAGAGGAAGCAGGAGTAGTGCGACGCAACGACGACGAGCTGGCCAAAATGCGCAAGGCCGGCAAGGTCGTGGCGGAAATGCACGAGAAGACACGGGCCGCCGCCAAGCCTGGCGTGACAACGGCCGAGTTGGATGCCGTGGCCCGCGACGTCCTTGAGCGCCGCGGCGCTCGCTCGAACTTCTTGGGGTACAACGGCTTCCCGGCCGTGATCTGCACCTCGCCCAACAGCATGATCGTCCATGGGATCCCCGGGGCCTACCGGCTCGAGGAAGGGGACATCCTCTCTATCGACTGTGGGGCCATCATCGAGGGGTACCACGGCGACGCCGCCTTCACCATGGGCATCGGGAAGATCTCGGCTGAGGCCCAGAAGCTGATCGAGGTGACCGAGCGCAGCCTGTGGGCTGGGATCGAGCAGCTGAAGAAGGGGAACGCCCTGAACGAGGTGGGCCGGGCCGTGCAGGGCGTGGCCGAGGCCAGTGGCTTCACCGTGGTGCGCGAGTACGTCGGGCACGCCATCGGCACCGCCATGCACGAGCAACCCCAGGTACCGAACTACTGGCCGGGAAACCGCGGGCCCACGCTCAAGACGGGGATGGTGTTCGCGGTCGAGCCGATGGTCAATGCCGGATCTCCGGCGACCGAGATGCTCGATGACGGGTGGAGCGTGGTCACCGCCGACGGGCGTCTCTCAGCCCATTTCGAGCACACAATTGCCGTGACGCCCGAAGGCCCGGAGGTATTCACGTTGGCCTGAATGCCGGCGAACCAGGGCCGAAAGGGACCCCGTTGGAATTGTGCGCCAATTGGGCTAGAAGTAATTCGCTGGCCCTGGGCCAGGTCTCCTTTCCGGGTTACCTGCCGTCGGGCCGCATCCGATACCGCTCCGTTCCGGCCCCGCGCCACCGGTGCGCTCGGAGCAACACCAGCAAGCGATTATTGAGGAGAGTCACCTGCCCAAGCCCAAGGAAGATGCCATCGTGCTCGAAGGCACGGTGGTCGAGCCACTGCCCAATGCGATGTTCCGCGTAGAGCTGGAGAACGGACACAAAGTGTTGGCGCACAGCTCGGGCAAAATGAGGATGCACCGCATCCGCATTCTTCCGGGGGACAAAGTCCAGGTGGAGATCACTCCGTACGACCTCAACCGGGGTCGTATCACCTACCGGTACAAGTAGTCGCCGGTACAAGAAGAGGATAAGGACGCGACGTGAAAGTTCGGCCCAGTGTCAAGCCGATCTGTGAGAAGTGCAAGGTGATCCGCCGACATGGCGTCGTCCGGGTCATCTGTGACAACCCGCGCCACAAGCAGCGCCAGGGCTGAGGAGAGGACTATATGGCTCGAATTTCGGGAGTGGACATCCCCCGCGAGAAGCGGCTGGAGATATCCCTGACCTACATCTTTGGCATCGGAAACACCCTCTCGAGCCAGATCTGCGAAGCGGTCGACGTCAATCCCTCGACGCGGGTGCGTGACCTGACCGACGAAGAAGTGGCGCGCCTGCGTACCTACATCGACGCCAACTTCCGGGTCGAAGGTGACCTGCGGCGCGACGTGTCCCAGGACATCAAGCGCAAGATGGAGATCAACTGCTACCAGGGTGTGCGTCACCGCAAGGGGCTGCCGGTCCACGGCCAGCGCACGCACACCAACGCCCGGACGCGCAAGGGCCCGAAGAAGACCGTGGCCGGGAAGAAAAAGGTGAAGAAGTAGATGGCAAAGCCCACGAAGCAGGCTCGTCGCCCCCGCCGCAAGGAACGCAAGAACATCAGCTACGGCGTGGCGCACATCAAGAGCTCCTTCAACAACACGATCGTGTCGATCGCCGATCCCGAGGGCAACGTGCTCGCCTGGGCCTCGGCCGGCAATGTCGGCTTCAAAGGTTCTCGCAAGTCCACCCCGTTCGCGGCCCAGCTGGCCGCCGAGGCCTGTGCCAAGCGGGCCATGGAGCACGGGGTGCGCAAGGTCGACGTTCTCGTCCGCGGCCCGGGCTCGGGCCGTGAGACGGCCATCCGGTCGCTCGCCGCGGTGGGCATCGAGGTCGTTGGCATCAAGGACGTCACCCCCATCCCCCATAACGGCTGCCGCCCCAAGAAGCGGCGTCGGGTCTAGGTCTAGAGGAAGAGTTTTATGGCGCGATACACCGGACCCGTTTGCCGTCTCTGCCGGCGCGAACGGACGAAGCTGTTCTTGAAGGGCGAGCGCTGCTACTCGCTCAAATGCCCCGTCTCCGAGGCGGTCACCGACCGGCACAGCCGCGCCTACCCGCCCGGTGAACACGGGCGTGACCGCATGCGGCAGGGATCCGAGTACCTGACCCAGCTGCGCGAGAAGCAAAAGGCCCGCCGGATCTACGGCCTCTTGGAGAAGCAATTCCGCAATCTCTACGAGGAGTCGAGCCGCCAGCCCGGCATCACCGGCGAGAACCTTCTGCGAAACCTCGAGCTCCGCTTGGACAATGTCGTGTTCCGGGCCGGGTGGGGAGCCAGCCGCCGCCAGGCGCGCCAGTTCGTCCGCCACGGCCACGTGCTCGTCAACGGCAAGCGCGTTGACATCCCGAGCTACCGGGTACGAAAGGGTGACCAGGTCACTCTCAAGAGCGCCACCCGCGAGAACTTCTCCGTCCGCCGCAACATGGACACCCTCGAGCGCCAGACGCCAGCCTGGCTCGAGACGGGCGACGGCGGCTTCAGTGTCGCCGTGCTCAACCCACCGCTGCGCGAGCACATCGACGAGCCCGTGCAAGAGCAGCTCATCGTCGAGCTCTACTCGAAGTAGGACCAAGACCTTTCTGACGCGGCGTCCCCCGCCGTCCCGACCCACCCCCACGCAACGCAACAGGAGTCCCCACGATGCTGATCATCCAACGACCGACAGTGGAAGCAGTCGACGAAGAGCAGAACAACCGGCAGCGTTTCGCTATCGGCCCGCTCGACCCCGGCTTCGGTACCACCCTGGGAAACTCGCTGCGCCGCACCTTGCTCTCCTCCATTCCCGGTGGCGCGGTGACCCAGCTTCGCTTCGATGAGGCGCTGCACGAGTTCACCACGCTGCCCGGGGTGAAGGAGGATGTCACCGACATCATCTTGAACCTCAAGGACCTGCTGGTGCGCATGCACACCGACGAGCCGGTGACGCTCCGCCTCGACGTGCGCGGCCCGGTTGACGCCACGGCAGCCGACCTGCAGGCGACCTCGGATGTCGAGGTCCTCAACCCCGACCTGCACATCGCCTCGATCAATGCCAAGGGTCGCCTCGCCGTCGACGTCACTGTCGAGCGGGGCCGCGGATACGTCTCGGCCGACAAGAACAAGCGCTCGAACACCATCGGTGTCATCCCGATCGACTCCATCTTCTCGCCCGTGCACCGGGTCACCTTCGACATTGAGCCGGTGCGGGTGGAGCAGTCCACCAACTACGACCGTCTCGTGCTCGACATTGAGACCGACGGGACCATCACCCCCCGTGAGGCCCTGGCTTCGGCCGGTGACACCCTGCGCAATCTGGTGGGCTTGGTGGCCGATCTGGAGGATGCGCCCCAGGGTTTGGAACTGGGCGATACCGGCGTGACCACGTCCGGTTCGCCGGACCTCGACCTGCGCATCGAGGAGCTCGATCTCTCCGAGCGTCCCCGCAACTGCCTCAAGCGGGCCCAGATCAACACCATCGGCGAGCTGGTGGAGCGCACCATGGACGATCTGCTGGCCATCACCAACTTCGGGCAGAAGTCGGCCGACGAAGTGGTGCAGCGCCTCGACGAGCGCGGGCTCTCGCTCCGCACCCGGGACTGATCGGCCATGCAAGGAACTCCAAAGCGTGGGCGTCGGATGGGCGGGAGCTCGGCCCACCAAAAGGCCATCTTGGGCAACCTGGTGGCTTCTTTGATCGCCGCCGAGTCGTTGGTGACCACCGAGGCCAAGGCCAAGGCCCTGCGTCCGGTGGCCGAGAAGTGTGTGACGGCGGCGCGCAAGGGGGGCATCCATCAGCACCGTCGTGTCGTGGCCCTGATCCGGGACAAGGACATGGCCCACAAGCTCTTCGAGGAGATCGGCCCGCGCTACGCCGAGCGGCCCGGCGGCTACACCCGGATTCTCAAGCTCGGGCCACGTCCGGGCGACAACGCGCCGATGGCGCGGATTGAGTTCGTCTAGTCCCGGCATCGATCTGGGCCAGCCAGGTCCTCCCGCTGCTGCTGCGCCGCCGTGGCAGCGCTGGAGGCTGCTGATCGCCTACGACGGTGCCGCCTTTCGCGGCTTCGCTCTCCAGCCCGAGGTACCCACGGTGGCCGGATCCTTGCGCCACGCGCTCGGCCGGACGGCCCGCATGGCCGAGCCCCCCATCCTCACCTGTGCCGGGCGCACCGACGCCGGAGTGCACGCACGTGGGCAGGTCGTCCACGTGGACCTGCCTCCGGTGCCCTTCGATGGGCTGGGCCTGGCCCGCGCCCTCAATCGCCAGCTCGCCCCGTCCATCGTCGTGCTCAGCGCCGAAGCGGTGCCACCCACTTTTGACGCTCGCCGTTCGGCCGTGGCCCGTTCCTACCGCTACCTGGTCTGGAACGCGCCGGCCCCCGATCCGTTGCTGAGCCCGACGACCTGGCATGTGCGCGACGACCTCGATCTGCGGGCCATGGGGGCGGCCTCAGACGTGTTGTTGGGCACCCATGACTTCCGCTCGTTCTGTCGACGCAAGCCCGGAACGAGCCCCGAGGAGCCCATCCTGCGACGGGTGACCCGGGCGCAGTGGTTCCTCGAGGAGGGGCGAGACCTCACCGACATCGGGAGCGGTCGCCTCCTGCGCTTCGAGATACAGGCGAATTCCTTCTGCCACCAGATGGTCCGATCGGTCGTCGGCAGCCTGGTCGAGGTCGGGCGCGGGCGGGGCAATGCGGCCACGCTGCTCGAACGCCTGCGCTCCACCACCCGTCACCAGGCGGCCGATCCGGCGCCGGCCCAAGGCCTCTGCCTGGTCTCGGTGGACTACCGGGTGGAGTCCGCCCCTGTGAACGGTGCTCTGACCGACGCCCAAACGTCAACGGGGAGCGCTCACCGCTTGAATCCGCCGGGAGTTGTTTTCGGATAAACCACCCGCACCGTATGCTTTCTCGAAAACACGTACCGGGGGAGAGCGAGTTGGGCCGCCACGGGAGGTTGGCTTGCTCGGCCGGCTCCGGGGCCCTATCCTGGTACGTCGGCCCACGGGACCTCCGAGGCCTGAGCACACCTTCAGGTGGGCGCTCCCCGTAGTACCTGTCAGCGAAAGACCGTTCCCTTGCGCACATTTTCACCCAAAGTCAGTGAGATCCAGCGGGCCTGGTATGTGGTCGATGCCGACGGACTCGTCCTGGGCCGCCTGGCCTCCGAGGTCGCGCGCATCTTGCGAGGGAAGCATCGCCCCTACTTCGCACCCCACGTCGACACCGGTGATCACGTGATTGTGGTCAACGCCGACAAGGTGATCCTCACTTCGGGCAAGGCGGCCGAGAAGATGGCCTACCGCCACAGTGGCTACCCGGGTGGCCTCCGCTCGACCAGCTACGCCGAACTGCTCGAGAAGTCGCCGGACGAAATGATCCTGCGCTCGGTGCGCGGCATGCTCCCGAAGAACACCCTGGGCCGGGCCATGTTGAGCAAGCTCAACGTCTACGCCGGACCTGACCACCCCCACGCAGCCCAGCTCCCCGAGGCGCTCGAGTTGCCCGCGGCCCGCCGGGCCAGCTGAACAGAACGACGTTAGGAGCTCCCCGATGCCCACACCTCTCACCCAAACCACCGGCCGGCGCAAGCAGGCCGTGGCCCGCGTCCGTTTCCGTCCCGGCCAAGGCGCCATCAGCGTCAACAAGCAGCCGATCGAGGCCTACTTCACCTCCGCCACCCACCGGATGCTGCTGACCGAGCCCCTGCGGGTCACCAACACCACCGAGTCCTACGACATCGATGCCACCATTGACGGCGGGGGCATCTCGGGCCAGGCGGGCGCCATGCGCCTGGGCATCGCCCGCAGCCTCTGCGAAATGGATCCCGAGCACCGCGCTGCGCTCAAGCGCTCAGGCCTCCTCACCCGCGACGCCCGCGAGAAGGAATCGAAGAAGTACGGCCTGAAGAAGGCACGCAAGGCTCCGCAGTACTCCAAGCGGTAGGAGAGTGGCGCCGGCACGCTTCGGCACGGACGGCATCAGGGGCATCGCCAACGAAGAGCTCACGGCCGAAATTGCTCTCGCTCTGGGCCGCGCCACGGCCCGGGTGATTCCGGCCCCTGTCTTTGTGGTGGGCCGGGACACCCGTCGCTCGGGCCCCATGCTCTCGGCCGCCCTGTCGTCCGGACTGGCCACCGAGGGCGCGGAAGTCATCGACCTGGGTGTGGTGCCGACTCCCGGTGTGGCCACCGTGGCCGAGAGCCGTCAAGCACCGGGGGCCATGGTGTCGGCCTCCCACAACCCCTTCGGCGACAACGGCATAAAGCTCTTCAGCTCGCTCGGCACCAAACTGCCGGTCGGGCTCGAGTCCGAGGTGGAGCGCGAGCTGGCGTCGATCCTGGAGGACAGCGAACGCCCACCGCGCCGGCCGACCGGACACGGGGTGGGCCAGATCATCACCGACTTCGCGGCGACCGACGTCTACCTCCAACGCCTGCTGTCGGCAACCGAAGGGCGCGGCTTGGCCGGGCTGCACATCGTGGTGGACTGCGCCAACGGCGCCGCCAGCGCCTTCGCCCCGTACATCTTGGCTGAGCTCGGCGCCACCGTCACCACGCTGCATGCCACGCCGGACGGGAGCAACATCAACGACAAGTGCGGGTCGACCGACCCAAGCCACCTCGCCCTCATGGTGGCCGCACACCAGGCCGACCTCGGGCTGGCCCTCGATGGCGATGCCGACCGGGTCGTGGCGGTCGATCACACCGGCACGGTGGTGGACGGCGATGTCCTGCTCGCCCTCTTCGCCCTGGACCTGTCCGCCAACGGTCGTCTCACCGGCAACACGGTCGTCGTGACGGTCATGACGAACCTCGGATTCCGCCTGTCCATGGAGGCGCACGGCATCGGGGTACGCGAGACCGACGTGGGAGACCGCCACGTGCTGGCCGCCCTCGATGCCGACGGTCTCGCCCTCGGCGGTGAGCAATCGGGCCACATCATCTTTCGGACTCGTTCCACCACTGGCGACGGGATCCTGACCGGGATCGCCCTGGCCGACCTCGTGCGGCGGGCGGGCCGCCCCCTGGCGGACCTCGCCGCGGGCCTGGTGGAACGGGTGCCGCAGGTCCTGGTGAACGTGCCCATTCCCCAACCGGCACGGCTCACCGATTGCGCCCCGGTCTGGGACGAGGTGGCCAAGGTCGAGGTCGAGCTCGGCCACGAAGGGCGCGTCCTGCTCCGGGCCAGTGGGACCGAGCCGCTGGTGCGGGTCATGGTCGAAGCGCGAGAGGAGTCCCAGGCCAACGCCGTGGCCGCCCGCCTGGTCGACGTCGTACGGGCCGAGCTTGGCCAAGTTGCTGGTTGAGCCGTCGTCTGCCCCATCAGGGCGGGCTCGGCTCTGTCAGTCCGGTCGAAGGCGCAAGTAGCCTGGTCGGATATGTGTAGCGCCCGTCGTTCCGCCGCCCTCCTCGAGTCATCGGCGCACGATGTGGCGGGGCGCATCGGCGCCAGCACGGCTGCCGGGAGCTCGGCTCTCGGCCGCTCGGTCCTGGGCGTTGGTGTGGATGCGGTCGATGTGGAGAGGTTCCGCCGGATCCTTGACCGCCGCCCCGGGTTTGCGGCCCGCTTCTTCACCGAGACCGAACAGGCGGATGCCCATCGATCGCCCGATCCGACGGAGTCGTTGGCGGCACGCTTTGCGGCCAAGGAGGCCGTGATGAAAGCGCTCGGAACCGGGCTTGGTGGGTTTGCGCTCACCGACGTCGAGGTGCGCCGCTCCGCCGGTACGGGTGCGACGCGTAACGCCCCGACGGTGGCGCTGCACGGGTCGGCGGCTGCGCTGGCTGCGCAACGCGGTATCGAATTGCTCCACCTCTCGTTGACGCACACGAGCCAGGTGGCCATCGCGTTCGTCGTGGCAGAACGGCTTCCTTCGTGCTCCCCGTCCTGACCCGCGACGAGATGCGCGCGGCCGATGCCGCCGCCCTCTCCCGCGTGAGCGAGGAGACCCTGGTGGCGCGGGCGGGGACGGCCGTCGGCCATGCCGCGTTGCGCATCATGGGCGGCGGATACGGCCGCCACGTGACGGTCGTCGTCGGTAAGGGCAACAACGGAGCCGACGGCCGGGTTGCGGCTGGCTTCTTGGCCCGGCGCGGCGCTCGGGTGACGGTCATCGGCGCGGCCGAGGCGCCTCCGGCTCTCCCGCATGCGGACCTCGTCATCGATGGCGCCTACGGGACCGGCTTCCGGGGCTCGTACGACTCGCCGCAGGTAGAACCGGGTGTTCCCGTTCTCTCCATCGACATCCCCTCCGGCGTGGACGCCGACACCGGGGAGGTGCCCGGCGCCGCCTTCTGGGCCAGCCATACCGTGACCTTCGCCGCCTACAAGCCCGGTCTCATCCAAGGGGACGGTCAATTCCACAGCGGCGCGGTCCAGGTGGTGGACATAGGGATTTCAGTCGCCCCGTCCCATGCCGCCCTGGTGGAAGACACCGACATTAAAGCCTCGTTGCCCGCCCGGCCGCGAACATCGAACAAGTGGAGCACCGCGCTCGGCGTGGCATCGGGGTCGGTGGGAATGGAAGGATCCGCCATCTTGTGCACACGAGGGGCGCTGGCGGCGGGCGCCGGCATGATCCGCTTGGGTACGCCGGGAAATCCGATCGGAAATTGGCCCACCGAGGCGGTCCGGATGAACTTGGACGACCCGCATTGGGCCACCCCGTTCCTCGAGGCCACCACCAAATGTCGGGCCCTGGTCATCGGGCCCGGTCTCGGCACCGGAGAAGCGGCGCAAGAGGAGATCCGCTCGGTCATCGCCCAGGGGTCACATCCCATGGTCATTGATGCCGACGCCCTCACCGCCCTCGGTGATGTGGTCTCGGCCCGCAACCTCTTGGCCGAACGGGAGCACCCGACGATCCTCACGCCGCACGACGGTGAGTACGCCCGTTTGTTCGGATCACCTCCGAGCAACGATCGGCTCGCCGCCGCCCGGAACCTGGCCCGAGAGGTGGGTGCCATCGTTCTCCTCAAAGGTCCGCTCACCGCGGTGGCTTCTCCTTTTCCGAAGAGCGCGGCGCCCGATGTGTATCTCGCCGCGGCGGGAAATCCCGCACTGGCCACGGCCGGAACCGGCGACGTGCTCTCCGGCATGATCGGTGCCTTTCTGGCTCGGGGCGTGCCAGCACATCTCGCCGCTGCGTTGGCGGCCCATGTGCATGGGAGAGCCGCCGCAGGCGGCCGCCCCGAGGGGCTGGTGGCGGGCGACCTGCCGGACCTGGCCGCCACATTTCTCAGCGAGGTGCGGGTCGATGGCTGATCGAGGGCCGACGCGGGCCACCATGTCCCAGATCCCGACCCAGGAAACTGTGGCAACGACGCAAGCCCACTCGCGGCCGGCCTGGGCCGACATAGACATAGAGGCGATCACCCACAACGCGCGCGTGTTGTCGCAACTCGTGTACCCGGCCGCGTTGTGCGCCGTTGTGAAGGCGCGCGGCTATGGGCATGGGGCACCCGCGGTGGCGCGTGCCGCCCTGGCCGGAGGCGCGGCGAGTCTTGCCGTCGCCCTGGTCGACGAGGGCGTCGAGTTACGTCAGAACGACGTGCCGGGCCCCGTCCTGTTGCTCAGCGAATGTGGGGCTGACGCCGTCGGTACGGCCATGGCCCATGGGCTCACGCCCACGGTCTACACGGCCGAAGGCATCGACATGTTCTCCCACGCCGCACGCAAGCTGGGCCAGCGGACCTCGGTCCATATCAAGGTGGATACCGGCATGCATCGCGTGGGCGCCGCCCCGGCTGACGTGCCTGCGCTCGTGAAGGCCGTCGTGGACGATCCGTTTCTCGAACTGGAGGGGGTGTGGACCCATTTCCCGGTGGCAGACGGGGAACGTGCCGAGGACCGGTTGTTCACGCTTCACCAGTTGGCACTCTTCGATGCGGTGATCGACGATATGGCTCGCGCCGAGGTCCATCCCGGCGTCACCCATGCCGCCAACACCGCCGGCGCAATCGCTTTTCCCCTCGCGCGCTACGGCATGGTCAGGTGCGGCATCGGGCTCTACGGCTACCTCCCCAGCGTTGCGGTCGCTGCCGCGCTCGAAGCAGCAAACGGCGGCGAGAGGTTGCGTCCGGCGTTGTCGTTGCGAGCCCGGGTCGTCTCCGTCCGCACCCTGTCGGAGGGGGAGCGTCCTTCGTACGGTCGCCTTCGGGCATTGCCCCGACGCTCCATCGTGGCCACGGTGCCGATCGGGTACGCCGACGGGGTGCCCCGGGCGCTCTTTGCCAAGGGCGCCAGCGTCTTGATCGGTGGGAAGCGCCGGCCATTGGCGGGCATGGTGACCATGGACCAGATCGTGGTCGACTGCGAAGACGACGACACGGTGAAGCCCGGTGACGAGGTGGTCTTGCTGGGCCGCCAAGGCGTCGAGGAGATCACGGCCGACGAGTGGGCCGAGCTGTTGGGTACCATCAGCTACGAGATCCTCTGTGGTATCGGCCCGAGGGTCCCCCGGGTGGAGATCAACACACCCGACGACACCGGCGGTGCCATGTCACCGTCGGCCCCCTGACAGGCGGCGAGGCGGATGGCAGGACCAAGAGCGAGACGAACGGTGTCAGCGGCATGACCCTGGCCGATGTCGGATCGACGTGGGAGGAGCTGCGCACTACGGCCTGCGCGTGCACGCGGTGTCCGTTGGCCGCAACCCGTACCCAGGTCGTCTTCGGCGTGGGAGACCCCACGGCCTCATTGCTCTTCGTCGGTGAGGCCCCGGGACGGGACGAGGATCTGGCCGGGGAACCCTTCGTCGGGCGTTCGGGCAAGCTCTTGGACCGGTTGATGTTCGAGGAGATCGGGATCACCCGAGCGCAGTGCTACATCGCCAATGTGGTGAAGTGTCGGCCCCCACAGAATCGCAATCCGGCCCCGGCGGAGATCGAAGCCTGCCGGCCCTATCTCGAAGCGCAGATCGCACACCTCAAGCCTTCGGTCGTCGTCACCCTCGGCAACTTCGCCACTCGCCTCCTGCTCGATACGGACGGGGGCATCCGCCAGTTGCGGGGTTCGGTCTATCCGTTTCGGGGGGGACACCTGGTACCGACGTATCACCCGGCCTACGTCCTGCGGGCCGGCGGCGAAGCGTTGGCCGAAATCCGCGCCGATCTGGTGCGGGCCAAGCGAGTCATGGCCCCGCCATCGTGAGCGCATGGCCGCTCGTCGTCTTTTCGGATTCCTCCGCAGCTACCAAAGACGTGGCCGGCCGTTTGGCCGCGCTGTGCCAAGTTGGCGATGTCGTCCTCTTGCAGGGTGATCTCGGGGCGGGCAAGACCGCGTTTGCGCAGGGGTACGCAGCTGCCCTCGGGGTCGAGGGGCCGGTCACCAGCCCCACCTTCGCATTGGTGCGCCAGTACCGCTGTGCTGACGAGGCGCCCGTCGAGACGTTGATCCATGCGGACGTCTACCGCACGGGAGGCCTGAGCGAAGTGGTGGAGCTCGGGCTGGCTGAACTCGTAGAAGAGCGGGCTGTCGCGCTCGTTGAGTGGGGCGAGCTCGCCGCGCCGGCCTTGGGTGACGATGCGCTCGACGTTCTCCTCGAGATACCCGCCGAGGTGGCCGAAGGTGGAGCCGACCGGCGCACCATCACAATCAGCGGACGTGGCCGGTGGGCGGGGAGAGCCGACGACGTGGCGCACGCCTTGGCCCTTCGTGCGCCCGAGACCGCATCGTGAACATCGTGGCGATCGAGACGGCGACCGAGACCATCGGCGTGGCGGCCCGGGCCGAGGGCGGTGCCCAGGCCGCGTTCACCTTGAGCGGAAGACGCCGCCACGTCGAAACTCTGACGCCGGCTCTTGAGGATCTCCTGGCCCAGCTCGAGCTGGCGGTGCGCGACGTGGACCTGGTGGCGGTCGACCTGGGGCCGGGCCTGTTCACCGGTCTTCGGGTTGGGGTCGCTGCGGCCAAGGGGCTGGCCCAGGCCCTGGACATCGGCGTGGTGGGACTCTCGAGCCTGGACATTCTGACGAGCGCGGCCATGCAAAGTGGTCACCGGGGCTACGTGCTGGCGGCCGTCGACGCCCGGCGGGGCGAGGTCTTCGCTTCCGTCCGTGAGTTGCGTAGTGACCTGGACGAGACACAGGATGTCATCGTGTCCGGGCTCTTTGCCCCTGAAGTGCTGGCCCAGTCCTTGCTCGAGTTGGGAGGAGTGCACATTGTGGGAGTGGGCGACGGGGTGCAGCGCTACGCCGAAATACTCCGCGCCGTGCCTGGAGTGGACTGCCTGATGGATGCGCTCGGGTTTCCGCCCCCACTCACACTGTTGGATCGAGCGGCCGCGCTGGTGAAGGCGGGTGCAGCACCACAAGACCCTCAGCTCGTCGTGCCGATCTACCTGCGCGAGGCCGACGCCAAGAGCAACTTCGCGCAGGTCACCACGATTTGACCCGTCACCATGGACCTACGCCTCGAGAAGCTCAAGCGAAGAGATCTGAAGCATGTTCTGAAGATCGAGGCGGTTGTCTTCCCCGAGCCGTGGAGCGTTGGCGTCTTTCAGTCTGAGCTCGCGCTTCGTCACGGTCGGCTCTACCGAGCCGCCTGGCACCAAGATGACATGGCCGGCTACATCGGGTTCATGATCGTGGGTGATGAGGCACATGTCACCACCATTGCCACCGCACCGGGATACCAGCGTCGCGGGGTGGCGAGCACGCTTCTCATCGACGGGATCCAGACGCTCGTCCCATTGGGGGTGCGGCATCTCTCGCTCGAAGTAGCGGCCAGCAACGAACCGGCGCAGACGCTCTACCGGCGGTTCGGATTCGCCCCGGTGGGCGTGCGAAAGAACTATTACCAGGTGACCGGCGAGGACGCGCTCGTCATGTGGGCCTACGACATCGACACGGCCGAGTACGCCGCACGGCTCGAGGGACTCAGCCCGTCATCGCAATCTTGAAGCTCTGCGAATTCGTCGCGATAAGCCTGAGGGGTGCCGAATATGGCACGGGCCACTACCTGTATCCTCTGACGTGACGTAACTCCTCAGCGGAGAGACCCCAATCAGATGAGTCGGCATCTGTGACAGATGTGATCGGAAGGAAGCGACTCGTTGTCGACTGGTTGGCCAGCTGTTGAAAAGAGCGGCGGGGAATCATGGTCGAGTGCGGACCTGGCCGGAGTCCTCTCTGCGTTGTGTTGCGAATGCACGGAACTCGCTGGCGTCGTGGCGTGTTCGATCGTGGTCAAGGACCCACCCTTCGGGTTTCTTTCCGCTGCGGGTTCGGCCGAATGGGCCTGCACGCTCGACGACTTCCAGCTGAGTGAAGAGACCGGACCCACGTGGGAGTGTTGCCAGACGGCAAAGTCGACGCAGGGTGACGGAAGAGGGAGCCGAGGCCTGACTGGGGAGGGGCTGGGCGAACAACTTTCGCAACACGGGGTGGTCGGCTGTCGTGCACTCCCGCTGGTGCGCCACGACGAGACCTGGGGCGCACTGACGCTGTACTGGGGTCCGTCGACCCGGCAGGAGAGCCTGCTCACGGCCGGCGTGGCATTTGTCGCCATGGCCATCAAAGCGATCGAAGGCCACCGCCAGGAACTTGGCTACGAGCCCGATGCCGATGCCGATGCCGATGCCGATGCCGATGCCGATGCCGTGCGCCGCCCGCGGACGGAAAGCGGGCCGGACGGCGATGCGGACTGGTTCGCCACCTACCGCCCGCGCGAAGCGCTCTCGGAGGCTCTCGAGGCCCGGGCCGACGCACGCGACGCCAGGGCGTTGGAACGCGACCAACGGGCGTTCGAACGTGACGAGCGTGCAGCACAACGCGACGCGCAGGCGCGCCGGCGCGACGACGCGGCGGCGGAGCGCGTTGGCGCCGAGGGTTGGACGCATCCCGACATGCTTGCCATGCAGGTCCACGCCCGGCGTGACCGCTACGCGGCTGCACGCGATCGGTTCGCGGCCAGGTCCGACCGCGCCGCGGCCCGGCTGGACCGCGTCGTGTCCGCCATCGAGCGGGTGGAGTCGTCGATCGACGGGCTGACCGGGGCCTATCGCCGCGACGCCGGCATGTTGGAACTGGAACACGAGGTCACCCGCGCCCGGCGGACCGGTGACACATTCGTGTTGGCGTTCGTCGACGTCAACAATCTCAAGATTCGCAACGACACGCGTGGCCACTTGGCCGGCGACCAACTCCTGCGCAAGATCGCCGACACCATGCGCGCCAATGTGCGCTCCTACGATCTCGTTGTGCGTTACGGCGGCGACGAGTTCGTATGCGGGTTCCCCTCCCTCGACGTGAAGGATGCCGCCGAGAGGTTCGAGCGGATCAACGGCGACCTGGCCGCCACCGATGAGGCATCGGTCGCCTTCGGGCTGGCCGAGCTCGGGACGGACGATTCATTAGCCGACCTGATCACACGAGCCGACAGCATCATGTATGCCAACCGCTACCAGCACGCACGTGACGGTGGCAATGCCGCCAATGCCAACCCCACAGCGGCCAATGCCAACGCCGCCCACGCCGTGGCCCGCATCTCCTCCACCGCTGATGGCGTGGGTGCGGCCTGAGGCAGGGGGCGTCGAGAAGCGAGAGGACCCGGTCCCGTCGCTCAGAGTGCGCCGACGGCGGTCAGGCCGCCGTCGACCACAATGCTGGTTCCGCTGACGTATGCAGCCTCGTCAGAAAGAAGGAAGCGGACGACCGCTGCGATGTCCTCGGGCTGGGCCAGGCGCCCGAGCGGTGTGCGCGTGAGCAGGCGCTCTCGTGATCCGGGGCTTTCTTCCAGAGCGGCGAAGAGCGGCGTGTCGACGGCGCCCGGGCAGACCGAATTGACGCGGATGCCGTCGGGGCCGAGCAAGGCGCAGACGGACCGGGTCAGGCCGAGCAATCCCGCCTTGGACGCGCCGTAGGCCGCCAGGTTGGGACTGCCCACCGAGCCTTCGATGGCCGAGACGTAGACGATGGCCGAGCCCGGGTTGGCCTCGAGGAGCGCCGGGTGCAGTTCCTTGGTCACCATCGCCGCGGCCCGCAGGTTGATGTCGAGCACCTCGTCCCAGGAGTCGTCGTCGATGCGCGTGACCGGGGCCGGTCCCGCGACCCCAGCCGAGTGGACGAGACCCCCGATGGGCCCGAGCTCGGCGAGCGACCGCCTGACCGCGGCTTTGAGTGTGCTCGTCTTGGAGACCTCGACCTTCATGCCGATGGCACGGACGCCGTATTCGTCCATGCAGCGACTCGCGGCGCGTCGAGCTGCCGCGCCGTCCCGATCCCAGATCGCCACGGCGCGGCCGACCTGGGCCAGCGCGAGGGCGGTGGCCAAACCGATGCCCGAGGCCCCTCCGGTGATGACAACCCCCGAGTCAGGTGAGGCCGGTCCGCTCCGGTGCGCTCGCCGACGGACGGCCCGCGGCGCCCGACGAGCTCCCGGCGTCGATGTGGCCGTGCCCGTGCCGACACGCAAGGCGGTCCGAGATCGCCTGGTCGAGGCGGGGGAGGTGGGCGAGATTGGCGCCGTCGGCCCCCTTCTGTCCACTGCCGCCATGACGTCCCCTTCCAGGCTCGTGGGCCCAGTTCGGGGCCGGGAATGCTCATGGAGCGTAGTAATCGCCACAGACGGCGCGCGTCACCCGGCGTGCACGCCGTCGGTGTGCGGCTTCGCTACGTGGCTAGAGCCGATTGATGGCGGTCGAGACGAGCGACTTGGCGGTCGAGGTGGGGAAGGCCGACCCATAGGAGTTCAGTGACAGTTGTTGACCGAACTTCCCCTTGACGTAGTAGACGAGCTCGATGACGGCAGTGACGGACACACCCTGGTCGCTTACCGGCACCGCCACGACGAGGCCGGTCGTACCGTTTTTGAATGTACCCGGTTGCAACCTGCTGACGGCGATCGTGCCCACCTGGGCGCCCTTCGCCGCCGCGGCCAGCTTCGACTTGAAAGCGCCGTTCATCAGGGTGGTCATACATGACGGGGTGTTGGGGTTGGCCATGCTGGACAACTCGGCCTTGGCCAACGTGGCCGATGCGAAGATCGACACAGAGTCTTGGACCTCGAGCGAACCGCTCTTGTTCTCGTAGTAGGGACTGTCGACCTCGGGCGGATTCGAATTGATGAGCTTGGAGGGCACGCCGATGCAGCTGGCGAGTTGCGCCGCTCCGGGAATGCTCCCGGACCCGTTACTGGTCGACCCTTTTTCGGCCTTCCATCCTCTCGGCATGTCGGACAAGGTCAGCAGGTACTTCTTGGCCTGCGCCTTGCTCGAGGCCGTGCTCGCCCCCGCACCGCCTATCTGCGTCGTCCCGAGAAGAGTCGAGGTGAGGACGGCAACGGCGACGATGTGGCGTGGCCGCAAGACGCTCGCACGCGTAAACAGTGGCATTGATCTCCAGTAGTACCCGCGCCGGGGCGTTCCACCCGGTCGATGTTCGCATCAGGATACGGGGCACGGCTGAGAGCAACCCGAAAATGATCGTGCAATCGCACGGGCCCTCTTGCCCCTCGGCTTCAGGCCCGCTATCTTTAGCACTCTCAACCCGAGAGTGCTAATGAAGTAATGAATGCCAAGGAGGCCCGTTCAGATGAAGCTGCACCCGCTCGAAGACCGGATCGTCGTCCGGCCCGGCGAGTCTGAAGAGACCACCGCGTCCGGCCTGGTCATCCCCGATACTGCCAAAGAGAAGCCCCAGCAGGGCGAAGTTCTTGCCGTCGGCCCAGGACGCCGTGGAGAAGACTCCGGAGAGCTCATCCCGGTCGACGTCAAAGTCGGCGACACCGTGGTCTACTCCAAGTACGGAGGAACGGAGATCACGGTGGAAGGTGAGGACCTCCTCATTCTCTCCAGCCGGGACGTTCTGGCCAAGCTGGCCTAGTACCCGACGTCATCGCCGCGCCGGCCGAGGAATCGGCCGGACGGCGGTGGGTCACCAATTTCCTGAACACACCTGAAGTAAAAGGACTCGAGAGGAGTTCCCTACAGTCATGCCCAAGATTCTGAAATTCGACGAGGCCGCCCGCCGTGGGCTGGAGGCCGGCGTCAACAAGTTGGCCGACACGGTCAAAGTCACGCTGGGACCAAAAGGTCGCAATGTGGTCATTGAGAAGAAGTTCGGCGCACCCACTATCACTAACGACGGCGTCTCGATCGCCCGGGAAGTCGAACTCGACGACCCGTTCGAGAACATGGGCGCCCAGTTGGTGAAGGAAGTCGCCACCAAGACCAACGACGTCGCCGGAGACGGCACCACGACGGCGACGGTTCTGGCCCAGGCCCTCATCACCGAAGGGCTGCGCAACGTGGCCGCCGGTGCCAGCCCGACCGGGCTGAAGCGGGGTATCGAGAAGGCCGTCAAGGCCGCGGTCGAAGACCTGGCCAAGCAGGCGAAGGTCGTTGACGGAAAGGTCGAGATCGCCCAGGTGGCCTCCATCTCCGCCGCCGACCCCGCCATCGGCGACGTACTGGCTGAAGCCATCGACAAGGTGGGCAAGGACGGCACGGTCACGGTCGAGGAGTCGAACACCTTCGGCATCGAGCTCGAGCTCACCGAGGGCATGCAGTTCGACAAGGGTTATCTTTCGCCCTACTTCGTCACTGACGCCGAGCGCCAGGAAGCAGTGTTGGACGACCCGGCCATCCTCTTCTACAACTCCAAGATAAGTGCGGTCCACGACCTCGTTCCCGTCCTGGAAAAGGTCATGCAGACCGGTAAGCCGCTGCTGATCATCGCAGAGGACGTCGACGGTGAGGCACTGGCCACCCTGGTGGTCAACAAGATCCGTGGCACGTTCACCTCGGTGGCCGTCAAGGCGCCGGGCTTCGGTGAGCGCCGCAAGGAGATGCTGCAGGACATGGCCATCCTCACCGGGGCCCAAGTCATCAGCGAAGAAATCGGCCTCAAGCTCGAGAACGCCACGGTCGACCTTTTGGGCCACGCCCGCCGGGTCATCGTGACCAAGGACGACACGACCATCGTTGAAGGTGGCGGCAGCCCCGAGGATGTCAAGGGTCGCGTGGCGCAGATCAAGCGCGCCATTGAAGACACGGATTCGGACTGGGACCGCGAGAAGCTGCAGGAGCGCCTGGCCAAGTTGGCCGGCGGTGTGGCCGTGGTCAAGGTTGGAGCCGCCACCGAGGTGGAGCTCAAAGAGAAGAAGCACCGCATTGAGGACGCACTGTCCGCCACACGCGCCGCCGTCGAAGAGGGCGTCGTGGCTGGCGGCGGTACCGCGTTGCTGCGGGCCCGCAAGTCGGTCACCACGCTAGCGGCGACGCTGGAGGGTGACGAGGCCACCGGTGCTCGCATCGTGGCCCGCTCCCTCGAGGAGCCACTGCGTTGGATCGCTTTCAACGCCGGTCTCGAAGGTGCTGTGCTGGTCAGCCAGGTCGAAGCGGCAAAAGGGGCGGTTGGACTCAATGCCGCCACTGGCGAAATCGAGGACCTGGTCAAGGCCGGGATCATCGACCCAGCCAAGGTGACTCGCTCTGCACTGCAGAACGCGGCCTCCATTGCTGCCCTCTTGTTGACCACCGAGGCATTGGTGGCCGACAAGCCAGAGAAGGCCGGCGACGCCGCGGCCGCTGCTGCCGCCATGGGTGGTATGGGCGGTATGGGTGGCATGGGCGGGATGATGTAACTCCGCCTCTCGCTACCGCGATTGGTTAGTGCTTGTGGCTGTGGCCGGGTCTTCGGATCCGGCCACAGCCACGCCTACATCTGCTTTCGAAAATATCCCTACCTCCCCGTACGGTTATTTCAAAACAACTCCCGGCGGATTCAACCGGTGAGCGGACCGATCCTTGGGCAGAACGCCCTCTAAGGAAACGCGTGGACCACGGCGCGGTAGTTGGCCGAAGGGGCCGACGCCGGGCGCCTGGACGTCCCCGAAATGGCCCGACCGAGACGCGCTCTCGGGCTCTCCGCCGCGACGGGTGGCGCCGGGGGCCCGAGAATCGTCCGCACGGTGGAGAACCCTGCGGCCCGGCACCATGCATGCAGGGCCTCGATCGTCGGCACGTACCAGTTCCCGAAGTCGGCCCGTACCTCGTCCCCGGCGTGGAATTGCGCCAAGCTCGAGCCCTCGAGACCAGCGATATGGACAGCCTCGGTCTCGATGACCGCCACCTCGTTCGTCACGGCACGGACCCGTTCGAGACAACTCAGCGGTTCCTTCATGTGATAGAGCACCCCGAGGTAGAGGACGACATCGAAGGTGCCGATCTCGTCCAGGTCCATGGTGGCAAAGTCCCCCAGGACCGGCTCCACCTTCGAGTCGAGCACCGACTTGGCGAACTCGAAGCCGCGGCGACCCGGGAGCTCGGGAGCCCAGAAGTCGACCAGGTCTTTTGTGTGGTCGGGCAAGGTGCCCCGAGCAATGCAGTCTTCCCAGTACGCCGTGCGCGCCCCGAAGTCCACGCCCCAGGCGTAGTTATCGAGCGCCACCACCCGGCTCGCTCCCTCCCGCTCGGCCAGGAAGGAGTAGTACCCGTCCCAGGCACCGATGTCGAGCACGCTGCGTCCGACGAAGTCGGGAAACGTGTCGGAGCTGTGCCAGTGCACGCCGAGTCCTTTGGTCACGACGCCGTGACCAAGATCGATCGTGTGGTACCAGGTGTGTTCGTCCGCCTGCGCCTGCAGCTCTTCCTGTGTGCCCACGCGTCGAGGGTAGTTGAGCGACGACGCGACACGACGGACGACCACGACGAACGGATGCGCTGTGGGCGTTGGACGGGTGGTGGGATTGGGCGTTGGATGGATCGATAAAGGCACATATCGTGACCGGTATGTCCCGCTCGCGCCCGGTTCCGCCGCAGGTGATCCCGCGACCCGACGGCTGGCGCATGGGTGACGAGGCGCCGTGGGCGAACATCCCGGCGAGCGAACGCCGGGACATCGGGCTGGCTCGTGTGCGCCGCGCCCTGGCCGACCAGGGCCAACTGGGTCCGCTACCCGGCGACATCGGCACCCTGGGCGTCGTCGTCCCGTTGATCTTCGTCAACGAGTCACGTACTCCCGACCGACCGGTGGACGCGGCGGTGCTGGTCCTCCTCTTCGAAGAGGAGGGAGAGGCCCGGCTGATTTTCACCCGGCGTTCGAACAAATTGAGATCGCATCGGGGCGAAGTCAGCTTTCCCGGGGGCCGTCTCGACCCAGGCGAGGATGCACCCAGTGCGGCCCTGCGGGAGGCCTTCGAGGAGATAGCGCTCGATCCCTCATCGGTCACGCCCGAAGGCTGGATACACCCGGTGATCACCGTCGTGTCCGGGTCGCTCATCATGCCCATCGTGGCCAGCACACCCATGCGCCCGCACGTGGTGGCCAGCCCGGCCGAGGTCGAGCGGGTCTTCGATGTGTCGTTGCGCGATCTGGCCGATCTCGACAACTTCCACGAGGAGCGCTGGCACCTCAACGGCCAGCACATCCCCGAGACCGACGACGGATCCCACACCGTGTGGTTTTTCGAGGTGGAGGGCGAAATGATCTGGGGAGCCACGGCGGCCATGATCTACGAGTTGCTCAGACTTGTCCTGGTGGCGGGGCTTCCAGCGGGTTGACCGAAGTTGTCCGGGACGAATTCCCGCTGCGGCGCCGTTGCACGCCCGAAAGCGGCCGGAGAGCAGCCCCGACAGAGTAAAGTGGTGGATCGTCGGAGTGTCGGCCCGGCGTTCGCTATTGCCATGCCGGTGTGGACCGAGAGCCGTACCGGCCCCATCGAATGCCGGAGGGCGAAACGAATGGCTGAGATCGAAATCGGCGTTTACAAGTCCGGACGGCAGGCCTACGGCCTCGATGACATCGCCATCGTGCCGAGCCGTCGCACCCGCGACCCCGAGGACGTCGACATCTCCTGGGAGATCGATGCCTACAGTTTCGACCTGCCGCTCCTCGGCTCGGCCATGGACGGCGTGATCAGCCCCGCCACCGCAATCGAACTGGGCAAGCTCGGCGGTCTCGGCGTCCTGAACCTCGAGGGGCTGTGGACTCGCTACGAGGATCCGAGCAACCTCTTCGACGAGATCAGGGAGCTCGACGACGAGAAGGCCACGGCGCGCATGCAGCAGATGTATAGCGAGCCGATCAAGCCCGAGCTCGTCACGGCACGCATACGCCAGATGAAAGAGGCGGGGATCACAACGGCCGCCTCGGTCACGCCGCAGCGCACCGAGTCTCTGGCGCCGGCCTGCCTGGCCGCGGAATTGGACATCTTGGTCATTCAGGGCACGGTGGTGTCGGCTGAGCACGTGTCGAAGACGGTGGAGCCGCTCAACCTCAAACGCTTCATCCGCGAGTTCGACCTCCCGGTGATCGTGGGAGGGTGCGCCTCCTACCAGGCCGGCCTCCATCTCATGCGGACGGGCGCAGTCGGGGTGCTCGTCGGCGTGGGCCCGGGCAATGCCTGCACCACGCGAGGCGTGCTCGGTCTCGGTGTGCCCCAAGCGACCGCAATCGCCGATGTGGCCGGGGCGCGTATGCGTCACCTGGACGAGACCGGCGTGTACGTGCACGTGATTGCCGACGGTGGGATGTCCAAGGGCGGCGACATCGCGAAGGCCATCGCCTGTGGCGCCGATGCCGTCATGTTGGGCTCACCGCTGTCGTCGGCCTTCGAGGCCCCGGCGCGCGGCTTTCACTGGGGCATGGCCACCTTCCACCCCACCCTTCCCCGTGGGGCACGCGTGCGCACCTCCGTGCGCGGGAGCCTGCCGCGAGATCCTGCTCGGACCCGCCCACGAGAACGACGGCCGCATGAACCTCTTTGGCGCCTTGCGCACGGCCATGGCCACCTGCGGCTACGAGACGGTGAAGGAATTCCAAAAGGCCGAAGTCATGGTCGCCCCCTCCCTGCAGACCGAGGGCAAGTTCTTCCAGCGGTCCCAGGGAGTGGGCATGGGCCATTGAGCCGGATTCGGTGACGGACACCGTCCTCGTCGTTGACTTTGGGGCGCAATACGCCCGCCTGATCGCCCGCCGGGTCCGCGAGGCGCACGTCTATTCGGAAATCGTCTCCTCCACCATCAGCATCGACGAGATTCGCGCCCGCCAGCCCAAGGGCATCATCTTCTCGGGTGGGCCCAAGTCGGTCTACGCCACGCCGGCTCCGAGCATCGACCCGGCCATTTACGAATTGGGGATACCGATCCTCGGGCTCTGTTACGGGGCCCAACTCATCGCCACGCAGCTCGGGGGGACGGTGGCGCGCACCGGGAACGGCGAGTACGGGCGCACCGAGTTGTCATTGACCGGGTCGTCGCCCCTGTGCCTCGACTGGCCCGCCACCTCCGAGGTCTGGATGAGCCACGGAGACGCCATCACCGAGGTGCCGCCGGGGTTCGTGGCCACCGCCACCAGCGCCGGAGCACCGGTGGCCGCCATGCACGACGCCGACCGCGGGATCTTCGGCGTGCAGTTCCATCCTGAGGTGGTCCACACGGAACGGGGCAGTGAGATCTTCGAGCGCTTCCTCCTCGATGCCTGCGGGTGCCTCCCCTCGTGGACCCATGTCTCCATCATCGAGCAGCAGGTGGCCGCGGTACAGGCGCAGGTCGGCAGCGAGCGTGTGTTGTGCGCCCTGAGCGGCGGCGTCGACTCGGCCGTGGCGGCGGCGTTGGTGCACAAAGCCATCGGCGATCAGCTCACCTGTGTCTTCGTGGACACCGGCCTGATGCGGGCCGGTGAGGCCGATCAGGTCGAGGACACGTTCCGTCGCCAGTTCAAGATCGACCTGGTGCACGTGAAGGCGGCCGACCGTTACTTCTCCGCCCTGGAAGGAGTGAGCGATCCCGAGCGCAAGCGCAAGATCATCGGCGAACTGTTCATCCGGATCTTCGAAGAGGTGGCGCGCGACATGGGAGCGGGTGATGCCGGCGGCGGCAGTGCCGGACCGGCGTTCTTGGTCCAGGGCACGTTGTACCCCGACGTGATCGAGTCGGGGAGCGACACCGCGGCCAATATCAAGTCGCATCACAACGTGGGTGGGTTGCCGGACGATCTGGCCTTCGACCTCGTCGAGCCGCTGCGCCTTCTCTTCAAGGACGAAGTGCGGGCGGTGGGCGAGGAGCTCGGGCTGCCCCATGACATCGTGTGGCGCCAGCCGTTCCCCGGTCCTGGTCTGGGCGTGCGCATCATCGGCGAGGTCACACCGGAGAGGGCCGAGATCCTGCGCAATGCCGACGCCATTGTGGTCGAGGAGATCCGGCGCGCCGGGCTTTACCGTGAACTGTGGCAGAGCTTCGCCGTGCTGCCCGCCGTGCGGACGGTCGGCGTCATGGGCGATGGGCGCACGTACGCCTACCCCATCGTCATTCGGGCCGTGACGAGCGACGACGCGATGACGGCCGACTGGGCCCGCTTGCCCTATGACCTGGTCGAGCGCATGTCCTCACGCATCATCAATGAGGTCGAAGGCGTCAACCGGGTGGCGCTCGATGTGACGTCGAAGCCGCCCGGCACGATCGAGTGGGAGTGAGCAGAGGCTCCAAGAGCGGCAGTACCCCTCCACTCTTCGCGATCGATGCTGACAGCTCTACGTACGCTGGCGACACCCTTGGAGACGACGAGGCCGGTGCCGCAGCGGCCGCCGATGCTCTGGCGGCCGCCGGGGTCGACATCGCAGCGGAAACCGAGAACGACGCCGATGCCGCCGGACCGCCACCGGATCGCCGTCCGCTTCCCGGCGGGTCGGCCGCCGCCCTCCTTCTCGAAGGCCTGACCCTGCCCCAACGTGCTGCCGTTGTGCACCGTGGGGGACCGCTCCTGGTGGTCGCCGGTGCCGGCTCGGGGAAGACGAGGGTCCTGACCCGGCGCATCGCCCACCTCCTGGCGACCGGCGACGCGCCCCCCTGGGGTGTCCTCGCCATCACCTTCACCAACAAGGCGGCCGAGGAGATGCGCAAGCGGGTGGCCGAGCTGGTCGGGCCGCGGGCCGAGAAGATGTGGGTCTCGACGTTCCACTCGTCGTGTCTGCGCATACTGCGGAGCCATGCCCAACGGTTGGGCTACCGGCCGAATTTCACGGTGTACGACGACACCGACACACGCCGCCTGATCGAGATGATCGTGTCGGAGATGGGGCTCGATACGAAACGTCTCCCCCCTCGCACCGTCGCTGCCGTCATCGGCCAGGCCAAGTCCGAGCTCATCGACTTCGAGACCTTTCGGGAGACGGCGCGCCAGGAGTACGACCCGTTCCAGCGCAAGATCGCTGATGTCTACGCCGAATATCAACAACGCCTGCTGGCGGCGAACGCCCTTGATTTCGACGACCTTTTGATGGTGACGGCCAACTTGCTGCAGGCCTGCGACGATGTGCGCCAGTCCTACCAGGAGCGCTTCAGCCAGATACTGGTGGACGAGTTCCAAGACACCAACCACGCGCAGAACGAGATCATCCAGCAGCTGGGCCAGGAGCACGGCAACGTGTGCGTGGTCGGCGACTCCGACCAGTCGGTCTACAAGTGGCGGGGGGCCGACATCCGCAACATCTTGGAGTTCGAGCAGGCCTTCCCCAGCGCCACCATCATCGTGTTGGAGCAGAACTTCCGCTCGACCCAGACCATTCTCAACGTGGCCAACGCGGTGATAGCCAACAACCTCGACCGCCCGAACAAGGAGCTCTTCACGGTGGGGGACGCCGGCGATCCGGTCTTGCGCTACCGGGCCGAAGACGAGCGCGACGAGGCCTCGTGGGTTTCTGGTGAGATCCTGCGCCTGCGGGCCGCCGAGGCATTGGCCTGGGGCGACATCGCCGTCTTTTACCGCACCAACGCCCAGAGCCGCGCCCTCGAGGACTCCTTCATCTTCACCGGCATCCCGTACAAGGTGGTCGGCGGGGCCAAGTTCTACGACCGGCGCGAGGTCAAGGACGTGCTGGCGTACATCAGGGTGCTGGCCAACCCCGACGACGAGGTCTCGGCCCGCCGCATCGTCAACGTGCCCAAGCGTGGCATCGGCGACACGTCGGTAGCCCGCCTGGCCGCGTGGGCCCAACTCAACCGGGTGCCCTTCAGCGAGGCCATCGACCGGGCCGAAGAGGCGGGGCTCACCGGCAAGGCGCTCAGCGGGGCCCAAAGACTCTCCAAGACATTGGGCGAGCTCCGCCCGCTCGTCTCGACCGTCAACCCGGCGGATTTCATCCAGTTGGTGGCCGACCGCACGGGCTACATGGCCGAATTGGTGGCCGAGCACACGCACGAGTCCGACGGGCGTATCGAGAACATCGCCGAGTTGGGCAGCGTGGCCGGCCAGTTCGACGATGTGGTCGGCTTCCTCGAGACGGTGGCGCTGGTGGCCGACTCCGACGATCTCGATGGCGACGGCACCCGGGTCTCCCTCATGACCCTGCACACAGCCAAAGGTCTCGAGTTCCCGGCCGTCTTCGTGGTCGGCCTCGAAGACGGGATCTTCCCCCACCTGCGCTCGCTCAGCGAGCCGTCCGATCTCGAAGAAGAACGGCGTCTCTTCTACGTCGGCATTACCCGGGCGCGTCGCCATCTCAATTTGTCGCACGCCTGGACGCGCACCATCTTCGGGCGCACGCAACAGAACATTCCGAGTCGCTTCCTGGGTGAGATCCCGACCGAAATGGTCAAAGACGTCGGTCTCCTCTCGACCCGGGAGAGTCGCAACCTTTCCACCGCGAGCCGTTATGACGACCGGCGTTATGACGACCGGCGTTACAACGACCGCGGTTTTGACGACGGCCGCACCGGCGGCTCGTTCCTTCCGAGTAGCCCGCTCCCACCCCGGCCGGCGGGGCCACGGGCCAGCAGCGGAGCCGAGGATCTGGGGCTCGTGGCCGGCGACCGCGTCGTGCACGACCACTGGGGCCCGGGCGTGGTGCTCCAGGCCAAGGGTGAGGGCTCACGGGCCCAGGCCACCGTCGACTTCGAGTCGGTGGGGAAGAAGAACCTCCTCCTGTCGGCCACCCCTTTGCGGAAGGCCTGAGCCTCTCCACGACGCCGCACGGGTGCCTGGTCTGGCGTCGCTGGCGGGGCGTCCCTATCATCGAGCCTTGATGAAGCGTCCGTACAGGGTTGTGGTCGCCAAGCCTGGGCTCGATGGCCACGACCGTGGGGCGAAGGTCATCGCCCGCGCCCTGCGAGACAGTGGCTTCGAGGTGGTGTACACCGGTCTCCACCAGACCCCCGAACAGGTGGTCCAGGCGGTGATTCAAGAAGACGCCGATGCCCTTGGTCTGTCGCTCCTTTCGGGGGCCCACCTGACGTTGGTCCCACGGGTGGTACAGCTCTTGGCCGACGCCGGGCGCGACGACGTTCTCGTCATTGTGGGCGGGATCATTCCCGAGAACGACATCCCGCTGCTCAAGGAGCAAGGGGTGGCCGCTGTCTTCACGCCCGGAGCGCCCCTCGAATCGATCGGCAGCTGGCTGGGAGAGACCCTTGACGCGCGCGAGGATGCCCTGCAACCCTGACCGCGCCTCGGCGCAGCACCTACGCGCCTGCCCAACGCCCCACCCGACCATCCGACCACGCCCGACGCCACACCCCGAGCGACACGACAGAAGGAGAAGCAACCGCAGTGGATCTTTACGAGTACCAGGGCAAGCAGTACTTCGCCCGCTTCGGCATACCCACCTCCCCCGGCGGAGTGGCCGACACGGTGGACGAAGCGGTCGTACAGGCGGATGCCGCCGGCTACCCGGTTGTGGTCAAGGCACAGGTCAAGGTCGGAGGCCGGGGCAAGGCGGGCGGGGTGAAGCTGGCGGCGGACGCGGACGAAGTGCGCCTCCACGCCGGGAACATCATCGGGCTCGACATCAAAGGCCACGTCGTCAAGCGCCTCTGGGTCGAGCACGCCTCGGACATCGAGAAGGAGTATTACGCCAGCTTCACCTTGGACCGTCCCAACAAGCAGCATCTCGGCATGCTGTCGGCCGAGGGCGGGGTTGAGATCGAAGAGGTGGCGGTCACCAATCCCGACGCCATTGCCATGCTGCACATCAACCCGCTGGACGGACTCGACGAGGAGACGGCCCGGGAGTGGGTCGACCGGGCCAACCTCGACCCCGAGGCCAGGGCGCAGGCGGCCACGCTGTTGGTGCGGTTGTACCACTGCTATGTCGAAGGGGACTGCGACCTGGCCGAGATAAACCCGCTGATCCTCACGCCCGAGGGCAAGGTGCACGCCCTCGACGCCAAGGTGACGCTCGATGAGAATGCGACCTTCCGCCACCCCGAATGGGAGGAGTTCGCCGACGACTCCGACGCCGACCCGCGGGAGAAGATGGCCAAGGAGCGGGGCCTCAACTACATCGGCCTCTCGGGCTCGGTGGGCATCATCGCCAACGGGGCCGGGCTCGCCATGAGCACGCTCGATGTGGTGACCCAAGCCGGCGGTGAAGCGGCCAACTTCCTCGACATCGGAGGGGGAGCCAACGCCGACGTGATGGCCGCCGCCCTCGAGGTCATCAACGCCGACCCGGCCGTCCGCTCCATCTTCGTCAACATCTTTGGAGGCATCACCCGGGTCGACGAGGTGGCAAAGGGAATCATCGAGGCCATGAGCCGGGTCAAGCTCAGCTCACCGGTCGTCATGCGCCTCGACGGCACCAACGCCACCGAAGGCCGGGCCCTCCTGGCCGGCCATCTCTCCGACAGTTTGATCGCCGAGCCCACCATGCTCGACGCCGCCCGCCGCGCTGTTGCCCTGGCCAAGGCCTAGGGCAGAAGGGAACAAAGGAAACAAACGTGAGCATCTTCGTTGACGAGACGACCAAGGTCGTCATCCAGGGCATCAGCCCGACCAGCCAGGGCCTCTACCACGGCCTGCGCAACAAGGCCTACGGCACCAAGGTGGTTGGCGGTACCAATCCCAAGCGCGGGGGAGAGGTCATCGAGGGCATCGACGTGTACTCGTCGGTGGCCGAAGCGGTGAAGGAGACCGGGGCGACCGCATCGTTCATTTCGGTCCCGCCGCGCGGTGCGGCCGATGCCATTGTGGAGGCAGCCGAAGCGGGTATCTCCTTCATCGTCTGCATCACCGAGGGCATCCCGGCCCAGGACGAGGCTCTGGCCTACAACCGGCTGGTACGCGACTTCCCGGGCACCCGCCTGCTCGGGCCGAACTGCCCGGGCATCATTTCCCCCGGGAAGTGCAACATCGGGATCACCTCGGGCGACATCGCGTTGGCCGGTGGCCCGGTCGGGATCGTGAGCCGTTCGGGCACACTGACCTACCAGGCCCTGCACGAGTTGTCGCAGCAGGGCATCGGCCAGACCACCTGCGTGGGCATCGGCGGCGACCCCGTCCCCGGCACCAATTTCATCGACTGCCTGGCCGCCTTCGAAGCCGACCCCGAGACCAAGGCCGTCATGATGATCGGTGAGATCGGCGGCTCCGAAGAGGAGCGGGCGGCCGAGTACATCGCCAACCACGTCACCAAGCCGGTGGCGGCCTACGTGGCGGGCGTGACCGCGCCTCCGGGCCGCAAAATGGGGCATGCCGGAGCCATTATCTCGGGCTCGCAAGGCACGGCACAGGCCAAAATGGATGCGCTGACCGGGGCCGGCGTCTTCGTGACGCAGAATCCGACCGAGTGCGGCGAAATGATGGTGTCCATCGTGCGGGGACTCGACTAGCTGCCGCGAGGACCTGTGGTTCGCAGCCTGTCGGATCGCACTGCTCTGGCCGTCGGCGCCCTCATCGTGGCTGTGGTCGCGGTGGTCCTGGCCACCGTCGCCGTACCGGCGGCTGCGCCCGCATCGAACGGGTCCGTCCCGATCCACGCGGCCGCCAAGTTCTCCTTCAATCTCCCCGCCACACCGGCCTATGCCGGTGATGCCGGTGATCCTCAGGTCGTCGAGTCGGGAGGCGTCTACTACGCCTTCAGCACCGGCACCCCGTTGGGCAACCACATCCAGGCCTTGGTCGACACGTCGGGCACGCCCACGGGGGGTTGGCGCAGCAACACCGGGCAAACCTATGGATCGACGGCCCTCCCCACCACGCCGGCGTGGGAGGCCGTCAACACGCAGACCTCACCGGGCGTTTTCAGTTTTGGTGGCCAGTGGGTCATGTTCTACGACGCGGCCCAGGCCGGCCACGCCAGCGACACCGGGTTCGACTGCCTTTCGGTGGCCACGACGAGAGCCCTCAGTCCGACCAACGCCGCGTTCACCGACTCCTCGAGCGGGCCGCTCCTGTGCCAGACGAGCCTGGGGGGCGCCATCGACCCGAGCCCCTTCATCGATCCGACGAGCGGTAGCCCCTGGCTCGTCTGGAAGTCCAACGACGGCGGTTCGTCGCAGCCGGCGCGCATCTGGACCGAGGAGCTCAACAGCAGCGGTACCGGCTTCTTGGCCGGGAGCACCCCGACCCAGATCTTCTACAACAACACGAACTCGTTCCCCTGGGAGAGCACGGTCGAGGATCCCTCCATGCTCTACGTCGGCGGGCAGTTCTACCTCTTGTTCAGCGGTGGGATCTACACCTCATCGAGCTACGCCGAAGGTGTGGCGGCCTGTGCCACAACCACGAGCACCTGTGTCCAATCCGACCCCAACCCGATCGTGTCGTCCTACGGATCGGTGGCCGGACCGGGTGGAGGCTCGTGGTTCGTCGATGCATCGGGTAACGACTGGCTGGTCTACGGCGGGTGGACGGCCGGCTGCACCAGTTACGCATGCGGAGGCGCCCGTCGCCTGTTCGTGACCCAGGCCGCCTTCAGTGCCGACGCCCCCCAGGGCGGGCTCAACAACCCGGCGGTGGGCACCGCCTTCACCGCCGACAGCGGCGGATATTGGCTGGTGGCGTCCGACGGGGGCATCTTCAGCTTCGGCGACGCCGCCTTCGATGGCTCGACCGGGGCCATCCACCTCAACAAGCCCATCGTGGGCATGGCGTCCACCCCCGACGGCAAGGGCTATTGGCTGGTCGCCTCCGATGGCGGCATCTTCACCTTCGGCGATGCGGGGTACTTCGGCTCCACCGGTGCCATCCACTTGAATCAGCCCATCGTCGGCATGGCGGCCACCCCCGACGGCAATGGGTACTGGCTGGTCGCCTCCGATGGCGGCATCTTCACCTTCGGCGACGCCGGGTACTTCGGCTCCACCGGCGCCATTCACTTGAATCAGCCCATCGTCGGCATGGCGGCCACCCCCAACGGCAATGGGTACTGGTTGGTCGCCTCCGACGGAGGCATCTTCAGCTTCGGTGGCGCAGCATTTTTGGGCTCGACCGGGGCCATCCACCTCAACAAGCCCATCGTGGGCATGGCCGCCACCCCCGACGGCAAGGGTTATTGGCTCGTCGCCTCCGATGGCGGCATCTTCACCTTCGGCGACGCGGCGTTCTTGGGCTCGACCGGTTCCATCCATCTGAACAAGCCCATTGTGGGTATGGCCGCAACCAAGAGTGGCGGCGGCTACATGATGGTCGCCTCCGATGGCGGCATCTTCACCTTTGGCGACGCCAGCTTCTTCGGGTCTCCGGCCTAGCTGGGACGGGCGCCCGAGCAGAGCGCCGACACATGGTTTACGCGAAAGCATACGGACCCGTTCGGTTATCGCACTGGACCTAAACGGAACCGTCCCATCTCCGTCATCGAGGCGCCGCGAGGCTTCGTTCAGACGCGCACTTCAGGGCGTCCGACCCAGGAACCGAGGCCGGGCCCGCCATTGCTAGCGTGACCGAGGTGCGGCTGGGTGTCCTTGTCTCGGGAAGTGGGACGATCCTCGAAGCCATGTTCGAACGCGGGCTCCCGGTGGCCGTCGTTCTCTCTGACCGGCCGTGTGCCGGCCTCGAACTGGCCCGGTCCCATGGGGCGGCCGCCGAGCTGGTCGATCGGCACGGTTATGGCGGATTCAGCCCTTCGTTCGATCGCGCCGCCTACACGGCCGCGGTGACAGAGACGCTGCTGGCTCACCGGTTGGACCTGGTCGCCATGGCCGGCTTCGGCACCGTGCTGTCGCAGGCGGTGCACAATGGCTTCCCCGGCCGTATCTTGAACACGCATCCGGCGCTGCTCCCGGCCTTTCCGGGCTGGCACGGCGTGCGCGACGCGCTCGCCGCCGGCGTGAAGGAGACCGGGTGTACCGTGCACCTGGCCACGCTCGACATGGATGCCGGCCCGATCCTGGCCCAGCAGGTGGTGCCGGTGCGGCCGGACGACACCGAGGAGACGTTGCACGAACGCATCAAGGTGGCCGAGCGTCGCCTGTACCCTGCCACCGTGGCCTGGGCCCTGGGCGAGCTCGAAGCAGGACGATCGATTGAACCACCGGCGCTGTCGGCGCTACCAGCGAGTGGCGCGCATGCGCAGTGAGGAGATGACCGAGTGAGGGCGTTGTTGTCGGTATACGACAAGGAGGGGCTGATCGACCTGGCCCAGGGCCTGGCTGACCTGGGTTGGGAGTTGGTAGCCAGTGGCAACACCGCCGCCGCGCTCTCCGAGGCCGGCATCGCCCATCTGCAAGTGGCTGAGGTCACCGGCTCACCCGAAATGTTGGGCGGGCGGGTCAAGACCCTGCACCCGAAGATCCATGGTGGGATCCTGGCCGACCGCGACGTGCCCGGCCACATGGCCGATCTCGAAGCCAATGGGATCGAGGCCATCGACCTGGTGGTCACCAATCTGTATCCGTTCTCCTCGGACCCATCCATTGAGTTGATCGATATTGGCGGCCCCTCCATGGTCCGCAGCGCGGCCAAGAACCACGCCCATGTGGGCATCGTCACCTCGCCCGGCGACTATGCCGAGGTATTGGCCGAACTGCGCCAGGCCGGCTCGTTGTCCGAGGCCACGCGTCGACGGCTGGCCCGGGCGGCCTTCGCCCACACCGCGGCCTATGACGCGGCCATCGTGGCCTGGCTCGATACGGGTGGGCCCTCGCCCGTGGCGGGCGCCGACCCCGACGAGTTGGCCCTGGGCGCCGTGTTACCCCCCACGCTTCATCTCACCCTCGAGCGCGCCACGGTCCTGCGCTATGGCGAGAACCCGCATCAGCGCGGGGCCCGCTACCGCACGGCGGGCACGCGCAGCTGGTGGGACGACCTCGAGCAGCACGGCGGGAAGGAACTGTCGTACCTCAACCTGTTCGACGGTGACGCGGCCTGGCGCCTGGTGCACGAGCTCTCGCACGACGCCGGACAGCCGGCGGTGGCCATCATCAAGCACGCCAACCCGTGCGGCGCTGCGGTGGCCGACGATCTGGTCACCGCCTACGAGCGGGCGCTCGAGTGCGACGTGCAATCCGCCTTCGGCGGGGTGGTGGCCATCGGCGGGGTGGTGACCGAGGCCTTGGCCGATGCCGTGGCCGCCGGGCCCCAGGCCGACGTGATCATCGCTGCGTCCTACGAGCAGGCGGCACTGGAGAGATTGACGACCCGGCGCAAGGCCACCCGGCTGCTTTCGGGTCCGCCGCCCGAGCGAGCGGTGCGTCAATTGCGCAGCCTCGGCTCGAGCGTGCTGGTGCAGGATATCGACGACTACGTCTCGCCCCGCGCCGATTGGAGCGTCGTGACGAAGCGCCAGCCGACCGACGAGGAGTGGCGTGACCTGGTCCTGGCCTGGCGCGTCTGCGGCCGGACCACGTCCAACGCCATCGCCATCGTGACCGACGGACAGGCGGTCGGGGTCGGCGCGGGCCAGCAGTCGCGCGTGGTGGCAGCCGAAATAGCAGTGCGCAAGGCCGGAGAGAAGGCGAAGGGTGGGGCTGGAGCAAGTGACGCCTTCTTCCCGTTCCCCGATGGGTTGGTGGTGCTGGCGACCGCCGGTGTGACCGCCGTCGTCCAACCCGGCGGCTCGGTCAGGGACGGGGAAGTCACCGCCGCTGCCGACGAAGCGGGTCTGGCCATGGTGGTCACCGGCGAGCGGCACTTCCGGCACTGATGGCGGCGAACCGATGACGGCAAACCAATGACGGCGATCCTGCTTGACGGAGAAGCGGTGGCAGCTCGGGCCCGGGCCGAGGTGGCCGATCGCGTGGCGCGCCTGGCCAGCGAGGGCGTCTCCGTGGGCCTGGGCACGATTCTGGTCGGCGACGACGGCCCCAGCGAGCGCTATGTGGCCATGAAGCACGCCGACTGTGCCGAGGTCGGGATGGTCTCGGTCGGAGAGCAACTGCCGGCCAGCGCCACGCAGGCTCAGGTCGAAGAAGTGGTGCGCCGCTTCAACGCTGATCCGGCGGTCAACGCCTATCTCGTGCAGTTGCCCTTGCCCGAGGGTCTGGACGAGGAGCGTACGTTGCTTGCGGTCGACCCGGACAAGGACGTGGACGGCTTGCACCCGACGAACCTGGGCCGCCTGGTCATGAGCGCCCCGGGCCCGTTGCCCTGCACGCCGGCCGGCATCGTCGACCTGCTTCATGCCTACGATGTCCCGGTGGAAGGTCGTCATGTCGTGATCATCGGTCGGGGCCTGACCATCGGCCGTCCGCTCTCGCTCCTCCTGGCGGCCAAGCGCCCCGGCTGCAACGCCGCCGTGACCGTCGTGCACACCGGGGTCGACGACGCCACGCTGGCCGATATCGTGCGCACCGGCGACGTGGTGGTGGCCGCTGCCGGCCGGGCCGGCCTGGTCACGCCCGACATGATCAAGCCGGGTGCCGCCGTCGTCGGGGCAGGCACCAGCTGGGCGGGCAGGAAACTCCTCTCCGATGTGCATGAGGACGTGGCCGAGGTAGCCGGCTGGATCACCCCACGCCTGGGCGGAGTCGGTCCCATGACCCGGGCCATGCTCTTGCGCAACGCAGTGCGTGCGGCCGAGCGAGCGGCCTGACATGCCGGACGGCGAATTCTCAGAGCGCCCATGGGGCAACTACACGGTCCTGAGCGACGATGCGCCTGACCACAAGGTCAAGCGCATCGTGGTGCACCCGGGCAAGCGTCTGAGCTATCAGCGTCATGCCCAGCGGGCCGAGCACTGGTTCATGGTGGCGGGCACGGGAACCGTCACCCTCGAAGGTGTGGTGACCGAGCTTGCGCCGGGCCAGGCCATCGACATCCCCATGGGGGCCGCCCACCGTATGGCCAATGAAGGGGTGGACGACGTCGTCTTCATTGAGGTGCAGCACGGGACCTACTTCGGCGAGGACGACATCGTGCGGCTCGAAGACGACTTCGGTCGGGTTGACGCCGGGACCGCCGCCGGGGCATGACCAAAATCGCCGACCTGCTGGCGACCGGGCAGACATACTCCTTCGAGTTCTTCCCTCCGAAAAACGACGCTGAGCTGGCCACACTGGCCCGCACCATCGGCGAACTGCAGCCACTCAGCCCCTCGTTCGTCTCGGTCACCTACCGGGGTGGGGCGGCGTCGCGGCAGCGCACGTTGGACCTGGTGAGCGGCATGTTGCACACCACCGCACTCAACCCTATGGCGCACCTCATCTGTGTGGCGCACACCAGACTGGAGCTGGCCGACATCTTGGTCACCCTCCGCAAGGCCGGCGTCGAGAACCTCATGGCTCTCGGCGGCGACCCCCCGGCCAACCCTGACGCCGGACCCGGCGAGCTGGCCTACGCGGGCGAGCTGGTGGAACTGGCCCGTGCCATCGGTGGGTTCTCCATCGGTGTGGCGGCCCACCCGGCGGGGCATCCCCGTTCGCCCGATAGCCGGAGCGACCGCGACTTCCTGGCCGCCAAGTTGGAGATGGCCGACTTCGGAATCACCCAATTCTTCTTTGAGGCGTCCGCGTACGAGGGCCTCGTGGCGGATCTGCAGGATCGTGGGGTCCGAAGACCGGTTCTGCCAGGAATCCTGCCCGTGACATCCCTGAGCACCATGGGGCGTCTCGGTGCCATGGGCGCCGCCGCACCCACGTGGATGACGGACCGCCTTCAGGCGGCTCATGACAGCGGCGGGGCGGAGGCCGTCCGAAGCGAAGGGGTGAGGCCCGCGACCGAACTGTGCGCCGATCTGCTCAAACTCGGCGTGCCCGGCCTGCACTTCTACACCTTCAACACCTCCAGCGCGACCCGGGAGATCTATGCCGCCCTCGGCCTCGGCCCGTCACTCTCGGCCACGGGCTGAGGCTCGAATCACCGTATAACCGAATTCGTACACGCGCCTATAACTCGTTCTGACCGGGTGCGGCGGGGCAACTCAATTGGGACACCGCCCGGCCACCCCCTAGCATCGAAGAAATGCCAGAGAAAATCACCATGGGCGCTGACGGTGCCCTCCACGTCTCCGAAGAACCGATCATCCCTTTCATCGAGGGCGACGGCACGGGGGTCGATATTTGGCCCGCAGCCAAGCTCGTGCTCGATGCCGCAGCGGCCAAGCACGGAAACAAGGTGGCCTGGAAAGAAGTGTTGGCCGGCCAGAAGGCCTTCGACGAGACCGGGAACTGGCTCCCCGACGAAACGGTCGAGAGCTTCCGGGAGCACTTGATCGGCATCAAAGGTCCCTTGACCACGCCGATCGGTGGGGGCATCCGCTCTCTCAACGTGGCCCTACGCCAGATCCTGGACCTTTACGTGTGTCTGCGCCCCGTGCGCTGGTTCACCGGCGTGCCCTCGCCGGTCCTGCACCCCGAGTTGGTCGACATGGTCATTTTCCGGGAGAACACCGAGGACATCTACGCCGGTTACGAGGTGCAGGAGGGGACGCCCGAGGCGCTCAAGCTGATGACCTTCCTGCGTGACGAGATGGGCTGGCCGGTCCGTGACGGCTCGGGGATCGGCATCAAGCCCATCTCGGAATTCGGGTCCAAGCGCCTCATCCGGGCGGCCATCAAATACGCCCTCGAACACGGGCGTCAGTCGGTCACCATGGTCCACAAGGGCAACATCCAGAAGTTCACCGAAGGAGCCTTCATGAACTGGGGCTACGAGCTGGTGCGCGAGGAGTTCGCCAACGAGGCGGTGGGCTGGGACGACTGCGGAGGGGACGCCGGCGACAAGTTGCTCGTCAAGGATTCCATCGCCGATATCACCCTGCAGCAGGTCCTCACCCGACCCTCGGAGTTCGACGTCATCGCCACCACCAACCTCAATGGCGACTACCTCTCCGACGCGCTGGCGGCCCAGGTCGGTGGCATCGGCATCGCCCCCGGCGCCAACATCAACTACGTCTCGGGCCATGGCATCTTCGAGGCCACGCACGGGACGGCGCCGAAATACGCCGGCCAGGACAAGGTGAACCCCGGCTCGGTGCTGCTCTCGGGAGTCCTCATGTACGAGCACCTCGGCTGGCAGGAGGCGGCGAACGACATCGTGCGGGCCCTCGAAGCCACCATCGCCGACAAGATCGTCACCTACGACTTCGCCCGCCAGATGCAGGGCGCCACCGAGGTCAAGTGCTCCGAGTTCGCCTCCGCCATCGTCGACCGTCTCTGATCCTCGACTCTCTCTGAGAAAGGAACCGCACCCCATGGCAGACCAAAAGACCCCCATGCACGTCACCGTCACCGGCGCCGCCGGCCAGATCGGCTACTCGCTCCTCTTCCGCATCGCCTCGGGCCAGCTGCTCGGTGAGGATCAACCCATTGTCCTGCGTCTCCTCGAGATCGAGCCTGCTCTGGGGGTGCTCGAGGGCGTCGTCATGGAGATCGACGACGGGGCCTACCCACTGGTCACCGACATCGTGGCCACCTCCGATCTCAAGACCGCCTTCGACGGCACGTCATGGGCCCTCCTGGTCGGCTCCGTCCCCCGCAAGGCCGGCATGGAGCGCGGCGACCTGCTCAGTGTCAACGGTGGCATCTTCAAGCCCCAAGGCCGGGCCATCGCCGAGAACGCCGCCTCTGACGTGCGAATCCTGGTCGTGGGCAACCCCTGCAACACCAACTGCCTCATCGCCCGCTCGAATGCGCCCGAGGTTCCGGCCGATCGCTGGTTCGCCATGACCAAGCTCGATGAGAACCGGGCCAAGGCCCAGCTGGCCCACAAGGCGGCGGCACCGGTCGGATCGGTGACCAACGTGGCCATCTGGGGCAACCACTCAGCCACGCAGTTCCCCGACTTCGCCAACGCCCGTATCGACGGGCGACCGGCCACCGAGGTCATCACCGATAGCGAGTGGCTCCAGGGCGACTTCATCACCACCGTGCAAAAGCGCGGCGCGGCCATCATCGAAGCCAGGGGTTCGTCATCCGCCGCCTCCGCGGCTTCGGCCGCCATCGACACCGTCGTTTCGCTGCGCACCAACACGGCGGCGGGCGACTGCACCTCGGTGGCGGTGGCCAGTTCGGGGCAGTACGGCACGCCCGAAGGCCTCCAGTTCGGCTTCCCGATCATCTCCGACGGCCAGGGGAACTGGTCGGTGGCCGAGAACTTCGCCCACGACGACTTCGCGCGGGACCGAATCGCCATCACCACCGAGGAGCTGCTGGGAGAGCGCAACGACGTGCGGGAGCTCGGCCTCATCGAGTGATCGGAGCGAGGGCCTTTCTTCCTCGTCGTCGTGGTGTCATCGACCGTTCGCGCCCATGAAACCCCGGCGAAACACAAGGCTGTAAGGGTGAGGGGAGTGGGCGATCTGTTCGATGGCTATGGGGAGGCCGCACATGGCCTGACGAGGGCTGCCTTTGACGAAATGGTCGGCCACGACGGCACGACCCGCTCACCGTATGCCGGCGTGGCCTCATCGTTGTCGCAAATGGGACCCGAGGACGTCTCGGCCCGCGGCACACGCCTGGCCCGGGCCTTCATGGATCAAGGGGTCACGTTCGACCTCGATGGTGAGGAGCGCCCCTTCCCCCTCGACGTCGTCCCCCGCATCTTCACCGCCGGGGAATGGAAGGAGGTCTCGACCGGGGTGGCCCAGCGGGTACGCGCCCTGGAGGCATTCCTGGCCGACGTCTACGGCGCCGCCCGCATCGTCAGCGACGGATTGATCCCGCACGAGGTCATCACCAGCTCGCCTGGCTTCGTCCGGGCCGCCTTCGGCCTCACCCCGCCCAACGGTGTGCGCATCCACGTGGCCGGTATTGACGTCATCCGCGACGAGGAGGGCGAGTTCCGCGTCCTGGAGGACAACGTCCGGAGTCCCTCCGGGGTGAGCTACGTCCTGGCCAACCGCGCCGCCATGGCGCGCGTCCTGCCCGAGCTCTTCTGGGGCCAGCCGATTCAGATGGTGACGGACTACCCGGCCCATCTCATCCATGCCCTGCGCCGGGCGGCGCCGACGGGGGTGCAGGATCCCACCGTGGTGGTTCTCACGCCGGGTGTGCACAACTCCGCCTTCTACGAGCATGCTCTCCTGGCCCGCCTGATGGGCGTGCATCTGGTCGAGGGCCGCGACCTGGTCACGCACGGGACCGAGGTGTTCCTGCGCACGACCGAAGGTGAGGTTCCGGTCCACGTCATCTACCGGCGCATCGACGACGACTACCTCGACCCGCTGCAATTCCGGCCGGAGTCGTTGGTCGGCTGTCCCGGCGTGGTCAACGCAGCCCGGGCCGGTCGCGTCACCATCACCAACGGGGTCGGCAACGGCGTGGCCGACGACAAGCTCGTCTACGCCTACGTCCCGGCCATGATCAAGTACTACCTGAGCGAAGATCCGATCCTGCAGAACGTGGAGACGATGCATCTCCAGGACAGAGCGGTACGGGCCGATGCGCTGGCCCGGCGCGACGAGCTCGTCTTCAAGCGGGTTGACGGTTCGGGCGGCAAGGGATTGGTCATTGGCACCGCGGCGACGGGCAGCGAATTGGACCAGCTCGCCCTCGAGGTCGAGGATGCTCCTCGCCAGTGGATCGCCCAGCGCGTGGTCGCCCTGTCCACCTCTCCCACCTGGGTGGATGGGGAAATGGTGCGGCGCCATGTGGACCTGCGCCCCTTTGCCGTCAACGACGGCGAGAACGTATGGGTCCTCCCGGGGGGACTGACCCGGGTGGCCCTCCAAGAAGGCGGCCTGGTCGTCAACTCCAGTCAGGGCGGCGGCTCCAAGGACACCTGGGTGGTCGGGGGAGGCCCCCCCACGCCGGTGCTGCCCCCCCGCCAGGCGCCCACGGTCAATGCCAGCCCACCGATGGACGCCGGGCCGGGCGAGGACTCCGAGAATCGCAACCAACAACAGCAACAGCAGCAACAGCAGCAGCAACAGGGTCGACAGTCGTGACCCAGGCTCTCTTGAGCAGGGTGGCCGAGTCGATCTTCTGGGTCGGGCGCTACGTCGAACGGGCCGAGGGCACGGCGCGCATTCTCGACGTGTCCGTTTTCCAGGCGCTGGAGCAGAGCGACACCGAAGGGGGTCACGCCGCCCGCCGCCTGTTGGCGGTGATGGGCCTGCCCGACAACGAGAACGAGACGCTGTGGCAAGCAACCGAGCGCCTGGCCACGGATCCCAAGAGCCGCTCCTCCATTGCCGGAGCCTTGGCGGCTGCCCGTGAGAACACGCGAGGCGTCCGCCACGTGGTGCCCGTGGAGTTCTGGGAGCACATCAACGCCACCTGGTCGGCCCTCCCCCTCCAGTGGGAGGCCACGCGCCGGGCCGGACCGGCCCCCTATCTCTCCTTCGTCAAGAGCCAGGTGGCGGGGATCACCGGCCTGGCCGACACCATGATGAGCCGGGACCAGACGTGGTTGTTCTTCACCCTCGGTCGCTGCCTCGAGACGACCGACGTGGTGGCGCGCCAGCTGGCCACGGTCGAGTTCGACGAGGTGTTCGACAGCGGATTGGTCATGTTGTTGCGGTCGTGCGGTGGGTACGAGCCGTACCTGCGGCTGTCCCAGGGCGTGGTGGAGCCGGGGCGCGTGCTGGACTTCTTGTTGCGGGACCGTCTCTTTCCGCGCTCGGCCTATGCCTCGCTGACCCTGGCCGAGGAATGCCTGGACAAGATCAACTCGGGCCGCCACGGCACGTGGGAGGACGCCCGGGGCCTGGTCGGCCTGGCCCGGGCCGAGCTTGAGTACTCCGCTCCTGCTTCCCTGTCTCGTGGCCTCGGGACCCGGCTCGAGCGCCTCCAGGGTTCCATCTCGTCGGTCTGCGACGCGGTGACCAGTCGCTATTTCGCCCAGGATCTGCCGACACAATGGCGGCGCGGGGGTGGCGGCGGATGACCCGAGCCGACGGCTGGCGCCTCCACGTCAGCCACGAAACCCGCTTCGACTACAACGCGCCGGCGCGAGCCTCCTACAACGAGCTCCGCCTCACGCCGCGAACCGAACGCCGGCAGACGGCACTCGAGACAAAGATCGCCACGGTGCCGCCGGCACCCCAGTACTCCTACACCGATTATTGGGGGACCCAGGTGGTGGCCTTCAACGTCGACCGGGGTCACGAGATGCTGTCCATCATCGGGACGGCGCTCATCGACACGCAACGACCCGAAGCGCCCGAGGACGCATCGTGGGAAGAGGTTGAGGTGGCCTCACTCACCATGGCGGACTTTCTCTCGCACAAGCTCTTCACCGCCCCGGGACCCGAGCTGGCCGAGCTCGCATCCAGCTTGCGATCCGAGCGGCCGTTGAAAACGGCGCAGAACATCATGGAGCGAACGCATGAGGCGCTGCGCTACGTACGTGGCGTCACCAGCGTCCACACCTCGGCCAATGAGGCCTTCGTCGACGGTGCCGGCGTGTGCCAGGACTTCGCTCATCTCGCCCTGGCCATGACCAAATCGGTGGGCCTCCCGGCGCGCTATGTGTCGGGTTACTTTCATCCCGAGGCCGACGCCACGATCGGCGAGGAGATCGTCGGCGAGAGTCACGCCTGGGTCGAGGTCTGGACGGGATCGTGGTGGGGCTACGACCCGACGAACGACTGTGCGGTCGGGGAGCGCCACGTCGCCATCGGACGCGGGCGCGACTACTCCGACGTGCCGCCGGTAAAGGGTATCTACGCCGGTAACGCGGAACACACCATGCACGTCGGGGTCCGCATCATGCGCACCAATTAAGTCATGCGAACGTCCTCGCCATGCTGACTCGCATGCGGATCTGGCTGCCTGATGCCCCCGGAGTTCTCGGAGCCGTCGCGGCCGAGATCGGAGCCGTGAAGGGAAACGTCATCGGTCTCGAGGTGCTCGAGCGCGAAGCGGGTGTGGCCATCGATGAATTGGTGGTCGAGCTGCCCGATGATCCCGGTGCCGTCGATGCCGTGTGCAAGGGCATCCGCAACATCCCCGGGGCTGGCGTGGAAGACGTGCGCGAGCTGAACACCGTGGCGCAAGACCGCGAAGACACCATTCTCAACGCGGCGGCGGCCATCCTGCAGGCGGCGACGGCGACGGCCGCCATGAACACGCTTTCGAGCCAGCTCATGTCCCTCTTCGACCTCACCTGGCTTGCTGTGGCCGATCTGGGTCTGCAGACCTTTTCCGAGGTGCATGGTGATGCCCCGAACATTGCCTGGTTGAACGCGTTCGCCGAGGGTTCGCAGAGCGGCGCCGACCCGTCCAACGACACCACCAACTCGGGCGTGTTCGTCGAGGCCATCCCCGAGACCGAGCTCACGGTCTGCGGTGGTCGACCCGCCCCAATTCGTCGGCGCGAGCGTCACGCCATTTCGATGCTGGTTGTCGTGACGTCGCGCTTCGTCGACGCCTTGGCTTGGCGCGACCGCGTCCACTGAGCGAAGCTGACGGTGTCCGCCCCTCCGGCGGGCGGCTCGAGGACCAAATGATGGACGAATCAACCATTCGTGAAGTGCTCAACGCGGAGCGTGCGGCGGCTCTGGCTCGAATCCGGGCCATGCAGGCGGATCTCGACGCAATCGTTGCCGCCGCGGCCAATGCCAACCTCGATGACGAGCACGACCCCGAGGGATCAACGATTGCGTACGAGAGGGCGCAGGTGTCCGCACTGCTGGCTGGAGCCCGGTCGAACGTGGAGGAACTCGATGCAGCGTTGGCCCGCCTTGCGGCAGGGAGCTACGCGGTCTGCGAACGATGTCATTCCCAGATCTCGTCCGAACGTCTGGCCGCTCTGCCTGCGGGACGGACATGTTTCGACTGCGCCAATAGCTTGCGCTGAGGAGTGCGTGGCCATGGAGCCGCCCCTAGGGCATGGGGTCAGCCCGAAACTGGAAGCCGACCGGCGGGGACCGCCACCCCGATCACGATCTCAGTCCTTCACCACTACAGGACACGTAGGAGCTGCGCCGTGCTCTTCGACCGAGCCGCCACAACCGCCGGTGCCAGGGCCAGCAGATTAGCGACGACGAGCACGCCCGCCCCCAGCGCGACCATCACCTCGACCGGCACGATGGACACAGGCACAGCTCCCAGGTTGGTGGCAAAGGCTCGCCACACTGCCTGACCGAGAGCAACACCCAATGGGATTCCGACGATGATTCCCACCAAGGCAACCGTGCTGGCCTGCCAGCACACCGTGGCGCCCACTTGGCCCTTGACGAACCCCAGCGCCTTCAAGAGCCCGATCTCGCGCCGACGTCGAGCCACGCTGACCACAAGGAGGTGCAGGAGCGTGGCTGCGCCGAAGAGCGCCAGCACGAAGCCGAGGATGAGGGGGAAGTTCACCGCCTCCCCGAAGTTGATGAGCGAGATCGGGGTATCGGGCCGCTGGGCGACTCCGGGGTAGGAGTGGAGGTAGTGGGCCGTGTCGGCCCGTCCAGCAGCGCCAGAAACCGTGTTCACGACAACGACCAACTGCTCGTTGGCGCGGTAGACGCTCAAACACGACGTCTGCGCCGGCCCTGGGGGGCAGAGCGCGTGCAGGTAGCCGGCGAAGGTCATGGCGGCCCCCGTGCCCAGACCCCCCAGGCCGAAGTCGCTCGGAAACGACGCCGTCCCTACAACGCGAAACGAAGCGGTGGTCGTGCCTCCCGTTGGCGACTGCAAGGTCACACGTACCTTCGAACCCACGCGGGCGCCCACTTGATGGAGCGTGGTATTGCCCAGAGTGATTTCACCTTCACCAGATGGCACCCGACCAGCGACAGTTGAAATGAGTAGTGGGCCGCGTATGGCCCGGCCGGCCACCGTCAGGACGCTTCTGCCGTTGATCGACACCTCATCCCGTGTGCCGACCATGATGCCGCTGACGGCATGATCGCGTTCTACTGCGGCCAGTGCTTTGGTCGGATTGCCCTGATTGGCTGAAAAGGTGATCTGGTAGTCCTGACCGTAAAGCGCGGGCGTGGCCGTCAGGTGCGACAGGCTGGCGCCGAAGACGGCGGTGGCACAGAGGGCAATGACGGCGATGACGGTACCGAAAAGTGCAGTTTCCACCGGGACCGAAGCGGCACCCCGTCCCCGCTCGAGAGCGTGACGAATACCGATCACTGCGCTCGGAGGAGCGCCGGTGGCGGACAGATGAGCCACAATCGACGACCGCCGGAATTGGCCGTAGGGGCTACTGCCGGCTCGAACACGCGAGGCGCGAATGGAGGGCCACAAACCCAGAGCCACGACCACAACCACGGTGGCCAGCGCGCCCAGGAAGAGGACCAGGGGGTCGAAGGCCAAACCGGGCGAGGGTTCGGCCAGGCGTGCCTCGCCCACGGGAGCAAGCGGGGAAAGGGCGAAAGCGACCATCACCGCGCCGGCCGCTCCTCCGAGCGCCAGCATGATATTTCGTGTCATACCCAACAAGATGAGCTGGCGGCGCGGCAGACCCAAGGCAACGAGTTTTGGATACTCCTCGCTCTCGACGATGCTCTGGCGGCCGAGTCCCTGTCCGACGACCGCCAGGCCTGCCAGTGCGGCAAAGGCGGCGAGTATCCACCAGCCCACGGCCTGGGGGTGGATCGACGCCGCCACGGCCTGAGCGGATGCGTCCTGGTCCGAAACGTACGTGACGTGGAGGAGATTGATTGCGGCCGCGAATCGAGGCAGATCGACCGTCCCGTGGCGGAGCCGGACCAGGTACACCGAGGCTTGTAGTGTCCGGTGGTTCACGGAGCGGGCAAATGCCGGCGTCGTGAACAAGTCGTATTCGGGTCCCGTGCCCGAAGGAAATTCGAACTCGGCTGCTTCTATGCCCACGACGTGCAACGTCAGAGTCGGCCCGGTAGGTGCGACTGCTCCGTTGCTGTTGAGCGCCGCTCGTTGCGACGGTGCGTAGAACGGGACGCGGAGGGATGAGCCGATCTGTATCCCGTAATCGTGCTGGAGGGTGAAAGAGGCCAGGACCTCGTCCGGCGCCGACGGGCTGGGCATGCGACCAGCGACCAACTTCACCGCGCGGCCGAATTGTGTCGTCGTGAGCTCGTTGACGTAGAAGTCAGAGGAGTTGATGGCGTGGGTGCAGGCGCACGTCGGCTGTCCGTACCCGGGAATGACAATGCTGGTGACCGCGGCCACACCGGGGAGTCGGGCCAGCCCCGGCACGGGCTTGTCATTGAAGATATAGACGTCATAACCGTGGGAAGCGACGAAGCGCGGGAAAGCCGAGGACGTACGGCGCCCGGCCGCCATGGCGGCCAGGGCCAGCCCTCCCACAACGCCGACGAGCACGACCAGGATCAGCCAGGATCGCCACCGACGGCGCAACTCAGCGCGGAATACCAGCCAGACAGCGCCCAAGGTCACCTCCGCTGCCCAGTGTTATCCCTCGATCGTCGACCTCCAAGGAAGGCAGTACGTCAGACAGGTGCGTGGTAGCACCAAGGATCCAGACGTACGACTGGCTGCGGAGAGGCGCGCCCTCCAGCTACACCAGGCTCAAGACGAAATGGGCAGTCGTACTTCGATCCCCGCGCCCTGCAGGAAGGCCAGCTTGTGCTCCAGTGCCGATTGCCAATCAACCATGTCTTTGTCGAACTGCACGCGATTGCCCTCTTCGCATGCGTGCTCGAGTTCGTCGAACGCCTCATCTTCGGCGTCGAGCAGGCTGCGGTACCTGGACAGGAAGTGGTCGCTGATCGGCTGATGCACGTCGTCCTCCCTACTGCGGCCCGCTCGTTACGAGCCGGTACCCGCCACGATAGTGCTGTGCCGGATTGACCGCTCAACGCGAGCTTTCGCCGATGTGTGCACCCCGTGGTCACTCCTTTCGGCCGGGAGGGACAGAACACCGTGACCACATGAATCAGCTTGGCGACGCGTATCTCCAGCGAGGATTATTCGGCACACGCCAAAATGATGCGTGGCCGACGGGATTGACCGGCGCAGGCAATGACGTCTCCGTCGTCGTCAGGCACCGTCGCTCGCCTCGGTCAGGCCTTGGTCAGGTCGTTCAGGCCTCGGTCAAGTCGGTCAGGGACCGGCCGAGGGCGGCGGACGCGGCGTTGAGGACCGCTTGGCCCGCCACGAGGACGGCCAGCTCACCGCGGACGCGGACGCGACCCGCCGCCAGCGCGTCGGCCGGGTCGAGCTCGCCGCGGGCAATGGAGAGAGCATCGGCATAGGGCAGGACGATGGTGACGTTCGAGGGTAAGGACGCATCCGGGTCCGAGGTAAGGGTGATGTGGCCATCGCGTACAGCGAGGACGGTGCGGACAATCACGCCTCCCGAATCGGTGCTGCCACCCTCCGACCCGCCGGTGGCCCCGTCCACGTCCGGAGCATCAGTCACGACCTGCGCCACGCTGAAGTTCCCCTGCGACACCGTCAAGGAACCGGCTCCCGCCGCGGTGATGGCGGCCGAAAGATCGAGTCCCTCCAGGGCGGCATTGAACGCCTGGACCCAGGCGGGTGAGAGATAGGGGGGCATCGACGTACCGTCAGGGCGTCCTCCGGCTCAGCCGGCGGACGCCTCTTCGGCGGTCTTCTTGGTGCGCTTCAAGATTTTGCGGCCGAGCCACGCCACCGGGTCGTAGTGCGCGTCGACCACTCGTTCTTTCATCGGGATGATGGCGTTGTCCGTGATCTTGATGTGCTCGGGGCAGACCTCGGTGCAGCACTTGGTGATGTTGCACAAGCCCAGTCCGGCACCCGAACGCGCCAACTCGCGACGGTCATTGGTGTCGAGCGGGTGCATCTCGAGTTCGGCGAAGCGGATGAAGAAACGAGGCCCGGCGTACTTGGGCTTGTTCTCTTCGTGGTCGCGGATGACGTGGCAGACGTCCTGGCACATGAAGCACTCGATGCACTTGCGAAACTCCTGACCCCTCTCCACGTCGATCTGTGCCATGCGGTAGCCACCCTCAGGCTCGGGGCCCGGTTTGAAGGCGGGGATCGTCTTTGCCACCTCGTAGTTGAAGCTGACGTCGGTCACCAGGTCGCGGATGATGGGAAACGTCTTCATCGGCGCCACCGTGACGGGCTCGCCTTCGGGGAGAGTGTCCATACGCGTCATGCACATCAGCCGGGGCAGCCCGTTGATCTCCGCCGAGCACGAACCGCACTTGCCAGCCTTGCAGTTCCAGCGGCAGGCCAGATCGGGCGCGGGACCGGCCTGAATGCGGTGGATAACGTCGAGGACGACCTCGCCTTCGACGGCGGGTACCACATAATCGGTGAACTCTCCGCCCGAGGGGTCACCGCGCCACAGCCGCATGGTGAATTCGCCCGCAACTTCGTTCTCTGGCATCAGTGTGCCTCCTCGAGCAGTGCCCGCAACTCTGCCGGCATTTCAGGCAGCGGCTCGGGATCGATGGATATGGGAGCCAGGTAGCCGTGCGCATCGGTCTGGCGTTGCACGAAGTTGACCTTGCCCAGTTCGGGGTCGGGCAGCGGGAAGTCCTCCCTCGTATGGCCACCGCGGGACTCCTCGCGGTTGAGCGCGCCTTGTGCCACCGCGATCGAGGTGGTCACCATGGACGGGAGGTCGGTGGCCAGGTTCCAGCCCGGGTTGTAGGCCATGCCACCTTTGACGGTCAGCTTTGACGTCCGCTCCTTGAACTCCTCGAGTTTGTCGAGTGCCTCTACGAGTTCGGGACCGGTGCGGATGATGCCTACCAGTGACTGCATGGTCTGCTGCAACTCGTGCTGGACGTCGTAGGGATTGCCGCCGCCTTCCCGGCTGAACGGGGCCAAAGCCTCGTCGATCACCGACTGGACCTCCGCCGCGTCGACGGTCGGGGTACCCGTCCGGCCCTCGGCGAAGTCCGACGCGCCGATCCCGGCCCGGCGCCCGAACACGAGCAAGTCAGACAGCGAGTTGCCACCGAGCCGGTTGGCGCCGTGCATGCCGCCGGCCACCTCCCCAGCGGCGAAGAGGCCGGGAACCGTCGCTGCTTCGGTCTCGGCGTCGACGCGCACGCCGCCCATCATGTAGTGACAGGTCGGGCCGACCTCCATCGGCGTGGCCGTGATGTCGACGCCCGCCAATTCCATGAACTGGTGGTACATGGACGGAAGACGACGCCGGATGTACTCGGCGGAACGGCGGGAGGCGATATCGAGGTAGACGCCGCCGTGAGGGGTGCCACGGCCCGCCTTGACCTCAGAGTTGATGGCGCGCGCCACCTCGTCGCGGGGCAGGAGGTCAGGGGTGCGGCCATTGTTGGTGTGATCCTCGTACCAGCGGTCGGCCTCCTCCTCGGTCTTGGCGGTCTCCGCTTTGAACATGTCGGCGATGTAATCGAACATGAAGCGCTTGCCTTCGGAGTTGCGCAACACACCGCCGTCGCCGCGCACGCCTTCGGTCACCAAAATGCCCCGCACGCTGAGCGGCCACACCATGCCCGTCGGGTGGAACTGCACACACTCCATGTCGATGACATCGGCGCCGGCCCAGATGGCCATGGCGTGGCCGTCGCCCACCGATTCCCACGAGTTCGAGGTGTACGTCCACGATTTGCCGATCGACCCCGTGGCCAAGACGACGGACTTGGCGGTGAAGACCACCATCTCGCCGGTCGGGCGCATGTAGCCCACGGCGCCCGAAATCCGGCCTTCGCTGTCGGGCAGGAGCTTGAGGATCTTGCACTCCATGAAGACGTCGATGCCGGCCGACACGGCCTTCTGCTGCAGGGTGCGGATGATCTCGAGTCCGGTACGGTCGCCCACGTGGGCCAAGCGGGCGTAGCGGTGGCCACCGAAGTCGCGTTGAAGGATGCGGCCGTCTTTCGTGCGATCGAAGAGGGCACCCCAGCGTTCGAGCTCGTAGACGCGGTCGGGCGCTTCTTGCGCGTGGAGCTGGGCCATGCGCCAGTTGTTGAGCATTTTGCCGCCGCGCATCGTGTCGCGGAAGTGGACTTTCCAGTTGTCTTCGGAGTAGACGTTGCCCATGGCGGCCGCACAGCCCCCTTCGGCCATGACCGTGTGCGCCTTGCCCAGAAGGGACTTGCAGACGAGCGCCGTGCGCAGCCCGCGCTCGTGGGACTCAATGGCGGCGCGCATCCCGGCGCCACCGGCACCAATGACGATGACGTCGTAGTCGTGTGTGATGTAGTCGGCCATGTGAGGTCCTTTAGAAGTGGAAGCCGGGGTCAGTAATGGTGCCGCTGGCTACCAGTCGCACGTAGAGGTCGCACAGCGCGACACCGAAAAGACTGATCCAGGCGAATTTCATGTGGTGCGCGTTCAGCGGCGTCACCAGCTTCCACAACTTGTGCCGGATGGGGTGTTTGGCGAAGGAGCGGACCTGGCCACCACAGAAGTGACGGCAGGCGTGACACGAGAGGCTGTAGAGCCAGAGGAACGTGGCGTTCAGAACGAGGATGATCGTGCCCACACTGATGCCGATCCCGTACCCGGGCTGACGGAACGCTTCGACGGCGTCGTAGGTGAGGATGGCGTTGAAGATGAGCAGGAGCCAGAAGAAGTAGCGGTGGACGTTCTGCAGGATGAGCGGAATCCGCGTCTCGCCGCTGTAACTGCTGTGGGCATCGGCCACACCGCAGGCCGGCGGGGAGAACCAAAAGGAGCGGTAGTACGCCTTGCGGTAGTAATAGCAAGTCAAGCGGAAGCCGAGCGGGAAGATCAGGATCAAGAGGGCCGGCGTGATGTGCCACGCCGCGATCCAGACCCCGAAAGGATGGCTGCCCGGGACGCAGCTGCCGGTGAGGCAGGGCGAATCGAGCGGGGCGATCAGGTTGCGGTGCAGCGCCGCCCCGGCGTAATAGTCCCGGTTCATGAAGGCGGCGAATGTGGCGTAGACGGCGAACGCGGTGAGGATGGTGAACGTGACGGCGGGCTCAATCCACCATCGGTCTTTGCGCAGGGTGGGCTTGTCCGGGCCGCCCCTCGTGCCTCCAATAGCGACCGGGGTGCCCGGCGCTTCCTCGAGTGTCGACGTCACTTCAGACCTCCTCAGTGCCCGCACAGGGCGGGTCGTGGCGGGCCAATCATTCCATTGTCCGTGCGCGACCACGCAACTTTGTGAAACGCGGCGTTCTCCCGGACGCTAGACACCCGGCATCCAGACGTCAAAGACATAATCAACATGAGATCCATAGCTATTAGCTATGGAAACTCCCTAGACTGTATCGGTGCAACTCCATCAGCTGCGTTACGTGATGGCCGTGGCCGAGGAACGTCACTTCACCCAGGCCGCGGAACGCCTCCATCTGGCCCAGCCCTCGCTGAGCCGCCAGGTGCGCCTGCTCGAACGTGAGCTGGGGGTCCTCTTGTTTCACCGCGGGCCGGGTCAGGGTTTGGTCACGCTCACCGCAGAAGGCGAAGCGCTCTTGCCCTTCATCCGCCGCGTCCTGGCCGATGTGGAGGCCACCAAGGCCGAAGCGCGGGCTCTCACCGGGATGTCCCGCGGCCGGTTGTCCATTGGGGCGACGCCCAGCCTGATCACGAGCGTCTTGGCCCCGGCGCTGGTCGAATTCCACGCCAGCCATCCGGGGATCGAGCTCTTGGTGGTGGAGGCCGGTTCCCGCCAGCTCGTGCGCCAGCTGGCCAGCGGTGAAGTCGACCTGGCCCTGGTGGTGCTGCCCATCAACGACCCGGTGGTTGCCACCACGCCGCTCTTCGACGACCCGCTTGTTCTGGCCGTGGCGAGGGATCATCCATTGGCCACGCGGCGTCACGTCGGTGTGGCTGACCTGGACGGCTTGGCACTCGTGATGTTCCGGGAGGGTTACGACCTGCGCGAGGTCACACTGGCTGCGTGCCGCGAGGCCGGCGTCGAACCTCGGCTGGTGAGCCAAGGTGGCGAAATGGACGGGGTGTTGGCCTTTGTGGCGGCCGGCCTCGGAGCCGCCGTCGTGCCGGCCATCGCCATGCCGCCCGAGACGACATTGAGTGCGATTCGCTTCGAGGCCCCCGGGTTGAGCAGGACCGTCGCTCTGGCCCACCGGGCCGATCGGCCCGTACCTCGGGCGGCGCAGGCTCTTGCGGCCCAGCTGCTTACCCTCGGTGGCATGGGTGCCCGCACCGATGACCGACGCCCCGAGGGCGTGGACCTCCCCGCCAAGGCTTGATGCCGACTGCCGAAGGCCACAGAGAAGTCGCTACACTCCGCGTATGGACGGCCCAACCAAAACTGACCCCTCATCGACCCCCGGGCCCGGGACGTTGCGACCTCCTGTCGACCTAGCCCGGACGCTCGGCGATCTGCGGGCCTCGGGCTGGAAGTCGGTGCCCGTGGCCGAGGAGCTGCGACGCAACACCATGGCCCGCATTGCGGCGGGCGAGACATTGGTGCCGGGAGTCCTCGGCTTTGACGACACCGTGATTCCCCAGCTCGAAAACGCCATCCTGGCCGGCCACGACGTGATTCTGCTGGGAGAGCGCGGGCAGGCCAAGACCCGCGTCATCCGCGCTCTCGTCGGGTTGCTGGACGAATGGCTCCCCATCGTGGAGGGCTCGGAGATCAACGACGATCCGTACAGCCCGGTGTCCCGAGGCGCCATCAACACCGTGGCGGACCTGGGCGACGACACGCCCATCGCCTGGGTGCACCGGTCCCAGCGGTATGGGGAGAAGCTGGCCACTCCCGACACCTCCATTGCCGACCTGATCGGTGAGGTCGACCCCATCAAAATCGCCGAGGGCCGCTACCTGAGCGACGAGTTGGCCTTGCACTACGGCTTGATCCCGCGGGTGAACCGGGGGATCTTCGCTATCAACGAGCTTCCGGACCTCTCCGAGCGGATCCAGGTCGGCCTGCTCAACGTTCTTGAGGAACGTGATGTGCAGATTCGCGGCCACCGGATTCGTCTGCCCCTCGACATCACCCTGGTCGCCACGGCCAACCCGGAGGATTACACGAACCGGGGCCGCATCATCACGCCGCTCAAGGACCGCTTCGGGGCCCAGATACGTACGCACTACCCCTACGACACCATGACCGAGGTCAAGATCATGGAGTCCGAGGCCGAGCTGCCCACCTCGGGGATTCCGGTGACGGTTCCCCTCTTCCTGAAGGAAGTGGTGGCTGAGATCAGCCAACTCGCCCGTCGCAGCTCACATCTCAATCAGCGCAGCGGCGTCTCGGTCCGCCTTTCCATCGCCAACTACGAGACCCTGGTGGCCAATTCGGTCCGGCGGGCCCTGCGCACCGGTGAGCCGGTGGCCGTGCCGCGTATCAGTGATCTGGCCTCGCTCGTCCCCTCGACGCAGGGCAAGGTCGAGGTCGAGGCCATGGAGGAGGGCCACGAGCAGGACGTGGTGGCGCACCTCGTGGCCGCGGCCACATTGTCGGTCTTCCGGCGCCGGGTCACGTTGAACGACCCCGGCTCCATCGTCGCCGCCTTTACCGAGCAGGTCGTGGTGCACGCCGGGGACGACCTTCCGTCGGCCGCATACCTGGCCGTGTTGGCCGACATCCCTGAGCTCGAGCCCCCGACGCGTGCTCTGGCTGGTCCCGAGGCAGCCGAGTCGCCGGCCCTGATGGCCAGCGCGCTCGAGTTCCTCCTCGAAGGCCTTCACCTGACGAAACGGCTGAACAAGGACGCCTCGGGCGCCCGTGCTCTCTATAGAGGTCGCAAGTAGCGTCCCGTGACGGCCCGGTACGACTACTCGGGGTGGGACGGCACCCAGGAGTTCACCGAAGTCGACGTCGACGACCTGTTGGCGGGTCTCACCGACGACCTCTTGGCCGGAGGCGATCTCGATGATGCCTTGCGTCGGATGCTCCGTTCGGGCATGCGTACGGCCAACGGGGAGCAGATCCCCGGGCTGCGGGACATTCTTGAGCAGCTGCGGCGCCGCCGGGCCGAGCTCTTGGCCGAAGGAGATCCCGACGGGCACATGGCGGAGATTGCGGCTCGACTCGACGAAATAGAGGCCGAGGAGCGGGCCGCCATCGACGAGCTGGTGGAAGAGGCCACCTCGTCCGGGGACGACCGCCGGGCCGACGTCACAAATGACGTGGCCACGGAGCGGCGCATGGCCCTCGACCTGCAACCGGGTGACCCTGGCGGGCGGATCCAGTCGTTGCAGAACTACGACTTCGTGTCGTCCGAGGCTCGCCAGCAGTTCGAAGACTTGGTCGAGGAGCTCCGACGCGAAATGGCGGACACCTTTTTCCAGGGAGCTTCCGACGCGCTGTCCTCAATGGATCCTGAGCAGATGGCGCGCATGCGCGACGCCTACGACGCCCTGAATCAGATGCTCGAGCAACGCGAGCGCGGGGACGACCTCGACCCCAGCTTCGAGCAGTTCATGGAGCAGTTCGGCGACATGTTCCCGGGGGATCCGGCCACGCTCGATGAACTGCTGGAGCAGTTGGCCGAGCGCATGGCTGCGGCGCAGGCCGTATGGAACTCATTGTCTCCCGAGCAACAGGCGCAGCTCCGCAGCTTGATGGAGGCCGTGCTCGAGGACATGGATCTGCGCTGGCAGGTGGAGCGCCTGGCCGGCAACCTGCAGCGGGCCGTGCCCGATGCGGGCTGGCAGCGTTCCTATGACTTCGAGGGCAATGGCCCTATGAGCCTCTCGCGCGCCACCGACCTGGCCACCCAGCTGGGGCAGCTCGACAGCATGGAGGATCTCTTGCAGTCGGCCTCCTCACCGGCGGCCCTGAGCGAGATCGATCTCGATCAGGTCAGAAACCACATGGGTGAGGACGCCGCCCGAGCCTTGGACCGTTTGGCCAAGCTGACCAAGTCCCTGGCTGACGCCGGGTTGATCGAGCAGCACGGCGGCCGGACCGAGCTGACTCCGCGTGGGGCGCGGCGGTTGGGACAGAAAGCCCTGAGCGATCTGTTCGGGCAGATCAACAAGGACCGCATCGGCGACCACAGCACCACGGCCACCGGGTCGGGCAACGACCGCGAAGAGATCACCAAGGCCTACGAGTACGGCGACCCCTTGAACCTCCACCTGTCCACCACGGTCCACAACGCAGTGCGCCGGGGCGGTTCGGGTATCCCGGTGCGCCTTCTTCCCGAGGACTTCGAGGTGGTCGAGACCGAAGCCCTGGCCCGGTCGGCCACGGTTTTGCTGGTCGACCTGTCCATGTCGATGCCCATGCGGGACAACTTCGTGCCGGCCAAGAAGATGGCCATGGCCCTGCAGACCCTCATCTCGAGCAAATTTCCCCGTGACTACCTCGGCATCGTTGGCTTTTCCGAAGTAGCCCGCGAGATCCGTCCCGATGAGCTGCCGACCGCCATGTGGGACTACGTCTACGGCACCAACCTCCAACACGGCCTGGCCCTGGCCCGGCGCATGTTGGCCCACGAGCACGGGACCAAACAGATCATCGTGGTGACAGACGGAGAGCCAACGGCGCACATCGACGACTACGGCGAGGTCCTCTTCAACTACCCGCCGATCCCCGAGACCCTGCAGCGCACCATGGCCGAGGTCATCCGCTGCACCCGCAGCAACATCGTGATCAACTGCTTCGCCCTCGATCTGCAGCGGACGCATTACCCCTTCGTGGAGCAGATTGCCCGCGTCAATGGCGGGCGGACGTTCTACACCACGACGGACAACCTGGGCGGCTATGTCCTCGTCGACTTCCTCAAGCATCGCCGCGTCCTCCGCCCCGCCGGCTGAGCCCGGCTGATTGGGGGCCGCGGGCCGCCCTCGCTCGCCCGGCCCACACGTATCGCAACGCCCGATGCCCCCCGTCCAGGCACAAACCTTCCTATTTCCTCTTGCGTTCCGTGACAGTGTGGTGAAAGATGACATCGTTGTAACTACACGAATGCCACCAAGTGGCGAGGGAGGCGAACTCGTGGACATAGTGACCACGCTCTATGGTCGCCAGGAACGCAGCTGGCAGATTCAAGCGAACTGCATGGGAGTCGATCCGGATCTGTTCTTCCCCGAGCGGGGAGCGTCAACGCGCGAAGCGAAGGAAGTGTGCCGAGGCTGCGTCGTCCGCGAGGACTGCCTTGAGTATGCGCTGGCCAATGGCGAGAAGTTCGGCATCTGGGGTGGCATGAGCGAACGGGAACGTCGTCGGGTGCGGCGGGCTCGGGCCCTGCAGCGCCGCGACAGCGCGAGCGCCGGAGCCAACACCGCGTCTTAGCCGCGCAAGCGGCTCTCTACTGTCGCTTCTGCAGACAAGCCGAGCTCGCTCCAGCGAGTAGCCGGAATCTGGTCGAGGATCTGCCGGGGGATGAGGCCGACCAGTTCGGCTGCGATGACTCGGCCGCCTTCCTTTTCCACCAGGTCACGGACGAGATCGTAGATCTGCACCGGCCCGAGTCGGGCCGGATCGACCAGATTGCACGAGACCTGGGCTCGGTCTCCCACTGCCAACCCGAGAGCACGGACCGACGGGCCGCGCACGAGCGTTGCCACCCGCCGGGCCACCGCTTCCGAGGAGACCCAGAGGTTGTAGGCCACGAGGACGGTCCTGGCCCCGACTGCCGTGGCCCCCGCGGTGCGGTGGGGACGGCCAGGTCCGAAATCCGGGCGGGATTTCTGTGAACGTGTGCCGTCTGACCTGGGGCAATGTGCGATCCTGTTCGCCCAAACGAGGTCCGTACAAGAAGCTGGGCACCCCAAAGGTCGCGCTGAGCCAGCGGGCGAAATCGTCGCGGAGGGCCATGGCGACGCTCAGATCGTGACTCGGGAGTTGGTCGGGAGCGAAGGGGACGAACGGAACCACATCGAGCACGCCCAGGCGCGGGTGCACCCCTTGATGCGCGCGCAGATCGAGATACTTGACGCTCACCTCGGCCAGATCCCGTGCGGCCGACATCACGTCATCGATAGGGCCACCGAGGGTGAAAACCGACCGATGGTGGTCGGGGTCCGAGTGCACATCGAGCAGGGCTGCGGCGGCCGAAGCAGCCAGTTCTCCCAGCACAACCGGGTCGCGGCCCTCGCTTACGTTGACCACGCACTCGAAGATCATGGCGGCCAGTCTGCCCGGCTCGCCGCCGGGGGGAATGACTTGGTGGCTGACCTAGCCGATCGAAACGGACTGGGACACCCGGCGCCGGCGCAAGATGCGGCGGCGCTCACGCTCGGAGCAACCACCCCACACGCCGTGGTCGATGTGGTTCTCGAGGGCATACTCGAGGCAGGCCGCGGAGACGGGGCATTCACTGCAGATCTTCTGCGCTACCAGCACTCCCATCCCGTCACTGGGGAAGAAGATGTCCGGTGCGACCTCTTGGCATTTCCCCCGGGCCATCCATTCAGTATTCACTTTGCCACTCCTCTTTCTCGCCTCATTGTAGAGAAAAAGGGCTGCTAGGAGAACATCTGGTCCATAGGAACTTCGTAAGAATCTGCGCTCCGGGGCTGGGGGAAACCGCCGCCCCGAGGCTCCGGTACGCTGACGGCCGTTCGCCCAATGACGTAAGGCCAGGAGGTGCCATGTCCCCGGATAACGAGGACGAAGTAGTCGAGACCGCCGAACCGATCGACCCGATTGGGCACGTGCGCGTGGTCTACCTCGGCCCGATCGCCCCCCACTGGGACGTCCAGTCCGATTTCGGTCCGTCCGATGTGATCGATGCCTTCCGGGAGCGTGTGCTGGCGCGGCTCGTGCTTCTGCCTCCGCACGACCCGCAGTTCCGCCGCAACCGTGAGCGTGTGGTACGAGATGCCGAGCGCGAGAACCTCAGGTTGGAGTGGGACCTCGGCATTCCCGAGGATGTCGTCGAATAGTCGAAGAAAAGCGAGTCAGTCGAGCAAACCGATGCGGGCCAGCCACAGGCCGGGTGCATCGACTTCGGCCGGTGTCGGCAGGTCTCGCTCGTCGGACCAGAGGCGGCTCAGCGCATCTTCCCCCGCTCGTTCGACCACGCCGTCAATGAAGCTGGCGCCCCGGTCCACTTCCGCCTGACCCACGTTGAGCCCGAACAACCCGGCAAAGGCCTGTTCACCCTTGGCGTCCTCGACGCGGTAGCGGTACCAGGCCTCGCGGAGCGCGGCCGGGGACGAGGTCAAGGTGGCAGCGATACCGGCGGTCACGTGGTCGACGTAGGCCCCGATGCTGGTGGTCAACGCGGTCAGCGCGTTCGAGATGTGCTGCTGCTCCGGGCTGATGAGGTCCGCCAGGAGTGACTCGGGATCGCTCAGCACTCCCTCGAGGGCGGCGGGATCACCCAGCCCGTCGCCGAGACGCTCCACCATTGAGCGCTGCGACGCCGCAGCGTGAGCCGAGGCGTCCGACAACAGCAGGTTCAACGATGACCGGACGCCCGGCCGTGTCATGACGGCATGCATGGTCAACTCGCGGAGGCAGACCCAGAGCTGCACCTCCTGCAGGGGCAAGCTCCAGTCCTCGGCGAACTTGGCGACGTTCCCCGGTACCACGAGCAGAGTGTTCGACTCGGGCCACGGCAGGGGGAGGGCGTACTGGCCGAAGGCCCGACGGGCCAGGTGACCGGCGGCCGATCCGAACTGCATGCCCAAGAGGACAGGCCCGAGGGTCAGTGCGAACTGGCTCAAGAGGCCGCCGATGCCGCCGGTGGCGTCGTCGGGCAGGCCCAGGTCGAGCGAGGTTGGAACGGCGGCCGCCCCCTGCTGCTGCGCCTCCACCATGAGCGCCAACGTGGGTCGATAGGCCGTGAGTACGCGGGAGGACCACTGGCCCGGACCGACCGCATCGAAGGAGATCGTCGTGCCGCCACCGGTCAGCGAGATGCCGGTGGCGTCGGCCACGTGCAGCTCGGCCACCCGCGCCAGGTCATCGAAGGCGATGCGCACCAAGGGGTCGGCGTTGTCGTCGCTCTCACCGTCGGTCGCCACACCGTGGGCCAAGGTCCGGGCTGCGTCGAACCACGTGTTGCCACCGCCCGGCGCGGATCCGATCACCTTCAAGAGGTCGCCGAGGAGTCCGCCCATCGGGTTGTCGGGGTCTCCCGCACCGAACATGCTCACGCCTTCATGCTAGGGCGAGGCGCCCAAGGTCACGTCGACGACGTGGGTCGACGTGCCGTCGAGAACGGAGAGGCCGATGGTCGACTTCGGCGCCGTCACATACAGGCTGGCCCGCAGGTCCGCCATGGAGCGGATGGGCGTCGAATCCACGGCCACGACCACGTCGCCCGGCTGGAGGAGGCCCGTAGCGGGACTCCCCGCCATGAGCGCGGCCACACGGGCCCCCACGGTCCCCGGAGCGGTTGAGCCCTGGACGCCCAACCAGCCGTGAACGACCCGACCGGTAGAGCGCAGGTCGTCGGCCACGCCCAGCACGAGCCGGGTCGGAAGGTAGGCGGAGGATGAACCGGCGGTGTAGAGGAGGCCAATCACTTGGCCCTCCTGATTCAACAAGGGGTCGCCGGGCTGCTCGTTTACCGGGGTCACGGCCGAGGTAAGTGCGGGCATGCCTTTGGCCCATCCGGCGGGGATCTCCGTGTCGATCCCGGTCAGCGTCCCGTCCTGGCAGTGCAGCGTCAGGGAGCCATTGACCCGAGATGCCACGCTCAACGTCATGGCGGCGTTTCCTTCCGACAGTGCTGCGTCGTCGGCGAATGGAGCCACCGGGACGTCGTCGGGCACGCTGATCAGAGCCACGTCCGAGGCGTCGTCGACGCCGATTACCGAGGCCTTGAGAAGGCGACCGTTCGTGCTGACCATGGAGATCCGGCGCAGCCCCGCCAGGCCGTCGGCCGTCGTCGCCACCAAGCCTCCTTCGGCCACGGCCACCCCGACCAAAGAGACGACGCCGTGGTTTGTGGCAGCCCTCAGTTGCACCACCGAATGGCCGGCGGACTGGGCCAAGGCGGGAACCGGCGCGCCCCGGACGGCCAACGTGGTCACCGAGACGTCGGATGCGCTGTCGGCGGAGGTCGAGAGGCCGATGTGATCGGACGGAGGGGACAGCAGCACGATGGCCCACGCCACAGCGGCGAGGGTCGCAGCCGCACCGATACACACGGTGGCCCGGGGATGGCGAGAGAGGATCGGACGCGTGCCGACGGCCCGTGTGGCGCGCGCCGCCAGCTCGCTCGGGTGGCGCCACAGCCGGTCGTCAGGGTCGATCCAGCCGCGCAAATCGGGCTCGGCGTCAAAGGGGGATTTGGCCGAATTTTCCTTGTCCGGTCCCTCTTCCCGTGGCTCCTCAGGCGTAGGGGTCACACACCGAGGCTACCGATGAAAGAGCCGGAAATGCAGTCGGGGTCGCTGGCCGGCCGTACCATGAGGCCACGATGTCACGAGACCTGGCCATTGACCTCGGGACGGCCAACACGTTGGTATACGCCAAAGGCAAGGGCCTTGTGCTCAACGAGCCGACCGTGGTGGCACTCGATTCGCGCACGCGCGAAGTCCTCGCCATTGGGACCGACGCCTGGCAGATGATCGGGCGGACGCCGGGCTACATCGTGGCGGAGCGACCCCTACGAGGTGGGGCCATCACCGACTTCGAGGTGACCGAACGGATGCTCAGCGTCTTGTTGCACCGGGTGGGCGTGAGCCGGCTGAATCGACCCAAGGTGTTGATCTGTGTCCCATCCGCCATCACCGCGGTCGAGCGACGCGCCGTGAAAGAGGCGACGCGGCGTGCGGGCGCGTCGGCCTGTTTTCTCATTGAACAACCCATGGCGGCGGCCATCGGGGCCGGCCTCGCCATTCATGAGCCTGTGGGCAACATGGTGGTCGACATTGGCGGCGGGACATCCGAAATGGCCGTCATATCTCTGGGCGGCGTCGTAGCCGTGCGCGCGCTGCGCTGTGGCGGGTTCGATTTCGACGCCTCCATTCAGGCCTACGTCCGTCACGCGCACGGGGTGGCGATCGGCGAGCGCACGGCCGAGGCGATAAAGCACGCCATCGGTTCTGCCTTTGCGTACCCGGGTGAGCAGGGAGCTGAGATCCGCGGCCGCGAGGTGGCGACGGGCCGCCCCAAAATCGTCGTGTTGTCACCCGCGGAGGTGCGGTCGGCCCTGGAGGAGAACGTGACCCAGGTGATCGATGCCGCCGCCACCTGCCTGGGCGAGGCGGCACCCGAATTGGCGCAGGACATCATGTTCCAAGGCGTCCACCTCACCGGCGGTGGCGCCTTGCTCCGCGGGGTGATCCAACGACTGGCCGACGCCACGGCTGTTCCCGTGCACCTGGTGGACGCCCCCCTTGAGTGTGTCGTACAGGGTGCGGGACAATGCCTCGAGTCGTTCGACCGCCTCAAGCGTCTTTTCACCGACGACGACTGAGTCACGGGGCGACTGGGTCACCGGCCGACTGGGTCACCGGCCGACTGGGTCACGGCCGACAGCGCGACTACCTCTCTTCTTCGAGGAGCAGTTCGTCGGCCGCCTGGCGCACCTGCCAATCCCTGTCTTGTGCCGACCGGAGGAGGGCCGGCTCGACCCGAGGGTCGTCGAACCCGGCCAGGGCCACGGTGGCGCGCCGTCGGATGGTGGGCTTGTCGTCGAGCGCCTCGATGACGGCGGTCAATCCACGGGGATCCCCGATCGCGCCCAAAGCGGCCACGGCAGCCTCCCGGCACCGTACGTCCTCGTGTGTGCTGACCGTCGAGACGAGCGCGTCCACGCCCGCTGTGACCCGACGTTCGGCGAGGAACCAGGCCGCTCCCACCACGACCAGCGGATCAGGGTCGGAGAGAGCGTCGATCATGGCGCCGTAGAGGGTCGAGCGTGAACCAACGCCGCGTACCGAGAGCGCGGCATCAGTTGCCCGCCGGCGTACCGGCGCATCTCCGATGCGCAAGGCGTGGATGATGTCGCTCACGGCGAGGGCTGATAATCGGGCCAACGCACCGAGCGCCGCGGCCTGCACATGAGGGTCGCGATCGCCCAATCCGGCCCGTGCCGTTTCCTCGTGGCCGGCGTGCCCGGCGGCGATCACCCTTCTCCGGCGGCCGGCGGCGCCGCGCCTTGGTGCGGCAGGTTCCGTGGGAGGATCGTCGGTCACTTCATCGAGTATGGCCGACATGACGACGAATACCGCCGGGGAGGCCGAGGTCATCCCCTCCCGATCGAGCCTGCACGCGCCGCCTCCCATGCGGCGCCGACGTTGGCCCTTCGTCCTGGCGTCGGTGGCTGCCCTCCTGGTGGCAGCGACGCTGGTGCTCGGTCGCTGGAACGTCGACTACTACGCCCTGTCCCCAGGGGATGCCTCGCCGGTGACCTCTTTCATCACGGTTCCGTCCAAGCTCGATCACCCGCTTTCAGGCAACATCCTTCTCACGGATGTCTTCGTGAAACCGCTCACCGCGTTGACGTACCTGCAGGAGCGCTACCTGTCGTCCGACAGCCAGGTCGTTCCCTCAGCTGCCTTACTCGGCCCCTCCACGCCGCCGGATCAGTTGGCTCCGCAGGGATTCTTGGAGATGAGCCAGGCCCAGTCGCAAGCGAAGGCGGCGGCACTGACGTATCTCGGGTACACACCAAAGGAACGCGATGCGGGGGCGCTGGTCTTTGGGATCGCGCCGGGATCCCCGGCTTCTCACGTCCTCAAGGTGGCACAGGTCATCACCGCGGTGAACAAAACCCCAGTCACGGACGACTGCTCACTGGTCAGCGCACTCCATGGTCTAAAGCCAGGCACCGAAGCCACCCTCTCGGTAGAAATGTCCTCGGTCAAGGCGTCGGGCGCTTTCGTGAGCGGTCCCACTGTCCAGCGATCGATCACTTTGGGAGCCCCGCCCAAGGGGCTGACCGACGGTGGATGCGGTCTGGGAAAGCCAACGGCCTACCTGGGCATCGATCCCAACACCCAGCAATCCTGGGATTTCCCGGTCAACGTGAGGGTCAATACGGTCGACATCGGCGGTCCGTCGGCCGGGCTGTCCATGACGTTGGGCATCATCGACAAGCTCTCCGGGGGTCATCTCACGGGGGGCCGCACGGTTGCGGCGACCGGGACGATCGATGCCAGCGGGGCGGTGGGTGACGTGGGCGGCGTGCCTCAAAAGACGGTCGCCGTCGAACGGGCGGGAGCCACCGTCTTCTTCGTGCCGCCCCAGGAGTACAAGGCGGCGATGTCCAAGGCCACCCCGCAACTCCACGTCTATGCGGTGTCCACCCTCGACCAGGCCTTGTCGATACTGAAGCGCCTCGGAGGCACATTGTCCGCCAGTCACCTGCCGAGCCAGGCGGCGCCGTAGTCTTTCTCCATGCCTGAAGGCCGTTCACCCATTTCCTCCACCCGTCTGACGGCGGCGGACATCGCTCGCCACTCCTTCGCCATTGTGCGCCGGGGTTTTGACGTCGACGAAGTCAAGTCGTACCTCCAGACGGTGGCGCGGAACCTCGAGCTCTTCGAAGAGCGAGAGCAGGAACTACGAGCTGCCGTAGCGGAGGCGGACGAACGAGCGGCCCATCCCGTGGTGGACGAGGCCACCCTTTCCGCCTCCCTCGGACAGCACAGCGCCCAGATCCTTCGCCATGCTCATGACGAGGCGGCAAAAATCGTGGTGCAGGCCCAGGAGGGCGCCTCCACGCTCTTGCGCGAGGCGCAAAGTCGCGCCAATGAGATCCAAGAGCAGAGCGAAGGCGCATCGGCCGAACGTGTGGCCGAAGCGGAGCTGATGGTGGCCAACGCCCGCCAAGAGGCGTTGGCGGAGGTGGAGCGCATACGGCTCGACGCCCTGGCCGAGGGTGACGCGGTGATCGCACGCGCCAAAGAAGAGGGGCGCTCCCTCCTCGAACAGGTCCAAGAGGCCCGCAAACGGCTGATGACGGATCTGGCCGGGCGTCGGCGTGCACTGTCGATTCAGATCGAGCAATTGCGGGCGGCCCGCGACGAGATGGCTGCCTCCGTCCAAGGGGCGCGGGCCTCCATGGACGAAATTCTGGGCCAGTTGGAGCGCTCCGACGAGGACGCCCGAGCCGCCGCCCTGGCTGCGGCCGATCAGGCTCGGTTGCACCTGCCGAAAGACACACCCCACGATCAGGAAGCCGTGGACGGGACGGACGGCGGCGAGAGCAGCGACACTGAGAGTGAGCCCCAAGAGGCCGCCCATGATGGAGGCTCCGCCGGCGTGGCCCCCTCGGTGGACGAGCTGTTTGCGCGGATTCGAGCGGCGAGCGGCGAGTCGGGTGGTGTCACGCAAGCCGTGCCGCTGGGCACCGAGAGCGATCACGTCCAGAGCCATCAGACAACGTCGATCGATGTGGATGTCGCCCTTCAGGGTGAGGCCGATTCCACATCAGCGCCCGAGGTCGATGAAGACGAGAACCCGGACGCGGCGCTGATCGCACGACGCGACGCGCTGCTTTCGCCGATTTCCGCCCAACTGTCGCGCCACATCAAGCGCGCCTTAGGAGACGACCAGAACCGTCTCCTCGATGAGCTGCGGAGCACACCGAACATCGCTGGCGAGGCATTGCTCGGTCCCGAGGATCTCCATCTTTCGACGTTCATCTCGGCCGCCCAGGGTCACCTGGGCGACGCTTTCGGCGCCGGGTCTGTCTTCGGCGGCGGGGCGGAGGGATCAAGCCACAGCAAACGGGGCAGTCGAGCAAGCCGCCGCCGGTTTAGCTCGAACGGTAGTGACGATGTTGCGTCGACGCATCGCCGACGGCACCGATGCCGGAGAAGAAGTGAGCGACCGCGTCGGGGCAGCCTTTCGCGAATGGCGGGGTGAGCGCATCGAACGGCTGGTGGGCGACTTCGCCGTGCAAGCGTTCTCCGCCGGGGTGGCCGCTGCGGCGTCGTCGGACGGAATGGTGCGCTGGGTCATGACCTCGTCGACCGGGTGCTCGGACTGTGACGACAACGCCCTGGCCGGAGCCGTGCCTCTCGCTGAAGGATTCCCGACCGGGCATGCCTATCCGCCGGCCCACTCGGGCTGCCGTTGTCTGGTGACGCCGGTAGACCAATAAATCACTAGACCGGGGCCAAGGGGCGCCGGACGTTAGGCTCGCCCCCGTGCGTACCCCCAAGGACCTTTCCACCCCACGCTCGCCACGCTCGCGTCGGCGAGCACGGTGGTGGATTATCGGCGCCATTGTCGTCTTCATCATTCTGTTGGCATCGCTGCGCACCCTGGCCAGCATCTACACCGATGGGCTCTGGTTCTCGTCGGTTGGCTACCACGACGTCTTTTCCACCCTTTTAGTGGTGAAGATCGGGCTCTTCGGCGTCTTCGGGGCGATCTTCTTTGTCGTGATGTGGGTCAATCTGGTCGTCTGCGATCGCCTGGCGACCGAGGACATCGACGCCGTGCAAAAGGACGAGTTCGTCCGCCGCTACCAGCAAATCGTGCGGCCCTACGCGGGACGCCTTTACATTGCGCTGGCCATCGTGATGGCGCTGATCGCCGCATCGGGAACCATCGGGGAATGGCAGAACTGGATCCTCTTTCGCCATGGTGGCAATTTTGGCAGCAAGGACCCGCAGTTCGGCAAGGACATCGGTTTCTACGTCTTCAAGTTGCCGTTCTTGAATTTCATCGTCGACTGGACGCTAGCCATCCTGATCGTGACGCTCGTCGTGTCGACGCTCTTTCACTATCTCAACGGCGGGATCTTGCAACAACGCGGGATCCCTCGGGTGCGGCCCACGGTCAAGGCGCACCTCTCGGTTCTCGGAGCACTGATTGCGCTGACCAAAGCGGCGGGGTACGTCCTTCAGCGCTGGGGCTTGGTGAACTCGCACGACGGGTATGTCAACGGGGCCGGCTACACGGATGTGCACGCCCGGCTGCCGGCATTGCTGTTGCTCGTCGTTGTCTCAATCTTTGCTGCGGTGATTCTGCTGTTCAACATCCGCCGTCAGGGTTGGACCTTGCCGGTCCTGGCCGTGGGGATATGGGCGTTCGTGGCCCTCGTCGTTGGCGTCATCTATCCCGCCTTGCTGCAGACCTTGAAAGTCACGCCGAATCAGGCCTCGCTCGAAGCCCCTTACATAAAGCGCAACATACAAGCGACCCGCGCCGCCTACGACCTGAACAATGTGAAGGTCAAGAGCGTGAGCGCCACCACCAAGATCACATCGGCGGATGTGGTGAATTCGGCGCAGACCCTGAACAACATCAGGTTGTGGGACCCTGACGACTCGATCACTCTGCAGACGTTCGACCAGCAACAAAGGATTCAGTCGTACTACACGTTTCCGTCGCTCGGCGTAGACCGTTACACGATCGACGGGCAGGTGACCCCCGTCCTCATTGGTGTGCGCGAGGTCTCGCCATCGAAACTTCCCTCGCAGTCGTGGGTCAACCTGCATCTTCAGTTCACTCATGGCGAGGGCGCCGTGGTGGCCCTGGCCAACCAGGCTCAATCAAACGGCAACCCGGTGTATGGGATAAAGGACGTGCCGCCGAATTCAACGAATGGGCTCCCCAAGATCACCCAGCCCAACGTCTACTTCGCCAGCGGGGACTCGGGCTACGTCGTGGCCAACACCAAGCAATCCGAAGTGGACTACCAGACGAGCAAGAGCAATGTGGAGAGCCATTACTCGGGCAAGGAAGCCACGGGCGGCGTCCAGATCACATCGCTGCTGACGCGGGCCGTGTTCGCCCTTCGTCTGGGCGACTTCAACTTCCTCATCTCCAGTCAGATCACCAGCAAGTCGCGGATCATGTTCGTGCGGGACCCCGTACAGATCGCGCAGAAGGCAGCCCCGTTCCTCACCTTCAATCAGGACCCTTACGCGGTGGTGAGCGACGGTCAGATTTATTGGGTCGTCGACGGCTACACGACGACCAACCAGTATCCCTATTCGGAGAACGCCAATACGCAGCAGGTGGCGGCCGGGAGCAGTTTGCCCGGCAGTTACAACTACGTGCGTAACTCGGTCAAGGTGGTTATCAACGCGTACTCAGGCCAAACGACGTTCTACGACGTCGATCGGAACGACCCAATACTCCAGGCCTACGAGGCCGCGTTCCCGCACATGTTCACGCCTTTGTCGAAGATGAGCCCCTCGTTGCAGGCTCACCTGCGGTATCCCCCGGACATGTTCTCAATCCAATCCGCCATTTACGGTCGCTATCACCTCACGTCCACCTCGCAGTTCTATTCGGAAAGCAACGCCTGGCAACTCTCCCCGACAGCCGGCGCGGGGACTCAGTCCCAGGCACTGCAGGTACAGGACACGCTCAATCAAGAAGGACAGGTGATCTCCCAGAGCTCGGCGCGTATGGCGCCGCTGTACCAAGTGACGGCATTGCCCGGTTCATCCGCTCAGACGTACACGGTTACCGATGCCTATGTGCCGGCATCGCAGTCGAATTCATCGGGCTCGAACAACCTGAACCTCAGTGCGTTCATGATTGCCACGTCTGACCCGCAGGACTACGGGGGTCTCACTGTGTACCAAACACCCCAGGGCACCGTTGGCCCTGCCAACGCCGATCAGAAAATTCAAGCCAATCCCACCGTCTCATCGGACATCACGCTCTACGACCAACACGGCTCGGAGGTGCTCCTGGGTAACACGCTCATGGTTCCGGTTGGTCAGTCCATCATCTACCTGCGTCCCCTGTACGTGGCATCGTCCTCCAACCCGCTTCCGCAACTGACCGATGTCATCGGTGTGCTGGGGCAAAAGGTGGTGGTGAAGTCCACACTGTCCGCCACCTTGACCAGCCTGCTCAACGTCCCTGTCTCGACGCCCGGAAACTCCTCAGGGGGCGGCTCAGGGACGACCCCGGGGAGCGGCTCGGTTCCCACGGCCGTGCAGCAGGACCTGGCGGCGGCGCAAGCCGATTACCAAAACGCCCTGAAGGCACTTGCGGCAGGCGACCTCGGCGGTTTCCAAAGCGATATCAACGCCATGCAGCAGCAAGTCACCAATGCGCAGCAAGCGCTAGGGTCGGCCACGGGGGCGAGTACGACGACAACGACCACGGTGCCGTCGAAGAGCAAGAGCAGCAAATCGACTGGCAACACCTCGACGACCACGAGCTCGCTCGCCACCGCCGAACCGTCAGGTTGAGTAGGCAGTCTTCGCATGAGATGCTGAGGAAACTCCGCGTGGAAGGATGAGTTAATGGGATTGCTCGACAAGGTAAAAGCACAAGCGGCGACGGCTACCAGCATGGCCAAGGACGCGGCGCAGAAGGGACAGGCCAAGCTGGACGAGGTCCAGTCCAAGAGGGGAGCCGACGGCATATTGCGCGATCTCGGCGCAGCTGTGTATGCCACCAAGACGGGTCGGGCCACTCCCACCACGGACGCCGACATCGACCGCTTGGTTACCGCTCTCCAGGCCCACGAGGCCGAGCACGGCGCGCTCACGTTGGCGCCCGAGTCGGCGGCGGCTGCTCCCACGGCGACCACGTTCCCCCCTCCCGCCGCGGCTACGCCGGGCAGCGCTCCTCCCTCGAATCCGACAGCTGCGGCGCCATTTAGCCCTCCACCTCCGCCGGCGGCCACGACAGACCCGATGAGCCCCCCACCCCCGCCACCCACGGCACAGACGCTCTAGCCGCTCCCTCTGGACAGACGTCCATCCGAGCCGTGTAGACTGCCTTTCTTCGCCGCGGGGTGGAGCAGTCTGGTAGCTCGTCGGGCTCATAACCCGAAGGTCGTAGGTTCAAATCCTACCCCCGCCACTATCCAATCGGTTGCGCCGCGTCTCTAGAGCTGGGTCTCGTGGCTTTCATGCTGTTTCGATGCCTTTCCACGGGGTTATCCACAGGTTTCTCGGGCGAATATCTCGGGTGCCTATCGGATCTCAGCGGGTGAGTCCCTGGTAGCTGAGATCCCCCCGACGCGACGAAGGTGCTTCACGCTTGGTGGTGTGAGGCATCATGGCAGAAGCACCTACGTCGTCACTGACCCTAGCGAGATCGTCGAGGCCCTCGTGGGTCTCAAAGACGTGCGGGTCCTGCATTATGAGCGCGCCGGACCCGACGTGGAGTTGATGATCGAGCAGATCCCAGGTCCCCTTCGCTGTCCGACCTGTGCCGGGCCGGCCCAGGTCAAAGAGCGTCCGGTGGTCCACTACGTGGACCTGCCGGTCTATGGGACTCCGATGTCGTTGGCCTGGAAGAAGCACCGTCTGCGCTGTCCCAATGCCCGCTGCCCCAAAAGAAGTTGGGTGCTCTCCGATCACCGGATCGCAGCCAAGCACTGCTTGTTGACCACGAGGGCGGCAAAGTGGGCGACGGTCCAGGTCGGCACCGGTCGGACGGTCAAAGAAGTGGCCGCCGAACTGGCGTGTGACTGGCACACGGTCAACGACGCCGTGATCACCTACGGCGAGGCCCTCTTGGCAGCCGATCGCAAACGGCTGAACAAGACGACGGCCATTGGATTGGACGAGACCTCGTTCGTCAAGGCGAATCAGGCCAGCCACTCGGACTACGCCACCACGGTGGCCGACGTGGAAAACCACCAGATCATCGACATCTTGCCGACCCGCAAATACGTCGATGTGGCGGGCTGGATCGACAAGCAGCCGGCGGCTTGGAAAGAGCGGATTCGCTTTGGGGCCCTCGACATGTCGGCCACCTATGCCGCGGTGTACTCGGTCGTCTTGCCCAAGGCGGCCCAGGTAGTCGACCCCTTCCATGTCATCTCCTTGGCCAACCGCTGTCTCGATGCGGTGCGCCGCCGGGTCCAGATCCAACAGACCGGGCATCGGGGCCGACGTGACGATCCGCTCTACCGGATCCGACGGGTCCTGCTCCGAGGTGAAGAACGGCTCGACGACAAGGCAACCCAACGGTTGTGGTCACTGCTTGAGCTCGGGGACCCCGGGGCCGAAGTGGCCATCGCCTACCGGGTGAAAGAACGCCTGCGCGACTTCGCCCGAGCCGAGATCCCGTTGCGCCCCACGCGCACCTGGCTCGCCTGGTCTAGCAGCCCGGCCGCAGACACCACCCCGTCCTATCCGGGGTTCGGTCACCGGCGGCAGGCGCGAACCCCGGCCAACTCGCAAGCCCCCGTCTCGTACCCGCGGCAGGCCGAAGCCGCCACACTCGCGCATCCCGCCGGCCGGCGAAACAGCGCGACATAGATAGCCGCTTAGGCCGTGCCGTTAGGCCGAGGTCGGTCAGGCAATGAAGTCCAGAACCTGTTCCGGTGCATGGAACTCGTCGGCCAGTGAGAAGCCGTGGACTCGCTGGACGTGCTCGCGAAACCATTGATTGAATGGCTCGTCCGACTTGCCGAGTGCGGTGAAGGCGATGTCGAGATCGTCTGCCTCCATGTAAACAATGGCCATATCTCCGGCCGGTGTCGTCTGTATCCATACCGTTTCGCGGGTAATTCCGGCTCGGCGGCGGGCGTCTTCATAGTCGGTCTTGCGCTCGCCAGCCCGGAAAGACGCCATGACATCCCGGTCAAGTCCGCTCATGCCCGGCAGCAAGGGGGCGGCGAAAGCGATCGTCGGCATCAGTTTGTTCCTCTCTTCTTGGGTGGGGGCAGAACGTATCCGGCGTCCACCTGCGTCCGGAAACGCTTGTCGTGCCAAGTATGAGCACCGATTCCTTGGCATGTCAAGTACTTCCTCTAGACTGGACGGCGTGAGTGAGAACGAGTCAGCCAGGTGGATGCCGGCGTTCCTCGCCCTGCTGCGCACCCACGCACGACTGAAGGACCAGCTCGAGCTCGACGTCCGCCTCAACAGCGGGCTCACCGTGGCGCGTTACGACGTTCTCATGCACCTCGACATGGCCGGGGGCCTACTCCGGCTCACCGACCTCGCACAAGCCGTGGTCTTGTCCCCGTCGGGATTGTCGAAGTTGCTCGACCGCATGCAGGACTCCGGTCTCGTCGAGCGACAGCCCGATCCCGTCGATGCCCGCTCGACATTCGTGGCCCTCACCACGCACGGACGCGACCTAGTGAGAAGCGCCCGTCCTCGCCATCACGCATTCCTGCAACAGGTCTTCGGCGACGTGCTCGATGATCACGATCTCGCTGACCTCACTCGCATCATGGCCCGCCTCGGCACAGGAATACCACGCTGTGGTCGGCCCGGAACGGGGGCCCGGCTACCGGCGACGGCGCTAGACCGCTCTCCGCAAACTAGGTGACGGCCCGCAGGACATCGTTCCGTCGCACACCGCAAGACATCGTTCCGGTCCCGCAGGTCCCTCGACTGCAGGACATCGTTCCGGCTGGTGAGGTGAGGTAACCGCAGGACATCGTTCCGTCGACTTGGCTCCATTGTTCCAAGCGAGCGAGGAGACCACGTGTCCGAAGAGGAGTTGCGCAAAGAGGCGGTTCGGCGTCGCCAGTCCGGCGAGAGTGCCGAAGAGGTCGCTCTTGCGCTGGGGCGTACCAGTCGCTGGGTGCGCAAGTGGGCGGTCCGAGCCACCGAGGAGGTGAGCAACCAGGAGTGGGCCGTCGGGCGATCTCGGGCACCGCACACCTCACCCACGCGCACGTCTGACGAGGTGCGTCGTTCGATCATCGACGCGCGCGCTCGCCTGGTGGCGCAACCCCCGAGCGCAATACGGACCGCTGGCCGTGGCGTGGGAGCTGCGCCGCATGGGCGTCGACCCCATCCCGCCGCGTTGGACCATCGAGCGGGTCATCGGGGCCGCGGGACTCGCCCGGCCCCGGCGCCGAGTAGCGGGTTATGTGTCCAAGGGCGTTCCCTACCCGAGCGCACCCGATCCCGAGCCGGGGACCATCCACCAGATCGACATGATCGGGCCCCGCCACCTCGAGGGAGCCGTCGAGTTCCACGCCTTGAACCTGGTCGACGTGGGCTCGCACGCGGCGGGCAGCGCCATCCTCACCACACCCCGCCCGAACTGGGTGGCCGCGCGCATGGCCACCATGTGGTCCACCCTCGGGGTGCCGGCCGTGGCCCAGTTCGACAACCACTCCAACTTCGGAGGTGGGATCCCCCCGGCCTGGGCGAACTTCGGCCCCGTTGTCGCCACCTGCTTGGACCTCGATGTCGTGCCCCGCTTCATCCCGCTGCGTGAACCGTGGCGCAATGGGGTGGTCGAGCATTTCAACGACGTGTGGGACAAGAGCTTCTTCCGCACCGCTCGCTTCGGTGATCTCGAGCACCTCCAAGCCGAGAATGCCAGCTTCGTGGCCTTCCACAACGAGCACCATCGCTACTCCGCCCACGGCGGGGCCAGTCCGGACGAGATGTGGTCGGGGCGCCTCTATCGCCCACTGCAAAGGGACTACGAGGTACCCACAAGCCTGCCGGCCAAGGGCCGCATTGAAGTGATCCGCTACATCCGTTCCAACCGACGCCTCGACCTCTTCGGCAAGCGCCTGACCGTCGCCGAAGAGCACACGCACCAGTACGTCACCGCCACCATCCGGGTTCGTTCCAAACAGCTCACTGTGGTCACCCTCAAAGGCGAGATCATCCATGACGGCGATTTCGCCATCTCACGGATCCTGCGCTGAACCGGAACGATGTCCTGCAGGAAACGCCCTGCCACAGACGGAACGATGTCTTGCGGTCATCAGACCTGGGGAATCACCGGAACGATGTCATGCTGGCCAAGACCTAGGGCCCCGACCGGGGCCCGGTGGGCGTGAAGCAGCCCATCGTCAGTTGTCGATCGGTAATCGGACGTGGCGCGGGTCTCAGTTCGGCCGGACTTTGGGGGTGCGCTTCCCTTTCAGAGACGCTACGGAGAATGATCTCCCAAGGCTTCAAGAGGTGTACCGGCGAGCATCTTTATCAAATGAGGCCGACCGAAATAGTTCTTGTCGATCATCCAGAACGACTTGTGTTTGCGATCTCGCCTTAGTTGGGCGCCCGAGTCCGGGTTGCATCCCTCGAGCCGGATCTGATCGTAGGTTTCGCTACAACTGTCCCCGAACACGGCGCTCTCGAACTCGATCGACCTCTTCACAGACCTCATAGCCCATATCGCGGTGAAGCGACCGGAGGGCGGGCTGCGCTACATCGACATATGGGAGTCCGACCAACACTGGGACCGTTTCGCCGAGGAGCGGCTTCACCCCGTCGTGCACGGTCTGCTCAGCGAGGTGTTCGGCGACCAGTTGCCTCCCGAACCCGAGCGCACTCCGCTGGCTGTCGTGGATGTATGGCTCCAGGGGGGACTACGACGCCGCTGACACCGGTGTGCGGGGCAGCCCCGATCGGCAAGTGCGATTCCAATGTGCGATGCCCGATCGCGCAAGCATGATCGTCGCTCGAATCGACAGACTCGAATTTCAGGAGTCCTCGTGCCCATACACGTCTCGGAACATCTTTATCTCGACGCTCTCGATTTCTGCTGGACGGTCGGCTCCCAGCAACCGAGTAATGGACTACTCGCCAGAGAGGTGCTCTTCTGATGAGCATCACGCACATCTCAGAGTTCCACTCTGCTCCGGGTCGGGAGGGCATGCTCGTAGCACTGTTGACCGAAGGCCGGGACCGCATGCGAGCTGCCGAGGGTTGCGAGTCGTTCGACCTGTACCGAGATCGGGACGACGAGCATGCCTTACCTTCGTCCAGCGCTGGATTGGCCCCGAGGTTCACGACGCCGTCTTCGCCGCCCAGATTGTCCAGACCCAGTTCTGCACGTGCTCGCCGCGCTATGCAGCAGCTAACCGACTGTCGAAGTAGTCGGCTAGAGCGGCGAGTTGGACCGCGCCGTCACCGAGGAAGGTCGGGCCATGCATCAGAGCGAGGGCCTCGGGCTTGAGGGCCGCCAGGCGTCGAAGCGTTGGCCCGGTGGCCGGGGTGTAGGCGTGACCGTGCATCAGCTGGTCGTGGGCGATGGCCGCGTCGGCGATGCCATCGGTAGTCGTGGCCGTTGCCGGACCGGTGCGGGAGAACAGGTCCCCGCAGAACAGGGTTTGGTGGTGACGTCGAAGAGGACGCCCGCCTCCCATGGCCCGGGGACGTGGGGCGTGTCGATCCACTGCAGGAGATGGCCACCGATATCGATCGATCTCCCCGTCGGCCAATGGGCCGGGGAGGACGGGTGGCCATGTCTGAGAGGCAGAGGAAGCATCCCGCTTCGCCATGGATCGCCAAGGCTGACGGGGCAAGTGACTCCCACTCGTTGAGTGAGCCGTACTCGTCGGGTCGCGAGGCGTTGCCCGAGCTGATCCAGCGGATGGACGTCGGATCCACGACGGTAGCCACAGCGTCGCTCACGGTTGGGAAAAGCCGGCGGGTGCCGGTGTGGAAGAGCAACGGCTCGTCGCCCTTGACCACGAACTGGTTGAAGGTGATCCCGCCGGGTGGCCCATCGGGCAGGTAGGTCGAGATCCGGTGGATCCCTGGGGCGATCTCGGTGGTAGTGGTGTCGAGGGCGGTGGTCATGTGACCACTCTGCCCCTGGTCGAGCGCTACGCCCATCCCAACTTGCTGGGATGGGCGTAGCGTTGGCCATCAATGCCCGGCTCGATACCTGATCACGCCGCGCAGGGCGTCGTCCGAGCCTGTTACTCGGCCGGCGAGGATCTCGGTACCATCCGCGGCGGGCTCTTGCGTGCGTTGCGGCGGGTGGTGCCATTCGATGCCGCCTTTGTGGCCGGCGCCGACCCGGCCACGCTGCTATTCACCAGCGCGTTCGCGGAAGAGCCCCTGGTGACGTCAGCTCCGCTGTTTCTCGACAACGAGTTCGGCGCCCGACGCCGACGTCAATCGCTTCGTCGACCTCGCCCGGGCCCGCGACCCGGTCGCGTCCCTGGATGTCGCCACCGGCGGGGTGCGGGGGGCCAGCATGAGGTGGCGGGAGATCATGGATCCGCTCGGGATGGGCGACGAACTGAGGGTCGCACTACGGGTCGACGCGACGGTGTGGGGATTCCTGTGCCTTCACCGCTCTGGCGCCGTGGGCTTCAGTGCGAGCGAGATGGCGATTCTGCGCAAGGTGGCACCTCACGCTGGCGAGGCGATGCGCCGTTCCGCAGTCGTTACCGACGCGCCAACCAACGCGCCACAGGCAGTGATTCTCGTCGGCGGTCACCTTGTGCTGGCTATCGCCGGAGCTGTTGAGGAGATCGAAGGCGGACCACTCATGGTTGGTGGGCCGCTTCCCGTACCTCTTGCAACGTTGGTACGCCGTCTTGAGGCTATTGAGGTCGACGGCGGAGGTCTCGACCCGACGCCCGCATACATCAGAATGACCACGCGGAGTGGAGCGCTCGTCACCATTCACGCGGCGCGGCTCGACGACGGAGCGGGCAGCGGACCAATAGTGCTTACCGTCGGACCGGCAGCACCATCTGAGCGCTCGTCGCTTCTCCTAGCCGCCTACGGTCTCACGCCCGCGCAGTGCTTAGTGGCGAACCTTGTGCTTCAGGGGAAGACGACCAGCCAAATCGTCGTCGACCTTTGCATCAGCGCACACACCGTGCAGGATCACCTCAAGGTGGTGTTCGACAAGGTCGGCGTGCGCAGTCGGCGGGAACTGGTTGGCGCCTTGATGCACCCGTCCCACTGACACGTCGGCGCTACGAACAAGTCGTGGCCAAGAGCCGGACTTCCGACCACTTCGGTCTATAGTGCCGAAGTCGTGGTTAGGGTCCGCGCAAGGAGGCGCAAGCATGGGCGAAATCGATGGTCTCAACGTGTCGGCGGAGGGGAATGCCTCGCTCGATCCCTCCCTGATCATGCAGGTCGGCATGGGTTTCTGGCCTTCGAAGGTGCTGCTGTCGGCGGTCGAGCTTGGGCTGTTCAGCACCCTCGGCACGGTTGCCATGACCGGCCGGGAGATAGCGGAGCATCACGGCTTGAGGTCGCGAGCCGTTTTCGACTTCCTCGATGGCCTGGTCGCCCTGCGTCTCCTCGACCGCGACGGAGGTGGCGAAGAAGCCGCACTACCGAAACACCGCCGACACGGCCTTGTTTCTCGACACAGACTGAGCCCCGCCTATATCGGCGGGATCCTGGAGATGGCCAACGCCCGGCTCTACCGGTTCTGGGGCGGCCTGACCGAGGCGCTGCGGACCGGCGCAGCCGCAGAACGAGATCAAGCACACCGGCACGCTCGATGTTCGACCGAGCTCTACGCCGACCCGGACGCGGCTCGAGCAGTTCATGCGCGCCATGTCCGGCATCTCGGCCGGCAACTTCCATGCCCTGGCCGAGAAGTTCGATTTCTCGCCGCTACTCGACGGTGTGCGATGTCGGCGGGGCGACCGGCCAGCTCTCGATCATCCTGGCGCAGCACCACCCGCATCTGCGCTGCACCAGCTTCGACCTGCCGGTCGTGGAGCCGATCGCGCGACCGGACGATCGCCGAGGCGAAGATCGAGCGACCGGGTCGACGGCGGTGGGCGGTGACTTCTTCGCCGACCCGCTGCCCAAGGCCGACGTGATCACCATGGGCATGATCCTGCATGACTGGAACCTGGACCGGAAGCTGGATCTGATCCGGCAGGCCTACGACGCGCTGCCGCCCGGCGGCGTGTTCATCGCGATGGAGAACCTCATCGACGACGACCGTCGGCAGAACGTCTTCGGGCTGATGATGTCGCTCAACATGCTCATCGAGTTCGGCGACGCGTTCGACTTCACTGGCGCCGATTTCAGCGGCTGGTGCCACGACGTCGGCTTCAGCTCGGTCGAAGTGCTGCCGCTCGCCGGGCCAGCCAGTGCGGGCATCGCCTACAAGTGATCAATTTTGCGTGTGCAGCGTACGCAGGGCGACGCAAACACTTGTTGGCCGTTGCGCTGGACATTCGCAAGCTCGATCTGAAAAGAGCATCTGAATAGCATTCTTGCGGGACGCATGCCCTACACGTTGCCCTACTCAACCTCTTGGTGGCGCTTTTGAATGGGGACGTAGGGACAAGCCCGAGTTGACCGTCCCAGTTGACGCCGGTTCCGGAATTGTTCTCGGGCGGGTGCTACGGACCCCCCCCGACTTCTCCTCAACCGGTTTGACCGGTGCCGTCCACCGGCTGCCCGGTTTCGTTCGCTCTACGGCAATACTTTGATCGTGGGACAGAGCGGCTGGATCGAGCACAGACGTATCGATGGCGAACTCATAGGGTGGATGCGGCTCGAGGGTGAGAACTTCGTACCCATCGATCTGCTCGGACGGGACCTATCACCGGCGATGGATTGGCTCAGCGCCGAGCAAGCACTCGATGAGGCGGCCATTGGCTACCTTGCTGATCCAGATGAACTTCGTCTCGAGGACGGCGCGGGGCAGCGGGTCCGCATCGTCGAATTTTCTCCGACCTTGATCCGACTGAAGAAAGAAAACTTCGGAGCGATTGGTGGCCGTCGGATGGAATACACCGTGCCCTTCCCGGCGCCGGAGACACTCAGGGCTGTAGGTACTCGCTGCTGGCGGTAGTTCGGTCGCCCATAGAGTTGGGCTTGCGCAAGCGCTTTGTGGTCGGCGTTCGGCGCGACGACCGCTCTCTATGACGAGGCGTCGATGATTACCACCCATCAAGTCTGGGCTGAGTTACCTTGATGAAATTGTGCGCGAAAAGGCAACGGTGAGACTAAATGTGGGTGTCGGAGTGATCGTAGGTGAGATCTTGTAAACCGCGAGCTCGCGTGAATCCCAGAGTCTTGTTGGCGGCGAGAATGGGAATATTCCCGTCCATGTTCTGCGTTCTAATTGTTCGCCGACCCGCTTGATGGAGCGCGAGAGCGTGCGCGGCCTTCAATGCCGTCGCGATACCATGTCCACGGAAATTAGGTAGGACGCCTGTGAGGTGTGTGTTGACAACGCGGGCGGCACCGGCGTCGCGTATGGACACCGCGGTGAATCCCACCATCTCGTCCCCGTCCCACGCCCCATCACCTGCCACGGTTCGGGTAGAAACGCACGGATGACGGCGTAGGACGTTGGTTCGGACCCGGGTGCTCTGTCCGGGGTGTCCTCCGTCAGACGGTCATGAAAGGACCGCGAAGGTATGCCAGGTCTCCTCGTCTGTGTCGGGAGCCAGAGGATGCAAGTTGAGGCAAGCAGACGTAGTGGCACGGTGCTCCATGGACGCGAAATCCATCGCGGCGAGATCAAGCTGACTCTCGATGTGGAGGCCCCCGAGACGAAAACCACGAGCGAGCGCGATATCGCGGGATTGCACATCGTCTGCATCCGACGACATCATGACCCCGCGGACCCGATCGGGGCCACACATCTCCATCACAGCAGCCCAGAGGGCATTACCCGCCCCTTGCGGGCGCTGAGACGCACATAGACAGTCGCCGGCGCGCTGTGTCCGTCGAGCACACCGATCGCAGCGAAGTCGCCGTACCCGACGGGCTCGCCGTCGATCTCGGCAATGAGCGCGCCACACGGTGCCTCACCGGAAGCGGCAAAAAGTTCCCGCATCATAGCCCCACCCATAAAGGCGGCATTTCCGACGAAGCAAGCGATGGGAACTGCGGGAGAGGGTCCTGGTGGTCACTGTCTCAGGGGCAGTCAACGGTGCCGACCTCGGGGAGGGCCCGTCGCGCAGTCCGGGCTGCTCCCACCGCGGACAGTTCTGGCCGCGACCGTAGTCCGCGCGCTGAACAGGAAGGCTCAGTAGCTTTGGGGCTTCCGTTACAGTGGGAATCCGACTCCTGATCCTTCGGTTGCTCGCCTGACGAGCTGTCTCTCAGTCACCGGGGGTTCCATGGGAGCCGGATGCGGGAACGGCGATGAACAAGATCGTCGCGTACCCCAGGATCGCCACTGCGGTGGAGATTGCCATGCCGAAAGAAGCGCCGTTGGCGGCATCTCCGACGAATTGGGTTCCAGAGAACCAGGCGGCGAGGATGGCCAACAGAGCGACGCTCGCGATGACAATGAAAATAGATCGGCGTAGCCTTGTGGCCCGGACGACTACCGAGACGGCGGTCACAATCAACAGAGTGCCTAGCAACGCATGAACAGTGAGGCCGACCGGACCGTGAGCAACTGCGCCTTCGAACGCAGGGAACGTCCCTTTACCGTGATCTGATGCAGGAAGGTGGCCGTAGAGATTGGTCCAGACGCCAAGACCGTATTCGAGGAGGAGCATCACCAGGCCTGCCAGTGCGTTGGTCCGCAATCCTCGAACCTTGCCCGCTACCTTGCTTGTAACTGTGGGTTCGACGGCCGTGTTCACAGCATGATCTTTCCGCCGGCGATGTCGAGGGTGACGCCGGTGATCCAAGACGAGGCGCAGGAAGCGAGAAATAGCGTGGCGGCGGCCACGTCTTCGGGTTGTCCAAGCCGGCGGAGGGGGAATGCGGCGGCCAGTTGTTTACGCAGTTCTTCAGGCACCCATGACCGCATGTGGTCGTTCTCGATGGCCGACGGTGCAATGCAGTTGACTCTTATTCCGTGGTTGGCGAACTCGCCGGCCAGGTGACGGCTTAAGGCGATCACGCCCGACTTGGCGGCCGCGTACGCGGCGGACGACTGCGCCGCTTGGCGGGCCGCCGCCGAGGACATGGTGACGATTACGCCAGACCGTCGAGAAATCATGGAGGGGAGGAAAGCAGAGACGGTGAGAAAGGTGGAGGTGAGATCCGTCTCGATAACCTGGCGCCAGTGTTCGCCGGTTTCGGCGTCGGTCGGGACGGGCATACCGTCGCCTCCGGCGAAGGCGACGAGGATGTCAACCGGGCCGAGTTCGTCTGCGACCCTTTGGCCAAGATTCGTCAGATCACTTTCGACAGTGCAGTCGGCTGCTACCCCGAGGGCCGTGCCGCCCTCAACCTTGATGCTTTCGACGGTGGAATCGATCGCGGCCTGGTCCCGGCCGACGATCGCGACGGCCACGAAATTGTCGGCCAAGGCTCGGGCTGTGGCGGCCCCGATACCTCGCGACCCGCCGGTGACCACGGCGATCTTCCCGGCCAGGTCCGGGTAGGTGTCTGGTGCTTGGTGTCCAAGGGCTGGGGTTGATTCGCTGGTCATTGTCTGGTCTCCGTCGGGTCGGGGGTTAGGCGGATGGGGTCAGGCCAGTGTGGAGGGTCCAAGCCGCGGGGTCCACCCGGTCACGCTCTGAACGCATCGACTTCGAGGCGGTGGGGATCGCTGCAGTAGGTCTGCCGAATGGGGACGATGTGCACACCCACACCCCACACGCAGGCCTTCCCTGCGCCGCGCGGGGCGGTCGACAGGATCGACACCGCCGTGGTCTTGTCTGATCCGATGCGGCCGAGCAGGCAGTTCCGTCCGAGTCGGCCACCTTGAAATTCACACCCTCGGCGCGACCACATCGCTGCGTTTGTACTGCGCAGATCGCCACGCGATGCGGTACTGGTCATGCGGTTCCATTCCAGGTATTATTCAATCATATGAACGGTATGATTAAATCGTCAAGATGGGAACGTTGTCAATCGCAATGAGCCCACGCCCCTACCAACTCGGCAAGCGCCAGGACCAGATCGACGAGAGCCGCCGCGGGATCATCGACGCGGCGCGCTCTTTGCTTGCCGAGGCGGGGAGTTACCGCGCCTTCACCGTGGACGCCGTCGCCAAGAAGGCCGACGTGTCCAAGGCCACGATCTATTACCAATTCGAGACCAAGATCGGCCTGCTCGAAGCAGTCTGCGACATGCTCGCCGAAGCCGGCGGCATGTCAGCGTTGGCGGCCACCTTCACGACCCCCGCCGCGAAGGTGGCGTTACGACACTTCGTCGAGACCTTCGGCCGGTTCTGGGCCGTCGACCGTGTCGCCATGCGGAGGCTCCGAGCCCTTGCTGCGCTCGACCCCGAGGTTGCCGGGGTTATCTCGGCCCGAGACGATCGGCGCCGCGCTGGGCTCGAGATGCTCGTCGGCCGCTTGGCTAAAGAGGGGGGCAAACCACCTGAGGTCTCTGCCGAGGGTCTCGTGCGAGTGCTCCACGTCCTCACTAGCTTCGAGACCTTCGATGGGCTTGCCAAACCTGACCAACCACTCACCGCGGTCGTCGATGACGTCGTCAACCTCGTCGAGGCGGTGCTGCGATGAGCGCTGGGCGGCGTGGCCAATCGACAACTTGAGTCGTCAGTTCAACGCGGGCGATGAGAAGGCAAAAATGACAAAACCTGTCATCGCTCGAGATCAACCGCGTGCAACTCGTCACTCTTCCGACCCAGGACCAGTTCAGATCCCCAAATTTTTACCAGTCGCTTGGTTTCGAAGTGCGCGCTGACATCCCTTGGGGTGAGGGCCACCGCTGGATCGAAGTCTACCCGCCCGATACAGCCACCGGACTGGTCCTAATGCCGGCGGGACCGGATCGAGTGGGCATTCGGACGGGATCCTCCTCAACACCGGCGACATCGATGTGGCCCATGAGGGGAGGGAAGCAACTCGGAGTAGACGTAGATCCCGCGGTCGCCCGATCGGGTCACCCGTCAAGATCCGCATCGGCGCCGTTGACCAGACAGAGCCCCAACCTCCGATGTTTTGGTTCCGGATCCCGACGGGAATGTGCTGCTCCTCGTAGAGCCTCACCTTGCCTGAACCGGCTCCAAGTGCGTTCATCGGATCACCCAGCGGCACTCGGTGGTGCACCCAACGAGGCGACCGCCGGAACCACGGATAACGTTTCTCCGGCGTGTTGGTCGCCTTGGCAACGGGCAGCGCCGGGAAGGGTGACGCAGGATATGAAGCTCTGAGCGTGGCTCTCAAGGAGCGCGCCGAGCAACTCGGTAAAGCGCGTTAAGTCAGACGACCATCCGGCCGCATCCCATATGCAGTGCCCACTCAACCCTCTAGTGAAACCGACCATTCAGCGGTCCGCGTCCGGTCAGTTGTATGGAGTTGACCTGGCGCAGCCGATATCGGCGTCGGAGATGAGGTCCCTAACTCAGTTGCAACGAAGTGCGCCGGGTTCGGCGCCAGGAAAACAGCTGCAATCCGGTCAAGGTGACGCCCCCAGAGTTGCAGATAGAAGGGGGCCTCATCCTCACTTAGGCCGGAGAGCTGAACAGTCACATTTGTGCCGTCACCGGTCGGGGTGAACGTGATCTCAATGAATGTAGGTTTCGGCGTCGCTGTGTCGGTTCCTTGACGGTCCCATCTCAGCAACACGCGGTTCGGGGGATCTACTTCGATGTAGCGGCCAGCAAACGCCGTCCCGTCGAGGTCGAGATGGAACATCTCTCCCACGCGAGGATCTGTCACGAAATTGGGTTCATCTTGACGAGGCCCCGGCTTGGGCTCATTTGCCAAAGGTAAGAGCGAAGAAGGTATTGATCGCAGTCTCGAACGGACGGGGACTCTGCTGTACCTGCGCGAGTAGAAGTCCCCCTTGGAGCGTGGCGAGCAAAGTAGTGGCGAGGTCGTCCGGGTCGATGTCCGACGGGAGCTTCCCGTCGGCGTGAAGGGATCTCAGCCCATCGGCGATGGCGGCTGCCCACTGATCGAACCCTGCCGCGATGAGCGCTCGGGCCTCGGGGTCACTCTCGGCGAGTTGACCAACGAGCGAGCCAAGTTGGCAGCCCCCTTTTGCTTGGGTGCGCTTCGCTGCGGTGATCACCATTTTCCGCCAGGCTGCGACTCCGTTCGCGCTGCTGAGCGCCTGCCGCTGGCGATTGACGATGGTCTCGGCCTGGTAGTCGATGACCGCCTGCACGAGTGCGTCCTTGTCGGGAAAGTAGTGGTACATCTGAGAGCCGCTGACTTCCGCCGCCACCTTGACGTCTTCCAGAGTCGTGCCCGCCACCCCGCGCTCATGGATCAGGGGGGCGGCCGCCTCCACTATTCGTGCTCGGACGCGTGCTCCCTTGGGGGTGAGCCTCGGCCGGTCACTCGTCTCGTTGACCATGCACGAAATGTTATCAGGATTCTGAGTTTGACAACCCAGTTCAGCCCTGGCAGAGTGAGTCATACAACCCATTTTGCATCGAGAGGACGAACAACGCATGACTGACCTAAAGGGCAAGACAGCTCTGGTAACGGGCTCGACGAGCGGGATCGGCGAGGCTACGGCCATCGCCTTGGCCGCCCGCGGCGCTCACGTACTGGTTGTCGGACGCGACGAACAACGAGCCAAGGCCGTGGTCGCCGAGATCGAAGGCTTCGGCGGTCGCGACAGTTCAAGCTCACGACGTTGAGCGATCTGCAATCAGCCCAGGAGCTGGTCGAGTGGGCCACTGAGGCAGGCGACGGTCACGTCGACATCCTCATCAACAACGCCGGCATCGCCTTGCTCGGACCAAGCAACGCAGCCACCGAAGCAGAGTTCGACGAGACCTTTGCACTGAACGTGAAGATTCCGTTCTTCCTCGTCGCGTCACTGGCGCCAGCTATGGCCGCACGCGGATGGGGCTCGATCGTCAACATCTCGACGATGGTCGCCAGCTTTGGACAGCCCGGCATGGCTCTCTATGGCGCCAGCCGAGCGGCTCTCGAACTGTTGACGAAGGCCTGGGCCGCCGAATACGGCCCGAGTGGTGTTCGGGTCAATGCCGTTTCCCCCGGCCCGACACGCACCCGGATGATGGAAGCAGTCCCCAAAGAGATGGTGAATCAGCTCGCAGCACTCGCACCAGCAGGTCGCGTAGCTGAGCCCGAGGAGCTTGCTGCGGCGATCGTCTTCCTCGCCAGTGATGACGCCAGCTTCGTCCACGGCGTCACTCTTGCAGTCGATGGAGGCCGAGTAGCGACGTAACGCCTGTCGGCGTCGACGTTTACGAGCGAATTCCGAAGAACACAACGAACAACTAACAACGAAGGAACATCAAAATGAGCGCGTACGTAATTGTCGAATTCACAGTCAAGGACCCGAAAATGTACCGTGAGAAATACGCTCCCATTGCTGGGCAGACGGCCAAAGAGCACGGAGGCGAGGCTCTCGCCAACAGCAACTGGGAAGTCCTGCACGGCGATGGCTCGCTCACTTCAGGAGCACTCGTGCGGTTTTCCGACCGTGAGACGGCCGTCAAGTGGTACAACTCGCCTGAATATCAGCAGCTGATTGATGTCCGAAGTGTCGCGATGGATGCCCGTTTCAGCTTGCTCGACGGCCTGCCTAGCTGATCGAGGTGACTCCAGATCCCGATAGCAATCCGGGAGAACCGGTGGACGCAATTCGACAAGAGCTGTCCTGCCTGAACGAGGCCTACAGAAACGAGAGGAAATACCGATGAGCCCAGTCCTAGAAAAGACGGTACTTATCACGGGCGCCAACGTTGGAATCGGCAAGGAGGTGGCCCGGCAACTGGCACTACGTCCCGAGATTGCGCACATCTACCTGGCTTGCCGAAACAGAGATCGGGCGATAGCGGCAAAGGCCGATCTCGAAGCCGTAACCGGCCGGCACATCTTTGACATCATTCTCATGGACGTCGCCGATCTGGGTTCGGTTCGCGCCGGACTTGACGCCATCATCGGATCCGTCGATGCGCTGGTCATGAACGCTGGTGTCATTGGCCCGCAGACGTTTGAACTGACCGCTGACGGGGTTACCACCGGGTTCGCGACGAACGTCCTTGGCCACGTCGTCCTCCTCGAAGCGCTTTTGAAAGAAGATCGGCTTGGCGAAGTTGCTGTCTTCGCTGGAAGTGAAGCAGTCAGGGGGGTCCCGAAGTTGCGGATGAAGGGGCCAACGTTCGTCTCACACTCCGCCGACGAGCTTGCCACTGTGATCGACGGCAGCTTCTTCGCCGGCAAAAAAGCTGACTTCAACCTAGCTTTCGGGCAGGCCAAGTACATTGGCGCCCTTTGGATGGCATACCTGGCCCGCCAACACCCCGACCGCCGTTTCATCACCGTGAGCCCCGGCAACACCACCGGCACCCAAGCAGCCAGTGACCTCCCGTTGCCGATGCGTATAGCGGCCAAATACGTCATGCCCACCCTGGGTCTCTCCCACAAACTTGACGTGGGCGCGAAGCGACTGGTCGACGGCGTCACCGACCCGACCCTGTCGAGCGGCGTGTTCTACGCCAGCGGGGCCAACACGCTTAAAGGTCCCTTGTTCAACCAAGCAGACTTCCTGCCCGACCTGGCCAACCCGTCGTTTCAGGACCACGCCAACGTGGCCATCCACCGCTTCATCTCCTCATGATGTTTGCGTGCGCTCATATGCCATCGACTGGCCACGTTCACCGATATTGATCCCGTACGGCAGGCAATGTTTGCCAGCCTCTGGCGAACTTGAGATGCTGGCCCAGATGGGCAATGCATCGGGGGACATCGGCCGTCGCATCATCGTCACCGGGATGCCTTGGTCTGGGAAAAGCACGTTCTCAAAGGCCCTATCGACAAGGACCGGTTTACCGCTGATCCATCTCGACCTCCATTATTGGAAGCCAGCCTGGGTGAAGCCGTCGGACGAAGAGTGGCGGGCGAAGCAACGCAGCCTGCTCTGCTGGCGACGCCTGGATCGCCGACGGCAACTACTCTGAAACGCTCGAGCTTCGCCTGGAGCGAGCAGACACGGTTGTCGTACTGGCGACCCAGTGGTGGCTCTGCGCCGGTCGGGCGTTCAAGCGCGGACTCGAAGGCCAGCTGAGACCGTGATGCCCGATGGTTGCGTCGACTCCGTGATCCAACGAGTAAGCGATGAATGGCGGTCGGTCTGGGCCAACTGGCGGGACCGTCGGAAGGAACCTGAGGGAGAACGCGTCATCATCTCCGAACACGGGCAGCACGCGGCGCTGCGCGTGCTCAGTTCGAAGCGAGCGGCTCGAGAGTTTCTCGGCGAGTTCGGCACTGACTGACCCTCCGTTCGAGCTGGCGGCTCCCCGAAATGCGGCAGGATGGGTGGCGGGAGGATGCATGACTGGCTTTGATCTGGACGGCATTATGACCGTGCGCCTTTTGGTACGCGCGCCTCGGGAGTCCGACCGGTCCCAGTTGGTCGACTTCTTCTGCAATCAGGACTTTATGAAGTACTCAGGCGTACTCACAGCGCACAAGGCCCAGGAACGATTCGACCACATGGTCGCAGTCGCCAGGCCATCTCATTTGGCAAACAGCCGGTTGTCGAGCTGTCCTCTGGGCTTGTGGTGGGATATACCGGCGTCGACAACATCGACCTTGAGGACAAAACATGGCTGGAGTGGGGATACCGGCTGACGCCCGAGCGCAGGGGTCTTGGGTATGCCAGCGAAGCCAGCCAAGCTCTATTGGCCAAAGCTCATCAGACGTATCGAGGAACGTTTCGGTCCATCATCGCCCCGGAAAACATTGCCTCGCAGAAGGTCTGCCAAAAACTTGGATTCACCTTCTGGAAGCAATCGTCAATGGAGGGCAAGATCCGGAACCTCTACACCCTTGATGTCGGAGAGCCCGCCGCTTAGCCCTTCAGAATCGAGCACACGGAAGATACTGCCGAGGCCGGAGAGAAGATGTCCGCGAGCGGATCCGTGAGAAGTGCGCTGGCCGGGGTGGGGCAGAATCTGAGGCGTAAGGCGATCGCCGTGGATCGTCGCGGAGGGCCGGGAAAGTCGGTCTGCGCTGCAAGCTTGCGCGAGGCAACGGGACTCCCAGTCGTCGAATTGGACAAAATCTTCTGGAAGCCAGGATTGCTCCCGACTTCGCGCGACGAGTGGGCGTCCGTGGAAGAGCCCTTTCCATCGGGTCGTTTGTTTCAGTAGTCAACGCGAAAGTTGCCGATGAAGGTGATCATGTTGCCATCGGGATCTCGGATCGAGGACAACAAGACTCCCTTGTTGACCGTCTCGATCGGTCCTGCTTCCAACCCCCTCAGGGCAAGGTCGGCGATGTGGCTCTCGAGGTCGTCAACTGCGAAGTTCACGAGGCCTGACCCGGCGCGCAGAGTATCCGTCGTGATCTGAGCCCATCCGTTATTCGTGAGCCTCCATTCGACGAGCCGACCTTCCATGGGCAGGTTGCCGGCTTGGCGACCGAAGAGACGCTCATACCATTCGTGGGCCGCGTCAAAGCCCGATACAGGAACTACGGCGAGCACGTGTTCGATGGGCACTCCTGCCTCCTTTTCGAGATTGAGACTGGTTGTGGATTCATGGAATTGCCGTCAATCGCTGGGCTGACAAGCCGGGTCTTTGCCAAGCGCGTCGAGCCAGTCGCTGGTGCCCTGCTCTCGCCACGCCGCCTGCTCGCGTCCGTCGAGGTAGGCGCCGGCTTCTACCAGCCGCAGCTGGGTGCCCTCGCCTTCTGAGACGAACTCCACCGTGGTCAGGGACACGGTCGCCACCGTGTTCCCTTCGCAGAGCACGGACGTATAAACGATCCGCTCGTTTGCGACTATGTCGCGGTAGAGCGATTCCCAGATGATCTCTTTCCCCTCGACAACGGCCGAGTTGCGTTCGATGCCGCCCGGTCGAAAGTCCAGTTCATAACCGGAAGGGTCGCCGGCAAACCAGCGAGCTTTCACCTCGGGGTCGGCCCAGGCGCCAAATACCCGGTCGGGTGGCGCCAGATAAGTGCGCTCCAGGGTAAACGTCGCATGGGTGACATTGCGATCGCTCATGGGTCTTCTCCTTATCCTCGTGGCTCTTATGGCTTTCTTGGTTACTCGGACCGCTCGCCAAGCTCGACACCGAGTCGGTCCAGTCGGTCTTCCCAGGCAGTGCGCTGGTCGCCGAGCCAGGACTCAGCTCGGCGGAGGACCTCGGGTTCGAGGCGACACGTGCGGACTCGGCCGACTTTCTCGGTCGAGACCAGCCCAGCGGACTCCAGAACCCCCAGGTGTTGCACGACAGCCGGCAGTGACATCGGAAGTGGCTCAGCGAGCTGGCTCGACTGATGCCGGTCCGACTACCAGCCTCGCCACCATGGCCCGCCGACTCGGGTCGCCCAGGGCCTGGAACACCCGGTCGAGATTCTCCCAACCGTTAACCATTTACCTAAGTATAATCGCGGTCAGATTTGTAGTCAAGCATTTACTTAAGTATTCCCTGGAAGATCGGCGGCGCATTGGTAGCTCTCGTCGCAAGAGACAGCATTTCCCGCGCGATGGGACCACCAAGAACCGTCATGAAGCCGGCGTTCGGGACGCAACGCGGCGCTGAAACAGGTTGAGTGGTTGGGAACACGTTGTGGTCCTCTGATGGTTCGGTTCGGCAGCCCTGTCAGGGGGGTAGGGGTCGGATCTCGGCCCGAGCGATCAGAATCGGAAGCGGTAGATCGGCTCACCCACGAGCACTGTCGGCAGCGACCGCGTGATGCCAAAATCCAGGCCTTGAAGGGTTTGGCGGTCCACGGAAGACGTAATCACCGATCCGGTCGGAACTTTCGCTCCTAGTGGTGTCGAACAACTCCCACAGGTGAAGTGACCCTGGACTACCACGTCGTAGACCGCCTGATCACTGTTCACGATGGCTGGAGCCGCCGCCTGCTCGCGCGTCGTCAAGATGATGTAGCCACGGTGGACGGACACATCGCCGTTGAGACGAACTTCGGCGGCGGCGTTCTTCTCCAGGGAGCTGAGGGCCGGCACCGTCCGCACAGTGGCCAATTGAGCCGTGCGGTAGGCGGTTGGGTTAGAGCGTGGGTGGATGACGGTCACGGGCAATGACTTGGCGCGCGGGATGGAGGAATCGGTGGCCATTACGGCCTGATAGCGGCCCACGGGCAGTGGTGGTGGGCCGCTATCAGGTGCTGGAAGACATGGAGGTAAGCCTCCGCCCGAGCCACCGGGCCCGATGCACCCCTCATAGGAGGCGCTGATGTCAATGGGGTAGCGGTGTAGCCCGGGGGTTAGTTCGACATCAGGACACTTCTCGGCTGTGAAGACGGCTGATTGGGGCACCTTGGGGCTGGAGAGGACAACGGCAACGACTGGCTTTCCCCCACAGCCTTGTGTCACCGAGACCGGCGCCTTGGCCGTGTTGTCGATGACGATGTAGCCACTCGTCGACGCACCCGCCGACAGTGTGCGTCCGGCGAGCAGCACCAGGTGAACACGTAGTGCACGAACCTCGTGCACGGTGGCCGCCGACGCGCCGGAGGCACCAGAGGGAGGCGGTGGCGGGACGAGCAGTCCACTCAGCATCGCCAGCAGCCCGAGCACCAGCAGACCATCCCGCCGCACAAGAGCTAGTGAGGTACGTCGTATCTGCGGAGGGTGTGCGACAGCTTGATCTACCAACAACGCGAAGCCTCAATCACTGGGCACAACTCATCTGGGGCACGTCATCCACTCCATCCCGACGCCGATTGGCTACCAGTTTGACGCACGTGGCCTCGGTTTGGTTCGGGCGCTCTTGATTCCGCCGCCGCCGGACTGAGCGATCGGACCCCTGTGACAATCATGCCTATCGCCGCACCCCCAAGTGGAGGGCCAACAGCGCTTCGCAACTCGCCGATGACTAATTCGTACTGCAGGAGCGCGATAATTGTCACATGCTCGCAGTTCGGACTGCCACAGCAGAAGACAAGCTGGCGGTGGCACGTGTGCACGTCCGATATTGGCAGGTCGCCTATCGAGAGATTTTCTCAGATGACTACCTCGATCAATTGAGGCCAGAGGATCGAGCCGACCGCTAGTTATCAGTAGTCCCCACAGAACACTCAAGCACCCCAAAAGAGAACGGTTTAAAGAGCCGCCAGAAACTCGGTCACATCACGGATGACCGATTCCTTGGAATTCCTCTCGGAGTGCGGGGAGTGGCCAGCGTCTTCGTACGTAACCAACTTTGCCTGAGCCAGACTGTCACGGATTGCGTTCAACTCTCCTGGCTCGGAACGGGGATCTAGAGCACCGTGCAGGATCAGTGTGGGACACGCCACTTGGTGAAGTCGACCTTGGAAGAGGTCGGTATTCGAACTCACAGAATTCTTAGCCAGTTCCAACCACATTTGCCCGTCGAGGTGCAGGACGTCACGCCAACGGTTCTCTCCGTGCTCAGCGGCCAGTATGCGACTGATCTTGTCGCCAAAACTATCCGGGTCGGTCGCCATACGTTGGAAGAAGGACTTGGAGCCAGGCTTGTCGGCGTAGAGGTGGAGCGCCTCGAAGATCGCGGCTCCCACCCGGTCCGGTGCGTGGATGGCTGCCATGGCGGCAACGACAGCGCCGTCGCTGTGGCCCCACCAGATGACGTCCTCAAGGTCAAGCTGGGTGAGCACTTCTAACGTCTCGAGCATCGCGCGATAGTGAAAATCCTCCGGGAAATGGTCGAGAGGTGTGGAGCGGCCGTAGCCAGAACGACTGGGGATGACAACGGTCCAGTGTTGGGCCATCGTCGCCAGATCAATGGGATACACGTCGTAGCCCCAGCCTCCATGGAGGAAGACCAGTGGGCGCCCCTTTCCAGCAACCTCGTAGTGGATGGCGACCGGCCGCATTTCGGCAAGTTCCGAGGACGGGAGGTGCATTGTCGGCATCGGTCCATCGTAAATGGTGATAGGTGAGATGCGGTGAGGTCCGGAAGTCAGGCGCAGACGGCTCAGTGCATTTTGAGAAAGTGCAAAAGTCGCGGCATGTAAGGACTCTCGTATCAGTTGTCCGACGGCTGCAAAGGCTGCTCGTTGCATCGTCGGCCGCGGGGCGGTTGTACCTACTCGAGTGTCGGGTCGTCGACTTAAGGCTCCGGTGGCGTTCCTTTGGGTTCCGAAGGGCAAGCCAATGAAGTCACTAACTCCCGCCCTGGCAAATCGACCGAGATGAGCAGCCACGGTCTCTTCGTCTCCGCCCGGCACGATGTCAATGAACCGGTTCGCTCACCGGATTCTGGTGGGGCCGCGCGCTTCATCGGACGACGATTGAGCCCAGCACGCGCCAGTTGGGCCTGTGGAATTCCGGTTCATGCTTGACAGCGTGGTTCCGGTACCTGGGCGACCCTGCCCGTACCCGCTTTCCCCGACCTCAGTCAGGCCGTCAGCGGCTCGCTGCAAGGCGCGTAGCTGCGCGTTGGAGTTGCCACCCCACGCCCCGGTAGCAATGGACCATATTGAAGGTTCGAGCCCGTGATTCCTGATGTGGTTGGCGGGCCCTCGAGTTATTTCACGGCGATGAGGTCCACTGTGCGGATGTCGGGGTCCTTGGCCAGCAGGTCGGCGGCGACCTGACCCAAGGCGGCGGGAATCTGGCCGCCGAGGTGGGCTTGGCGAGCATCCTCGGTCTCGAACGAGTCGAAGATGCCGTAGGAGGTATCGCTGATCTTGAAGGCGTACCACGTGAGGGTGCCGGGCTCTTGTGCGGCCAAGGCCCGACCGGCTTCGAGGAACGCACCGAGCTCGTCGCCCTTGCCGGGCTTGGCTTCGAGCAAGGCGAGTAGTCCGAGTTTCGCAGTCATGGTGTTCCTTTCGTCGGGGGAACGGATCTCGACTTCGGCCGCCGTCACCGCCCTGTCGAGAGGTGCTGGTTCAGCTTAGGGATCGGTTGCGTTTTCGATCTCGCCCGTGGCCTCCCCGGCCACTCGGGATACGAGGGATCGCGCCGAGAGCTCCGCCGTGATGACCATGCCCTGCTCGTAGAAACCTGAAAATGCTGGTGCAAGGCGGCGCCGATCTCGGCGGCCGACTGGGCGTTCCGCATCTCATGGATGCTTTAGAGCGCTTTGGCTCCCAAGGCGATGTCGAAACCGGCGCCGTTGCGTGCCAGACCCACCAGGAGAACGCCGGCCCATTCGAGGACCGTGGCCATCTCGAGCCCTCCTGCGTCGAGGGGTCGCATGTCCAAGCTCTCCAAAAACGCCGCCACGCGTGCCTTCGCCTCGGCGCTGTCGCCGGCGAAGAAGACGTCCACGGGCTTGTCCTGAGCAAGGACGTCGTGGAGGATTGAATTGAACGCCTTCACGACGTGCGTGTCCTCGGGGGAAACGGCGGCGATCTGCTGGGTCACCGAGTCGCCTCTGGGATTCACGAGTCCGCTGACGTCGGCGTTGAACGGGTTGGTGATGTCGACGAGGATCTTGCCGGACAGCGCATCGCCGTAGTGAGCGACCACTTCAACCGCGCCGGTGTAGAGGACGGCGACGATGACAATGTCACCCGCCGGCCTCGCCCCGAGAGCGCCGACGGTCGCTCCGTTCCCGATCTGGTTGGCAAGTGCCTGAGCCTTGGCCGTGTTGCGGCTCATGAACTCGATGCTGTGGCCGTGCTTTGCCGCCCGGGTGCCGATGGCGGAGGCCATGTTGCCCGAGCCAATGATGCTGATGGTGGTCATGTCGTGCGTTCCTTCGTGATGTCTAGATTTTTGGTTGATCGTGAGGGTCTTGCTGGCCTGATGGCCTGCCGTGTCGACGTACTCAGATCACTGTGGTGCCGCCATCGACAACCAGCTCCATGCCATTGACATAGCTCGAATCGTCCGAGGCGAGGAACAACGCGACCGTGGCGATCTCTTCAGGGCGACCCATCTCTCGCCTCGGAATCACAGACTCGAATTGCGCCTTCATCTCCGGGTCCATCACCTCCTCCAGCATCGGCGAGGCGACCTGGCCGGGAGTCAGCACGTTCACCCGGATCTTCCTGTCTCTCAGCTCGGAAACCCACACTCGTGCATAGGCGGGGAGCACGGCCTTGCTCGCTGCATACACACTCCAGTTGGGATAACCCCGGAGCGAAGCGTTCGACCCGGTCATGAAGATCGAACCTCCATCATTGAACAGCGGCAGCGCCTTTTGGACCGTGAACAACGTGCCGCGCGCGTTTAGCGAGAAGGCGGCGTCGAACTGCTTTTCGGTGATCTCGGCGAGACCGCCCTGTTCGCCCACGCCGGCACTTGCCCACAACACGTCAACCGCTCCCTTTTCCTGTTTGACTGTCTCGAACAGTCGGTCCAGGTCGTCGAGGTCGGCCGAATCGGCTTGCACGCCGGTCACGTTTCGGCCGATCAGCTCGACGGCTTCGTCCAACACGTCCTTCCGGCGGCCCGAGATGAAGACGTGAGCTCCTTCGTCAACGAACAACTTCGCACCGGCCAACGCCATGCCGCTTGTCCCGCCTGTGATCACCGCAACCTTGCCATCGAGCTTTCCCACGAGACTCCTTCATTTGGACTGTCGATGTTATACACACCGACCTGTGTGGTTAACGTAACAGGAGGGCGCTGGGAACGCAAGCTATGTACACTGAGTCGTACCAATTGAGGTACGCTGAGGCGTATGACGCAGCTAGAGAAGGGACCGCGAGGCCTCCGCCGCGGCAGGGGCGCACGAGAGCGAATCGTCAGTGCCTCGCAACGACTGTTCCGTGAGCAAGGCATCAACTGCACCGGTATCGACCAGCTCTGCGCGGAGGCCGAAGTGTCCAAGCGCACGCTTTACCAGCACTTCAGCGGCAAGGACGAGCTGATCGCCGAATGCCTTCGCCGATTCGATCCCGACATCCTGCCTGAAGTCTTCGACCGCACCGACCTCGCACCCCGCGACCGACTCCTTGCCGCGTTCGACGTCCACTCGCCTCTGTGCCCATTCATCGCGGCGGCCGTCGAAATAGCCAACCCGGGCCACCCGGCACGCGCGTACGCCCGCGACTACAAGAATGCGTTTGCGGCGCGGCTCACCGATACCGCCCGCGAAGCTGGCGCCACCAACCCCGAACAGCTGGGCGAACAGCTGGCGTTGCTGCTGGATGGCGCCTCGGCCCGCAGCCGAGTTCTCAACACCGAGACTCTCGCCACCGCTGCCGCCATCGCAGCCGTCCTCGTCGACGAAGCTCTCCCTACGACAGCGGAACCGCTTGGCGCAGGCGGGAACCCGTAAGCCGGGACCGAGTGAGTGCCGGATGCGGCGCCGAGTTCAGCCGAACTTGGGCCTTTCTAATTAATCAATAGCCCACTCACGACGTTGAGTGGGACACTGCGGACTCACGGCGTCCCGAGCAGCAAGGCCGTCCGGATGCAACGGAGGCGTCCGCCGTGATAGCGACCAGGCGCCAGGGGAGTGCCAGCTACCCGTGGCGCGACCCAGCGTGGTCACCGGAAAAGTGGCATGACCTCGTTCGCTCCCCATTCGAGATCGGCCAGATAATCCTCCACCGAGCGTATGGGCCGATCGGTTGGCCGGGGGATCGACGTCCAGGTGACGCCGGCCTCGTGTAGTGCGCCGATCCGGTCGACGACCTCCTGCACGCTGCCCGGCGCTGCGTCGACTTCCGGCAGAGCCTCGTGGTTGGGGCCGAACCGGCTGGACGACACCGGCATCGCGATCTCGAACCGGGACTCGCGCTCCTCAAACCCCGGCACCCGCCTGGCCTCATCGAGGAACATAGGAAGATCGTCGATGGTGTTCAGCCACGGTCCCTTCCCGCCCTGGGACCCTGAGGGATACCAGCCGTCGCCAACGCGGGCCGCGCGCCGAAGGGCAGCCATGGAGCTTCCGCCGATCCAAATTGGCGGGTGCGGCTTCTGCGCGGGCTTGGGCTCGAATTCGACATCCGAGAAGTCAACGAACTCGCCGTGGAACTCCGGTTCCTTCGTTGTCCATAGCAATTTCGAGCACGTCGATGTATTCATCGGTGACTCGTCCGCGCTTCTCGAACGGGACGCGAAGCGCTGTCGAACTCACCGCGGGCCATCCCGACGCCGAAGGTGAGCGTGACGCGTCCACTCGACAGAACGTCGAGCGTTGCGATCGCCTTCGCAAACGCCAGCGGCTCGTGGTACGGGAGGACGATTACGCTGCTGTTCACCCTGATTTTCGTCGTGGCGCCCGCAATGAACGTCATGGCCGTCAACGCATCCGGCCAATAGGCACCCATGGACCCGACGAGGACTCGCGGCATCACTATGTGCTCCGACACGGTGATCGCGTCGTAGCCCAATTGCTCCGTCACCTGAGCGATGCGCTGAAAGTCCTCGCTCGTCAGGCGCTCTTGCCAGTTGTCGCCGCCTGGGGGGAATTGGCTCGGCGGGTACCGCATGAGTCCGGGGAGTCCCGTCGCGAACTTCATTCCTGCCTCCTCGCTCGCGACGTCCACTTTGCAACCTATCAGGCACATGCTCAAAAATTGAGATCCGCTCGCTGAGAGCGGACGATCGTCGCGGCTACGGTCAGTGAGGTGATCCGATTCGCTGACTGCGAGTTGAACCTGGATCGCGTCGTCCTTCGTCGGGGTGGCGCGGAGATTCGGGTCGAGCCTCAGGTGTTCGACGTACTCGTTTACCTCATTACGCATCGTGGAGCGGTGGTGCGCAAGGAGGAACTGCTCGACGCGATCTGGGGTGATCGCTTCGTGAGCGAGTCAGCGCTTACAACGCGGATCAAGGCGGTCCGCCAGGCCGTGGGTGACGATGGCAGCCAGCAGTCCATCATCCGGACGGTGCATGGCAAAGGGTACGAATTCGTGGCGACGGTAGAGGAGATTGAGGAGGTTCGAACCGAGGTCGCGCCGCCCCCTGTTTTCACGGGAGCATCCATCGGCGTCCGGGTCCAGCCGTTGATCGGACGCGAGGCATTGGTGGAGCGGCTCGCCGAGATGATCGTCGATCACCGTCTGGTCACGTTGATCGGCCCGGGGGGCGTGGGAAAGACCTCACTGGCCATGGAGCTGGCCCGCACGGTTGGTGGCCAGTTCGAGGATGGTGTCCACGTCGTGGAGTTCGTAGGAGTCGTCGATCAGGACGCTACGGCCGCGGCGCTTGCTACGGCGATCGATGTGAACCTACGGAAGTCGAGCTCGATCGACGACGCCATCATCGATTTGCTGCGCCCCCGACACAGCCTGCTGGTCCTCGACAATTGCGAGCACCTGATCGAGCCTGTGGCCGAACTCGTGTCGCGGATTCTGAGCGAGGCTCCCACCATCGCGATCCTCGCCACCAGCCGGGAACCGCTTGCCGTGGCTGGCGAGCGACTCTGGACCGTGGATCCGCTGCCGACCGGACCCAAGGACCTGTTCGCGTCAGATGTGGATCTCGGCGAACTCTCCGAGATCCCTGCTGTCACACTCTTCGTCGCTCGGGCCAAGGCGGCGGATCCTTCCTTTACCCTCAATGAGGTCATCGGCCCGCTGGTTCTCGAGATCTGTCGACGCCTTGACGGAATCCCGCTGGCCATTGAGCTGGCCGCGGCACGAGCGTGTGCGATTGGCGTTTCCGAGGTCGCTCATCGCCTCGACCAGCGTTTTGGCGTACTCAAGGCGATGCGCAGAGGGAGCGATCCTCGGCACCGGACCATGCACGACGCCATCAGTTGGTCCTACGACATGCTCGAATTAGACGAGCGGGCACTCTTCACCGCGCTGTCAGTGCTCGCCGGTTCCTTCGAGCTGCGCTCGGCTGAGGCAATGGCCCCCGGAGGCGACACCCTCGACCTCCTGACGCGGCTTACGGAGCGCTCCATGTTGGCTGTGCGTCCGCAGGCTGGAGGCTCGACTCGCTACGAGCTCCTCGAGACGCTCCGGGAATACGGTCGGACCCGCCTCAGCGATGCCCGAGCCGCTGAGCTGTACGCCGTGCATGCGAGACATTTCGCTGCCGAGGCCGGAAGGGTTGAGTCTGAGCTACGTGGTCCCGATGAAGGAGACGCGATCGCCAGAGCCGAGTCCTCGCTGGCCGACCTACGAGCCGCGCAGCGCTTTGCCCTAGAGCTCGGGGCTCTCGACGTTACCTTCGGCCTGATCACGTCGATCCGCGAGTTCGCCATGCGAGCCATGCGCTACGAGGTGTTCACGTGGGCCGACGCCGCCTGCAACGCGCCAGGTGCGCTCGAAGACCCCCTCGCCCCGATGCTGACCGGGATGCGGGCGTATGGTGCCTGGGTCCGTGGCGAGTTCGATCTCGCGGTGCAGCTCGCGGAGGAAACGCGCCAACTGGAGTGCCAGCTGTCCGTCTTCCCCAGTGGCCTGGCGGAACGAACCTTCGCCAATGTCTTCTACCTCGTGGGCGAGCCGACAAAGGGCCACGCCGAAGCGCTGCGACAGATTGAACTGGCTGAGGAGTCCGGAAATCGGTCGCGACTCGTCCACGCCTGCTATTTGGCGGCCGTCGGACACAGCTCGAACGGTGCCTACGAAGAGGCCGAGGCTCTGATCGCCCGAGCCAGCGACGTGGCGAAGGTGACGATGTCCCCGACGGACCTGGCGTCCGTCGAGGTCGCCCGCGGGTTTGCCAGCCGAACCGAGGACGAGGCACTGGAGGCATTCAGCGCAAGCGGCCGGATTGCAGGCGCCGTCGGGAACCGCTGGATGCACGGGTTTGCCGTCACCGAGGCGAGCGGACTCCTCGTCTCTCGAGGCGAGCTGGAGGCCGGGTGTGCGGGCCTCGCCGATATGGTCGGAGTCTGGGATCGAGCCGGAGACTGGTCGCAGCAGTGGCATACCCTCTCGCGCTGTGCGATCGCTCTCGACCGGATCGACGAAGCCGAACTCGCCATCGAACTGTTCGGTGCCATCGAGAGGCACGCCATGCTCGGCGTGGCGCCAATGTCGAGCACCCTGCATGACCTCGCCTTCGCCACAAGGGACCGGCTCATCGACTCCTTGGGAACCGAGCGTTCCGACGAACTACTCGCGGCCGGTGCCCTCAGCCCCGTAGGGGACATCGTCTTGCGGACTCGACGAGCGCTCAGCGGTATGAGCTGATCTCAGCCTCGGCGTGACATGGCAGTGCATACCCGCCCGACGTCCCTGAGGTACCCGACGACGTGCTGACCGAGTTCGGACGCGTCGAGGCCCATCCCCGCCAGCAGGTTGGAACGTCGGCGCCGCAGGAACGGGAGGCCCAGCAGGTAGAGGCCTTGCATGGTCGCGACACCCCCGTCGTGCTGGACGCGGCCGCGGTGGTCGAGCGCTCGGGGATCCAACCAGCCGTATGTAGGGCGGAACCCGGTCGCCCAGATCACCGTTCCGAAGCGGGCGAGTTTGAGCTCGGTCGGTACCTGGGTGAGAACGGTCGGACCCGGTTTGACCGCAGGGCCGACGAGAGCGGCCATGTCGTGCTCGTCGACCCATTCGTCGATACGGTGGAGGAGCCGGGCCTCCTTCAGATCGGCGTTGGCAACCAGGCTCCCCAGGCCGCCCGAGCACAATGCTGTCGTGCCGCGGATCGCCATCAGGCGCCCAACGATCTGAACGCCGAGCGTCTGCAAGCTGGTCAGGTCGACGTCCCGTCCGTCATCGCTCCCGACCACCTGGACCGATGCATGCCGGCGGGCACGCTGGAGGTCTTCTACCTCGTCCCATCGCTCGTCGAGTTGGCCGATCCTGTCCAGCCACCAGTAGATGTCACATCCTCGATACGAGCGTGGCAACCGTATGTGATCGCCGACCGCGATGGTGACGTCACGACCGGCTCGTTGCAGCTCGTCTGCGATCTGCACTCCCGACGCTGACGCACCCACCACCAATACGCGACCACGGTCGTCAATCTGGGCCGGCAGCTTGTAGGACAGGGAGGTGAGCTGCTGGACAGACCGTGGGAGGCTGGAGGCCAATGTCGGCACGCGGGATTCGCTCGACGCGCCCGTGGCAGCGACGATCACGTCGCAGCGCCAGGTTTCCCCTTTTGTGCGAAGCTCAAATCCGTCGCCGGTCCGACACGCCGCCTCGACCTCGATTCCGGTTTGCAGCGGCGGGTCAAAGGAGGAGCGATATGACTCCAACGCCTCCACGGTTTCTGCTGCGCTCATATACCCGTCCGGGTCCCCGCCCTCATAGCGCGCGCCGGGTAGGTCCGTCATCCAGTTCGGTGTCAGGAGGCGGAGCGAGTCCCAGCGTTCGGTTCGCCATGAGTTGGCCACCTCCCCCCGCTCGAGGAGCACGTGGTCGATGCCGGCACCGGTGAGGTGATGGCTCATAGCGAGACCGCTCGGGCCTGCTCCGACGACGACGACCGACGTGTGCACGTTGTACTCTCCCTCGCCGTTGGTTCAAGCCACCGTGACCATCACGGTCGTCGGGTTAGTGATGATGTCGAAGACAGCGGAGCGCTTCTGGGACTGCGCGACGATGGCCTCAATGTCAGCCGGGCTCGCATCTGCATCGATCTCGAACCGGACGTCGATACGGTCGAAGCCGTTGCGGACGTCAGCATCGATACCGAGGATGCCCTGGAGGTCCATTTCGCCCTGCACGATCGCGGTTACCGAGCGCAGCTGAACGCCGCGGTTGGTGGCCACGGTTGCCACACCGGCAGTGAGACAAGAGGCGAGGGCCCCCAGGACGATCTCGGGAGGGGTCACACCGTTGTCCTGAGATGCGAATACTTCGGGATGGTCCGCCTCGATGGTGTACGCCTGCCGGTGGGAGTGCTGGTCGCCCAGGCCGGAGAAGTCGGTAATGGTCGAGCGGCTGTGCGTGCCGTTCACCCACTCGCAGCGAGCACGCCACTGGAATTTTGCCGCCTCGGGCGCATCGGTCAGCGCCTGCCGGGCGCCGCGAAGTGCCTCAATATTGACACCGTTGTCGACGGTGGGGGCTTCGGTCTGAGTCATGTTGGGTCCTCTCGGTCCGTGGGCGACGGCGGGCTGCTGCCGCTGCGTCCACTATCCGGGTTGATCGGCTGCAGGTCATGAAGACAGCGTGGTTATCTCCTGACGATCGCCTTCAGGAAATATCCACGAGAACTTCAAGACATTTCGGGTCGGCGGCACATGATGTGTCCATGGCAACCGACAACGAAGACACCGCGACAGCCGTACCTGCCCACAAGTGGGAGGAGGCGGGGGAAGCGTGGGGCTGTAGAGCCAACGACTGGTCGTGTCTCTACGAGCACTACTCGTTCGACATGCTCGTCGCACTGCTCCCCAGGCTCGGGATCAGCCTGGGGACCTCGCTGCTCGACGTGGCCTGCGGTTCGGGCCTGGCCGTCCGCGTTCGCGGCCGGCATGGGTGCCGACGTCGCCGGAATTGACGCAGCCGCCGAGCTCGTGGCGGTGGCCCGCGACCGCACACCGGCGGCAGATCTGCGAGTCGGGTCGATGTTCGAACTCCCCTGGACCAGGGCGCGCTTCGACGCTGTCCTGTCTGTCAACGGGATCTGGGGCGGCTGCGGCGAGGCACTCGACGAAATCCACCGGGTACTGAAGCCAGGCGGACTCGTTGCCATCAGTTTCTGGGGACAAGGACCACCCCTTGACATCCGTGAGGTGTTCAAAGTCTTTGCGTTTCACGCTCCTGAGCAACACCGCGACTCCATGCGACGCCTCAACAATATTGCCGCGCCGGGTGTTGCCGAGGAGATGTTGGAGATGAGCGGGTTCTCGGTGCTCGAGCGCGGCGCCCGTGTCTCGACAATGGAGTGGCCGGACGCGGACACGGCATGGCGGGCGCTCTCGAGTTTGGGACCGGCAGTCCCTGCGCTGCGCTCAAATGACGCAACGACCCTGCGTGATGCCGTGCTCGCCGCACTCGAGCCGTGTCGGGATTCGCGAGGGGTATACCGCACCCGCAGCGATCACCAGTTCGTGGTGGCCAAGTCGGTCGAGTGCAGACATTGAGCAGGCGACGCAGCATGAGGGTAGTGCGTAGGGTGGCGCCCTGAACCACCGCTTTCGTCGGGTAAAAACCGAAAGACCTTTCTCGACGCTTCCATGAAATGGCACGCGTGCGCGGTGGCCGTGGTGGCCGCTGATTAATCCTGCAAGAAAGCTGGCAGGACGTGCGACTCGAAGAGCTTGAGGCTGGGCCAGGCCAGGTCGGGGGGCGTGCCACCGCAAAGCGGATGCAATGTGGCGAAGGGAGCCGGCGAGGCTTTCAGTTGATCGATGTACTCGTCCGGCCTGAGGATCCTGTAACGCCCGAGTTCTTGCAGCTTCTCCATGTTCTCGACGATCTGGTAGCCGCCCGATCCATTGTTTCCCTGCAGCCAGGCGCCGTACCGATTCATTTCGTGCAGAAAGAATGGACCCATCTGCTTCCAGGCCTCTTCAGGGTTATCGGCCAGGGCGACGGTCACCGCATCACCTACGGGACACGGTCCAGCCGTAGGACGGCCTAGCTTCGCCAACTCGTCGTTGTAAAACTCCCAGACGTCGGGAGTGGTGGGGAAAAAGCCGTCAGCGATGCGCGCCGCCCGGCGGGCCGCCGCCTCGCTGCTCCCCCCCATCATGATGGGGGGTCCGCCAGGGCTAAAGGGCTGTGGGGTCACGTGGACGGTCCGTCCTTGGTAGTTGAACGGCTCTCCTCTGAAGGCGGCTTTGAGTGTCGTGACCACCTCGGTCACACGGATGCCACGCTCGCTCATTGACGCTCCGTACATGGCGAACTCGTCCCTGACGTAACCACCGGCCACCATGAGATCGACCCGGCCGAAGCTGAGGTTGTCGAGCACGACCATGTCTTCAGCGAGGCGGAGGGGGTCGTAGAACGGTGCAATGAGAGCGGAGACGGTGAAGCGAATGTTTTTGGTGCGCGCGGCCATGGCGGCCACCATTGGCAGCGGGCTGGGCAGATAGCCGTCGGGGGATCCATGGTGCTCGGAGACGATGACGCTACGGCAGCCGAGAGTGTCCGCCCACTCGACCATGTCGAGGGCGACGGCGTAGCGATCTGCCATGGAGGTACCCGCGAAGTTGGGATTGCGGAAGTCAAAGCGCAATGCGAAGGGCAGCGACATCATGCGGATCCTTCCGGATAGATCGACGGGGCGGCCCCTCGGCTCGTTCCTCGGAATTGAACTGACAGTGGACAACTGACCCTCCCAAGCTCTTGTGCCGACCACCGGACGTGCTGGCACCCGCTTCCCCGCGAGTATTAGGCTCGGTACAATATTAGCCCCCCATGTCACCGTGGGATCATTGAGCGATACCCGCACCCACGGGCGCTCAACACTTAGGAGAAATGCCCCCATGGCCTACGACAGTGCGCCGTCCGGTGACACGCCTTCTGGTAACCCGCTGGAGAATCCGGCGCTCCTACGGTCCCCCCAGACTCTTTTTCCGAACCTGCCGCGCCGCTGGCGTGCTGAACTTTGATGGCCGGGTGCTTGTGACGCGCCGGGCGGACATCGCAGCCGTCATGAGTGATCCTGAAGTGTTCTCCTCGGGCGTGGGAGTGACGCAGACCGGTGCCAGCCGCCCTCTCATCCCGTTACAGATCGATCCGCCTCGCCACCGCCAGTATCGCCGCATCCTCGACCCGCTCTTCGCCCCCCGGCGCATGATGGAGCTCGAAGGACCGGTCACCGTACTGGCCCGCAGCATCATCGACGAAATCGCGACAGAGAACGATGTCGACTTCGTTCAGCGACTCTCGGTCCCGTTTCCCTCTCAGGTGTTTCTCACGCTGATCGGCCTCCCGCTCGATGAATTGCCGAGGTTCCTCGAACTGAAAGACGGCTTCATTCGGCCGGAGTCGATTACGGGCCAGCCCCGCGATCACGAAGACTCGGTGGCGCTGCTCAAGCAAACCGCCGCTGCCATCTACGAGTACTTCGAAGCGGTGATAGCGGATCGACGAGCCCAACCGGGAGTAGACCTCGTCAGTCAATTCCTCCAGGCCGAAGTCGAGGGCGAGCGCTTGAGCGACGAGGACATCTTGGATATCTGCTTTCTCTTTCTGGTTGCGGGCCTCGACACCGTGTCTGCCTCACTCGACTGTATGTTTCTCTACCTGGCCAGTCACCCGGAGCGACGGCTCGAGCTGGTGGCCGACCCATCGCTGATCCCTAACGCCGTGGAAGAGCTATTGCGTTGGGAGTCACCAGTGATGATGGTCGCTCGAATCGCCACCAGGGACACTGAGCTCTCGGGTTGTCCGATTCGCAAGGGCGAATTGGTGACGGCCCTGCTGGGCGCGGCAAATACTGACGAAGACGAAATGACCGACCCCGAGGTCGTCCGTTGGGACCGTGATGTGAACCGCCACATCGCTTTTGGTGGCGGCATCCACCGCTGTCTTGGATCGCACCTGGCCCGGCTCGAGCTCCCGCGTGGCGTTCCGCGAGTGGCACGCTCGAATCCCCGACTACGGACTCGTTCCCGGATTCGAGCCGGTCTTTACGACCTCCATCCGCTCGCTTGTCTCTCTCCAAATGCGCCTCGGCGAGTCGGCTTGAACGGATTGCGACAACACCGGTGCGGCGCCACATCTCGCCCGTGACGGGTCTTTTGTCACCGCCACGACAAGGCGGGCCATTGGCAGTGGGTATGTGCTGGGCGAATCCGGGATTACCTCTCAGAAAGTACAGGTGCTATGTCAGAACAACGGACAATTGAAGAGCGACTGCGGCGACTTGAAGACTTGCAGGAGATCAATCAGCTCCTGATTGATTATGGTGAGGTCCTCGACCTCCGCGATCTCGACGCATTCGCCGATCTTTGGGCCGAGGACGCCGAGTTCCACATGAGCTCGGGGCGTTCGGCGAAGGGCAGGTCGGCCATCCGCGAGATGCTGGCCGAGGTGATGGCAGCGCAGCGCGGCGCCAGTCATGCACATCGAGTCCAACCCACGCGTCACTCTCGATGGCGACCGTGCGACTTCGACGATCATGTTTGCCGTGGCATCCACCCAAGCCGATGGCCTGGCTCGTGTGGCGATGCTCGGTCATCACTTCAGCGATCTGATCCGCACTCCTGATGGCTGGAAGATCGCCCACCGCCGGAACGTCGTCGAGCTTCCCGAAACCGGACATCCCTGACCACAGTCGCCGTCTGGGACGAAGCCTTCGCTGGCGAGTGGCTCTGCATCATAGTTAGACTGCGTGTAATTCAGGCGAGGTGGGGAAGGGATCAGCGTGCGTGAGCCGATGAAGGGCGTCAAAATGGTGGAGGTGGCGCAGTTCACCTTTACCCCCTCCGCAGGTGGGGTGTTGGCGGAATGGGGCGCCGACGTGATCAAGGTGGAGCATGCCGAAATGGGCGATGCCCAGCGGGGCATGGTCAATCAACCCAAGGACGGCACGTTCCACCCGATCATGGACCACCCCAACCGAGGCAAGCAGAGCATCGGACTGGCGTTGGAAAACCCTGCGGCATACGAAATACTTCTCGAGTTGTGTCGAGACGCGGATGTTTTCCTCACCAACTTCCTCCCGGCGGCACGCCGGCGGTTGCACTTAGAGGTCGAAGACATCCGCAAGGCGAACCCGAACATCATCTACGTCCGCGGGAGCGCTCATGGTCAACGGGGTCCCTGGGCCGAAAAGGGGGGATACGACGGTTCCTCCTTCTGGTGTCGCATGGGGAGTGCGTGGGGTGTCACGCCATCCGACAGCCCGCGGGTTATCAGCATGCCCGCAGGTGCGTACGGCGATTCCATGGGTGGCATGACGATCGCCGGCGGTATCGCGGCGGCTCTGTTCGGTCGAGCGCAAACGGGGGAGCCGTCCGTCGTCGACGTGTCACTGATGAGCGTTGGCGCATGGGCATTCGCCCTCGATTTGGGCAACGCAGCGCTCAACGGTCCCGAGAAGGAGCCCCAGTCCATCAACGACATGATGAAGCTGATCAGTAATCCGACGGTCGGGAACTACAAGACTTCAGACGGATTATGGATCAATTTCACGATGCTGCAGTCCTTCCGGTACTTCCCCGACATGTGCCGGCACCTCGGGCTGGAAGAGCTGATCGATGATGAGCGCTTCAACACGGCCGAGAAGCTGATGGCCAACGGCCCAGCCGCCGGAAAGTACATCGCTGACGTCATTGCTACTCGCCCGTTTTCCTATTGGCTCGAGCATCTCGTGACGATGGAAGGACAGTGGGCCCCGGTTCAGGGTCCCTTGGAGATTCTGAAGGATCCGCAGATGGATGCCAACGGTTATTTGGTATCGCTTGAAGACAGCGAGGGGAAGGAACGTCGACTCGTCGCCAATCCGGTCCAGTTCGACGAACAACCACCCGATACCAGGCGGGGCCCCCTCTTTGCCGAGCACACGTACGACCTGCTCCGAAGCCTCAATCGCACCGAGGACGAGATTCTTCAACTCAAGATTGACGGCGCAGTCACATGAGTTGGACAACGTCGTAAGAGAGGGCGGGAAGGCATGACGTATGAGATCGACCTGACCGGACGCGTTGCGCTCGTGACTGGCGGAGGCCAAGGGGTCGGGCGGGCCATCAGTTTCGCGCTGGCAGCGGCTGGCGCCGAGGTGATCGTCAACGACTACTTCGTGGAGAGGGCGGAGGTGGTCGCAAAGGAGATCGAAACGACAGGGGGAGCCGCCCGACCATGCCAATTCGATGTGTCGGACTATGCCGCGGTGACTGGTGTGATCAGTTCTTTACCGGGTGTAGACATCCTTGTCAACAACGCGGGTAACGCAGGACCTGGAGGTTTCGGTGTTTCGGTGAGTCTGGGAAAGTTCGTTGAAACCGATCCCTCAGACTGGGAGCGGTACTTCGCCGTCAATCTCTACGGCGTGATGAACTGCACCCATGCGGTGTTGCCCCACATGGTTGCTTCCGGCCAGGGCCGCGTGATTACGATCATCTCCGATGCGGCTCGGGTCGGTGAGCCGAGAATGGCCCCGTACGCAGCGGCGAAAGCAGGCGCCGCCGGCTTCATGCGCGCCCTGGCGCGCGATGTGGGCGCGGACGGCATCACCGTCAACAATGTGTCACTGGCGACCGTGGACACCATCGGGCTCGAGGACATGGCACGTGACTCCCCCGAAGTGGCGCAACGTCTGGAGAAGCAGAAAAAGCGTTACATCATCCGCCGGTTGGGTCAACCCGATGACGTCGCCGGACTCGTCGCGTTCCTGGCCAGCCCGCTTGCCTCGTGGATCACGGGACAGACCTATCCGGTGAACGGCGGCTACACGGTGAACCAGTAAGTCCGCCATCACCATCGAGGGCTGAACAACAACGGGGAAACGGTCTCGAGGACTGTGGCGGCTCAGTCCTCGGTCCCGAGGAACCGGGCCAGATTTCCCCGCATAATGGCTCTCACGTCGATGTCTGAGAAAGCCTTGAGTTGATTGAGATACATCGAGGGCTCCGGAAGACCCTCACCGTGGGGGAAGTCTGAGCCGAAGACGATGGGCTCGACGCCCGCCGCCTCAACGACCCGCTCGACACTCTCTTCTGGGAACGGCGCGACGAAACAATGGCGGCGGAAGTACTCGCTCGGTCGCATCTTTAGCTTTCCCCAGGTGGCTCGACGCCCCATGAGGAAAGAGTGGTCCATCTTCCGAAGCAGGTAGGGAACCCACACCGTTCCCTGCTCAGCGAGCAGCAACTTCATGTTCGGGAAACGGTCGAACCAACCCTGCAGGATTGCTGCACCAACCGTCTCCATTGCCGGCCGATCTCCGTAGTAGAAGACCCATTGAAAGGCGTCCATATCGCCGAGCATGGCCTCGGGCTCGTTCCACTCTTCACCCTGGGCGGCGTAACGAGTGAGGGAAGAGAGATGCGTGCAGAGCCGGATGTTGGCCTCACTGCATATCGACCAGAAACGATCGTTCTCCGGCCGGAACGGTGAGGTGTGCATGGAAGGGCCGGTCGAGGTCTGTATCACGCGCGGCACTTCGATGTTCATGATGTCGTCCAACTGCGCCAGTGCACCCTCGGGAGTGGCAAACGAGATGAAGGGCGGCGTGAAGAGTCGGTCCTCCCTGTTGTAGCCCCATTCGGTGCCGAGGTAGCGATTGAGGGCGTTGAGATTCGCATAAAGACCGGGAAGATCGCCCTCGAACTGGGCCTCGGTGCCGGGAAGCGTGGCGAAGTTGAGCGCACATTCGATAGTTCTGGGCGTTCATCACATTGAGACGGTCGGCGGGATTGTCCAGGTGCTCTTGCAGATCCCGGTATCGCTGGGCGAACTCCCGTCGACCCTCCCGGTCGAGCCCTTTCAGAGGGTTCAGCTTGTTCAGGAGGGAACCGGGGACCACCTGTGGGAAGGCCTCGGTTCCACCACTGCCCCCGTCTGTCTCTTCGCTTTCTGAAGAACTGCCCGCTTCAGATACGCCAAATTCGGCCAGAAGCTCTTCAGACCCCGTTACCTGGAGGTGCTTGTAGGTGAAGCGAGCGGGTCGCCCGTTGTACAGCGTCGTGAGAGTTCCGTCATCCCGTCGAACCTGGCGGATCGCCATGTCTCGCAACTGTGGATCGATGTATTCCTCGTAGGCGGATGTGCGCGGCAGCGAGTGCTCGTCCGCATCATTGATCAGGTAGTCCAGTTCGATGGTCGTCGCCGTGGTTTCTCCCATTATCTGCTCTCTTTCACTCGCCTGACTCGGGTCGCAAGGTTGGTGGTCGGCAGCCTCCACAATGAGGCCGTTGGCGACGCCGAACCAGTGTGCGGTCGATGTCCTCGCCGTTGTGGAGACGGAAAACCAGAGAGACCCTCCCGGGTTCGGGCACCCTGCTTCGACGCTGTATTAGACTACGCCTAATTAATACCAGCGCGGGGATACCGGCGCAACGAGGCGGGGAGGAGCGGCGATAGGGGAATGATGATCTACTGCGCAAGGGGATTGTGGCGCGTGGAATCCGGCGAGCAGGAAAAGGGTCCGCCCAGGTTTTAGGTTTACGACCGAAAGTTAGACGTGGTATAAAAGAAGCCCCGAGGCGTGCAGCCTTCGAAAGAGGGTTTCATCTCCGAGGGGCGGGAGTATGTAAGAGCCGTCACGGGGGTGACAGCACTCGTGACGAGCGAGTTCGAGCGAAATCGAAAAAGGGGGGGTCAACGAGCATGAAGAAGCACCGTGTGATCGCGTTCTCAGGTATTCCAGTCCTTGTGATCGGACTGTTGACCGTGGTGGGCAGTACGTCGCCGGTGGGCGCTTCGACCCACCTCAAAGGGAAGCCGATCGCGATCGAGGTCATTACGGAGCTCACTAGTAGCACGCCGGCAAAAGAGGATTACCAAGGGGCCGAGGCCGCGGTGGCTGCCATCAACGCTTCGGGCGGTATCAATGGTCGCCCGTTGAAGGTGTCGGTGTGCGACTCCCAGGGCCTCACTTCTCCGGCGGCGGCAACTGCATGCGCGCGTGGCCTGGTTGCCAACAAAAATGTGGTGGCAGAGGTCGGCGACTACCAGGCCTTCCAGCAGCAGGAAAATGTCATTTTGGCGGCGGCGAACGTGCCGAACATCGGCCCCGCCCCGGTCAGTGCGTCCGCGTTGACCTCCCCGAACTCGTTTCCTCTTGAGGGGTTAGAGGGAGCCGGACTCGCGCCCGTCCTGGCCAATACCGGCGTGAAGAAGATCTCGGTTGCCTATACCAATGTGCCAGCGGCAGCTGCCGCCGTGGCGTTCAGTAACATCACGCTGAAGCCCTTGGGCCTCTCGGTGCTGCAGGGCATCCCGGTGGACACGACGGCGACTGACCTCACCCCGAACGTGACCCAAGCGGCCGAAGGAACCGGCGTGGCCCTTGCCCTCGAGCCCGCCCAAATTGGCCAGTGGCTGACGGTTACTTCAGAGGGGAGCTATAAGTTCAAGATGTCCGCCTCCTCGGGGTCGCTCGTCCCGAGTGAGCTCAAGGCGCTTGGCAACAAGGCCAACGGAGTCTTGATCTCGGCCGCCCTTCCCATCTCCACCGGATCATCGCCCGGCGTCGTAAAATTCCGTGGGCAGATGAAGAAGTACCAGCCCTCTGCCGAGGTGGATGAGGTCAGCCTTCGTGGTTGGTTCGACACATGGGCCTTCGCCCAGGTAGCGCGGAAAATGACCGGTCCGATCACCCGGGCCACCGTCTTGACAGCGTTCAGTCATCTCACGAATTTCAATGTCTTCGGGATGTTGCCGCCGGGGTTCTCCACGACGACGCAGTTCAACTTCCCCTCGCTGAACCGGCTCTTCAACCAGTACGTCATCGAGGGCGTTGTCAAGAACGGTGTCCAGGTGCAGACCAAGGCCAGCTGGGTCAGGGTCATTTCTCCCGTATCGTCGTGATGCAACGCATGGGTGACGATCCCCCCGGCCGCGGGTTGTTGCCCTTCGGTCGGAGGATTGTGGCCCCCGTCATCAAGTCCGGCTGGTAATGGTCCGGTTCGCGCTCCTCGGACTTGGGCTCGGCGGCATCTATGCGCTCGCCGGCCTGGGTTTGGTCGTGGTGTACCGGGGCTCGGGAGTGGTGAACTTCGCCCAGGGGGCGATTGCCGCCGTAGGCGCCTACCTCTACTACACACTCCACATTGCACACGGCCTCCCGACCGCGCTCGCCGTGGTTCTGGCGCTGGTCGTCTCGGGATTCGTCGGCCTTCTCATGCACGTGCTCGTCATGCGACCTCTACGCAACGCGCCCCGCTGACTCGGGTCATCGCAACGCTCGGCGTCATGACGGCCCTTCAGCAGCTCGGCCACCTCATTCTGGGCGCGCAGATCATCCTTGTGCCGTCTTTCCTGCCCACGAATTCGGTGAGCCCGGTGCATGGAGCAATAGTCAGCGTTGACCGTTTCATTCTTCTGGGCATTGCCGTGGTTGTCTCCGTCGCCCTCTGGGCGTTCTACAGGTTCAGCCGATTCGGAGCGGTCACGGCAGCTGTGGCCGAGAGCGAGCGATCGGCGCAGTTCAATGGCCACTCTCCCGATGTCATCGCGGCGGCCAATTGGGTGCTCGGCGCAGTCCTGGCTGGTGCCGCTGGCGTCCTCGTCGTTCCGATTGTCGGCCTGAACACTGACACCCTCGTCCTCATGGTCGTCCCCGCCCTGGCCACCTGCGTCGTCGCCAATTTCTCCTCATTCATCGGCGCGCTCGTGGCGTCGATTGGGATCGGAATTGTCCAGTCCGAGATCACGGGCCATGTGCAGGCTACGGGTTGGTCGGACGCCGTCCCGTTCCTCCTCGTGATCCTGGTTCTCGTCGTCAGAGGGCGACCGTTGCCGCTGCGGAGCCACGTGAACGAAGTGCTGCCCGAGATCGGTACCGGTTTTCTGAAGCCGCTCCCAGTGCTGGTGGCACTCGTAGGGACAAGTCTGCTGATTCTGCTGGCGCCCTCGTCGTGGAGTGACGCGGCGACGATCTCGATCATCACCGGCATCATCTGTATCTCGCTGGTCGTGGTGGTGGGATACGCCGGGCAGCTTTCGCTCGCGCAATTCGCCTTCGCCGGATGGGGAGCGTATGTCGCAGGTCGACTGGCGGCCACCCACGGCATTCCCTTCTTGTTGGCTTTGGTCATCGGGATGGCGGCAGCGGTACCCGTGGGAGTCCTGGTTGGATTACCGGCACTGCGAACGCGAGGGATAAACCTGGCGATCGTGACCTTTGGGCTGGCGTTCTCTGTCCAAAGCGTCCTCTTCGAGAGTGTGCCGTATACGGGCGGCCTGAATGGGACGACTCTCAAGCCGGCCTCGCTGTTCGGGTGGAGCATCGCAGCCGCCAACCACCCCCAACGCTATGCACTCGTTTGCCTGGTGGTCTTGGTTGTCGCCGCCTTAGTCGCCGGAAACATCAGGCGAGGACGCTCAGGCCGCCGTCTCGTGGCGGTGCGCAGCAACGAACGAGCGGCCGCTTCGCTCGGGATCAGCGTGTACGGTGCCAAGCTGTACGCCTTCGCCATCTCGGCCGCCATTGCCGGACTGGGGGGTGTCCTCCTGGCGTTTCAATCGACCTATGTCGACTACACCCAATTCAACGTGTTTCAGTCCATTTCGGTGGTGATCTACACGGTCATCGGCGGGGTGGGGTACCTGATCGGCGGCCTGATTGCCGGGTTGGTCGCCGCGGGTGGGCTGTCCAGTCAAGTCGTCAGTTCCTTCATCGCCAGCGGCTCGATCATCGAGTACGTGGATCTGGTCCTCGCTGTTCTGCTCATCCCCACCTTGATCAAATTCCCCAACGGCTTGAGCGCTGGGCTGGTCAAGGTCAAGGTGCCGACGTCGGGACCACTCTCGCGCGTAAGGAAAACAGCAAGCGTCCCGGTAACCAAAGAGGAAGCGAGTATCTCCATTGTCGCGGAGCGTCGCGACAATGGAGACGCGGATACGTCGGCCGGCGTCATTCCAACGGTCACTCTCAAAGCTCACCGGGTGACGCCGCGGACACTGAGGGTGCAAGACATCTCGGTGCGGTATGGCGGGGTGCACGCGCTCAGCGGGGTGTCGCTCGAGGTGAACCCTGGAGAGGTCGTTGGACTGATGGGTCCGAATGGGGCGGGGAAGACAACCCTCATTGATGCCGTGACGGGCTTCACCAGCATCCACAGCGGAACCATCGAGCTTGACGGCATTCGTATCGACCGGTCGAGCACGCGTAGCCGTTCCCGCCTCGGAGTGAGCCGGACCTTTCAATCGCTCGAACTGTTCGATCAGCTCTCGGTGATGGAAAACCTGCGGGCGGCTTCGGATCGTCGCGATACAACGGCATACTTCACTGATCTCGTTCGGCCAAGGGCCGGAAGTCTCACGCCGGCGGCTTCGCTGGCGGTCGCAGCATTCGAGTTGGAGGGAGATCTCGAGCGTCTGCCGACAGAACTGCCCTACGGCCGCCGTCGCCAAGTCGCACTGGCGCGTGCAATCGCCACGGAACCTTCGGTCCTTCTTCTCGACGAGCCTGCAGCGGGTCTCAACGAGGGCGAAACCCGAGAGTTGGGGGCCTCGGTGCGCAAGCTGGCCGACGAATGGGGAATGGGCATTCTCTTGGTCGAGCACGATGTTCCGATGCTCAACAAGGTTTGTGATCGCCTGGTGGTGATTGACTTCGGTTCGATGCTCGCAGCCGGGACCCCGGCAGAAATAAGGGTCAACCAGCGGGTTATCGCCGCCTATCTGGGCGAGGAACGGGACGATGACAACGAGGAAGATCTGGTCGACAGCATCGGAAATGTGACGCGTGGTGGAAACTAAGCCACCACCGGTACTCCAGGCATCGAACCTGTTTGCCGGCTACCGCAAGGTTCCCTGCGTCAGGGACCTTTGTATCGAACTCCATGCGGGCGAGATCGTGGCGGTCCTGGGACCGAACGGTGCGGGCAAGACGACCTCGCTGCTGACCCTGGCGGGTGCGCTGCCGAGTTTGGGTGGAACCATCCGATGGAAGGGTGAGCCCACTTCGGCTCCGCTCCATCGACGGGTCGGTAGTGGCTTGGGCGTGATCCCCGAGGAGCGTTCGGTGACATCCAGGCTCTCGGTGCGTGACAATCTTCGGATCGGGCAAGGGCCGGTTGACCAGGCGCTCGAGATCTTCCCCGAGCTCAAGCCCATCTTGCGCCGGCGTGCGGGCTTGCTCTCGGGTGGAGAGCAACGCATGCTCTCGACGGCTCGAGCGTTGGCGGCGAAGCCGGACGTGCTTCTGGCCGACGAACTCTCGCTGGGCCTCGCGCCCTTGATTGTGGCGCGCCTCATGAGCGCACTACGTGGCGCCGCGGATCAGGGCGCAGGGGTGCTTTTGGTTGAGCAGTTCGCCCGCCAGGCGCTGAAGGTGGCCGATCGGGTCTATATCCTCCGGCGAGGGCAGCTGGCGTGGTCAGGTTCGGCCGAGGAAGCTCGCAAGAACCTACGTGAGATTGAGAGCGCGTATCTCGGGTAGGGGATCATGGCCGACCGGTCGTCCTCAACACAGCGTGACAAGCAAGGCATGTGAGTCTTGTGGGTAGAACTCGGTCTTTACGATGCGCCCGTCCCGGAACGTGAGCACTTCCACCGCAGGTTGACGGAAGCTGTGACCGGTTCTGCTGTCGGTCCACTCCATCATGTAGTTCATGACGATGATGTCCTCATCTGGAACCTCCCACATGTGGAGCACTTCGAGTTTTTGATCCCACGGTGATGCCGCTCTTTGTTCCAACATCTGTCGGCGAACTTCGAACCATCGTTCCCGACCCTTGTGGACGCCTCCGTGCGGCATGCATGCCGGCTCGTGCACCTCAACATCAGGAGCAAAGACGTCGGCCATGGAGCGCTCGAAATCGGCTCCAGTACGGTCTTCGATCGATCGATCCTTGACCTGCGAGCCACCCATGAGATTCTGCAGTATCTGCATGTTCCGTGAACCCACAACCCCTCCTGTGTGCTGGGTGATCAGGTCCTCTAAGGCCCGTCTTACACGGGTTCGCAGAGGAGCTTCACCTGGAGATACTCCTCAAAGCCGAGCTTGCCCATCTCGCGACCGAAGCCGCTTTGCTTGTAGCCGCCGAAGGGCGTGTCCGGCCCGTAATAGATGCCGCCGTCGACGATCATGGTGCCAGCCTTGATCCGTCGGGCGACTGCTTTCGATCGCTCGTGGTCGCCGGAGAACACCGCCCCCGACAGGCCGTAGATGCTGTCGTTGGCTATGCGGACAGCGTCCTCTTCGTCGTCGAAGGGGAGTGCCACGAGCACGGGGCCGAAGATCTCGTTTCGGACGATCTCCGCATCTTCTGGCATATCGGCGATGAGTGTCGGCTCGTAGTAATAGCCTCGCTCGAACTGGGGAGGACGGCGACCACCGATGATCGGCTTGGCTCCTGCGTCCTTGGCTCGCTCGACAATGCCTTCGACCCGATCGCGATGAGGTCCGCTGTTGAGCGGTCCCATGACGTTGCCTGGATCAGTCGGGTCGCCGTAAGGCATGGACGACATCATCTGTGCCGCGATCTCCACGCCCTCGTCGAAGCGAGATCGGGGAAGAAGAAGCCGTGTCAAGGTGGCGCAGCCCTGTCCACCGTGGACCATCACCATGAAGGTGGACATGCCGATCGCCTCGGGGAAGTTGGCGTCTTCGAGCACGATGTCGGCTGATTTGCCACCAAGCTCCAGGAAGAGCTTCTTCACCGTGTCGGCGCCTTGACGCATGATGTGTCGTCCGACTGCAGTCGAGCCGGTGAAGCTGATGAGATCCACGCGTGGGTCAGTCAGTAGCTGCTCGCCCCGATCGTTGACCGAACTGGTAATCACGTTGAAGATGCCCGGCGGGATCTCGGTCTGTTCGGCAATGAGCTTGCCCAGTGCGCTGGCACACCACGGAGTGGTCGGCGCAGCCTTGAGGATGACGGCGTTTCCGGCCGCCAAGGCGGGACCGACCTTGGCCAGGTTGACCTGCATCGGCTGGTTCCAGGGGGTGATGGCGGCAACCACGCCGACCGCTTCCCGCTCAGTCCACCGATGAGACCGAAATTGCGCCACTTCGGCCACCCCGAAATCCTCGGTGAAGTCGTAGGTCTCGAGGAGGTCGGTATTCCATTTGACGATCTCGACCGGGTTGTCAAAGGTGGAGCTGGCGATCATGGACGGCAACCCGACTTCTGCCGTCGCCATCAACTTGTAGGGCTCGGCGTGCTTCTCGAGGGCTTCGACGAGCTGACGGAGGCAGCGGATGCGAAGTGCCTTGTCGGTACTCCATGTCGTCGTGTCGAAGGCTTTGCGAGCTGCTCCGATAGCCGCGTCGACGTCGCCCGGAGAAGCGTCCGCAGCCACGCCGAGGGTCTCCTCCGTGGCGGGATTGATGTTCGGATACGTCGCCCCACCTTCGGCATCGACCAGGTTGCCACCGATGAGCAGCTTGGGACTATCCAATTCTCCGAAAGTCAATGTCTTTCCTCCCTCGTAGTTGACCTGCACATGTTCATGACCCCCATGGAATGGACGACCGTCGAACTGGCCTCGCCATCATTCCTTCCCCATGGAGGGCAGGCGTGGGTCGCAGCGGTCTGGCCGGGGCGCGCAACGGGGCACGGCCCGACGCGCCGAACTGGTCATGGTCGTCTCCTCCCGCACGATCCGACTCGCTACTCTCTGCGTCCTGCTGGTACGGGCCACGTAGGTCCGCACTCCTCGGCATGCTATCGGAAATTAGACGACGTGCAATAACGTGGCTAAATTCAAATCCGTCAAAGAAAGGACGGCTGGATGAAGGTTGCCCTGACCATCGCCGACTTCCTCGAGCGCGCCGAATTCGTCTACCCGGACCGTACGGCATTCGTCGATGAGCCTGACTGTCCGTGGTCGCTCGGAAGTCTCACGTATCGCGAAGTGGCCGCTCGAGCGCGGGGCATGGCCCTCTGGCTCCAGAGGATGAACGTCGGTCAGGGCGAGCGGGTGGCCATTGTCTCGCCGAACTGTGCCAGAGTCCTGATCAGCTTCTTCGGAGTGAGTGGTTATGGCCGGGTTTTCGTGCCCATCAACTTCCGGCTGCAGGCCGATGAGATCTCCTACATCGTTGAGCACTCCGGTGCATCCGTACTGCTGGTGGACCCCGAGTACGACGAACTCCTTGCGGGCGTGACAGCTAAGGAACGGATCGTCCTCGATGGTGTGCAAGACGCCGAGCTCTTCGCAGAGGCGTCCCAGCACGAGCAGCCGCAAAAGTGGGTGGGCGACGAGGACGCTATCTGCACCATCAACTACACCTCGGGGACGACGGCGCGCCCTAAAGGCGTCCAGCTGACACATCGAAACTGCTGGTTGAATGCTGTTTCCTTCGGCTGGCACACAGGCGTAAGCGACCGAGACGTCCTTCTCCACACCCTCCCCATGTTCCATGTCAACGGCTGGGGCATGCCCTACGCCGTCACGGCAATGGGAGGCAAGCATGTGGTGCTCCGGAAGATCGACGGCGAGGACATCCTTTCTCGGGTCGACCGAGAGGGTGTCACGCTGATGTGCGGAGCTCCAGCGGTCGTCGCTTCGATCCTCGCGGCAGCTGAGACGCGAGTGGCCGATGGTCGTAGCGTTCCCGGCCAGGGGCTGGTGCGCATCGTGGTGGCGGGTGCACCCCCTCCGAGTGCCGTCGTTGCCCGGGTGGAGGAAGAGCTTGGTTGGGAATTCATCCAGATCTATGGCCTCACCGAGGCCTCGCCATTCTTGACGATCAACCGGGCGCGCTCGGAATGGGACGTACTCGATCCGAACGAACGAGCCACATTGCTGGCCCAGGCCGGCGCACCCGCAATTGGTGTCCGGCTCACCATCGACCACGAAGGCGAGGTGCTGGCGAAGTCGAATCACGTTTTTGGCGGGTACTGGCAACAGCCCGAAGCCACGGCAGAAGCGATCCAGGGGGACTGGTTCCATACGGGGGACGGTGGTTTTTTCGAAGGGCCTCTGCTGACGATCAGCGATAGGAAGAAGGACGTCATCATCTCCGGCGGGGAAAACGTCTCGTCGATCGAGGTCGAGGATTGTCTTTATAAGCATCCGGCCGTGGCAGAGGCGGCCGTGATCGGCGTGCCCGACGATAAGTGGGGTGAGACGGTGAAGGCCCTCGTGGTGCTGCGGCCGGAATCGTCCGCCACGCCGGAAGAGCTCATTGGTTTCTGTCGGGAGCGCATCGCACACTTCAAGTGCCCGACATCTGTCGAATTCCGTGATTCGTTGCAGCGAACCGCAACGGGCAAGCTGCAGAAGTTCAAGCTCCGGGCGCCCTATTGGGAAGGGCGTGCCCGGCTCATCAATTTGAGGGGGAAACGATGACGTACGCATTGGAGGGGATTCGCGTGGGTCGACTTTGGCCACTACATCGCCGGACCGCTGGCCGCTCTCATGATGGCCGAAGCGGGGGCAGACGTCGTCCATGTCGACACACCCGACGCCTCTGTTTCGCCCGGGCCGCTTGATGCATGGTTGAACCGGAGCAAGCGCCGTATCACTTTGGATCTGAAGAGCGACGCCGATCGTTCGAGCGCCCGTGCCCTGGCGCAGCGCGGCCGACGTGGTGATCGAGAATTTCAGACCCGGTGTCATGGAGCGCCTGGGCCTCGGCGCCGAGCAACTTCGGACCGAGAACGATCGGCTGATCTTCTGTTCGTTGCCGGGTTTTGCCTCGGAGGATGAGAGCGCGTCCCTAAAGGCGTGGGAGGGCATTGTCCACGCCGCAGTGGCGGGTTATCGACCGCTGGAGCAGCATTGGGATCCATCGGGTCGAAACAGGGCCAAGGTGAGCGATCCCTCAGCGCCTATGTTCACCCCCATCACCACGGCGTCGAACTTCGGCGGTCTGATGGGCGCCGTGTCGATCGTGATGGCGCTTATCGCCCGTGAGCGCAATGGTCGGGGTCAACGCATCGAGATCCCGCTGGCCGAAGCATTCGCGGAGGCTTACAGCACCATGCTCGGCTATCGGGTCTACGAGAACAGCCTCATGGGCGACAACCAGATGCTGCGGGATCTGACCTACGAGTGTCAGGACGGGGGGAAAATCGACCTGTCGCCATACCCGAAATTCGTGATCCCATTGCTGGTGGAGGCCGGGTTCGCCGAGGAATGGGACCGACAGGGCCTGATCGACATCACGTCGAAGACCTTCGATCTCGAGCACCGAGAGCGCATCCTCGAGAAGTTCGCCGAGGTGATCCGCAGCAAGCCGGCGCAATGGTGGGACGAGGTGGCAACGCGAGCCCAGACCCCCCTGTCGATGGTTCGGACGCCCGAGCAGTGGCTCGCCACGGCGCAGGCCGTTGAATCGGGCGCCGTGGTGGCCCTCGACGATCCATTGGCGGGCTCGATCGTGCTGCCGGGACGAGGCTTCGATATGACAGGTGACCTTCCCCGGGTGTCACCGCGCCATCTACCCGATCAGGACCGAGCGGCAGTGCTCGAGGAGCTCGGCCACCCTCCGCGCTCGGGAGCCGACCGTTCCCGAGCGAGCGAATCGATCACCCTCCCGCTCGAGGGCTATACGGCCGTCGACATTTCGCAGGCCGTCGCTGGTCCGACGGCGGCTCGCGTTCTGTCTGACTTTGGTGCCGACGTCATCAAGGTTGGCAATCCGGTCCCCGCTGTCACCGACGGAATCGTCGGGCAGCTACACCGCGGCAAGCGCGCCATCCTGATGGACATCACAAGCTCCGAGGGGGGCCGACTGCTGGGTGAGCTGCTCCGGAACTCTGATGTGTTCATGACGAACTTCACTCCGCAGGCCCAGGAAAAGTACGGCATTGACTACGAAACCACCCGGGCCATCAATCCCGACCTTGTCTATTGTTCCGTGACCGCCTACGGCCAGACTGGACCTTGGGCGCGGCGCCGGGGCTACGAGAATCAATGCAACGCTGCCACTGGAATGAGCTGGCGCTACGGCTCTCGCTTCGGCTGGACCCTGTATCAGCCGACGCCGATCAACGACGCCGACACCGGAATCCTCGGCGCCTTCGCCACGGCGGTCGCTCTCTACGCCCGCATGCACGGGGCATCCGGCCAAAAGGTAGCCTCCTCATTGGCGCAGGGCTCGACACTTCATCAGGGCGCATACTTCACCGCCGAGGCGCAAGCCAGCGATGAGGGACCCGACCGGGCGCGCAATGAATTTGGGATGCACGCGCTCTACCGCTTCTATCGGGCCAGCGATTCCTGGTTCTTCCTCGCCGCCCACGAGCGGGATCTGACGGCTCTCGTAACCGCCATTGATGACCCGGTAGTTTCTGCGGCGGTGCCGAGCTGGCAGGACCCCGGAGGTGCTCTGGCGGACGCCCTCGTCAGGACGTTCGCTGAGAAACCGGCAACGGTCTGGGTGACTCTCCTTGACCAGCTGGGGATTGCGGCGCAGATTGCCAGGTCCATCGACGAGGCGATCGACTACCTCGTCGGTCGGGGTCTGGTCTACTTCGAACCGGGGGTGACCGGTCAACTCGTGGCGCGCCCCGGAGTGGGCAACTGGCTGTCCGAGACACCCCCTCGCGTCGGTGTCAATCCCGGACCCGTGGGATCGCAGGTGAAAGAGATCCTCGAGGACCTCGGGGTGTCGACCGAAGAGATGGAGGCATTGGCGAAAGCCGGTGTACTCCTCATGGCCGACGACCTTCCGAAGCTCGAGATGTTGGCTTGAGCGACTCGGGTGATACAGCGCGGACTGTCGAATGCGGCGTACCGCGTCCAGCCGTCAGCGCTGGCGGCCCACAAGGGCAAGAGTTAGACTGAGTCTAAACAAGGGCATCGGGGGAAGCTGGGCGGCGCGCACCAAAACCTCTTGCTCTCATGCAGAGCCGCAGGAGAACGTCACAAAGGAGATCTTTCAGCCATGCAGATGGAAGACATGATTCTCATCAGCATCGACGATCACGCCATTGAGCCGCCGAACATGTATGAGAACCACGTACCCGCCAAGTACAAGGACAAGGCGCCGAAAGTCGTACGAAACGCTGCAGGCATCGATCAGTGGATATTCCAGGGCGAGGCCACCTCCACCCCATTCGGCATGGCGGCCACCGTGGGCTGGCCGGCCGAAGATTGGGGCCGAGACCCCGGGACGTACTCCGAACTCAGGCCGGGGTGTTTCGACGTGGTGGCCCGGATAGATGACATGAACGCCAATGGCATGCTCGCCTCTATGTGCTTTCCCAGCATGGCCGGTTACAACGCCCGTACTTTTGCCGAGGCGCCCGACAAGGATCTCTCGCTCATGATGCTCCAGGCCTACAACGACTGGCATATCGATGAGTGGTGTGCCGCCGCCCCTGGCCGCTTCATTCCACTGGGGATGGTCCCTATGTGGGACGCGAAGCTGGCGGCTGACGAGGTGCATCGCTTGGCGAAGAAGGGATGCAAGGCGATCAGCTTTCTCGAGGCCCCACATGCCCAGGGATACCCCAGCCTTCTGTCCGGCTATTGGGACCCCATGCTTGATGCGGTGGTCGACGAGGGAACGGTGCTCTGTCTCCACATCGGCGGTGCGATGAGCCTCATGACATTGGCTCCGGAGGCTCCAGCCGACCACTCCATCATTTTGCCGACGCAAGTCATGACCATGGTGGCTCAGGACCTCCTGTTCGGTCCGACCCTCCGGCAGTATCCAACACTCAAGGTCGCCTTCTCCGAAGCGGGAATTGGCTGGATTCCCTTTTATCTCGATCGGGTGGATCGCCACGTGAAGAACCAGAAGTGGCTGCGCAACGACTTCGGGGGCAAGCTGCCGTCCGAGATCTTCCGTGACCACGTTTTGGCTTGCTTCATCAGCGATCCATCGGGCCTGAAGGCACGCCATGAGATCGGCGTCGACATCATTGCATGGGAGTGCGACTACCCGCATACCGACACCACGTGGCCCGAATCCCCTGAACTCGTGTGGGGTGAACTCACGAATGCGGGAGCGACCGAAGACGAAATCCACAAGATCACGTTCGAGAACGCCAGCCGATTCTTCGGATTCGATCCTTTTACTGCGATTCCCCGGGAGAAGGCGACCGTTGGTGCGTTGCGGGCGCGTGCAGCTGGTGTGGATACCACCCGCATGTCGAAGAGCGAGTGGCGACGGCGTAATGAAGCCGCCGGCATCGGTGTGATTGCGTCATGAGTTCCCAAGGCAACGGGACGGGACAACTCTCGGGCCGGGTGGCGGCGATCACTGGTGCCACGAGTGGGTCAGGCTTGGCGGTTGCCCGGCTCTTTGCGGCCGAGGGGGCCCAGGTGGTGCTCCTGGCTCGGGGCTCGGACCGGCTGAAATCGGTCGAGGCTGAGCTGGGTGATCGGGCGCTCGGCATCGTCACCGACGTGGCGAACCCCGAGAGCGTCAGATCCGCCTTCTCTGAGATCGACAAGCAGTTTGGGAAGTTGGACATCCTCATCAACAATGCTGCGCTGCAGCGACCATGCGCTTTTGAGGAACTCGGCGACGCTGAGATCTCAGCCCAGGTGTCGACCAACCTCTTGGGCCCTGTGTACACGTGCCGTGCCGCCATCCCCCTGCTGCGGGCCGCAGGAGGGGGGAGATCATCAACACCTCTTCAGAGGCGACGATTGAGGTGTTCCCGTATCAGGCCATCTACACCATAACGAAGGCGGGGCTCGAAGCCCTCGGTCGGTCGCTCAGCCTCGAATTCGAAAAAGAGGAGATCCGGGTCTCGACCATCATCCAGGGCGTGGCCCTGGGGGAGGGTGGCGGCCCGACCGACTGGGAGATCATGCCCGGAGACCCCGGCAAGGTATGGGCGCGTCTCCAAGAAGAGGGCACCATTGCGCGGGTGATGGGAAAGCATGGGGGACAGAGCGTGGAGAGCGTGGCGGCGGTTCATCTTTTCATCGTCACGCGGCCGAGGGGTCAGAAACTCGACGTCGTGCGGGTTCGCAGCTACTAACTCGGAGCGACGGCGGACCCACCGAAATCATGGCGGAGTTCTACGACGCACTCCCAGCCGATTGGATCGGACCGGGCGAGACGGCGACGGTGGAAGTGGACGGCTTTCCGGTCGCGGTGGCCAACGTCGATGGCGAGTTCTTCGCCTTCCAGAACCTGTGTCCGCATCAAGGCACCGTGCTCGGCGGGCGCCCGCTCGAGGAAGGGTGCTTCATCGTCTGCCCGCAACACGCGAGTCGCTATGACGTGCGCTCGGGCACCTGCGTACGGCCGGCGTCGTCGGACGGCTTCAATCAGGATCTGATGATGTTCTCCACCCGCGTTATCGATGATGTGGTGCAGGTACAGATTTGACTTCGGTGCCGGCGAGGCGTGCTACGACGTCGGTCGTCCCGTCCAGTTGTGCGCGTTTCGAATCACCTCGCTGAAGGGACGGTCAGCGTCGTAGCTCGGCTCACGCGGTAGGCCGAGCACCTGCTCGCTGATGGCGTTGCGTTGCATTTCGTTCGATCCCCCGGCGATGGACCACACCCGGCTGTTCAGATAGTCGATGGCGAGTCGGCCGCCACTCTCGTCCCCTTCGGTCCAGGTGAGTGGGCCTCCTTGGCCAAGCTCCATGATGCTCTTCGCTCGCAACGGATCGTAGGTACCAGCCGCCAGCTTCCAGTAGGCCGCGATTCCGGCAGCCGGTCTGTCGCTCGTCCGCATCAGGCCGGCCACGCGCTGACCGAGCTTGACACGAACCCAGTCGGCGACATGGATCTGGGCCAAGAGTTGTCGGGCCACCGGGTCCGTCGTCCTTTGCACGCTCTCGATCAGTTCCATCAGGGACGGGTCTATGCCCGAATCGACAGGTGGAAGGAATGACGGATCGTCGCGTCCCGAACTGCGTTCGATGAGGAGCATGGTCTGGGTTACCGACCAGCCTTGATTCACTTCGCCGATCACGTCCGCCGCAGGCACCTCGACCTCATCGAGGAACTCTTGGCAGAACTCCGCCTCCCCGCTGATTTCTCGGATCGGCTGGACCGTGACACCTCGGGTCGTCAGTGGGACGGCGAACCACGTGAGACCACGGTGCTTCGGCGCGTCGAAGTCGGTTCGGGCCAGACACATGCCGTAGTCGGCGTAGGCGGCACCGCTGGTCCAGACCTTCGAGCCCGTGAGCACCCACGATTCGCCGTCCTGGACCGCCCTGGTGGTGATGCCGGCGAGATCGGAGCCCGCACTGGGTTCGGAGAAGAGCTGAACGAAGAGTTCGTCGCCCGCCAACATCCGGGGGATGTGGCGAGCCAGAAACTCCGGCGACGCGTGGCGCAGCATGGTTTGGGCGCAGGCTCCGTAGGTCGTCCCGCCGGCGTGTCCAAGATCGGGCATTTCGAAGCTCCTGGCTTCCTCGGCAAACGCCCGTGCGTGATCCTGAGTCAGCCCCTGCCCTCCGTACTCCTTGGGCCAGCTGATGCCGGCATAACCGGCCTCGTAGACCTTCTTCTGGAGGGCGCGCTCGGACAGGAACTCCTCCCGAGTCCTATGCCCCGCACCGCGCACCCGAAGAGGCTGGCGCGGATCGCGGGGCTCGAGGTTGGCCTCCAGCCATTCCCTGGCTTGGTGGCGATACGTCGCAACATCGGATGAAGGGGCCATGTCGTCCTTCCTTAACTGCGCGGTCTCAGACGGCTGCCAGCTGGCAGATTCGTTCCCTGTGCCAGGCCGGTGGTCCGTAGAGGGATGCGTCGACGGTGAGACGGCGTAGGTACAGGTGGAAGTCGTGCTCCCAGGTGTAGGCGATGCCGCCGAAAATCTGCCAGCAGTTGTGAGCCAGGTCTACCGCGGCCTGGCTCACGAAGGCCTTGGCGATGCTCGCCACTTCGGAACTATTCGCCGCCCCGTGCTGCACCGCTTGCGAGGCCGCTGTCGCGGCGGCCTTACTCATCTCCAGGGAAAGGCTGGTGTCGGCCAGTTGATGCTTGACGGCCTGAAAGGAACCGATGGGGCGCCCGAAGGCGATGCGGTCCTTGCTGTAGGTCAAAGCGAGATTGAAAAGGTAATCCATGGCTCCGATGCACTCCGCCACGCTCAAAAGGGCGGCGAGTTGCATCTGGCTGTCGATGGTCGATGCTGCAGACTCGGTTGTACCGACGATCGACGCTTCGTCCAGGTCCACGTCCTCGAAATGGATCTCACATAAACGACGGGTCAGGTCCAGACCGTCTCTCGGCACGACCGACAGCCCCGGAGTTCGAGTCGGGACGAGGAACTGGATCGGCCCGTCCCCGTGGCACTCGGTGGTGACCAACACCCAGTCGGCACCCTGTGCCTCGACCACGAGAGCCTTGTGTCCATTGAGGCGAAAGCCCGTCGCGGACCGCTTGCACTCAACCCCGCCCTTTCCCGACCAGTCACCGGTGGCGCTGGCCATGGCCCATACGGCCGAGACCTCGCCGGAGACGAGGGAGGGCACTACTTTTGCTCGTTGATCTTCGGAGCCATGGGTCGCCAGCGATGCGATGACCACATTGGTATCGATGAATGGACCCGGTTGCAGGTGTGTTCCCCGCACCTCGGCGAGGATGACGGCGTCAAGGAGACCGTTTCCAGAAATGCTTCCCCCTCCCAGCTCTTCTGGGGCTAGGAAGGCGAACCAGCCGAGGTCGGCTCCCTTCGACCAGTAGGACGGGTCGGGTTCCTCGTTGGACTCCGCCATTTCACGGACACGGCTCAGTGGCAGGGTTTCCTCGATGAACCTCTCGGTGGTTTCTCGTAGGAGCAGCTGGTCGGAGGTGAGGTCTGGATCCACGCCAATCCTTTCAAGGGTCGCCGACGGTCGAGCAGCACGGCCCGCGATTTTGTACTAAGTATAATTCGGGCGGCCGAGGTCTTCCACTCCGCTTCGAGAGGCCATGAGAGATGGTCCTCCGAAAAGAAAGGGTAAAGGAATGTCTGGTTTCGAAGATTTCCGTTACGACGGCAAGCGAGTACTCGTAGTAGGTGGCGCCACCGGAATGGGTGCGGCGGCGGCCCAGACGGCTGCGGCCCTCGGGGCCGAAGTGGCAGTGATGGACATTGCCCCAATCGGGTATCCGGTGGCCCAGGCGATTCAGGTTGATCTCCGAGACCGCGCGGGATTGGACACTGCTCTCGAACAGGTTGATGGGCCCGTACAGGCGGTCTTTTGCGCCGCCGGTATCGCCGACGGTCCAGGTGTCATGAAGGTCAACTTCATTGCGCACCGTCATCTGCTTGAGCGGATGATCGACGACGGGAGACTTGGCGCGGGTTCGGCCGCTTGCCTCATTTCCTCCGTCGCTGGTCTCGGCTGGCTGGGGCAACTCGACACCCTCGTCGAATTCCTGGACACGCCCGACTACGAGTCGGCCGACGCCTGGGTGAGCGCCCACGACGGCAGCAACACCTACACGTTCAGCAAGCAAGTGATGAACGCATACGTCGCCCGACAGAGCTATCCACTCGCCAGCAAGGGGATCCGCATCAACGCGATCTGTCCCGGGCCGACCGATACCCCCCTGGCCCGTGCCAATGGATGGCTCGATGCATTCGGCAAGGACTTTCGGGACGCGACGGGGACGCCTGTTCTGGTTCCCGAGCAGATGGGCAACGTCATGCTCTTCTTGAACAGCGACGCCGCCAGCGGGATCAGCGGGGCAACCCTCCTGGTGGACTCGGGTCATATCGAGTCATCCATCGCGGGTACGTGGGAGGCCGGTGGTCCCGTCGTCCAGTTCCTCATGGCAGCCGACATGGCAGGCTCAATGGAAGCCTGACCTACGTCTGCGTCGCTTTAGCGCTATACGCGGCGGGCTAGGATTGACCCTGATGACGGCCTCTCCGAGCACGACCCACGACGGTACGGGAAACACCACGAACCAGCCGCGGCGGTCAGGGTTGGTGCAGGAACGATCCCGTGAGACGCGACGTCGGCTCGTCCGAACAGCTCTGGACCTATGGGCCGCGAGAGGCTTTGAGAGGGGCATTGAGGACACCACCGTCGAGGAGATTGCGGCGGCCGCGCACGTGACGAAAGGGACGTTCTATTTTCACTTTGCCCGCAAGGAGGAGATCCTTCTTGAGATGGGATGGGGCACCTCCTTTCTTTTGATCCAGGAATCGGAGCGCTGCCAGGAGGCTGGTCGCACGCTCGAAGACTCCTTGCGACGACTCATGAACACCCTGAATCGTCGCATCACGGCGGCACCCCCGGCCGCCGTCGGTCGTGCACTGGCCGAGTTCCGCCGTCCGCCGCGTCCCGACGTCGAGCCTCCCACTGGACCGAACATCCGCGACGCCTACGAACCTCTCTTCGTCCGGGCTCAGGAAGAGGGCAAGGTCACAGATCAGATCTCACCGTCGGAGATGTCTCACATTCTCGAAGCGTTGGTGCTCGATTCGATCCAGCTGTGGTCACAGGGAGACGGAAAGCTCAACCAATTACTGCGGCGTCGGACGGCCTTCGTTCTCGCCGGCCTCCATCCCGACAACGACCTTTCCTTCTAATCGTTGCGCAGCTGGAGCGGCTCGCGAACCTCTGCGAGCTGCCGTCGATTCACCTTGCCCGAGTCGGACCGGCCGATATCGTCGACGATCTCGAAGGTTTTGGGTGCCTTGTACGCGACGAGGTGCTCCCGGCAGTGCGCCCGAACCGATTCGATAACCCCTTCCGCACGTGCTTCTGGGCGGAGCTGAAGCACGCCGTGTACTCGACGGCCCCATTCGGGATCTCTCAGGCCAATGACGACCGCATCATCGACCTCAGGATGCAGCAGGAGGACGGATTCGACCTCTGAAACGTAGACGTTCGCCCCACCGCTCACGATCATGTCGGTTCGACGATCGGCTATGTAGAGGTAGCCCTCCTCGTCTACCGAACCGAGATCGCCGATGGAGAGGAAACCGCCGGACAAGGTGCGCGGCTCCACGTGCCCGATGTAACGGACATTGTGGTCGCCTTCGACCGGCCGAAAGTACAGCTCGCCCACCTCTCCGGCAGGAACTGGTCGACCCCTCTCGTCGACCACCAACACCTCGGTACGTCCCGGACGCCCCACGCTTCCGGGGTGACGCAGCCACTCGTCCCCTCGAATCTGCGTGCTGCATACTCCTTCCGATGACCCGTACCCCATCACGAATCTTTCTGGACCGACTATTTCGATCCATTGTCGGATGGCCCATTCGGGACAGGCGCCCGCACCATGCAAGACGACTTCGAGGCTCGACAGATCCCGTTCCCTCACGGTTGGGCTCCGGAGAAGTCGGATCAACATGGTGGGAACGAGAGCCATGAGCGTCACGCGCTCGGCCTCGATGATGTCGAGAACTACCTCTGCGTCGAATCGCGGTATGAGGACGTTCCTGAAGTCATCGAGCAGCGTGTGGCACAGCAAGGCGAACCCCTGCGTGTGGTACAGGGGAGAGCAGACCAGGTGGACGGGATGACGGTGGTGTTGGGCATCGACGAAGGAGGGGCGGCCGCTTCCTACCTCAGGCAGCCCGCCCGGGCCGATGACCGTCGCCATTGAGGACGCGATCAACTTCGGGGCACCCGTCGAGCCTCCCGACGCGATGAGCCACGCGATTTCCGAGACGGCGCGGGGAAGGTGCGGTGGCTCCTGGCCATCGGCGTCCTCCATCAGCTCGGGAGCCGAAATCTCCTTGTCGTGGGTGGTTTCTTCGGGAGTGATGACGAGTGTGGGAAGAGCGAGGGCATGGAGGCGTCGACGTTCCGGTTCCGGCAGATCCCAGCGCAGGGGGAGAACGGTGGCGCCGACACGCCAGGCCGCAACCGAACAGATGACGTGCGCGACGCAGTTGGCCAACTCGATGGTGATGACGTCACCGGGCTTTACACCGAGCTCGGCGAATCGTTTGCCCACGAATGATGACTGCGTCGCAAGCTGCTGCCACGTCAGGACCTCATCTGGCGTCGTCAGGGCGACAACGGTGGGGTGGCAAGCCGCAAGTTCGTCGATGTAGTGCGGCCAGGTAAGAGGTAGCCCCACCGGCACGAGGTTACCGCATCACGAAGCGGGCAATCCGATGAACCGGCTCAGGTTGTCGCGCATGATCTTTTTGATGGTGACATCCTCCAAGTCCTTCAGTTGCAGCACATACTGCATGGGATCTGGGATCCCCTCTGAGTGAGGGAAGTCCGATCCGAAGACGAGGCAATTGTCCCCCACTTCGTCGATCGCCCTCTTGACGTTTTCCTCGGGGTATGGCGCGATCACGCAGCGTTCCTTGAAAATCGAAGACGGCCGACCAGGGAGCGAGCCCCACTTTGGTTTGCGGCCCAGCATCATGGCGTGGTCGAGTTTGCGGAGGAGGTAGGGCAACCAGACCGAACCGAATTCCGCGATCAGGACGTCGATGTTCGGAAAGCGACCGAAGAGGTTGTGGAACATCATGGCGGTGACCGTCTCCATAATCGGTCGGTCACCCCAGTAGGAAACCCATTGGAATCCGTTGAAGTTCTGATACCGAGCGTTCGGATCCTCGCTCCACTCGGCGCCGTACCTGGTGTAGGGAGCACCGAGGTGGACTGCAACCTTGGTATGAGATTCGTTGACGATGTTCCAGAAGGGATCGAAGTAGGGATCGAATGGCGAGCGCCCGCCACCGGCCGGTCCGGGCTGGAGGTCGATCATCCGGGCGCCCCGCTCGAGCGAGCGTTCCAGCTCAGCAACCGCGTAGTCGACGTCATAGAGCGGTATCGGCACGGGAACGATGATGCGGTCTTCATAGGCGAAGCCCCAGTCTTCGAAGAGCCAATCGTTGAAGGCACGATTCACGGCGTAACCAGCTTCGGTGTCGCCGCGGTTGAACGAGCTCTCCCAGCCGGTCCCCACGGCATGCAGGACGGCGAGCTCGACGTTCTGCATATCCATCAGGGCGACGCGCGCGGCTCTTTGAGCTCGAAGGCCGGCCGCATGGAGTTGTACCGCTCGACGAGCTGCTCCCGGCTCAGCCGGTCGAGATCCTTCATCGGATTGAGCTTGTTCAGCATCGCCCCTGGGATGGGGATCTTCCCGTCCATCCCTGAGAGTTCCGAGAGGTCCACACCCGCAAATCCACCTTCGGGTTGTGTGTGAACCCCGATGGTGCGCCGGTCCTTGTCGTCTTCCTCGTCGTACTCTTCGTTGGTCAGCATGTGGGGCTCGCCGGGGAGCCAGGCGCGATCGATCATCTCCTTGGGCAGATACCGCGTGACCGCGTCATCGGGTGCATAGAGGTGATGGTCGGCGTCATAAATGCCATAGGGAACCGTCTGCTCGAGGTCGGCGGCGTAGATCCCGCGAGAGCCCACTTTTGAGGTATCAGGCAAGGGAGTTCCTCCTAAGAGTCTGGTTGGGGGCATCCCCGAACTTATTTAGACTTAGTCTAACTCCCGGCAGAATAGGGCGCTAGTCGAATTTGTTCGCCGATTGTCGCCGGCCTCGCCGACGCGGCTCTCTGGGGTTGGGCTGTGGCAGGATCGTCCACGCCGAGGGGCGGTCATATTCAGGCTGGCGGACGTTGCCAGACGGAGTTAGACTCAGTGTAATTTCATGCCGGTAGGGCTATGCGCCGTGGGTAGCGCCGCTGGGAAACTGGGGGGAGAAGGGCTGTGCATTCGAGGACTCGGATCTTGGCGAGCATGGGAGGACGTGACGTAGTGACTCGCCGACGACCGCACGGGCCGATGCGACTCCATTTTCCGGGAAATACCTCGCTTTCAGGCACAACTGCTATAGCTACATCAGTCTTGGTAGTGCCACCGATCGGCACGCGCGAACAGGAGACATCCATGAGTACCACCGCCAAACTGGAGTACGACCCGTACGACTTTGAAATCGACAGCGATCCGTATCCGATCTGGAAACGTCTGCGAGACGAGGCACCCCTCTATTACAACGATCGCTACGAATTCTATGCACTCTCCCGCTTTGACGACGTGGAGGCCGCCTCAATCGATTGGCGGACCTACAGCTCGGCCAAGGGGATCCTGCTGGAAATGATCAAGAGCGGGCTGCCCAACCCTCCCGGGCTGTTCATCGGAGAAGACCCGCCCCAACATGATGTGCACCGCAAGATCCTGAGTCGCGCCGTCACCCCCCGACGCGTCAAGGAGCTGGAGCTGCGTATACGAGATCTGTGTGCCGAATACCTCGACCCGTGGAGGGGAAGCGACGGGTTCGATGTCGTGACCGAGTTTGCGGCCAACCTACCGATGCGGGTCATCGGCGCCCTCGTCGGTATCCCCGAGGAATTCCAGACCGGTATTCGTGAGAATTTCGAACCAGAGCGCGCGTCTCGAGAAGGGCGAGGCTCCCGAAGAGCAAATTCTACCCACCCTCGGTGAGCCCTACCGGCCGTTTCTCGCCTACCGTCGCGAGCACCCGGCCGACGACTTTCTCACCGAGTTGATTCGGGCCACCTTCATTGACGCCCTCACTGGTGAGGAACGACAGCTCGAAGACGCGGAAATTCTCAACTATGTCGGCATGCTCAATGCGGCCGGAAACGAGACCACGGCTCGCCTCATTGGTTGGACGGTGAAGTTGTTGGCCGAGAACCCGGAACAACGTGCTGCGATCGTCGCTGACATGTCCCTCGTACCAGGCGCCATCGAAGAGACACTTCGCTACGAATCACCGTCAGCCATTCAGAGCAGGACCGTGACCAGGGACGTGGAATTGTACGGGCAGACGGTCGCCGAAGGTTCGATCGTGTCGCTCCTGACCTGTGCCGCCAACCGGGATGAGAGGAAGTTCGAGGATCCCGACAGGTATGACGTCCAGAGAAAGATCGACCACCATTTGGCGCTCGGTCAGGGAGTGCACTACTGCTTTGGTGCGGCTTTGGCACGTATAGAGGGACGAATCGCCCTCGAAGAGATGCTCACCCGTTTCCCTACCTGGGATGTGGATATGGCCAACGCCGAGATGATTCATACGAGCACGACCCGCGGCTACAGCAAAATCCCTCTCATTCTTTGACGAACCGAAACACGTTTGAATTCGCTGCGCAATGAATGACTCGCTAGTGGTCGGACGTCGCCACGACGCGTAGGAGGGCCGATCCGTGGGCTCATTGCCTTTCGCAAAATTCCCCGGATTGATGACCTCGTTTGGATTCTCAGATCCATCCCGGGGTGCTTCCCGCTTGCTTAATCCACTTCTGGAGATCCGGTCGCTGCGCCTCCTCCAGGCTTTTCACCTTGATGTACCGGGTACGGTCCGTTTCTCCGAGCGGGGGAGGGGACTCGAAGTCAGCGCCGCCGAGGAAAAGGACATTCACGGAAATGTTGTAGGCGGCTATTTCAATGATCCATCCGAGTCCCGATAGCCCGTAATAGGCCCGTTTCCGATGTAGGGCGTATGCAAGGTTGGGAACCGTCGCTCGGATCAACTTATCGAGTTCCGTCACGAGGGGTTGCAGATCTGGCATCAGTCGCCGGCACCACTCGTCGATGTCTGAGTGGTCCACTGAGGGCTGAGGCGGCTTGCGCCCAGCATTTCCCTTAATCGCTTTCGGCATCTCGTGTCCTCCTCCGCACTGGCGTCTTCACGCCTTTCCTACCCCAAACGCTCAATGACTCGAGCAGTTGCCTGGCCACAATGCCCGAGGTTCTGGGTCTTCTTCTCGTCAGGGGTCGACAGCCAGTGGTCGGCCGGCGATTTTGGCGCGGAGGGCATTGAGCTGTGCGACTGATGACTGCGCATCGGCAGACCGGTTGGCTGCCATCGAAAGGGCCAATGCCTCGATGAGGACAATCGTCGTCGCGTGCGAAGCGAACATTCCATGGCGCCCGCGGCCACTCGAGAGACGCACAGGGATTTGCCACTCGGTGGACAGCGAGACGGAATCGGTGACGAAAATGACTTCGGACCCAACCTCCTGCGCTCTCTCGAGGAGCACTCGGACATGCCGGTGCAGCCTGCCGTAGGCGAGCACGACGACGGCGTGTCCCCCTCACGCTCAACAGTTCATCGGCACCGTCAAATCCCGCGTGAGTCAGAGCGCCGGAGTCTTTGCCGAGTCGCCGGAAGAGGAACGCCCCGTACCCGGCGAGGAATGCGGATGGGCCGACGCCGCTCCACCAGACATACGGGGCCAGTTGAAGGATTCGGTTTGCCTCGTGAAACTCTGACTCGGGGATCCTCTCGGCCATCGCCATGAGCGCCCCGCTCTGACGTTCGATATTCCTCGCTAACTCCGCGTCGGGATTTTCAACGGCGTCGAGACTCTTTCGAAGCCGTTCTTCGATAGGCACCTCGACGCTTTGGCTCGCCATAAATCGTCTCAGACCTCGGTAACCCTCGAATCCAAGGGAGCGGGCGGTGCGAATCACCGTGGCGTCACTCGTCCCAACCGCTTCCGCCACCTCTCGAGCGGACATGGCTCCCGCCCGGGGACCGCTCACCAGCAGAAACTCCACCACGGCGCGCTCAACTGGGCTGCCGAGAAGGGCCGATCTCGCGGCCAAGCTCGACGATGTAGTGTTCTCGTCAGAATCAATAACCATATGTAGCAAATGCTACAGCGTGCGACAAGGTCGAAACTTGAAGAACGAAACATTCCTACTTCTCGCAGTTGTCCTTGCAACTGCCGTCGAGATGGTCGAAGCGCTGACCATCGTGCTTGCCGTAGGTGCCACCCGGGGCTGCGCGCGCCACGATGGCGGGTACCGGAGCTGCCTTGGTGGTGTTGGGGATAGTCGTGGCAGCGGTCGGACCGGCCATCGGTCATCTCTCACTCACGTCACTGCGGCTTGTCGTCGGCGGACTGCTCTTGATCTTCGGGATTCAGTGGACCCGCAAGGCAATTCTTCGCTCGAGCGGCCTTAAGGAGATGCACGACGAGGACTCCATCTACGGCTCTGCTCGGGTCTTGGCCAGCGAGGCACCTCGGCGAACCTCCTTCGATGGTTACTCCTTTGTCGTTTCCTTCAAGGGGGTGTTCCTCGAGGGCCTCGAAGTCGTCTTCATCGTTCTCACGTTGGGGACTGCACAACACCGGCTCGCAGTGAGCGCCCTCGTCGCATCAATGACGGTAATCGCCGTTGCGGCGGTGGGGATTGCGGTTCATCGTCCGCTTAGCCGCGTGCCCGAGAACACACTGAAATTCATCGTCGGGATACTCCTTACTTCTTTCGGGACGTTCTGGTCGGCCGAGGGCGCTGGGGTCGCATGGCCGGGCGGCGAGAGTGCCGCTCCGGTCCTCATCGCTTTCATCGCCGGCGCCAGTTTTCTTCTCGCCCGTTTCCTCAGGCGTCAGCACGGGCGGGTACTCGCTCATCAGGTTCCCTCGTGATCTATCTGCGTCGATTCGGCCGTTTTTGGTACGACTTCGTGGTCGGCGATGACTGGAGAGTGGCGGTGGGAGTGATCGGGGCCATCACCGCCACCTGGTTCGCCACTCACCACGGACGAAACTGGTACTGGCTGTTGCCTGTTGCAGTCATCACTCTGCTCGCCGTGTCCCTGCGTCCTGTCAGTCGGGGGCGATGACGGTGCGCCGCTTCCGAAGGGTTCCTTCGAACGCGAGCACGAGAGCGTCGGCCGGACCCAGTCAGGTCCCGATCATCGGACAGATCTTTCCAGCACCGCTCGCCGCCAAGGTGCCAGAGGTCATCTTCGTTTTCTGGGTGGTAAAAATCCTCACTACTGCCGGCGGAGAAGCCACGTCCGACTACCTCAAGACCTGGGGCAACATCCGAGGCGGGGGGACCGAGGTCCTCCTGTTCGTGGCCGGGCTCGTCTTTCAATTCGCAACCCGTCGTTATCGAGCGTTCGCCTACTGGTTCCTGGCGTACGCGATTGCCATCTTCGGCACGGGGGTCGCAGACTTTCTCCACCTCGATGTCAAGATCCCCTACGCCGGGACGACCCTCTTATGGGCCGTTGTGCTGGCTGCGATCTTCTTCAGCTGGTATCGGCATGAAGGGACGCTTTCCATCCACAGCATCACCACGCAGCGGCGGGAGGCGTACTACTGGGCCACGGTATTCGCAACCTTTGCCCTAGGCACGGCCCTGGGCGATTTTACGGCGAATTCGCTGAGCCTTGGTTACCTGGCCTCGGGACTCATGTTCGGCGGCCTCATTTTGGTCCCGGCGATAGCGCGTTGGCGTTTCGGCCTGAACTCGATCGTTGCCTTCTGGTTCGCATACGTCGTGACCCGTCCACTCGGAGCCTCCTTTGCCGATTACATCAGCAAGCCCCGCAATCTCAGTGGAATCGGCTTTGGAGACGGTCCCACTACACTCGTGTTCACGGCGGCTGTGTTCGTATTCGTCTCGTACCTGGCGATGGCTCGTCCGGATATTCAGGAGACTCGTCCGGATATTCAGGAGACGTAGTCATGGCATTGGGCCCCTCTCCGACCTCGCCTCAGAGCTAGCGGACCCCCCGACCCTCGGACGCCGAGCTTGCGGCAGCGGCAGCGGCAGCGGCAGCAGGTCGACCCCTTAGGAGCGACATTTACAGAAAGACAGTGCCAATGACAGGAACTCCTCGTGCACAACGACCGGCCATTTTGGATCTGACCGGTACCTGGAACCTCGATCCACGTCGAACCACGATCCAGTTTCAAACAAAGGCGATGTGGATTCTGGCGGTCAACGGCACGCTACGCGTGACAGAAGGCAGCGGTACCGTCGGCGATGATGGGCGAGTCACCGGACGTTTCGTCGTCGACGCCAATTCAATCGATACGAACAACAAGTTTCGTGACAAACACCTTCGAAGCGCTGACTTCTTCGAGGTCCACAACTACCCGAGTGTGATTTTCGCAGTCACCGGCGCCAGTCTCGATGGCCCAGGACAAGGCACCGTGAAGGGCAATCTCTCCATCCGCGGGGTGAGCCGACCCGTAGAATTGCCGGCCGTTCTCCGCTACGAACCTGACGGAGCCCTCACCCTTCGTGTTGAGACCGAGATCGATCGGAGTGAGTGGGGTCTCACTTGGGCCAAAATGGGCTCAGGGCTCCATAACCGGGTCATCGTCGAGGTGACGTTCGTTCGCCGCTGACCCCCGATCAGCACCTTCCTCCCGCATCGACGCCGGTGGCTCGCCGGTTGGAGGAGTGTCTCCCTCAAGACGCGCAGGTGAGGTCCGACTCATGAGTCCGCAACCGTAAGTGGCCACGAAATGGCCTATTTGCAGGCCGTGGGCGCTGGGTTGTCGTGCAGGTCGCGAACGATCCGAAGTGTCCGCGGCAAAGTGGCCATGAAATGGCCTATTTAGCGCGGAAGCCAGGGAGGGTCGAGGGCAGGCCAGCCCGTCGGCACCCCACCTCGTGGTGCAATGTGCACATTTGGGTGGGTGAGGAGCCTTTTCTTTGGGAGAGCCCCTGACGCCGCCCAACGTGTGTCCCCAAGCTGTCATGAGGAGTACTCGGCTCACAGCCGCCTGAGGCCAAAGCCCGCACTTGACCGGTTTCGGTTTGGCATCTAGTTTGTTGCCAAACCTTTAGGTACTTAATTATTCACCCCTTAAACCCAGACGCCGGAGCCCCAACCAGCTGATGACCACAACCTCCAAAGCGCAGAACGCACGGCCGTACGGGGTCATTGAGCCTCATGTCAAGCGGATAGCCGTTGTCATCGTGCTCGGGTCGATCATGTCGGTAATCGACACAACAATCGTCAACATCGCGCTGCACGACCTGTCGAAGGATCTGCACACGCCCCTCAATAGCGTGCAATGGGTAATTACCGGCTACCTCCTGTCGCTGGCAGCGGTCATACCGCTGACCGCCTGGGCGGTGCGGCGTTATAGCGCCTACCGGGTGTACATCGTTGCCCTCGTCCTCTTTACAGCCGGATCGGCGCTTTGCGGACTGGCGAGCTCCGTCGGGGAGCTCATCGCCTTCCGGGCACTCCAAGGGGTGGGCGGAGGGATGCTCTTGCCGACCGGGATGACCATTCTGGTGAAGGCGGTCGGGCGGGAGAACCTGCCCAAGGTAATGAGCGTCATCGGGGTGCCAACCGTTCTGGCGCCAGTGTTCGGTCCCACGCTAGGTGGCCTCTTGCTTCAGAACGTGGGGTGGCAGGCCATTTTCTTGGTCAACGTGCCCATCGGAATCGTGACCTTCTTCGTGGCCATGAAGCTGCTTCCTCGCGACCATCCCGAAAAGGGTGAAGCCGGTCGCCTTGACTGGCAGGGGTTGATCTTGGCTGCCGCCGGAACGGTGGGCATCACCTATGGGCTTTCGGAAAGTGCCACCGCAGGTAACTTCACCTCCCTCTCGGTCGTCCTACCGGTAGTTGCCGGCCTCCTTCTGCTCGTCGCCTTCGTTCTTCGATGTCGGCGAATCGTCCAGCCCCTCCTCGATCTCACTTTGTACCGGATCAAGGCCTACAGCGCAGCCAGCTTTGTATTCTTTTGTCTGGGCGCCGGACTCTTCGGGGCACTCATCCTGCTCCCCCTGTATTTCCAAGTAGCGCGGGGTGACGATGCGATCCGTACCGGTCTGCTGTTGATTCCCCAAGGCATCGGTGCGGCCATCGGCATGAATCGTTCGAGCATGGCGACCCGTCGCTTTGGTGCAGGGCTGACATCGCTCTGGGGTTGCGTCATCCTCGGGGTTGCTACCGTGCCGTTCCTGTTCGTCAATGCGACGACATCATTTGTGATTATCGGTGTGGCGATGGTCGTCCGAGGTGCGGGCGTTGGCCTCGCTTTCATGCCGGCTATGACCGCCGCCTTCACGGCGCTCTCGCACGATCAGGTGAACGACGCCAGCCCACAACTCAACGTCATTCAGCGTGTCGGGGGTTCCCTCGGAACAGCCGTGATTGCCGTGGTACTGGAGAACAAGCTCACGCACCTCGGTTCACATCCGAGCGCTAGTGCCGTCGCTCGAGCTTTCTCCCAGACGTATTGGTGGGTGATGATCCTGATCTTCGCTTCGATCATCCCCACCATCTTCCTCTGGCGAATTCGAGCGCAAAGTTCATCTGTCGGGCGGTGGCTTTGAACATCCACCGGACGATTCGTTCGTCGAGATTCTCGGATGAGGATCGATACCGAGTTGCAGGGGCGCTCGGTGGCGGTGGAACGGGTCCGCACGGCGTTGGGCGAGCTCTTCGGGGCCGAACGACGCCTCCGCGGGCGCGAACACACAAAGCAGCTCGAGCTGACCCTCTCGCAGCTGCGGGCGCTGACTGTGCTCGCGCAGACCGACCAGGTCACCGCAGGCGAGCTGGCGCGCAGCGCCGATCTCAATCCGGCCAGCGTGACCGCCATGCTGGACCAATTGGAATCGAATGGCATCGTGCAGCGGCATCGTGATGGAAGCGACCGGCGGGTGTGTATGGTCTCACTCACTCCCACAGGTCGGGCGATCATGGATGAGAAGCGGGCACTTTGGCACGCACGGTGGGAGGAGCACTTGGCGATGCTCTCCGAAGCCGAGCTGTTGGCCGGGGTCAGGGTGATGCAGGCGATCGTCGGCATCCTCGATGATGTTCGCCCAACTTCTTAGAGACCCAGTGGCAAGCGTGAGTTGGCGGCGTCCCAGCGGCTGAGCATCGGTCAACACGTCGCGTCAGACCGAACGTGGCTTGTCGGCTGCGGTGGATCGGGACCAGAAGTTGCGCGAGGATGCCACCGTGGGGGATTCATATTCGACGGCGATGCTTTGTGACGTTCTCGCCTTTTCTCTAGGGGGGCGGCGTGCATCCAGCACGGTGTGTGCGCACGGCTCGATGACGGCAAGGCCCGGAAGGCTGGCATGACCGACACCTCGTTTGTGATCAACGCCCCGAGCGGGGACGCCGCCGGCAAGTATGCGGTTGTCGGTATTGGCACGACGGACTTCGGTGACGACTACCGCGCCTCTCGTGCCGCAGAACCCGACTACGTGCCGCCCGACGCGGAGTCCCTGGCGAAAGAGGCGGTTGAACGGGCGCTCGACGACAGTGGATTGGCGCCTCAGGACGTCGATGGCTTGTGCGCCTCCTTTACCTATGGGGGTCCGGATCCGGCGTCATTTGCCAAGACAATCGGCATCGAGGCCCGACATGTGATGCCCGGCGGCGGGATGATGCCCTTTCAGACCGCGCTCGCGGCACTCGCGAGCGGCGCTTGCCACACCATGGCGGTGGTGCATTCGTTGCCGTCACGAGGAATCGGACGAAACTACGGTGGTCAGACGTACGGGGGAAGCGGCCGCGACTCCTATTACTACTACCACCCCTGGGGTTGGAGCTCACAAGCAGCCCACTGGGCCTTAATGTTCACCTACTACAAGGCGACCTATGGAGCAACGGAGGCCGACCTCGGTGCGGTGGCCATGACCGTTCGCTCGCACGCCGAACGCAACCCCAACGCGATCATGCGGAAGCCAATGACGATCGACGACTACCTCGGCAGTCGCTACATCGTTCGCCCGATGCGGCTGTTCGACATGTGCCTGGTCAATGACGGCGCCGTCTGCGTCATCCTGACCGACCGTGCACGCGCGGCCGACCTGGCGCATCACCCGGTTTCCGTGGCCGGCTGGGGGAACGCCTACGTGCAGGACTCGAAGATGCACGAGATGGTGAGGGAGCGCCTCCGTCCGCAGCTCGCCGCAGCGGGTGGCCAAGCACTCGGGATGGCCGGGCTGACGGTCACCGACGTCGACCACTTCGAGGGCTATGACGCCTCGACGATCCACCTGGTGAACCAGCTGGAAGGATACGGATTCGTCGAGCCGGGCCAGGGCCTCGAGTTCTTCAAAGCCGGTCAGGCGACCTGGGGCGGCACCTTGCCCACCAATACCGGTGGAGGCATGTTGTCCGAGTCGTATCTCCAAGGGTGGAACCTCATCGCAGAGGCGGTCCGTCAGCTCCGCCACGAGGCGGGCGAGAGGCAAGTCGAAAACGCGGAGGTCTCATTGTTCTCGTTCACGACCACCGATTCGGCACACCCGATCGTGTTCGCGAGGCAGCGGTGACGGTGGCGGAGAGACGGCCGAGCCGAGTCGTCGGACCGGCCCACGACGATTTCTGGGCCTGGTGCGAAAGAGGCGAGCTGCGGATCCAACGCTGCGATGCCTGCGGTCATCTCTCGTGGCCTCCGACGACGGCCTGTGAAAAGTGCGCCAACAAGGCCCTCACGTGGGAGGCCATGAGCGGCGACGGTCGCATCGTGAGTTGGTGCACGTTCGAACGCCCCTATTACTCCGAGCTCGAAGTGCCGTGGACGACAATCCTCGTCGAGCTCGCCGAGGGTCCCCTTTTCATAAGCAATCCGTTGGACTTCGATCACGACGACATCTCCTTCGAGATGCCAGTCAGGGTGGCCTTTCTCGAATGCGAGGACGAGGCGGGAATTTTCAAGCTCCCAGTGTTCGAGCGGGTCGAAAAGGGGGGAAACGACGAATGACGGGACCGTTGAGCGGCATCCGCGTAATCGATCTCACAATGTGGGCCTTCGTGCCGGCCGCCGGAGGCGTGCTGTCGCATTGGGGTGCCGACGTGATCAAGGTCGAAAACCCCCGCGCGCCGGATCCGAACAGGGTCCTCGGCGGCTCACTCGAGCCGGGTTCGAGCAGCCGCTCGTTCAAGAATTACAACCGTGGCAAGCGGGCGATCGCCCTGAATCTCGCCACCGACGCGGGGCGCGACGTTTTGTATTCGATGGTGGACTCGGCTGATGTGTTCCTCACGAGCTATCTGCCCGCCACTCGTCGGAAGCTCGGCTTTGATGTCGATCAGATCCGGGCCAGGAATCCCAACATCGTGTACGCCAAGGGGACCGGTCTGGGGCCGCTCGGGCCTGAGTCGGAACGGCGCGCCTACGACGCCGCCATCTGGTGGGCCCGCGGATCGCTCGCCGACGTGGCGATGCAGGTGTCGGGGGCCGAGGCGCCCACGGGGATGGTCGGCCACGGCGACACGATGTCGGGGATGGTTCTGGCCGGTGGCATTTGCGCTGGGTTATTACAGCGCGCCCTGACCGGAGTCGCCCCGGTCGTCGATGGCTCGTTGCTCGGCACCGCGGTGTGGTTCAACCACCAGCCGATCATCGCCAGCAGCCCGGGGCTCCCCCCGCAACCTCCCAACCCCATGACCAGGGACGGATCCCCCGCCTCGATGCGCAACTACCGGACGGGCGACGGGAGATGGGTCAGTCTCGTCTTCGTCAACGATCCGGACGCGGATTGGGCGGATCTGTGCTCGTGCCTTGGTCGACCCGAGCTGGCCACCAACGAGAGGTTTGCCACGACGGCCGCGCGGGCGGCACACCGAGAGGAGTCTGTCGCCCTGCTCACCGAACTCTTCGAGGCGATGAGCCTCGAGGAGATAAAGGTCGCACTCGCATCGGCTCACGGCGTCTGGGCGCCGGTGCAGACACCGGCCGAGATGCACCATGACCCCCAGGTGCTGGCCAACCGCTATCTGCAGTCGGTCGACTACCCGACGGGCACCCTCGGCATCCCGGCACCCCCGATCCTCTTTGATGAGGACGCCTTGACCGTGGAACGGGCGCCCGATCTGGGCGAGCACACGGACGAGATCCTGCGCGAACTGGGTGTGAGCGACAGCAAGATCCAGACCCTCCGGGCAGAGGGGGTTGTGGCCTAGAAAGACCCTCGGAGGGTTGCACTGGCCGCAGATAGAACGCTGGTCTACCATCATGAAAACGACAGTCTTTGGGGAGGGTCCGTGACGTCAACAGCAGAAGCAGAACGGTTCAAGGAGCTCTACGATGTCGAGCGACACGTCAGGGCAACCGACGGTGGCATCCTCGTCGAGAATCCATATCCGCAGTTCGCCGAGTTGCGGGCCCAGGCACCGGTGCACCGGGGCTCCATTCGCGAACTGCTCGGGTATGCGCCTGGCGGTATCAGCATTCGGAGCGACGCGCCCATCTATTCGGCCTACTCCTATGAGGCCAACGACCTCATCCTTCGGGAGAACCAGACGTTCTCTTCCACCATCTATGCCGGATTTACGACCCGGATGTTCGGTCACAGCATTCTTGAAATGGTCGGGGACGAACACCGTCGGAATCGGGCGTTGGTCCAGCCGGCCTTTTCTCCAAAGCGGGCTCAGTGGTGGATCGACAACTGGATCAACGCACTCGTTGACGAAGCAGTCTCCGCCTTCGAAAACGTCGGACACGCCGAGCTCAACGCTGAACTCTGCTCGCGGATCCCGCTGCAGACGATCACCGCCAGCTTCGGGCTCACCCGGCAGCAGGCTCTGGATTTCCGAGAGGGTACCGAGGGCGGCGGAATGACTCGACAGGACGTGGACGAAAACGTCTTGACGCAGCGCAAAGAGCGGGCGACCACAATGCTCAAAGAGGTCATCGAAGCACGTCGGCGCGAGCCCCAAGACGATCTCATCACCACGCTCGTGCAGACAGAGATCGAGGAGGACGGCAAGCGCCATTTGCTTACCGACGAGGAGATCTACGGGTTCTCGATGCTCGTCCTCACCGCAGGCTCGGGTACAACGTGGCGCCAGCTCGGCATATTGCTTCTTGCCCTTCTCAAGGACCCCGACCTCCTGGACGAGGTCCGCGAGGATCGTGAACTCCTCCGTCGAGCCATCGACGAGGCCGTTCGCTGGGAACCGACCGATCCGATCTTCCGGCGCTTGGTCACCAAAGACGTCTCGCTATTCGGGGTCGATATCCCGGCCGGGGCCATTGTTGAGATGAACCTGGGGGCCGCCAACCGTGACCCCGCCCGCTGGGAGGATCCGGATCGCTTCGACCCCCATCGCAGCCCGAAGCCGAATGTCGGCTTCGCCGGTGGGCCGCATATATGTCTGGGCATGCACGTCGCACGGGCCGAGATGTGGGTGGCGATGAACGCCGTCCTCGATCGTCTATCAAACCTACGCCTTGACCCCGCTGCGCCGAACGTGCGACTCATCGGTCTCGAGCACCGCGGCCCGAACGGAATCCCCGTCCTCTTCAACTGAGCTAGTTGCCCCGTCGAAGGACGCCCGTCGAGTGGCGCAAACAACTGATGTGGAACGAGAGCCAATACACCATACGGAGGCAGTAAATGAGTGATTACCGACTGATCTCATCGGACTCGCATGTCACCATGCCGGTCGAGGCGTGGTCGACGTACCTTGACCCGGAGTTCCGCGAGCGTGGACCCAAGCTCGTCCACACCGACGAGGGTGACTTTCGCGAATTCGAAGGCACCCGCACACCGATCATGACGCTCGACAACCTCGCCGGGAAGAAGCCGGAAGATTTCACTCTCAATGTGCGGAAGTTGGACGAGCAACGCTCGGGGGCCTGGGACCCGGCCGAGCGGGTGAAGGACATGGACATCGACGGGGTGGACGCCGAGGTTCTGTACTTAGGCGGTCCCCTGCAATCCAAGGACCCAGAGCTCCGTCTCAATAGCGTGCGCGGGTACAACCGGTGGCTTTCGGACTACGCCTCGTATGCTCCGGAGCGGCTCCTCGGTGTTGCAGCGATTCCCATTGACACGCCGGAGCGGGCGGTGGAGGAACTTCGATTCGCCGCGGCCCAACCGGGCCTGGTCAGCGGCTATATCCCCCTGTTCCCGCCGGAGGGTGATTATGGCGACCGTAAGTGGGATCCCATGTGGGAGGCCTTCATCGAGACTGGATTCCCCGTGGGTCTGCATGTCGGTGGGCGTCGGCCCGGCACCCCGGCCCCCAGCATTTATGAGAGCGCCCCCCGCTTCATGACGGGCCTCGTCATGAGCAAGCTCACCATGGCCGAGTCTGTTTCCGAACTGATCCATGGCCTGGTGATGCAGCGGTACCCCGAGATCAAGTTCGTGGCCGTGGAGGGTCAAATCGGGTGGATCTCCTTCTTCGAGTACTACTCCGACCACCTGTGGGAGAAGCACCGGTTCTGGACGAAGAGCGAGCTTGAGAACCCGCCGAGCTTCTACTTCAAGCGACAGGTCTTCGGGACATTCATGGAGGACCCCGTGGGTCTGCGCGAGCGCCACCACATCGGGATCGACAACATCATGTGGGCCAGTGACTACCCGCACTCGGAGACGACGTGGCCCAACTCCAAGTCGTTAACGGATGAGTGGTTCACGCATCTCGGTGAGGATGACAAGCGAAAGGTCCTCTGGGAGAACGCAGCGAAGCTCTACAGGCTCATCTGATGGGCAACGAGCTTCCGTATCGAATTGAGATCGACCGATCCATCTGCATGGGCTCCGGCGTGTGCGTTGTCTATGCCCCCGAGACCTTCGACATCGACGACGAGACGAGGGCGGTGGTGCAGGACGCGGCGGGGAACCCCCAGGCGCAGATCGAGGCGGCCGTCGCTGGGTGTCCGACGGGTGCGATCAAATTCGTCCGCACGGCGGACGTGTAGTCAACCGTAGACATACTTCTACCTACAAGCTCAATCGCTGGGGGGCACATGTTGTTGCTCGAAGACAAGGTCTGTGTGATCACGGGGGCCGGTTCTGGCGTGGGACGAGCGTCGGCTCTCGTGTTCAGTCGCGAGGGCGCCAAGGTCGTGTGTGCGGACATCATGGAGGACTGGGCCAAGGAGACGGTTCGCCAAGTGGAGGCAGAGGGCGGAGCCGCAGTGGTCGCGGTGTGCGACGTCACCAAGGAGGCGGACGTGCAGGCCGCGATCGAGTCCGCCGTCTCCAATTTCGGCCGCCTCGATGTGATGTTCAATAACGTCGGCGTGGCTACACCACCGGGCGGCGGCAAGTTCGAGACGTACGACGACGCCAAGTGGGAACACCTTATGGACACCAATCTGCGGGGAATCTTCTATGGCATGAAGCACGCCATCCTGCAGTTCAAGTCACAGGGGACGCCCGGCTCCATCGTCAATACGGCTTCGGTGTCGGGGCTGGTCGGCTGGGGAGGCACCATCTACGGGACGACGAAGGGGGGAGTGGTCCAGATAACGAGGACAGTCGCGATTGAGGCGGCCCCCTTCGACATCCGGATCAATGCGGTTTGCCCAGCCGCTATGCCGACCAACTTCGGGGTGACCGACCCTGCGTTGGCGTTCCAGGAGCGGTCCGAGCAAGTGCTCGCCGGAATGGCGCAAATGCAGCCGTTGGGGCGTTACATCGACCCGGCGGACGTGGGCGAGGCGGCGGCCTTCTTGGCGTCGGACCGCGCGCACAACATCACCGGGGTGATGCTTCCAGTGGATGGCGGCTACACCGCCCGATGAGGAGCGTCGGCAAGAGGCCGACACTTCTTCGCTAGTGGATTGAAGCGTACAGAAAGGCTTTGTGCGCTTTGAGGACGTCACGACTCTTCTCGGACATGGCCGAAGCGACTTCGAGTGCCCGTGTGAGGAGGTCTTCGACCGGGACGGCTTCGTGGGCGATGCCAGCTGTCACGGCTTCTTCGGCGCCATATCGTCGACCGGTAAGAGTTGCTTCGGCCAGTGCGGGGCGCGGGAGATGGGCTGAGAGGAGAGCGAACATCTCCGGCGTCAGAGCCAGTCCGAGGTCGATCTCGGGAAGGCACCAGTAGCCTCGTCCATTCCGCATGATCACGTAGTCGTGCGCGGTGGCGAGCATTGCGCCGGCAGCGAAGGCGTGGCCATTGACGGCGGCGATGGTATAGGCGTCGAGATTCTGAATGCGGGCGAACAGCTCGTGAACCCGTTCAAGGAAGGGGCCTGACCCTCGGGTGGATTCTGCCATCCACTCCAAGTCCAATCCATTCGAAAAGAATTTATCGACGCCGGTTGTGATCAGAGCAATGGGCCCTTCCGTCGCCTCGACGACCTCGAGAGCGCCGAGAAAGCCATCCACGAAATCGTCGTTGATCCTGTTCTCGCCGCCATCCATGCGAATGACGGCCACGGCACCGTGCGTGTCGATAGTGATCATGATTTCCCTTCGACCCATCAGAGCTCTGGGTGCCCAAACTACCCATTGGCGGAACGAGCCATCGGTGGGGACGACAGGTCGCGTGAGAAGTCTTCGCACCTTGACGCGCCGATGATTGCGGCTGGCCTCGTCGTCTGTTTGACAGCGGTGGAACAGGACGGTCAAATCAGGTGTGACGTCTCGCGTGAGCGGGGGAGAGGGGATGTTGGGACATGGGCCTACTCGAGGGGAAAGTAGCGATCATCACCGGCGCGGGTGGGGGCATCGGCCGGGAGCATGCCTTGCTGTTCGCCCGGGAAGGTGCCGCGGTGTTGGTCAATGACCTGGGCTGCGACGGCAGGGGCGTGGGTTCGGATCCGGGCCCGGCGCAGGCTGTGGTGGCAGAGATCGAGGGCGCCGGCGGGGCCGCTGCTGCCAATTCCGGTGACGTATCCAACTGGGGCGATGCGGAGGCGCTGATTGCTCAGGCGGTGGAAACGTTCGGCCGCCTCGACATCCTGGTCAACAATGCCGGCATCTTGCGAGATCGGATGGCGTTCAACATGTCCGAAGAGGAGTGGAACCCGGTGGTCGACACCGTCCTCAAGGGTACCTACGCCCCATCACGCTTCGCCTCGGCGCACTGGCGGGAGCAGTTCAAGAAGACAGGTACTCCCGTAGATGCCGCCATCATCAGCACGTCCTCGGAGTCCGGCCTCTATTCGAACTCGGGCCAGGCGAACTATGCCGCGGCCAAGGCTGGGGTGGCCGCGCTCTCGACGGTGTTGGCCAGGGATCTGGCAAACCTCGGGGTCCGATCCAACGCCATCGCTCCGGTCGCCAACACCCGGCTGTGGGGGGGCCTTAGCTCAACGTACGAGGTGCCCCCTCCCGGCGAATTCGATCCGATGTGGCCAGGCCAGGTTGCTCCTTTCGTCGCCTGGCTGGCGTCTGATTTGGCCCAGGGCATCAGCGGTCAAATCTTCGGTGTCAGCGGGAACCGTATCCAGCTGATTCGGGGCTACCACCCGGTGACGCAGATCGACTCGGAGGACAAGGATTGGACGCTCGACCGGATCGAGGAACGGCGCGACCAGCTCATTGGTGACTATGACGTCGGCATCCCCCCGTTCCTGCCCCCCATTGGCTGGCGGTGACGGGCGACCTCGGGGCCTCTCTATGGGTACGTCCAGGAGTTGGCGGCAGGCGTTCATAATAGGGGTTGCAGGACGCAGGCGATACCCGTCATCGAGATGAATTGCCAGGCAACGGTAGCGGCGCGATACTGCGAGGTGCGGGGGCCCCGCAGAAACCCTTCTGAAAAAAACGAGGTAGGACAACATGACGCAGCTGGCAGAGAACTTCCAAATCATCGACGCCGACACGCATTACACGGAGCCCTACGACCTCTGGACCAGCCGAGCCCCGAAAGGCTACGAGGACCGCGTCCTCCACATCGAAGAGCGCGATGGTCTCCCTACGTGGATCGTCGATGGCCAGGTGCTGGGCTTTGCTCGTGGTGGTGGGGTTGTGGCGAAGGACAGCTCGAAGATCCCGTTCTTGGACTCCTCTAACAAGGGTCTGGACTGGGTCCACGATGGCGCCTATGACCCCGAGGCCCGCTTGGCGTTGATGGACGAGTGTGGGATCCACGCCCAGGTTCTGTTCCCCAACGTGGTGGGACTGGGTGGCTCAACGCTCAACAACGTCATTCCTGACGCAGCACTTCGCATGTTGTGCCTGGAGATCTATAACGACGCCATGTCCGACTTGCAGACTTCGTCGAACAACCGGTTCATCCCGATGACCCTGATGCCGGCCTGGGATGTCGATCTTTGCATCCAAGAGACAAAGCGAGCCGCCGGACTGGGTCTGCGCGGCATCAACATGACCTCGGATCCTCAGGACGCCGGCTCGCCCGACCTGGCCAACCGGGCGTGGGACCCGTTGTGGCAGGCGTGCAGTGACCTCAACATGCCCGTGCATTTCCACATCGGCTCGAGTAATACCGCAATGGACTTCTTCGGCAAGTACTTCTGGCCATCCCAAGACGAGTACATCAAGCCGGCCATCGGGGGCGGCATGTTGTTCCTCAACAGCGCCCGTGTCGTCATGAATACCATCTTCTCTGGTGTCTTCGACCGTTTCCCCGACCTCACCATGGTGGCCGTGGAAAGTGGTATCGGCTGGATCCCCTTCATCCTCGAGACAATGGACTACGAATTGTTCGAGAACGCCCCCGATCACTACAAGGCGATGAAGCGCAAGCCCTCGGAGTACTTCGCCAACAACTGGTACGCCACGTTCTGGTTCGAAGAGGCCCAGGGGCAGCTGCAGAGCCTCATGGACAAGATTGGTGACGATCGGATCCTTTTCGAAACCGACTTCCCGCACCCGACCTGCCTGTACCCGACGCCGGTCGAGGGAGTCGCCGAGAAGATGAGCGCTCTGCGTCCCGAGACCCAGTCCCGGGTCATGGGCGACAACGCCCGCAAGCTCTACCGACTCTAAGATCCACTCTCTGGATGCCTATTGCTGAGATCGGCGATCTCGAGATCGCGTATGAGGTCATCGGCTCAGGTCGGCCCTGGGTCATCACCCCGGGCGGGCGTTTCAGCAAGGACTACGGGGGCGTGCGGGAATTCGGGCAGGCGCTCGCTGACCGCGGGCAACAGGCGATCATCTGGGACCGGCCCAACGTCGGCGAGTCTTCGGTCGATTTCTCGGGTTCCAGTGAGTCGATCCTGCAGGCGGACACCCTCGCTGCTCTCCTGCGCCACCTCGACGTTGGGCCCACGATCATCATCGGTGGCTCAGGTGGCGCCCGCATCTCGCTGCTGACGGCAGCCCGTCACCCCGATGTGGCGGCTGGTCTGGGTATATGGTGGATCAGCGGCGGCCCAATGGGCAACATGACGCTGGCGAGCGTCTACTGCTTCCCCTCCCTGAGGGCGATCTGGAACGGCACCATGGAGGACGTGGCCAATCTCGAGACGTGGGAAGAGGTCATCCGCCGCAACCCGCGCAACCGGGACCGCTTCCTGGCTCAGGACCCGAAGGTGTTCCGCGAGACGATGGAGCGTTGGGCCCATGCGTACTGCGCCTGTGGCGATCCTCTCGTGCCCGGCCTGAGCGATGAGGAGGCGTCCGCGCTGACGGTGCCCATTCTCGTCTTTCGCAGTGGCGAGAGCGACATGAACCACACCCGCGCCACCTCGGAGCGGTTGGCGGCCAACCTCCCCAACGCCAGACTGGCTGAGCCGCCCTGGGGCGACCGCGAATGGATGGAGCGAAGCGGGAACCGGAATGCCGGAGGCGGCACTCTGTTCGATCGTTGGCACCTGCTTACACCACAGCTCATGGAGTGGGCGGACGAGCTCATCAAGAGCTGACACCAAGGAGAATCACTTCGGACGGGGAATCTGAAAGATGCACGTTCCCCGAGCGAAAACCTTGCCCTCCTCGTTCATGATGCGCGCATCGACAATCGCCAGCGCTCGACCTCGTCGCACGATCTCACCGACCGCGGTGTACGACGCACCGGTCGGAATCGCATAGAGATACTCGACGTTCAGGGAAACGGTTGGTGCAGTAGGGGACTCGATGGTCGACACCAGGGCCGCTCCCGTCACCTCATCGATGAGGGTAGCGATGATTCCGCCGTGGACGCTCCCGAAGGGATTCGCCATATCGGTCGTCGGCGTCCAGGACATTTCCACGCGCCCGTCCTCCATCGACACGGTCTTCCATCGACCCGGACTGTCGGCGTAAGGCCCTGTCATGTTCATTCGCTCCTTGGTTCGTGCCATTGCGTGTCTTTCGAGCCTTTCACTTTCTCACTACCGTGCTCGGCTCATTTCCATCCTGCAGCGCCGTTGAGGCGGCCACTCGGGGCAAGGCGGACCTCCCTCAAGCCCTCACCACGTGCTCTGGGGCTCGCAGTACGGCTGGTGGGCTCTGATGCCACCACACCAAACCCCTCCGTTGCTATGTATTACTTGACAGCTATATAAGCCATAGGGCATATTAGGCCGTATGGCCACGTCAGTGACGTTCCAAGTTCTGGGTGACCCCAGTCGCTATGCCCTTGTCGAATTGCTGCGTGAGGGAGAACGTCCCGTGGGGGACCTGGTTGAGAGACTTTCGTTGAGCCAACCAGCGGTTTCAAAGCATCTCCGAGTTCTGAAAGAAGCGGGCGTCGTCGAGGCACGTCGTGAGGCGCAGCGCCGCCTGTACCGCATTCGGCCCGAGCCATTTGTCGAACTCGAGGCGTGGCTGGACGGTTATCGCCAGTTGTGGAACGAGCGTCTCGACCGACTGCAAGAGCATCTCGATCAAAGGAGGTCCCCATGACTGAGGCAAGAATCCTCGCTGGCGGCCTGCGGGCGGCTTTGCGACTTGAACGCCACTTCGCCGACCCACCCGAGGTGGTATGGGCCGCCATCACCGACCGTGACGAACTTCGGTCATGGTTCCCTTGTGATGTCGACGTGGTCGGAGGTTCCTGGGAGGTCGGCGCAACAATTCTCTTCCGATTCGCCCCCCAGGTCATGGATACGCCGCTCGAAGGTCGGGTCTTGGCCGTCGAGACGGCGAAGCTACTCAGCTACACCTGGGGTGAGGAAATTCTGCGGTTCGAGCTCACAGTCGAGGGAAGCGGAACTCGGTTGGTCCTCATCGATGAGCTACCGGCCGGAATCGCAGCCCGCAATGCCGCGGGCTGGGAACAATGCCTCGACCTCCTGGAACCGCCCCGGCAGCCCTCGCTCGACTGGAGGGGATTGTTCGAGAAGTATTCCGCAGAATTCAGTCCATCGTTGGGGCCTCAAGATGAGCCGCCACCCGGATACAAGAGCGACTCGTGACTTCTGACGCCGCGTGCCTACCTGAAGAGTCAACCGTTGGCGCGGCTCGCCACGGTGGACCCAAACGGTTCGTCGCAAAATAGCCGGAAGATGTCGATCCGCCACTTCCATTCATGAATCGCGAGGTCATCCGCATCACGCCCAAATGGGTCGCGAGCTGGGGTATCGATCCCGCCCACCCCGAAAAGCAGATACGCCGCTCGTAGCGACATCCGACCAGGGACAAAGCTGGCTGTTGCGAAAGCGTCATAAATCTGTCTCCGCAGGTGCCCACACCATGCCGAGCGGCCTTGGTACCGTAAACGCCCATGGCGAACAACCGTCGCCCTGACGATGGGTCCCGCCGCTCCTCTCCTGGTCGGAGACGTAATCGCGTGGCCAATGAGGAAGGCCTCGCGGCGCTGGGCCGACAGCCTGGCCGCAGGGACCAGAATCCGGCCGCAGGCAGTATGGCGGGCGGTGATCGAATTGCCTCAGCCCGCGAGATCGGCCCCGGTAGCCAACGAGGCCGGCCTGACCGCTCTCGGGGCGCGGATCGAACAAAGCGCTGAGCGAAACCGGCCGCTGCGACGAGGCGGCAGGGTTCGATGGACCCGGCGGCGAAAAGTAGTCACGGTGGTGTCGTCGGTGGTCGTGCTTATCCTGCTGATCGCCGGCGCCGGGTATGGCTATTTCCGCTACGAGTTCGGTCAGATCAAGACGGCCGCGTGCGCCAGTTGCGTCGCCGTGGCTGATGGTGCGCCGTTTAACGTCTTAGTAATAGGTTCCGATACCCGGCAAGGAGAGACGGCGGCCGAGGCCAAGCAGTTCGGTAATCAGGTCACGGCCGGCGGGCAGCGCAGCGACACCATCAAGATCGTTCACGTCGACCCGAAGACCGGTACGGCGAGCACCCTGTCAATCCCGCGAGACACCTTGGTCACGCTGTCGGGCGTGCCTTCATCTTCGGGTGTCTCGAGCCCCAACAAGATCAACGCCGCATTTGCAACCGGTCCCAACGATCCAAATCCGAGCGGTACCGGTGCCAACGGGCTCGTCAAAACGATCGAGCATACGTTCGGCATTCCCATTACGCACTGGATCGTGGTCAACTTTTTCGGCCTCATGGACATGGTGAATGCGCTCCATGGAATCAACATGGATCTGCCCTATCCGGTACGCGACTACGGCGACTGCAACAGCAACGGTGTGTATGAGAACTGCACCGGACTCGATGTAACAACCACGGGATGTCAGACCCTCACGGGAGCGCAGGCATTAGCGCTTTCACGATCGCGGCACTTCGAGTATTTCAAGGATGGGGAGTGGATGAGCGATCTCTCGTCCGACATTGGACGGATCGAGCGCCAGAACCTGATTGTCGAAGCCGTGATCGACAAGGCCAAGTCCACGTACAACCCGCTCTCCGTGGCCTCGTTCATTTCGTCTCTGGCTCACGATGTCACTCTGGACAGCAAGCTCGGGCCGACCACGCTGCTCTCGTTGGCCGAGCGCTATCACGCTCTCTCTGGTTCGTCACTCAACTCCTTTACGCTGCCGACGACACCCGGGGTCTACGCCCCCTACGGCAACGAGGAGGTAGAGGTGGTGCAGGAACCTGCGGCCAGCCAGACGATCGCCGCCTTTCTCGATGGTGCACCCCAAACGCCCTCGACCCCTCCTCTGAACCAATATGGCGATCCTGAGACCGTGACGGAAACCGCTCCCACCACAACAACCACCACCAGCACCGTTCCCACGACGGTGAGGACGAAGAAGTCGGGAGGCTCGTCATCGAGCTCATCCTCCCCGACCACTTCCGTTCCCTCATTCGACCCCCGACCGTGCTGAGGCCATAGCCGGTCCCGGGGCGGCATTTGGTCGTGTCCGTCGACTTGGGTGAACTGAAGATGCCTAGCCGGCAGGCCCCAGCACGCCACCGGGCGCCTTATGCGTGAATCGCCAGGTATTCAGCAACCGCTGAGCCGGACGATAACGATCGGGCATGCCTCGACGTGGTGCAGGCAATGCTCGGAGACCGACCCGAGGATGAGGCTGGCTAGCTCGCCTCGTCCTCGGCTTCCGACCACGAGCAACGATGCGCCCTGGCTCGCCGCAACGAGAGCGTTGCCGGCCGCGCCGTGAATGTGCTCCCCCTTCGTCACAACGTCAGGCTCCAGGTCGTGGATCCGGGAGAGCGCTGCGCTGACATGTGAGGCAGCGGTCTCCTCGTAGGGCTCGAGTGGCAGGACGACCCAGCCCGCATTGGGGTCAACTTCGAAGGCGCATATCACGTGGAGTAGCGCGCCCCAGCGGGCCGCTTCGTGGGCCGCAAAATCGACCGCACGATCGGCACACGGCGAACCATCAACTCCGACGACGATTCTCAGCTCACCGTCGTGTCTGCCCTTGCTCGTCTCGGTGGTCTTGTTCTTCATCTCTCCGGCCTCTCCCTCTTGTGCATGCCATCGTCGTGCGTTCCATCCTCACGTGGGATTGGAGCCACCGCGTAGGGACGAAGGTCCCAAGGATCAGGGCAAAGGGTCCCTTCCTGGGTCTCGGACGTCAGAGGACCAATTGCTCGAGAAAAGAGGACCAATTGCTTCTATCGACCGAACCCTTTCCCTGCCACGATGATGCATATGAGGACCGTCCCGTCAGACCCCGACGACGTGTTCGAGCTAGGCGACCGAAGCAAAGCTCTCATCCGACCGATATCACCGGCGGACGCCAACGCTCTTATTCGGTTTCACGCACGCCTCTCGCGGTGTCGATCACGTCCCGGTACTTCTACCCACACCTCGTCTTGGAGGTAGCCGAGGTCGCACATTTGACCGAAGTGGATGGCCGAGACCGCGTGGCCTTGGTGGTGGAACAAGACGACGAGCTCATTGCGGTAGGCCGCTACGACCGCCTGGTTGACCCCACGCAAGCTGAGGTCGCATTCGTGGTTGCCGACGCTTTCCAGCACCACGGGCTCGCGACCATGCTGCTCCATCGTTTGGCCGCGGTGGGCCAGGAGGGCCGGTATCAGTTGCCTGTTGGCCGAGGTCTTGGTGACGAACGAGGCCATGCTCTCTGTGTTCCGCGCCACGGGCTATCCCACTCAGTCAACGATCGAGTGTGGGACGGTGGAGCTGAAAATGGCGATCTCCCGAGTCGCCAGGGTTTGTAGTCTTGGATCGTCCTAGACCGGAACTTTCCAGACCAGACGGGTTCCACCATCTGGTGCGTCGTGGATCTCCAGTGTGCCGCCGAGCTTTTCGGCCCGGCTGCGTAGGTTGGATAATCCCATCCCGGCGCTCCCGACACGGTGCGACGTGATGCCGACTCCGTTGTCGATCACTTCCAGTGACACCTCGTCGCCGGCGGACACGATGACCGAAAACTGGGTTGCCTGGGCGTGCTTTCCCGCGTTCGTGAGCCCCTCTCTCAGAACCGCTAACAGATGGTCGGCCACTGGTTGCGGTACGGCGTGGTCAATGGCACCGAAAAATGTGACCTCCGGGCGTGACCCCAATATGGAAACTAGTTCGTCGACCAGTTTGAGCACTGCGTGACGCAAGCCCCGAGTGGCATCGCTATCCAGTTCGAAGATGGCTGTCCGGATCTCCGTGATGGTTGCGTCGAGGTCGTCGATCGCTTTGTTGACCTTGTCGAGGACGGGGGCTACCTCCTTGAGCTGGGTCGCTCCCTGCAAGGTCATGCCTGCGGCGAAAATGCGCTGAATGACCCGGTCGTGGAGGTCGCGGGCAATCCGGTCGCGGTCATCGAGGACGCTAAGGATGCGGACCCGGTCGTGCAACCGCGTGTTCTCAATCGCAATTCCTGCCGCCAGCGCAAGGGCCTCGGCCATGGCGACGTCCTCGTCGCTGAATGCGTCGGCTCCGTGCTTCTCCGTCAGGTAGAGGTTGCCGTAGACCGAACCGCGGGACCGAACAGGAAGCCCGAGGAACGACTTCATGGGTGGGTGGCCGTGGGGGAATCCGTAACTATCGGGATGCTCGGCCAGATCGTCGAGCCGCAGTGGTTGAGGATCGGTGATGAGAAGCCCGAGTACTCCTCGCCCAGTTGGCCTACGCCCGATGCGGCCCTCTTCCTCTTCATTGAGGCCGACGGTTAAGAACTGTTCGAGCCCGGTGCGGTCTTCGTTGAGTACGCCCAGCGCGCCGTAGCGGGCGTCCACCAAGGAACACGCTTCTTCAACGAGGTGGCGGAGAAGGATCGAGAGTTCGACATCGGCCTCGATCATGAGCACGGCGTCCATCAGGCGGCTCAGCTTGGCCGGGCTCTTGACGCGACGATACGGCACCCTCGTGACCGTACTCCCTGGCTGCGGCCCGGACATGGCGTCGATGGCCCGGGCGCTACGCCGCCGGGTGATGCGCTGTCATGATGGTGCTGTGGCGATCCGTGTCTTTTTACTCGATGACCACGAACTCGTTCGGGAAGGTGTTCGGAGCCTGCTCGAGAGCGACGATGGCATCGAAGTCGTCGGCGAGGCGTCGACGGGGGCCGAGGCGCTGGCACGGATTCCCCTGGCCAAACCCGACGTGGCCATCTTGGATGTCCGTCTCGAAGACGGCAGCGGCATAGAGGTCTGTCGGGACGCCCGGTCCATCATGCCCGATTTGGTCTGCCTGATGCTGACGAGCTTCGCCGACGATGAGGCGCTGTATGCCAGCGTCATGGCAGGTGCATCTGGCTATGTCCTCAAGCAAATCAGGGCACGCGACCTCATCGACGACGTGAAGAAGGTGGCCGCCGGCGCATCGCTGATGGATCCTCGTGCCGTGGCCCAGGTCGTGGAACGCATTGCGAACCCCCCCACGTCCGATGCGGCAATCGGGTCGCTCTCGCCACAGGAAAAACGGATCCTCGATCTCATCGCTGAGGGAAGGACGAACAGACAGATCTCTGACGTGATGTTCCTCAGCGAAAAGACGATTAAGAACTATGTCACCAACCTGTTGGCCAAGCTCAAAGTGACCAGCCGTACGGAGGCAGCCATTTATGCCACCAAGGTCAAGGCCAGTGTGGCCAAGCCGGAACCAACTCAGTCCTGAGCGTCTTTCCATCGGCGGCTAAGGGAGGGGAGGTCGATACCGACCCCCTTCAATGCGCGCTCGAGGCGATTTCGATCTTGCGCAGGATGCGAGAAGTCTGAAGGGAGGGCCTCAATGCCCTCCAGCGCGCAGAGCCTGAGCAGGGCGCTGTCGTATGCCACTTCCAGTGCCAGCGCGGAAATGGCACTAGCGCGCGTGACGGGTCGGGACGTCAACATGTCTGACCGACGATCAAGCACATAGCAGAGCAGTTCCTCGCCACGCAGATCGCCGTGCAGACCTTCTTGCGCGCTCAAGAGCAGCTCGGCGTACATCGACATCCCTTCATTGTCGGCTCTCCTGAGACCATTTGCGTAGGGACCAAGTTCCCAAATTCTTCGGTTGCCCCAAGTTTGGGACCAATGTCCCTAGCCGAAAGTATGGTGCGACGGGTCGATATAGGCCCAATGGGTCCAAGGTCACGGGTGCGCGGGACCAATTGCCCTATGGGTCGCCTCGGTGAACGCTTCAGACTGGCACCATGACGTCGACCACGGATACCCCTGCAAAAGAACCCACCTCCTCGGCCCATGACTCCGTCCACTCGCCCTCAGCGCCGCCGAAAGGTCAGCATGTCGGGGACCTGGCGCGTCGAATAACCCACCGACGCAAGGAGCTCGGCCTCACCACAGAGGAGTTGGCCCGGCGGGCGGGCGTCGATGCCTGGTTCCTGGCTTACTTCGAGCAGAGTTCCGACACCGATCTGAGTTCGGGAGCGTTGCTGCGATTGGCCGTTGCTCTCGACACGACCTCCACCACGTTGGAGGGCGGCCAAGTGGATCGACCCCAAGGAACTGGACACGCTGGCATCAACCCAGTGCTGGAGAATCTCACGGCGCAGGAGTGCGAGAATCACCTCACGGCTGGAGGAATCGGCCGCATCGTGCTCACCACGAGTGCCGGCCCGGTGGCATACCCGGTGAATTTCGTGTTCGCCGGCGGGACAGTGCTCTTTCGCACATCGGACTCTCTGGCAGACTCCATTGCGGGGATCGTTGCGTTCGAGGTGGACCGCATCGACGATGCCATGAGTGAGGGCTGGAGCGTCCTGGTGCGCGGTCATGCGCGGCGCATCGAGGATCCCGAAGAACGGCAGGCTGTGGCGGTGCTCGATCTCGAGCCCTGGGCCGGTGGCGCCCGCTTGAATCTGATCGGCATCGAACCCTTTGAAATGACAGGGCGCGTTATCGTCCTGCGCCCGTTGCATTCGCACATCGCACCCACAGAAAGAGGCACACCATGAAAGCTCTCGTCTATAAGGGGCCGGGATTCAAGGCTTGGGAGGATGTTCCCAAGCCGACGATGCAGGCCGATACCGATGCCATCGTACGAGTCGACTGCACCACCATCTGCGGATCAGACCTGCATATCTTGAAGGGTGACGTACCTGAAGTCACCCCAGGACGAATCCTCGGTCACGAAGCGGTCGGTACCGTTGAGTCCGTCGGCACCGCAGTCACAACGGTGCTGCCCGGCGATCGTGTGCTCGTATCGTGCATCAGCGCCTGTGGACGCTGTCGCTACTGCAGGGAGGGGCGCTACGGGCAATGCCTCGGTGGCGGAGGCTGGATTCTCGGGCACCTCATTGACGGGACGCAGGCCGAGTTCGTCCGCGTGCCCTTCGCCGATACGTCGACCTACAAGTTGCCTGAGGGACCTACTGACGAGGAGCTCCTGATGTTGGCTGACATCCTCCCAACCGCCTACGAGGTCGGAGTGCTGAACGGACACGTACAGCCCGGAGACACGGTCGCCGTGGTCGGAGCCGGTCCGATCGGCTTGTCGGCCATACTCGGAGCGCAGCTCTACTCTCCTAGCCACATCATCGCCATCGACTTGGCCGACGCCCGGCTCCATGCGGCCAAGCTTTTTGGGGCCGACCTGATGATCAACAACGCCACGGCTGACCCCGTCGCCTTGGTGCAAGAGCTGACCGGAGGCCTTGGCGTCGATGTTGCCATTGAGGCCGTCGGCGTTCCCGCGAGCTTCGAGCTGTGCACCCAACTCGTTCGGCCTGGCGGACATGTGGCCAACATCGGCGTCCACGGAAAGCCGGCCACCCTTCATCTCGAAACATTGTGGACGAGGGACGTAACGATTACGACCGGTCTCGTGGACACGTATTCGACCCCAACGCTTTTGCGCCTGGTCGCATCCCGTCAGATAAATGCGGGACGCTTCGCCACCCATCACTTCGAGTTCAACGACTTCATCAAGGCGTATGACGTCTATGACAGGGCTGCGGAGACCGGGGCGGTCAAGGTGGTCCTGACCCGCTGATGGCAATTCGGTGCCCCAGGAGCGGCACCATACTCAGACGATCAGGCCCGACATCAATGCATTCGAGGTTGGCTCAAGAGAGCGAAGTTCGTACCGCACACCATTGCCACAGGGCGTCGCCATCACGTTGGCGATCGGTGGCGCTGCGACGGGTGGTGGGGAGATAATCATCGGGCCGTCGTCGTCGGTCCAGCCAAATACCTCCAATCCGCGGCGCTTGGGTGAGCGGCGCTCCACTGCTCAGCCAGACGGCAGTATCTGCACCCTGGGAAGGAGTCCGCAGCAGCGGTCCCAGGCGGGCGAACGTAGGAAGCCCGTCCGACAGTCCCGCCGTGTTGACCCAGCCCGGATGCATGGCATAGCTCGCTATGCCATCGGAAGACCAGCGCCGCGCCCATTCGTGTGCCAAGACGACCTGAGCCCGCTTGGCCCGGGCGTAGGCCGTGGTCCCGCTGTAGTCGCGTGCGGTGAGCTCGAGGCGATTGAGGTCGAAGCGCTGGGTGTACATCCCGCCCGAGGACACCGTCACGATGATCGAAGTGCCGGCGCGCCGGAGAAGAGGCGCCAGGAGGTGGCTCAGTCGAAACGGGGCCAGGACGTGCGTGGCGAGAGTCAGTTCAGTACCGTCGGAGCTGGTCCGATAGTCGCCGAATAACGCTCCAGCACAGTGGACCACGCCATCGAGTCGATTCTCCACCGCAGCCAGGCGCGCTGCGAAGAGTTCGACTTCGTCCGGGTCCACCAGGTCGAGCGATGCAATGTGAACGGCACCAGCACAACCGTCAGCTTCAGCACGACGTTGTGTCGCCTTGAGGCGCTCCTCGTCGCGGCCGAGCAGAACGAGTCCCGCTCCCTGTCGAGCTAATCCGAGGGCAGCGGCTCGACCGATGCCCGAAGACGCTCCAGTAACGACAAAAACCTTGCCATCGAGCCTCGGCGGTGCTGTCCAGGCTTCTAATCGACTTCGTAGCTCAAAGCCGAGGCGCGAGAAACTCCCGACGACGCTTGCCTCGAGAAGGCGATCAGTCACACTGGCGAGAACTCGTCTCATGGGAGGAGGCTGGGCAACGTTATGCGACATTGCTGTGTGGCGCGGCAAGCGACCCAACGATGCGTTCCACCGTTTCGACGGCCGCATTGTGTCCAATGCCCGTCCATGTGTCTCCTCCCAGCCGGCGAGCGTGTGCAGTCGATCGCACGCCCGGCCCGCCCAGGAAGATGACGACACCCGGTGCCACCGCCCGCACCGATCGCACGGACAGAGCCACTTCCGCCTCGAGTCCACGAGTAGTCGAAACGATGCCAACGGCCAAGAGGCGATCCTGGCTCGCCACCGCATCCGCAAGGGCGTCGGCCGGCGTATTACCCCCGAGTTCAAGAACCTCAAAGGCCTGCCACCGCAGAAGGTCGGCCACAATGGTGACCGGAAGCGTGTGAAGATCTCCCGACGGGGCAGCGAGAGCGATGACACCGCGACTCTTGCCGCGACGACCAAATTGGAGCCCCAAATGGCCGATCAGTCGTTGCGCCACGGCCGTCGCTCGATGCTCTTCGGCCACCGATACATCGCCGAGGGCCCATCGATCACCGATGGAGCGAAGCGCCGGGACGACAAGTTCGTTCAGGACCCCGGGTGGATTCAGACCGCCGTCGAGTTGGCTCTTGACCAGCCACCAGGCGCCCGAGACATCGCCTGCCAACATGCGGCGCTCGAGGCGCTCAGAACCGCCTCGAGCTCTGGAGGTTCCCCGACGCTCGCGTTGTGACGAGGGACATTGGAGAGCCCGCACGTCCGCCGGCCGGATCCGCCATTCCGCCCCCTCGCGCTGCGCCGGCAACTTCCCCTGGCGTATGTAGCGATAGGCCGTCATGTAATGGACGCCGAGCAGGCCGGCCGCTTCGGGCAATGTCAGCGTCTTCTGCCCGCGGCTCACCCAGTGATTTTAGCACTAAACTGCGCCATGTGGCAGACCGTTGGTGGACCAGGGTTGACTCTTGACGGCCCGAGCGGCGGGAGGACGCAAGCGCGTCGCGATTATCGGTGCCGGTATCGCCGGGCTCACGGCGGCCTACGTCTTGCGAGTCGGTTTCGATGTCACGCTTTATGAGTCTGCGGATCGTCTCGGCGGTCATGCCCACACCCACGACGTCGGCACTCCTGACGCAGGAAGCATCCCGGTGGATTCAGGATTCATTGTCTTCAACGACAACACCTATCCGCTGTTTCGGAGACTTCTCGGCGAATTGGGCGTAGAAAGCCAGGCCGCCGACATGAGCATGTCCATCCGCTGTGAAGGATGTGGTCTTGAGTACGCCGGTGGTCATGGTCTGCGCGGTGTTCTGGCCCGGCCCCGGTCTGCCATGACCTATTCGTTCGCGCACATGCTGTTCGAGATTCGGCGGTTCTACCATGAGGCAAAGGTCGTGGTGACGGATGGGGATGACGCCCTCACTCTGCGGGAATTCCTGGCTCAGGGTGGTTACTCCGACTACTTCGTCAGCCATTTCATCGTTCCGGTAGTCTCGTGCGTATGGTCGGCGGGAGCTGGGCCGGCGCTTGAATACCCGGCCCGTTACCTCTTCGTGTTCCTTGACAATCATGGGATGTTGTCCGTTGCCGGATCACCGCAATGGCGTACTATTCGCGGTGGCTCACGTACCTATGTGGACCGCCTCGCCAAAGAGTTGCAGTCCGTGAGCGTAGGAGTGCCGGTACGGTCGGTGACACGTGTCGCCGACGGCGTGACGGTACGGGATGCGTCCGACAAGGCGGTTCCCTTCGATGGGGCGGTGATCGCCACGCATGCGGACGAAGCGCTCCGCCTGCTTGACCATCCGACGGAGGAGCAACGGACGCTATTGGGCGCTTTCGAATATTCGCGAAATGAGACCTATCTCCACGCCGATGCAAGCGTGCTGCCTCGGGCGTCCCGGGCGAAGAGCTCGTGGAACTATCTACTGAGCGACTGCGGAGGGAACACGGACGGCGTTCTCGTGTCCTATGACATGACTCGTTTGCAGTCGTTACCGTCTCGATCTCCACTTCTCGTCACGCTCAATGCCAACGACCGGATCGATCCGGCCCTTGTCATCGACCACATGGTGTACGAGCATCCGATTTACACCCTCACCTCGGTCGCGGCGCAGCAGCGGCTCGGTGAACTCAATGACGGCACGCTCGCCTTTGCGGGGGCCTATCACGGATGGGGTTTCCACGAGGACGGCTGTCGCTCAGGTGTTGTCGCGGCGTCATCGTTGGGAGCACAGTGGTGATCGGATCTCTCGAGCTCCCCAGTCTGTACGACGTCGACATCGCCCATGATCGTCGTTCGCCACTCCAGCACGGGTTCACGTACAGGGCCTCCTACTGGTTGGTGGACTTCGATCGGCCCCAACTACGGGGATTGGCGAGGTGGCTCGTGCACATCGACCAAGCGGATCATCTGGACATCCGATGCCTTCTCGAGGACCACGGGTTTACGGCCTCCCGCATTGTGATGCTGACCGGTGCCCGGACGCTGGGCTACGTCTTCAATCCCCTCACGGTGTACTGGTGCTACGACCGATATGACGTGCTCTGCGCCGTCGTGGCCGAGGTGCACAATACCTATGGCGAGCGGCATGGCTATGTGCTCGAGCCGAGCACCGACGGCGCGATGAGCGCAACCAAGGCGATGTATGTGTCACCATTTAACGCGGTCGACGGGAGCTATCGGATCAGGGCCGACGTGATCGGGAGTGTGGTGAGCGTCTCGGTCATCTTGGAGCGCCCGGGCGAGGAACCGTTCGTGGCGACGTTGTATGGGCTGCGTCAGCAAATCAGGCCGAAAACGATCATCCGGTCTGCTTTGTACCACTCCGGCGCTCGCACGCGATTCCTGATCCACTGGCAGGGGTTGCGTTTATGGCGGCGGGGGCTCGAGGTGCAGCCTCGGTGAGTTCATTTCTCGAGATGCGCGTGGAGGAACCATCCCCCATCGACCTGGCGCGGTGGCCGGCATTGGCGCAGCCGAAGCGGGCGGCCCTGCGAACGACGATGGCGAGAGCGGCCTTCCGGCGCGCCGTGGCGCTGGCCGGCGTGCTGGTCAAGTTGCCAAATGGGGTTTCCTTTGGTTCGGCTTCGGGTCCCCTCATGGAGATCCGTCGCCCCGAGTCGTTCTTTGCCCGGTTGGGACGTGACGGGAAAATTGGATTCGGTGAGGCGTATATGGCGGGTGACTGGGATGCTCCCGATCTTGCCGATGTGCTCGAAACACTGGCTCGACAGATCGAATCGCTCATTCCCCCCAAGCTGCAGTGGATACGGCGCATGTACGAGCCTCGACATCCCGCACGGAGAGGACAACGACCGGGACGGCGCCCGCCGCAATGTGGCCCGTCACTACGACCTCTCCAACGAACTGTTCGTGACGTTCCTGGACGATTCGATGACCTACTCGTCCGCCCTCTTCGCAGATGGAGGAGACGACACTCTGAGCCAGGCCCAGACCCGGAAAATAGATCGACTGCTCGACGCAACGGGGGTCGGCCGTGGGACTCGCCTCCTTGAGATCGGGACCGGATGGGGTGAGTTGGCCCTTCGCGCGGCGAGGCGGGGGGCTCGGGTGACCAGTGTGACGCTCTCCGCGGAGCAGGCGGCATTTGCCCGACGACGAATCGAAGAGTCCGGCCTGACTTCCGCCGTCGATGTCCGCCTCGAGGATTACCGGGATGTGACAGGGCAGTTCGACGCCGTGGTGAGTGTCGAAATGATCGAAGCAGTTGGAGAACGGTGGTGGCCCGAGTACTTTCGCACCCTCGAGAGGAGACTGGGTCCGTCGGGTCGCATCGGTCTGCAGACGATCCTCATGGCGCATGATCGGCTCCTCGCCACGAAGGGGTCATGGACGTGGATCCATAAGTACATATTCCCTGGCGGCCTCATCCCTTCCGAGCAGGCGATCCATGAGACGGTCGCCGAACATACTCAGCTCCGAGTCGTGGATCGGCTGACTTTCGGTGCGAGTTACGCCACCACGCTTCGGCGTTGGCGCGAGACGTTCGACGCCAGTGCGGAGCATGTCGACCATCTCGGGTTTGATCAGACCTTTCGGAGAATGTGGGATTTCTATCTCGCCTATAGCGAGGCAGGATTCCGAAGTGGGTATCTCGACGTTGCCCAATTCGTTCTGGCTCCAAGTGGAATGGCGTCGTGAAGAGACCTGAAGGGGCGCTGCCTCCATGGTGAGCGTTCGGGTCTCAGAATCGATTGCGGCCGACCGCCACATCGTGTGGTCCGAGCTGGCCCGAATTGAGAACCACGTGGAGTGGATGTCCGATGCGACGGCCATCCGCTTTCTGAGCACCGCCCGCTCCGGGATCGGCACCAAGTTCGAGTGTGACACGCGGATCGGGCCGATCCGGCTGACCGATGTGATGGAGATTAGCGAGTGGGAGGCTGACGCGGCGATGGGCGTCCGGCACAGTGGTGTGGTGAGCGGGTCGGGTCGCTTCACGCTCACCGACGGCGCAGGGTCAGTAACCTCGGTCACCTGGGAAGAGCAGTTGTGCTTTCCGTGGTGGCTGGGATCGGGCGTCGGGGCGCTCGCGGCAAAACCGATCCTTACGTTGTTGTGGAAGGAAAACCTGCGCCGACTCCGTCGGCACGTCATGGCGGGTGAACTCGAAGCGGTGCATCGTGGTACTGATGCGCCGCAACCCGGGAAGGAAGGTCCATGAGAATAGCGGTCACAGGTTCACGGGGGTTGATCGGATCTGCATTGGTGTCGCACCTGCGATCCCAGGGACACGAAGTCCTTCCTATTGTGCGCGGTACCGCTTCACCCGGCGAGGTCCTGTGGGATCCGGAGAACCACACGATCGAGCATGACAAACTCCAGGGGGTCGATGGCGCAGTGCATCTCGCCGGCGCTGGGGTGGGCGACCGCCGGTGGTCTCCCACCTACAAGCGGCTGATCCTCTCCAGCCGGGTGGAGGGGACCACGACATTGGTCGAGGCGCTGACGCAACTGCCGGAGCCCCCGTCAGTGATGGTGAGCGCGTCCGCCATCGGCTATTACGGCTCGCGGGGGGACGAGATCCTGTCCGAAGAGTCTGGCCCCGGGACGGGATTCCTGGCCGACGTGTGCGCGCAATGGGAGTCGGCGACAATGCCGGCGGTTGCGGCCGGAATCCGGGTGGTGACCTTGCGTACCGGTGTGGTCCTCAGTGGTGCCGGGGGCGCCCTCAAAAAGCAGCTTCCTCCGTTCCAGCTTGGACTGGGAGCGCGTCTCGGAAAAGGTAATCAATGGTTCAGCTGGATTACGCGCCGCGATGCCATCGCGGCCATCTCCTTCCTCCTCGAAGGCAAGGACGTCTCCGGACCGTTCAACCTCACTGCTCCTGCCCCCGTCTCAAATGAGCGATTTACCAAGGAGTTAGGGCGAGCTCTCCACCGTCCGGCACGACTGATTGTGCCGGAGATGGTGTTGCGCTTGGCGCTGGGCGACGAAATGGCTACCGAGTTTTTGCTGGCGTCCCAGCGGGCAGTGCCGCGGCGTCTGCTGGCGGCGGGATTCACCTTTACGGATGCGAGCCTTCCCGAAGCTCTTCTCACTGCTCTTCGCGACCGTTAGACGATTCAGACTCGAACTCAGTGAAGGTGACGTTGCCAATCCGGGGGTACCTTCCCCTCAGGTCCTGGAACGGGCTGGGTGAGTGGGTGGGAATCCGGCGGAGCCAGCGGCGGCCCCTCGTAATACGCATCGGTACGGTAATCCCAGAACCAATCCTCGCCCGGTTCGAAGCTCTGAATGATCTTGTGGGGTGTGCTCAGGGCGTGCGCCGTGGCATGTTGGCCGGGGGAGTTGTCGCAACAACCGATATGGCCACACTTCGCGCAGCGTCGGAGGTGCAGCCACCAGCCGTCGGCGGCCAGGCATTCGACACAACCCGTACCACTCGGCGGGACGGTCGGGTCAACTTGATCATCCAGCATGTTTCCTCCCAGGGTGAACACAACTATTGCGGGGCGGACAGAGGTGACTGGGTGGTGGCGAGAGCACGCGCCTGCACACGATCGAAGACCAATCGGACGGCCATCGATCCCTCACCGATGGCTGTCGCCACTCGTTTGACCGAGCCGCTGCGCACGTCGCCAACGCAGAAGATTCCCGGCCGGCTGGTCTCGAGCAGAAAGGGTTCGTGCAAGGGCTCGAGAAATGCCACCGGTACATCTTTCCCTGTGCACAAGAAGCCGTGTTCGTCCTCGGCCAGCTGTCCGCCGAGCCAGGCGGTGCTGGGCGCGGCGCCGATGAAGACGAACAGGCCGGAGATCGATAGGGTGCTGGTCACCTCGGAGATGGTGTGGCGCACTGCGACACCCTCGAGCACGGAGTCGCCGATGAGTCCACACACCTCGGTATGCGGCGAAACGTGAATCCGGGGATGACGCTCGATCTGGTCGATGAGGTACCGCGACATCGTGCTGGCGAGTGAGTCCCTACGGATGAGGATGTGGACTTCGCCGCAGGTACGTGAGAGAAAGAGGGCCGCTTGTCCGGCCGAGTTTCCTCCTCCCACGACGACGACAGCCTTGTCCCCGCACGCCTGTGCCTCCATTTGACTGGCCGCGTAGTAGACGCCAACGCCCTCGAGTTCGCTCAGTCGGTCCAAGGGGAGCCGGTTGTAGCGGGCCCCGGTCGCAATGATGACCGACTTTGCGCTGACGACGTCCCCATCTTCGAAAGCCACCTGATGAGCATCCTCGCCCGAGGACAGGCCGATCGCCCGGGAGGCCAGTTTGACCCGTACGCCGAATTTCTTGGCCTGCAGAGCGGCTCGAGCTGTCAATTCGTCGCCCGAGAGCCCGGCGGGGAAGCCCAGGTAGTTCTCGATGCGCGACGACGTGCCGGCTTGGCCCCCGAGCGCCGTGTCTTCGGCCAATGTCGTGGTCAGACCTTCCGAGGCACCGTAGACGGCGGCGGCGAGCCCGGCGGGACCCCCGCCCACCACGAGAAGGTCGCATACTTCGGAGCGGTCACTCTGGCGCGTGATCACGAGGCCCAACGCGTCCAGAAGCTCTCGACTGCTGGGATTGTGAAGAAGCGGGCCTCCAGCGATGATCACGACTGGTAGGTCTTCGGGGGCGAGGGCCAGCTCCCTGAGCAACATTTCAGCTTCCGGTGAACTCTCGGGGTCGAGCCAACGCGACGACAGGCGATTGCGAGCAAGTACTTCGAGCAGGCGGCGCGTGTCGACGTCCAGACGCGAACCCACGAGGGTCAAGCCTGAACCGCGATAGGACAGTCGTGAATGCCGTAGGAGGAATGCCCGCAGTATCAGCTCACTCAGGTCAAGCTCTTCGGCCATGATGATTTGGACCTGGTCGATGGGAATTCGTACGACCCGGCCGGGGGCACTCGCCACCGCGGTGAGGTATGCGTGTTGACCGGTCAGCAAGCCCATTTCGCCCAGGAACTCGAACGGCCCGTAGCTGGCGATGACCGCCTCGTCGTGCTGACCGTGGTGTTCGACGACGTCGAATGCTCCCTCGAGTGTGACCAGCAGGTCGTAGGTCTCGTCACCGTCGGCGAAGAGGATGTCACCTGCACCAACGTCCTCTTCGATCCCGTAGCGACGCAGGACGTCCAGCTGAATCTGGGTCAGAATGGGGCGGGCGCCCGGCTGTTCGGGGGGCAGCTCGGCGCGTCGCGGGGGTGGGGGAGTCATGGGATTGCCCCCGCCATCACCGCTCTGTCGTTCCTGCCCATAGAGCTCACCTGACCATATTTACCGGTGTACGCCACCTTGTCCCATGCGTGCTCTGAGGTTATTGGCCCCCACGAGCGGAGGGACCGGTCGGCCCCAAGCCAGCCGAGGTTGCCGAGGTCCGCTCCCTGGTAGGTCCTTAGGGCGTGAAGTCGGCGATCAGCAGGCACACGTCATCATCGTGTGCCCCCGCCAGCATCTCGCGCAGTATGAAGTCGCAGGCCGAGGCGACGTCCTCGTTGCCCAAGGTCTGCTCGGTCGTGATCATCAAGTGGGTCAAGCCGATATCGAGGTCGATGCCGCGCCGCTCGAACAGGCCGTCGGTGAACATGACGAGTCGGTCGCCAGGGCGGAGGGCCAGGGCATGCTCCACGGGACGAGCGGCGACCGGGAGGTCGAAGCAACCAATTGGAGGTGCAGGTTTGCCGCGGAGGTGGCGAGAGGTGCCATCGCGCCCGAGGACGATCGGAGCAGGATGTCCGGCGGAGGCCCAGACACCTTGGCCGGACTGCGGATCGATCTCGAGGCAGATGATGGTGGCAAACGCATCGGGTTCCTGGGTGGCCACGAAGCTCGTCAGTTTGGCGAGGGACTCCGCCGGCCCGAGAGCATCGAACAGATGTGCTCTCGAGCGCGTTGCGCATTTGTGTCATGAGTGCAGCGGCTCGGAGGCCGTGGCCCGCAGCATCTCCCACGACGAGGGCGATGTGGCCCGACTGGAGCTCGAAGGCATCGTACCAATCGCCACCCACCTGGGCGCCCTCGCTGGCCGCCCGATAGCCAGCGGCGAGGTGAAGACTCGGACCGGTCGGGAGGGTCTTCGGAAGAGCAGCGGCTTGGAGAGCCTCTGCCGTCTCGCGTTGCGTCTCGAGATGCAGGACGGCTTCGAGAAGGTCGGCGACATGTGCGAGCGCTTCCCCCATCGTCGACACATCCTCTTCGCTGAAGAGCTCGCCTCCCCGTCGAGCCATCGTGAGCACGGCCATCACCGAGCCCCCGGAAATGATGGGCATGATGAGTCCCGGACCGTCGCCCAGGAGTTGGAGCGTCCGACCGTACGCGGCACTCGCCATACTGCTGTCGAGATCATTGACGATCTGTCCCGCCAAGTGGGGGAGGCGCAACGGTTGCCCGCTTCGATAGACGACAACCCCGGGCGACGGTCCGTCAAAGGCGTGTGGATAGCCGCCAACCAGACGCTGAGCCAAGCTGTTCAGGATTGGGTCTCTGTGATGGGCAGCCAATCGAATCAGCTCCTCGCCGGAGGGAGCGACGACCGTTGACCAATCCGCCATGTTCGTCGTCACGGCTTTGCACAAGCGCTCGTAGAGTTCAGCCCGCGTATGTGTCCCGTGAAGTTGGGATGAGAGCTCGGCCAAAAAGCTCAGCCGGGCGTGGGCCTGTCGGACCTCGTCCAAGGCCACGGTCTGCTCCACTTCGGAATGGTGGCGCTCGCTCACGTCGGAGAAGTACACGTTCAATCCATTGCGATCCGGCCACGCATGGACTTCGAACCACCGTTCGAATGGTTCGGAGTACTCCTCGAAGACGACTGAGGTGCCCGACTCGAGTGCGTGCTGGTAGCGCACAACGACCTCACCTCCGCCCGCTTGTGGGAAGGCTTCCATGAAATTGGAGCCGAGAACCGTCTCTCGCGACGTGCGCAGGAGTCGTTCAGCTTCAGCATTCATGTAGGTAATGGTCAAGGAGCGGTCGAGGGAAAAGAATGCGTTCGGCATCGTCTCAACGACATTGGGCCGGTGCTCTCCGGGCGCGGGCTGAACCTCGTTCTGGGTAGCCCGTTCCAAGGCGAGGCCCACCAGCTGGGCCAGGAGGTCGAGTCGCCGAAGTTGTGGTGCGGAGAAGACCTGAGGTTCGGGCCACCCGATCCCCATTGCGCCGAGGGTTTCGCCCGTTGCGGCATGCAATGGAAGAGAAGCCCGCGAACGCAGTCCGGCCTGCTCAATCTCGGTAAGCAACTCGGGATAGCGAGCTCGGATTTCTTCAGGCGAACCCAGCAAGACTGGCAAACCGGTCCGGATGGCTTCACACGCCGGCGTATTGGCGCTGAGGTCGAATGTCCCACGCTGGGCGACGACTTGGGGGTTGAAGACGGGGCGGTGGACCACCTGCACCATGCTGGGCTCCGCGCTCAGAGTCGCCATATTGGCGAACGATCCGCCAGCCGCCAGGGCTCCCTCCTTGGTGAATGCCTCCGCCACTTCGAATGGCGTCACGGCACCCGCGAGGGCCGTCACGAGGCGCCAAAGTGCCTCCTCGCCGGCGATCACTTCGAGGTCGACCACGTCGTCGCCACGCACTCAGCCTGCCCCCTTCACGGTCAAGCTGCTCGGTTCGTACGCATGACTGTTTCGAGAACTCATCTCGTTCTCCTCATCTACGATCCAACTCGGAGACGGACACAGGCTGTACGGTTCATGAATATCGGGTCGTTCCCCGGCAACAGGACGAGACACTATTTCCTGGTAGCTCGCCCCGCAACGCCAGATGTACACGGCGTAGGCGGGAAGAGCCCAGCAAATTCTCAGGTATCAGAGGCTGGCGACCTGCGGCCGCGGTGTCGACGGAGAAGCAGTGCTCGAACCTCCTGAAGAATCCTTCCCCCCCACCGCCGATAACGGGTGAGCGAGGTCTTCGAGCGATCGGCCTTCAGCGGCGACGCCGAGAACGATTTCGACGGCACCACCAATAATCATGACTGCCGCCCCGATCAGGTACGCGACGAAGAGCTTGAAGTGGTCTTGCCCATTGCCGATCAGCATCCCGTAGAGCCACGGCCCTATGGAACCGAAGGTCTGCGCAATGGCGAAAAAGACGGCGATTGCCTTGGCTCGAACCTCCACCGGGAAAATCTCGCTGACCGTCAGATAGGCGGCACTGGCGCCAGCGGAGGCAAAGAAGAAGATGACACACCAGCATATGGTTTGCGTTGTCGCATTGAGGGTTCCGGCGTCAAAGAGGATGGCGCTGATGATCAAGAGCGAGCCGGCGACAATGTACGTTCCCGAAATCATGCGTCGTCGACCGACGGAGTCGAAAAGCCGACCGATGGTGAGGGGCCCGGACAGATTACCGAGAGCAAAGAACATGAAGTAATAAGGAGTGTCGTTGCTCGATACCCCGTACACCTTGGTGAGGACAATGGCGTAGGTGAAGAAGATGGCGTTATAGAGGAACGACTGTGTGATCATTAAGGTGGCGCCCAATATCGCCCGGCGTGGGTACGTGACGAAGAGGGTCCGGGCCAGTGCGATGAAGCCGATGTTGGACGTCGGCGCCACCTCTATCTCCTTGGATTTGTCGACCTCCCCGAGCGTCCCCCCCGTGGCTTGCGCCGCCTCTTCGATGCGCTTCACTTGCGCTTCGGCTTCCTCCTCGCGTCCGTGCATGAGGAGCCAACGTGGGCTCTCGGGAAGATTCTTGCGAACGAAGAGAATGACGAAGCCGAGCACGGGTCCCGTGAGGAAGGCAACCCGCCACGAATACGTCGGCGAGATGTTGTGCTCGACGAGCAGTGTCACGATCGTGGCGAGAAAGGCACCGCCCCAGTAGGTGCCGTTGACCATGACGTCGACTCGCCCCCGGTATTTCGCCGGGATGAGCTCGTCGATGGCGGAATTGATTGCGGCGTATTCACCACCGATTCCCATGCCGGCGATGAATCGTGAAGCCCAGAGCCAATAGACCCATCCCTCAGAACGGCCAAGCGTGAAACCGGTCATGAGCCCCCCGAAGAGATAGACCCCGAGCGTGATCATGAAGAGGTTCCGGCGTCCCCACCGGTCCGACAAACGCCCGAAGAACAACGCACCTGCCACTTCACCCAGCAGATAGACCGTGCCAATGGCGAAGGCCACCTCACTCGAAGACAGATTGAGCGATTGGTGCTTGCTGATCAGGGTGGAGACGTTGCTGGCAATGGTGATCTCCAGGCCATCGAGCACCCACGCCACACCGAGCGCCACGACGAGCATGGTGTGAAATCGAGACCAGCCGAGTCGGTCAAGTCGAGCTGGAATCAGGCTCCGTATCGGCTCCTGTGGCCCGCGGCTCTTCGTGTCCTCACGCCAAGTGACCATGTGTCAACCCCCGTTCTCTGCCGTGGGGTATTCCCGGAGAGGTCGCCCTCTAACCGAAATAGTTGGTCAGGAGTGGAAAACGGATCGCGTACTGACACCGCGCCCCCGTCAGGGTGTGGGCGACAGATTTACGGCGCGCTGGGGATCTGGTCCGAGTTAGGGAGCGGATTGCCGCAAATTTTCGTCGGGTCCACGAAGGTGTTGCCCTTGAACTTCGTGATGTAGCCACACAGCGTGGGGGCAGCCTTACCGAAGGCCTTGAGCGACAGGTCCACCGGGGTCTCCAGGCCGCCCATGTCGTAGCTGGTGTCTTTGTGGAGCGCCGAGATGAATCCGGCCTGGGTCGGATTCTTGCCGGCGCGCTCGAGCCCGGTGATCATGAGGTCAACCGCGCCCCAAGCCTCATAAAAGCTGAAGTCCGGAATACCGGTGAAGTGGGAGTACTTTTTCAGGGCCGCCTGGAACGCCTTGGTGGCCGGCGTTTTGAGCTCAACCGGCGGCGCCGGTGGGTGAGAAATACGCCCCCTGGACGTTGGACACCGCCGAGGTGTCGTCGACCAAGGCTTGACCGTAGCCGGTGGCGTTGAGGATCACCTTCATGTTGACTCCGGCCTGCTTCAGAGCGGTCATCAGCGCAAAGTTGGTGTTGGCATCGAGCGGCAGGTACAACGCGTTGACCCCGGCCTGCTTGAGCTGGAGAGCCAGCGTGGTGGTGTTCACGCTGCCGAAGGGCAGGGAGGTGTCGAGGAACGCCTTGCTCATTCCAGCGCGCTGGCAGGCCAGTAAGAAGCCGGTGGCAGCGGCGGTAGAAGAGGGCGATATCTGGTAGCTGACCGACCCGCACTTCGTGCCACCGTGGGCTTTGGTGAATTTGGCGAATGTGGTGTACTGAGGATCCTTGGGATCAGACGGACCACCGATACTGAACATGTTGGTGTTGGGTTGCTCGTACCATTCCGAGCCGTCGTAGGCCCCGCCGGTCACCGGGACTCCGGCCTTCTGGAAGATCTTGTAGCCTCCGAACGCAACCGCCGAGTCCTCGATCACACCGAACACGCCCTTGGAGAGGAGCGCCGAGGCGGCAGTGGCATTGGTTGCCGGACTCGTCGCATCATCCTCGTAGATGATCTTCAGTTGGCGACCGTCTACTCCACCCTTGGCGTTCTGCAGGTCGACCCGCGCCGTCGCAGCCTTGACGATGCCGTCATCCTCTGATGCGGCGCCGCCTGTAAACGAGGAAATGAGGCCGATGGTGATCGTCTTCGACGTGACGCCTGGCACCGAAGCGGCCGAGGCCTGGCCCGCCCCGATCGCCGGGCACGAGAGGATCACCAACCCGATTGCTGCGAAGACGCCGACGACCGATTTACGCATTCGAAACCCCCCCAACAGTGAACCAACGCCCCACGAACTGTGTGCACTATGACACCGCCAGGGGCAGACGTCAACGCACCTCCCGACCATACGGCGTCCGATCAACGCTGGAGGATTGTTCTACACCGAACGGGACTTGCACTCACGTTCGCCCCATCTTTTTATCGATGCGGCGTGCTCCCCATCTGACGGGCGCCCCCGCTTCGGCTCACGTGAAGAGGTAACACTCCGTTCATAACCACAACCACAACCACCGGGGGAGAACAACTGTGAAGCGGGTTGGCTACCAGCGGTAGAACCGGTGACGCCCAGCGCTCTCTCCTCGGCCGAGCGCGGCACCGACGAGCCAGAACACCAAGAAGATGACGGCCACGATCCACAACAGATGGACGGCGAAGCCAATGCCGAAGAAGAGCAGCACGATGAGAAGAGCGAGCAGCAGGATCATGGAATGTTCCTACCCTTCTCGGAGTCCTTCAAACGCCATCACGACGGCAGTGCGGGACGGTCCCAGTGCCGGTGCCAGCCCACCGCTTCGACGAAGCTCTGTGCGAAGGCGCGGCTCGCGCTCGTGCTGGCCACGACGCCCGCGCCGTCCAACGGGATGCCGCTGGCTTCCAAGATGTCTCTGCCTTCGCCCCACGCACCGATCGGCTTGTAATGGCGAAATGCCTCATCGAGGTTCAGAGCGGTGTACGGATCGCTGCCGAGAGCGAGCATCCCCGAGCCGCCCGCGACGAGGAGGGCGTCGTATTCCACCGATTGGGTCGTCATGCGCGCTCTTGTTCACGCTCACCGATCCAGCGGTGCCCGAAATGGTCCCGCCGTGAGGTGCGATGACCACGACCAGCGCGCCCGCCGCAGTGAGGGCTTTGGAAATCGAACGCAATCCTGCATCATCGACGCCATCGGTGGCGATCATGCCCACCACGCGACCGGTCACAGGAGAAGGGACAGCCGGCATCAAGCTCAGGGCAGGCGAGTCTTGAGCGCCCTTGGCCGGCTTGCCCTTGGGCGCCGTCTTTCCGAGATTGGCCGACACGAGCTTGGTGAGCTCCGCGTCCACGTGGGCCAAGTTCCCCAGCACGCGATCCTTGACTTCTTCACTCAGGCACTTGCCGAGTTCAAAGGAGAATGCCCCGACGATGTGTTCCCGCTCTGTGTCACTCATACTGTTCCAAAACAGGGTGGCTTGGGAGAAATGATCCGAAAATGACGGCGCCCTGACGCGGGCTCTGGTGCCGGTGACTACACGGGGCACCGAAACGAAACCGCTTGCTCCCGCTGGGAACGGGCAACCACCACCGAGCGAATTCGGATTGTAGGGAGTGATGCCCTCGGCCACCGCCTGCTGGCCGAAACCGTCGCGTTGGGTCGTATTTACCGGAGAATGCGGTCGGTTGATCGGCAATTGATCGAAGTTGGGGCCGCCCAGCCTGCTGAGCTGGGTATCAAGATAGGAGAAATTGCGGGCCTGCAGCAGCGGGTCATCCGTGAAGTCGATCCCTCGTGGGACATGGGCGGTGCAGAACGCCACCTGTTCGGTTTCTGCGAAGTAGTTGGTGGGGTTCTTGTTGAGGGTCAAGCGGCCGATGATCTGGACGGGCGCTAATTCCTCGGGCACCAGCTTCGTGGCATCGAGGAGATCAATTCCTTCAAAGGTCTGATCCTCGGTGTCGGGGAACACCTGGATCCCGAAGTCCCACTCTGGGAAGGCGCCGCTCTCGATGGCCGTCCAAAGATCTCGGCGGTGGAAGTCGGGGTCGATACCACCCAGCTTCTGCGATTCCTCCCAAACGAGAGAGGCCAGCCCGGCGACGGGCTTCCAATGGAATTTGACCAGTGTCGTCTTGCCACGGGCATTGACCAGTCGAAACGTGTGGACGCCGAATCCTTCCATCGTCCGGTAGGAACGTGGGATGCCCCGATCCGACATCACCCACATCAGCATGTGTGTCGATTCGGGCGTGAGGGAGGCGAAATCCCAGAAGGTATCGTGCGCCGTCTGGGCTTGGGGGATCTCACGGTCGGGCTCTGGTTTCGCTGCGTGGATCAGGTCGGGAAATTTGATCCCATCTTGAATGAAAAAGACGGGGATGTTGTTTCCAACCAGGTCCCAGTTTCCTTCCCGAGTGTAAAAACGCACGGCGAATCCGCGCACATCGCGCGCAGTGTCAGCGGATCCCCGTGAACCCGCGACCGTCGAGAAGCGCACGAACACCGGCGTCTCGACTGAGGTGTCGCCCAAAATGGAGGCCGAGGTGAGCGATTCTATGGACTTGGTCAAGCGAAAGGTGCCGTGAGCGCCGGCTCCCCGGGCGTGGACGACTCGCTCGGGAATGCGTTCGTGGTCGAAGTGCATGATCTTCTCGCGCAGGTGAAAATCATCGAGAAGCGTCGGCCCTCTGTCACCGATGCGAAGACTGTTATCGGTGTCGTCCACCGGCACGCCCGTCGCAGTGGTCAAGGTGTCGCCGCCTTGCGCCCACTGTGGGCTCACGGCGTCAGCCGGAGCACCTTTGGATACCCCTACCTTGCGCGAACCGGTGGGAGCGGACGGTAATTTCGCCATTGGAACGTGGCCTTTCGGATCGTAGCGGGGGGAACGAACCCGAGCGCGTCGGCGCTTTTGGTTCCCCATCGACCTACCCGGTGACCCCCGAGGTAAACGGGTTATTTCGATTGTGTGCGCCCGTGCTCTACGAGGTGCTGTTCCTGAACCTCCTCGGCGGAGTCCCTGTCCTCGAATGTCCCCAGCAAGCCATGTTGGTCGCATCTGGTGGTCCACAGCATGTGGCTCAGATCTTCCGCGTCCGGGATCTCGCCCACGACGACGTCGACCATCTGCGCCTCCGTTTTCTCTGGTGTTGCCTCTTTCGATTGCGTGGAGCGTTCTTCATTGGCCACCTGGCCGTCACGGGAGAGCCATTCCTTCTGGGTCATGGCGGGCGTGGTGAAATCGACGGATATCTCCTGCTCGGGTCGCCGCTGGTTCTGCGTCGCCTGCAGGGCCAGGGACCTTTGGTCAGCCTCGGTCAGCGGCGGCTGCACCAGCCCGCGGGGCCAAAGATGCCGGGCCAGAACCGTATTCAATTCGGCTGCGTAGACCGTGATCTGCGAGCCCAGGTAGACCCATGCCACGAGCCCAAGGACGACGCCGAACGTTCCGTATGTGGTGCTGTCGTTCTTGAGGTCGTGCCCGATCAAGTACCCGCCGACCGCTTGGAGGATCGTCCAGGCGATGCCTCCGACGAGGGCACCGGGCACCAGCTGCCGGCTGGGGACGACCTTGGGGGTGAGGACGCGGAAGGCGCCGAAATACGTCGCCACGTTGACGATGATGGCCAAGAGCTCGCTCACTACACCCAGAACGACGTTGTGGCGCCCGAACGTGCCAAAGCCGGCCAGACCGGTCGTCACGACGATTCCTGATCCGAGCACGGCGAGAAAAGCGAAACTTCGGCCGAGACGCTTCACGAAATTGGGCCTGTCAGGCCCGGCCAGATTCCAGACTTGTGACATCGAGAAAAGTCCCGATTGCGCCAAGCCGGTCGATCCCCAGAGAAGGCCCAGCACGCCGACTACCAGCCCGATCACCGAGCTACGCTGGAGGCCGTGAATTTGACTACCCAGCTGGTTGCCGATCACCGGGAATTCGTGAAGGGTCGAATGCAGGAGGGAACTACGTGCCCCGGGGTCATGAGCCAGCACGATGTTGAGCACGGTGACGAGAAGAAGTAACAGGGGGAAGAGGCACAGGAAGGCGGAGAACGCCAGATTGGAGACGAGGACTCCCGCGTTGTCGTCTCCGAATTTCTTCATCACGCCGAAGACCACGGCGGCGGGGGCGAAGCGCTGTTGCCGCACGTCGATGCGCCGTAAGACCTTCTCGAGCGTATTCATCCCCGTTCTGCGGGCGGTGTCGTTGATCGGGTCATGACCGTCTCACCTACCCGAAATGGGGCCGATCAACCCGAAGGGCACACCGGTTGCTCAGGAGGGCGTCCCCCCGAGCCCCGACGGCCGCGGCTCTCCCTCTCTGGCCCGTGTTCCCGCATGAAAAGCGTCGACCCACTCATCGACCACGGCCCACTCGAGAGTGAGCCAGGCCAGCCGAGCTTTTTCTCCCGGTGGAACCTCAGCCGTCGGCCATGCCCGCACGGTCATTGGCATCGCGATTGGAATCTGGCTCCACGCCTGGCCAGCGGTGACAATTTTGTCCAAACCGGCGTGAGCGACGACGACCACTGGCAGGTCCGGTCGCGCGTCGAGGCAGGCCAGCACCCCACCCGGGCGCGGCGGCAGGACGTTGGTCATCAGGTCGGCGGCCCGGGCGAATTCCGCCTTATGGTCGCGGCGCAACCGGGCGATGGCCCGCAGGCGTCTGGGCGGTGTCCAGTTTGCTCCCTCGGGGAAGAGAAGGAGGGCTTCATTCCCACAAAGTTGCGTCGCCATCGTCGCGACCTGGGCGCACATTTCCGAGCCATCACCCGAAGGCGATGCGAGGAAGCAAGAGCCGAGACGATGCAACAAGACGTCAATGAGCGGATCGAACTGCAAAATGTCCTTGAGGACGATGCGTACGTTGCGGCCATATCGCGTCAAGAGCAGATGGACCAGGGCGAAAGAGTCCCCGGGGCCGCCATGACGGGCGAGAACAATGACGGGGTCGGTTCCCGAGAGCGGCGTCGCATCAGACGACCCGACCACGGCAACGTCGAACCCGAGGCACCTGTGCCCAGCGCGCAGGACCACCCCGAGCGCCCAGGCCAGGAGCATCCGGTTCTTCGCCGTCCACGCACGCTTCCTCTCCGATTTGTCGAGGGCGCTGAGCACGTGACGCAACCAGAGGAAGCCCGCAGCGGTCAGTGCCACCAGCTCGACCAGCGCATAGCTGAAGGCGAAGGCCGAGAGACGGAGGATGCGACGCCGTGGTGTCAACGGGAAGGCAAGGGCGCTGACGAGTATGACCACGGCAAAAAGGACCGCCAACACGATGAGGGCCACGACGTCCACGGGCAGGAGGAGACGTCGAATGCGGCGCGAGAGGAACGTGGGCATGGCGCCATGCCCTACTGCGGGAATTTTGCGGACAAGTATGTGGCCGTTGCCTCGTGTGCCGCCTCAATGCGTCCTCTGACCCCAGAGGTCGAGCGATAGCGCATGGAGAGTGCAGGCCCGGTCGAGCCGCTCGGCAGGATGTGGACGTCAACTTCGTCCGACAGCGCAGCGAGTTCCTCTCCGAACTGATGCCGTCGAGCGATCTCGAAGGCCACCAGCGCCACTTGCCATGGACGCGTCGGAGGCTTCAGGGGCTTTTCGAGGCGACCGACATGCAGCACGAAAATTCTGCCCGCCCCCAATTCCGCCGCTCGTCCAATAGGGACGGAACGCACGAGGCCGCCATCGAAGTAGTGCTGTCCGTCGATTTCCACTGCCGGCAAGAGGCCTGGGACGGCACACGAGGCAAGCACGGCAGGGACCAGCGAACCGGACGAGAACCAGGTCGCGGTGGCCCGCTCGATGGAAGCGGCAACACACTCGAATCGAACCGCCAGGTCGCTGAATTTGAGCGAGCCAAGGTCGGCCTCAATGAGTCGTCGTAGGGTCTCATTACTGTGCAAGTGCGTGCCATGCCGGGCGAGGGTTCCGAGCTGGCCGATCACGGATCCCCCGAAGACCCCACGGTCGGACAGTCCGGTCCATACATGGACCAATCGGTCAACCGTCGCCAGGGAAGGGTCGGCGGCAATAACGGCTCCGTTGAGTGCGCCGACGCTCGAACCCACGATCAGATCGGGCACGATGCTGTGCTCGAACAGCGCCCGTAGCATTCCCACTTCGGCTGCCCCCAGGACGCCGCCGCCACCCAATACGAATGCGGTGGGACCGGAGATAGCCATTGCATGAGGATAGGCCCGACATCGGCTCCCGGGCCGTTCGCATCTCGCTCGGGGGGAGCGGGCCGCGGAACCTCGTCCGAACTGGCTCGTTTGTCCTCGCGCTTGCGGGGTAGGACCGGGACTCGAAACCTCGGCGAAATTTTTCGCGTGGAAGGATCGGGTGTCGGCGTCCCACATCAATGCCATGTTGCAGCACATCGTCCAGGACGAGGCGAGCGCTGTGCCCTTACCCGGGAGCGGGCGAACCACGGATCGATTCAGCGCGCTTTGTCGATGGGCTGCGCAAGACCTTTCGTTAGGTCGCCTGGCCGAAGGGCATGTCGACGCACGAGCCATTTTGTCTGAGGCCGGTCACGAGGTGGCCGACCCGCGGGCGAGTTATGGCGTGTGGGCTGCCCGCTCCTCCAGAGGTGGAACGACGGCGGAACGCTCCGTCGACGGGTGGCACCTTTCAGGTCGAAAGCCCTTCTGCTCGGGCAGCACTTTGCTCCAGCGAGCCTTGGTCACTGCCGAGAGTCCCGATGGGTATCTGCTCTTCGACATTGCCGTGGCTGAGCATGTCGTCGGGCCGTGCTCCGATTCGTGGCCCGCCGTGGGCATGGCCGACTCACTGAGCGAGACCCTCGAATTCGGCGGTCCGCCGATTCCCCCAGCGCAGGTCGTGGGTGGCCCGGGCTTCTACCTGGAGCGTCCCGGTTTCTGGTTCGGCGCCGCCGGGGTGGCCGCCTGCTGGTATGGCGGCGCGGCCGGTCTGGTGGACAATCTTCTCGGCTCCCTCGACGGCAACGCTTCGGAGCTTGTCCTCGCCTCCGTGGGTGAGGCGGTCGCTCGAGTCGCCACCATCGGGTTGGTGCTCGAAGCAGCGGCTCGGGAGATTGACGAAGATCCCGGCGATCTGCGTCGAGAGGCGCGAACACGTGCTCTCGTCGTTCGTCATGCTGTCCATCGCGCGGCCAGCGAAGTGCTCAATTTTGTCGCAGCGGCCGGAGGGGCCCGCCCTCTGTGCCACGACCGCGCCCAGGCCCGGCGGGCGGCGGACCTCTATGTGTATTTGGCTCAGCACCATGGACCTCAGGATTCGGCAGAGCTCGGGCGGATTGCCGCAGAGGGTGGACCATGGAACTCGTCGTTGAGGAACATGACGGTGGATCGTGACGGGACCGAAGTGCGATGACATCGATCGAACGCAGTTACTTCGAGGAGATGTATGCCGCCGATCCTGATCCTTGGAACTTCGCCACGAGCGCGTATGAGCAACGTAAGTACTCGTTGACGATGGCGAGCCTTCCTCGTGCCCGTTATCGATCGGCTTTTGAGCCGGGCTGTTCTATTGGCGTCCTCACCGAGATGCTGGCGACTCGCTGCGATCGACTCCTGGCGACGGAGATCATTGCCGAGGCGCGGGAGAAAGCGCGACGTCGACTGGGGTCCAGGCCACAGGTCAAAGTGGAAGATCGTGCGATTCCGGGGGAGTGGCCGGTCGACGCGTTCGACCTCATCGTCTTGAGCGAAGTGGCGTATTACTTCAGCGAAGCCGATCTAACCGAGATCGTGGACCTCGTCGTCGGATCCACCGTGCCTGGGGCCCATGTCGTCGGTGTGCACTGGCGGGGCGACACGAACTATCCGTTGAGTGGAGATCGCACCCATGCCCTGATCGACGGAAACGCTCGACTGCACAACGTGGTGCATCATCTCGAGCACGAGTTTGTCCTCGACGTGTGGGAGCATCGATCTTGACCGATTTCCCCCATATGCCGGCTCGCACACAAGCGGTCGGCGTGGTGTTGCCGGTGCACAACGAGGAAGATCTTCTCGGCACGGCCCTGGAGGCCATCGCCCGGGCATCCGAACAGGTTTCTGTGCGAATCCCATGTGCGACAGTGATCGTGCTCGATCACTGCGTTGACGCCAGCGGGAAGATTTCTCGACAGTGGGCAACGGAACTCCGACGCCGCGACGGATCGCACCACGCCATGGTCAGACGAACCACAACAGCTGGCGTTGGCAATGCTCGCCGGATCGGATCGTTGGCCCTCTTGCGGCGGTTCGAGGGAACGGATCCCCAACGCATCTGGTTGGCCACCACGGATGCCGACTCCCGGGTGCCGATGAACTGGCTGACCGTACAGTTGGCCGCGGACGAAGACGGAGCAGATGTCTGGTCCGGGCGGGTCTCGGTGGAGGACTGGTCCCACCACCACGTCCAAACCAAGTGGCGTTGGAACATGTCGTACGAAAGTGAGGTCACCCCGATTCACGGTGCGAATCTGGGTTTCAACGGGCGTGCCTATCTGGACTCGGGGGGGTTTTCCCGGCTGTGCTCCGGCGAAGATCGTGCGCTTCACCAGGCGATCGTGGCCCGAGGAGGTCGCGCCATCGAGGACCATGACGTACGAGTGGTGACCAGCGCCCGCACGCGGGCTCGAGCTCCACTCGGCTTCTCCTCCGTCTTGGCCTCACTCGATGATGCACAGGTGCTTGTGGGCGCGCAGCTGGGTGCGCACGCCAGGTCCTCTCCGGGTTTTGTACAGCCCGATAACGGGTAATCCGCACCTCGCATGGTGAAAAGTCAAACCACCGCGTCCGAACCACTGGTGCAAGCGACGGACTATCCGCTCTACGTCGTGACTGCGGGCACAAAGGGCGAGCGCAGTGGCTGTCTAGCCGGCTTCGTCACGCAGTCCAGCATTGATCCTGTCCATTTCATCATCTGTATTTCGAAGGTCAATCACACCTTCGGGATCGCCGATCGGTCAGCCGCTCTGGGCCTGCATCTCGTGGGATCGGACCAAGCGGATATGGCCTCCCTCTTTGGAGAGGAGACCGGCGACGAGATCGACAAGTTCGAACGTGTGCAGTGGAAGCCGGGTTCGACGGGCGTGCCGATCCTGGCCGAGTGCGCGGCCTGGGTCGAAGGGCAGGTCATCGACCGTATGGATGCCGGTGATCATGAAGCTTTTCTCATCACCGTTATCGATGGTGGTGCGGGCACGCATTCGGGCCGGTTCACCTTGTCAGATGCCGCGAACTTCGAGCCGGGACATCCGGAATAGTCAGGCCGGTTGCAGGCTGTGCACGGGTAAACCGGCTGGCGAGACCTTTACGTGTGCCAGCGCCAGACGACCGAGGACCATGTCATTCCCGCGCCAAAACCAATGAAGAGAAGAGCATCACCCTCGTGGACGCGTCCGTGTTCAATGGCATCAACGAGCGCCAAGGGTATGGAAGCCGAACTTGTGTTCCCGGTCGAGGCGATGACCGAAGCGATTCGATCATTGGAGATGCCGAGTCGATCGGCGATCGCCTCCATTATCCGCTGATTGGCTTGGTGCGGTACGAAAAGGGCCACGTCGGTTGGCTCAACCTTGGCTAGCTGCAGGGCAGCATTGGCCGACTCGACGGCGGCCCTCACTGCCTTGCGGAACACCTCTTGGCCCCGCATGATCATCCCTTCGCCATGGTCCACGTAGAGGAGGTTGACCAAGGAACCGTCGACACCGGCATCCCATCCGAGGAGTGAGCCCGGGCCGCTCACCGCTTCGAGGACCAGTGCGCCTGCTCCGTCTCCGAAGAGAAAAGCATTTGTGCGGTCCTCCCAGTTGAGGGTTCGGGTCATGGTCTCTGCCCCGATGAGCAGCACCTTTCGAGCGCCGGTCGCCAAAATGCCGGCGGCAGTGATCAAGCCGTAGGTGAACCCGGCGCAGGCCGCATTGAGATCGACCGCGCCACCCGTCACTCCGAGGGCGCCCGCCACGGCGGAGGACGTGCCCGGCATCACCTGGTCCGGAGTGGTCGTACAGAGCAGCAGGAAGTCGATCTCCTCGGGTTGGGTGCCGGAGGAGGCGAGGGCCTGGTGTGCCGCCTCTATGGCCAGTCCGGCCGTGGTGCCCAGTCCCCCGGGTGGGTGGTGCTCGGGAGACGACGTCGACGAACGGCCCGGTGGCGGTGTGGCGCGTGTGAACGCCGGAACGCTCGACGATCCATTCGTCGCTCGTGTCCAGTATCGACATCAGATCAACATTGGTGACCACCCTGGGGGGAAGAGCGGTGCCCCATCCGATGACGGCACAGCCGCGTTCGCTCACCGACAACCGAACGCATTCGGGTAATCAGGGGGAGTTCCGTCCGCCGGGAGCACATTCATACGTCCAGCGTACGGGAATAATTCGGTGACCGGCGAGTAAGGGCTCCCTCACTGTGGAAAGTACCTGATGACAAGCGGCCCACCCTCCCGCACGGCATCGGCGGAGTCGGTGCGATCGCGATCGAAGACCCTTGTCACCGAGTTGCCCGCCACGTCCTCCAAGATCTCGTCGACGACGAGTTCGTGTGGCCCGGCTTTCCAAGGTTCCGGCGGAACCAACCTCCATGATCTTTCACCAGAACCCACCTCGAACCTCCCCTCGATGCGTCGACCGGTGGGGTCAAGCACGTTGAGGCAATGTCTGAGCAAGGCGTGATCGAGCGGGCGGTCAAACCCGACCTCCAGGGGTTCCAGGCTGGCGCAGGAGGGAGAGCGGAGCTTCCAGGTCTCGGGTTCAACCCGGCGACGCTCGTCTGGACCGACGTCGTAGCGTCGGTCCGCCCCGGAGCGAAGTGGCGCACCGCGGGCATCGCGGAACCCGGTCCCGATGATTAGTCGGAACGACTCGCCGCTCCGGAGCGGGTACCCCGACTGGCGCTGGGCCATCAGGCCCCGTTTGATCCGGGCGGGGTCGAGGAGCACCGTCAGGCGACGATGTTCGCCGTCCCACAGCTCGTAGTCCGTGACCAGGAGGGCGTCCCGCAGCGTCTCACCTGCTTCGTCAGCCAGCCGCAGGTGTTCCGCGGCGTAGCCCTCGCTCATCGGAGCGGAGAACTCCACGTACAGGCGTAGGAGGTTACGTGGCACGACGGCGGCGGTGGGATGGATCGAGAGAACCTCGGCCGTCGGCGGAGAGTGCCGCTCGGGTCGAAGCAGGATGGCGCACGCCTCATTGTCGACCGACACTGCGTAGGGTGTGCCGGGCATAAAGGCGTAACGGGGAATGAAGCACACGTCGCCAGCGTCACACAACGACCGACCAGCCATCGGCGGAAAGTTGCCGATGACGTTGTGGAGGCGGGGACGCACCTGCACCATCGCCTCTGGCGTCCCACCGCTGACGCGGATGCACTCCTCGTCGCCGCATTGCGACCACGACGCGGTGAGCAAGGTGCAGGTTAGAGCGAGGAGGTCTTCAATGAGCGAAGGTGGTAACGAGCCTCGTCGTCGACCTGGAGGGCGAGGACGACGTCGTCGGCCAAGTTGGCCAGGCGAACAACACCCTGGTGCTCCGAGGTTTCCCGCCGCACCCCGATTGGCTCTTTGGGTTCGGTCAGGGGCTCCTGGGCATCGATGTCACGACGGGCGATCTTTATGAGACCGTGTGCGCTGTTGGCCACCAGGAGGTGCTCTTCTCCCTGATCGATAAACGTGATCATGTCCAATGGCTGGTTGGCCGCGCCGAGCTCGGCCACCGTGCGACCGACGGTCTTGGTTCCGGGGGCCAGGTTCTCCAGGGGAAAATGCACGATCGGCGTACAGGTGTACCCCGCCACAATGCTCCGGTGACCCTCATAGGGTACGAACGACCGGATCGGCGCTGCGGTCTCCCATTTGCCATGCGAGACGTGAAAGATCTCCAAGCTGTTGTCCTCTCCTGCGTCGCCAAAGGGAAAGGCAAAGCGTCGCAGCTTCGAGGCAAACTCTTCGTTCGAGAGTCCGGCAACGAGGAGCACTCCGTCGACATACGCCATGTCCGTCATGGTCGACGTCCGGATCGGCCGACGCAGTAGGCGGATGGTCCGTTCGCCGAACTGGACCTCCTCGCCCTCGGGTGCCATCGGGAGCGTCGTGTCAAGCCGCTCGTCATCTTGGTCTGGAGCGTCCGCGATCGTCATTTCGGAGAACTGGACATCGTTCAGTGGGACATCGGAGACGGAACCGTCCAGGGCTCCGATTCGCACGAGGACGGCTTGCCCGCTGTCGCCGGTGCCTCGCTGGACCGACAGATAGACGTTGTGCGACGTGGGATGCACCGCTATGTCGCGAATGAGGAGGTCGGTGGGTTCGCAACCGAGGAAGGATGCCACCGCGCTATCGACGTTCTCCACGTCGAAAGGCTCGGGCCCAACCGGCACTCCCGGATCGGCCACGTCAACGGCCACGACTCTCGCCGCATTGTTGTCGGCCAGAAAGAGGATCCCTTCTGGTCCGAACGTGATGGGACCGGCGGACTCGATTTCCACCGAACCTCGTTGCAACCCGTACGTGCTCATCTGACCTCCCAGAGGCCGGTACGAACCGGCGATTTCAATCTTTCGTGGCAGCGTACGCCCCTTTGAGGCCGATTACCGGAGCGCTCATGAAGTCCCTGGCAGTGGGCGGGGGCGACCCGGTGAGCGGGGAGCATCTCGCTACCATCGGCCTGCATGTCCGCATCCCCCTTTCTCTCCCGAGGCCAAACCGGTCGTACTCGTTGATGCGGTTGCCGGCCCAACGGGACAACGCTGCTGCGCCTGACCCCGGGGCCGGAGGGATACACACTGGTCACGGCAGATCGGCGGCCCGCCGATCGGGTGCCGTGCTGGCCATCTTCGCCGCCGGGATCGTCGCCTTCGGTTGCGGCGCCTTGCCCGTGCGTTCATCGAAGAGCGCATCTTCAGGCGGTCAGCCGCTCGATGCCGCCGCCTTCGCACCCGGGGCCTGCATGGCGTTCGCACCCACTAAGGGCGATCGTCACCAGACGGTGTTTCTCGACGCCGGTCACGGAGGAATCGATCCTGGGGGCGTCGGTACGACCCAATCCGGGAAGAGCATCAACGAAGCACATCTGACACTCCCGGTGGAGCTCGACGCAATGAAGCTGCTCCGAGCGAAGGGATTCCGCGTGGTCGTATCGCGTACCAAGCAATCGACCGTCGCGCGGCTGGGCCGAGGCATGGCATCAGGAGGGATCCTCACCCTTTTGGGGTCGCACGATGATGTGGCAGCGCGCGACGTGTGTGCCAACGATGCCCACGCCAGCGCGCTCGTGGGTATCTACTTTGATGCCGGGTCCACTCCTCAGAACGCCGGAAGTCTCACCGCCTACGACGCGGCACGACCCTTCGCCGCGGCGAACATGCGGCTTGCCACCTTGGTGCAGCATGACGTCCGGTCGGCCATGAATGCGCAGGGGTGGGGTATCCCCAACGACGGAGTTCTCCCCGATACTTCCTTGGGCTCTTTCGTCGGTGATGCGTCAGCGGGGGGCCTGGCCGGCGAAGCCGCAGCCTACGATCACCTTCTCCTTCTCGGTCCGGCTCAGGCTGGCTTTTTCTCCACCCCGAGCAAGATGCCGGGTGCCGTCATCGAACCGTTGTACCTGACCGATCCGTTCGAAGGCTCTATCGCTGACACCGCGCATGGCCAAGCGGTGATTGCCGGTGGAATCGCACGCGCTCTCGAGACATTTCTACAACCGGTTCCTGCCGCAAGCAGCTAGCCCTGAGCGAATCAGTTTCGGCCTCCGGGCTTGTCGTCTTTTCGCCGATCCCGCGGTCCGGTATCGGGCCGTTCTCCGGTGTCGACCAACGTCTGCGCCACTTCTCGTAGCTTGATATTGAGAAATTGCGAGGCTCGGCGCAGAACGTCGAAAGCCTGATCCGCCGCAATTCGCTCTCGTTCCATCAAAATCCCCTGCGCTTGGCCGATGACCTCGCGGCTGCTGAGCGCCGAGTGGAGATTGTCGATACGCCGCTCTTCGTCTTCGAAGACGGTGGCGGCGGCCAAGGCGGCGCTGGCCAATGAGGCCAAAATCACACCTTTCGCTCTGTCAAGGACGCCGAAGGCCGATGGGTAGGCCGCGTAGAGGTTGACCGCGCCCAAAGCGGGACCCGCCGTCAGCGGAAGCGCCAGTGCGCTGCGTAAACCTTTCTCCGCCGCCTGGGGCCCGAAGCTTGGCCAGCGGTTGTCGACACTCAAGTCGTCGCCGTAGACCATGACCCGTTGCGCAATAGCGTCGAGGCAGGGTCCCTCACCGTATTGATGCTGCAACGCGTCGATGATTCCGACGATCGGATCGGTCTGTACTGGGGTGATGATCGTGTCGCCCTGCACCAGGAACAGGCCGGCGAAGTCACAACCCTCGATGGTCTGCACGGCCACCGCAACGATCTGGGCCAGCGTGCTGTTGACACTGCCCGCTGCGAAAAGAATGCGTGCTGTCTCTGAGAAGTTGGCAGTCAGCTCCGAAACCGGATCATGAGCGACTGTGTCGCTTTCCATGGGGTCGTCCATATGAAACGCTCCTCTCGTACCCCACTCTCCTCCAGTATGGCACTGTGGTTCGTTTCTTGTGGCAACGGGGGTTAATGGAGCGCGGGTAAATGGGGGGAATGCTGCGTTGGTTTCCGACCCATCTCCCTTACGTATGGACGCGGCGCAGAGTTTCTGTTTCAAAGATCCTCGGTCGTCAGAAGCCTGCCATGGCGACGATGGGCTTGTTGAGAGCCTGTCCGCCCAGAGATCCGTCCACTTTTGCGTCTCCGAAGTTGAAGATGCCTCCGTCGGCGGCGACGAAGCGATATCCCCCTCCGGTGGTGGTCGCTTGCATCCCGACCACTGGTTGGTTCAGATGAAGGTTTCCGGTGGAGCCGTAGAACTTGGCGTCGCCGAAGGTGAAGATGCCCCCGTCGGATGCCACGAGCCAATAACCGGCTCCGTCGTGCGTCGACGCCATGCCGACGATCGGGCGATTCAGATGAAGGTTTCCGGTGGAGCCGAAGTACCCGGCATCGCCGAACGTGAAGATGCCCCCGTCCGCAGCCACCAGCCAGTACCCCTTGCCGTCGGGGCTGGCAGCCATCCCGACGATCGGCTGATTGAGACGCAGGTTCCCGGTCGAGCCGTAGAACTTGGCGTCGCCGAAGGTGAAGATGCCACCGTCGGACGCCACGAGCCAGTACCCCTTGCCGTCCGGGGTGGCCGCCATCCCCACGATCGGTTGATTGAGATGAAGGTTCCCGGTGGAGCCATAGAAGACGGCGTCGCCAAAACTGAAGATCCCGCCGTCGGACGCCACGAGCCAGTACCCGCCGGCATCGGGCGTGGCCGCCAGACCGACGACGGGTTTATTCAGACCGATGGCGCCAGTGGAGCCACAGAAGGGGACATTGCCAAAGGTGAAGACTCCGCCGTCCGACGCGGTCAAGTAGTACCCCTGGGGTGTGCTGGCCGGCGCCGTGCAGGGAACCTCAATGTTCTGTGCCGTACCGGCATCACCGGTCAACGCAGGGTCATGGTGGAACTGCGGCCACGCCCCCGCTTCGTAGGTCAACGAACCGTTCGACCGGGTTATCTCATAGTGATAAACGATGCTCCCGCCGCCCTGGTAACCCGCCAGCGTGATGCCGATGGTGCCGTTCGGATCGTCTGTGACCAGGGGTGAGTTTTGAAAGCCGGTGTTGGGCTGCAAGGTCGTGATGACCGCGCCTGTCTTGCCGTCCAGGACGACGACTCCATTGATTGTCGGGGCCAAGACGTCCTGATAGCCCCCGCCGAGGTCGGCCGTGACAACCGAGCCGATCACCCTATTCATTGGGGTCTGCCACGCGACGGCGCCGTTGGCACCGTTGAGGGCGTAGACCGAGCCGGTCGTGCCATTGTCCGTTCCCTCGACGACCTGGAGCTGTCCGTTGCCGAGCACATCAGCCAAGGCCGGACTGCTCTTCGTGTTCCCGTTGAGCGCGGCGGACCAAATGAAGTTGCAGTGACTGTCGACGGCGATCAACTTGTTGGTGTCCGATTGGCTGTAGGTGGCGCCGGTCCCGAAAACGATGCCGACCGTTGAAGAGCTGCCAAAGAATTCGCCCACCGCCGGGGAGGATTGCACGGTCTCGTTGGTGCTCAACGCACAGTCGAGGCCGCCGGTCGGGCTGAGGATCCGCAGATGGCCCCCATTGGCATAGGTCTGGCCGTATGCCAGCCCGGCCGTCGAGTCGCCTCCTTCCACGATCTCGGTGCTGCCATTGCTATAGAGGTCGGCCAAGGCTGGTGTGGAGAAGTTGCTGTCGGCCTGAAACCAGGGAAATCCGGCGAGCATCGCCCCATTGGCTGCGTTGAGGGCGTCCTGCTCCTGCCCCAGCGAGCCGGCCGTGACGTCGGCTCCTCCCTGCAGGTCTCCGACGGCCAGCGAAGCTTGTACGCCGTTGTGGGGCGTCCCGTCGGTCCCAGGGTTGGCCTCCTGCACGAACCACTCGTCGCCCCCGCTCGGGCTGATGGCCTGGTATCCCCCGGCGGTCGGGACGGCGGCATCGCCCGAGCCCACGAAGACGGAGTCGAGGGCGCTGCCGGGCGTGGTCGCCGCCACCGACGGGCTCGAATTCACCGGTGCGCCGGCGTTATACGTCCAGCCGCGGGCACCTGTGGCCAGGTTGAAGCTGTAGACGAGTCCTGATTCGTCCCCGACGACGACAGCGGGGCCGCCGGGAAGGTCGGCCACATTCGGGGAGGACAGGGCTATGGGATTCGACCCGTCGGGCAGGAGAGCACTCTGCCAGGTGGGAGAACCGAAGGAAACGGCGTGGGGGCTCGGGCTCGCCCCCGCCGAGAGGGGTTGACCAGCGAAAAGGACGAGCGAAACGGGCCCAAAACTGAGGAGCGAGACGAGGAGCACCGGCCAAAAAGCTCTTTGATGGCGCGACGCGCGAGCACCAAGTGACCCTGCCCCGATTCTTCGCACCGGGTAGTACTTGCCCTTTAGGGTCAGATCCGAAACGGAGGGAGTGCCGGCAACCGACTTTTCTGCTCTGTCGAGGGCGGGCTCAACGCGGCATGATGCAGCATGGCACTCCCTCCAGCCATAGAGATTGCACGTCGGGCGACGCTGCACCCGATCGAGGAGATCGCGGAGCAGATGGGGATTGCCCCCACCCTCCTTGAGCACTACGGCGCCAATGTGGCCAAGATCAGCCTCAATGCAATGGAGGCCCTGGCCAACCGCCCGAAAGCTCGCTACGTCGTCGTCACTGCCATTACCCCGACTCCCCTGGGCGAGGGGAAGACGACCACCACGATCGGCCTCGGGCAAGCTCTGGCGTGTCTGGGCAAGCAAGCCACCATCGCTATTCGACAAGCCTCCATGGGGCCGACCTTTGGGATCAAAGGGGGTGCCGCCGGGGGCGGGTACAGCCAGGTCGTACCGTTCGAAAGCCTCAACTTGCATCTGACCGGTGACCTCCATGCGGTGACAGCAGCCAACAATCTTCTGGCCGCCATGGTCGACAACCACCTGCAACAGGGCAATTCGCTCGGGCTCGATCCGCATGCCATCACGTGGCGGCGAGTGCTCGACGTCAATGACCGATCGCTGCGCAACATTGTGACCGGCCTGGGATCGCCCGAGGACGGTACGCCACGTCAGACGGGATTTGACATCACGGCCGCCTCGGAGGTCATGGCGATACTGGCGCTCGCCACGTCGTTGCAGGACCTGCGGGAGCGTTTCGGGCGGATCGTCGTAGGGTTCACCACGAAAGGCCAGCCGGTCACGGCCGAACAGCTGAAGGCGGCTGGCGCCATGACCGTGATCATGCGGGAGGCCATCAAGCCCAACCTGCTCCAGACGATCGAAAACACGCCCGTCCTGGTTCACGCCGGTCCGTTCGGCAACATCGCCCACGGCAATTCCTCGGTCGTGGCGGATCTCATCGGGATTCATGCCGGCGACTACCTGATCACCGAAGCAGGGTTCGGCTCGGACATGGGGGCAGAACGGTTCTTCAACATCAAGTGCCGGACGTCTGGCCTGGTTCCTGACGCCGCCGTCGTCGTGGCCACCGTGCGGGCGCTCAAGCTGCACTCCGGGCGGCACAAGGTGACCGCCGGACGTCCGTTGCCACCCGGAATGCTGGCCGAGAACCCTGAGGAAGTGCACCTGGGTAGCTCGAACCTCCTCAAGCATCTGGATATCGTGCGCCGCCATGGCGTCACGCCGGTCGTGGCCATTAACGCCTTTGCGGGCGACTTCCCCTCGGAGCACCAGGCGATCAGGGAGATCGCCGCCTCGGTGGGGGTGCGCGCCGCCGTCTGCACCCACTTCGTCGACGGGGGCAAAGGTGCTCTCGAGCTGGCCGAGGCGATCGTTTCCGCCGCGGACGAGCCAAGCGAATTTCGGATGCTCTATGAGTCGCACGACTCCTTGCGCCACAAGATCGAGACAATTGCCACCGAGGTGTACGGAGCCGAGGGAGTCGACTACCAGCCTGCGGCCACGCGCCAGTTGGAGACGTACGAGCACGCTGGATTCGGCCATCTCCCGGTCTGTATCGCCAAAACGCATCTCTCCATCTCTTCGGATCCCTCCCTCAAGGGTGCGCCGACGGGATGGCGTCTGCCCGTGCGAGAGGCCCGGGCCAACGTGGGCGCCGGCTTCGTCTATCTGGTCAGCGGCGACATGCGAACGATGCCCGGTCTGTCGTCGAGTCCAGCCGCCGAGAAGATCGACATCGACCAGGACGGCAACGTCGTCGGGCTTTACTGATGGGCTGCCTGCTCGCGCTGTTCGCGTGGATCTCGCCTCGCTTCGTTCTGGCGCTGCTGTACCTGTTCACCAGCCGCCTCACCATCGCCTTTCGTTCTGGCTGGGAAGGCATCCTCGGGTTCTTCCTGGTGCCTTACGCCACGCTTTTCTACGCCCTCGTCTACCGTCCCGGGTTCGGCGTGCACGGTCTGGGGTGGTGCATCGTCGCCGTGGGATTCCTCTTGGACTTGTCGTCGACGGACTTCGGTCGCCGTGCCCAGTCGCGCCGGATGCGGCCGCGGCCGTCCTAACGACGAGCGGAGTGGCCACCGCGAGCCGAAATGCCTCCACCCGCAACGAAGGTGAGCCGCAGATCCGGTTGGGGGCCGAAACGCAGATCGTCCCCGCCGCGGCCGGCGAACTTCTGCCATCCCGCGATGCCGATCATGGCGGCATTGTCGGTGGCCAATGACTGCGGCGGAATCAACAACTGGCAGCCGAACTCGTCGGCGAGGTCCTGTGCCCGTTCTCGCAGGACAGGGCTGGCGGCAACTCCGCCCACGATGGCTAGGGCCGGATCACCGTAGTCCTCCAAGGCTCGTCGGATTTTGGCGCACAGGACATCCATGCATGCGGCGACGAACGACGCTGCAACGTCAGCCACGACGAAGGCGGGCTCCTTGCGCACGTAGTTGACGACAGCTGTTTTCAGGCCCGAAAAGGAGAACTCGTAGCCGTCCTGGATCATCGGGCGCGGGAAGTTGAGCACATCGTTCCCGCTGCCGGCCAGGCGGTCGAGGACCGGCCCCCCCGGGTAGCCCAAACCGAGGTAACGGGCGATCTTGTCGTAGGCCTCGCCGATGGAATCATCGACCGTCTCTCCCAGCAGCTGATACTGGCCCAGCGCCGTGGCGCGGGTGAGCATGCAGTGACCGCCGGAAACCAGCAGTGCGGTTTGGGGGAACGGAACATCATGGTTAGCCAGGAAGACGCTGGCCAGATGACCCTCGAGATGGTTCACGCTGACAATTGGCACCCCCCATCCCAAAGCCAGGGATTTGGCCGTGGCCATCCCGACCAGAAGCGCTCCGACGAGTCCCGGTCCCGAGGTCACGGCGATCGCAGTGAGATCCGTGCCCGAGATTCCCGCCTCCGCCATGGCTTGGTTGACGATCGGCGTGATGAGCTCCACGTGCGCCCGACTGGCTAATTCGGGCACCACGCCACCGAACTCCGCGTGGAGATCGATCTGGCTTGCCACCACGGTCGACCGCACCTCGTAGTCATCGCTGATGACCGCGGCCGCCGTCTCGTCGCACGACGTCTCAATGGCCAGCAGAAGACGCGTCATGCGTAATCGGCCAGCACGGCCGCCACCTCGTGACGCCCTATGGCACCCTCCCGTTCGACCTGCGCCACCACCGAGCTGACGTTGACCAGCGTCGAAGGTGAAGAGTCGAGCACCCCGGCGTCGATGACCAGGTTTACGTGGGGCGACAGCTGCGCGCCGGCCTCCGCCGCCGAGGCCGGGGTCATCTCTCCGTGTCGGTTGGCGCTCGTGACCACCAGTACCCCCGTGAGGCGCATCAGGCCGAGCAAGAAGTCGTGGGCCGGTATGCGCACGGCCACCTCGTCGCGGGCCGCCAGCCACGATGGACGCACCGTTCCCGGTGAAAATCCGAAAGCAAGGGTCAAAGGCCCGGGCCACCACCGCGTCGCCAGAGCGGTGGCCGCCGGCGTGAACTCGACGCCGAGGTCGTGCACGTCGTCGAGTGAGGGGGCCAGCACGGGGAGGTGCATGCCCTCGGGTCTGTCCTTGGCCACGTATATCCGCTGCACGGCCTCATCGGCGTCGGGGAGCGCGGCAATCCCGTAGACGGTGTCAGTGGGGACCACGATCACCCCGCCCTCTCGCAGCGCGGCAGCGGCGGATTCCAGGGCGCCCGCGTCCTGTGAGTGGAGTGTCTTCATGCTGAGCCCATACTTCTGGTTACGGCTAGAGGCGGAGTGGACGGATCGGAGCCGCAAACAGCGAGGGGTCGGTCTTCCAGTCGACGCCGGGAACGTCCACATAGAGCTCGATCTCATTGCCGTCGGGATCCTCGATGTAGAGGCTGTGGGTCACGGTGTGATCCGACGCCCCCACGATGGTGGCTCCCATCCGCTCGAGGTCGGCCAGCACGGCACGCAGATCGTCATCGGTTTCTCCGACGTTGAGCCCGAAGTGGTACATCCCCACCCGCCGCCCCCGGGGAATCGGAGTGGCGTCGGCCCCCACCTCAATCAGGAGAAGCTCGTGATGCGTGCGCCCCGAGGAGAAGCCGGCTGCCCCGACCGGATCCAAGCCCGGTTCGGGCATGATCTGGGTCCACCCGAGAACGTCCCGGTAAAAGTTGGCCGACCGCTTCACGTCGCGGACGTAGAGCACGAGGTGGCCCAGCTCGCGGACCCTCATGCGAAGGCCGTGTGCATCTCGGTCGAGGAGTCCCGAAGCCCTACGACGGCACGGGTAGCCGAAGGCACACTCCGATGGAGGACACCGCGATAACTCATGATGGTGATGTTAAGCCCCATCCGGTCCTCACCGGCCGGGCTCGGGCCGTCGGAGCGGCCGCCTCGTCAGGCTTCTTGGGCGAGCTCGATCGACACGGAGAAGGCCTCCGCCTTCTACCAGCTCGAGCTCTTCGACCCCTCCCGCATCCGCCAGGTCCCCCCGTGCCGCCTCGACCGCGGCCAATGTGGAGGCTGGTCCCGACACGACGAGGCGCGCCACCTTGGCTCGCATGGATCGTTTCTCTGTCGTCTTGGCGCGTCGGATGGCACCGAGAACATCGGCCGCCACGGTGAGCACGGTGTCTTCGCCAACCGTGTCATCAGCTGCGTATTCGCCGAATTCACCGAGCGTCGGCCACGGGGTGCGATGGACCGAGCCCGGCTGCCACCAATGCCAGACCTCCTCGGTGACAAAGGGAAGGAAGGGAGCGAAGAGGCGGAGTTGCACCGAGAGCGCGAAAGCCAGCGTGGCCCGGGCCGAAGCAGCGCCCGCCCCAGCGACTGCGCCCGCCCCTTGTGTCCCATCTGTGGCTCCCTCGCCGTAGGCGCGGGTTTTCACCAGCTCCACATAGTCGTCACAGAACGACCAGAAGAAGGTCTCCGTGAGCTCCTGAGCTCGCGCGTAGTCGAACTCCTCGAAGGCCGTCGTGGCCCGGCGCACCACGTCGGCCAATTGCGCCAACAGGGCGCGGTCGAGGGGAGCGGTCACGGCGGACAGCCCGGGCGCCGGACCGTCACCCAGGCGGCCGAGCGCGAACCTCGATGCGTTGAGGATCTTGATAGCCAAGCGACGGCCGATCTTCATGACGCCCTTGTCCACCGCAGTGTCGGTGCCCGGGCGCCCATTGCAGGCCCAGTAGCGCACTGCGTCCGAACCAAATTCCTCGACCAGAGGCATCGGGGTCACGACGTTGCCTTTGGACTTGGACATCTTCTTGTGGTCGGGGTCGAGTACCCATCCGTTGAGGGCGGCATGGCGCCAGGGCAGGACATCGTGCTCGAGATGCGAGCGCAGCGTGGTGGAGAAGAGCCACGTGCGGATGATCTCGGGACCTTGCGGGCGCAGGTCCATGGGGAACGTGGAGGCGAAAAGCTCGGGATCGTCCTCCCAGCCGCAGGCAATCTGCGGCGTCAGTGACGACGTGGCCCACGTATCCATGACGTCGGGATCGCCGACGAACCCGCCGGGCCTGCCGCGTTGCGATGCCTCGTACCCGGGGGGCACGTCCGTGGTCGGGTCGACGGGCAGGCTGCGTTCATCGGGCACGATCGGCCGGGCATGGTCCGGCTCGCCATCGGCAGTGGTCGGATACCAGACGGGAAACGGAACCCCGAAGTAGCGCTGCCGGCTGACGAGCCAGTCGCTGTTGAGCCCATTGACCCAGTTCTCGTAGCGCACCTCCATGTAGGGCGGATGCCACTGCAGCTCCTTACCCCGGGCCAGCAGGGCCTGACGAAGCGCTTCATCGCGCCCACCGTTGCGGATGTACCACTGGCGGCTGGTCACGATTTCGAGCGGTCGCTCTCCCCGTTCGTAGAACTTGACCGGATGTGTAATGGGCCGGGGCTCGCCGATCAGATCTCCCGAGGCGCGCAGCAGTTCCACCATCGTGCGCTGGGCCGCCTTGATGGTGCCCCCGGCGATTGCCCTCCAGGCGGCGCCGTCCGGTACGCCGGGAGGAGGGTTCTCCACGATGCGCCCCGAGCGCGTGATGATGGAGCGGGTAGGGAGGTGGAGCTCGCGCCACCAGATGACGTCGGTGACGTCGCCGAAGGTGCAGATCATGGCGATGCCAGACCCCTTCTCGGGATCCGCCAGCGGGTGGGGTACCACCGGCACCTCGACGCCGAAGAGAGGAGTGTGCACGGTGGTGCCGAACCGCGCCGCGAAACGCTCGTCGTCAGGATGCGCCACCAACGCCACGCAGGCCGCGACCAGCTCGGGTCGCGTCGTATCGATCTCTATGTCGTCGAAGCGCAACCGGTGGTACGCCCCGTCACGCTCCTTGTCCTCCATCTCGGCCTGCGCCACCGCCGTCTGGTAGTCGACGTCCCACAGCGTGGGTGCCTCGGCCGAGTAGGCCTCGCCACGGGCGAGGTTGCGCAAGAACATGCGCTGGCTGGCGCGCCGGCTTCGTTCGTCGATGGTGGCGTAACCGAGGCTCCAGTCGACCGAGAGGCCCAGTCGGCGCCAGAGGTCTTCGAACACCTTCTCGTCCTGCGCCGTGAGCTGGTTGCACAGGGCGATGAAATTGGGGCGGCTGACCGGGATGTCCTCCTTCCCCGGCTCTTCCGGCGGGGTGAACTCGGCGTCGTAGGGCAATGAAGGATCACAGCGGACGCCGAAATAGGTCTGGACGCGACGCTCTGTCGGAAGCCCGTTGTCGTCCCATCCCATTGGGTAGAACATCTCCCAGCCGCTCATGCGCCGGTAGCGGGCCAGGGCATCGGTCTGCACGTAACCGAACACCGAGCCCATGTGCAAGGAGCCCGAGACTGTGGGCGGCGGGGTGTCGATCGAGAACACCTGCTCGCGCCCCACTCCGCGGTTGAAGCGGTACGTCCCGTCGTCCTCCCACACGCTGGCCCATCGCTCCTCGACCCCATCGAGCGTGGGCTTGTCCGGAATCTGGGGCGCGGTTGTCGCGTCGGTCGACATGATCGGGTTACCGTACCCGGATGCTGCACCTGCACGACACCGCAACTGGCACCGTCCGCCCTTTTGACCTGCGGACCCCGGGCGAAGTTTCGATGTATATCTGTGGGCCAACCGTCTACGACCTGCCTCACATTGGCCATGGCCGCTTCACTCTGACCTTCGACGTGCTCCGTCGCTACGAGCTGTTCAACGGCCTGGCGGTGCGCTACGTGTCCAACATCACCGACGTCGACGACAACATCATCAAACGAGCCATGGCCGAGGGCCGCACCGAGACCGAGGTGGCGCAAGAGTACGAGGCCCGTTGGTGGGAGGCCATGGACCTGCTCGGTGTCCTGCGCCCCAATGACACGCCGCATGCCACGGCCTATATCGACCGCATGGTGGCGCTGGTTTCCGATCTGGTCGAGCGCGGCGTGGCCTACGAAATCTCCGACGGGGTCTACCTGAACGTGGCGCAGGTGCCCGGGTACGGACTCCTGGCCCGCCAGCCGCTCGAGAGCCTCCAGGCCGGGGCGCGGGTGGAGGCGGTCGAAGAGAAGCGCTCGCCGCTCGACTTCGCATTGTGGAAGAAGGCGAAACCAAATGAGCCGGCATGGGACTCTCCTTGGGGTCTGGGCCGTCCGGGTTGGCACACCGAATGCGTCGTGATGTCACTCGACATCCTGGGCGACGGGTTCGATCTTCACGGGGGCGGACGGGATCTGGCCTTCCCCCACCACGAGAACGAGCGGGCCCAGGCCGTGGCCGAGGGTCGACCGTTTGCCCAGCACTGGGTGCACAACGGGTGGGTCGAGGTCGACGGCACCAAGATGTCCAAGTCGCTCGGGAATTTCACCTCCCTGACCGACCTGCTGGCTCGCAGTGACCCGCGGGCGTACCGCGTGCTCGTACTGCGGGCTCATTACCGCTCGCCCATCGAAGTGACTGCAGGCACTGTCGCCGATGCCGAGAAGGCACTGGCGCGGCTGGACACCTTGGCCCGGCGATTTTCGGTGGCCGAACTGCTCGCCGAGGCCCAATCGGGCTATGTGGTCGAGGGCACGGCTCCGGCCGTCGATGTGGATCCGGTCGCCTTGGCGCAGTTTCGCGCCAGCATGGATGACGACCTCGATACGCCGGGGGCCCTCGCCGCCATCTTCGATCTCGTCACGGCCGCCCACACCAGCGCCGATGCCGGCGACCAGGAGCGGGGGCGCTCTCTCGCTCACTCCGCCGCCGTGTTGGCCGCCGCCATGGGGCTCTCGCTACGAGGCGACACGACGGAGATCGACGAGGCCGCCGCCGGCTTGGTGGCCGAACGCGATGCCGCCCGCGGGGCCAGGGACTTCGCCCGGGCTGACGCGCTGCGCGATGAGCTGACGGCGATGGGATGGACGGTCGAAGACACCCCTTCTGGGACGGCCATCCGCCGCTAACCCCGGCTCCGCAGCTCAGGACGCATCTTTCTTGCGATCCGGTGTGGGGTGTAGACCCGATGTCGCCGTCAGGTTACCATTGAGTAACAAATGCGCAATGTTGACGAAGACCCGAGGAGGGCTTTCGATGTCTGACTTCTCACTCGAACTGAACGAGGACCAGCAGCAAATCCAGAAGTGGGTGCACGAGTTCGCGGAGAACGTGATCCGACCGGCGGGACGCGAGTGGGACGAGCGCGAGGAGACACCGTGGCCGATCATTCAGGAGGCGGCCAAGAACGGCCTCTACTCTGCCGATTTCATCGGCCAGTGCTTTTCTGATCCGACCGGCCTCTTGATGTGCCTGGTTAGCGAGGAGATGAGCTGGGGCGATGCTGGTATCGCCCTCGCCATCTTCGGTTCCACGCTGGCTGTCGCGGGCATCTTCGGCAATGGCACGCCCGAACAGATCAAGGAGTGGGTCCCACAGTGCTTCGGCACTCCTGACGACGTGAAGTTGGCCGCGTTCGGCGTATCCGAGCCCGACGCCGGTTCCGACGTCTCCTCGCTCAAGTCGCGCGCCGTGTACGACGAGGCCAAGGACGAATGGGTGCTCAACGGCACAAAAACCTGGATCACCAACGGCGGCATCGCCAACACGCACGTGCTGGTCCTTTCCGTCGATCCAGCGCTGGGTAGCCGGGGGCAGGCCAGTTTCGTCGTGCCGGAGGGAACACCCGGAATCTCGCAGGGTCAGAAATTCAAGAAGATGGGCATCCGGGCTTCCCACACGGCCGAGGTCGTGCTCGATGACTGCCGCATCCCGGGGCGTCTCCTCCTCGGAGGCAAGGAGAAGCTCGACGCCCGCCTGGCCCGAGCCAGGGAGGGCAAGCGGACTTCCACGCAGGCCGCCATGGCCACGTTCGAGGCTTCCCGTCCCATCGTGGGCGCCCAGGCTGTCGGCATCGCCCGCGCCGCCTACGAGTTCGCACTCGACTACGCCAAGGAGCGCAGGCAGTTCGGCCGGGCCATCATCGAGAACCAGTCCATCGCCTTCAAGCTGGCCGACATGAAGACGCGGACCGATGCCGCCCGCCTTTTGGTCCACCGCGCCGCCTGGATGGCGGGAACGGGCCAGAAGTTCGAGAACGGTGAAGGCTCGATGTCGAAGCTCTTCGCCGGTGAAAACGCCGTCTGGGTCACCGAGCAGGCCATCCAGATTCTCGGCGGCTACGGCTACGTTCGGGACTACCCGGTCGAGCAATGGCACCGTGATTCGAAGATCTACACGATCTTCGAGGGCACGTCGGAGATTCAGCGCCTCGTCATCAGCCGGGCCATATCGGGAATCCACATCAACTAGAGATCGGACGAGTGGCCCAACGGCGATCCTGCAAACCTGAGAACCGTCTGGGCAGCCAATCTCGGCAGTTCTTCGTGGAACAACCAACCGCGCCGCATCGTTTCTCAAAAATAATGGCCGGCGGATTCACGTCCCAGGCTGCCCCCAGCCGGAGCCCGAGGGGAACTGCCAAACCGGAGGTCGGAACGGCCATGCAGAGAAGGCACGTGAACGCAGACCATCGAACCTCCGGAGCCGTCGCGTGACCGAGCTCCTGGTGCTCTGTACAGGGAACGCGGCTCGCTCCGTCATGGCGGGGTTCATGCTGGATTACCTCAAAAGGGAGCACCTCGAGGGTCCATTCCATGTCGTCACCGCCGGCACGCTTACGGTTGAAGGGCAGCCCATGGGCCCACGCACCAGAAAGGCGCTGGTGACGATTCCCCAGTTGGCCGAGGCCCCGTTCGAGAGTCATCGCAGTCGTCAGGTTCAAGAGGGCGATCTTCTCCGGGCCGAGCTCGTCGTCGTCATGGAGGCTGACCATGTGCGCTTCGTACGACGCCAATTCCCCGAGGCTGCCGACCGGACGGCCACCATTCGTCGCCTTTGTACGGACTTGCCTCCCGCACCGCCTTCGTTGAGCGAACGCATTGCTGCGCTCGAGCTGGCCGACACGGAGCTCTCCGACCACGAAGATGTGATCGATCCGGCCGGCGGTGAAGAGGCGGAGTACGCCGCCTGCGTGGCCGAGCTGTGGGCACTCTGCCAGACATTGGTCACGCTGCTATAAGGAGATATACGGCCCTATAAGGGCAACTCACCCGCGCCTCGGTGGCCCTTCTCGTGCCTGCCGCAGCGGCGACCTCGGTCGCTACCGCAGGTCAGTCGGCATGGACCGAACGCAAGCCGGCCCACGCCAAATTGGCCACGCGTCGAGCGAGTCGATAGGCATCTTCCTCGACCGCTCCGCCGTCCGCCGTCCGTTGCTCCATGAAACGCCGGCTCGCTCCTTCAGCCATCCCGACCACGGAATACGCCAGGAGGCGCCGATGGTCGTCGTCCAGGCCCGCATTCATGAGGGGTTCGATGGCCTCGGCGATGGCATCTTCCACCGTCCGCAAGGCGCGTCCGAGCTCCTCATCATCGGCGTGGTCGCGCCCGTAGAGGAGACGAAACTCGGCTTCCCGGCTGACGACGAGGCGGAAGTAGGCGGCGAATCCCATCTCGACTTGTTGGCGTGGCCCTTGGGCCTGCCCGACTGCGCTGCGTACCGCCAGCAGCAGCTCTTGAGCGATCGAATTGACCAGTTCCAGATAGAGGGCACGCTTCGACGAAAAGTGTTGATAGACGAGAGGTTTTGTGACCCCGGCCGCCTCGGCAATGTCGTCCATGGTGGTGGACCGGTACCCGCGTTGGGCGAAGAGCTCGAGCGCCACGGCAACCAGCTGTTGGCGGCGCTGCTGTGCCGTGAGGCGTCGCGCCGCTACTTGCAGGTTCGTTGCCATTGCCCCCCCACGCTACTGGTCTGCCCCTGGTTCCAGTATGCCCACCCCTGGAGGCCTCGGTCCTCATGCTCGTCACGGGGGCAACGCGAGCGAGGCCAGCACCTGGGTCAATCGCACCGGGAGGTCGGCCACGTTGAAGTGCGTCGCTGCCACCTGGTGGTTGTGCGCCAGCAGGGCGTCGTCGGGGTCGCGAAGCCAGTCGTCGAGGAGATCTGGGGCGGTCAGGTCGAACCAGCGGAAGCCGAAAGTCGCCAGCTCACGGGCCACGGGATACGGGCCGATGGCGAGTGGTCGCCGATAGGTGGCGGATTCGAGCGCCGGATTCCCGAATCCCTCCCAGGTCGAGGGCAGTACCACCACGTCGCAGGCGGCATACGCCTGGGCGATGGTCACCCCGCCGCTACTCCCGCCGCCGCGCCCGCCTCCGCCAAGAATGACGGGACATGGCGCCTCGCTCACCAAACGGTCGAGCTCGGGGCCATAGCCGTCTTCGGCCGGGCCGAGCAGCCAGTATGTCCCGCCTACCGCGGCGGACAGTTGGAGACCGCCCGCGATGTTCTTGCGCCGAAGTGCCCTCGTCGGCTGCAGCACAAGTCGGGTTTCGGTGCCCACGCCCAGCTGGTCGCGGGCCGCAGTGCGATCGGGCGACGCCGGATTTGGGTCGAACGAGTTGTAGATCGTGGAGGCCGTGATGCCGCGAGCGGCTAATTCGTGTCGGCTCAGCGCATTGATGGTCACGTGCGCCCATTGTCCGTCGTCGGGTGGGGGCGGCATGTCCGCAAATTGCGGGCGCTGCCAGGGTAGGTCGTGATGATGCAGGAGGGCCGGTCGACCGGCGCAGACCGCCGCGGCGACTGCGGCGGCGGGCGGGTTGAGGGGGAGCGAGCAGAGGTTTTCGATGACCACCAGATCGGCTGGCGCCAGGGCGTCGCTGAGCTCCCGAGCCGTCGGCGGAGTGCGGGGCATCGATGGCCAAGCCCTCGAGCCGGACATCGACCGGTCCCGTCCCGGCCACGGTCAAGATGTCCCAGCCCAGTTGTCGCAGCGCATCGGCCCATTTGGCTGCTTCGATGGAGACGCCGTCGCTCCCGCCCAACCGGAAGGAGAGGATGGCAGCGGTCGGCACGGCGCCGAACTGTACGTGCCCCATGTCGGTCGCGCCCTGTTGCGGGTCGGCTAGCGTTGCCCTCCAATGGCAAAGCGGGCACTGATCACTGGCGTGACCGGGCAGGATGGCTCGTATCTGGCTGAATTCCTTTTGGAGCAGGGCTACGAGGTCATCGGCATGGTCCGCCGGTCGAGCACCCTCAACTTCGAGCGCATCGCCCATATTCAAGATCGGCTCGAGCTGGTGGCGGGGGACCTCCTCGACGAGGTGTCCTTGATCAACATCCTGCGTGACCACCGTCCGAGCGAGGTCTACAACTTGGCGGCGCAGTCGTTCGTTCAGACCAGCTTCAGCCAGCCCGTGCTGACGGGCGAGACCACTGCGCTCGGCGTCACGCGCATGCTCGACGCCATTCGATTGGTCGACCCCGACATCCGCTTCTACCAAGCCAGCTCTTCGGAGATGTTCGGCAAGGTGCAAGAAGTGCCCCAGCGCGAGTCCACTCCTCTGTACCCACGTAGCCCGTATGGCGTGGCCAAGGTCTACGGCCACTGGATCACCGTCAACTACCGCGAGAGCTACAACCTGCATGCCTCGTCGGGGATCCTCTTCAATCACGAGTCGCCCCGACGAGGGCTGGAGTTCGTGACCCGCAAGATCACCAACGGGGTGGCTCGTATCGCCCACGGACTGGACGACAAATTGTCGTTGGGCAACCTCGATGCGCAACGCGACTGGGGCTTCGCCGCCGATTACGTCCGTGCCATGTGGATGATGTTGCAGCAGGACAGTCCCGATGACTATGTGGTGTCGACCGGAGAGACCCATGAGGTGCGCGAGCTCTGTCGTCTCGCCTTCTCGGCGGCCGACCTCGATTGGGAACGGCACGTGGTGATCGACGAGAAGTACCTGCGGCCGGCCGAGGTCGACCTCCTGGTCGGCAATCCGGAGAAGGCGCACCGGGTCCTCGGTTGGCAGCGCGAGGTGGATTTCCCCGGACTCGTGACCATGATGGTCAATGCCGACATGGACCTGGTCCGCAACTACCTCAGGTAAGCGGGGGATCCTCGGTGGATTCCCTCATGGGCACGATCGCACCCGACCCTCTCGGCGTCCTCGTGGCGTTCGGGGCCGGAATCCTCAGCTTTTTGTCACCGTGCGTCTTGCCGTTGGTCCCGGGCTACGTCTCCATGGTGTCGGGCCTGTCGGCGGCCGAGCTCACCGCCACTCGGATGTCGGTGGTCGGGGGCGCGACCACGCCGGGTGTGGTCACGACGCGACCGATGCTGCGTGGCATCGGCCTGTTCATTGCCGGCTTCACTCTGGTCTTCGTCGCCCTGGGTGCGGCGGCTTCGGGTGTGGGTCATCTCCTGGCCTCGCACAAGGAGACGCTTACCCATGTCAGTGGGTTCGTCGTCATCGCACTCGGGGTGATTCTCCTGCTGGGCACCGTCCCATCGTCGTTCTGGGCCAGGCTCGGCACCGGACCACTGGGGGCGGTGTCGCGGCTGGCCGGCGAGCGCCGCTTCGATGTGCGGCCGTCGACGCTGGGGACGTGGGCGGCGCCGATCATGGGCATGGCCTTTGCCTTCGCCTGGACGCCCTGTATCGGACCCGTCCTGGCCGTGGTGCTCGGATTGGCCGAGCACAACGGCTCACTGGCCGGCGGGGTCCTCCTCCTTTTCGCCTATTCGCTCGGCCTGGCGGTGCCGTTCGTGGTGGCCGGGTTGGCATTTGGCCGGCTGACGTCCGTCATCGCCCGCGCCCGTCGGGGCCTGTGGATCGTCGAGGCCGTGGGCGGGGGAATTCTCGTCATCTTCGGGATCTTGTTGGTGACCGACCATCTCGGGTGGATCTCGTCCCAGTTCTCCAGCCTGCTCGACCACATCGGGCTGAGGCGCCTCAGCACGAGCTAGCTCGGGCGGCGGTTGCGGGTCTCGCGCCGGCGGTCCGGCGTTGACCCAGGCTGCCCTGCCGCCCCGCGCTTGGAACCCCTGCGCCGCTCCCCCCTACCATGGTGGCGAAGGCCATGGCCCCCGTCGTCCAATTCCGCGCTGCCGTCGCACTCGCCGGCCGCTTCCCCGCCCTTGCCGGTGTCGATCTCTCGGTCGAGACCGGGGAGGTCGTCCTGGTCCTGGGCGCCAACGGTGCGGGCAAGACGAGCCTGCTACGGGCCTGCGCCGGCCTCCTCCCGGTCACCTCGGGCGAGGCCTGGGTGCTCGGGATTGATCTCGCGACGGACCACACCGCCGTGCGGCGTCACGTCGGGCTCCTGGGTCATGCCGCCCCGCTCTACGACGAGCTGAGCGCGGCGGAAAACGTCCGCTTCGCCGTGCGTTCCCTCGGCCTGCCGGTCGCCACCGGCGAGGCGGCGCTGGATCGTTTGGGCCTGGTCGGGCGCTTGCGGACCACCCCGGCCGGTCGGCTCTCCGCCGGGCAACGACGACGGGTCGCCCTGGCGGCGTTGGTCGCGCGCCGCCCTGCCCTCTGGCTCCTCGATGAGCCCCACGCCGGCCTCGACGCCCCCGCTCGCGAGCTCCTGGCCGAATTGATCAGCGAAGCGATCGCCGACGGGGCGGCGGTTCTGCTCTCCTCGCACGAGCCGGACCTCGCCATACCCTTGTCGGACCGGGTGGTCGTGATGAGTGGCGGCCGCGTCACGTCGAGCGAAGGCGGGGGAAGAGGGGACGAGCACGCCGCGCTGACCGCGGTGGAATTGCCGCCGCCAGAAGCCACGATGGGGACGTGGCATGTGGCGTGACGCGCTGTTGGTGGCCGGCAAGGACCTGCGTATCGAAGCGCGGTCGCGGGTCGGCCTGTGGCAGGTGGTCCCCTTTGCCGTCCTCGTTCTCATCCTCGTTGCCTTTGCCATCGGACCGGACTCGGCCTCGTTGCGCCACGCCGCCCCGGGCATCTTCTGGATCGCCGTGCTGTTCTCGACCGTGCTGACGATTCAGCGCAGCGTGGCCATCGAATCGGGCGAAGGGACCCGCGACGGTCTCCGGCTATCGGGAATCGACCCGGCCGGGATTTTTCTGGGCAAGGCGGCTGCCGTCGGCCTGCAGCTCTTGGTCCTCCAGATCGTCCTGTGGGCCGGCGTGACATTCCTCTTCAACGTGCGGGTGCACGTCGTGTGGCTCGCCTTTGTGACATCCGTGCTGGCCACGGTCGGATTGGCCTGCGCCGGCGTGCTCTACGGCGCCCTCTCGGCCGGCCTCCGGGTACGCGACACCCTGTTGCCACTGTTGGTTCTCCCCGTCCTGGCCCCGGTTTTGCTGGCCGGCTCGAAGGCGTGGCAGGCTGCTCTGGACGGCAATGCGAGCTCGGGCACCGAGTGGTTACGCATCCTCATCCCGTTCTCGGTGATTTACCTCGTCATTGGAATCGTCCTTTACGGTCCGCTCCAGGAGGCTGCATGAAAGCCAACGCCACAGTCTCCCGCCCGCGCTGGCTCAGCCTCGTGGGGATTCTGGGCCTCGTCTCCATGGGTTTCACCGTCTGGCTCGGGCTCTGGGTCACGCCGCCCGACCAGGTGCAGGGGAACCTGGCCCGGCTCCTCTACATCCATCCGCCGATCGCCACCGTGGCCTTGTACTGGGCGGGCGGGGTCGCACTGGCGGGCAGCCTTCTCTACCTGTGGCCCCGCACCCGGTCGTTCTTCTGGGATCGGCTGGCCGCCGCTGCGGTCGAGGTGGGCGCGGTGTTCTCGGCCCTTACCTGCATCACCGGCTCCATCTGGGGACGGCCGGCGTGGGGAGTGTGGTGGGCCTGGGACGCTCGGCTGACCTCGACCGCCCTGCTCTTGTTGCTCGAATTGGGCTACCTGGCGCTGCGCCGCGTGCCCGCCGACCCGGCCATCCGTGCCCGTCGTTGCGCCGTGGCCGCGCTGCTGGTGGCGGTCGATGTGCCGATCGTCCACTTCTCGGTCGACTGGTGGCAGACCCTGCACCAGACGGGGACCGTTCTCGACCCCGGATTCCATCTGCACGTGCACGGCTCCATGGCGTGGACCTTCCTTCTCGGTTTCATCTCGTTCTCGTTGGTCTTCGTGTGGCTCCTCGGTGTGCGCTACCGGATCGAAGTGTTGCAGGACACGGTCGGTCACCAGGAGATGGAAGTGTCACTGGCTGAACGATGGAGCGAGGGCAGTAGCGAACTGATCGGAGCCGGCTCCGTGCCGCACCACCCCGAGGGAGGTGTGCCGTGAATTACGTCGATGCCGGTTACACGATCGCTCTGGTTGCCATCTCCGTCTACGGGGTCAGCCTCGGACTTCGCCGACGCCGTTGGGAGCGCGCCCTCAAGGTGGCCGAGGTCTCGCAGGAGCCCAAGGTCCCTGGCGATCGGTCGTGACGAGCACCATCAACGACCCGAATAACCCGCCTGTTGCCTCTGCCTCTGCCTCTGTCGCCGTGGGGCCGATCGGCCCCCGTGACGGCGGCCCGGCGATGCCCCAACCGCGGCGGCGCCGGACCAGCAAGAGACTCTGGCTGGTGTTCGCCGTCTTGCTGGCCGCGTTCATCTTCCTGTTGGTCGAAGGACTCGGGAGCGCGCTGAACTACTTCGACACCGTCAACCAGGCCTTCGCCCACCGTTCGATATTGGGCACGCGCACCTTCAATCTCGAAGGTGACGTGGTGCCGGGCTCAATCCACGCCACTGCGGTCGGGACCAATTTCGAGATCGCTCAGGGCGCCCACACCGTTGCGGTCATCAACACGGGCAGCCCTCCGCAACTTTTCCAGGCCAATATCGCGGTGGTCGTCGTGGGGCATTTCACCTCGGACGTGTCCCACAATTTCGTGTCACACCGGATCCTGGTGAAGCACTCGGAGAACTATTGTGCCGCCCATCCGAACCGGGTGAAGAAGACGTCGGCCGCCCACTCTCTATGCTGAACGCCGCGCTCGGATCGGTCGGAGTCTGGCTCGCATTTGTGGCCAGCGTGGTCGGCGCCTTGGTCATTGCGGTGGGCCTCGTACGTCAGCGCGGATCGTCTCTCGTCCCGCCGTCGGCCGCCGGCTCGCCCGCCGTTTTCGCAGGGCGACTCTTCGCTCCCGTCATGTTGATCGGCTCCGTGCTGGCCGTCCTGGCCATGGAGCGCGCGCTCGTCACACACGATTTCAGCATCGTCTTCGTGGCGGAGAACAACAGCACCGTCACCCCTTTGCTCTATTCGATCACCGGTCTGTGGTCCGCCCTCGCCGGCTCCATCCTTTTGTGGGGCTTCGTTCTCACCATCTTTTGCGGCATTTTCGTCTGGCGCTATCGCGCCTTGGCCTCCGACGCCGTTATTCGGTGGGCCACGTTGGTGCTCTTCGTCGTGACGGCCTTCTTCTTCGGCCTGATGATCGGACCGGCGAATCCGTTCGTCACGACGCATGACGTGTTGTCCGGGTTGGGCCCCAATTCGCTTCTTCAGGACAACCCACTGGTGGCCATCCATCCGCCGCTCCTCTATACGGGCTTTGTCGGTTTCACGGTGCCCTTCGCCTTCGCCATCGGCATGTTGGCCACGGGGCGCATCGGCGATCGGTGGCAGATCGAGTGCCGGCGCTGGACATTGGTGTCGTTCACCTTTCTCTCCGTCGGCATCGTGCTCGGAGCATGGTGGTCGTACCAGGTCCTCGGGTGGGGCGGCTTCTGGGGCTGGGACCCAGTGGAGAACGCGGCGCTCTTGCCATGGTTGTGCGGGACGGCCTACCTGCACTCGGTGCTGGTGCAGGAACGTCGCGGGCTCATGCGGGTGTGGAACCTCTCGTTGTCCGTCGCGACCTTCGCCCTCACCATTCTCGGGACGTTTTTGACGCGTTCGGGGGTCATCGAGTCGGTGCACGCCTTCTCGGAATCCTCAATCGGTCCTCTGCTTATCGGCTTCTTCTTCGCCGTCGTCGTGGTCGGTTTCGGGCTTATCGCCTGGCGGGGTGACCGGCTGCGTTCACCGGGCGGGATCGATGCGCCATTGGGTCGCGAGGGGGCGTTCCTCCTCAACAACCTGCTGTTCGTTGGCTTCGCCTTTGTCGTCCTCTTGGGCACCCTCTACCCGATTCTCTACGAGGCGGTGACGCAGCAACAAGTAAACGTGGGCGCACCGTTCTTCAACACCGTGGCGGTGCCGGTGGGCTTGGCGCTCCTCTTCCTCATGGCGGTGGCGCCCGCATTGAGTTGGCGCAAAATCAACGCACCGATGTTGTGGCAACGCCTGGCCATTCCGGCCTGGGTCGGCGTCCTGACAGTGGTCGTATGCGTGGCCTTCGGCCTACGGGGTTTCTCCCCGCTGATCGGGTTCGGCCTGGGTGCGTTCGCGGCGGCCACCGCGGCGCGGGCGTTGGTGCTCTCGGTCGGCGCCACGCGGGTGCGACACGTGGGATGGTGGCGCGGGCTGATCGGTAGGACGAACGGGGGCATGGTGGTGCACCTCGGGGTCATCGTCATGGCGGTGGGGATCATCGCGGCCACTACCTATCGCCATCAGAGTGAGCTGGCGTTGCGACGCGGGACCGTGGTGACCTACAGCGGCCACCGGTTCGAGTTTCTTGGACTGCGCACGGTTACCGTCCCGTCGAAGCAGTCGCACGAGGCCTTGGTCAAGGTGGACGGAGCCGTCTTCACACCGGCCACCACTGACTTTGGCGGCGCGCTGACCACGGTCGGAACGCCGGCCATCGACTCGGGCGCCTTCGGCGATGTGTATCTCACCTTCGACGGCGTTGGCGGACTCGGGAAGACGTCGGGTAACTCGCCCATTCCGAATCTGCCCGCGGGATCCGTGGCCATCGGCGTGGTCGTCGAACCCTTGTTGGCCTGGCTGTGGGCGGGCGGCCTGCTGGTGGGATTGGGCGGATTGCTGGCCCTCGTTCCGGGATCTCGGAGACGGGCCACTGATCCGGTCTCGGCGCCTTCGGACATGGTGAACGGGACGTCGCCACAGCCCGACCACGAGATGAGCGACGGAGCGCACAAGCCGGCGGTCGTCCTCGAGCCAGCGGAGCGTCGTGTCTCGCCCGCGCCAGACCCGGTGCCGGTCGAAAGTGGCGCTCCCTCCACGTGAGCACGCCCCGCAGGCGGCGTCATACGACGCGCTGGGTGGCGGGCATCGTCCTCCTCGCCCTGGCCATCGTCGGCGTGGTCCTGGCCACCCGGACGCCGCAGGAAGCCACACAGGTGGACAGCCCGTTGGTGGGGCACATGGCTCCCCAGTTTTCGGGGTCCAACATTCAGCTCTCGCAGGGCACGCGCGTGTCGCTGCGGGCGTTGCGGGGCCATTACGTCTTCGTCAACTTCTTCGCCAGTTGGTGCGGGCCGTGCCAGCAGGAGGCGCCCGACCTCATCACGTTCTTCTATCAGAATGCCCCCAAGGATCATGCCGACGTGGTCAGCGTGGTCTTCCACGACGAGGTGTCGTCAGCCGAGAGCTTCTTGAAGACGCAAGGCGCGTCATGGCCGGCGTTGAACGATCCCGGAGGGACCATCGCCGAGAACTACGGCGTGACGGCCCCGCCCACCACCTTCCTCATCGATCCCTCTGGGCGGATAACCGTGGAACCCGAGACCGGTCCGGCCACCGAGGCGAACCTGCAGAAGATGTTGGTGCAAGCGCGCAAGCTGGCTCGTCACTCGACGCAAGAGTCCGATGACTGACGCCGCAGTGCGCCGACCCCTCTGGTTGAGGACCGGTGTCCCGTTGGTCGTTCTCGTCGTGGCACTGGTGATCGGAAGTGGCGCGTTCTCCGGGAAGACGCAGACGGACGCCCAGCGTGCGGCGGCGATCGAATCGGTCGTGCGCTGCCCCTCGTGCATCGACGTGTCGGTGGCCCAGTCCGAGGAAACGACTGCGCTGGCCGTGCGTCACGAGATCCAGCGGCAGGTGGCGCAGGGACGCACCACCGCCCAAATTGAGAAGACGCTTGTCGGTCAATACGGTCAAACCATTCTTTTGGAGCCGCCCGACGCGGCAGGATTTCCCCTCATATGGATCATGCCGATCGTGTTAGGAGTGGGCGCTTTGGGAGTAATTGGCACTCTCTTTTGGCGACGCTCACGACAGTTCACCGCCATCCGAGAGGAACGGACCACGGTGGATGTGACGTGACACACGACGCCGAAGTGGCCGGCGATGGAGGTCGCGTCCAAAGCGAGCACGAACGCTGGGCACTGAATGATCAGCGTGACTTTCTCCTCCGCTCGATCGATGACGCCGAACGCGAACTTCTGGCGGGCGATCTCTCCCAAGACGACTACGACGTTCTTCGCCGGCGCGACCGGAACCGGCTGATCGAGGTCGAAGCCGAACTGGCCGCACTGGGTCCGGCGGTGTCGGACGAGACGACCTCCGAGTCGTCCGTGACCGACGCGGAGACGCAAACGGCGGCGCCCCCGCGGCGTCGTTTCAGTACGCGGCGTCGGATCGGGGTTGTGCTGGCCTGCCTCCTCATCATCACCGGACTGGTGATCTTGGTGGATCATGCGGTGAGCCCGAGCCTTCCGGGCCAGCCGGTCTCGGGCAGCATCACCGAGTCCAAGGTGCAGCTGATCGAACAACAGCTCCAAGAAGCCGAGGTCTTCAATAACAACAACGAAGGGGTCCAAGCGCTCCAGCTCTATGACAAGGTGCTTTCCGAAGACCCGGTAGACCCCAATGCGTTGGCTGCGTCCGGCTGGCTCGAGTGGAATTACGGCATGAAGGCAAAGTCAGCCACCTTGATGCGAGCTGGGCGCCAGGCCGAGAAGAAGGCGATCCGGCTCGCACCGTCCTACTACGCCGGCCATCTCTTCCTCGGTTTGATCCTGCTCAATCAGGACAAGAATCCCACCGGAGCCGTCGCTGAATTCAACAAATTCTTGAAAGACGATCCCCCCGATGCGCAGCTGGTCGACGTGGCGTCCAATGTGGCCAGTGGCTACAGCGAAGCCAAAGAAGCCTTGCCGCCGACGTTGGCCAAGGCACTCGCAACCGAGATGGCTACGGAGCCAACGACCACGACGACCACGACGACGTCAACTCCGTAGCGCGCGCAGCGCTTCGACCACCGGAGCGAACGCAGAACCGAAAGCCTCGATGTCCTCGTCGCCGGTCGTCCAACCGACGGAGACCCGCAACGAGTGATTGGCATCTACCCCCATCGCCTCGAGGACCGGAGACGGCTCGATGCTCTCTGATGAGCATGCGGATCCCGAATGCACTGCCACGCCGGCACGGTCGAGACCGATCAACACCGGCTCGGCTTCGACGCCCTCTACGCCGAGGCATACCAGGTAGGGCAGCCGGTCGTCGCCGGACTGGGGTCCGACAACGTCCACTCCCTGTACCGAGGTGGCGAGAGTGGTGAGCGCGGCGGTCTGTTCCCTGGCCTGCCGCGCCTCGTGCAGCAGCAAGCGCTGGCCATCGTCGGCCAGCGCGTGGGCGGCCGCCCCGAAGGCCAGCAGGGCCGGCAACGCTTCCAATCCGGCTCGGCGTCCGCGCTCCTGTTCGCCCCCGACCAAGAGGGGCTCGAACCGGCTGCCACGGCGAATCACGAGCGCACCGGCGCCAGGCACGCCGCCCAGCTTGTGTGCGCTCACACTGACCAGATCCGCGCCGAGCTCGCTGAGGTCCATCGGCACGTGTCCACACGCCGCCGCGGCATCGACATGCACGGCAACGCCGGCAGAACGGCAGAGCGCCACGATCTCGCGCACTGGTTGGAAGGTCCCTACTTCGTGGTTGGCCCACTGACAATGCACCAGGGCCGGTCGCTCCAAGGTGGTGGAGCGCAGACGTGTCTCGAGGGCGGAGGTGTCTATGCGAGCCGAGGCGTCCACCGGAATGACCTCGGTGGGGGCCAGGCGGGTCGAGGTCTCGCGGACGGCAGAGTGCTCGACGTCGGCGTAGAGCACGGGCGCCCCCGGCGATCGACGCGTGGCTCCCCACACCGCGGCGTTGATGGCCTCGGTGCCACCGGACGTGAAGACCACTTGGCGCGGTGAGGCACCAACCAATGCCGCCACCTGTTGGCGTGCCTCTTCGAGCGCGTCGCGTACCGTGCGACCCTCCTCATGCAGCCGGCCTGGATCGGCGCTCGGCATGGAGGTCCAGTGCGTCAGCGCGGCCAGTGCCTCGGGTCGCGGTGGCGTCGTGCTGGCGTGGTCCAGGTAGGTGCGCCTCACCCCGGGTGCTCAGGCAGAGGCGGTGCATGCGGCATCGCCCCGGGCACGCGACGAGAGCATGACCGGGAGAGCGCGTTGGGCGGCACTCCCGCACAGGCCGGCCAGCAGACCGGCCACCATGCCCCGATCGACGGCGCACAGCACGGGGTTGGTGGTGCTCGCGTTGCCGAAGGGGCACTGTTCGGCCACCACGGCCGTGGTCTCGCCGCGGTCCTCGGCATGCGCCGCGAATCCATGGGCAGTGAGCGTGTCCGCCACGACGTGCATGGCCGCCCGCACCGTTCGCTGCCCCTCGGTGGGCGTCATGCGGGCGGCCAACGAGCGCCCGTACTCTTCACCGACGTGCGCGGCCATCTGCTCGGCCACATCGGGACCCAAGCGATGCATCGCCTCGGCCAGCAGGCGCATGAGGAGATCGTCGCGGCGCTGCGCCAGCCCGACCGTCAACTCCTCTTCCACGCAGAAATACTGCTTCGAGGGCCGTCCTGCCCCGGGAGCCCTCCGGCTGGTCTCTACCCGGAGGTAGCCGCCGTCCACCAGGCGTTGGAGATGGTGGCGGGCCACGTTGGGGTGCAGGGAGAAGGTGAGGGCCACCTCGGTCGCGGTCAGGCCCGGTGTGGCCCGGACGCGGAGGAAGATGTCACGGCGGGTCGGGTCGCCAAAAGCGGCCGACACGGCGGCTACCGCAGCCGAGAATTGGCCGTCTTCGGTCCCCGGTCCGGGCTGGGCTCGCACAGATTCCGGCACCACTGCGATCGGGCCTGAGCTCACGATGGGTAGTCTACCGAAGGATCGGCCCCGCCAGCTGGGGTAATGCGCCCACCGCTCGGACCGACCCGGGGGCGCGTCCTTGGGTCCACGCACCAACCGAAGACGAGGAAGTGGATGGCAATCGATCAATCAGAGCTCACGGCGGCGCTCAATGCGATAGTTGAGCCCGAACTCGGGCTGCCGCTGGGCAGCATCGGCCTCCTCCGCGAGGTGCGGACGCGTCGCCGGAGAGCTCGCATCGAGCTGGCGTTGCCGGTGGCGGCGTGGCCCGGCTCGGATGAGCTGGCCGACGAGGTGCATCGCGTCGCCAGCGCTGTGCCGGGGGTGGAGGAGATCGAGTTCGATCTGACGGTGATGCATGACGACGAGCGCGCCGCCCTACGGGTGGCCCTGCGTCAGCACATGTTCGGCGTCACGGCCGGCCAGATGGCCGACGTGCCCGAACCTGATGACGGGCACGGCCACGAGGGCCATGGACACGCCCACGGGGGCGAGGCAGAGACCACACCGGTCTTCCTGCAGCCGGACTCGACCACGCGTGTCATCGGCGTCTCCTCGGGCAAGGGCGGCGTCGGCAAGTCGACGGTGACGGTGAACCTCGCCGTGGCCTTGGCCCGATCCGGTCACAGCGTCGGCCTGCTCGATGCCGATGTCTACGGCTTCTCCGTACCGAAGATGCTCGGCACCGACCACGATCCGATCATCCTCGGTGACGTCGTCATCCCCACCTCGGCCCACGGTGTCAAGTGTCTTTCCATGGGCTATTTCGTGCCGGACGATCAACCGGTGATCTGGCGCGGTCCCATGTTGCACAAGGCCATTCAGCAATTCCTGACCGACGCCTTTTGGGGACAACCGGACTTCCTCCTGGTCGACATGCCCCCGGGCACCGGCGACGTTGCTCTGACCCTGGCCGACGTGATGCCGCGGGCGGAGATCATCGTCGTCACGACACCGCAAGCGGCCGCCCAACGGGTGGCGCAGCGTTCGGCCTTTGCGGCCCGCCGGCTCAAGCTCTCCGTGCGGGGCGTGGTCGAGAACATGAGTTGGTTCACCGGCGACGACGGCACGCGCTATGAGCTCTTTGGCGCCGGCGGCGGCGCCACCTTGGCCGCAGACCTCGGGATACCCCTCCTCGGCCAGGTGCCGCTGGTGGCTGCGGTCCGTGCAGGGCGCCGACGAGGGCCGACCCATCGTCGCCGTCGACCCGCAGAGCGAGACCGCACAGGCCTTCATCGCCATTGCCGACCGTCTGGCCTCGCTCGGCCCGGCCCGCGTCTACCGCAAGGAGCTCAGCCTGCGTTAGCTCGCGGAAGCGAGGGCCGCTAGGACCCCACGCCGGCCGGGAGCTTGTCGGGATCCCACCCGAGAAGAGCGACCGCTTGTCGGAAGGCGAACCGATCGGTCATGCCGGCCACATAGGTAACGGCGGCGTGCACCGCCTGCGCGCTGCCGGCGAGGACGTCGGGTTGTCCCTCGGCCATCGTGTCGCCGATCAGGTGGGGCCGGTCGGCGAAGTGCTCGACCAACGCCCGAAGGACCCGCACCACGGCTTCGCCCTGTCGCACCGAGGCCTCGCGCAGGTAGATGCGCTCGTAGTTGCAGGCGCGGAAGGCGGCGAGGGCCTCGGCCGCATCCTCGTCCATGCCCACCTGGCCGCTCCGCAATGTGGCGGCGACCAACGCGTGGATGAATGCGCCCAGCTGTGCGCTGCGCCGCTCCCCGCAGAGGTCACGCACAATCAGAGGGAGTTGGTGCGGAGACACGATGCCGGTCAGGACGGCGTCCTCCCAGTCGTGACAGACATAGGCCACGCGATCGGCCCAGCTGACCACCTCCCCTTCGGGGGTGGACGGAGCAGGGCGTGACCACGAGTGGTTGGCGATGCCGTCGATGGTCTGCGTACAGAGATTGAGGGGCGCCAGCGAGACGTGGGCTCCCCAAGGGGCGTGGTCGAAGCCGCCGGGCAGGAAGGGGTTGAGCGCGTCCTCACTGGCGTGGCCGCCGGGGCCGTGCCCGCAGTCGTGGCCCAGAGCGATGGCCTCGGTCAGCGCCACGTTGAGCCGGCAGGCCCGGGCCATGGCGGTGGCCACCTGGGCCACTTCCAGGGCGTGCGTGAGGCGGGTGCGCTGGTGATCCTGAGGGAAGACGAACACCTGGGTCTTCCCGGCGAGGCGGCGAAACGAGGGAGCGTGCAGTATCCGGTCCCGGTCCCGTTCGAAACAGGTGCGCCACGCGTCGGGCTCTTCGGCCCGCATCCGCTCGCCGCCTCCGATGGCCCGGCTGGCGCCGGGGGCGAGGAGACTGTCCTCGCGCTCCTCCCGGGCGTCACGGTCGAGCGGCTGGGCCTCGGCCGCCCCGAGCGCTGGGCCCCCGGAGTCGCTTCCCACGGGCCGAGGCGCATCTGGACGGTCGATCCGGGCCGAGGAGTCGGCATGGGCCAGGCGTACGGGTCCCGCATAGCCCGCCATGGTGGAGGCCCAACGCACGTTGCGTTCCGTCGGGTCGTGCCGATGCACCTGGCTCATGTCATGCAGTCTGCCGCGTCGCTGTAACGTCCAAGTGCCCGCAGGCCCCGCGAGGGACCATCGAGAGGAGTCAGATCAGGTGGACGTGCGCATCGGAATCATCCAGTCACCCAAGGAGCTGGAAGTCGAACTGAAGGATGACGCCGACCGCGACAAAGTTGTGGCGGACATCGAGAAGCTCCTCAAGACGGGCGACGGTGTCCTTTGGCTCACAGACAGGAAGGGTCGCCGGGTGGGTGTGCCGGTGGCCAAGGTGGCCTACATCGAAGTGGGGGCTCCGACCGCCGAGCGACGTGTCGGGTTCGGCGCTAACTGAGGCCCCGCCGCCGGTGGGTGGACAGTGAGCGCCGGCGCTCCTGATCTCCTCCATTTGAAGCTGGTCTTCGTCACCGGGAAGGGTGGCGTGGGCAAGACGACGGTCGCTGCCGCCCTGGCCCAACTGGGCGCCGATCACGGCAAGCACGTGCTGGCCTGCGAGGTGGACGCCAAGGGGGATTTGGCGGCTCTCTTCGAGGCGGCACCCACCGACTTCGTGGCGCGCGAGATCGCCCCACGGGTCTCGTCCATGTCGATGGACACCGAGGCGTCCCTGCGCGAGTACCTCAAGCTGCACCTGCGTATCCCCGTGGTGGGCCGCATCGGACCACTCGCCAAGGCGTTTGACTTCGTGGCCACGGCCGCCCCGGGCGTGCGCGAGATCCTCACCGTGGGAAAGCTCTGCTACGAGGTGCGCGAACGCCACTACGACCTGGTGGTGGTGGATGCGTCGGCCAGCGGGCATATCATCGGCCAGCTGGCCGCTCCGCAGGCCATCAACGACCTGGTCAAAGTGGGCCTCATTCGCAGCCAGACCGACTGGATGCTCGAGATCCTCTCCGACGAGCAAAAGACCGGGCTGATCGCCGTGACGACGCCGGAGGAAATGCCGGTGAACGAGACGCTCGAGTTGACCACGAGGGTCAGGGAAGAGACCACGGTGCAGCTCTCGGCCGTGGTGGTGAACCGGGTCCTGCCCGAGCTCTTCGGCCAGCGCGAGGAAGAGGTCTTCGAGCAGCTGCGCCGACCCGAATCCGAAGCCGTGCTCTCAGAGAGGGTCGGGGGTGCGGTGGCTCCCATACTCGAGGCGGCTCGCCTGGCCGTGACCATGCGCCGGACCGGGGCTGGGCATTTGCAGCGGCTGCAAGCCGGCCTTGCCCCGGACGTTCCGGTCTTGCTTTTGCCCGAACTGTTCACGCGTACCCATGGCCTGCGCACGACGCACCAGATGGCCCAGTCGCTGGGCGAGGAGCTTGGACACTGATGTCGCCGCGCCGGAGGGTCGAGACCGCGCAGACCATCAGCCACTTGCTGTCGGCCAAGGAGATCGTGATCGCCTGCGGTCCCGGGGGCGTCGGCAAGACCACGACGGCCGCTGCCGTGGCCGCCATGGCTGCGGCAGAGCACGGGGGCCGGGTATTGGTGCTGACCGTCGATCCGGCGCGGCGCCTGGCCGACGCTCTGGGCCTGAAGGGCATCGGCAACGCGGAGGTCCGCATTGCCGACGAGGTCTTCAAGGCGGCCGGCATCCACCCCCGCGGGGAGTTGTGGGCGGCCATGCTCGACACCAAGCAGAGCTGGGACGACCTCATCCAGCGCCACGCCCCCGATAAGGCCACCCGGGAAAAAATCTGGCCAACCCGCTGTACCAGAACATTTCGGGCCGCTTCGTCCAGTCACACGACTACATCGCCATGGAACGGCTCTACGAGATCCACTCCGAGGGCAAGTACGACCTCATCGTCGTCGACACTCCTCCGACCCGCAATGCCTTGGACTTCCTCGATGCGCCCCAGCGCCTGGCCGACTTCTTCTCGTCGCGCCTGTTGCGCTGGCTTATCGCCCCGTACCGGTCGCGTCTGGTCAACGCCGCCACCAAGCCGTTCTACACGGTGGCCGACCGTATTCTCGGCACGCAATTCCTGGCCGACATCTCGGAGTTCTTCATTTTGTTCCAGTCGATGTACGACGGGTTCGTCACGCGCTCCGATGCGGTGACCCGGCTCCTGTCGGACCGCCGTACCACCTTCATGGTGGTGTCGACTTTGGAGGCGACGCCCCTGCGCGAGGCCGAGTTCTTTTCGACCGAGCTCACGGCGCGCCGTTTGCACCTGGGGGCGATCATCTTGAACAAGGTGCTCCCGGACTACCTGCGCGATTCCGCCTCGGCCCGCTTGGCCCAGCACATGGCGGACGAGGTCGAGACTCTCGGCGAGGGCTTGACCGAGGACCCGGCGGTGGCGGCTCGCGTGCTGCGAGAGGTGGCGGAGAGCTTCCTGCACTTCGGGATCGTGGCGCGCCGGGAGGCCGAGCAGCAGAACGAACTGAAGGGCGCGCCGGACATTCTCGTCACCGTGCCATTCTTCGACGCCGACATCTTCGATATGGATGGTCTGATCCGGCTGGGGCGACAAGTCTGGGATTGAGCGGGGCAGCGTACGATGCAGGAGATGGACCCGCTGATACTGCCCGAAGCCCTGTCGTATGCCGAGGCGCACTCGACGGAGCCGCCTTCGCACCTGGTCGCCGTGGACGAATCCACCCGGAAGGACTTTCCGGCCTGGGGGATGATGGTCGGCCGTCAGGAGGGTCGCTTTCTCGAGTTGCTGGTCTTTGCGACCCAAGCCACCCGCGTGCTCGAGATCGGCACCTTCACCGGCTACTCGTCGATAGCGATGGCGGCGGGGTTGCCCGAAGGGGGCTCGATCATTTCGCTCGAGGTGGATCCGCACCACGCCACCATCGCCCGCGGCAACATCGCCGCCGCGGGGTTGGAGAGTCGGATCAGCGTGATCGAGGGTCCGGCGCTTGACTCGCTGGCCGAGCTCAGCGGCCCGTACGACCTGGTGTTCATTGACGCCGACAAGGTGACCTACGACGCCTACTTCGAGGCCGTGCTGCCCATGCTGGCGCCGCACGGCCTGATAGTCGCCGACAACACACTGCAGGGGGGCGGCGTCTTGGAGAGCGCCGGACCGCCGAACGAGGCGGCCGCTGCCATCGCCGCCTTCAACGACAAGCTGGTTGCCGACCCCCGGGTCGTGTGCGTGCTGACCACAATTCGAGACGGCGTGACGCTGATCCGTCGCGCCGGCTGAGATCGCCGGCCGCTCCGCCGTGCTCGACTACCACCTCCACCTGTGGCCGCACGACCAGAGCGAGACGCCTCTCCGCCTCGAGCAGCTGGCGCGCTACTGCGAGAAGGCACAAGCCGCCGGAGTACAGGAACTGGCGGTGACCGAGCATCTGTTCCGCTTTCGCCAGGCCGACAGCCTCCTGGGCGGCTTCTGGGCCGACGACCGGATACCACCGGCGCTGCAAGCGTCGATGGCGCAGTACTGGGACTTTCATGCCACGGCTGATCTCGACGAGTACGTCGCGTGCGCACAGGCGGCGAAGGACGCCGGACTCCCCGTCGTCATCGGGCTCGAGGTCGATTACTACCCGGGTCGGATGGACGACGTGGCGGGACTGCTACGCCCCTACCCTTTCGACGTCCTCCTCGGATCGGTGCACTGGCTGGGCGCATGGCGCTTCGACGACATCGACGTTCCCCTCCAGATGGACCAGTGGGCGGCGCGCGAGGTGGACGCCTGCTGGGAGGACTACACGCGAGCGCTGGAGGAGTTGGCCGCATCGGGGGCTTGTGACGTTCTGGCTCATCCCGATCTGATCAAGGTGGCCGGGCACATTCCCGACGCGCCGGCCGAATGGTGGGATCGCATGGCCGAGGCGGCTGTGACGTCGGGCATGGCGGCCGAGGTTTCTTCGGCCGGCTGGCGCAAGCCGGTCGGGGAGCAATACCCGGCCGTGGCGCTGTTGGAGCGCTTCGTCTCGCAGGGGGTGCCCTTGACCACGGCCTCGGATGCGCACCGCCACGAGCAGGTGGCCGACCGGGCCGACGGCCTCCGCCATCTCCTCGACGCGGTGGGCGTTCGATCCCTGCAGGGGTATCGAGGCCGACGGCCCCACACGGTGGCCCTGGGTGGTCCGGCCGTGCCCGACGCCCTCCAACCTCAGGGCGAAGGGGCCTGAAAGGTGCCGACTCCGGCCGAGCTGGCACAGTCACACACCCAGCTCAAGCCCGAAGAGCTCGGGCACCTGCAGCGCCTCTTGGGAAGTTGGAGCGTGTTGGCCGACCTCTCCTTCTCCGACCTCCTGCTGGTGGTGCCGATGACGCCGGACGAGAGCAGACCCCGGCCAACCGAGGAACCCGCGCTCGTGGTGTTGGGACAGATGCGCCCGAACAACCGGCCGACCCTGGTCGATCAGGACCTGGTCGGGCTGACCATCACCGAGACGCAGTGGGCCTTGGCGGCCAAGTGTCTCCACAGCGGGGAGATCACCCGGGGCAGCATGCATCACCCCATTCTCGAGGAGCAGGTCCCGGTCGAGACGATCCCCGTTCGCTTCGGAAACGTGGTGATCGCCGTGTTGCTGCGGGTCTCGTTGGCACCCCTCAAGGGGCCGACGAGCATGTACGAGCGGACCTATCTCGATGTCTTCGAGCGGCTGGCCGACATGGTGGCGCAATCGGATTTCCCCTATCCCGAGGAGGACGTCGGGACGGAGGAGGCGCCACGGGTCGGCGACGGCGTGGTCGTGGTCGATGCCGATGGTCGCGTGGAATTCGCTTCGCCCAATGCCATGAACGCCTTTCACCGCATGGGCATCTACGCCCCCCCGGAGGGCCGGCGCTTCGGTGACCTCGACATTGAGGAGACGGCAATCGATTGGGCCCTCACCAACGGCCGCCCCGTGGTCGAGGAGGTGGAGCGGCGACCGGACGTGATCGTGCTGTTGCATTGCATCCCCCTGCTCTCGCACGGCATTGTCACCGGGGCCATGATCCTCTTGCGAGACGTGACCGATGTGCGCCGGCTGGACCGCCTCTTGCTGTCCAAGGACGCGGCCATTCGCGAGGTGCACCACCGGGTGAAGAACAACTTGCAGACGATTTCGTCCCTGTTGCGTCTGCAAGCCCGCCGGGTGGACGAGCGAGCGGCACGTGTGGCGCTCCAGGAGGCAGAGCGACGCGTGCGGTCGATTTCGCTGGTCCACGAGATCCTGTCACGGGACCCCAGCGACCAGGTGCCGTTCGCCGAGATCGTGGTGTCGCTGGTCCAGATGGCAGAGGACTCGGTCGTCTCCTCGCAGCCCGTCGTGATCACGACCAACGGCGACCTGGGTGATGTGACGGCGGACGTGGCGACTCCGTTGGCCGTCACCCTGGCCGAGCTCCTTCAGAACGCCGTGGAACACGCCTTCGAAACGGAGGGGGCGGGTGGCCTCGAGGCTCCGGCCGAGGAACGCCAGGTCGGCCACGTTGACGTGACCCTCTCCAATCTTGGGGGGGAGCTGATCGTGGCCGTGCGCGACGACGGTCGGGGGCTGCCGGAGGGATTCGACATCGAGAAGACGACCAGCCTCGGACTCTCCATCGTGCGTGACCTGGTGGCCAGCCAGCTCGAAGGCCGCATCGCCATGGAAGCTATGCCCGAATCTGCGGGCGGCGGCACCAATGTCGTGATCTCGGTCCCGGTCCGAGCACCCCGCTGACCGGGGCTGGCGCGCCGGTGATGACGGATGTACCGGGCGACGAGATGCCGAAGGTGGTGGACGAGGTCAGAACGTGCGTTGGGAGCGACGGGCGGCCAACCAGGCCTTGCGCAGCTTGCGACGCTCCTCTTCGGACGTACCGCCCCACACTCCTGATTCCTGGTTCGTGGCCAGTGCGAAGTCCAGGCAGGGCTCGAGCGCCTCACAGGACCGACACACGCCCTTGGCGGCGTCGATCTGGTCGATGGCCGGCCCCGTGGTTCCGACAGGGAAAAACAAATCAGGTTCGGTGTTCCGGCATGCCGCAACACGACGCCAGTCGTCGGCGTCCCAGTCGACCGTCCTGTTCCACATGAGAGCCATTGGTAGAGCCTCCACCCACGCGGTTGTGATCCTTTTCACATGATCGAACCCATATTGGTGTCCGTCACTGAGAAGGGATTGACGAGAAGAGGGTAATGGCTTGTCGCGGTGGTGGCAAGCAGTTTGGTGAAATTTCCGAACAGGAAGGTAAAAATGGGTGTCGTACAGGACAAAGGGCGTTCGATCACCGCAGTTTTCGCCCACAGGGGGTGTACCGACGGCTTGGTCGAGAACACGCTCGAGGCATTCGCCGAAGCCAAGCGTCTGGGGGCGGACGGCGTCGAGCTCGACGTGCGGCTGACCGCCGACGGGGCCCTGGCCATCCATCACAATCCGGCGATCGACGGGCTGGGGCCGTTGGCCCACCTGACGGTGCGCGAGCTGCCTCCCTATGTGCCGCTCCTCGCCGACGCCCTCGAGGTCTGCGAAGGCATGGAAATCAACGTGGAGATCAAGAACGCGCCGGATCAGCCCGGACACGATCCCACTGAGCGGGTGGCCGCCCTCACCGCCCAAGCCATCGCGGAAGCGGGCTGGACCGATCGGGTGATCGTTTCGTCGTTCCAGGTCAGCACCCTGCGGGCGGTGCAGGCAGCGGACGCCCGCCTGGCGTTGGGTGCGCTCTGGTCGTTCTTCACCGACGTCGAGGCCGGACTCGCGCTAGCCATCGAGGAGGGGTGGAGGGCTATCCATCCCTTTGTCAGCTCCGTCAGTCCCGAGCTGGTGGAGCGAGCCCACGCCGCCGGTCTGGCCGTCAACGTCTGGACCGTGAATGCCGCCCACGACCTCGCCGCCTTGGCCGAGCTTGGGGTGGATGGCCTCATTACGGACCATCTGGTCGAGGCGCTGTCCATCGTCGCGACGGCCGGGGCGGGGCTGGGCTGAGGTGGCCCCCCGGGCTTCTTGCACCAAATTGCTCCTGCATGTGCGCCTGTTGACGGGCCGCCAAGAGGTCGAATGGCGGCAAGGTGCCAGTTTCGTCAAAGATGAACGGCCATGAACGTCGTTGTCTGTGTGAAGCAGATCCCCGATCCGGCCGCTCCGGCTGCCCTCGATCCCGTGACCAACACCCTCGTCCGCACCGGCAAGCTCATCATGGACGACTCCGACAACTATGGAGTCGAGATGGCGCTGCAACTGGCCAGCGGCGAAGGAGACGAGGTCACCCTGGTATCCATGGCCCCGGGTGGTGAGACCTCGGGACTGCGGACCGGACTGGCCATGGGAGCGGCCCGCGCCATCTTGATCAGTGACGACGCGCTCGCCGGGAGCGATGCGCTCGGCACGGCCAAGGCGCTTTCCGCCGCCATCAAACGGGCCAATCCCGACCTGGTGGTCATGGCTACAGAGTCGACCGACGGCTACACGGGCACGCTGCCGGTGCAGGTGGCCGAGCTCCTCGGGTTCCCCTCGGTCACCTTCTCCAAGGCGATCGCCGTCGACGGCAACTCGGTCAAAGTGGAACGCCAGACCGAAGCCGGCTACGACGAAGTCGTGTGCCCGCTGCCGGCCGTGGTGACGGTGACGGCCGGTGTGGTCGAGCCGCGGTACCCCTCGTTCAAGGGCATCATGGCGGCGAAATCCAAGCCCGTGGACAACCTCACGCTGGGCGACCTCGGCCTCGACGCCTCACAGGTGGGCGCCGCAGGAGCCCGTCAGGAGATCACCGATGTCTCCGAGGCGGAGGCCCGTGGTTCGGGAGAGATCGTGGTGGACGAAGGTGACGGTGCCGAGCGCGTCGTGGCCTTCCTCGAGCAGTTAAAGGTGATTTGAGATGGCGATCGACAAAATTTGGGTACTGGCCGAGGCCCGTGATTCGGGCCCGACGCCGATCACCCTCGAATTACTGACCGAGGCCCGGTCCGTGGCGAGCACGGTCGAGGCCGTGGCCTGGGGCTCCGAGACGGCCGCGCTGGCGGCCACGCTGGGCGAGTACGGGGCGACCACGGTGTACGACGTGGGAGATCTCGGCGGTTCCCTTCCCGGCGTCCCGGTGTCGTCCGCCCTGGCGGCTCTCATCCAGGGCGGGCAATGCGCCCGATGCGATTCTGATCCCGGCCACCTATGACGGGCGGGACGTGGCCGGCCGTCTGTCGGTCAAGTTGGATCGACCGGTGCTGACCAACGTCACCGGCTTGGTGGCCGGCGACGACGGGTTGTCGAGCCAGCACCCCGTGTTCGGAGGCAGCCACATCGTCACGGCCCGTTTCACCGGTCCTGGCCCGGCCATCTTCGTGATCCGGGCCAAGTCGTTCGCGGCCGAGCCGGCCGGAGGGGCCCCGGCGGCGATCGTCGCCGCCCCGGTGCCCGAGACCGGCACCGCCAACGGCGCCAAGCTGGTGGAGCGCCATGTCGAAGAGCGCAGCGGTCCCAAGCTCGACGAGGCGGCGGTCGTCGTCTCGGGCGGTCGGGGACTGGGCGAGGCGGCGAACTATGCCCTCATCGAAGAGTTGGCCAAGCTGCTGCACGGCGCGGCGGGGGCGAGTCGCGCCATCGTCGACGCCGGATGGGTGCCGTACTCGCACCAGGTCGGCCAGACGGGCAAGACGGTGAAGCCCACCGTGTACGTGGCCTGCGGAATTTCCGGAGCCACACAGCACCTGGTAGGGATGAAGGGCTCGAAAAACATCATCGCCATCAACAAGGACAAGGAGGCGCCGATCTTCTCGGTGGCCGATCTGGGCATCGTCGGCGACGTGCACAAGGTCCTCCCTGCACTGATCGAGGCCCTCAAAGCGAAGAGCTGACCGGCTCGGGTTGTTGACCGCGCTCGGGGGGCACGATGGCGGTGACCCGGAGCATTTCGATGCCACAAGAAGCCACGGGGCGGCGGTACATTCGGCGCATCCAACCGATTGGGCCGCATGCTTTTCCCCACATTCGATTTCGCCATCTTCTTCGCCATTGCCTTCACGGTGAATTGGCTGCTCAATCCGTACCCAGTGGCGTGGAAGCTGTCGATGCTCACCATGAGCTATGTCTTCTACGGCTGGGTCGGATGGGGATACTGCTTACTGCTCCTTAGTACGAGCGCCATCGCCTTCCTCGGGGGCATCGCGGTCGCGAGGTCGACGACAGAGAAGAGCCGTCGCGTGGCCATGGTGCTGTCGTGCGCCGGGCTCTTGGGACTGCTCGGCTGGTTCAAGTACTACGGCTTCGTCTCGGTCAACCTTGACAACCTGACGCACGCACTCGGGTTGGGTCGCGCCGTGCCGCTCTTGCAGGTAGCGCTGCCGATTGCCATCTCGTTCTACACGTTCATGGCGCTGAGCTACGTGATCGATATCTATCGCCGCCAATTGCAACCAGCCCGCCCGTTGGACCTGGCGCTGTACCTGTCCTTTTTTCCTCATCTGCTCGCAGGCCCGATCGTGCGGGGCAACGAGCTCCTGCCGCAACTGCGCCAGCGGCAAAATCCGAGGACGGTGGATTACTCGAAGGCCCTGTGGCTGATCATGGCCGGGCTGTTCAAGAAGGTCGTGATCTCCTCCTATGTCTCGAGCGCCATTGTGACGCCGGTCTTCACCGCGCCGGCGCAGCACTCCGCCCTCGAGTCGATCTTCGGCGCGTGGGGCTATGCCGTCCAGATCTACTGCGACTTCAGCGGGTACACCGACATCGCCATTGGCTTGGCGCTCCTGCTCGGGATCCAGTTCCCCGTCAACTTCGACGCCCCGTACACGGCGCGCAATCTCCAGGACTTCTGGCGGCGGTGGCACATCACGCTTTCGCGCTGGCTGCGCGACTACCTCTACATCCCGCTCGGGGGAAGCAGCGGCTCGGAGGCCAAGACAGTGCGCAACGTCATGATCACCATGGTGCTCGGAGGCTTGTGGCACGGCGCGGCGTGGACCTTCGTGTTCTGGGGTGCGTTGCACGGGGTCGGCCAAGGCGTGGGGCACGTGCGGCGCCATCGGCGTGTGCGACAGGGGCTGCCGGCGGTGGCCGATGGCCCGGTGCGGATCTGGGTGCAGCGATTCTGGACATTCCAATACGTCTGCCTCGGTTGGGTGTTTTTCAATGCCACCGGGCTGTCCTCGGCCTTCGCCGTGCTCGGTCGCATGGCCTCGGGCTGGGGAAGGCCGTCCCCGCTGGTCACGCCCCTGCTCGTGGTGGTGGTCATCGGCACCGTGGGCTCGCAATTCGTGCCCTCCGGCGCAGTCAACCGGTTGCAGTCCGCCTTCTCACGGCAGCGCTCAGCGGTGCAGGTCGGCGTGTTGTCGCTGATCCTGCTCGGGATCACCACCTTCGGGCCAGCGGGCGTGGCCCCCTTCATCTATTACCGATTCTGATGATGGCCGACGGCGCTCCCCCCACGCAGACCACCGACTCGGAAATCCCCGACTCCCGACTGCGCAGCCCCTGGCGGCACGTGCTGCGCATCTGTCTGGCGGCCTTTTTGTTGTGGCTCCTCCTCTTCGCTCCCACGTTGCAGCACAACGCGCAAGTCTCTCCGATCGGCACCCGTCGAACGGTTGCGCTCGACGTGCTGGGTCCGATCGCCGCCACCAGCCGTGCTCTGCAGCTGTCCCATATCGTGTCGTGGACCGACGAGGCGACCGGGCGTACAGGAAACCGACCCGGTAACGGGGCGCTCACCACTCTCGGCCCGGGCCATCACCACCCCCCGGGCCATGGGGCGAAGCCACCGACGACGGGCGGTCAGCCGACCGGTTCTGCGCCCCCCGTCACCTCTCCTTCGACCGGCGGCAGCGGGGAGGACATCACGCATCCCACGGCGGCCAATCCGCTGCGCCTCCTCATCCTGGGGGACTCGCTGGGCATCGACATGGGAGGGCCGTTGCAGAACGACCTGGCCAACACCGGTGTGGTCCAGGCCACACTCGACGCGCGAGAAAGTACGGGGTTGACCCGTCCGGACTATTTCAATTGGCTGGCCGAGCTGCAGACGGACCTCGGTACGACGCACCCACAAGTCATCGTGATCATGATCGGCGCCAACGACCCTCAGGACTTCCCCGGTCCGCCCGATGTCCCGTTCACCTCCCCGCAGTGGAACGTCCTGTACGCCGCCCGCGTGGCCGACTTCATGAAGCTGGCTCAGAGCCAGGGGGCGACGGTGATCTGGGTCGGCATGCCGCCCATGCAGAACGCAGCGCTCTCGGCCAAGATGTCCGACATCGACGCCGTCGACCAACAGCAGGCGGCGTTGTGCAAACCGGGGATCGATTTCATCAGTACCTGGACCCTGCTCGGCACGGCGCAGGGGACCTATGCCCCTTTCATTACGAACGCCTCGGGTCAAGTCATCAACGTGCGCACACCCGACGGGATCCACCTCACACCGTCCGGTGGCGAGGTGCTCTCCCAGACGGTGTTGAACTACCTCCGCGGAACGTTGCACTTCACTCTCCCCTAGTAGCCGGGCGTGGTGCCGTTCCGATCCCTACACGAGGGGCCACGGATAGGGCGGCCACCCCCCGTCATCGACCAACTCGGGCAAGGCTTGGAGATGCACCAGCCAGGTCACGCGTTCGAGCAGCGCCTCGACTTCGGTCGCGGTCAGGAGCTCGCACAGCCGGTCCGAGAGGCCATCGCGCTGCAAGCGCTCCAGCGCGGCCAGGTCGTCGGGCGCGAGCGGGTCTCCACCGAAATCCCAGATGACCGTGCGGAGTTTGTCGTCCTCGTTGAAGCACAGGCCGTTGTCGATGGCCCAGAGGCGGTCCTCGGCCAGCAGCACGTGCCCGCTCTTGCGGTCGGCGTTATTGGCGACGACGTCGAAGGCGCACATCCGTCGAAGGGTCGGGTGCCACTTCGGGTCATCGCGCAGGGTGAAGTAGTGCGAGGTGCCGTCCTCGGGGACGTAGCGCTGCACCGAACCTTCCCCGAAGGGGCCATCGGAGCGCTCGATCGTCTCGGGCACGAGGCCCCACCCGAGTGACTCGGACAACACGTAGGCGCCCACCTCGCGCCGGAACAGACCACCGGGGAAATCCCAGAGGGGCCGCTCGCCTCGGCAGGGCTTGTAGACGCCCATGATCTCGTCCTGGCCCAGGCGGCAGGTGACGAGCAGGGTGGCGTTGGAGCTGCCGGCGATCCTGCCGTGCACCTCCATGTCACCCTCACGGAGAATGTCCGCCACGTGATCGTTGCCCATGGGCGATCAGGTCACCGGTGGACGATGTCCGTTCGTGCGCGGACAGTCGTGACCGGACGGGTCGAGGGGGAGCCCGCAGAGCGGGCAAGGTGGTCTTCCGGACTCCACCAGGCGCGTGGCGTGAATGGCAAATGCCGCAGCCTGTTCCCGGGTGAGAGCTACTCGCAGGACGTGACCGTTCTCGCCGTCATCTTCGTCCTCATCCTCGTCATCGTCGTCGGGGATCTCCTCGAGGACCATGACCACACGATCGAGCTCCTCGTCGTAGGAGACGCCGATCGTTCCCACGACCCACTCGGGGTCCTCGGTTCCGTCGAAACGCATGTCTTCGGGAAGGTGGCCCGGGCGTCCGAGCTCCTTCACGATGCGTCCCAGGTAGCCGGCCAGCACGGCCACCTGCTGCTTCTCCACCTTGACGGTCGTCTCGGTGAGTCCCTGGCGGCAGTAGAAGAGAAACAACCGGTTGCCTACCTCGCCGATCACCCCGACCGTGCAGTGATCGGGTGCGTCGTAGTCGGTCTCGTCGATCATGAGAGCACCAGGTCACCGAGAGAACCGGTCGAATTCACGCACAGGATGGCCGGACCTCCCGCCGTGAAGAGCAAGGCGGAGACCGAGCACGGCGAGATCACGAGGCGCTGCATCAGGTCGAGCGGGATGCCAGCGGCGGCGGCCACTATGGCCTTGATGGGGTCAGCGTGCGAAACGGCCACAATGGTCTCGCCCGGGTGCTCCTTGACCAGGTCGAGGACCGCCGCCATGCTGCGCGTCGACATCTCGCTGAAGGACTCGCCGCCCGGAAAGGTGAACCCGCTCGGCCAGCGTTGCACGGTGCTCCACTCCTTTGTCTTGTTGAGCCGGGCGAGGGACTTCTCCGTCCAGTCCCCGACGTCAACTTCGATCAGTCCTCGGACGGTTCGGACACGCAGCCCCAGCGCAGCCGCAATGGGTGCGGCGGTCTCCCGGGTCCGCTCCAGCGGGGAGGCGTAAATGGCGGTGGGTGGTTTCTCGATGGCGGCAATCCGCTCCGCCACCCCGTCGGCCTGAGCCCGACCCTTATCGGCCAGGTGGAGCCCGCCCGCCCGGCCGGGGAGCATTTTCCCGGTGGTCGGGGTGGCACCGTGGCGTACCAGCAGGACCCGGGTCGGGGCGGGTGATTTGTGCGCTGCACGCGAGGATGACGGACGAGGGGAGGCTGGCACGGTCCCCCATCGTAGGCTTTGCGCTGTGCTCTCAAACCGAGGCGACCACGATGCACTGCGGGCCGTCCAGGAGGAGGTGACGCAGTGTCGTCTCTGCCCTCGCCTGGTGCAATGGCGCGAGGAGATTGCTGCGGCACCTCGGGCTTCCTTTTCCGGCCAGTCCTATTGGGGGCGGGCCGTGCCCGGCTTCGGCGATCCCCGGGCGCGGGTGGGCATCGTCGGCTTGGCACCCGCTGCGCACGGGGCGAACCGGACGGGGCGCATGTTCACCGGGGACCGCTCGGGAGATTGGCTCTTTGGCGCGCTCTATCGGGCTGGCTACGCATCCCAGCCGACGAGCACCGCCCTCGACGACGGCCTGGAGCTGCGCGACGTCTACATCACCGCAGCCGTGCACTGCGCGCCACCGGCCAACAAACCCGACCCCACTGAACGCGCCGCCTGTGCCCCCTATCTGGCCCGGGAGCTCGCCCTCTTAGAAGACCTGAGGGTCATTGTGGTGCTCGGCCAATTTGCGCTGCAAAGCGTGGCCGGAATGCTCGGACTGCGGCCTCGACCGAAGTTCGGCCATCTGGCCGAGTACGCGTTGCTCGACGGGCGGACCCTTCTGTGCTCCTACCATCCGAGCCAGCAGAACACCTTCACCGGGGTCTTGACCGTGCCCATGTTCGATGCGGTCTTCGCCCGGGCGGAACAGATCGTGGCTCAGGACACCAGATCGTAAAGAAGACGGTAGAAGGCAATCCTCCCGGGGTCAGGATCGATCCCGTAGCTGGCGTAGAAGACGGTCTCGAATTCGGTGCCGAAGTTCCAGACCGTGCTCCATCCTCCGATGGCGATGTCCCACCACTTGTCCGCCACGCCGAGCTCGCCCAGGTCGACGTAACCCGTGACGCGTCCCTCGGTCAAGAGCGCGTTAGGTGGGCAATAGTCGCCATGGCACACCACGAGTTCTTCCGTGGGTGGCATCGTCTGGTCGAGGAGCACCAGCGCTTCTCGGGCCGAGAGGTGCTGATGTTCGAGATGCCCGCGCGCCGGGTCCACCGTTCCCGCCTTCACGCGTCGCTGCACGTGTGCGCGAGCCACATTGAGGTCGAAGCGAAACGGGCACCGTGTCGCGTCCACGGCGTCATGGAAGGCCCGTAACCCCGATCCCAACGCCGCCACGAGGCCCGCCACGTCAGTGCGCCAGGCCTGATCCGTGCCGTCGCGTCCGGGGAGGGCCTCGGTGATCAGAACGGTGGTCGATCCCGACTGCTCGAGGGCCACGACCGGCGGCACCGGTAGGTAGGCCGAAGCCCAGACCATGCGCTCTGCTTCCGCGGCGAGCGTGGGGTACGCGCCGGCGGTGTCCACCTTGGCGAAGCGCACCGATCCGTCGGGGTGGGTAAGACGCCACGTTGTCAGCTGCGGTATGAGGCAGTAGGCGAGCGACGGATGCCACTCAGGTGCCAATGCAGCCAGTAATCGCAGCAGTGATGGGTCGGCCGTCGAAGGCGTCAGCGATCCCACTGGGGCCACTCGTCGGCCAACATGGCGAACACGAGCTCATCGGTCCACTCGCCTTTGACGAATTCGTTCTGCCGGAGGTGGGCCTCGTGTCGCATGCCGATCGCTTGCATGACGCGCGCCGAGGCAAGATTCCGTGCGTCGCACTGTGCTTCGATGCGATGGAGCCCCAGAAGGGAAAAGCCGACACGCAACAGCGCAGTGGCTCCCTCTCGCGCCAGGCCGCGGCCGGCAAATTTCGGCGCAATGGTGTAACCGATTTCTCCCCGTTCGTGGGTCGTGCTGCGGTAGAAGAACGTCATCGCCCCGACGAACTCACCCGACGATCGAAGCTCCGCCGCCAATTCGAAGATGTCACCCTCAGCTTCGAGGACGGGTGAGCGCAGTCGCCGATCGAGGGCTTCGGATAGCCCCTCGGGTTGGAGAGGCTCGCTGTAGAGGTAGCGCACCACGTCGGGATCCCCGTAGAGCGCCAGGATCGCGTCGGCGTCACTCGGTCGGAATCGACGAAGCGTGAGTCGTTCCGTCTCGATCGGGAGGTCGTCTTCGGTCACATGGCGCGCCATTGGCAGAGTGTACGGCGGGACTATGGCCGCGTTCGGGGGATCGTCCCCGATGACATACTGGTGATGTGCGAATTCCCGTGGTGTGCACGCTCACCGAGGGAGCGGCGTCCGATCGGCTCGAGGAGTGGCGGCAGTTTCTCTCGGCCTCGATCGATGCGGTCGAACGGATGAGCAATGAGGAGCTGCGGCTTCGACTCGATGACTCCGAAGGAGCCCTTTACCAGAGCGGCCGATCTGGCACAAAGGGAGAAGGCGTGTTGTGCCTTCTTCGAGTTTTCGATCGAGCTCCATGCCTCGTCGCGCTGGTTGGTCGTGCGGCGTGCCTCCCGACGCCTCACCTGCGTTGACCGAATTCGCGACGCTGCTGGCGCCTCCCCTGAGCCTTTCGCCTCAGGCCAGGTGGTGGCGGTATCAGGCAGTGGGTGCGGGGAGGCGACCCGGCATGGGAACGGCTGTCGCCGGCCACCTCCTGCGACTTACCTTGCTCAGCCGGTTGAGCAAGGTAATGGCACCGGGGTCGTCCTCCGAGGGTCGTGTCTCAATGACACCGCCGGCCTCCATGGCGTCGAACAGTTCCTCTCCGCGCTCGGTGCGAAGAAGGGTCAACGTCCAGTCACCGAAGGCGCCGATGCCGCCCGTCGAGATGTCGGCATGTTCCGCCGCGAAGTCGGGGCAGCTGGTGCAGCCCTTCACGCGTCCACGCGTGAGCCTCTTTCAACGGGATCTCGTGATACGCCCCGTCCCGCATCCAGACCTGGAAGACGCCCTTTGATGTTCATCTTGACGATGTCGGCCCGGGGCAGCCCGTACTTGGCCTCGAACAATTTCAGGGAAGATGGCATCGTCGAACGTCTTGGAGCACAAGAGCCCGATCGACAGCGTGAAGCGACGGGCGATTTTGCCAGCCTTGCGGGCCGCCATCACCGGGGGAGCCGACGCCTGGCATCCCATACCCACGAGGGCGATGCGCTCGGCTCCTCCCGCGATGGCTTCGGGGTAGGCGAGTGGATTGGCCGAGTAGGTGTAGCGGGATCCCGAGGTGGCCAACACGTCCTGCTTATTCCAGGCCACCTGGGGAACGGCCTTCCACGTCGAGCCATCGCCCTCGAGCCCTGAGACAAGGGCGGCGTCGATCAGGTCATGCTCGAAGGCCCAAATGAGAAGGGCCGAGACCAGCCCTCCGTCTTGACCATGACCCTGTACCTCGGGATCCGTGGCCCGAGCCAAGACCGTCCGGCGCGCGATCCCGGCCACTTCGTCCTCGGTGCGGGGCCGTCCGAAAAGATGGTTCTCGATGTCGGGCTCCCAGGTACGAAAGCGGGGACAGGCGCGGGTGCACAGCGTGCATCCCTTCTCACCGTGGGTGCAGTTGTCGATTCCGCCGTCGGTCAGAACGTGGAAGGGCTTGTAGTGCCCGTCCGCATCGTCATAGCCAAGGACGTCGTAGGGGCAGGCGATGACACAGGCTGAGCAACCGGTGCACAGGCCCGACGTGACGACTTCTGTGAAGAGCTCGGCCCATTGTGGTTTTTCGGGTGGCATGCACCCACCATATTCCCGTCGAGCGTCCGGGGTCCGATACCGTCACGGCAATGCCGGAGATCCTGGAAGTAGAGCTTTATCGCGGCCTGGCGGAGAAGGCGCTCCGGCGCACCATAGAAAAAGCGTGGATGGTGGATGCTCGTTACGGCCGGGGAGGCACGACCCCGCCCAGCCTGCAACGTGCCCTGGCCGGCCACATGTTCACCGAGGCGCGCCGGCGTGGGAAGCTCCTCCTCCTCGACACAGATGATGGACCGACGCTCGGGGTTCGGTTCGGCATGACCGGCGGTCTGGTGGTGGACGGCAATCAGGCGCTCGATCGACTGCGCTACGGCCCCGGCGTCTTCAACGACAAATGGGTACGGGCCCGCGTGACCTTCGCTGACGGTGGAGATCTCCTCCTCCACGATCCTCGGCGGTTCGGTTCCCTTGAACTGGTGCCGAACGAAAGTCGTCTCGGTCCGGACGCGCTCAGTGTGTCGCTGGCCCAACTGCGCACGGCCGTGGCCGTCAACCCGGCGCGAACCGGTGGGGTCGCTCCCCTCAAGGCGCGCCTGATGGATCAGGCGCGGCTGGCCGGCGTGGGGAACCTCTTGGCGGACGAGTGCTTGTGGCGGGCCGGACTCAATCCTGAGCGGCGGAACATGCTCACCGACGATGAGTTGCGGGCCTTGCACAAAGCGTTGCGCGCCACCCTTCTCCAACTCGGCCGCCGAGGTGGGTCGCATATGGGTGACCTCATGGAAGAGCGACACGCCGGAGGGCGGTGTCCCAGGGATGGTGCAGAATTGCGTACGGCAACCGTCGGTGGGCGTACGACGTGGTGGTGCCCACTGCACCAGCGCTGAGCTGACCTGTCACGTCTCCGAGATCGCCTCGAGCACCTTTGCCGCGTGGCCATCGGCCCGTACGTGTGACCAAACCCGCTGGATCTTGCCGTTGGGTCCGACCAAAAATGTGGACCGGATGGTGCCGACGGTCTTCTTGCCGTACATCGTCTTTTCGCCCCACGCCCCGTACTTCTCCATCACCTTCTTGTCCGCATCCGTGAGGAGGGAGAACTTGAGGCCGTATTTGCTCCGGAATTTCGTGTGTTTTTCCGCCCCGTCGGGTGAGATACCGAGCACGGCGACGCCAGCCTTCTCGAACGTCTTGAGGTTGTCGTTGAACTGGCAGGCCTCTTTCGTGCATCCGGGTGTGTCGTCAGCGGGGTAGAAATAGACGATCACTTGCTGTCCCTTGAAATCGGAAAGCTTGACCGGATTGCCGTCCTGGTCAGGCAGGGTGAATGCGGGTGCCGCCGAACCGGCTTCGAGTTTCGCCATCGACCATCCTCCTTTGTGAGTGAGAGACGCACACCTTTGCACAGCTAAAACGCGAAGAGATGCCCTCCCTACTGGTACAATAGAGATGCGACCACGAGCAAGGGGCTGGTGAGTCGGGGCCGTTCTTCCTCCTCTGGTTGGCGCAAGGTCCCGCCGCTCAACAGAGAGTGAGACATGACAATGCAGGCTGTGACTGACGCGGGCGCCGACTCGCCCGACGAGGGAATCCAACCTTCGGCGGACGATACCTACGAAACGGCTCGAACGTTCGAGTCCCTCGGAGTCTCAGAAGAACTGACCAAAGCGCTGGCCGATCAAGGGATCGTCAGCGCTTTTCCAAATTCAGGCGCTGACCATTGCCGATGCCCTGGCCGGCCGCGATGTGTGCGGCAAGGCAAAGACCGGTTCGGGCAAGACGCTGGCTTTCGGCGTCCCTCTCCTGCAGCGCACCAAGGCGACGAGGGATGCCCAGGGTCCGAGGGGCGGCACGGCGCGACCAGCCAAGCCGTTGGCCTTGGTGCTCCTGCCCACACGCGAGTTAGCGGTACAGGTGCACGACGTCTTGGCCCCGCTGGCCAAGACCCTCGGCTTGCGGGCCGTGGCGGTCTACGGCGGCGCCGACATCGACCGCCAGGTGGCGAAGTTGCAAAAAGGCGTCGATGTGATCATCGCCACTCCGGGGCGTCTCATCGACCTGGGTGATCGGGGCGAGATTTCGGTGGCGCAACTCGAGACATTGGTGCTCGACGAGGCCGACCGCATGGCCGACATGGGGTTCATGCCGCAGGTCGAGTGGGTGCTGCGCCGTCTCGAGACCCCCCATCAAACTCTCCTGTTCTCGGCCACGCTCGATGGTGCGGTGGATCGCCTCGTGCAGCGCTATCTCACCGAGCCGGTTTTTCACGAGGTCTCCTCATCGACGCAAACGGTGACCCTCATGGAGCACCGTTTCATACAGGTCCACCAGATGGACAAGGTGAAAGTGGCGGCGGCCATCGCCCGCTCGCAGGAGAAGACCTTGTTTTTCGTGCGCACCAAGCGCGGCGCCGATCGGCTGGTGGAGAACCTGGAAAAGGAGGGGCTGCATGCCGCGGCCATCCATGGTGACCTCCGGCAGACGAACCGGGAACGAGCGCTCGCCGATTTTTCTGGCGATAAGTTGCCGGTTCTGGTGGCCACCGACGTGGCAGCGCGTGGTTTGCACATTGAGGCAGTCGATGCCGTGATTCACTGGGATCCGCCCGAAGACCACAAGGCGTACTTGCACCGCTCCGGGCGGACAGCACGAGCCGGCAAGGCTGGCATCGTGGTGAGTCTGACGTTATGGAACCAATTGGTCGAGGTGGAAGTGATCCAGCGTCGGCTCGGATTGCGCATTCCCATCGTCGAGATGTTCTCGAATGATCCCCGTCTGGCCAACCTGGCCGAGTGGACGCCGCTGCCCGAGGAGAGCGTTCTCTGAGCGACGTTCCTCCGCACGCGATCTGGACTCCTGACGATGGGGTCCGGCGCGTCCTCATCGTGACGGCCCATCCCGATGATGTCGACTTCGGCGTTGCCGGGACCGTCGCCGCATTCACCGACGCCGGTGTGGAGGTCACGTACTGCATCGCCACCAATGGTGAAGCGGGGGGATCCGATCGATCGGTGTCTCGCACCGACATGGCGTCCCTGCGCCAACGCGAGCAACGGGCGGCCGCAGCCGAGGTGGGGGTGAGTGACGTCCGCTTCTTGGGTCATCCCGACGGGCGCCTCCAAGCGACGATCGAGCTGCGGCGAGACATCAGCCGCGTCATCCGTCAGCTCAAACCCGAGCGGGTACTGACCCAGTCACCGGAACGGCGGTGGGACTTCATTTTTGCCAGCCATCCCGACCACCTCGCGCTGGGTGAAGCGGCGGTCTGTGCCGTCTACCCCGATGCCCGCAATCCCTTCGCCCACCCTGAACTGCTCGACGTCGAGGGGCTCGAGCCCTGGACCGTCAACGAGCTCTGGATCGCGGGCGGGGTGGGGGCCAACACGGCGGTCGAGACCACGTCGACGATTGGGCGCAAGGTGGCGGCCTTGCTGCGTCACGAGAGTCAGATAGACGACCCAACCGGGCTGCATCAAAGAGTCATGGACGGCGGACGCGCCAGCGGGAGTGAGGCGGGCCTGCCCGAGGGATCCACGGCCGAGTTGTTCCGGGTCACCCGCATTCCCTGAGTTCACCATGGCGACCATTGCGACCATTCGTCGTCTCGCCATGACGTTGCCCGGCGCGACCGAAGAGCCTCATCACGAGATGACGTCGTTTCGGGTCGGCGGAAAGATCTTCGCCACGGTTCCGCCGGAGGGCGACCGGGTGCATATCTTCATCGGCCCCGAAGACGTGCCCGCCTACTGTGCCGAGTACCCATTCCAGGTCGACGAGCTGCGGTGGGGAACGCGATTGCGGGGCTGTCGCGTCGTGCTGGCCACGTCATCTTCGGGGCTGTTGCGAGAGCTGCTCACCGAAGCGTGGCGCCGACGGGCCCCCAGGGCGTTGCTGGCCCGATTCGACGGTTGAGGTGGGTGGTGAGTCCGGTGCTCCTCAGCCCGCCATCTGTCGCAGCACGTAGTGGAGGATGCCCCCGTGGCGGAAGTACTCGGCCTCCATCGGGGTGTCGATGCGGACCACCACGCGGAACTCGGTGCTCGAGCCGTCATCCGCGGTGGCGATGACCGTGAGCTCTTTGGGGAGCTCACCCGCATTGAGGGCCTCGATGCCGGCAATGGAGAAGACCTCCGTGCCACGCAGCGCCAGGGTCTCGGCCGAGTCTCCCTTGTAGAACTGCAGCGGGATGACGCCCATCCCGACCAGGTTGGAGCGGTGGATGCGCTCATAACTCTGGGCGATGACGGCACGCACGCCTAACAGCGCCGTCCCCTTGGCGGCCCAGTCGCGACTGGACCCGGTTCCGTACTCACGGCCGGCCAGCACGATCAGGGGCACGCCCTCGGCCGCGTACTGCATGGCAGCCTCGTAAATCGAGGTCTCGGTGCCCTCGGGCAGGTGCAAGGTGTACCCGCCTTCGGTCCCCGGAGCGAGCCGGTTGCGGAGACGGACATTGGCGAACGTGCCGCGCATCATCACCTCGTGGTTGCCCCGCCGCGCTCCGTACGAGTTGAAGTCGTGGCGAGGGACCCCGTGTTCGGCCAGGTAGCGGCCGGCCGGCGTGTCGGGACCAATGGACCCGGCGGGGGAGATGTGATCGGTGGTGACGCTGTCGCCCACCATGGCCAGCACGCGTGCCCCTTCGATGTCGGTGACCGGCCTCGGCGTCATCGTCATGCCCTCGAAGAAGGGAGGGTTCTTGACGTAGGTCGAGTCGTCCTGCCAGGAGAACGTCTCGCCCTGGGCCACCGGGACGTCTTGCCAGTATTCGTCGCCTTCGAAGACGGCACCGTAGCGGGTGCGGAACATTTCCGAGGTCAAGGAGGCACGGATGGAGTCGCTCACCTCCTGCTCGCTGGGCCAGATATCCGAGAGGAAGACAGGATTGCCCTGTGCGTCCTCTCCGAGGGGATCAACCGTGAGGTCGATGTCCATGGTGCCGGCCAAGGCGTAGGCCACGACCAGTGGCGGCGAGGCCAAATAATTCATCCGCACGTCGGGATGGATGCGGCCCTCAAAGTTGCGGTTACCCGAGAGGACGGAGACCACCGACAGATCGTCGCTGTGCACGAGGTCACTGACCCCGTCGAGGAGTGGCCCCGAATTTCCGATGCAGGTCGTGCACCCGAACCCCACGAGGTAGAAGCCCAGCGCTTCGAGGGGCTCAACGAGAGCCGCCCGCTCGAGGTAGTCCATGACGACCCGAGAGCCCGGGGCAAGCGAGGTCTTCACCCAGGGCTTGGCCCGCAACCCACGCTCGATCGCCTTTTTGGCCAGGAGACCGGCTCCGACCATGACCTGGGGGTTCGAAGTATTGGTGCAGCTTGTGATGGCGGCGACGACCACGTCACCGTCGGACAGAGCGTGGTGCGGTGCCGCCGCCGGGGCGTCGGTCGACGAGCGCGGTGTCCGGTCCAGGGCGACCCTGAACGCCTGGCCGGCGCCCTCGAGCGCCACGCGGTCCTGCGGGCGACTTGGCCCGGCCAACGATGGTTCCACGTCGCCGAGGTCGAGACTGGCGTATTCGGAGAAGACGGGCTCCACGCCGTCAGCGGTATGCCAGAGACCCTGCTCCTTGGCGTAGGCCTCGACGAGGGCGAGCTGCTCCTCGTCACGGCCCGTGAAGCGCATGTAGTCGATGGTGACGCTGTCGATGGGGAACATGGTGCACGTGGCCCCGTACTCCGGGCTCATGTTGCCGATGGTGGCCCGGGTCTCGAGGGGGAGAGCGGCCACGCCAGGGCCGTAGCACTCGACGAAAGCCCCGACGACGCCGTGCTGGCGCAAAAGCTCGGTCACCGTGAGCACCACGTCGGTCGCAGTTGTTCCCGGGCGCAGCTCGCCGGAAATGCGGAGGCCCACCACCGGGGGCAGCAGCATGGAGAGAGGCTGTCCGAGCATGGCGGCTTCGGCCTCGATGCCTCCGACGCCCCAGCCCAGGACGCCGAGGCCATTGACCATCGTCGTGTGCGAGTCGGTGCCGACGAGTGTGTCGCAGAAGGCTCGGCCGTCCGGGGTGCCAAAGACGAGACGCGAGAGGTACTCGAGGTTCACCTGATGACAGATGCCGGTCCCGGGGGGCACGGCGCGGAACCCATCGAAGGCACCTTGGGCCCAGCGCAGCAGCTTGTAGCGCTCGATGTTGCGCTCGTACTCAATTGACACGTTGCGGTCGTAGGCGGAGGCATCGCCTGAGCGCTCGACGATCACCGAGTGATCGATGACCAACTCGACCGGGACGAGAGGGTTGACCTGTGCCGCGTTGCCGCCCAGGCGGGCCAGGGCATCGCGCATGGCGGCCAGGTCGACCACACCCGGCACACCCGTGAAGTCCTGCATCAGGACACGCTCGGGGGTGAGGGCTATCTCATGGGCTGCATCGCCGGCCCCCTGTCCGTGGGCCTCCGGATTGGCGCCCCAGGCGGCCACGGCCACAATGTCGTCGGGCGAGACGTGGGGGGAGTCCTCGTGGCGCAGCAAATTCTCGAGAATCACCTTGATTGAGTAGGGGAGCCGGCTCACCTCGTGGTTTGCGGTGAGCGCCGGCGCATTGACCGAAAAGATCTCGTAGTCGCGGCCGTTCACCGAAAGGGTGGAGCGGGCGCCGAAGCTGTCTGGGTGCGATGTGGAGGGGGTTCGTGAGGCCATGACCCCATTCTGTCTCGCATCCGCTCGGAGCACCCCATCGGAACCCATGTCGCAGGGGTGCCGTTTTCGGGGTGGCCAATCGGGCCAGAATGGGGGAATGGGTCAGCGCGTCGGAGCCACCCTTCGACGCGCGTCTCTCTGGGCGCTGGCCCTCCTCCCGCTGGTGTCGGTGCTCACGGCGACGCCGGGTCTCGACGCTCGGCCGGCGGGGGCCGCGACTGTGACGCCGCATGCGTATGCGGGCGGAGGCATGATCGGATTCGGAACCGTGGCGCTGGGTGCACCGAACCTGCCACAGCCTCTGGACTCGCCCGTTGAGGTCGGTGCCGCCACTCCCGATGGCAAGGGATACTGGCTGATCAGTGCGGACGGCGGCGTCTTTACATCCGGCGACGCCGCCTTCGAGGGCTCCTTGGGCGGCACGCCACTGCAGGGACCGATCGTGGCCATGGCGGTTACCCCCGACGGCAGGGGTTACTGGCTGGCGGGACTCGACGGCGGGGTCTTCGCCTTCGGTGACGCGCCTTTTCTGGGCAGCATGGGCGGGACCAAGCTCAATCAACCCATCGTGGGAATGGCAGCCACGCCTGACGGCAGGGGCTACTGGTTGGTGGCGGCCGACGGCGGCATCTTCAGCTTCGGCGATGCCCGCTTCATGGGCGGCATGGGAAGCGTCGTCCTCAACGAGCCCATCACCGCCATGGCGGTCACCCCCGACGGGCTCGGCTACTGGCTGGTGGCAGCGGACGGAGGAATCTTCACCTTCGGCGATGCGCGCTTTTTCGGATCGTGGGCCAATCAAAATCTCCCCGACGCCGTGATCGGTCTTCTGCCGACCCCCGACGGCGGCGGGTATTCGATTGCCACCACGGACGGCGTGGTGCTCGGGCTGGGGGACGCGCAGGTCTTCGGCAGCCTGACGCTGTCGCCCGATGCCACGCCGGTCTCTGCCATCATCGGCAACGGGGCCGGGACCGGCTACTGGTTGTTGGATCCGGACGCCTGGGCCTATTCGTTCACCACGCCTACTCCCGAGGGCAGCTTCCCCGGCTCGGCCGCCATTGTGGCGGCAGCCGCATCGCAGGTCGCCCCGGATCCGGACACCGGGGCATGGTGCAACCCGTACGGCCCGTGCGAGGAGTGGTGCGCGCTCTTTGCCACCTGGGTCTGGCGCCACGCCGGGATTCCTATTCCCTCGTATGCCTTCACCGGCGCCATCTATGACTGGGCGAGAGGCCACGGCGCCCTCCTCCCCCCGACGACGACCCCGTCGCCGGGCGATGCCGTTCTTTTCGGCACCGGGCCTCAGACGGTGGCCAGCTCGGTGCACGTCGGGATCGTGGCCCAAGTCTGGCCCGACGGCGCCATCGATACCGTGGAGGGGAACGCGGGTCCGGGGCGCACCGGCTGGCTCTCCGTCATTATCAACGGGCCCTTCCTGCCGGCGGACTCACTCTCGTACAACGGCATGGGGATCTACGCCTTCGCGCAGCCCTGAAGGACCTCTTCGTGAGGACGACGGCTCTACGGAATGCGACAATGGGAGATGCCCGACGCGTTCAGCGTTCTTCTTCAACGCCTCCAAGCAGCTTTTGACACCATCACGCCCGGCGCCGACCCGGTGCTACGCGCTTCGGACCGCGCCGACTTCCAGGCCAACGGAGCGCTGCCACTGGCCAAGTTGGTCGGGCGCTCCCCCCAACAGATAGCGGCGTCAGTCGTTGAGGCCGCAGCTCTCGACGACATCTGCTCCGCTGTCGACGTGAGCGGTCCCGGCTTCATCAACCTGACGTTGTCGGACACATTCGTGTCTGACCAGATCGCGGCGGTGAGCGCCGACGACCGGCTGGGCGTCGCCGTGAGCGCCACGCCGCACACAATGGTGATCGACTATTCGGGCCCCAACGTGGCCAAGGAAATGCACGTGGGCCACCTTCGCAGCACGGTGATCGGGGACTCATTGGCTCGTGTCCTCGGCTTCTTGGGTCACGAGGTCTTGCGGGAGAATCACATCGGCGACTGGGGCACACCGTTCGGCATGCTGATCGAGCACCTGATCGACGTGGGCGGGGCCGCTGACGCCGAGTCATTCAGTGTGCGTGACCTCAACGAGTTCTACGCCCAGGCGCGCCTGCACTTCGACCGGGACCCGGCGTTCGCCGAGCGGTGCCGTCAACGGGTCGTGCTTCTCCAGGGGGGCGACGCCGAGACCTTGGCGCTCTGGGAGATATTCGTGGCCGAGAGCCTGCGCCATATCGACCAGGTCTACGACATGCTCGGCGTCCTCCTCACCCGTGAGGACGTCGCGGGCGAGAGCTCCTACAATCCGTTGCTGGACGTGGTCGTTGACGAACTGGCGGCGAAGGACCTTCTCGTCGAGGATGCCGGTGCACTGTGCGTCTTCCCCGAAGGCTTCACCAATCGGCAGGGTGACCCACTTCCGCTCATCGTGCGCAAGTCCGACGGTGGCTACGGGTACCCGGCGACCGACCTGGCGTGCATCCGCGACCGGACGCAGCGCCGTCGCGCCACCACCTTGATCTACATCGTCGGGGCGGAGCAGGCGCTCCACCTGCGCCTCGTGTTTGCCGTGGCTCGGCTCGCCGGTTACCTGCCCGAGACGTCGGAGGCGGTGCACGTGGGATTCGGCCTCGTTCTGGGGGCCGGCGGGAAAAAGCTCGCCAGTCGATCCGGGGAGTCCGAGCGCCTCATCGACCTGCTGGCCGAAGGGGTGACCCGGGCCAATGCGTCCATGGCCGAACGCCCGAGCGATCTCAGCGCCGAGCAAACGGCCGCGGTGGCCCGGTCGTTGGGCATTGGAGCGGTGAAGTATGCCGATCTCTCTACGGAGCGCATGAGGGACTACGTCTTTGATTGGGACCGCATGCTCGCCTTCGAGGGAAACACCGGCCCGTACCTGCAGTACGCCCACGCCCGCATCCGTTCGATCTTTCGGCGGGCGGAGGTGCCGCCGCCAACGCCTGGGACACGTGCGAGCGTTCAGGAACCGCAGGAGCGAGCCTTGGCCCTGCAGCTGCTCGGGTTCGCGGCGGCCATTGAGGCGACAGCGGAGGCGTACAGCCCGGCCAAGCTCTGCACCTACCTCTTCGACCTGGCTTCCTTGTTCACCACCTTCTACGAGGCCTGTCGGGTCCTCGTCGACGACGAGGCCGTACGGACCTCTCGCCTGGCCTTGTGTGACCTGACGGCACGGGTCCTCGCCCAGGGACTCTTCCTCCTCGGCATGGAGGCGCCGGAGCAGATGTGATCGGCCGCCTCTCGGTGGTCCTATCCTCTGTCGGGCACATCTCGCACGCTCTCATCGTGAGGGCCCGGGTCCTAGCCCCGGGCGAGACCGTCAAGGAGACGAGGAACTGATGGATCTGCAGGCGACGTCCGCAATCGTGACTGGTGCCGCCTCCGGATTGGGGGCAGCGACCGCTCGGGCCTTGGCCGAGCGCGGCGTGCGCGTCGTGGTGGCCGACCTTCAGGAGGACAAGGGAACGGAGTTGGCACAACAGATCGGGGGGATCTTCGTCCCGACGGACGTCACCAACCCCGAGCATGTGATCGCGGCCGTCGAGGCGGCGAGGGAGATGGCGCCATTGCGGTCGCTCGTCAATTGCGCGGGCATCGGATGGGTGGGCCGCACCATCGGCCGAGACGGGGAGTATTCGTCGGCCCACGACCTCGACCACTATCGACGGGTCATCGAGATCAACCTCATTGGCACCTACAACTGCATCAGGTTGGCCGCCACCAAAATGAGTCTCAACGATCCCGACGAGGATGGGACACGTGGCGCCATCGTGAACACGGCCTCGGTGGCGGCCGAAGACGGGCAAATTGGTCAGGCCGCCTACTCGTCGTCCAAGGGCGGCATCGTCGGCCTGACGCTTCCCGTCGCCCGCGACCTGGCGGTGGTTGGAATCCGGGTCAACACGATCCTTCCGGGCCTGATCGACACGCCGATTTACGGGATCTCCGAGGACTCCGAGGCGTTCAAGGCGAAGCTGGCCAAGGACGTCCTTTTTCCTCACCGCCTCGGCCGCCCCTCCGAGTTCGCTTCCCTGGCCATCGAACTGCTGGCCAACTCGTACATGAACGCCGAGACGATCCGTATCGACGCCGGCATCCGGATGCCGCCCAAGTAGACCCGGATGCTCCCTACATAGACCTTGTCCGAGACCTAGTGGCCGGGGCGTCGGCACTCGAGAGGGCCCTCCACAGTGCGCGGTAATTCGGGTAGGTCAGCGTGTCGGTGACGTAGCCCGCCCGCTCCAGTTCGGCATGAAATTGCGGCAGATTGCGCCAGGGAACGCCCATGTCCACATGGTGGGCCAGATGCCATCCGGTGTGGTACGGAACCAACCAAAAGCGGGCCGCCAATGATTGCCGCACGTTATGGGAGGTGGCCCGGCGATCCTTGTTGCGTTCCATGCCCCCATGTTCAGCGATCGAACGCAGACGATTGAGGACGCGCCATTGCGTCATCCATGGCAGCCACCAAAGCAAGGGATAGATCCACCAGCGGCCGGTGGCGAGCCATGACACCGCCCACAGGATGGCCTGCACGCCGAAGATGGAAAGGCCCATCCGCCGGAGCCGCGGTGTCACGGTGCTCTTGAGGAGGGGACGGAAATTCTTCCAACCGGAGATCCCGATGGCGTCGCGCCAGAGCCGGCGCCGCAGTGCGGCCGGCGGGCACGGGTAAGGGCGGTAGAAGGCGAGGTCAGGTTCTTCCGGACCGAATTCGTCTCGATGATGGGCGAAGTGCACGCGTCGATAGAGCTGGATCGGTGTGAAGACCGGGTACGCGATGACCCAGGTGCCGATCCAGTCATTCCATGCCTTGTTGGTGAACAGAAGCTTGTGTGCCGCCTCGTGCATGAGGATGGCGAAGCGGACGAACATCGGGCCCATGAGCCCAAAGGCCAGGGCGTAGGCCCACCACGTGTTGATCCATACCGCACCACCGACCACGAGGACCACGTAGAGCCAGACCGTCAGCACCGTCCCGGCGTTGCGCAGACTGGCGATGCGCCGCAGCCCGGGGCGCAGTTCAGGGATGGCCATGCCGTTGGCCAGGAGCCGCTCGCTCGGGAGGACATCGGGCCGGAGCGACGTGTCGGGCACCATCGTGGTGGCCATGCTCGAATATTACTATTCTTCATCAAGTGATACAAGAAGGTAATAGACCGCTGACCGCCCGTTCGGTCCTGGCCAGCGCCCTCTTGGGCATGGATCCCCCCGAATTACCCGTGGCGCAGCTGATCCGTCTGAGCGGCCTCTTCGGGATAAGCGCCAACCGGACTCGAGTGGCTCTAACTCGCATGGTGGCGGCCGGGGAAGCCACCACCGACGGATCAGGGACGTACCGGTTGAGCGGGCATCTGCGCCAGCGCCAGGAACGACAGGCGGCCAGTCGCTCGGGGATCACGATCTCGTACAAAGGACAGTGGCTACTCGCTGTGGTCACGACGGCCGGGAGCACGGCCGAACTCCGGTCGGCTCGTCGCCAAGCTCTCTCCTTTGCCCGACTGGGCGAACTACGTGAAGGGGTCTGGATGCGACCGGATAATCTCGCCGTGATCCTCCCCGAGACGGTCCGTCGCGATGTCGAGGTCATGGTGGCGGAGCCCCGAGAGCCCAGGGACCTGGCCTCCCGGTTGTGGGACCTGCGAGCCTGGTCTGACCGGGCCCATCGCCTCGGGGATGGGCTGGCCGCGCTCACCCCGGACGTCCCCGAGGCTTTGGCGCCGGGGTTCGAGCTCTCGGCCTCCGTGCTGCGCCATCTCCAGGCCGATCCTCTTCTGCCCGACGAGTTGCTCCCGGCACAGTGGCCCGGAGGCCAGTTGCGCCAGGACTACGACCGATGGGATGCCCTCTATCGGTCCACCCTGCGGGAGTGGAGTCGCTCCTGAATCAGGAGTGCGACTGCGAGATCCACGTGGCGTACATCTCGGCGTAGTGCGCACCGAGGGCGATCAATTCATCGTGCGAACCGACCTCTAAGAGACGGCCGTCGCCGACGACCACGATGCGGTCAGCACGCATGGCCGTGGACAGGCGGTGTGCGATGAGCACCGCCGTGCGCTGCTGGAGGAGCACGTCGAGCGCAGCTTCGATCATCGTCTCGGATTGCAGGTCGAGGTTCGACGTTGCTTCGTCAAGCACGAGGACTCGAGGGTGAGCCATGAAAGCGCGGGCCAAGGCGACAAGTTGGCGTTCTCCCGAAGAGAGCGACTGCCCGCGCTCGTGCACCACGGTGTCCAGTCCGTAGGGGAGACGTGCGATCAGATCGGTCAGACCGACCTGATGGACCGCTTCCCACACCGCGTCGTCGGGCGCATCGGGACGAGCGAACGAAATGTTGTCCCGGATCGACCCGGCGAAGAGGAAAGGCTCCTGCGGGACGACCCCGAGTTGGCTGCGCAGAGACTGCATGGTCACCGTTCGCAGGTCGTAGCCGTCGATCAGCACCCGACCCGACGTCGGGTCGTAAAAGCGTGTCACCAGTTTGGCCATGGTCGACTTGCCGGCTCCGGTGGCCCCGACGAAGGCAACCGTCTCGCCGGGGGCGATGGTCAGCGTGACGTCCTCCAGCACGGGAACGGCTGGGTTGTAGCCGAAAGAAACGTGGTCGAAGCGGATCTCGCCGCTGATGGGTGGTAACGCAATGGCGTCGGGGGGCTCGGTGACGGCCGGCTCGGTCTCGAGCAGAGTGCGCAGTTTCAACACCGAGGCCTGACCCTGCTGGTAGGAGTTGTATTGCTGCACCAAGAGCTGGATCGGTTGGAAGAACCGGTTGACGAAGAGGAAGAAGGTCGTCAGCTCGCCGAGGTTCAACTGGTGATGCTCGACCATGTATCCACCGACGGCGAGCACGACGACTTGGCCGACGACGCCGAGGAACTGTGACCCGGGGCCGTAGATGCCATTGATGCGCGCCGTATAGAAGTTGGCGTCTCGGTATCGACCCACTACGTCGCGGTGATGGATCACGTTGTAGCGCTGCCGATTGTGCGCTGTCACGATGCGGACGCCCTGCAGGCTCTCTGACAGGTCGGCCAGCACGAAGGCAATGCCGTCGCGCACCTTGCTGTAGCCCCGCTCGGAGGCCCGTTTGAACCAGACCGACATGGCGAACAACACGGGCATCACCACGACGATGGTGATGAAGGCGAGCTTCACATTGGTCGTGAAGAGGAAGACGGCGATGACCACCATCGTCAAACCCTGAATGGCGAATTGCGCCAAACCGTCCTGGAGCAACTGCTGCAAGTTCTCGATGTCGCTGGTCATTCGGCTCATGACGACGCCGGCCTTTTCCTCGGTGAAGAAGTCGAGGGAGAGGCGTTGCAGGTGGCGGAAGACTGTGACGCGCAGGTCGTTCATCACCCAGGAGGCCAGCCGTCCCGTGACCCGCACCTGGCCCATTTGGGCCGCGGCGGAGATGGCCACGGAGGCCAGATAGATGGCGGCGATGAGCACAATGATGCCGAAGTCGTGATGCCCCGGGGACATGCCGTCGGAGATGGCAATTCCCGTCAACTTGGGGCCGAGTTGGGTCGACACCCCAATAATGGCCACCAGAATCAGGGCCAGGGCCAACATGCCGGGGTAGACCATCAGGAGACCCTTCAGGCTCAGCCGCCGCTCCTCGTCGGCCGATGGTTGCTGCGAGAACGTGACCGTGGACCGGCCGTGGTCCGGCTCATTCTCCAGCAACAGGTCGACACCGGCTTGTAACTCGCTCGGAATGCCACCGAAGGGAAGTCCGTTCTGGGCTGCGCCCGAATGGCCCGGAGGACCAAGGCCGCCGCCACCGCCAGCTCCACCACCGAACATCATGAGCGATCTCCCGTCACATCGAGATCGCTGGCAATCGCCAGCGCCTCTTCGTCTTCCCCCGCGGCCACCTGGGCCAAAATCTCCGAATACAACGGCGTGGAGGCCAAGAGCTCGGTGTGCGTGCCGTCGGCCACAATGCGCCCGCCATCGAGCAGAACGACCCGATCCGCCAGGCTGATAGTGGAGAGGCGGTGCGCCACGATCAGCGTGGTCCGTCCCTCCATGAGCACGCGTAGTCCGGCGTGAATCCTCTGCTCCACCTTGACATCGATCGCGCTGGTTGCGTCATCGAGAATCAATATGGGGGGGTTGATCAGCAGGGCCCGGGCGATGGCAATGCGCTGACGCTGCCCTCCCGAGAGCGTGTAGCCCCGTTCGCCGACCACCGTGTCGTACCCATCGGCCAAGTGGCTGATGAAAACATCCGCACCGGCTGCCGTCGCGGCAGCCATGACCTCTTCACGGCTGGCGTCGGGACGGCCGTACGCGATGTTGTCGTGCACGGAGACCGAGAAGAGGAAGGGCTCGTCGAGAACGACGCCGATGTTGGCGCGCAGGCTCGTCAAGGTCAGGTCGCGCACGTCATGCCCATCGACGAGTACGGCGCCCCCGGTTACGTCGTAGAAGCGGGTCAGAACTCTGGCCACGGTTGATTTGCCGCTACCGGTGCGGCCCACCAGAGCCACCGTCTCCCCCGAGCGCAGATGGAGGTTGAAGTCGGTGAGGACGTCGGGATTGCCCCCATCTTCGACGGTGAGGGCAACGCGGCTATCGGTGGCGTAGGCGTACGTCACGTGCTCGAAGCGAACAGCACCTTTGCTGTCCACGAGGTCAATAGCGCCGGGCCGATCGACGATGGTGGGTTGCTCGTCGAGGATCTCGTAGATCCGGTCGGCCGAGGCGGCGGCACGCTGGCCCATCATGATCATCATGCCGAGCATCATGAACGGTGCCTGCATCATGAGCAGATAGATGTTGAACTTGAGAATGGCGCCTAACTGGAGATGACCGTGAATGACCAAGTACCCGCCGAGCAGGAGGACGAAGACCAGTCCGACCTGCGAGAGGTTCTGGATCACGGGGGAGAAGCGGGCTCGCAAGTCGGCGTCTTTGACGTAGGCCCACTGCACCGCGTCGGCGGCTGTGGCCATCTTTCGGAGTTGATGTTCCTCCGCCGCGAACGACTTGACCACGCGCACACCATTGGTGTTCTCATCGACCACCGTGGCCACCTCGGCCAAGCGTGACTGGATCAACCAGGAAACTGGGAAAAGGCGTCTGCGCATACGGACGCCACTGACAAAGATGAAGGGCATGGAGGCCATGGCGACGAAGGCCAGTGGCACGTTGGTGGCCAACATGTACCCGAAGGCCACCACGGCGATCAAGCACTGTACGAGGATCAGTGGGGCGAAGGTCAGGTACATCTGGACAGAACGGATGTCAGAGTTGGCCCGTGAGATCAACTGTCCGGACTGCACACGGTCGTAAAAGGGGAACGACATCCGCGTGAGGTGCTCGTAAATGCCATTGCGCAGGTCGTACTCAATGTCGTAGGCCACCTTGTAGAGCGAGGTGCGCGAGATATATCCCGCAATAAAGCCGACGACGGCGAGGACGATCACCCAGTACACGTAGAAATGCAGGGGAACGGTGTGATGGGTAAGCGAGTTGTCGATGGCGTCGCTCAAAAACTGTGGAATCTGCAGCTGCAGAACCAAGCCCACGAACGACAGAATGAGCGCGAGCAGGAAGTGCCCCTTGTGCGCCTTGACGATGGGGTAGGCGCGCTTGAGCCACGACTTCGAGGAATCGGGGTCGATCCGGGCCCGAGGCGGCTTGTAGTTGCTGGAGGGCTCCTTCGGCACATGGGTCGTTGAGGGCTGCTTCCGAATGGTGGATTGCAGGGAAGCGGTCGTGGGCTCGCCGTTCCCGTCGTCCGCTTCTGCACCGGCGATCTGATGCTCGGTCGTGCTCATTGCGTCTTCCGAGTCTGGTGGAAGTTGATCAACGCCTGACTCCACAGTTCGAGCGAGCGCAGGACCGTTTGGGCGTCCTCGTCGGGAAGGTGTGCGGCGATGGAGGCCAGGTAGGTGTCGACAGCGACGTTGGCCTCCGCCACGGCGCGAGTTCCTTTCTCGGTGATACGGAGGGCGATACGACGGCGATCGCCTTCCTCGTGCTTGCGGTCGACCATGCCCTTGGCCACCAGGCCGTCGATAAGGGCGGTGACGGAGGAGGGCCGGACGGCGAGCCGATCGGCGAGCACGGAGGCGGCGGCGGAGCCCTCCGCCAAATACCCCAGGACCCGATACTGGGGCAACGTCAGGTCCATCGGGGTCAGGGCGAATTCGACCCGCTTGGACAACCAGGCGATCACACGCCCGTAGGTCCCCACGCTGGGCCCGGCGCCGTCTTGAGGCGGGGACGTCACAATTGAAGATGAAGTAGTCACTTCGACCATCATACAGTTAGAGACTCGAACTACAACACCCTGGAGTTCCACTCGGGGTCGAGTTGGCGCAGGAAAAGGGCACAGCGCTGCTCTTCTTCGACCTCTCCGATGGCCGCCGCCGCCTCTTCGAGGGCATGGAGCGAACGCAGGAATCCTCGATTCGACTCGTGGCGCCAGCGGACGTAGCCCGAACCACGCCAACCCGCCGCCCGCAGCGAGTCCAGTCCACGGTGATATCCGACCCGGGCGAATGCGTACTTATCGATAGGGGTCTCCGCCAGCTCGGCCAGGCTGGCCCAGGCCTGCAGACAGCGGGGGTCGTCCGCCGCCACAGCCGAAACTGCAGCCCGACGTTCGGCCAAGGGGAGGGCTGCCGCGGCACGGAGTGCCTCGTCCACTGCCGCGGGTATCGGGTCCAGCACAGTTTCCGGGCTCCCGCTGGTGAATTGGACGGTGTGTTCTGTGGTCATGGCCGCATGTTAGGAGCGAGACTGGCCCGGGCCGTCGAGACTGCAACCAACACGAAGACGAGGACGCAGCCCAAAGGAGGTTCCCATGTTGCAGGCGGCCAGACTGATGGCATTCGTGCCGGTTTCGGACCTGCGTCGGGCCCAGGCGTTCTACGTCGGCAAACTTGGACTCATGCTGCATCACGGTGACGACGACGGATGCATGCTGAGCTCTACGGGTACGACGGTCCGCTTGGCGCTGGTGGCCGGCTACGAACCACCGCCCTACACAGTGCTCGGTTGGGAGGTAGACGCCATCGAAGATGCCGTCGGCGCTCTCACTGCAGCGGGTATCACTCTTCGTCGCTACGAGGGAATGGGGCAGGACCAGGCCGGCATTTGGAAGGCTCCGTCGGGTGACCGCGTGGCTTGGTTTCCCGACAGCGAGGGAAACACCCTGTCGCTCACTCAGACGGCCTGAAACGTCTACGACATGGTGCGCCGCCAGTCTTTCGAACCGTCGCGTCGCTCCGGCGACTACAAGTTCGTCCATCGGATCCGCGTTCGTTTCGCCGAGACCGATGCCATGGGGATCGTGCATCACGCCGCGTATCTGCCATACCTCGAAGAGGCCCGAGTGGCGTACCTGCGGCACCTTGGACACCCCTACCGTGAGGTCCGGCATACTGGGCACAACTTCGCCGTCTTGGAGGTGGGCGTGCACTATCGGCGACCACTCGAGTTCGACGAAGTCGTCGACGTGCATCTCGTTGCGGGTGCGGTGACCCGCACCACGTTTCAGTTGGCGTATCTCCTCACGGTGGAGGGCGACGTGCGTGCGACTGCGGTCACCGTGCACGGATGCGTAGACCGTGACGGCAAGGCGACACGCCTGCCGACCTGGGTTGGTGAGGCGTTGTAGTTGGGCCTCAGTCGGCGAAGGTGCCGCGCAGCTCCCAACGATTTCCGGCTGGGTCTTGGCAGAACATCACGGCGCCGTTCGGCCCAACGGAGGTCGAGTATTCGTAGTTCGATTCGTCGAACTTGGATCGAAGCTCACCCAGCGAATCGCCAAAGTCAACCGCGACGTGAGCCCTCGACGAGGGGTGGTGCTCGGGGTCCTCGCTCAAGTGAATCTGCGTTCCGTCAGCGCCGGTGAACCACTTCGCCTGCGGTGGCGTGTCGGGTAGCAGCGGGACGCGTTCGTAATTCAGGTAATCAACCAAGAACGCCGCCTCGGCTTCGGCTCCAGAGACGGGAATCGAAAGGTTTACATGATGAAGTCGGAGCACGATCAAAGAATACCAAGAGACACACACGGCTTGCTGGGGACTCGTTCGGCCGGCGTCGGAAGGGACCCCACCGATCAGGTTGACTGGAAGGGACGCATGCCAAACTTGGGCCATGTCCTCCTCCGATGTCCCCACGACCCTTCCGACGCCGGGGCAGGGTCCGAGAACTGGCGGGCGGCCTACGAAGAGTCAAACGGCGCAGCTCAGCGAGGACCTGAGGCATACGGCCTTGGCTCAGTTCTTGGAGTTCGGATACGACGGGACTTCCCTGGCGGCGATCGCCCGCGCTGCCGGGACCACCAAGGCCGCTATCTACGGGCGGTTCGCCGACAAGGAGTCCCTCTTTCTCGCTGTCGTGCGGTGGGCGATAGGGCGTTCCGACTGGCCCGTGCCTGAGCCCCCTCTCCCAGATGTCGATGACCTCGAGGGCTCGCTTCGCACCATTGCCGAGGCGTCCGTGCGGCGGGCCACACATCCCTCGATGATCAATCTCACCCGGACGGTCGCCGCGCAGGCCGGTCGCTTTCCGAAGCTCGCAGGTGCGGTGTTCGAAGCCAGTTGGACCGACAAGAAGTTTCTTGTCCTCCTCTTGCAGCACCATGCCGCCAATGGCGCCATTGAGGCGGCCGATCCCGGACTTCTGGCAGACAGCTTCCTGGCGCTTGTCTCTGCCGGGCCGGCGTATCAGGCGGCGTTAGGGACGCTTTCAGATGCCTCGATGCAAGAGCGATCTATCGAGGGAGCGGTCGCGTTGTTCCTGCGCGGAACGCGGCCGCTCTGAAACTCCGTCCGCGTACGCTTCTGGGCGACGAGACGGACCGAGGTTTACTCAAGGGAGAGAATGTGACGATTGCTGTCCAGGCAAACCGACCGTCGGTCGTCGTGGTCGGTGGTGGCTATGGGGGGATTGCGGTCGCCAAGGCTCTCGACGAGACAGCTGACGTGGTGCTGGTCGAGCCCAAGGACGCGTTCATGCACAATGTGGCAGCGTTGCGCGCCCTGGTCGACCCTTCCTGGTTGCCGAAGATATTCCTTCCCTATGACAAGTTGCTCGCTCATGGACGGGTCGTGCGGGATCGCGCCGTCATGGTTGACCCCGGTCTGGTCGTCACGGCGTCGGGGGAAAGGATCGAGGCGGAGTACGTGGTGCTGGCCACCGGCTCGAGGTACGCCTTTCCGGCCAAGACCGATCACGTCGACACGCAACGAGCCCAAGAACAAGTCCTCGCCGCGCATGGCGCCCTGTCGCAAGCGGATCGTGTCCTCGTTCTCGGTGCCGGCCCGGTCGGTATCGAGTTGGCTGGCGAAATACGAGCGGTGTGGCCCGACAAGCACATCGTCTTGCTCGACGAGCGGGCCGATCTGCTGGGCGGACCTTTTCTGCCCGAGTTGCGATCCGAGCTTCGCCGCCAGCTCGAGGAGCTCAAGGTCGAGCTGGTTCTCGGCAGCCCGCTCCGGCACGCTCCCGAACTTGATCCCGGCGAGCTGGGATCCTTCGCCGTGGTGACCGAAAACGGCGTCGAGGTGACCGCACATATTTGGTTCCGCTGCTACGGGGTCATGCCCAACAGCGACTACCTCGGTGATGCTCTTTCGACGGCGCGGCGCCCCGATGGATTTGTCGAGGTAGGCCCGTCCATGCAGGTCGTCGGACAGACCAACGTCTTCGCCGTGGGTGACCTGTCGACGGCCGACGCCAAGATGGCGGCGTTCGCCGGGCGTCAGGCCGCCATTGCGGCGGCGAACATCACCACACTCGCCGCCGGCAGCAGCGACCTGGAAGAGTATGTGTCGATTGGCGCCGCCATCGTGATTCCCATCGGGCCTGAGGGTGGCGCGGGTCAGTTTCCCGGCCAAAGCCAGATCGTGGGCCCCGAGGCGGTTTCCGAAATGAAGGGGCGCCATATGGGCGTCGCTCGCTATGCCGAGCTCTTCGGGCTGGCGGTCGAGGCGGGCGAATAGCCCCGGGTCTATCTGACCCGGGAGATCAGTCGTTCTCGGTCGAACAAGGCCGTGGCAAAGCGCCAACCGAGACGCACCAGTATCAACAGGACAGCCCCCAGCCCTAGAGCGACGCCGAGCGTGGCCGGGATCACGTTGAAGGCGATGAGAGATGTCACCACCACCGCCGGCAGGCTGGCCAGAAGAGCGAGCTGGGCCGCGGTGCGCGGATCGCTCGCCCGGGACGATATGGCGATGCCGACCCAGATGGAGAGAATGGCCAACAGCGGGGTGAAGATGACCTGGGCCAGCACGTCTGGACCGCGGATGAGGGCATCGGCCACACCCGGATGTGCGAAGAGCTCCACGGCGGCCATGTAGAGAGCGAACACGGCGTAGGCGACCGCGACCGAAGGAACAAAGGCGGCGAGGGCTTTGCCCATAAGAAGCTCTTCGCTGCGAATCGGCGTGGAAAGAACGGGCTCGAGCGTCCCTTGTAGGCGCTCACCCACTACGGAGTACGCGGCGAGGGTGGCGGGCACGAGCACGGGGATCGCCAGCATGTACAGCAGTGAGTTTTCGTCGCGTAGCGCGGCCGATCCGGTGGACTGCAGGGTGAAAACTTCGATCAGTGGCTGAATGAGGAAGATGAGCGGGAGGATGGCCATGGCATAAATGATGTTGCCGTTGTGGCGGTACTCATGGAGCTCTTTGCGGAAGATGGCACGGATCCGACGGTGGCTGAGCTTCATAGGTTGTCCGCCTCGTGGTCGTGGTCGATGAGTTCGAGGTAGACATCTTCGAGTGTGTGGCGTGCCTCGGTCAGTGAGAGCACGTCAGCGTTGGCAGCAACCAATGCGCGCGCCACGGCCGGCGCCGTCGTCCGGGTGTTCGACACTGCGATCGCATAGGAGCTCTTCGCGGTGGAGCGCCAGTTTTCGACGCCGGTGATACCGTCGAAGACGCGACCCGGCTCGGCCAGTGGGGTGGCAGTCTCTACCGTAAGTGTCTTGGCGAACAGGCGGTCACGAAGTTCGTCCGGCCGTCCGACCGTGCGCAGTGTGGTGGCCAAAATTGCGACGCGGTCGCACAGGCGTTCGGCCTCTTCGAGACGATGCGTGGTGAGGATGATCGTGACGCCGCGCTGGCGAAGTTCGTCGATGAGATCGTGGACGTCGCGGGCAGCCGCCGGGTCCAGACCGGAGGTGGGCTCGTCCAAGAAGAGAATCTTGGGCTCACTGAGGAGCGCCCTGGCCAGTGCCACCCGCTGACGGAGACCCTTGGAAAGAACTCCGCAGGCATCGTCGGCACGATCGGTCAACTTCACTGCTTTGAGAACCCGCTGTATGCGGTCCGTCGGGTCGGGAACCTCGTAGAGGTCGGCGAAACATTTGAGGTTCTCGGCCACACTCAGGCGTAAATACAGCCCCGGAGATTCGGGCATGATCGAAATGTGCCGACGGATTTCCACCCCATTCTCGGCAGCAAGAGGAATTCCGGCGATTTCCGCCGATCCTGAGGTGGGCGTGAGCAGGGTGCCGAGGGTACGGACGGTGGTTGTCTTTCCGGCCCCGTTCGGCCCGAGTAGGCCGAACACCTCGCCGTAGTCGATTTCGAACGAGATGTCGTCAAATGCGACGCGCTCTCCGAAACGCTTGCTCAAATGACGAACGGAAAGTGCACGAGCGTCGCTGCTGGTGGTGGTTGCCGTCGCACCGTTCGCGCTCAACGCGCCTCCATGACGAATCGTTCTCGGTCCGTCTGCCCCTCGGTTCGGAGTCTCGGGCCTGTCCGACGTTCTCACGTTCGATAACCCGGATGTGAGGCGCCCGACGTCGTCATCATACGCAGGAACATGGGCCAGCAGTTCCCCTCGGCCGGACACGCTCAGGTCGTCGCCACCAAGAGATCCTCTCCGGTCGACGGTCGGAAACCGTCTGTGCGGCCTGCGAAGTACCGTTCGGCGAGATCCGAGAGCGGCACGTGCCGCACCTCTCGAAAGCCGACAGCGCGGGCGAGCGCGAGCAGATCCTGCGGGGCGAAGAAGCTGAGGAACGGTGTCCCGGATGCTTTCGCGCCCTTCTCCGCCATCTGGAGGCCGGGCCGGTCCGCTTCGTCCAGAAGATCCAGCGGCAAGAGGAACGTCATGGCAAGTGTCGACTCGGGTGCGAGCAATGCGATCTGGCGCAGTGTGGCCGCGTTCGCCTCCGTGGTGAGATACATGGAGACACCGGTCGAAGCCACGACCGCCGGTTGGCCAACATCGAAACCGGCCGCGATGAGTTCGTCCCACCAGGATCCTCCCTCAAAATCGACCGGTACCAGCCGCAGCCACTTTGGGATGTCGAACCCGAGCTCAATCAATCGCTGGCGTTTCCAGGCCTGAGGCCCGGGACGATCCACTTCGAAGATCCGCATCCGGGAGCCGATCTCCGGTCGCCTCTGGGCAAAGGTATCGAGGCCGGCTCCGAGGAGTACGTATTGACCGACGCCGCGATCAGCCTGTTCTGCCACGAGATCTTCGATGTAACGCGCCCGCGCCACGATTGATGCTCGAAACCCGCTGGTAAAGGTCGGGTCCATATCCGGACGGGCACGCCACTCGTTGTCAGGAGCAGCCAATTGCACGCCGATCTCGTCGACGAGCACATGCGGCGGCGAGTCGACGAGCACATGCATGGCCCGCCACAAAGCGGTCCGAATCGCCGTGTTGTCCGGCTCCGCATTGTTGACCGACTCTGTTGTCTGTGCGCTCTGGTGGTGTTCCGTCACGTGTTCTGACCTTCCAGCCGGGTGGTGGGTCAGGCTAGGGGAAGGGAGGCGCTGGCCAAAGGTGGCCGACCGAAGCGTCGCCTGGGGTCGGGGACCCACCCGGTCAGAGAGCTCGCTGCGCTCACCGCTTGAATCCGCCGGGACTTGATTTTGGAAAACGATGCGGCGCGGGCGGTTATTCCAAAACCATGTGCCGGCGCTCCGGGTCCCAGGCGGTTCCCAGGGTCACCTCGTAGCGCGTTTCCTACAACGCTCCTTCGAATATGTCCAGACGGTCGGCCACGTCCAGGTCCACGTCCAGATCTTCGACGGTGGCCAGAGCGGGAGCTTGACCGGCCTTTGGCAACAGCAGGGTCATGCCGAACGCGAACGCGACGAGTGCAATGTCGGCGAAGAGGCCGAACTGTAAGGCCGACACGATGCCTGAGGTTGTCTCCCGGGCGAAGAAAAGCGTGCCGACGCCTGCGATGCCGAGCACCATGGAGAATTGTTGGGTCGTCGTCAGCATGCCCGAGGCGGCCCCGGTCCTATGGCTGGGCACACTTTGGAGCACGCCTTGGACGATGAGGGGGATGACCAGCCCGTTGCCAATGCCGATCATGGCGAGCACCGGAGAGAGTTCGAGCATGTCGGCCGATAGCCCGGAGACCTTGACGACAACGGCAAGTCCGACCACGCCCAGGAGGGCGGCAAGGGCACCGGCCGAAATGACTGCTGTTCCGTAGCGGGCGTGCAGGCTGCGTCCCTTAAGAGACGAAAGGGCGAAGGCGACGCCGAGAGGGGCAAAGGTGAGACCAGCCCGCATGGGCGAGTAGTGCAAGCCTTCTTGAAGGAAGAGGGTGAGCGTCAACAGAACGCTGCCAAAGAAAGCAAAGAAGCCAAAGTTCACCATCAACCCGCTATTAAAGGCGCGGTGCTCGAACAGACTCAAAGGGAGCAGAGGGTGTCCCCCTTCTTCGCCGAGGCGATGCTCCCACCACACGAACAGAGTCACCAGAGCGGAGCCGACGACAAAGGAGACCCACGTCCAAAGAGGCCAGTGCTCGGGCTGACCAAGCACGAGCGGAGCGGTCAAGGCGCCTACACCGGCGGTGAGGAGCACCACGCCGAGTGGGTCCAGGCGGTCGGCGGCGGCGGGGCGCGATTCGGGGATCAGCCGACGGGCCAGGATGATGGCGACGATCCCGATGGGCACGTTGATGAGGAAGATGGGTCGCCAACCCCATCCGAAGATGTCGAGGTGGAGAAGGACACCACCAAGGATCTGTCCGGCCACCGTGCCGAGCCCGACGGCGACACCAAAGAAGGAGAAGACCCGCGGCCGCTCTTGCGGCGTGAAGTTTGCCGTGAGGAGCGCCAGCACTTGAGGAATCATCGCTGCCGCGCCGAAGCCCTGGGCCAGCCGAGCTGCGACGAGCACTGCGCTGTCGGGAGAGATCCCGGCCAAGAGCGATGCCACGGCAAAGATGCCGAGTCCGATCGTGAACATCCTGCGGCGACCGAGGAGATCGCCCAGACGGGCACCGGTGACGAGGCCGGCGGCATAGCTGAAGGAGTATCCAGCCACAACCATTTCCAGGATGGACGAGGATGTATGCAGGTCGTGCTGAATGCTCGGCGCAGCCACGTTCACCACGAAAATGTCGAAAAGGGACATGAAGGTGGCCGCCAGGACGACGGGGAGGGCCTTCCAGCGCCGGGGGTCATACTCCGGGGTAGCAACGGGAGGAGCCACGGTGCCGGCATCAGGGACAGCTGATGCGGCGGCCTTGTTTGCGGTGAATAATTCGCCCGCTGAGCTGGGTATCTTGCTATGGGAGCGGTATGGATGCATGAGTGTCATGTGACTCTGACCTTTCACATGGTGGCCGGGAATGCCGCCCTATAGTTCGACGTTTGTAGAACAATGGAACGTGCGATCTGCGGCGGACATTCCCCAAATGGGAAAAAATCATCCGAAGCACCGAGAAAAGTTGAACAAGGAGGTGGCGATGCGTGAGCAACTCGAGCGGTCGGTAGAGGAGTTGGATCTGCCGTCGGTGATGCATGCGCTCGCAGACCCCACCAGGTTGCGCATGGTGGCGGTGTTGGACGAAGGGACCGAACGCTCCTGTGCCGAGCTGGCCGAACGGTCCGGAACGGCCATGGCGAAGTCGACGACGTCGCACCACTTGTCCGTGCTGCGTGAAGCCGGACTGATCAGGACTCGTCATGAGGGACAACGCAAGCTCGCTACGTTGCGCCGGGCCGAGCTCGACGCCAAGTTCCCCGGGCTGCTCGATGCGGTGATCGGCGGCCTGGACACGTCACTTTGACCTGAGCCTCCCCAAAAAAGCGCCCCCGGCAGGACTCGAACCTGCGCCACCGGCTCCGGAGGGCCATCTGGTTTGTCCAGGCCGTCTTGCCCGTCAGCCCATGTCCCCCTGAGCTGGCGTGCGAATCCGCCCCGTCAGGGTCTGTCCGTCCCGGTGGTACTCATTTGATTGCCAATTCTGATTGCCAAGAACTGTCAGGTCCGCCGCTCGTCGAGGACCGCTGCGGCCCGCAAGACCTCGCACGACTCCACGGCGGATAACGCCGCCGTTTGGCGCACTTCGTTGGCCGACGGGGTCCCGATCGAGAACCCGTTAGTGGCCGTCTTCGAGGCGTATTACGGACCGAGCAATGAGGCGGGGATCACCGCTATGCCGTCCTGCCGCCGATAGGCGCGATCCCCGGCGGTGATGACTGCCGCATCGAGAAGGTCATCGCCGAGCTGCTCGCGAAGCCAGAGCAGATGGCGGACGTCGGCGTCGTCAACCGCTCCACGAAGCTTGACTTCCAGTCCAACAACGCTGTCATCTCGACGGGCCACGATGAGGTCAACCTCGTGGTCCCCGTCCCTGGTGCGCAGGTGATGCACCGTGGCCTCGTTGGCCTGGGCATATACCCTGACGCTGAGCGTGACCAATGATTCGAAGAGAGCGCCGAGGAAAGAGCCGTCGCGCACAGTGAGTTGTGCGGGCCCGTCGCCGCGAAGGAGCGCGCCGGCGTCAATGCCGACAAGGTGAGCCGCCAGAGCGGGGTCGGCGAGGTGGTGCTTGGGTGCCTGGGTGAGACGGCTCAGCCGATTCCGCGTCGGCAGCCATCCTGGGACGGGGTCAACGAGGTGCAGCCGTTCCAGCACATCTCGGTAGGCGATGGTGGTCGTCTTCGCTGGCTTCTCTGCTTCACCCGGTGTCGCGGCACCGAGCAATTTGTTATAGGTCGCCGTGGTGGAGGTGGCTGCCGCGTACGCAGCGAGCCATGCTCGAAGCGTGGCTGGTCTGCGGACGGTCAGGCCGAGTTCAGGGAAATCGCGATCGATAACGCGTGAGATGTAGCCGTCGAGCTGCGCCCGTCGCGCACGGCCCTCGAGCGGACGGATGCCGGGAAAGCCCGACGCCATGATCTCATTGATGTAGTCCGGAAGAGTCACTGCAGATGCCCCGGCGATCGCAAGGCCGTCGCCGGCGAGCATCTCGCCCAGCCGGATCACCGGAGTTTCGATTTGCCGTTCCGCCAGGCTCATGGGTCGCATCCTGAGTTCCACCAAGCGACCCGAACCAGGGTGTACAGGTTGTGTTGTGGGGATGGCGCTGCCTGTGAGAAGAAACCGGCCGGCCGGAGCGTCTCTTTCGGACTGCCGACGGACGAAGTCCCATAGCGGGGGGTGACGTTGCCATTCATCGAAGAGGATCGTGCCGGAGATGCTGTTGACCAAGCTCGCCGGGTCGGCTGCCACGACTTCGAGCTGGGCCGGATCGTCGAGCTCGAAAACCTCACTGGCGTGTCGACGTGCCGTCTCGGTTTTGCCCACCGCCCGAGGTCCTTCCAAGACGATGGCCGGCAGGCTCGACATCAGCTCGTCCAGCTCGCCGTCGACGATGCGAGAAAGGTAGTCCACGGCTCCTACACTACCGTTTGCCAGAAGTATACACTACCGTTTGCCAGTCATCTACACTACCGTTTGCCATGCAGACGCCGCGGCGGCCCTGTCGCCGGCAGTGCCGTCGCTTGTCACAGCAAGCACCTATCGTTCTCACCATGAGCCAGCATCGTCCCTGGCGGGACGCAGACCCGGATCTGTTCCGGTTCACCACCACCGAACTGCGCGATCTCCATATCGCCCTGATGACTAGCTTCGACCAGTCTGCGATCCTGGCTCCCGCTCTGAACCTCGACCAGGTCAGAGCGGCTTTACGCATCGTGGGCTGGGTCGACCCGGTGGGCGACGAGGTCCTGGCCAGAGCCCTCTCCGCATTGACTGGGTGGGGTCTGCTGGAAGCGACCCAGGACCATGGCGCCTTCTATAGCACCCCCGAGGAGTTCGAGCGAAAGAACCTACAGTGGTCGCTAACCCCGAGAGGCGAGGCCGGCATCAGTGGCCTCCTCCACGCACTCGAGAGCCTGCGCCACGCCGTCGGCCTGCAGCCCGCCGTGCTGGATGCCATCGGGGACGGGCTCAACGACCTGGCCGACATGCTGGCCCAGCCGTCCACCGCCGCCCTCGATGCCCGCATCCACCTCCGGCTGGCCGAAGTGGAGGGGCATCACACTGCCCTGCTAGCCAGTGTGCGCCAATTCAACGGCCATCTGCAGCGTCTGTTGCGCGAAGAGGCAGCCGACGAATCGGTGTTCGCCGAAGTCAAGGGCAAAACCGTCTCGTACCTCAAGGAATACGTTGATGGCGTAGAAGGGCCGCAGCACCGATTGGCCGCCGCCATTGAAGGGTTGTCCGAAGCAGGGGTGGCCGACCTGTTCGACCACGCTCTGCGTGGTGCCAACCTGGCGCCGGTTGCTGGCGGTGACCCGACACCGTCGTGGTTGGAGAAGCGCCTGCAGCACTGGCAGGCCCTGCGTGCGTGGTTCGCGCCAGATGACGGTGCCACCGCGCGGATCGAGGGCCTCCTCGACATCGCGCGGAGCGCCATCATCGAGCTGTTGCGGGTGCTCGAACGCCGGTGGGACAACAAGCGCCGTTCAGCTTCGGTGGCCAACGACTTCAGGCGGTTGGCCGAGTGGTTCGCCGGCGCACCCGGCGACGTTGAGGCCCAGCAGCTTTTCGCCGCCGCGTTCGGGCTGTGGCCCGCCCGTCATGCCCATCTCCTACCTCTCGATGGGGAGCACCGAGCCCCGTCACTCGGGTGGGCAGAGGCTGATCCGGTCGACGTGGCTCCGGCCTTGCGCACCAGCGGGTCCTTGGCGGTGCGTGGCCGGCCGAGGCGGGTCGACGATCCCCGGCAGACCCGGGCCCTTCGACAGCGGGTACAGGCCGAGTCGCTGGCCGAACTGGACGGGATCCGGTTGTCGCTGACCACTGCCGGACGGGTACCGCTCTCGTCGTTCGCAGGACTCTCGGTCCGTGTCTTCGGTGAACTGCTCGAACTGTTGGCTACTGGTCTCGAGGCGGCAATCGGGGAGGACGGGACCCGGCGAGCACTGTCCATGGACGGCTCCTTCGAGGTGATCCTGTGGCCGCCGATTGGTCGGGCGCGCACCAACCTGCAGACCGACAACGGCACGTTCGGCTGCCCTGATTTCGGGGTATCGATCGCCTTTGCCTCCTTGGCGGCTACCCGTGATCTCGCACCCACCGGCAAGGCAGCAACCGACTCGGTCGACGACCCGGCGGAGGCCGCCAGTGCCTGACACTTCGCTGGCCGGACATCATTCCGTCGAACGCGCCCGAGCGATACGCGAGCTGCTGGCCACGCCGATCCTCAATGTGGACACCGACCCGGATCGCTTCGGTCTGGCCGTCCGCCACCACGAATGGTTGACGACCTGGTTCGAGACCACCTGCGGGTGGCAGCTCACCGTCGACATCGGTGCGGGCTTCGCCCGCTTGGCCAAGCGGGCGGCCCAACCCGATCCCACGCGTCCCCTCCGTCGCCTCCGCGGCAACAAGGGACCCTTCGACCGGCGGCGTCTTCAGCTCCTCTGCCTCATCTGCGCGGAACTGGTGCGGCGGCCGGTAACGACCATCGGTCTGCTGGCCCAGGCCATCCCTCCCGAGGCCCAGTTCGACACCAGCCGTCGTGTGGATCGGGTGGCGTTCGTCGATTCCGTGCTGACACTTGAGCAATGGGGGGTGGTGCGGGCCACAGCCGGCTCAGTCGACGCGTTCCTCGAGGATAAACACGGGAATGCCATTCTCACCGCCGACACAGCGCGCCTTCACCGTCTTGTGGCTAGCTCCAACGCCCCGAGTGGTTTCGACGACACCCTCGGTACCATAGAAGCCACCGGGGCTCTCCTGGCCGAGCCTCGTTACGGCGAGGCGGTTCGTGACCCTGGGACCGTCTCCGATGAGCAGCGACTGTTGTGGACCCGTCACAGCCTGGCCCGCCGCGTTCTCGACGACCCTGTGACACTGCTCGAAGATCTCAGCCCGGCCGAACAGGACTACCTGACGCATCCGTCGGGTCGGCGATGGCTGCGGGACCGGGTGGCCGAAGCCGGATTTGAACTGGAGGAACGGGCGGAGGGTGTCATCGCCGTCGATCCCGATGCCATCGCCACCGATATGGAGTTCCCATCCCCGCAGGGCAACACCTACCAGATGGCCCTGCTGTTGATCGACCGGCTGGTGACGAGGGGCACGGGCGGGCGACGCACCGTCGGCACACTGTCTTCCGCCGCCCTGCGCCGTGCCGTCAATGAAGTGCTGACCGACCATCCGGCGTGGGCCCGCGCATACCGCGAAGAAGGTGGTCCAGTCCTCCTGTTGGAAGAGGCCGTCCATCTCCTCGTCTCCTTCGGCCTGGTGCGCCGGGAAGAAGATGGTTCGGTGGTTGGCCGTCCCGTGCTCGCGGCTACCGGATCGGGGAGCCGTTCACCGCCCCTTCACCACCGAGCCTCTTCGAGGAGGATGCATGACCGAACAATCCCCAGTTGTGGCTGCACCCCTGTCCATCTCTCCCGTGCTCCCGAACCGGTGGACGCCCACACGGGCTGGGCTGGTCGCACTGTGGCGCTATACGGACGAGACGTTCACCTTCCACAAGGGTCGGCTGTTGCTGCGCGGACCCAACGGTTCGGGAAAGTCCATGGCCCTTGAACTGCTGCTGCCCTTCCTGCTCGACGGAGACGCCTCCCCCTCCCGCTTGACGTCGTCGGCAAAATCTCGGGGGGGCCTGTACGACCGGGTCATGGGTGGGGGCGATGACGCCAGTCGCACTGGGTTCGTGTGGGTCGAGTTCCGCCGCGACGTCGGCGAGGTTTTCACAATCGGGGCCCGGCTGCGGGCCTCCTCTGCTACACGGAAGGTGGAGGCCGCTTTCTTCACCACCTCGCAGATCGTGGGCACCGATCTCCACCTGATCGACGAATTACGCGAGCCCCTGTCGGGCAAGGCCCTCAAGCTGGCGATCGGTGACCACGGGCAGGTGCACGGGTCCGCCGTCGATCACCGCAATGCCATCCGTGAGCACCTCTTCCCGGGGTTCAGCGAAGACGGCTACTCCTCGTTGATTACCGCACTGTTGGCCCTACGCAAGGAGAAGCTGTCGGACAATTTCGGATCTGGCCAAGCTCTCGGGTGTACTCACCGAGGCCCTGCCGCCGATTGACGAGCACGAACTGGCTGCGGTTGCGGAGGATTCGAGCGTCTCGACCGGCGTAAGAACGAGCTACAAAAGCTGGAGAGGGAACTGGCCTCGGTCACCGAGTTGGCCAAACGGCAGCGTGCCTACGCTCGGGCCATTGTGGCCGGCGTGGCCGCCCAGGTGCGCGAAGCTCAGTCGCGGCGAGACGCCGTGACGCGGGCCGAGAGGGAGGCGAGCGCCGCTCTCGCCGAGGCGTCGGCCAATGAGCACCAGGCCGCTGAGCAGCTGCATGCTATTGAGGAGCGACTTGGCGACATAGACGTGGAGATCGAGACCCGGTACGCCAGCAAGGCCTACCAGAAGGGTGCCGAGCTGAACCATCTCCGTGACGAGGAGCGCCAACTGCGCGAGCGAGCCCAAAGCGATAGCGACGCAACCGTCGCCAGGACCGCTGAGCAAACACAGCGAGCCGTGGAGCTGGAACAGGCGCAGGAGCAGTGCAACGTGGCAACGAGCAACCTTAGGTTGGCCTCCGACGAGGTTCACCAGATCGCGTTGGGACTCGGTGCCGAGCAGCTGCGAAACGAGATGCTCGACGCGCCATACACCGATGCGCAGCCGAAGTCGTTCGGTTTGGCCTGGGTTTCGGGACGGCGCCCTGCAGGCGTGCGTGGCCCTGTTCGGTGATCGCACGCCACGCCGGCGCCGTGCAGCGGCGGGGTTTTGAAGAGGAGCAGCTCGAAGCGCATCAGGACGCGCTCGACGGGGCCCTCGACGGCCGTCGTGACGCCGAGGAGGCGCTGCTGGCTCCGCGCTCGGCGCGTTCAATGTTGACGTCGGAGCCTGGGCCCGTTCCTCCCCCCGCTCCCAAGCCCGGAGCGGGTGTTGATGGTACTTGGTCAAGAACCCTATGAGCCCGATGCCGTGAACGACGCG